>CANNGL010000010.1 GCA_947504205.1 uncultured Litoreibacter sp. | reverse complement strand
TCCTACCTTGACGGTGCTGCTGACGGTCAGATCCTGCGTTGGGACTATACTTCAGGTGCGTTCGGCGTTGCGATCTCTCTTGAGGACGACAACGGTTCCGACACTGTTGACACAAGCATCGGTTTTGCAATCGGTCTTCGTTACGCTCTGGACATTTCCGGTGGTACGATCAACTTCGGTATTGGTCACCAGGAAGCTGCAGA
>CANNGL010000009.1 GCA_947504205.1 uncultured Litoreibacter sp. | reverse complement strand
TCTACTATTCTTTCCCCTGCACTGTACCCCCCAATCCCCCCTTTTCTTTTAAAATTGTGGATGAATACTGCCATTTGTCTCAAGATCTAGTTACGCCAAGCTTAAAAAAGCACCGACTCGGTGCCACTTTTTCAAGTTGATAACGGACTAGCCTTATTTTAACTTGCTATTTCTAGCTCTAAAACGTTGACCGCTTCTGGTGTTTCGTCCTTTTTTCGTCCTTTCCAAAAGAATCGTGTATCGATCGT
>CANNGL010000008.1 GCA_947504205.1 uncultured Litoreibacter sp. | reverse complement strand
CGCACAATTCTTTACCGATATCGACGTCACATTCACCATGACTGGTGAAACAGACAATGGCCTGACTTTCGGCGCGTCTATCGACCTTGACGAGTCTGCAGACCAAAGCATCAACGCTGGTGCTGACGGCATCGTTGGTACAGCTGACGACACGCTGAACCCGAACCCAGCATTCGACAACAATGCTGACGACGGTGGCGCAACGATCTTCATCTCCGGTAGCTTCGGTACAGTCACCATGGGTGACACTGACGGCGCTCTGGATTGGGCTCTGACGGAAGCTGGCAATGTCGGCAACCCAGGTTCGATCGCTGATGATGAAACATCTCACGCTGGTTATGTTGGCTCCTACCTTGACGGTGCTGCTGACGGTCAGATCCTGCGTTGGGACTATACTTCAGGTGCGTTCGGCGTTGCGATCTC
>CANNGL010000007.1 GCA_947504205.1 uncultured Litoreibacter sp. | reverse complement strand
CAGGAAGCTGCAGACAGCGTAGGTGTTGCTGATGATACATCTGCAACAGGTGCATCGATCGCTGCAAACCTGGACAACGGTCTGTCGCTCGGCATCGTGTATGCTGATTGGGATTCCGCTGCAGTTGCAGGTCCTGACAGCAACATCGGTATCGGCATCGGCTACACAAGCGGTGCATTCTCGATCCACGCCAACTACGGTGAAGTTGAATTCAACGACGGCACAGAAGCTGATGGCTTCGGTCTGGCCGCAGCTTACGACCTTGGTGGCGGCGCTGTCGTTCACTTCGGTTACGGTGACGGCACAACCAACGCTGGCGTTGACAGCACCACATACTCACTGGGTCTTGGTCTTAGCTTCTAAGCCAACAAACTCAGACTATTTTGGGAAGAGCGGGTTTCTGCCCGCTCTTTTCCTTTTTTGGGCGGTTTGATGCGACTCGTGACAGGATGCAGTTGCAAAAATGGCCCGAAATCGCCGATCCGGAATCGAACATCTTTATTGGCAGAGTGTTTTCAAGTATTTATGCCCCAATGAAGTAAATCGACAATTTGATCCTTGAGGCGAAAATCATGAAAAAGATTCTTCTCACAACTACTGCTTTTGTAGGATTTACGAGTGTAGCCGTTGCAGATGTGGCCCTAACTGGTCGCGCTGAAATGGGTGTTTCCAAGACGTCCGCATCGGGCGCACAATTCTTTACCGATATCGACGTCACATTCACCATGACTGGTGAAACAGACAATGGCCTGACTTTCGGCGCGT
>CANNGL010000006.1 GCA_947504205.1 uncultured Litoreibacter sp. | reverse complement strand
TTAGTCGATAATTTTGGAGACGACGCCTGCTCCGACGGTGCGACCGCCTTCGCGGATGGCGAAGCGCAGGCCGCCTTCCATGGCGATCGGGGCGATCAGCTCGACCTTGAACGACACGTTGTCGCCCGGCATCACCATCTCCGTACCTTCTGCAAGCTCAACAGACCCGGTCACATCGGTGGTCCGGAAGTAGAACTGTGGACGGTAGTTGGCAAAGAACGGCGTGTGACGGCCACCCTCTTCCTTCGTCAGGATGTAGGCTTCCGCCTCGAACTTCGTGTGCGGGGTCACGGAACCGGGCTTACACAGAACCTGGCCACGCTCAACGCCTTCACGATCAACACCACGCAGAAGCGCGCCGATATTGTCGCCCGCTTCACCGCGATCCAGCAGCTTGCGGAACATCTCAACACCCGTACATGTCGTCTTCGACGTGTCGCGGATACCAACGATTTCGATCTCGTCACCCACATTGATCACACCGCGCTCAACACGACCGGTCACAACCGTCCCGCGACCCGAGATCGAGAACACGTCCTCGATCGGCATCAGGAATGGCTGGTCAACCGCACGCTCAGGCGTGTCGATATACTCGTCCACAGCCGCCATCAGCTCTTTGATCTTCTCTTCGCCGATCTCCGGCGTGTTGCCTTCCATGGCAGCCAGCGCCGAGCCTGCGATGATCGGAATATCGTCGCCAGGATAATCGTAGGAGCTCAGCAGCTCGCGGATTTCCATCTCGACCAGCTCAAGCAGCTCTTCGTCGTCAACCTGATCAACCTTGTTCATGAACACGACCATCTTCGGAATGCCAACCTGGCGGCCCAGAAGGATGTGCTCACGGGTCTGAGGCATCGGGCCGTCAGCCGCGTTCACAACCAGGATCGCGCCGTCCATCTGAGCGGCACCGGTGATCATGTTCTTCACGTAGTCGGCATGGCCGGGGCAATCAACATGGGCGTAGTGACGCGCGTCAGTCTCATACTCAACATGCGCCGTCGAGATCGTGATCCCACGTGCTTTCTCCTCAGGCGCACCATCAATCTGATCATACGCTTTGAAGTCGCCAAAATACTTCGTAATCGCCGCCGTCAGCGTCGTCTTGCCGTGGTCAACGTGACCAATCGTGCCGATGTTCACATGCGGCTTGTTACGTTCAAACTTTTCCTTAGCCATG
>CANNGL010000005.1 GCA_947504205.1 uncultured Litoreibacter sp. | reverse complement strand
TCTTGCCGTGGTCAACGTGACCAATCGTGCCGATGTTCACATGCGGCTTGTTACGTTCAAACTTTTCCTTAGCCATGCTTAGCGCGCCTTATGGTTGTGAGGGGCCCCGTGCCCCGTTTTCGTATCGCGCGCTACCTATGCAGGAATTGCCGAAAAATCAAGCGTCAGTTCGACGAACCTGGCTCTGCGGTCTTCGCCTGATCAGCAAGAGCCTCCAGGTCGTCTTTTTCCGCAGCCTGCTTGGCCTCTTCCGTGACGGTCTGGCCGAACAAATCTGCATTTGCCTGAAGCCAGCGCTCCAGAGCTTTGGCAAACTGCGCCGCCAGATTTTCCATCTGCTCTTCCTTGGTTCGGAACAGACCCGAGCCAATGAAAGTTTCGCCATCAAATTGCTCGAGGATCAAAAGTTGCTTGGAGCGGTCCTCGAGACGCTTTTGTGGCTCCGTTTGCCAGATATGAACCGTCATCGACATCGCAGAGCGCGGCGCAAGCGCAAGCCGCCCGCCTTTGGTCGCCAAGATGTAACCATCCAGCGAATAGCTCAGAATATACGGCGTCTCACCATCATAACGCCCGAAGCGCTTTTGCACTGCCGCTTCCAGAACATCTTCCCAGGCTTCAGACGAGGCGTCCCGTGACACACCCATCTTGCGTGAATTGGTGGTCACCGCGACATTGCCCAGCAGGCGGAAATCGCCCAGCTCGACCTTCTCCTCAACATCAGGGTCTGGCACCGCACAGGCCGACAGGCCGACCAAGCAAAGTGCCATGAGCGCATAACGTATTGATAAGGTCACAAAGATTCCCCTCGCTGGCGATAAGGTGCCACAATCTCGATAGCGAAGCGACAGAGCGGACGCAATCATGCAACCTTTGCTCAGGACAAGTGATCTTAGTACTATTGCGCAAAGTCCTCAAAACACGTGACCTTGGATAAATCAGATCATGAGCGAAGATCCCTCTCTGCCGCCTCTAGTGCCTCTGGTCCAACCGCATTGGTCCATACTGGACCTCGCGAAAATCGCACGCCGCAATCTTCTGGAACTTATCCCGGTTCAGACGCTGAACCACCCGATTGTCTCGGGCAGCAAAGGCACCCGCTGGCATATGATCACCGAGCCCGCCGCTCTGAAACGCGTGCTCTTGGACAATCAGGAGAACTACCCTAAGGCCGAAGTCACCAAAAGCATCTCGCGCCCGGCCATCGGCGAAAGCGTATTCATCGCAGAGGGCGCGCATTGGCGTTGGCAGCGACGCGCTGTGGCCCCTGCCTTCTCGCATCGCAATATCGCGAATTTCTCTCAGACGATGGAAGCCGCCGCCAATCGAGCCTGCACCCGCCTGGAGACAAAATTAGCCGAGCCGGTCAACCTGCTGGACGAAATGATCAAAACCACGTTCGAGGTCATATCCGATGTCACCCTGTCGGGCGACGAACACCACAACAGCGATCAGGTTCAGGCAGCATTTGAGGCCTATATTAGCCGGACGGCATCCGCGTCGCTTCTCGACGTCTTCGCGCTGCCCGCATGGGTGCCGCGCCCCGGTCGCCTGTTTGGCGCGCGTCATATCAGATACATGACCGCCATGGCCGACACAGCCATATCACTCAGACAGCAAGGCACCGCCTGCGATCCCCCCGACCTGCTTGACCTGCTGATGGCGGGCGAAGACCCCGAAACCCATCGCACCATGACGGCGCAGGAAATCCGCAATAATCTGCTGACCTTCATCTTTGCAGGTCACGAGACGACTGCGCTGACCCTGGCCTGGGCGCTTTATCTCTGTGGATTTGATCCCTCAGCACAGGAGCGCGCCCGACAAGAAGCCAAAGCCGCTTTGCAGGGACGCGTGGCCACGCAAGCTGACTTGGCAAACCTGCCCTTTGTCCGGCAGATCGTCGAGGAATCCCTGCGTCTCTACCCGCCGTTTGCACTCATCGCCCGAACCGCGCAGCAGCCTGACGAGCTGGCCGGAACGGAGGTTCGCAAAGGTGACACGGTTGTGGTCCCGATTTATTCGCTGCACCGCTCGGTACTGTATTGGGACGAACCTGACGCTTTCCGACCCGACCGGTTCCACCCTGACAACACGATTGACCGTTTCCAGTACATCCCCTTCGGCGACGGCCCCCGGGTCTGTATCGGCATGAGTTTTGCCCTGCAGGAAGCTGTCATTATTCTGGCCACGCTGCTGTCCCGCTTCAGCTTTACACTGGTCCCCGACAAGGTCCCGACCCCCAAGCTAATCCTGACCCTTCGGCCTGATGGTGGGGTCTGGTTAAACGTCGCAAAGGCTTAAACCGGGCAATTCAGCACAGGCTGTTGTCTGACGCCCTCTTTGTCATATCTTTGAGATTATGTCGCAAACCGCCCAATACCCTCCCATGGTTCCCTTGGTGAAAGAGAAATGGACCATCTTGCAGTCGCTTCAGGCCGCACGGCGCAACTTGCTGGAAATCATCCCCGAAATTGCCCTGCACCAACCCATTGTTTCGGGCAAAATGGGCAAGCGCTGGCACATGGTGCAGGATCCCGAAGCGCTCCGACATATTTTGCGCGACGCACTTGACGACTATCCAAAATCCGACGTCACCAAGAACATCCTGCGCCCCGCCATCGGGGACAGCATATTTGTCGCCGAAGGTGCTCATTGGCGCTGGCAACGCCGTGCCGCGGCTCCTGTCTTCTCGCACAGAAACATCGCCAACCTCTCGCCAATCATGGAAGCCGCCGCGGATCGCTCCTGCGCGCGGATCGCTGAACAGACCGGCCGGGCCGCCGATCTGTTTGAAGAGATGGTCAAGACAACCTTTGAAGTGATCTCCGACGTCACATTTTCTGGCGACGAAGGCTATGACAGCGACAAGATACAAGAATCGTTTGAAGCCTATATCGAACAAACCGCAAAGGTTTCACTCTTTGACATCTTGGGCTTTCCTGATTGGGTTCCGCGCCCCGGCCGCAGCTTTGGATCGGCAGGCATACGCAAGATGAAGGCGATGTCCGACAGCGTCATCGAGGATCGACGCGAAAAGGGGGAGGATGAGATACCCGATCTGCTCGATCTGTTGATGGCGGGCGAAGACCCTCAAACCAAACGGAAGATGAACACCTCCGAGCTTCGGGACAATTTGCTGACATTCATTGTCGCTGGCCACGAAACCACGGCGCTCACCTTGTCTTGGGCACTGTATTTATGTGCTTTTGATGAGCGGGTCCAAACGCTCGCCCGCAACGAGGCGCAATCTGTTCTGAACGGGCGGACGGCAACGCAGGCCGATTTGCCCGCCCTGCCCTACATACGGCAGATCATTGATGAAACGCTCAGACTATATCCGCCAGCCGCCTTTCTGTCGCGCACTGCCCAGAAAGATGATGAGCTCTGTGGGCGGCATATACGTCGTAAGGACACGGTGGCCCTGCCGATCTATGCGCTGCACCGCTCGCACCAATTGTGGGATGACCCCCATGCTTTCCAGCCCGAACGCTTTGCACAAGGCAACAAGATCGATCGTTTTCAATACCTGCCTTTCGGCGATGGCCCACGGGTCTGCATTGGCATGAGCTTCGCTATTCAGGAGGCTGTCATCATGCTGGCGACGATCCTGTCACGCTTCAAGTTCACCCGCGTTCCGGGTCGCGATCCAAAGCCGGTGCTGATTGTGACACTCAGACCCGAAGGCGGCGTCTGGCTGAACGTGGAAGCCGCCTGATAAAGCGCCTGCCCTACACGTCATTCTGCCCGAGAGCGATCAAACGCCCTTCAGCACCCCAGCCAGAACGAAAAAACCGGCCCTTGCAGGCCGGCTCTTCAATAGCTTGCTCAAAAAGCAGTTGCTCAGGCGGCGGTTTGCGCCTTTGCAATGTCTTTCTTGACTTTCAGCGCGCGCGCAGAGAGTTCAGCATCCTTGGCTTTCGCCATGAAGCCGTCCAGTCCGCCGCGATGATCTACAGTGCGCAGAGCTGCTGCAGAAATGCGGAATTTGAAAGACTGACCAAGAGCGTCCGAGGTCAGAGTGACATCGTTGAGGTTCGGCAAGAACCGGCGCTTGGTCTTGTTGTTGGCATGGCTGACATTGTTGCCGACCATCGGGCCTTTGCCCGTAAGTTCACAGACGCGCGACATGGGTCTATTCCTCGTGTTAAAAGCGTAAAGGCCCTGCCCAAGCAGAGCCCTGAATTCTGTTCGCGCGGTTTAGTCCGAGATTCTTGGCCCGTCAAGGCGCGAATGGCCTATTTCAAGGCGTCGAGCACACGTTTGGCCGCAGCGTCAGGCGAGGTTGTCCCCGCCGAGACCGACTGAACCTCTTGCGCCATCGCCGACTGCGCCTCGGTCGATGCATCAAGACGCGCCATCAGACCATGACGCACCGCTTCCCTGAACCAATGTTCAGCTTGCGCAGCACGGTTGGCCTGCCAATGCCCCTCGGCCTTGCGCCACGTCGCCAAATCGCTCATGGCCTGCCAAGCAGCAGTAAGCCCATCCAGCGTTAGGGCTGAAACCTGCATCGCCTTGGGAAAACCATCAGGGTCCTGCGCGCGCTTCCTCAAAAGGCGCAACGCGCCGGCATAGTCCGCGCAGGTACGCGTTGCCGCTGCTTTCAGATCCCCGTCGGATTTATTAACCAGTATCAGATCGGCCATCTCCATGATGCCGCGCTTGACGCCCTGCAACTCATCCCCGCCAGCCGGGGCCAAAAGCAGTGTGAATATATCCGACATCTCGGCCACCATGGTCTCAGACTGGCCGACGCCAACGGTCTCGATCAGCACCACATCAAAGCCTGCCGCCTCACAGAGCGCCACGGCCTCACGCGTGCGCCGCGCCACCCCTCCAAGCTGTGTGTTTGAAGGACTGGGCCGGATAAAGGCGTTGGGATTGCGCGCCAGTTGCTCCATTCGGGTTTTGTCACCCAGAATGGACCCACCTGAACGCGTCGAACTGGGATCAATTGCCAACACCGCCACTTTCAGCCCCTGTTCGGTCAAATGCGTACCAAAAGCTTCGATAAAGGTGGATTTGCCAACACCCGGTGTTCCCGACAGCCCGATGCGCAAAGCTTCGCGGTTCTCTCCGCGCAAACGATCCAGCAAGTCCAGAGCTTGCGCGCGGTGATCCGTGCGTTGACTTTCGACCAGCGTTATCGCCCGCGCCAAAGCGCGGCGATCGCCTGAAATGAGTTTCGCAGCCAAATCCATGGGCGTTTTATGGCGGAGGTCCGTCTGGGTGGCAATCCGCGGAGCCTCCGGCGGGGATATTTTCCAACATGGGAAGAGACAGGTTCGCCCGTGACGCGGCCGCGCGTTAAGGTTAATGCGGGGTCCATGACCGGATTGCCAATTGAAGATGTGTTGGGAGACCTGATTGAGGCCATGGCTGGCGGTCTGGCCGTACTGCAGGCACCTCCGGGCGCCGGGAAAACCACCCGGGTGCCTTTGGCGCTTCTGCAAGCAGGCGCTTTTGAAGGTCGATTGGTCATGCTGGAGCCGCGCAGGTTGGCGGCGCGCGCCGCAGCCGAGCGCATGGCGCAGATGTTGGGCGAAAGCGTCGGACAAACGGTTGGCTACCGGATGCGCGGCGCAACCAAGATCAGCGACGCGACCCGTATCGAAGTGGTGACAGATGGCATCCTGACGCGCATGATCCAAAGCCAGCCAGATCTGGCAGGCGTGGGCCTGATCGTGTTCGACGAATTCCATGAACGGTCCCTCAATGCTGATCTGGGACTGGCTCTGGCCTCCGATATCCGAGGCGCATTGCGCGATGATCTGAAGCTCCTGGTGATGTCGGCCACTTTGGACGCACAACCCGTGGCAGATCTATTGGGGGCACCGATCCTCACATCGGAGGGCCAGAGCTTTCCAGTCACGACCAAATGGCTGCCGCGTCCCTTGAGCCCCAACGCTCAATTCGAGGCGACCGTCGCAGATTTGGTGCAGGACGCCGCAACAAACGAGACGGGAAGTATCCTTGTTTTCCTGCCGGGAGAGGCTGAAATTCGCCGCGTCATGGCTCGGCTCGATTTACCGGACATCGACATCCGCCCGCTTTATGGCGCCTTGCCTTTCTCCGACCAAAGGGCCGCTATCGCGCCGTCAGACAAGCGCAAGATCGTGTTGGCGACCTCCATTGCCGAAACCTCGCTCACGATCGAGGATATTCGCATTGTCATCGACGCAGGGCGCGCAAGACGCGCGCAGTTCGATCAACGCTCCGGCATGTCACGATTGGTCACCGTGCCCGTGAGCCGCGCCGAGGCAGATCAGCGGCGGGGCCGGGCCGGGCGTGTCGGACCCGGCACATGTTATAGAATGTGGTCGAAACCGGAAGGAGGCGCATTGCCGAGCTTTCCACCCGCCGAAATAGAAGCCGCAGATCTGACCGGCTTGGCGCTGGATCTGGCCAATTGGGGCGCCACACCCGGCGATCTGGCATTCCTGACACCCCCGCCGGAGGGCGCGTTCCGTCAGGCGCGCGAATTGCTGAACCTGCTAGGCGCTTTGAAAACCGAACGCATCACCGAGCACGGGCGCGCCATGGCCGCGACGCCCGCCCATCCAAGGCTTGCGCATATGATGGGACAAAGCGACGTGCGCGCCGCCGAAATAGCAGCGCTTCTGGGAGAAAGAGACCCTTTGCCCCGCGGTGCCGGAGCGGATTTCAGCAAACGGCTCAAGGCCCTCGAGGCGCCGGGACCGGATGCCAATCGCGCTGTCATTGCGCGGGCACGCCAAGATGCCAAGCGCCTGAGACGCTTTTGCAGCGGCCCCAAACGCTCTGTCGGCGAGATGCTGGCACTGGCCTATCCGGATCGCATCGGCTTGCGGCGCCCGGGTCAGGATCCGCGCTACATCCTGTCCGGCGGCAAAGGTGCGGTTCTGCCTGCCGAGGATAATCTGGCCAATGCACGTATGATCGTGGCCCTTGATCTGGACGGAAGCGGACGCGAAGCGACATGCCGACTGGCCGCCCCACTCACAGAGGCTGAACTGCGTGACATCCATGGTGACGCTTTCGTCTTTCGGACAACCTGCGTCTGGTCAAAACGGCATCGCCGTGTGGAGGCACGCCAACAGGAATGTTTCGGAGCGTTGATATTGAAGGACACGATCTGGAATGACGCGCCAGAAGAACAGATCGCCACAGCCCTGCTCCAAGGAGTGCGAGATCTGGGCCTGAATACGCTGAATTGGAGCAAGTCCGCCACCCTTCTGCGCGCACGGGTGATTGCAGCCTATGACCCCGGCTTGGAATTGCCAGATTGGTCAGACGCGGCCCTTCTGGATCGCCTCGAAGACTGGCTGCTGCCTTATCTGAGCGGTCTGCGGGACATAGGCGACCTCAAAAAGCTCGATCCACATTCAGCATTACAGGCCGATCTTGGCTGGGATGTCAGCCAAAAGCTGGATCAGTTGGCACCTGCGCAAATCACGACGCCTTTGGGCCGACAGATAGCCGTGGATTATTCAGGCGAAACCCCCGCCATCGCGGTCCGCCTGCAGGAAATGCTTGGCGCCACCACACATCCGACAATCGGGCCTGCAAAAACCCCGATCCAGATCACGCTGCTCTCTCCGGCGCAGCGCCCCATTCAGATCACCACTGACCTGCCCGGCTTCTGGGATGGATCTTATGCCGATGTGCGCAAGGATATGCGTGCACGCTATCCGCGACATAACTGGCCCGAAGATCCGCGCGCGGCTGATCCCACCCTGCGTGCAAAACCCAGAAAGCGCTGATAGTCTCAACGCCCCTGATAGAATCTCTGAATAATGTTGAAACCGCCACGGGCAGGTCTGGACAGCGCCCGGTACACCGCTACTGTTCGCATCAAGTCCAAGAGGAGCACGGCCATGACATCTATTGCAAAATTCGGAACCTCGCAGCCCGTCAAACGTCTCGAAGATGTGCGCTTCCTGAATGGAACCGGCCGCTATCTGGAAGATCATATCCCCGAAGGTGCGCTGCATGGCGTCATGTTTCGCTCCTCCATGGCGCATGGTGACATCACGGAACTCGATGTGAGCGATGCGCTTGAAATGGACGGGATTCATATGATCCTGACTGCGCAGGATCTGGTCGAGGCTGGCCTGAAGAACAAACTTGATGCGTCAATCATCGAGAACCGTGATGGCTCCAAAGGGGCCGCTCCGACGCGCCCGATCCTCGCAACTGACCGCGTGCGTTTTGTCGGTGAGCCGGTTGCCTTCATCGTGGCCGAAACGCTGGAGCAGGCAAAAGACGCTGCCGAAGCCATTATGTTTGATGTCGATGAAGTACCGACCCATATGGAAGTCACACCCGGTGGCGATGCAATCCACCCAGAAGCGCCCGATAACGTGGCCTATGATTGGGATATCGGGGATGAAAGCGCGACAGAGGCGGCCTTCCAATCGGCAGCCAAGACGATCTCGCTCGATGTCGTCGACAATCGGATCATCGCCAACTCGATGGAGCCACGCGGTTGTGTCGGCTTCATGCAGGACACACGTCTTCATATCGCCTTTTCCGGACAAGGGGTCTGGGGTATCCGCGACGCGATTGCCGACACGTTGGGCCTCGACAAGGCAGACGTGAAGGTCACCACGCCCGATGTCGGCGGCGGCTTCGGCATGAAAGCCTTCAATTACCCAGAATATTTCTGCGTGGCACATGCGGCTCGGGCTTTGAACAAGCCCGTCAGATGGCACGCAGAACGCACTGAATCCATGCTCAGCGATAATTCCGGGCGCGATCTCGTGACCAAGGCCGAGCTCGCGTTTGATACCAACAACAAGATTATTGCCTATCGCGCCCACGCTGTCTCGAATATGGGCGCCTATAACTCCGGCTATGCGCAGTTCATCCAGTCCGATCTGGCCGCAAAGGTCCTGATGGGCACCTATGACGTGCAAACCGCCTATTTCCGCAATCAGGGCATCTACACCAACACCACGCAGGTAGATGCCTATCGCGGGGCAGGACGTCCAGAGGCGATCTTTGTACTCGAACGCGCAATGGATCATGCCGCGCGTCAACTGGACATAGACCCGCTCGAATTGCGCCGCATCAACTTTATTCCCGCCGATCAGTTTCCCTATAAGACCGTCACGGGAGAGCTCTATGATGTTGGCGATTTCCACAAGGTGCTGGCGCGCGCCGAAAGCGAAGCCGACCTCGCCGGCTTTGCGGCACGCAAGGCCCAGTCAAAGGCACAAGGCAAGCTGCGGGGCATCGGCATCTGTTACTATATCGAATCTATCCTTGGCGATCCTGAAGAAACCGCGAAGATCGAATTCACGGACCAAGGCCGCGTGAACCTCTACGTAGGCACGCAATCCAATGGACAGGGCCATGAAACTGTCTTTGCCCAGTTCCTGAACACCCATGCGGGCATTCCGATTGAATTGGTCGATATTGTCCAAGGCGACAGCGACCGCATCGCCAAGGGCGGCGGAACCGGCGGATCACGCTCCGTGACCACACAAGGCTCGGCCACCCGCGCCTCCGCCATCACGGCAGTTGAGAAATTCAAACCGTTTGTTGCCGACCAACTGGGCGTGGATGAGGTGAATTTCGAAGACGGTCAGTTTCGCGCAGAAGGCTCGAACCGGGTCATGACGATCATCGAGGCCGCTGAGCTTGCGCATACTCAGAACCGCGACGATCTTTTGATCACTGAAGAGACGACCACCCTCCCCGGTCGGTCCTACCCCAACGGGTGTCATATCGCAGAAATGGAGATCGATCCTCAAACCGGTGTCACTCAATGCGTGAAATACACCGTTGTGGATGACTTTGGAAACCTGATGAACCCGATGCTGGCCGAGGGTCAGGTGCATGGGGGCGTTGTTCAGGGCATCGGTCAGGCCATCACCGAGCATGTGGTCTATGACGATGACGGCCAACTTCTGACCGCAACCTTCATGGATTACGGCATGCCGCGCGCCGCCGATATGCCGATGATCGCTTTCTACTCCGAGCCTGTGCCATCGACAGCCAATGTGCTGGGCATGAAAGGCTGTGGCGAGGCCGGGACGGTCGGGGCTTTGGCCGCCGTTTCAAACGGTGTGCATGACGCGCTGGCAGAAATGGGCATCGAACACGCCGATATGCCCTTCACACCACACCGTGTCTGGAGTTGGCTCGAACAAAAGCGAACCGCCGCCGAGTAACCCGGAGGCAAGGCGTCAAGATCGCTGATCAGCTGAGCTCTTGGTAGCGCGCGTCGTAAGTCACAGGAAAATTGACGGACCGCGCGATAAAGCAAACAGCGTGAATTTTCGAGTGAACTGCATCCGCTGCCGCTTGGTCTGTCCCCTGCGCCAGCGTGATCAGCGGCTTCAGGGTCGCTGACAGAAAACGCCCCGCACCGCTTGGCTCATTTTCTCCCGTAGCCTCCGGCGTGTCTTCATAGCCATGCACTTCGATGCCTGCATCAAAAGCCAGATGCAGATACCAAAGCATGTGACAGGCCGACAAAGCCGAGAGCAAAAGGTCCTCGGGATTGTGCAAGGATGGATCACCCCCCAGAAGCGGATCGTTCGAACAGTGAATTTCCGGCTTTCCCGGCGTCGTGACAGACCATGTCCGCTGATACCCTTTGTAGCTGCGGTTGCCCTGTCCCTGATTGCCGGTCCACGTTAGCCGCGACGTATAAAGGCTCATGACTTGAACACACCTTCCATTTCCTTGAACCCCTTGATCTCAATGGGGTTTCCGGATGGATCACGAAAGAACATCGTCCATTGCTCACCCGGTTCGCCCTCGAACCGAACCGATGGTGGAATGACCCAAGCCGTGTTCGCATCCACCAGACGCTCCGACAGAGCAACCCAGTCCGTGTAGGCCAGCACCAGGCCCAAGTGGGGCATCGGCACCATATGGTCGCCGACCTTTCCCGTGTTGGCGGTTTCAAACGGCCTGCCCTTGTGCAGACTGATCTGGTGACCAAAGAAATCAAAATCGACCCATGTGTCTGTCGAGCGCCCTTCGGCACAGCCCAGCACTCCACCATAAAAGGCGCGGGCCTGATCCAGATCGGTGACGTGATAAGCAAGATGAAACGGTGTCAGCATGGCCGCACTCTGTCGCGATGCGCTCGCCTTGCCAAGAGCAGATCGGCGTCTTTTTGCGTGACCCGCCAAGCAGGAGTGGCGAAAGGCCCGGGCGCAGGGTAAATCATCCCCATGATGAACCGACGCTTCTTTTGCCTCTCAGCCGCCGCAGTCTCCGCCTGCGGTCGTTCCCGCGATCCCCAAGCCGCTGCCGCCAGCAATGAGCCCGCGCTTTATCCCGGCGAAACACCGGAAATTCGGTTGCTTATCAACAAATGGGCGGATCACTATCAAATTCCACGAACGCTAGTTCACCGGGTCGTTCAGCGCGAAAGCGACTATCGCCCGGACGCCCGCAACGGCCCCTATTGGGGTATGATGCAAATCCTGCCCGCAACAGCGCGTTCAATGGGCCATCGCGGCCCGGCGCGTGAATTGCTCAACCCTGACATAAACCTGCAATTCGCCGTGAAATATCTGCGCGGTGCATGGCTGGTCTCCGATGGCGATGAGGCCACCGCCGTCAGCTGGTACGCCCGTGGTTACTACTACGAAGCAAAGCGCCGCGGCCTTCTGGTGGAAACCGGTCTGCGCTCGGGCTAGGCCTGCACCGGCAGGCACTCCTGATAGGCATTGTGAGCCGTGTTGCTTGGCTTTAGGGTGCCCGAAAATTTGCCAATCCCGGAGGAACCCCAATGTCTGACACTGACAGCTACGGCTTTGATACGTTGCAAATTCACGCAGGAGCCCGCCCTGATCCCGCAACCGGCGCGCGCCAGACACCGATCTATCAATCCACGGCTTACGTCTTCCGGGACGCCGAACATGCTGCCGCCCTCTTCAACCTGCAAGAGGTGGGATATATCTATTCACGCCTGACGAACCCCACCGTCGCCGTTTTGCAAGAGCGCATCGCAACGCTCGAAGGCGGAGCGGGCGCCGTTTGCTGCTCGTCGGGCCATGCGGCACAGATCATGGCCCTCTTCCCGCTGATGCAGCCCGGCTGCAATGTGGTGGCATCGACCCGGCTCTATGGCGGCACCGTGACCCAATTCAGCCAGACCATCAAACGCTTCGGCTGGTCTGCGAAATTCGTCGATTTCGACGATCTGGACGCCGTGAAAGCCGCAATTGATGACGACACACGCGCTGTATTCGGCGAAGCCATCGCCAATCCCGGCGGCTACATCATGGATGTGCGCGCCATCGCCGATATCTCGGATGCGGCCGGCATTCCGCTGATCATCGACAATACGTCAGCAACCCCCTATCTCTGCCGCCCCATCGAACATGGCGCGACCCTTGTTGTGCATTCCACCACGAAGTATCTGACCGGCAACGGCACAGTGACAGGCGGCTGCGTGGTCGATAGCGGCACATTTGACTGGGCCGCCTCTGGCAAGTTTCCCTCGATGTCCGAACCGGAACCCGCCTATCATGGCCTGAAATTCGCCGAAACTTTTGGACCTCTGGCCTTCACCTTTCACGGCATCGCAATTGGGCTGCGCGATCTGGGCATGACGATGAACCCGCAAGCCGCGCATTACACGCTGATGGGCATCGAGACGCTCAGCCTGCGCATGGACCGCCATATCGAAAATGCCGAGAAAATCGCAAACTGGCTCGAAAAGGATGATCGCGTCGATTTCGTCACCTATGCTGGTTTGAAATCGTCTCCCTATTTCGACCGGGTCAAGGATGTCTGCCCACGTGGCGCGGGCGCACTTTTTACATTCGCCGTGAAAGGCGGATATGACGCCTGTGTCAAACTTGTCGATAGCCTCGAGATCTTCTCGCATGTGGCCAATCTGGGCGACACACGCTCATTGATCATCCACTCGGCCTCGACCACCCACAGACAATTGACCGCAGAACAGCAGGAAGCCGCAGGCGCCGCTCCGAATGTCGTGCGCGTCTCCATCGGCATTGAAGACGCCGACGATCTGATCGCAGATCTCGATCAGGCGCTCAGCAAAGCAACCTCCTGAGAAGGGTTGCCCCCTTCCCATGTTTGAAAATATCCCGGTGGGGGGTGCGGGGGGAGGCAGAGCCTCCCCCCGCATCGCGCGCGCGACAGCGGGCGCAAATCCTCGGGCTTAGTCACCCAGTTCGAAGACCAAAGTCACGGTAGATTGCAGTGACACCTCTCCGCTTGCGACAGGCACAGCGCTGTCGGCAGCCATGCGCGCCTCGGCCATCATGATCGGGCGCCCCTGCCCTCCGGCTTCACTGATCGACACAATCCGCGCCAATGTGACGCCTGCGGCCTCAGCCATCAGGTCAGCTTTACGCCGTGCGTCCTTGATTGCCGCCATACGCGCTTCATCTTCCTTGCCTTGCGGCTCGGCAAAACCAAAACTCAGGCCCCGAAACTCGTTTGCCCCGCTTTGCGCCACCCGGTCCAATACCGCGCCGACCTCGCCAATCTCGCGAATGCGCACATTCAGCAGGTTGGACGCCACATAACCGGTGATTTCATTGACGTCCTGTCCGCTGCTGTTGCGATAGTTCCATTGCGGGTTGAGCGTCAGCTGGCTTGTCTGCATGTCCTTGTCGGCAATACCGGCCGCTTTCAGTGCCTCCAGTATTTTTAATGTCGCGGCACTGGCTGCGGCCAATGCCTCTCCGGCTGTCTTCTCTTGCTGTGTCACTCCCAGCGTCAGCGTCGCCATATCGGGCGCCCCGGTCGCATAGCCCGTGCCACTGACAGTCAACCGGCCAGCGTCATCCTCCGCCAAGGCTGGCAGCGCCAAACACCACAAGAGGACGATCACAATCACGTTTTTCATCGGTAGTCTCCATCGATTTTAATGCATCTTCAGTGGGTCAGACGACTCGCAAAGCCAATTCCTTGGCGGCTTCTTCTTCCTCTTAAAGAATTTCTGGGATAAATTGCAGTCAATTGGCGCGCACTGGCTTATGTACACGCTCAGATCGAAATGGAACCATCGCCAAAAATGATGCCGAATTTTGCTCTTGATCTGTCAGAGGACGGGATTGTCCTGCTGCATCGCGCGGCGGATGATGGCGACTGGACAGCCGTGCGCGACGTTATGCTGGACGATCCTGATCTGTCAGCCAAGCTGCATGAGATGCGCGATCTGGCACAGGATCTGGGCGGCACCGACTTTGCCACAAAGCTGATCTTGCCCCCATCCCAGTTGCTCTACGCAACCGTGCCTGTCGGCCACAACATCCAAGGTGATGTGGAGCGCGCGCTGGAAACCCGCACGCCCTACAGCATCGAAGAATTGTCTTACGCGATCCGGGGCACCGCCCCCGAGGTTCAGATCGTGGCCGTCGCACGCACAACCTTGCAGGAAGCCGAAGATTTCATCGCACCCTACGGCCTGAACGCCGTCGGTTTTACGGCCCGTCCGGAACCGCAGCACTTTCAGGGTGAACCCAACCTTGGTCTGACAACCTATGGCGAACGCGTCGGGTTCGAGACCGATCTGGTGCCAGTACCGAAACCGCAATCAGCTACCGACGCAAGCGAGGAGCAGGAGCAGGAGCACGAAGATCAAGCAGAACCAGTGGCCGAGGAAGCCACGACGGAAGAGCCCGCCTACTCTGCCGCTGCTCCCGACCCCGTTCCAGAGCCAGAGCCAGAGCCAGAGCCAGAGCCAGAGCCAGAGCCAGAGCCAGAGCCAGAGCCAGAGCCAGAGCCAGAAATTGATCCTGAATCTGCTGCCAAGCAAGACCCTGAAAACAAAGATGATCTCGCGGCAGATCCTGAAAAACCAGCCGCCGCGGAACCGGCGGCATTCTCTAGTCGGCGACGCGGCGACGATGCATCGACCGAGGACACGGGAAAGCGGCTGACCAAGCTTTCTGCGCGTATCGCAATCCCGGATAATGCCCCCAAGCTTGGTGGCGCCAAGAAGAAGAAACCGCCGAAGCCCGCTCCGAAGACACCAAAGGTTGATATCGAACCAAAGGTCGCGAAACCCAAACCAGAGCCTGAAAAAGCCGTTGTGGCGGCAACACCTGCCCCCAAGATCAACCCAATAGGTCCGATCGCCAAGGCCAAGACAACCGAGGCGTTGAAATCTGCTGGTGCGGGCCTCTCCACTGCCATCACCGCTGCCAAGTCGAAGCGTGCACAACGAAAAGCAAAGCGTGCAACCCCGGCAGCAGCGACGCCCACACAACGCGATCCAATCGCAGAACTCGCGGCAAAACAGGCCGCGCAGCGCCCAAGGCGCCTTGGGGTCGTGCTGACGCTGATGCTGCTGGCTGCCCTTGGGCTATTCGCAGTGTTTTCCTCATATCTGCTGCCCGAAGAAACGGTGGCCCGCCTCTTTGGGCGCGAAACCGAAGTGGCAGATGTCACTCCCACCCCGACACAGGACGAGCCGGAAGCGATTGCCGATGCCGAAGATATCGAGCTCGCCTCTGTTCCGACAGATCCGCTCGTCCCGGACTATGCACAGCCACAAAGCGATCTGGTACTGCCGACAGATGTGCCGCCCAGCGCGGCCATGACACTCGACGATGCCGAAACCGCCTATGCGCTCAGCGGTATTTGGCAACGATCCCCTGATCTGGCCACAGATGTGACACCGCAAACGCTGAACGATCTCTATGTCGCATCGCTTGACCCGAACCCCGCCTTTGAAGATGCGCCAGCGTTGCCGCCTGCGGTTCCGGGTGATCAGGATGAGGGCCTGACCGATCCCGGCGTCCCGCCACCTGCGGGCTTGAAATTCGACCTGGACGTCCGCGGTCTTGTCATTCCGACAGCCGACGGCGCCTTCAACCCGGGCGGCATTCGGGTATTTGCCGGGGCGCCACCGGTGCGGGCTTTGCCAAGACCCGACAGGAATGCACCGCAAGTTGTCGAACCTGTTCCGGATGACAGGCTTGCAGCAATCCGCCCGCTGGCACGCCCGGATGATCTTATCGAACAAGCCGAGCGCGCCACGCTCAACGGGTTGTCACGGGCCGAACTGGCGGCCATTCGGCCACAGCAGCGCCCGGCCTCCGCCCAAGCACAGGCCGAGGCGATCGCGCGGGCGGTCGCAGAAGCCGAAACCGATAGCCAGCAAGAGGCCGAACAGGTGCTGGCTGCCGCCACGGCTCAAGCCGTTGCAACCTCTCTGAAGCCTGCTAGCCGCCCCGGCAACATCTCTCGCATTGTCGCTGCGGTACGGGAGGCCCAGCGCAATCAACCTGCCGCTGCCGTACAGTCCGCCTCCGCCTCGACCGCATCTACAGCCCGCGCGACCGGCCCCGCCGTGGCGCGCAGCAGCCGCGCCGCGCCCACCGCACCAACACGCGCCTCCGTCGCACGCGCAGCCACTGACAACAACGCAATCTCGCTTGGCAAAGTCGCCCTCGTCGGCGTGTTCGGGACCGCATCAAACCGTCGCGCCTTGGTGCGCATGCCAAATGGCCGTTTCAAGAAAGTCTCGGTCGGGGATCGTGTGGATGGTGGTCGGGTCGCAGCCATCGGCGCAAGCCAGTTGAAATACACCAAAGGCGGGCGCACCCTGACCCTCAAGATGCCTAGAGGCTAGATCAGGTAAGCCGCGGCAAGCCCCAAAAAGGCGAAGAACCCGACCACATCGGTGACCGTCGTCACGAACGCGCCTGAGGCCAATGCCGGATCAACCCCAAGCTTATCAAGCACGATCGGGATCAGGATACCCG
This sequence comes from uncultured Litoreibacter sp., assembly GCA_947504205.1. Taxonomy (GTDB): domain Bacteria; phylum Pseudomonadota; class Alphaproteobacteria; order Rhodobacterales; family Rhodobacteraceae; genus Litoreibacter. The sequence continues at coordinate 459,978 of CANNGL010000005.1, read as the reverse complement.
CCAAAGCCGCCACCACCAGGTTGATTACCATTGCCGCCGCGATCACCGCGCCAAGAACTGGCGTGCCGAACCACACGACACCAATAACACCCATCACGACTGCGAAAATCAGACCATTGATCAGCCCTGCAACGGCTTCTCGTCGCACAACCCGCCACAGGTTCGACCCCGTCAGGTCGCGCGTGGCCAGCGCCCGGACCGCGACGGTGAGCGACTGCGTACCCGCGTTCCCGCCCATAGACGCCACAATCGGCATAAGAACAGCCAAAGCCACAACCTGCGCCAACAAATCCTCAAATTGCGCAATCACAAGCGAGGCCAGAATGGCCGTCACAAGATTGACCGCCAACCATGGAAAGCGCTGTCGGACGGTTTCCAATGTCCGGTCAGAAATACTCTCATCCGCGCCAACACCGGCGAGGCGCAGAATGTCTTCCTCCGCCTCTTCGTCCAGAACCGCCATGGCGTCATCTATGGTAATCACACCGACCAGCCGTTCATCCTCATCCACGACCGGGGCCGAAATCAGGTGATATTGGTTGAACGCATAGGCCACGTCTTCTTCAGCCTGCGTTACCGGGATTGTTCGAAAACTGTCTTCCAGAATGGCCTTCAGCGCCGTCTCCCGCGGAGAGCCCAACAGCTTGCCCAACGTCACATAGCCGACCGGGTGATATGCCGGAGAAACGAGTATGACGTGATAGAATTGCTCCGGCAGCCCATGATCCCCACGCAAGAAATCAATGGTTTGGCCGACATTCCAATCCTCCGGCGCCACGACAAGCTCTCGCTGCATGAGACGTCCGGCCGAGAATTCCGGGTAGCTGAGGGCTTGCTCCACGGCAGCCCGATCGCCATCATCCAGAACGTCCAGAATTTTGTCCTGCTCAGCCTGTTCGAGATCCTCGACCAGATCAACAACATCGTCCGAGTAGAGGTCGCGCACCGCTTCCGTCAGCGCCTGCGGTGTCAGGGTCTGGATGACCTCTTCCCGCAATCCTTCTTCCAGCTCCGAAAGAACTTCGCCATCCAGCCCCGTTGACCAGAGTTCCAACAGGCCACGGCGTTCATCGGCACCGATTTGTTCCAGAAGGTCGGCGATATCTGCCGGATGCAAGGGCTCCAGCAAGACATCAAGCGCACGCGCATCCATCGTATCGACAGCAGCACGAACATCCTCGACAAGGCTGCGCTCAAGCGCATAGGCATCCTCGGGCAATTCGGCGGCTTGGACCTGCTCTTCGCTCATCTCGACCTCATGTCCGCAACTCTTGGCAGGACCTTACTGAATGCCCGTCCGAGGCGATAGACGATTTTCAATCCCGCAAGAGCAAGGTACGAAGATTTATGGATACGCTTCTCAAAGGACAGGTGCTGCAATTTTCCGGAGACCCTTTCGCAGGTGATCCGACCCAAGCCGCACAGGTTGAACGCAAAGGTGCGGTGGCGCTGACCGATGGGCGGATTTCTTGGGTTGGTCCAGCAGATCAGGCGCCGAACGCCGCCACTACGGTCGACTACGGCGAGGCCCTGATCTCGGCTGGGTTTATTGATGCCCATGTGCATTACCCCCAAACCGCAATGATCGCGAGTTGGGGCAAACGTCTGATCGATTGGCTCAACACCTACACATTTCCTGAAGAAGCGCGGTTCTCAGATCCAAACTATGCGGCAGATATTTCGGGCCGATATCTCGATCTCGCGCTGAGCCATGGCACCACAACCATGTGCAGCTACTGCACGATCCATCCTGAAAGCGTCGATGCGTTTTTCGACGCGGCTCAGACACGCAAAATGCGTGTTCTGGCGGGCAAAACCTGTATGGATCGCAACGCACCCGACACGCTCCGCGACACCGCCAAATCGGCTTACGACGACAGCAAAGCGCTGCTGGAGCGCTGGCACGGCAAAGACCGGCTGAGCTACGTCATCACACCACGATTTTCACCCACGTCCACGCCCGAGCAACTATCGGCTCTCGGCGCGCTCTGGTCAGAGCACTCGGACTGCCTGATGCAAACTCACTTGAGTGAGCAGACCGAAGAAATCGCGTGGGTGAAATCTCTGTTTCCTCAAGCCCGAGACTACCTGGACACCTACGAGGCCTTTGGTCTGTTAGGGGCCAACGGCGTTTACGGTCATGCGATCCATCTTGAGCCGCGCGAAATTGACCGGATCAGGGACATCGGCGCATCGCTGATCCATTGCCCAACTTCGAATGCCTTCATTGGGTCGGGTCTGTTCCAGATGGCCACGCTCAAGGCAAAAGGGCTGACTGTCGGGCTAGCCACGGATACAGGCGGCGGCTCCAGCTTTTCGATGCTGCGTACGATGGCCTGCGCATATGAAATCGGGCAACTGGCCGGGACAGCCCTGCATCCGGCTCAACTTCTTTGGCTGGCAACACAAGGGTCCGCTGACGCCCTTCATCTTGGCGACAAAATCGGCGGCCTGGCCCAAGGTCGGGAGGCCGATATCGTTGTCGTAGATCTTGCGTCAACGCCTGCCATCGCCCAGCGCAGCACGCGTGCCGAAGATGTATGGGAACAGGTTTTCCCGACCATCATGATGGGGGACGACCGGGCAATTCGGGATGTGTGGGTTGCAGGACAGCAGGTTCAGCAGCCAGACCGCCCAAGCACCAAGACCCAGTAGTCGCCCTTTGCACGCGCGGCGCCAAACTCCTGCGCGCGACGGTCGAGGTTGTTTCTGCGGTGACCACGGCTTTTCATCCAGTCTGCCATCACCGCCTCGGCAGATTGATAGCCTTGCGCAATATTCTCGGCCACAAAACAGTAGCCATAGCCCTGCCGCTTGACCCGATCAGATACAGACGACCGATCCGACCCGGTGTGGTCGAAGAACCGCTTGCGCGCCATATCACCGGCATGGGCCTCTGCGGCCTTGGTGAGCTTGGCGGACTGGCTTAGCACCGGCAAACCCTTCGCCTTGCGTTCCGCGTTCAAAAGCGTGCCGATATCTGCGGCGGCCAAAGGTGACGCCATCAGCAGCAGGAAAACCAAAAGAGTCTTCATGCTAGGCACCCTCCTGCAGATCATCTGCCAATTGACGCTGCCGCCTCAACGCACTGTCCAGATCGAAACTGACGATCTCCCCACCCGAGACAATCCGACGTCCTTCAACGATCAGGTCCCGTACCTTTGATGGGCCTGCCAAAAGCAGAGCGGCCATATCCCAACTGCCAGCGGCTTCCGCGCCCGACATGTCCCAAATGGCAATGTCGGCTCTAAATCCTTTGGCGATTTGCCCACACTCGTCGCCGCGCCCCAGAACCTGCGCACCGCCCCGCGTCGCGATCTCCAGGGCCTCCCGCGCGCTCATCGCATCGGCGCCCTGTGTGACACGCTGCAAAAGCATCGCCTGCCGGGCCTCGGCCACAAGATTGCCGGTGTCATTCGAGGCAGAACCATCCACCCCAAGACCCAATGGCACACCCGCATCACGCATTGCGCGCACCGGGGCCACGCCAGAGCCCAAACGACAGTTCGAGCAGGGGCAATGCGCCACCCCCGTCCTTGAGCGCGCAAACAAGTCAATCTCGGCACCGTCCAGCTTGACGCAATGGGCATGCCAGACATCATCCCCCGTCCAGCCCAAATCCTCGGCATATTGCCCGGGACGACAACCGAACTGAGCCAGAGAATACGCGATATCCTCGTCATTTTCAGCCAGATGCGTGTGCATCATCACACCTTTGTCCCTGGCCAGCAAAGCCGCGTCGCGCATCAATTCACGGCTCACCGAAAACGGTGAGCAAGGCGCAACCCCTACACGCGTCAGAGCCCCGGCATCCGTCTGGTGGTGCGCATCAATTACGCGAATGCAATCTTCCAGAATGGCAGCTTCTTTCTCGACAAGCATATCCGGCGGCAGACCCCCGGCGCTTTCGCCAATGCTCATTGCACCACGCGTCGCGTGAAAGCGAAGACCAACCTCCTTGGCCGCCTCAATGCTGTCGTCCAGACGGGCACCATTGGGAAACAGATACAAATGATCCGACGTCATCGTGCAGCCTGACAAAGCCAGTTCCGCCAACCCGACCTGCGCAGAAACATAGATGTGATCCGGCCCAAACCGGGACCAGATCGGATAGAGCGTCTGCAGCCAGCCAAACAAAAGCGCGTCCTGCGCGGCCGGCACTGCACGGGTCAGCGTCTGGAACAGGTGATGATGCGTATTGACCAAACCGGGCGTGACCAGACATCCCTTGGCATCAATCACATCTCCGGCTGATCCGAGGCCTGCGCCAACCTCCTCAATCACGCCGCCGGAGATCCGGATATCCGCCGCCGTCAACTCGCGGCGATCATCATCCATCGTCAGGATAACGGAGGCGTTTTTGATCAGTGTTTCAGACATATCCAGATAGAATTTCCATAGCGGCTCGATGAAGCTCCGGCGTCGCTGCCGCCAGCGAACGCCCACCCTGATCGGCGGGGCCACCGCTCCAATCCGTCACGATCCCACCGGCGCTCTCAACGACACCAATCGGCCCCTGAATGTCATAAGGGGCCAGACCAGCCTCAATCACCAGATCGACTTGTCCCGCAGCCAGCAAGCCATAAGCATAACAGTCCATCCCATAGCGCGTCAGTCGGCACTGCCCGGCAACGGCATGAAATCCCGCACCTTCGGACTCCGAACCGACTTCCGGGAAAGTCGTGAAAACCACGGCCTCCTCCAGTCGTGTTTTCGTGCTGACCTTCAAAACACGCTCACCGGTCGGTCCCTTGCACATGCCCGAACCCGCCGCGCCGCTGAACCGCTCGCCGATATAAGGTTGATCAATAATGCCCAACAGAACGCTCGCACCATCATGCAGCGCAATCAGCGTGCCCCATGTCGGTGTGCCAGAGATATATCCCCGCGTTCCATCAATGGGATCCAGCACCCAGGTCAGGCCATTCCGCGAAGGCTTCGGGCCAAATTCTTCGCCCAGGATACCGTCTTCCGGGCGCTCAGCCTCGATCAAATCACGCATCACTCGCTCTGCCGCGCGATCCGCAACCGTCACCGGATCAAACCCACCTTCGAGCTTGGACACGGTCGCCAGTTCTGTCCCGCGGAAATACCGTAAGGTTTCGCCACGCGCGACATCAGCCAATCGATGCGCAAATATCAAATCTGCCGGGTCATATGTCATCTGACATCCTCAATCATGTGATCTTGCGCGTTTCAAGCCATTGCGCACAGCCTGTGCTGATCATACGACTAGAATTTATTTCAACGGAGGACGCAATGCAGGCTTTTCAGGTCACAGGCACGGGCAAAGCGCCCGAACTCGTCGAACTCGATCGCCCGAGCCCCAGAGAGGGTCAGGTTCTGATCCGTATTCACGCCTGCGGACTGAATTTTGCGGATCTGCTGATGGTCAAGGGCAGTTATCAGGAAACCCCCGAGACGCCCTTCACCCTGGGCATGGAAGTCGCCGGAGAGGTTGTGGCCCAAGGCGAAGGTGTCACCACGCCTGCAATCGGCACGCGCGTTGCGGTTTTTGGCGGCTCGGGCGGATTGGCCGAATATGGGTGTTTTCCCGCAGCGCTTTGCGTCGGCTTGCCGGACACAATGAGCTACAGCGATGCGGCGGCCTTCCAAGTCGCCTATGGCACCTCCCACGTCGCCCTGACCCGCCGCGCCAAACTGCAGCAGGGTGAGACCTTGCTGGTCACAGGCGCCGCTGGCGGCGTAGGCCTGACGGCGGTGGAACTGGGTCATCTCATGGGCGCAAAGGTGATCGCCGCGGCGCGTGGGGCCGAAAAGCTGGAGGTCGCGAAAGTCGCCGGCGCGAACCATCTAATAGACACGGAAACACAAGACTTGCGGGCCGAAGTGAAAGCTCTGGGCGGTGCAGACGTCGTCTATGACGCTGTGGGCGGCGATCAATTCACGGCTGCCCTGCGCGCATGCCGTCCCGAAGCGCGCATTCTGAGCATCGGCTTTGCATCAGGCGACGTACCCAAGATCGCCGCCAATCATCTGCTGGTTAAAAACATAACGGTCATGGGCTTCTACTGGGGTGGATATCTGCGATTCCGTCCAGACGTGTTGACCGAAAGCCTCGCCACGCTGATGGCCTGGCACGCCCAAGGCAAACTCCACCCTCATATCAGCCATGAACTGCCGCTTGCCCAAGCCGGGGACGGGCTGGAACTGCTCCGCACCCGACGCTCGACCGGCAAAGTCGTAATTACGCCGTAAGCGGCATCGCTTCTTTCGGCATCCACTCCGACAGGTAAGCGTTACGGATCAGATCACGCAACGCATGGATCACCTCTTCCTCGCGCGGCTGCATGTAGAGGATGATCTGTGACGTGCCGGGATCAGGCAAAACGCCATCATGAACCACTGGCGCGGTTTGTCGGGGATAGACCCCCTTGATCGCAGCATGGATCGCCAGATCCGCGCTCACGACAGCTTCAACGGCATTGTCCAAGTCAGAATCCACGGTCATTTCCCAATCGAAATCGGCTTCATCAAGCCGTTTCAGCACGCCCGAGCGGAAAATACAGTTCTTGCAAAACGCAACAGGCAATGGGCGCTGTTTCCATGCCGAGCCGCCTACGGCCCCAACCCAGAGAAGCGGCAGTTCAACCAGAACCTCGCCACCCGGACCCGGCTGCTCTTCCGTTGTCAGGATCGCATCACACTTACCGCGCGCGAACATATCGCGCAGTTGCGTCGTAGGCGCTGAGACCAGTTTGATCTGCACCCTTGGAAAATCCGCCGCGAACCTGCGCAAGATGGGCGGAACATACGGATAAATAATATCGTGGGGGACGCCCAGCACGATCTCGCCCTCATATTCCTTGGCCGTCAGCCGGGTATAGGCCTCGTCGTTCAAAGCCAGCATCCGGCGCGCATAACTCAACAGTTGCTCCCCTTCTGCCGTCACACTGACAGACCGGTTCGCCCGCTCCAGCAACTGCACATCCAGCGCCTCTTCAAGCCGTTTGAGCTGCATCGAAACCGCCGATTGCGTCAGGTGCAGATAACCCGCCGCCTTGGTCACGCCGCCGCTATCAGCCACAGCAACAAACGAGCGGAGGGCAGTCAGGTCCAGATTTCGCGGCATATCAATCTCCGTGATGTATCACTTCTCAATCATTCATTTTTCATATGGACCACACTACGCCATATATATCAACAGAAATGATTGATTGCCGATTTCACATCAGTAAACGGAAAGGACTGAATTATGGCTTATATCTCGACCTCCCGCGCGATTGCACGTCCCGCCCGTCGCTTTAGCTTGATGACTTACATTGGTCTTTATCGCCAGCGCCGTGCCCTTGCTGCTCTGGATGAAAACCAGCTCAAAGACATTGGAATAAGCGCTGAAGAAGCTCACAAGGAAGCAAACCGCCCGATCTGGGACGCCCCCACCCATTGGCGCTAAAAGACCTCTTCCTGATGCGTTCCCCGCTCAGGTCTGCCCGGTTCTCATATCGAGAGCCGGGCCTTTTTATGCCGCGTGCTTAGCCCCCGCACGCGTCAACAATGATCGCTGTGTACCGTTCGACACTTGCCAAAGCTGATCGGCCAAAACAGGTTGCCACCCGGCCTCGCCTGCTTCCAATGGCTCCGAGGCAACCACCGTGCCACCCTCCGCATGGCGCAGATAAAGGGTCGGGCATAAATCATCGCTGGCATGGCGCATGCAATAGAGCGACACCCCGTCCGACATCACCATGGTGATCCGGTGCGCCGCACTGCCCTCCTGTCGCAAACTCTCAAGCCGGGCCAAGACTGCATCAACCGCCGCTGCAGGATCGTTGTAAAGCCCCTCAGCCAGCAGCAGCAGGAACAAAAGTTCCGAATCCGTGCTGCCACGACGCAATTCGTAAAACTTGTCAGGCAATCCTTCTTCCAGCGTGCGCCGGATGCGAGCAAAATTGCCCAGCTGACCGTTATGCATGAAAGACCAGTTCTCGTAGCTGAACGGATGGCAATTGCTGCGCGAGGTCTCCGCCCCGGTCGACGCACGTACATGAGCCAGAAAAATCGACGCACGGATCATCCGACACAAGCTTGGCAGGTTTCCGTCGGACCATGCCGGGAGCACATCCCGGTAAAGCCCCGGTCGCGCCTCATCCTGATGATACCACGCGATGCCAAACCCATCGCCATTGACCGCCAGCTTCGCTTCGGTCGCATCCTGGCTTTGCGTCAGCAGTGAATGCCTGGGCGTGATAACGAGATCTTCAAGGGGAAGTGGTGCGCCAATCCACGCTGCGAGACGGCACATCTTAGTGACGGTTCTCCATCATGGCACACATCTGTTTTATCCTGCGGCTGGCGGTGGTTTCAAAGAGTGGTGGCACAAACGCATGAATGAGCGCCGCACCGCCAGCCGCAAACAGAAGCCCCGAAAATTTCAGCGCAAACGCCATATGTCCAAAATAGCTTTCGCCGACACTGGCGGGATGATCCCGGAACGCCGTGAAAAAGTTCGACTGTTTGACTTCTGAATGGGACATATGCACCTGCTCCTGCTTGCTTTGGGCAAGAATGCACCGGATCACACCTTATTTTGTCCCATTCTCGCATTTCTTTCGGCGGCTTTATGGGATAAAATACCAAACATGGAGCATATACTCGACGAAAAAGACCGCCAACTTCTGCGGTATTTACAAAGGGATGCCACGCTCAGCGTGGATGCCTTGGCCGAACGGATCCACCTGTCGCGCAATGCCTGCTGGCGAAGATTGCGCAAGCTGGAGGATGACGGCTTCATTACCAAACGCGTAGCCCTGCTGGACCCTGAAAAGCTCGGGCTGGGCCTGACCGCCTTTGTGCTGCTGCGTGCAGCAGATCATACACCCGATTGGCTGTCCAAATTTGACACCGCCGTGCGGCGCCTGCCAGAGATTTGCAGCGCCCACCGCATGAGCGGTGATCTGGATTATGTGTTGCGCGTGCGGGTCGCCGATATGTCGGACTACGACCGGTTTTACAAATCACTCACCAATCTTGTGCCCCTGCGCGACATCTCCGCAAGCTTCGTGATGGAGGACATCAAGGACACCACAGCCCTGCCGCTATGAGGCAAATCGCGCCCAAAAATCAGCTGTTTTCCCCAGAAAATCACCAATTTGCGGTTTTCTGACACTTTTCGTTATAAAAACCGCGTCAACGGGTCCGGTATTTCTTGAAAATCAACCCCTACTGCCCCACATTCACACCATACGGCCCGACCGCACGTCTGGGCCTTTGTCGAAATGCCAGAAGGGAGATTTTTTCATGGCACAGTATGAGACGATGCGCACGGCAGGCGTTGGTGCCCGCTCCGCTGCGATCGACGAGGGCCTAAAAGCCCATATGTCAAAAACCTACAGCCTGATGTCCATCGCCATGGCCATCACCGGCATCGTGGCCTTTGTCGTTGGTAACAACGAAGCAATGCTTGCTGCGATCTTCGCGACACCGCTGAAATGGGTCGTGATGTTTGCGCCGCTGGTTGTCGTGTTTGCCTTTGGCGCCATGATCAACCGCTTGTCAGCGGGCGCGGCACAGCTCGTGTTCTGGGGCTTTGCGGGTCTGATGGGTCTGTCCATCAGCTACATCTTCGCCGTGTACACCGGCATTTCCATCGCAACGACCTTCTTCACGACTGCGATCGCCTTCGCAGGTCTTAGCCTCTGGGGCTATACCACGAAGAAAGACCTCAGTGGCTGGGGAACCTTCCTGCTGATGGGTCTGATCGGTATCATCGTTGCATCGGTCATCAACATCTGGATCGGTTCATCCGCTATTCAGTTTGCTGTTTCGGTTCTGGGTCTGTTGATCTTCGCCGGTCTGACCGCCTATGACACGCAACGCATCAAGAATGACTACATTCAAATGGCGCAGCACGGCGCGACCGAATGGTTGGCAAAGTCTGCCATCATGGGCGCATTGAGCCTGTACCTGAACTTCCTGAACATGTTCATGTTCCTGCTGCAGTTCATGGGAAGCCAAGAATAACAGCCCAACACAGTCAAAGAAAAAGGCCGGTCATTGCGACCGGCCTTTTTTGTTCAGACGAGCGCGAATTGCGCAAGGCAGGTCAGGAGCAGTTTACCCCAAACACAAGCTGTGCGCTGGTTCCTGAGCCAAACACGGCCTCGGTAGTGCCATCGCTCTTACATCCGACGATTTGTGGAAGCTGGCGTCGGATATTGTCTTCGGCCCGAATTGCACGGCCACCGGCCCACCGTCCATCAGCTGAGGTCGCAACAGCGTATTGCTGACCCTCATAAACAACCGTCGCGACATTGACGTCCTGGGCGCCGACCTTGATCCGGCTCTGAGGCTGGTTTTGGGCCTGCGCAACGATACGCTGGACCCGGTCAATATTTTCGTTGCCAGTTGCCGCAGCTTTCTTTTCCGCCTGCTTGCGCCGGAAGTCTTCATAGGTCCGACCGCGGTTCACCGGCTCCTGATACTGGGTCAGGCCGGGCTGGTTCAGTTCAAGACGCGCATCATATTCGCCGCGCGTATAGGGGCCAAAACCGGCGCCCTGTTCAGATGCCAAAGTTAAGTTCGGCACCAGATTATTCACAATATTCGTATTCGCGTCACTACAGGCAGCGAGTGCGAAAACGCCTACGATAGCTAGTTTCTTCAAAATGCCATCCCCCTAAATGTTGTGGAAAAGAGCCTAGTCTCCCGACAAGTTAGCCTGCAAGGCTGAATCGAAAGTTATTCACAGAAGAATTTCCATCAAAACCGCCGGAAAGCTGATCCCGGGCTGTAACGGCACCTCGATCTCTCTCTGACGCATGAAACCGCATGCCGCATAAAATGGCTCTGCGGTGCGCGTGGACTGGCACAAGACCCGCCGTACCCGCGCCTGTCGTGCATTTTCAAGGACATGTGTCATCAACGCCCGGCCAAAGCCACGGCGTACATAGCGCGGGTCCGAGACGACATGGCGGATATGGCCCACGTCTTTCTGAAGGCCGCCCCGCCCCGGGCGACTGCGCGTCCAACCGCCCGCCGAGACAATCGCGTCGCCGTCGTAGCACCCAAAATACGTACCACAGGTCACCAGCTCCGGTTGCGCACGGCTGATCAGGGGCAAGGCCGTCACAAGGATCGACGCCGGATAGTCTGACTTCAGCAATGCAGGATAGCTCCGCGCCAACAACGCATCGACCGCTGGAATATCCGCGCGACTGGTAGGGCGTATCTCCATCCGTTCAATCCTCCAAACAAAAAACCGCGCAAAAGCGCGGTTCTCTGTCAGATCGTCGAAGAAAGATCAGCTTACTTGATCTTGCCTTCTTTGTATTCGACATGCTTGCGCGCGACTGGGTCGTATTTGCGCACCACCATCTTCTCGGTCATGGTGCGGGCGTTTTTCTTGGTCACATAGAAGTGGCCCGTGCCAGCCGACGAGTTCAGGCGGATCTTGATTGTGGTTGGCTTCGCCATGTCACATCTCCTGAGGGCGCGGACCGCTGATGGGTCCGGGAAATCACTAGAAGCCGCCTTTTACCCCGCCATGCGACCGAGTCAACTGTGAAAGGTGCCTAAATATAAGCTCACCGGGCCAGCGACTTGAATATTAGTCGCAAAGCATCCTGATATTGCGCTGTACCACCGCGCTGAACAGCGCGATCGAACCCGGCCGACAACATATCGGACATGGCCTCCACCACAACTTTGGCCGCAGCGCCGTCTCCCATCAGGGCGGTCAGTCCGTCGGCCAAACCGCCCGCCCCGGCTTGTTGATCGATGCGCGCCATCTCATCCGGGCCCAAAATCGCCGGTCCGTCACGTAGCATCAACCTTTGGCGTCCCGGATCGCGCATCGCCTCAAAGTAGGCCGCAGCCCCCGCTTGCAGCGCCGCAAGCGGGTCCCCCACGGCAATGGCTCTGGCGCGAATCTCTTCCGAAATTGCAACGGCCTCCGCTTCGATAACAGAACGCAAGAGCCCCTCCTTGCCATCAAAGTGATGATAAAGCGCACCGCGTGTCACGCCCGCCTTTTTCACAATCTCAGGGGTGCCCGTCTCGGCATAGCCTTTCTCTATAAACAACGACTTAGCCGCCGACAGCAGGGCCGCGCGGGTGGCCTTGCGACGCTCTTCATTTGATCGTGTCTCAGTTTTTTCTTGCATACATACAACCTGTATGTTTATTTCTTACATACACATTGTATGTTTTTACTACGAAAGGAACAAGCCATGAAATGCACGCAGTATTATCCCGTCATCCAAACTGAAAACGTCGCAGACACCGCAGATTTCTATACAAAACACTTCCGCTTCACCCCCATGTTCGAGGCCGACTGGTATATTCACCTGCAATCCATGGATGACCCGAAGGTCAATCTGGCAATCCTGCAACACGACCATCCCACAGTCCCCGTGAACCACCGTGTTCCCACCCAAGGGCTGATCCTGAACTTCGAGGTTGAAGATGTCGACGCGCTTTATGAGGCCGCCGTGGAAAACGGTCTGGCAATCACCAAGGAACTGGTCAGCGAAGACTTTGGACAGCGGCACTTCATGACCGAAGATCCGAACGGCATCCTGATCGATGTGATCAAACCCATCCCACCGTCGGCAGAGTTTCTTGAGCAATATCAAAGCGAAGCTGTGCCAAGCTGAACATCGCGCCCCTGCACTGTGTCGCATGTAGGGGTTTTCGCCGAAGCTTTGGGGTCAGTGGAATCGCACTTGTCATCCGTGCTCAGCATGCCATCTTTCTTGGTATTCACCGACCCCAAAGGATTTTCCAATGCGCTTTCTGACCCCGCTCGTCCTGTCTTTCGCTTTCGCCTCACCTCTTCTGGCTCAGCAGGCCGCAGATGCCATCGCCCCCGAAGCGGCGTCCGCCCAAGCAGCAAAAGCCAGCGGAGCCCCGGTCACCTCAGAGAACTGGATGGTCGCCGCCGCCAACCCGCTGGCAGTTCAGGCCGGTGCGAAGGTCTTACGTGAAGGCGGAACTGCCGCAGATGCCATGGTCGCCGTCCAGTCTGTACTGGGACTGGTTGAACCACAAAGCTCCGGATTGGGCGGAGGCGCGTTTCTGGTCTGGTATGATGGCGCAACAGGTCAGATCACAACGCTTGATGGCCGTGAAACAGCCCCAATGGCCGCCACCCCGCGGCTCTTTCAGGATGAACTGGGCGAGCCGTTGAAGTTCTTCGACGCTGTCGTGGGCGGCCTCTCGGTCGGCACCCCCGGCACGCCAGCATTAATGGAAGCGGCGCATATGAAATGGGGCACTGCGGATTGGCCGACCCTGTTTGATGACGCCATCAGCTTGGCCGAAGAAGGCTTCACAGTATCCCCAAGACTGGCCGGACTTGTGGAAAGCGACATGGAACGCCTGACACGCTTCGGGCGCACGGCCTCATATTTCGTGCCCGAAGGCACACCCATCCAAGCCGGCAACAGACTGCAAAACCCGGCGTATGGCGCAACGTTGCGCGCCATCGCGACCGGCGGAAGCAAGGCCTTCTATGGTGGCGACATTGCCCAAGGTATTGTCGATTCAGTCAAAAACGCCGACGGGAACCCCGGTGTTCTAAGTTTGGCTGATCTTGCCAACTATCAGGTCAAAGAGCGTCCCGCCGTCTGTGCGACCTATCGCGAACACGATATCTGCGGGATGGGACCACCCTCCTCCGGTGCGCTGACTGTGGGCCAAATCCTTGGTATTCTGGACAATTTCGAGCTGCCCGGCGCGGATGATCCGGAAGCATGGCGCCTGATTGGCGACGCCTCCCGTCTCGCCTTTGCCGACCGCGGCCGTTACATGGCCGATAGCGATTACGTGCCGGTGCCGACCGAAGGGCTGATCGACCCGGTTTATCTTGAAGAACGCGCCAATCTGATTGGGGGCGACCGCACCGATGGATTCGTCGCTCTGCCGCCTGAAGCCGTCATTCCCGGCTCACCTGCCTTCGATCACGCGCTTCTATGGGCTGACGATGAAAGCCTTGAGCTGCCCTCAACCTCGCATATCTCGATTGTGGATCAATTCGGTAATGCCCTCTCGATGACGACGACCATTGAGAACGGCTTTGGCTCGCGGCTTATGGCGCCCGGTGGCTTTCTGTTGAACAACGAGTTGACCGACTTCTCCTTCCGCACACATACCGACGGCGTTCCGATTGCCAACCGGGTCGAGCCGGGCAAACGCCCCCGCTCCTCTATGGCGCCAACGATTGTGCTGAAGGACGACAAGCCTGTTCTGGTTATCGGCTCCCCTGGCGGCAGCCGGATCATCGGGTACGTGGCCAAAACCATCGTGGCTCATCTCGATTGGGGTATGGACATTCAAACCGCTATTTCCTCGCCGCATCTGGTGAACCGGTTCGGCACCTATGATGTCGAGGGCGGCACCGCCGCAGAAAACCTCAGCGGTGCTCTGACCGAGTTGGGATACGAGGTGAACCCAAGGGCCCTGACCTCTGGCCTGCACGGGATCGCCATAACGGCTGATGGCCTGTCCGGCGGCGCGGACCCCAGACGTGAAGGCATCGCCTTGGGGGAATGAGCCTGAGAAAAACGACTGGGCCTTGCCAATCAACGGCGGGGCCCAAAACCTAACAAACAGAATTTTCTGTTAATCCGGTGGCGCGACTGCCCTATGGTTCATCAAAACACTACAATTGATTGATGTTCCATGGTTCCTACGGCTGCCACAGCACTACAAGACGCCCCGCCTACTGACACGTTTTTTGACGGGTTTGACCAACGCCTGATCGATATACAAAACGGCCAGCTTTTCTGCCGGATCGCAGGCAATGGGCCGCCCCTGCTGTTGCTTCACGGCTACCCGCAAACCTCTGCGATGTGGCACAAGGTGGCGCCCGATCTTGCCAATGACTTCACTGTAATTTGCGCAGATCTACGTGGCTACGGGCGCTCTCACATACCCGACACCGACACCCGCCATGCTCCTTATTCCAAGCGGGCAATGGCAACAGATATGGTCGACCTCATGGATAGGCTCGGGCACGATCAGTTCCTGATCGGTGCTCACGATCGCGGTGCGCGCGTTGCTCACAGGCTTGCCGCCGACCATCCAGAGCGGGTGCGGGCCTTGGCCACGCTGGATATCGCACCCACCCGCGAGATGTACCGCGACGCCGATAGTGGCTTCGCCCAGACCTATTGGCACTGGTACTGGCTCACCCAAGCTCATCCCTTCCCCGAAACACTGATCTCAGCCGACAGCGATTATTATTGGCTCAAGAAATGCGGATCGGGATCAGCAGGCCTCAGCCCGTTTTCAAGGCAGGCTCTGGAGGAATATCTGACCTGTTTCCGCGATCCCGGCGTCATCCACGCATCTTGCGAGGACTACCGCGCCGCAGCGACCATCGACATCGCCCATGACGACGCAGAGACAACCAAGCTCTCGATGCCCCTGCTTGCCTTATGGGGTGCGCATGGCGCAATCGAGAAGCACTTCGACTGCTTGGCTCTCTGGCGGGAGCGTGCCGAAAACGTGCGCGGCTGGGCCGTAGAGGCCGGGCATTACATGGTCGAGGAACAACCCGCCAAGGTTACGAAAGCGCTGCGAGACTTTTTCAAAGAACAGAGCAGCATGGAATAAGCGGACCATCGCAAGCCCACGCGCCGTGCATCAACTGGCACGGCTCCAGATCATCGTCGCCAGATCGAGCGCAAAGATACCGGTATTGTCGACATATCCCGGTTCGATCTTCCCACCGGACACCAGAATACTGCCGCCCACCAAGCTGGCTTTATGCCGCGAAATCCAACCCGGATTCTGCCCGGTCGTCTCAACCCTATGGATCGAAAAATCGTCGAGGTTCAGCCTCAGGACCTGTGTTTCGCCCTCAGGTCGTTGCCCGGCATAGCCGAGATTGCCAATCAGCAGAATATGGTCGTCCAGATAGGTCGCTGTATGAAAATCCGTCGGCGGGAACACTGTTTCTGGGTAAATGAAATGATCCACACGGGCATCCGGATGAATGACCGTCACATCCGCGTAGATGCAGAAATCGGGATCGTAATGGTCCTCATGCTCTCCGGCGATCAAGATCCAGCGCCCATCAGGCAGAGCGGTAGCACTACGCCCGAAGCGGTCGAACGACCAAACCGGCATGCCTGCACAATGGTTCTTGCGCTCGCCCAGACAGTCGACCTCTGCCGCGTAGCCACTGCGACCCGTACGGATTTGTTCGGTCCAGAACGCGATCTCCACATGCTCCGGATTGGCAATCCCAGCCCGGGGCGTGGCCTGCTTGTTAAACATCTCTGGCGTGATGACCGTCTCGGGGATCCGGTCAGCCCCCGTAGCAACGGCTATATCGTCCGCCTCGAACTCTTCCAGTGGTGCCCCGTGGCGCGCAAGCAAACGGATCATATCCGCACCTTGGGCCGAATTCGCGGGCGTCATGATCGTATCCTCCATCTCCATCATGTTTGGCATCAGCTTTGCCGTGCCCTGCATGATCAAGTTGGCGGCCTTGGCAAACGCCGATTGCCCGTCAATAGGCGCATCTGCGTTTTGCCGACTGATATTGCGCCCCAAAGTTACATCGGCCCCGTGGTTGAGCAGAATTTCAGCCAAGGCAAGCTCGCCTTGCTCCACCGCGTCCAGCAGAGCCGTGCCACCATATTTATCGCACTCATTGACGTCATACCCTTGGGTCAAAAGCCAGCTCAGCATCTCGGTCGAGCCTGACACCGCAGCAGTCATCACGGGGCCTTCGCCATCCGGCTCGACATATTTGCCTTCAGCGGGTGTGATCGGTTCGAGATGTTGGGCCGCAGGAAGGTTGCCGAAACGACAGGCCTGCAAGAACAAACTGCGCCCACCTGCGTTGCGCAGGATCAGATCAGGTGACCCCGCTGCAACCTCAGGAACTTCGCCCATGACAATCGCCAGATGCCCCTCCGACCAATCGAATTCGGAGATATCAGCGCCACTTTTCACCAGCAGGCGCAGGGCGTCAAAGGCATTTCGCATGAAACACTGTGACACCGCCGTTTCGCCCCAGGGGGACTTGGCATTCACGTCTGCGCCATCTGCGATCAGCTTTTGAAGCTGGTTGGTCAGATCGGCATCAGGGGCCTCGTAACAAACGCGGACAATTTCAGGATAGCCCTCCCACTGCTTCGACTCGTCGAAATTGTCCAAATCGCCCAAGCCAAGCTTTTCTAACTCTGCATCCAGATCGGCTTGCTGTTTTTCCAAGAGCTCAAGGATTTTTTCGGGGTCCATGAGGGCGCTCCACTATGACGTTGATCAATCAATGCCCGGAGTGATCGTGATTATTGCGGCAAGACTTCGGCCAAACTGCGAAGTCTTTTCTGCGAGCAGAAAGATGTGTCATGGCGGTCGCGCGCGGAGGGCCTGTAAGCCGGATTCTGTCCCGGGCGAACCCGGTGATGACCATTCCTCTCGACCCTGTGTTGCCACAAGGCCTCTAGCTGCCAACCCGAACCTGCTGGGGCCAAAATATCCCCGAGGGCGAGCCCTCACGCGGTTCCTATTTGGCATTGCTCCCGGTGGGGCTTGCCGTGCCGCCTTTGTTGCCAAAGGCGCGGTGCGCTCTTACCGCACCGTTTCACCCTTACCCGTGGGTTGGACCCAGGGGCGGTCTGTTTTCTGTGGCGCTTTCCGTCGGATTGCTCCGCCCGGGCGTTACCCGGCACCGTTATCTTGTGGAGTCCGGACTTTCCTCCCCGCCATATTTTGCAACATGACAAAGCGGCCATCCGTCCCTCCGCGCCAAAGCGCTTTAGGCGCGCAAGGCTGGTCGGTCAACGATAAAGCAGGGGGTCTGCGCCCTACGTAATGGGAAACCCGGCAATGCGGATACCGTCAGCGGGCACAATCTTGGCAGGCTCTGCGCTGACATCCTTCGAGATAACGATCAGGTAAGCCGGCCAGCCGCGATCGCCTTGTATATCAGCACCCGCTCGCGCGGGCGCTGGTGCATCATAAACCGGCGTCACAATCACATCCCACGTCTTTGGCATCCCTTTGGTTGTGGGGCAGATGCCCATGAAGCGCGCCACGCCGCCGCGCCTGCCGGTTTGCACCGCAAGAGAAATCGTTTCATGCATCGCGCCCGGCCAGAGAGCGGACCAGGATTTACCGCGCACCGCATCGTAGTCATCAACAGCCATCGCGCAACGGCCGTTGGCATTCATGAAAATAAGCCCGCCATCAAGCTCCAACAGCTTGATGCAATCCCGGCTGTTGGAGATCAGGGCCAACGCCATCGCATCAACCTCACCAAGTTCCTCCATCAAATCGGAGCGATCTGACAGGATCGCCAAATCAGCGCGATCCAAGGAATTTTCGAGCAGCTGTGTCACATCACCCTCCGGCACTTCTGGAAGGAGCAAAGACCGAAACGCCCTAAAAAGAGATGTATGCCCAGAAGTAACTGCTTAGAATTTTAGCCAGTTTCCATCGCGCAAAGATTGCGCCATCCCCATTTCACGCGCAGATATCGGGCCAGCGCCAGCAGGACTGAACCGGCGGCGAAACGCCTCCAGAAGCAGTTCTTCAGACACATCAGACGGGTAGCCAAAGCGCCTAAGGCAGGCGTGAAACTCTTCAGTGTCAGGTGGTGCGTCACCTATCCGGGGCCAAATCGCCAATCCCTGCCGGGCCAGACGCAACCAGTCAAACCGCACGCCCGGATCAATCTTGCGCCCCGGCGCCATATCGGAATGCCCGATCACCCGCTCAGCCGGAATGTTCCAGCGCGCCAAGATACCGGCCAGCAGATCCTCCAAAGCAGTCATCAACGGCGCGGCAAAGGGGGTAAATCCCGTATTCGCCATCTCGATCCCAATGGAGTGCGAATTCACATCATTAACACCCCGCCACGACCCGGCACCCGCATGCCACGCGCGTTTTTCTTCTTCAACAAGTTGAAAAACACGCCCGTCCTCGGCGATCAGATAATGCGCCGATACTTCGGTCTCGGGATTACACAAGGTCCGGCAAGCAGCCTCGGCGCTCGTCATGGCTGTATAATGAAGAACAACCAGATCAGGCTGCGCACAGTCGCGACGCTCCCCGCAATTGGGACTCTCCTGATGGATCAGCTTCACCCGGAACTGCGCACCAATCCGCGATAGGTGGCCGGGTTCCAATTGCAGGCATAGCCGTCCCCATCGGGATCAAGACCCAGCTTGTCCTTGTTGGGCCCGCCATTCTTCAGGAACTGATCCTGCGCCTTTTCGTCGGTGTCATACCGTGCACAAGCGGCCTCAGCCTTGCGCTGCGAGGTCAAACCCCGCCCGTAGACCTTCTGTCCAACGGGGTGACGCGTTGCGAGCGCAAACTGGATCGGCGTCTGGACAGTTCCGTTGGGCCGGTTTGGCACGGCAGTCGGTGCAATCACCTTGTACTGCGAGCTTTGCGCCTGACGCCGTTCCGCATCGGAGGCAATGGATTCACGAGACGAGACAGCCTGAAAGTCCTGCTCGTCTGACAGGTTCGGGTTGTTCGGATCCACAGCGGCCGTTCTGACAGGTGCCGAGCCTTGCGTGCCGCGCACGGCTGAAACAGCCGCAGCCGCAGTCGCTTCGGGTGATCCATCCGCAGGCGCTTGTGTCGCTGGTCCTTGCACCGTCGTAATCGGTCGGCCTTGCGCGCGCGCCGCCTGTTCGGCCTGCTGGCGCGCCAGATAATCATCGTAGTTCTCAAAGCCGACGCCTTGCGCCGAATCCGGAACCGGTGGCGCACAGGCGACCATTCCCGACCCGATGATCACAGCGATTGCAAAACGCTTCATAACCCGCACCTCAGTTTTTCTTGTCCGGCTGTATTACCACCAACGCGATGGCTTTTCCACAAAACCTGCAGCCTGTTCCAGCGCATAGGCGGTGTTGAGCAGATCGCCCTCTTCCCAAGGCCGACCAATCAACTGCAAACCCAGTGGAAGCCCTTGTTTGTCAAGCCCGGCTGGCACAGCGATGCCCGGCAGACCCGCCAGATTCACTGTGACCGTAAAGACATCGTTCAAATACATTTGCACTGGATCGGCATCTTTCATCTCACCAAGCCCGAAGGCTGCAGATGGCGTCGCAGGTGTCAAAATCGCATCGACGCCCTTCGCGAAGACATCCTCGAAGTCTTTCTTGATCAGCGTTCTGACCTTGCGCGCGCGATTGTAATAGGCGTCGTAAAACCCCGCGCTCAGAACATAGGTACCGATCATCACGCGACGCTTCACCTCAGGGCCGAACCCTTCGGCGCGGGTCTTCTCGTACATCTCCGTGATGCCATCACCCTGACTTAAGGCAGCCCGATGACCAAACCGCACACCATCATAGCGCGCGAGGTTGGATGATGCCTCCGCTGGAGCGACAACATAATAAGCCGGCAGAGCGTATTTCGTATGCGGCAGGGAGATATCCACGATCTCGGCGCCCGCATCTTTCAGCATGGTCGTGCCCTCGGCCCAGAGATCCTCGATCTCCTGCGGCATGCCCTCCATCCGGTATTCCTTTGGAATGCCGATTTTCTTGCCCTTGATATCGCCGGTCAACGCCGCCTCGAAATTGGGCACAGCCAACTCCGCAGAGGTGGAATCCTTCGGATCATGACCGGCCATTGCCTCCAGCATGATCGCCGCATCCCGCACCGATTTCGTCATTGGCCCCGCCTGATCAAGCGAAGACGCAAAGGCCACAACGCCCCAACGCGAACAGCGCCCATAGGTGGGCTTCAGACCAGTGATCCCGACAAAAGCCGCAGGCTGGCGGATCGAACCACCCGTATCGGTGCCCGTTGCCGCTAGGCATAGATCCGCCGCAACGGCGCTCGCAGACCCACCCGAAGAACCACCTGGTGTCAGCGACGCATCATCATTGCCGCGCCGCCACGGGTTGATCACGTCGCCATAGGTGGAGGTCTCGTTCGAAGACCCCATCGCGAACTCATCCATGTTGAGCTTGCCCAGCATGACGGACCCGGCGTCCCAAAGCTGCTGTGTGATCGTACTTTCATATTCCGGTTTGAAACCGCCCAGAATGGCCGATCCCGCCTGAGAGGCCACGCCCTTGGTGCAGAACAGGTCCTTGATCCCCAGTGGGATGCCGCACATGTCAGGCGCATCGCCCCCCTTGAGCCGCGCATCCGCCGCCTCTGCCTGTGCCATCGCAATATCGGGCGTGTTGTGCACGAACGCATTCAGCACCTTTGCATCCTCAATGGCCCCCAGACAGGCTTGGGTCAGCTCGACCGAAGATAAATCCCCCTTGCGCATCGCATCCCGCGCTTCGGCAATTCCGAGTTTCGAAAGTTCAGTCATTATTCAACCACCTTCGGCACCGCAAAAAACCCCTCGCGCGCATCCGGCGCATTCGCCAGAACCGCCTCTTGCTGGCTCCCATCCGTAACCACATCTTCACGCCGTTTCAGGCGCATCGGCGTCACAGAGGTCATGGGGTCAACGCCGTCGACATCAACTTCATTGAGCTGTTCCATGAAATTCAGAATGCCGGTCAATTCACCGGCCAATACCGGCAAATCCTCATCCGGCACCGAAATGCGTGCAAGCTTGGCCACGCGGCGTGCGGTCTCTTTATCAATGGACATGAAGCTCTCCGTCTTGATCGCGCCCGACATACAAGGCCTCCGCCCCGCCTTCAAGCGCAACTCACCTGCTTCCCATGTTTGAAAATATCCTGGGGTTCAGCCTGCGTGGCTGAGGGGCAAAGCCCCTCAATGAACGCATAGATATCGCAGCCGGCGCAGCCGCGCATTCGAGCGCCGGGCATCACGACCATGATGCCCGGCAACCGTCACGTCAGACCTAGCGAAACCGCGTGCGATCGAGATAGCTCAGATCATACATCGTGCTGCGTGGCGCACGCGGCGTCAGGCCCAGATCCCGCCGCAGATAGTCGGGAATATCTGCGGTGTCATGCACCCGGCCGCGATGCCTGTCCGGCGGCCTGGATCGATGAAACAGGCGCGCGATCAGGGCCAGCGCGACCCGCCTCAGCCCATAATCGGCAATCAGGCGATCCAAAGCCACTTGTGGCGACACCCGGTTATTCAAAGGCAATGCATTCATAACATTCACAAAACCAGCGCAAAAAAGGCGCATAGCTCCTATATTTAAGGACAGAAATGATCCGCCAACACGCAACTGTGGCGCAAAATCGGATCGATGAGGTTAGAGGGTTGAAAAAGTAACGCGGCCTATCTGTGGCCGGTTAAGACGATCAGCAGCGGGCAGCTTTGCCTGCGGCAAGACGCAAGGCTGCGCCTGCGCGATCGCCTCCAGCACCGAGATGCACGTGGTTCATTTGAATGGTCATCACACGCCTCCTCTTTCTTTGATGCTGCGATGCCATTGCCTTAGCGCGAAGTTCGATTCGCGTGAACCCTCTTTCCGCAGCGTAAGGCAAAGAGTTGCCGAAACGCCTTAGCGTCGGGTCTCAAAGAAGCTTCTGAGCAGCGCCTCAGCCGCCTCGGCCCCGATCCCGTCGTAGATTTCGGGCGCGTGGTGTGCCTGCGGATGATCAAAGACCCGCGCGCCATGCAATGTGCCGCCTGACTTGGGATCAGAAGCGCCAAAATAGAGCCGCGAAATCCGCGCGGCCGCGATGGCACCGGCGCACATCGCGCAAGGCTCCAGGGTAACGTAAAGATCGCACCCTGTCAGGCGCTCTGTGCCAAGCGACGCGCACGCCGTGCGGATCGCCAGAAGCTCCGCATGGGCAGACGGATCGCTGAACTCACGGGTCCTGTTGCCACAAGACGCCAACACCTCACCCGAGGGCGAGACCACGACCGCGCCCACCGGCACTTCGCCGCGTGCGGTTGCGGCCCGCGCCTCTGACAAGGCTTGATCCATATGAGTTCGGAACACGCGACTTTCCCTTTCGCCCCTCGGAGGGTAGGAGCAGGCTATGACACAGGAAACTCCAAAAGGCGACCGGATCGCGAAGGTTCTGGCCCGCGCAGGCGTTGCATCACGTCGCGGGGCCGAGGCGATCATTGAAGCCGGTCGCGTGACGGTCAATGGCACAGAAATTGACAGCCCCGCGCTCAACGTGACGGCCGCAGACAAGATTACCGTGGATGGAAAAGAGATCGGCACACCGGAGCGACCACGTCTGTGGCGCTATCACAAGCCAATCGGGCTGGTCACAACCGAGAAAGACGAAAAGGGGCGCGACACGGTTTTTGGCGCCTTGCCGGACGACATGCCCCGCGTGGTCAGTGTCGGGCGGCTCGATATCAACTCGGAAGGTCTGCTTCTTCTCACCAATGACGGCGGGATCAAACGCCGTCTGGAACTCCCCTCGACGGGATGGTTGCGGCGCTACCGGGTTCGGGTCAACGGACGCCCCGAGGATCATGTGCTCGACTCGCTGCGCAAAGGCGTCACCTCGGACGGAGAACGGTTTCAGCCAATGGACGTTGTGATTGACCGTCAACAAGGCGCGAATGCGTGGCTGACCGTATCTCTGCGCGAAGGCAAGAACCGGGAAATTCGCCGCGCCATGGGAGAGGTCGGACTGAAGGTGAACCGCTTGATCCGCGTCAGCTATGGTCCGTTCCAGTTGGGGGAATTGAAAGCCGGCGACGTCGAGGAGGTCAAAGGCCGTGTTCTGCGCGACCAACTGGGTCTTGAAACACCACAAGGCACAGCCACACGCAAAGGCGCAGGGCGCAAGCGCAAACGCTAAGCCTTTTATCAATCGGCTCTCTGTTCAGGGCGTGCGTACTGGGCTCTGTCTGCGATATGCCTTTGTCACCAAAGGTGGCGCGCTTGGCAGGGGCGTTTGATCGTCCCCCCGCCTTCCATGTGTCACCGGTGCGCTGCGAAAACCCCGGATGCCATCCCGTGGGTGCGCGCTGTCCTTCATCGTCTTGGCTGATCAACCGAGGTGGGGGTCTACGGCCAAATTATTGAGGGGAGATTACCCTCGCGACCGCATCAATGGGGTACTCCGCAACAGTGCCGCCAAACCTGTGCTTGCCTCACGACAAGCCTGATGTATGTCTGATCTCACAACAAAAAGACTGAGGGACTGATCCAACATGGCCGAACTTCTGACCTTTGAAAATCTGGGCAACCTGCTGATGCTGTGTTTTTTGCAAGCAGTGCTGGGGTTTGACAACCTTCTCTATATCTCCATCGAAAGCCAGCGCGCGCCTGTTGCGCAGCAAAAAGCGGTGCGTTTTTGGGGGATCATCATTGCGGTGGCACTTCGGATTGTCCTGCTTTTCGTGATGGTCAGCCTGTTGGGAAGCCTGACCGAACCATTCTACGTGTTTAACTGGGAAGGGGTCATCACTGGCGGCGTTAACTTCGCCACATGCGTCTTTGTCTTTGGTGGCGCATTCATCATGTATACGGCAGTCAAGGAAATCTCGCACATGCTGTCGGTCGAACATCTCGGCCATGATGTGGATGCAAAATCAGGCAAGTCCGCGACAACCGTGGTGCTTTTGATCGTCTTCATGAACCTGATTTTCAGCTTCGATTCAGTTCTGTCGGCCATTGCTATCACCGATGTCTTCCCGGTCCTTGCAATTGCCATTCTGCTGTCAGGATTGGCGATGCTCGTTCTGGCAGACAGCGTCACGGAATTCCTGCAAAAGAACCGCATGTACGAGGTTCTGGGCCTGTTTATCCTGCTGATCGTAGGTGTTGTTCTTCTGGGAGAAGCCGGTGTCGCGGCGTCCCATGCAGCGCATGACGACGCGTTGGCCATCCATGTCTTCGGGTATCCGCTGGTGCCAATGTCAAAAACGACCTTCTATTTCTCCGTCATCGTTCTCTTTGCGGTGGAGATCATTCAATCGGGCTACAGCCGGAAACTTGCCGCCGAGCGCAGCGGCACGCAGCACTGAGACTGGTAACGCCCCGCCCGACCCCTTATATCTGGGCGGGGATAGACACCTTCAGCTGGGAACATCATGTCAGGCACAACCCTGCAACGTATCGCCTATGTGGCTCTTTTGATGCTGGTTTTGGGCGCCTCAACAGGCGTTTTGTCAGGGGGGCTCTGATGGCTCAGAAATATGGCGGGCAATTCAGCCCTGACGCCTCTGGCAAGCCAAAATCCGGAATGACCGGCCGCAGACCACAACGGGGACGTGCGCGCTCCAACCTGCTGTTTTTGGCAGCGCTGCCCCTTTTGCTGACCTCCTTTGGGGCAGGACCCGTCGAGATGGCCACCAAGCTGATCGCCTTCGGCGCGATGATCCTTGGCGTATGGTTGACCCGCGCCGGTCTTGATGCAGAGGAGGCGTTTGCCGCCCGCACAATCGCCCGGCGCCCGGCCATTCCTCGCAAACTGTTTGGCGCTATTTCTCTGGCGGCTGGTGTGACCCTGGCCACGTTTGATGGCAGTCTTGTCGGCTCGATCATTTACGGCATCATTGCGATGGCCCTTCACCTGTTCACCTTCGGGGTGGACCCGATGCGGGATAAGGTTGTCGAAGGTGTCGATGAATTTCAGACCGACCGCGTGGCGCGTGCCGTTGACGAGGCCGAGCGTCACCTCAAAGCCATGTCCGACGCGATTGCGACGACCCGCGACCGCGTGTTGATGGCCCGTGTCGAGCGCTTTCAGTCCGCCGCCCGCGATATGTTCCGCCAGGTCGAGAACGATCCGCGCGACCTGACGGCGGCGCGGAAATACCTAGGCGTCTACCTCTTGGGTGCGAAAGACGCCGCCCTGAAATTTGCAGATTTATTCAACAAAACCGGTGATCAGAGCGCAAAAGAGGACTTTACAGCCCTTCTTGACGATCTGGAGGTAAATTTCACCGCGAAAACCCAGACCTTGTTGAGCAATAGTCGCACTGATCTGGATATTGAAATTGACGTGCTGCGCGATCGGCTGCAGCGCGAAGGTATTCGTCTGAACTAAAGGGGTAAACCATGTCGGACAGCATTCGGGAAAAGGCCGCGCAATCGGTGGCCATGGTGGAAGAAGTGGCTGCGGTCGAGTTGAAGGAACCTTCGACCGAACTGGTGCCCTTGGCCGAAGCCAAAGCGCCTGTCGCCAAGGAAATCCGCCGACGGATGGAAGAGATAGATATGGGGGATACCAACTCCATCGTCTCTTTTGGCTCCCGGGCACAGGCCGGGTTGCAGGAAATCAGCCAATCCATGCTGGCAGACGTGAAAAACAAGGATGTCGGCCCCGCAGGAAGCTCCCTGCGCGAGATCGTCACGACCATTCGGGGCTTTTCAGTCTCCGAGCTTGATCCCAACCGCAAGCTCAGCTGGTGGGAACGCCTGCTGGGCCGGGCCAAACCCGCTGCGAAATTCATGGCGCGTTATGAAGATGTGCAAGGGCAGATTGACCGGATCACCGACAATCTGCTGAACCATGAGCACGTACTGCTGAAAGACATCAAATCGCTGGACGTCCTTTATGACCGGACGCTCGATTTCTATGACGAACTGGCGCTTTACATCACGGCGGGCGAGGAGAAGCTGGCAGAACTGGACAGCACCGAGATCCCGAAAATGGAAGCGGCTGTCGAAAAGGCTGCCGAGGACAAAAAGGTTATGGCAGCACAAGAGTTGCGCGACATGCGGGCAGCGCGTGACGATCTGGAACGCCGGGTACACGATCTCAAGCTGACCCGTCAGGTCACGATGCAATCGCTGCCATCGATCCGCCTTGTGCAGGAAAATGACAAATCGCTTGTGACCAAGATCAACTCGACCCTCGTTAACACAGTGCCGCTTTGGGAAACGCAATTGGCGCAAGCCTTGACCATTCAGCGCTCGACCGAGGCCGCTGCCGCCGTGCGCGACGCCAATGATCTGACCAACGAATTGCTACAGGCCAATGCCGAGAACCTGCGCACAGCCAACAAAGCTGTCCGCGAGGAGATGGAGCGCGGCGTCTTTGACATTGAGGCTGTGAAAGCCGCCAATGACAATCTGGTGGCCACCATCAACGAAAGTCTCGCCATCGCCGATGAGGGCAAGCGCAAGCGGGCCGCTGCGGAAGTCGAGTTGCAGAAGATGGAGGTCGAGCTGCGGGAAACTCTGGCCTCAGCCAAGGCACGAGACACCGGCTCCGGGCACAATATCGGCACAAGCGCCGGCTAGGACTACATCAGTGAATCGCATCGTAAAATGTTTGACGGGAGGGCTCTTTCTGGGCGCTCTCGTTGCATGCGATGACTTCATCGACAACCGCCCGATGCCCGCCGAACGCCCAGCGCCACCAGCCAAAGCGGAAGTGGCTGAACGTTCGGAAAAATCTCTGGGCCTGGAAAGCTATTATGCCGATGTACAGCGCAACCTGCTTGTGCAGGGCCTGCTGCGCAAGGGCGGCGGTGGCATTGATACGCCCTTCTCCAAGCGCCAACTGGTCGACAGCTTCGTACGCATAGCGGCCTTTAACGAATTTACCTTAAGCGCCGGGCGCTATGTCGAAACCCCGTCGGAAGGGAAAATCCAGCGTTGGACCGTTCCGGTGCGCGTTTCGATGGAATTTGGTCCGCAGGTTGATCCGGCGCGCGCAGCCCAAGACCGTCAGTTCGTGAACAGCTATCTGTCGCGGCTCGCGCGCGTGTCCGGAAACAGGATCACGCCCACGCGTGGCAACGGGAACTTCCATGTTGCCGTCTTGACCGTCGACGAGATGGACGCCTTTGGACCGCGCCTTATGGAACTTGTTCCCGGCCTCAGCGCGGACCTCGCCCGTCAAATCACCGACTTGCCAAAACCCGTCTATTGCGCCGTCTACGCCTTTACTGACGAAACGGATCCCAACAGTTTCGACAAGGCCGTCGCAATTATCCGGGCCGAACATCCTGATCTGCTGCGACAAAGCTGTTATCACGAAGAGATTGCGCAAGGTCTGGGCCTGTCAAATGATAGCCCCGCTGCGCGCCCTTCGATTTTCAATGATGACGATGAATTTGCTTATCTGACGCGCCATGATGAGCTGCTTTTGCAAATGCTTTATGACGCGCGCATGCCGCTTGGCGCTTCCCCTGAAGAGGCGCGCGAAGTTGCAAATGTAATTGCCTCCGAACTGCTCGGTGGTGAAAGTTAACCCAACTCCCAATTGACGAGGTTCTCATGGGTATTCTTGATTTTCTGACAGGCGAATTCATCGATGTCATCCATTGGACAGACGACACGCGCGATACAATGGTCTGGCGGTTCGAACGCGAAGGTCACGAAATCAAATACGGCGCCAAACTGACCGTGCGTGAAGGTCAGGCGGCAGTCTTTGTGCATGAAGGGCAATTGGCGGATGTCTTTACGCCGGGCCTCTACATGCTTGAGACCAACAACATGCCGATCCTGACAACGCTGAACCACTGGGATCATGGCTTCAAAAGCCCGTTCAAGTCAGAGATCTATTTCGTCAACACCACGCGGTTCAACAACCTCAAATGGGGCACCAAGAACCCGATCATGTTGCGTGATCCGGAATTTGGCCCCCTGCGCCTGCGCGCGTTCGGCACCTACTCTGTCAGGGTCACTGATCCGGCGCGCTTCCTGACCGAAATTGTTGGCACCGATGGTGAGTTCACCATGGACGAGATCAGCTATCAGATCCGCAATATCATTGTGCAGGAAGCCTCCCGCACGCTGGCTGCCTCGGGAATACCTGCGCTGGATATGGCGGCAAACACGGCCGATCTTGGTAAGATCATCGCAGGCGCCATCACTCCACTGGTGGCCCAATACGGCCTGACGGTTCCCGAATTCTACATAGAAAACATATCACTGCCCGCCGATGTTGAGAAAGCACTTGATACCCGCACGTCGCGTGGGATCACCGGAAATCTGGATGATCACATGCGCTACGCCGCAGCAGAAGCAATGCGCAGAGGCGGTGATGCAGGCGGCGCCATGGGTGCAGGTCTTGGCGCAGGTATCGGTCTGGGCATGGCCGGACAAATGATGCCGGGTCTGGCCAGGCCATGGGGTCGGGCACCCCAAAGCGCGCCCTCGGCAACACCACCGCCACCGCCACCGGTGGAGCATGTCTGGCACATCGCCGAGAAGGGCAAGACCCACGGTCCCTACTCCAAGGCTGCGTTGGGCCGCATGGTCAGTGACGGTGCGTTCGCGCGTGACACATTGATCTGGACCCAGGGGCAGGACGGCTGGAAACAGGCTGGAGAGGTTGATGAGTTGGCGCAACTCTTCACGGTTATGCCTCCACCTCCGCCGAAGGGCTGAACCGCGTTAATTAGACCTTAAGCCCCCGCTTGGCACACTGGCAGCCGTAATACGTCTGCTTCTTGGGTCTGATATGCTCAATCCAAATGCTGAAAACACCCGCGCGGCGTCCAGATATTGGGCGCCTCGTCGCGTTGGCGGATCGGATACCACACGCAATGGCAGTCTGGAGCTGCTGCGCGTATTGGGCGCTTTCGGAATCGTTCTGTTTCACGCCAACGGTCCGGCAAGTGCAATTGGATATGCCGCGCTTCCGCTGTTCATCTTGATGTCGCTACAATTGCAAAGCGGACGCGGTGATCTGGAGCGTCGGTTCTGGCGGTTTCTGACACCGTTTATCGCGTGGTCCTTAATCTACACGGGCTTGTACACAGCCCAAGCGGTCGCGACCCAACAATCTGTGACCGCATGGATCGCCCCGTCGATGATCCTGACCGGCCCGTCACTTCATTTGTGGTTTTTGCCGTTCATGGCCGTGTGCAGCACCCTGTTCATCATGTTCCACGACCCGCTTTCCCGTCTGAGCCCGACCAGAATTTCGACCGTTTTCGCACTGATTGGCCTGCCTTGCCTCTACGCGCTGAACACCGACACGCTGCCGGGTGGTGTGGCGCAATGGGTATTCGGGCTGCCTGCGGTGTTGCTGGCCCCCCTGCTCTGCCGTCACATGATCCAGACAGCGGCGCTGCATCTTGTCGGCTGGTATACAGCACTTTTGCTGCTCGCGGTGGCGGGCCTGAGCGATGGCGCATTGCAGCTTGGCATCGCACTGGTCGTTCTGTTCGTGGCCAATTCCGTGCATATTGCGACGCCGCCTTGGCTTTCGGCGTTGTCTGCCCTGTCATTTGGCATCTATCTGATCCATCCCCTTATCGCGGCAGTTCTGGCGCGCCTGCCAACCGGGTTGCCGGGCAACAGCCTGATGGATGTGATCCTCATTTTCGTGCTGAGCTGTGTTGGCGCACACCTTTTGCGCAGCACCGAGGTGGGACGGAAGATCACTTAAGCCAACCGACCGGCAAGGACACTGGGACATGGCGCAAGCGTGATTTGGAGGATCACCTGCAAAATGCGAAGGTAGCTCATGCGACCTGCGCAACTGCTGACATATCTGCCCAATCGCCGAACCCGGCTGAAAATCCTGCATTGGACGGTCCTGCCCTTCCTGATCTGGTTCTTCGTTGTGCAGCCGGAGGATGTCCGCCCGATCGGTCAGTGGGCGTTTCAGGTGCATTCAGTCTTTGGGTTGATATTTGTCAGCCTCGCACTCCTCTGGACTGCTGAGTATATTCGCAAAGGTCTGGCCTCACGTCCCGGCCCCAAACTGCCGGGTCCAGCCCGCATTTTTCACCAGATCATGCACAAGACCATAATCTGGGGGCTTTTCGGTGTCGCTTTGACGGGCTTCCTGCTGGGCCTGACATCGACGGTTCTGCTGTGGGCCGGTGGCGTTGTTCCAATCGCCCCACCGTTGGGCCTGCCAAAGGCAAATGACATCGTCGGACAAATCCATGAGGTCGAATTTTACCTGCTTGCGGGTCTTGTCGCGGTCCACGCGCTGTTTCACATTTGGCGGCACATACATCTCAAGGATAACGCGCTCAGGATCATGGCCCCCAAACGCCTGCACAAGTTTTTATGAACCGACACGCCTGCAACAAGGCATTGCATTGGACGAATTCGATCCTGATGCTGGCCGTGCTCGCCTCGGGGCAGGCCGTGGGTTGGTCGATCGCGTTTGGTCTGGTCGGCTTGGTATGGGCGGGCCTTGCGTTGATCCGAGGCCAGAGCGGCCGACCCGGCCCGAAACTGAAAGGATGGGCGAGATACGCACATCTCTGGGGCCATCGGCTGCTGTATACACTGACAGCCTTGGCCGCGCTGGCTTGCTTGGGACAGGTCGCAGGATTTGAATTGCCCGCCCGTCAGTTGATCCTTAGTTGTATCGCGGGCGGTGCGCTGCATGCGGTGTTTCACCTCTGGCGTCACACGACCCTTGGCGATAATGCTCTGCACATGATTTTGCCCAAGGCCATGCACGGAGTACTCTGACGCTCATGGACGCCGCTCTCGCGCCTCTGAACGAACACCGCTTCCCGTGCGATACCTGCGGGTCGGATATGCGCTTTGATCCGCGCGCCGAGCAATTGGTTTGTGATCATTGCGGCAACACCGAACCGGTGCGTGCGGGGCGCACGCGCGCAATCCGCGAACTGGATTTTCGCAAAGCACTGGCCAATGACCTTGATCGTCTGGACATGGAGGATGTCCGCTCCACCACCTGTCCCAACTGTGCCGCACAGGTCGAGTTCGACCCGGCCACCCATGCAACGGAATGCCCGTTTTGTGCCACCGCGGTTGTTGCGGACACCGGCACCAACCGTCAGATCAAACCCAAGGCAGTGCTGCCTTTCAGCTTGGACGAAAACGCAGGCCGAAAGGCGATGACCGACTGGCTGGGCTCTCTCTGGTTCGCACCGAATGGCTTGAAGGACTACGCGCGCAAGGGGCGCAAGCTTGAAGGCATCTACGTGCCGTATTGGACCTATGACGCTGATACACGCACCCAGTATTCTGGCGAACGCGGCACAATCTATTACGAAACCCGCACGGTCGTCCGCGATGGCAAACGCCAGCAGGTCCGTGTTGCGAAAACCCGTTGGCGCAATGTTCAGGGGCGCGTCGCGCGCGCATTTGACGATGTTCTGGTACTGGCCTCCCGCTCCCTGCCGAAATCCTATACCGACGCTCTCGCCCCTTGGCATCTGACCGAGCTACAGCCCTATTCACCCGAATATCTGGCCGGGTTTCGCGCCGAGGGCTACACCGTCGAACTGGATGACGGGTTTGTTGAAGCGCGCGCCTACATGGACGCCATGATCAACCGAGATATCCGCTTCGACATTGGCGGGGACAAACAGCGCATCCACAACGCCCAAACCCAAGTGTCTGACATAACCTTCAAGCATATTCTGCTTCCCGTCTGGTTGGCGGCCTACAAATACCGAGGGCAGACGTACAGATTTGTCGTCAATGGCCAGACAGGCGCGGTGAAAGGTGAACGACCTTACTCGAAAATCAAGATTGCCTTTGCCGCGCTGATTGGCTTACTGGTAGCGCTAACAGTTGGGTATATTATGGCGATGCAACAATGATCCTTTGCTGCGGAGAAGCTTTGATAGATATGCTCCCACGTCAAACGCGTGAGGGGGAAACTGCCTATGCGCCCTACCCCGGTGGAGCCGTTTACAATACCGCAATCGCCCTGGGTCGCCTGGGGGCTGGATCTGGATTTCTCTGTGGGCTGTCCAAAGACCTTTTTGGCGACCTGCTGTTGGAGCAGATGAAAAACTCGGGCGTTGATGCCAGCTTGTCGCCGCGTCTTGATCGCCCTTGCACATTGGCCTTTGTCAAACTGGTCAACGGTCAGGCGACATATGCGTTTTATGACGAAAACTCTGCCCTGAAAGCATTGACCGAGGCAGATCTTCCCGATCTTTCCAGCAACATCAACGCGCTGTTTTTCGGCGGTATTTCTTTGGTCAGCGAACCTTGCGGCACAGCCTATGAGGCATTGATGACGCGCGAGGCTGGCAATCGTGTCACCATGATCGACCCCAATATCAGGCAGGGCTTCGTCACAGACGAAGACGCAACCCGCGCGCGCATCGAACGCATGATGGCGCTGGCGGATATCGTGAAGTTGAGCGACGAAGATCTGTTTTGGCTCAAGGGTGAGGGTGACATTGCCAAACAGGTGGATCAAATCCGCGCCTCTGGCGCCCGGATCGTATTGATCACAGAAGGCGCAAAAGGGGTGACGGCCTATCACAACCGCGGCTCCTTGTTTGTGCCTTCGGAAAAGGTCGATGTGATCGATACTGTGGGTGCAGGCGACACATTCAATGCCGGCTTCCTGTCATCGCTGAGCGCGTCAGGTGCCATGACACGAGAAGGCGTCGCCGGGATCGATGATAAGGTGCTGAGGAATGCTCTGACGCGCGGGGCGCGTGCCGCAGCCGTGACCGTCAGCCGCGCGGGCGCCAACCCGCCTTGGGCCAGCGAGATATGAGGGCTCTGATCCAGCGTGTCAGCGAAGCCTCGGTCCGCGTAGATGATGAGGTGATTGGCCAAACAGGCCCCGGATTGCTCATCCTGTTCTGCGCCATGCAGGGTGACACACCCGAACAGGCCGAGAAAATGGCCGCCAAGATTACAAAACTGCGCATCTTCAAAGATGATGAGGGCCGGATGAACCGATCCCTGCTGGATACGGGCGGACGCGCCTTGGTGGTCAGTCAGTTCACCCTTGCGGCAGACACAAGACGGGGCAACCGGCCCGGCTTTTCGACTGCGGCCAGCCCTGCGGACGGCGAAGCGCTTTATCGTCACTTCGTGACCTGTCTTCGGGAACTGAACGTAACCACAGGTGAGGGAAAGTTCGGGGCCGATATGGCCGTCTCGCTCATCAATGACGGGCCTGTGACGATCTGGATGGACGATCAAGACTAGACAAGCGTGGGCCACACCGCCCACTCTACTCAGATGCAGCGCAATATCACGCTTTATCCTTGGTTCAAGTTCTTACAGAGCCTCGTCTTTTGGCAAGCCACCTGGTTTTTATATCTGCAAAAGGAACTGTCTGCTGCCGATGCGATATTGCTCTATGCGGTCTATGATGTCGCCACAACTGTGCTTGAGGTTCCGTCCGGCTACATGTCCGACAAACTCGGGCGCCGCATCACCCTGCTCTGGGCGGGCGTAGCAGGCGCTGTGGGCGCAATCTGCCTCGCCGTGGGTGAGAGTTTCCTAGCCTTCTGTGCGGGGCAAACTATGCTCGGAGCAGCAACCGCCTTTGCATCGGGAACCGACAGCTCGCTTTTGTACGAAAGCCTTCACGAGGATGGCCGGGGCGGTGAGATTGAAGCCCAGGAACTCAAAGCTTGGCGGTTCGGCTTCGCGGGCTTTGCGATCTCGGCCGTCACGGGCGGCTGGATGGCATTGGCAAACGAACGTTGGCCCTTTTACGCCGGAGCCCTCGCCTTTGTGGTGTTGCTTTGGATTGTCATCCTGTGCCGCGAGCCAAGACGCAAGGACGGATCCCTCTGGGACACGCGCGTCTCGATGGCGATAATCGCAACGTCTTTGCGCAATCCGGTGTTAGTATGGCTCTTCGCCCTTGCGGTGTTAATGTATGGGTTTAGCCACCTCCATTTTGTTTTCGGCCAACCCTTCATACTGGAAGCCCTCGGCGGAACCGGCTTGCAAACCGAGGCGCCACTGATAAGCGGTTTGGTCTCTGCCACGATGATGATTGTTTCAGTGCTGAGTTCGCTGATTGCCTTGCGTCTGCGTCAAACGATCGGCTTGGCCGCAATTTTGCTGCTGGCTTTTGGGATGCAGGTGGGGCTGGCCGCGATATTTTCGGCCACAAACAGTTCGTGGGCAGTAGCGCTGCTGTTCCTCCGGATGGTGCCGATATCGTTTTCGCAACCTTTCATAACAGCCCGGATTCAGCCGCTATTGCCGAATGAGGCGCGGGCAACTTACCTTTCAATTCAAGGGCTTGTCGCGCGGCTGGCCTTTGCGGGATCGCTTTTCGTCGCATCAAACAGTGTTACGCAAGGCGGACCCATGCCCTATAGCGACATCAAGGCCATCCTGTTCTGGTATGCCGCATTTGGGTTCTGCGCCTTGGTCGCGTTAGCGCTCGCCTGTTTGCGTATCGATTTGGAACCCGCTCAGTCGAACAAGGTCTGAGTGAGCTTTTTCGACGCGGCAAAAAGCTGGTCTTTGTATTGCACCGCCGTGGTGATCGGCATTCGCTGGGTAGGCGCGTGGATTGCCAGCGAGGCACAGTAGCGCCCTGCCCCATCATAGACCGGTGCCGCAATCGCATTCATCGAGTCGAAGAATTCGCCATTGTCGAGGGAATAGCCGCGCTTCGCGGTTTCCTGCAGTTCGGCCAGAAGCACCTCCGGATCGGTGATCGTCGTGTCCGTGTGCTTCTCGAAATGCATCACGCTGACGAGTCTGCGACGCTGGGCCTTGGGCAGGCTGGCCAGATAGACCTTTCCGCTGGCGGTGCAGAAAAACGGCACGGTCGAGCCAACCGGCAGCTGGATGCGAATAGGCCAATCGGTTTCGACGCGATCCTGATAGGCCATGCCGCGATCTTCCGGAACCACGTAGTTCACCGTCTCGCCCGTCAGGTCAGACAACTCCCGCAGCACCCGGTTGCGCACGATATGAGAGCTTGAGGCATGCATCACCCCTGATGCCATCAACCGGGCCCGCCTGCCCGGACGCAGCCCTTTCTTCCGTTCATCGCGCACCAGAAACCCCTCTTCGAGAAGCGTGTTGCACAATCTGTGTACGGTTTGCTTGGGTAATCCTATCACCCGACCAAGATCAGCAGGGCTCATCGGGTCGGATTGCGCACCCACAGCTTCGAGGATCAACAGAGTTCTCAGATTGGTCGGAATGCGATCATCGTCTTTCATTGCACGCTCACAAATTAATCCTTGCACGACTCAGTTTATCATGTTCGGCTATAAAAACGAGACTAAAAGTCTCATTTTTTGAAATTTCAACACTTTTGGGAGGAAGTGAGTGGAATTTGACTACATCATTGTAGGCGCAGGGTCGGCCGGATGTGTTCTTGCGAACCGTCTCTCCGAAAATGGGAAATACAAAGTTGCCGTGCTGGAGGCCGGGGGCAAGGATACCTATCCATGGATCCATGTCCCCGTTGGCTACTTCAAGACGATGGGCAATCCCAAGACCGACTGGAGCTACGAGACGGAGCCTGATCCAGGCATCAATGGCCGGTCGATCAAATGGCCCCGCGGCAAGGTTCTGGGCGGATCAAGTTCGATCAACGGGCTGCTATATGTCCGGGGACAACCGCAGGATTATGATGGCTGGCGCCAGTTGGGCAACACGGGTTGGTCATGGGATGATGTAAAACCCCTCTTCAAGCGCTCTGAGAGCTACGATGGCGGTCAGGATGAAGATCGCGGGCGCGATGGCCCGCTCAGCGTATCGGACACCAACGTCACCCGCGAAGTCGTGGACCGGTGGCTGGATGCGGCAGAGGCTGCGGGCTACCGCAAGAACCCCGACTATAACGGTGACGTGCAGGAGGGCGTGGGCCTGTTCCAACTGACCACACGCAACGGGCGGCGCTGCTCGTCAGCGGTCGCGTATCTGAACCCGGCGAAGTCGCGCAGCAACCTGACAGTAATGGTCCACTGCCCGGTCGAAAGACTGGTCTTCGAGGGCAAGCGCTGCACCGGGTTGAAGGCTTACTATCAAGGCAAAACCATCACGATGACCGCACGCAAAGAGGTCATTCTGGCCGCCGGCGCGCTGGCCTCACCGCAGATCATGATGGTGTCGGGAATTGGCGATGCGGATGAGCTGAAGCCACATGGCATCGAAATGGTGCATGAACTGAAAGGTGTCGGCAAAAACCTTCAGGACCATCTGCAAGCGCGACCGGTCTACAAAACGACACTGTCCACGATCAATACCGAGATCAATAACTATTTCAAACAAGGGCTTATCGGGCTTCGTTACATCCTTACAAGGGGTGGCCCGATGGCGATGGCCGCATCACTCGGCGTCGCGTTTCTGAAGACGCGGCCTGATCTTGACGTGCCGGACATTCAGTTTCACATCCAGCCCTTTTCAACTGACAAGATGGGCACGGAAGCCCATGATTTTGATGCATTTACCGCGTCAGTGCTCCAGTTGAGACCAGAAAGCGCAGGCCACCTTGAACTGCGGTCTGGCGATATGCGGGATTACCCGAAAATCTTTCCCAACTACCTGGCCACGAAGACCGACCGCGACACGCTCGTGGAAGGTATCCGCATCGCCAGACGCATTGCCCGGATGAGCCCTCTGAAAGAGGTGATCACCGAGGAATACAAACCCGGCCCCGCCATGGCAGATGATGACTACGATGGCCTGCTGGATTGGGCGAGAGACAACTCCACCACGATCTACCACCCGACAGGCACCTGCAAGATGGGTGTGGATGACATGGCCGTTGTAACACCGGACCTGAAAGTTAAGGGCGTCGAGGGACTGCGTGTCGCCGATGCCTCGATCATGCCGATCATCGTATCGGCCAACACCAATGCACCAACGATCATGATTGGCGAAAAAGCCTCTGACCTGATCCTTGCGGACGCGGAGCGCATGCGCCCGTCAAAGAAACTCGAAGAGGCAGCAGTTTAGAATATGATCGATACCGCACTGGACTTTGGCAAGATCATCATTGCCGACCTGATCCTCTCGGGTGACAACGCCCTGATCATCGGCATGGCAGCCGCCGGTCTGGCGCCAGAGTTGCGCAAGAAGGCCATTCTCTACGGCATGATTATCGCCGCAGTTCTGCGCATCTTGTTTGCAATTATCGCGACCAAACTGCTGGGTATTCCCGGCATTCTGTTCGTGGGTTCGCTCCTGCTATTTTGGGTCTGCTGGCGTCTGTTTGTCGAAATTCGCGAGGGCATAGATGCCCAAGCCGAACACGCGATGGAGATAGCCGATAATCCGGAGGCCGGGTATACCGGAGCGCCGCGACGAACCATGCGGGCGGCGCTGATTTCAATCACGATCGCGGACGTTTCGATGTCGTTGGACAATGTGCTGGCGGTGGCCGCGATTGCAGATGGCGACACGACCATGCTGGTCTTCGGGCTGGGTCTGGCGATTGTTCTGATGGCGTTTGCGGCAACACTGATCATGAAGCTGCTGACCAAGTACCCTTGGATCAGCTGGCTGGGTCTGATCGTGCTGGTCTATGTCGCCGGAGAGATGTTCTACCGTGGTGTCTTTGACATCAACCAAGGGGTCGGCCCGATGCTGGGCCTGATCGAAGGGTATGATTTGTCCAAGGGAGGACACTGACACAGGGATTTGGTGCGCGAGCATAACTGAATTGCGACCAAGGGTTTTGCGGTATGCCTTCACTGCCGAACCGACATAATTACGAAGGCTGAACACTAGGGAGGAGATACATGTTTAATCTCAAAACACTAACGACGGGCGCGGTTTGCCTGTCCTTTATGGCCTCGGCAGCATTTGCCGAGAAAGTCCTGCGCATTCAATCCGTGCTGTCTGACACAGCCGACGAAGTCTTCATGCTGAAAGAATTCGGCAAGGACGTAGCAGACCTTACCAACGGCTCACTTGTCATCGAAGTTCTGCCCGCTGGGGCGGTTGTCGGTCCACGTGATGTCATGGACGCAGTTGATGCCGGTCTGGTTGAAGGTGGTTTCGCCTGGACGCACTACTGGGGCGGCAAGCACGTCGCAGCCAACCTTTTCGGTGCACCTGTTGCGGGTGCCGGTGTCGGCCTCGACAACATCGCGTTCCTGAGCTGGTTCCAGTATGGCGGCGGCAAAGAGCTGTATGATCGTTTGTGGGACGAAATGGGCGTCAACGTGAAGGGCTTCCTTCTGCAGCCAGTTGGTCCGGAAGCACTGGGCTGGTTCCCAAAACCAATCGAGAGCATGGACGACTTCCGTCAGATGCGTTTCCGTGCCCCTCCAGGCATGGTTGGCGCTGCTTACGCTGACATTGGTGTTCCTGCCGTCGCAATGGGCGGCCCAGACATTCTGCCAGCTTTGGAAAAAGGAACCATCGACGCGGCTGAATGGTGCTGCCCGAAGCCTGACTCAGTATTCGGCTTCCAGAAAGTGCTGAAGCACTACTATCTGCAAGGCCTTCACCAGGTGACAGTGAACGCCGACATGTATGTGAACGGCGACTTCTATGACGGCCTTTCCGACACTGAGAAGAAAGCACTGGAAGTTGCGGCAAACGCATCGCTGTCGAAATCCCTGTCCTACCGCATCTATGAAAACGGCAAAGCGCTGAAAGATCTGACGGACAACCACGGTGTGATCCTCGAAGATACGCCAGCCGACTACTTCACCGAGTACATGGCTGCTGCCAAAAACGCACTGCAAGCTGCGGCTGACGAGAATGAGTTCTTCGCAGAAGTATGGCAGTCTCAGAAAGACTTCGCCGATATCGCGGTTCCATTCTGGGCCGGAGCACAGACCTCCAACGCAGGTTTGGGACGCGCTCACGCAGACACACTGAAGTAATTCAGTTCAGAACGGGCCCATACCGGGCCCGTTCGTTCTTGTTTTCCAAGCGTCACCAATTGACGTTTTGAAAAAAAGAACGTGAACCACGATTTCACGTCCAGGGAGGGACCGCCACATGGCAGATGAACCGAATCCAGAAGATCTGGAGATTGCGGACGAACTGATCGCCGAGCGACGCGCTGAGGCTCCGGGTCAAACGCCTGAAGACATGACCGCGTGGCAACGTCCGATCACCGCGGCCATCGACGTGATCAACTACCGTACTGGTCAAATCATCGCGCTGATGATGGTCCCCCTGATAGCAATCGTGGTCTGGGAGGTTTTCTCCAGAAACTCATTCATAATTCTGCAAAATGCAGGATTTGCGGAATTCGCGCGCGACTTGGGCCTTGGCCCTACCCTACAGGCCTATGACCTAAGCCGGATGATCGCCGGCGTTTTGTGGATGGCAGGTGCCGGTTATGGCCTGATGCGCGGAGTGCATATCAGAGCAGATTTTCTCTACCGAAATTGGTCCAGCAAAACACAGGCCACAGTAGACGCTGCGCTTTATCTGCTGTTTTTTATGCCCTCGATGATCTTTTTCACCGTGGTGGCCAGCCAATTCTGGTGGCTGTCCTATGAAACGGGAGAACGCTTGGCTTTGGACAGTGCGTGGCAGCCAATCCTGTGGCCCGCGCGGCTCGCGATGCCGATTGGTGGCGCGCTTCTCCTGCTGCAAGGCATCCCCGAGACGTTCCGGGCTTTCCACAAGATGGGTAAAGAACGCGAACGGTGGTTTATCCGAGCCCTCCCCATCTATCTCATCGCCTTGATCTGGCTGGTTCTGGCGATCTTTGCGCCGAATACCGTGCCGGGTGGCGAATGGTTCACCGAAATGATGCGGGCCAGCCCGAGCCTCAGCAAACCTATCATTGGGCTGATCATGCTGGCGGCAATGCTGTTCGTGATCTTTATCGGCTTTCCGATCTCTTTCACGCTGATCTTCCTTGGTTTCGTCTTCGGCATCTGGGGGGCGAACTTCAAGCTGACGACGCTTCTGCTAACTCTGAACACCAACTCCACCATGCTGAACGACCAACTCATGGCGGTCCCCCTCTTTGTCCTGATGGGCATCGTAATGGAGTCAGCGGGCCTGATGGAGCGCCTCTTCGCCTCGATCCAGATGATCATGGCGCGCGTGCGCGGCGCTCTTTTCATTGCGGTGCTGATCGTGTCCACGATCTTTGCGGCTGCGACCGGCATCGTGGGTGCTTCTGTGACACTGCTGGGCATCATGGCGGGGGCCACGATGAGCCGGTCGGGCTATAACGTTCAACTGGCCGCTGGCGCGATTACGGCAGGCGGGACGCTGGGCATTCTGATCCCACCCTCGATCATGCTGATCGTGATGGGACCGGTCTTGGAGGTCTCCACACTCGATCTGTTCCGCGCGGCCTTTATCCCGGGGGCCATTCTGGCGTCGCTCTACCTCATATACACGTTGGGGCGCTGCTGGATTAACCCCAGCTTGGGTCCGATCCTGTCTGAAGAAGACCAACCCAGCACCTCCAGTTTCTACGGAGCCGAAGTCGCGTTGATCTGTATGGGCATTCTGACCATTTGTCGGGTGTTTGGCCTCGGCATAGGCGGCGCGTTCGGCGGGATCATTCCATTCGGTGGATTGATTGTTTTGGCGATCACACTGGTCATCGCCCACGCGGCTTATCGCAAGCTGAACGTGTTGCGGATTGTCATGCCCATCGCGGTCGTGTTCCACCTCTACATGATCGTTGCCAATATGGGTGAGGACGGCAGCCTGCCAACAATGTCCATCGTATTGGCGGCCTTCATCGTTCTGTTGGCTTACCTTGCACGGCCCATCTACAGCGCGGAAGCAGACGGCAATTTCTACTTCTCGGAGCTCTGGGATGAGTTCTTTGCCGGACTGATGCCGCCGACCATCCTGATCTCTTTCGCTCTGGGATCCATCCTTCTGGGCTTTGCCACGCCTGCCGAAGCTGCAGCGATGGGGGCTTTCGGTGCGATCCTGCTGTCTATCGGCTATGGTAAATTCACCATTCCGAGTTTCTTTGACAGCCTGATCAAAGCACTGGAAATCACCGTTCTGATCATGTTCCTCGTCGCGGCGTCAAATTTCTTCGGGGCTGAATTCAGCGCCTTGGGCACCCCGAAAATGATGACCGAGTTGCTGTTGGGTCTGGATATGTCGCCATACCTGATCCTGCTCTTGGTGATGGCGTTGATCTTCCTCTTGGGGTGGCCTCTGGAATGGGTCCCGATCGTTCTGATCGTGGTTCCAATCCTGCTGCCCACCGTTGAGGCCTTGGACGTGCATGGACTGGATCGGTACGACCTGATGGTCTGGTTCGGCATCCTGGTTGCGGTGAACCTGCAAACAGCGTGGTTGAGCCCGCCTGTGGCCTTGTCAGCCTATTTCCTCAAGGGTGTTGTGCCGGATTGGGACCTCAAGGACATTTATCTTGGCATGATGCAGTTCATGTTGGTCCAGCTGCTCGGCCTCGCCCTGCTCTTTGCCTTCCCACAAATCGTGCTGTGGTTACCGGCCTACATGGCCGGTGGCAACTAAGCGACCACTCACAAAACTGAAGAAAAGGGCCGCTGCATGCGGCCCTTTTTATTAGACTGGAACGTCTATGGAAGAATTGGATCAGTTCACAAGTTTCAAGCGCTGGATCATGTTGGCGATCTGGTTGAAGGCATTTGAAATCTCATCGCCCGTTACGCCGAAATAGTTGGCTTCGGAATTGGCGCAGCGGCGCATCACAGCGGCGGAGCTGTCAGTGACCTCGAAGCCGATTGTGTAAACCACCATGCCTTTCGCCTTGGCTGCTGTGCAGGTCTCATCGAGACGTGAATCTTTCGCACCCCGACCGATCTTGCTCGTTACCTTGTTGCGCCATTCGTCATGGACCGCTTCGTCCCACTCCTGCGCATAATGGTTGTAGTAGGCGTTGTAACGGACGCTCATCAGGTTCCAGACTTCAGGCCAGGACAGACGTTCGGCGCGCGTGACGTTATGAGGATTGTTGGAGGTATACTTGTCCTCT
Source organism: uncultured Litoreibacter sp. (assembly GCA_947504205.1). Classification (GTDB taxonomy): domain Bacteria; phylum Pseudomonadota; class Alphaproteobacteria; order Rhodobacterales; family Rhodobacteraceae; genus Litoreibacter. The sequence continues at coordinate 417,619 of CANNGL010000005.1, read as the reverse complement.
TCCCCGTCCCCATCGAGATCGAACAGGTAAAGGTCAGAGTTGAAGAACTCGGCGTCATCATTGTGGCCGGACGCATCCGCATCAGGACCCACGCCCTTTTCGTTGCGAATACCCAGCCAAGTGCTGTCCGGGTCGTACCAGACATTGGACGGACCATCGCGGTAATCTTCGTTCAACGTATATTGTGTTGTGTTCACACCATCAGTCATCACGATCAGGAACTTCAGCACATCGGTATCGGTATATGGCAGAGGACGTTCCTGAAACACCGCATCAACGTCGGAATTGGCCGCAACAATCGGTTGCGTCGATGGATCAAGAAAAGCAGCGCCCCAACGCATACCAATATCAATGGATGTATTTCCACCGGCACGCAGGCTGTCAATCTTGGCCTTCAGCGCCTGATTGTCTTGCGAGAACAACTGAATTTCCGACCAATTGGTCGTTGGGCACATGAAAAGATGGCGATCATTGTCATCGTAATCCGTATTCTCATGAGATGTGGAATCCCGATAGAACGGATCGAAGTGGCCTGTCCGCTGATAGGTCGCTGTGGTCAGGTTCAATTCCGTCGAAGCAAACTGCCCCGTCGTGAAATCAACGCAATGCGAATAGGCATGTTCATCGCTGACCTGCATGGCGTTGAGAATATCAGCACCTGCATTGACCTGCATGTTGTAAGGCACGATCGAAATCGAGATCAGATCACGCTTGTCGGCGGTCAAAACGGTATCGACGAATTCCTTCGCCGCAGTCTTCAGATTGTCCAGCTTGCCGTTCCGACCCATGGATCCTGAGACATCGAGAACCAGACTGATTTCGACCTTTTCAATCCGCTCCACCGTTTGACCAACAGCGCTAGCCGTCATGGTGTCGATGCCAAGCATATTGATGAAGAACGTCTTCATCGTCGTATTCGCCGTGGCGTTTACATTGCGGTAGTTGGTGCCGGTGTCGGGTGACACCATCAGATTGAAATCCTTTACATCGGATTTCGCGAAATAGTCCTGAACAACGGCTTCCGGCTCAAGAGACTGGCTCATTGACCCGGCTGCCAGAATGGAACGATCCAAGGTGTACTGGATGCGGGCACGCTCATGCTCGAACCGCATGAAATCGACGGCCATACCCCCGGCCACGAGCATGATGATGAAGATGAACAGTCCGAAGATGATCATCGCGCCGTCTTCCGCGCGTGCGAAAGCGCTTACCTGGCGTTTCAAACCAGTCTTAGATGCAGCAGCCCCGTTTCCCCGTATGTCCCTCATGACATCCTTCCAAGCGCGAACAAGCGCTAACCTAAAAATAAACACGGGCGGCAGATCGCCCGCCACAAATACGCCTTAACAATGTGGCAATATTTAGATGGTTTCGGCAGAATTTAACCGTATTTTAACGAGTTTTGTGGCCGGTTTAGCTCGTTTACCCGGTATTGTTTCATCTCCACAAACAGTCCGCTCAACCGCGGCAAAATTGAGGCAGAAACCATTCCGAATCGCGGCTGGAATATGACATGGCTGGACTTCCCTTCGAAGCAGTGGCCCAACAGTCAGCGATCATCTTCAAAGCTCAGCGTGACGCGATCTCCCGCAAACCACGACAAGCCCATCTCGACCGGGCGGCCTTGCTCGTCCACATTCAAGCCGGAAGAGTAGATCAGCGGCGCACCCTCGTCGGTATGCAGATGCAGCGCCTGTGTTGCTGTTGCCAGGCGGGCGCTGATCCGGGTGGACACGCGGGTGAAATCCGCCACGCCACACCGTTTGAGCGCCTCAGTCACACCGCTGTCTTCCGCCAAGGCCTCGGCGATGGATGGCAGCCGCTCGGTCGGGAAATGGCTGGAGAACAGCGCAATTGGATGCCCATCCGCCAAGGACAAGCCGTGATAGACGCACAGAGGCGCGCGCAGAGCGATCTGCAAGCGATCCGCTTCGCTCTGCGAGGCGGGGCGTTCTTCGATCTGTAAAATGCGTTTTTCCGGGGTTTGTCCGCCTGCCAGAATGTTCTGGTGAAAGCGCACGCGTTTGCCGATCGGGTATTCCGTCGGTGTGCTTGTCACGAAAACACCTGCCCCGCGCCGCGTCCGCACCAACCCATCTTCAACCATGGAGCGTAATGCATGGCGTACCGTGTGCCGGTTCACACCGAACCTGTCCGCCAGCTCGGCCTCGGTCGGCAGCTTATCCCCGGGGGTGTAGATCTTGTCCGCAATATCCGCGCGCAAGGCGCGTGCAATCGCCTGCCAGAGCGGCGTTTTCCCACCCCCACTCATGACGCACAGCCCATCCTGAAGCCCGCACCAAAACGGGGCGCGGTCGGGCCAGTTGCGCAGGTTTCACAAAAAACAGGTGGCATCTTTTGGCTCCATATCGCAATATATGTCTAGTTGTATAGTATACGAGAAAGTTGTCTAGATGCTTGATCAACCTGTCGACACGACTGCGCGCAAAGCATGGCTCAGCCTGCTGGCCACTTCTCCGGAAGGCCGCGCCTCTGAATTGCTGGAAAACCTGAATCTCGATACGTCTTTTGAGCTTTTGCGTGCCCCTGAGATCGGAACGGTCATGGTGCGAGGTCGCGCGGGTGGCACTGGCACGCCATTCAATCTGGGCGAAGCGACCGTGACGCGGTGCAGCCTGACCCTGGCCAGCGGCGAGGTGGGTCACGGTTATGTTCAAGGGCGTCGCAAGACAGATGCGCAATCTGCGGCCCTGATAGATGCACTGATGCAAACCGCAATCGCCCCTGACCTTCAGCGCCATGTGCTCGACCCACTGCAAGAGGAAAAACAGACAGACCGTCAAGCGCGCGCAGCAAAGGCCGCTGCCACCAAGGTGGAATTCTTCACGATGGTTCGCGGAGAGGACCAATGAGCTTGCAAGTTCTGGACGGCGGAATGACCTCCCCTGCCACGGATGCAGCGTTTGCGTTCCGCGCGTTGATGAACGTAATGGCGCGCCCCGGCCAGATTGAGCAGATATCACAGGCCACTGGCCCGGCGCCCCTGTCGACAGCCGCTGCAACCGTTCTGTTGACACTGTGTGATGCCGACACACGGCTCTATCTCGCGCCGAGCTTTCAAACCAACGAGATTCAGGACTGGCTGGCGTTTCATACAGGTGCGCCCATGAGCGACCCGGACGAAGCGGTCTTCGCGCTCGGGCATTGGGCCGAGTTGCTGCCGCTCCACCGCTTCCCCGTCGGAACCCCGGAATACCCCGACCGCTCAACCACGCTCATCGTGGAGATGGATGATCTAAGCCAGACAGGTGCCATATTGCGCGGTCCGGGGATCCAGACGCAGACAGCACTCAACCTGCCGGACAAACAGGCCTTTCAGGACAACGCCAAAGCCTTTCCGCTTGGCCTCGATTTCATCTTCACCTCTGATCAGTCGGTGGCAGCACTGCCCAGAACCACGGAGGTGTCGTAATGTATGTCGCTGTGAAAGGCGGGGAACGCGCCATCGAGAACGCGCATACGTGGCTGGCAGAGGAGCGGCGCGGCGATACCGATGTGGCCGAGTTGCAGCCCGCGCAAATTCGGGAACAACTGACACTCGCCGTTCATCGGGTGATGGCGGAGGGCTCGCTTTATGATCCCGATCTTGCCGCGCTGGCCATCAAGCAGGCGCGGGGCGACATGATTGAGGCAATCTTCCTGATCCGGGCCTATCGCACGACCCTGCCCCGCTTTGGCGGCACCCACCCGGTTGATACAGGCGCCATGCATTGCGAACGTCGCATCTCAGCCACGTTCAAGGACTTGCCCGGTGGACAGGTTCTGGGCCCCACATTCGATTACACTCACCGTTTGATCGACTTCAAACTGGCCGCAGATGGCGACGTGCCAACCGCTCAGACCGGTGAGCCGCAGAACGAAAAGACGCCTCACGTCACCGAGTTTTTGAACCGCGAAGGGCTGATCGAGGAAGCCCTGACCGAGGATAACACGCCACCCGATCTGACCCGCGAGCCGCTCGAATTTCCGGCCAGTCGCGCCTTGCGCCTGCAAGCACTCACCCGCGCCGATGAGGGGTTCACCCTCGGCATGGCCTACTCAACCCAGCGCGGCTACGCCCGCAGTCATGCCTTTGTGGGCGAGCTGCGCATTGGCGTCGTGCAGGTCGAGATGGATATCCCCGAACTTGGATTTGCCATCGAGATCGCGGAACTGACCCTGACGGAATGCGAAACGGTCAACCAGTTCAAAGGATCGAAGACAGAACCTCCACAGTTTACCCGTGGCTACGGGCTGGTCTTCGGTCAATCGGAACGCAAGTCGATTTCCATGGCGCTGGTGGACCGAGCCCTGCGATGGGAAGACTTGGGCGAGGATGATGTCGGCGCGCCTGCGCAGGATGTCGAGTTCGTGCTGTCCCATGGCGACAACATCCAAGCCACCGGATTTCTCGAACATATCAAGCTGCCCCACTACGTCGACTTTCAGTCCGAGCTGGAACTAGTGCGAAAGCTGCGCCGCGAAGCGGGTGCCACGGATGGGCAGGAGGCTGCGGAATGACCGAGTACAACTTCGCCTATCTTGATGAGCAGACCAAGCGCATGATCCGCCGCGCAATCCTCAAGGGACTGGCAATACCGGGCTATCAGGTCCCCTTTGCCAGCCGTGAAATGCCAATGCCATATGGCTGGGGAACGGGTGGCGTTCAGATTTCAGCCGCAACTCTGACTCCCGAGGACACCTTCAAGGTCATAGATCAGGGCGCAGATGACACGACCAATGCGGTCTCTATCCGCAAGTTTTTCGAACATACGGCGAATGTGGCAACCACGACCAAAACTGCGGAGGCCACGGTGATCCAGACCCGCCACCGTATTCCCGAAGACCCGCTGACCGACGAGCAAATCCTGGTCTATCAGGTGCCGATCCCCGAACCGCTGCGCTTTCTGGAGCCGCGCGAGACCGAGACACGCAAGATGCATGCGCTGGAGGATTACGGGCTGATGCATGTGAAGCTCTACGAAGACATCTCGCGCCACGGGCATATCGCGACGGCTTATGCCTATCCGGTGCGGATCGAAGAGCGATATGTCATGGACCCCTCGCCCACGCCCAAATTCGACAACCCGAAGATGGAGATGGCAGCGATCCAACTGTTCGGAGCCGGTCGCGAGCAACGCATCTACGCACTGCCCCCCTACACCAAGGTGGTCAGTCTTGATTTCGAGGATCATCCCTTTGATCCATCCAAGGCCCCGCACCCCTGTGCGCTCTGCAATGCGGAGGATGCGTATCTCGACGAGGTCATCACCGATGATGAAGGCGCGCGCATGTTTGTCTGCTCGGACACCGATTATTGCGAGGCCCGGCGCGAGGCCGGTCACGTCGGAAAGGACGCGATATGAGTGGTGAGACGCTTGGCATCGACCATCTTGGCCTGACGGTGCGAAATCTGGAGGCTTGCCGCGATTTCTTTGTCGAATGTCTGGGCTGGACCCAGTTCGGCGGTAATAGCGACTACCCTGCCGCCTATGTCACAAACGGCCACGCCAAGCTGACGCTTTGGCAACAAAAGACCGACGGTGCAGGCTTTGATCGCAAGGCCAATATCGGGCTACATCACACGGCGCTAAAGGTCCCCGATGAGCCAACCCTGAAGACATTATTTGATCGGGTGGCGGATTGGCCCGGCGTGGTCGTTGAGTTTGACCCAGAATTCTCAGGCAACGGCCCCAAGATCCATTTCATGATACGCGAACCCGGCGGAACACGATTGGAGTTTTCATATGACCCAAGATGAAGTGACGCCCCTCCTGTCCGTCCGCAATGTCCAGAAAAGCTATGGGGCGATTGTCGGATGCACCAAGGTGGGTTTCGACCTGTATCCCGGCGAGGTGATGGGGATCGTGGGCGAAAGCGGGTCGGGCAAGACCACTTTGCTGAATTGCCTCTCAGGGCATCTGACGCCTGATCAGGGGCAAGTGATCTTTGACACACGCGCCGATGGCCCGCGCGATACCGTCGCGATGAGCGAGCCTGAGCGCCGAATGCTGGCGCGCACTGACTGGGCCTTCGTCCACCAGCATGCACGCGACGGATTGCGCATGAACGTGAGCGCGGGCGGCAATGTCGGTGAGCGGCTTATGGCCGTCGGCGCGCGCCATTACGGCGACATCCGGGACAAGGCCACGGATTGGCTGGAGCGCGTGGAAATCGACACTGCCCGGATCGACGACCGTCCGTCGACCTTCTCGGGGGGCATGCAACAGCGCCTCCAGATCGCCCGCAATCTTGTCACCGGGCCGCGGCTGGTGTTCATGGACGAGCCCACGGGCGGACTTGATGTCTCCGTGCAGGCCCGTCTGCTCGATCTGCTGCGGGGTCTTGTGCGCGACATGGGTCTGTCGGCCGTAATCGTGACCCATGACTTGGCCGTCGTGCGTTTACTGGCAGATCGGCTGATGGTCATGAAGGACGGCAATGTTGTCGAAACGGGCCTGACCGATCAGGTTCTCGACGATCCCCAAGCCGCCTATACACAACTTCTTGTCAGTTCAGTTTTGCAGGTGTGAGCGTCATGATCGAAGTCAAAGCCGTCTCCAAAAGGTTTACCCTGCACAATCAGGGCGGCGCAACTATTGACGTCATGCAGAACGCAGCGCTCTGTGTCGCGCCCGGCGAGTGCGTGGCGCTGACCGGCCCGTCGGGAGCGGGAAAGTCAACGCTTATGCGGATGATTTACGGCAACTATCTTGCAGCCTCCGGCGCAATCCGCGTCGATGGGCTGGATGTGGTGACAGCAACTGCGCGAGAAATCCTCTCGCTGCGCCGCACAACGCTGGGCTATGTCAGCCAGTTTCTGCGCGTGGTTCCGCGTGTGCCAACGCTGGATGTCGTAGCCGAACCACTTCTGGCGATTGGCCGGGACCGCGATGCAGCCCATGAAAAAGCCGGCAAGCTGCTGACACAACTAAACATTCCCGAAACGCTCTGGGCGCTTTCCCCCACCACGTTTTCCGGCGGCGAACAACAACGGATCAACATCGCGCGTGGCTTTGCCCATGAGTATCCCGCGCTTCTGCTGGACGAGCCCACGGCCAGCCTCGATCCGGTCAATCGCGCCGTTGTCCTGTCACTCATCAGCGATGCAAAGGCCCGCGGTGCTGCAATCATCGGCATATTTCACGATGCAGACGCCCGCGCGGAAGTATGTGACCGCGAGATTGATCTATCCAGCTTCGCCACAGGCAAGGCCGCATGAAGGTCGGACGCGTCATAGGTGTGGTCGGCCCCTCTGGTGTGGGCAAGGACAGCGTGATGGCAGGCGTTGCTGAAGCTGCGCCTGATTTTCAGATCGTTCAGCGTGCGATCACCCGCGCCCCCGGCTTGGGAGGCGAAGAATACCTGCCCGTCACTCCAAGCGCATTCGCCGAACACGTCGCCGCAGGTGATTTCTGTCTGCACTGGACAGCACATGGCCTGTCATACGGCATCCCCTCCGACATTCAGCGGCGCGCGCGAGATGGGCAATCGTTTCTGATCAACCTCTCACGCGCGGTTCTGACCGACGCCGATAGGGTCTTCCCAGATTTCACCGTGCTTCAACTCTCAGCCAGCCCCGAAACCCTCGCAACCCGCCTTGCCGGACGCGGGCGCGAAACGGTCGAGGAAATCCGCGCACGGCTTGAGCGTTCCGGAAACGACATCCCGTCACAGCTGAACGTGATCACCGTCACCAATGATGGGGCGCTTGAGGACACTGTCGCTCAGGTTCTGACCCACCTTCAACGGGACAGGGCATAACGATGGATCCTTTCAAATCTGCCATCGCTGGCACGCTCGCCCACCAATGCGATCTCATCAATGGGGAAAGGTGCGGGTATATCAGGCAACAAGCGCTTAAGCACGGCGTGCACCCTGTCAATCTGAGGCTCAGTAAGCCCGCCGGTCAACGTGATGTGAAACCGGAATTCCTCCAGAACATAGGGATAGCCCCAAGACAGCAGATTGGCGTCCTGACGTTCGTTAAGACCCGCCGCACGACGTCGCTCAATCTCGGCACGACCGGCAGGCGCGCGAAACCTGTCGAGTTTCTGGACAACCTGTGCTGCAATCCGTGCCAATGCGGACGTGTCACCGACGGGCGTGAGCGCCAGAAACTGCCCAAGGCGCGCCACGTCCAGCCCGTCGAGATGCACCTGCGGCAACGCCCCTGCCAAAGCCTCCACCGCGGCGGCGAGGTCCTCAGCGGTCGTCCCGTCAGCAAGCCGAAACGGCGGCTTCAACGTGCCATGAAGCCCATATTTGGACGGTGTCCTGGTGATCTCTCTAATCTCCGCCACATCCGGTTGAGCGCGCGGCACACCCGCCTCAACATCCCAACCCAACCAATGCGCTCCGAACTCTGCCAGCGGTCCCTTCGCGGGCAAATAATAGATGCCAAAACGTGAGTATTTCGCCATGACTTCTCCCCTCTCGCCGACGCTTCTGCCGCAGACCCATAACGAGGATGTGCCAGAAAACTTCTGCCTCGCCAACGCGCGATTGGTCCTGGAGGATCGCGTGATACTGGGCCAGGTGAGCTGCGAGGGCGGTATGATCACGGGTGTCGAGGAGACCGCAGCGGTTCCGGCAGGCGCAAGGGATTGCGCCGGTGACTTCGTCCTTCCCGGGTTGGTGGAGTTGCACACCGACAATCTGGAGCGCCATATCCAGCCCCGCCCGAAGGTCGCATGGCCCCACGATGCCGCAATTATCGCCCATGACGCCGAGCTTGCCGCAACAGGGATCACCACGGTTTTTGACGCGATGCGCGTGGGCAGTTCGACCGACGGGCGGGGCTACAAGGCCTATGCCCGCAACCTGTCATCTGAGCTCATGGCACTGCGCGCCGCTCAAGCCCTGAAAATCAGTCACCACATCCACCTGCGAGCCGAAATTTGCTCCGAAACGCTGCTGGAAGAATTGGCTCTGTTCAGCCCCGAAGATCGCGTCGGTCTGGTCTCCCTCATGGATCACACACCGGGCCAAAGACAGTTTCGCGATATGGAAAAGCTGAAAGTCTATTACATGGGCAAAAACGCCGCTAGCGAAGATGCGTTCGAGGCACATGTCACCCGGCTCAAGGCGCTTCGGGCGCGCATCGGCGAGGCACATGAAACGGGTGCCGTTGCCGAGGCCGCACGGCTCGGCGCGGTATTGGCCAGCCATGACGACACAACCGCAGATCAGGTTGCCGTCTCCGCAGCGCATGGGATCCGTCTTGCGGAATTCCCCACAACGCTGGAGGCCGCACAGGCCTGTCGGGAGGCCGGGATCACCATCATGATGGGCGCGCCCAACCTCATCCGGGGCGGCTCGCATTCCAACAATGTCTCGGCCATCGAGCTGGCCGAACACGGACTTCTCGACATCATCTCATCCGATTATGTCCCCGCCGCCCTGTTGCTCTCCGCCTTCAAACTGGCCGAGATCTGGCAGGACATCCCACGGGCAATCCGATGCGTCACCCAAACCCCCGCAGAGGCAACGGGCCTCACCGATCGCGGCACACTCAGACCCGGATACCGAGCAGACTTCGTACGCGTGCGCCCCGTCGGCAAAAGCCACGTGCTGCGCGGTGTCTGGAGCGGCGGCCATCAGGTCGCCTGACAGTGGAAAGGGTGCGGCTGGCACCTGGCGAAGGGTAACTATGAATATCGTAGAAGCCCCTGATCCTTCGATTTGCCGCTTAGCGCCAATGTCTGCAGTGAGCCCGAAGCGGACACGATGGCTTGCAGTATTGGGCTTAAGAGCGCGTCTTGCACCTTGCTTGCTATATGATACTCGTCTGACATGGAGAACGCAGAACCCAAGAAGTCCAAGGCCACGGTTCGCAAACGGGCAGATGCAATAAAGGCGTTTCGCTGCAAGAACTTGATTGCCGTAATAGAAGATCCGGTTGATATCAAAAATATCGGAACGGTTATTCGCAATGCAAACGCATTAGGTGTGGAAAAGGTTTACATTGTCGATCCGCGTGGTTCCCTACCTGATGATTGGCAAGAGATGCGCGAGCGAAAGTCACTGTCTAAAACTTCCGTCTCCGCCGTGAAGTGGACGTTTGTGAAGCGTTTTGACACCGCTGACGCGTGTCTCGACCATTTGGAAAAGCAGGGTTTTGTGTCGGTCGTGACCTCTCCCCATGTGAAAGGAAAGACAAACGTATTTCTTCACGAAGGTGACTACACAAAACACGCAAAACTGGCTGTTTGGTTTGGAAATGAAAAACGCGGCATTACGGACAGTGCAGTAGAGCGTAGCGAGATGTGCGTCGCAGTACCAATGTTTGGGATGATAGAAAGCCTAAACCTAGGCACAAGCTCGGGTATCGTTCTATACGAAGTAACTAAGCAGCGCAGAGAATATCAAAGCACGTATCGCCGCAGTCGAAGTAAAGGGAAACGTTCCAAGCCGTTGCCTACGGTTATGCCTCGTGAAGACCACGAAGACTAACTCAAAGCATATATTTTGAACGACGGCTTTGTCCGCGGAGCGCCAAGGTTGCCCTTAAGCCCATAAACCAATGCTGCGCCATGCGCCGAGGACTGCTCTGCTTCGCTGACCGACACTGCAGATCAAGAGACATGCTTTCGATTTAATTTCCGCTCGCTCGCGAAAGCAGCCCATTTGGCCCGCAAAACCTTTAGATTTCTCTCGCCACAACTAATCCAGCCGCCCGATATTGATCCCTTGCATGAAAATCTACACGATCACGGCAGAGCAATGTGCCGAGGTGGTGAATGAAGTTGGTTGCGTTTCTAAGGCTTCAAGAGCGTGCATTGACATGAAGGATATCGAACCAAATCTGAAATTGAACAAGAGTTTCGCAAGTTTGATCGGGATTTTGGCGCTTTTCTTTTTCTATCTGGCTTACGACACGCAGACTCTGGTTGAGAGCGATGAATGGAGTTTCGTTGCGGTTCTTGCGGGCATCGGGTGCGTTTTGGTGCTGTGTGCCCTCCTGCTCTGGCGTCGCTCGCCGATCAATGCGGCGCGTTTGCGTTTCCGGCCAGGCGGTTTCCTTTTGGAGACCAAACAAGTGTTCAGAGGCAGTAGAGTTGTCGATCTGGATTGGTCCGATATCACGACGGTTACTTTGCGCAATGGGGGCCTTTACAGCGGCCGCTCTATTCACCTGGCACATGGTCGCGCCGGAGAGGTGGCCATGTTCTCGCCTGCCTGGACCGAGTGTTCTTCAAACGATATTATTGACCGTCTTCAAGCCTCGGCAGAGGCCTCGAGCTATACGTTTGACAAGGTGGTCGGTCGGTCTTTCGGCTTCATTCAAGAGAGCTGGACGGTGACCAAGACGGGCTAGCGATTGGTCCACAATTTTCGACTGCGCCCATTTAGTCGAGATGCAGTGGCATCCCACTTCCTACCAAATTGGAGACGCGCCATCGTAGGCATATGCGTTACGTCCAACATCCGCTTTCGCCCCACACCGCAGACGTTCCGAAATGCTCAACTTGGTAAGCTTTGTGTGAAGCAACATTTGCCTGCTCCAAATCACACCACAGACGCGCTATTCACGTCATGTTAGAGCTTGAAACCGCTTGTCTTGAAGTCCACGAGGTCGCTTTTGGAAACCTGTCTGATCTTCGATCTTGATGGCACGCTGGTTGATAGCGAAACCTACTGCCTTCAAGCGCTGGCGGATCTGGTGCCTGATCTGAATTTTACGATCGAGGAGTTGTCTCGTCGGTACAGAGGCAAGAAGCTGGCCGACATCTTTCGCGACATTGAGGTCGTGACGAAGCGCCCCCTCTGCGCAAACATCGAGATAAGATACCGGCAGCATTCCTCGGAACTGATCGAGCAGAACGCAAGCCTCTACCCGAATTTGGATGATGCGCTGAGCCGTATTCAGGCGTCGATGTGCATTGCATCTGGCGGGCCAATTTCAAAGATACGGATGCTGGTCGAGAACACCGGTCTGGCACCGTTCTTCGGACAGCGCCTGTTTAGCTCTTATGCAGTAAATCCTGGAAGCCGTCACCGGCGCTTTTCCTGCATGCCGCCCACGCAATGGACACCCTGCCGCACGCCTGCATTGTGATTGAGGATAGTGAAGTTGGCATAGACGCTGCACATGCAGCGGGCATGACCCCTGTCCATTTCCGCGAACGCGGTGTGGACCCGCTGACCGACCACTCATTCACGGATTACAGCGCTCTACCAGGCTTGTTAAAGAGTATAAAACCCCACTAAGTCGCTCTGACACTGCTTAGTCAGATGAATTGGTAATTCCCGAACATTTGGACACTCCAATTCATTTTGTTCCGCTCGCGCTAATGAAAGTAATCCGGCGCTGATACATATTGATTACGGCTATCTGTGTGCACCTCTTAATAAATAAGGTGAACAAACGACGGTGTTTTTTGCAGTAGGTTATCGCCGTGTCCACGACAAAGGGTATTTCAAAGCCACTCTCTTGAGGATTGGTGAACACATACTCTTTTGTTCTTTCCCATCCAGCGGCGACAAAAAACTGATCCAACTGATCTCTTGTGCAGGGCAAACCCAACAGAGGACGACCCTTTTTTCGAGAGTCCAACTGCCCAAACTCGAGTTCCTCGTTTCTCGTCAGAATGTCCGCAAATTCAGAGCTTGAGAAGGCTTGCGCGCAATCTTCGAATTGTGTGGTTTCCTGCGCCCATGCCGGGCTACCCGGCGAAAACACAAACGCCCACAGCAATAACAAGACAAGTCGCCAAAAGGACATGCGTGATCAGGATCCCGTAACAAAGTGATAGACAGCCTGTTCCTATCCTAGCATCCCGATGCCGGACCTAAGAACCCCTCTCGAAGTGCCAAATAGCGCGGTACCTGTTGTGTAGTTGTTTGTGGGGAGGTTTAAGTGGTGCCCAGGGGCAGAATTGAACTGCCGACACGAGGATTTTCAATCCACTGCTCTACCACTGAGCTACCCGGGCACCTGATGTCGCGATCAGCGAACTTGTGCGTTCTATGACAGCCCCAAAGTCCTGTCCAGTGCCGAAAAGCGAAAAAATTACTGTGATGTCAATGCAGTTTCCGTGCCTCGTCGTCGAGCGCCTGTTCCAGTTCGTCAGCCTCATCTTCGCGTTGGCTTGGAACGGCATATTGGCCGGTCATCCATTTGCCCAGATCAAGATCAGCGCATCGTTTGGAGCAGAAGGGTCGATACTTCACGACCGGGTCTTTTTTACAGATCGGGCAGGCCAATTCAGAACTCCAGCGGCAGGCGTTCGCGTTTCCGTTGCAACTCAAAATGCCCCAGTGGGGTCCAGCCGACAAGGGCGGTTTCAATCGGATCGCTGCGGAAGGCGGCGCGCAACACCTGTTCGAACTGACGACGTTCTTTTTTCGGCATCGGTGCAAGGTCCATGACGATCTGTCCGCCCAAACCACGCAAACGCAACTGGCGCGGTAAGGCGCGCGCCGCCTCCAGATTGGCTTTCAGGCCAGCAGCGGGTGAAAAGTCGCTGCCAGTGTTGACGTCAACCGCGATCAGGGCGCGGGTGGCCTCCACGAAAATCGAGCCCGCACCAAGGCGAACCTCAGCCGTCTCAAGCGCGTCCAATGCGTCGAGGACACCGTGCGCCTCAAAGCCCTGCGCGACATCGGCCTTGGGCCAATCGCGCCACGCAAGATCATGCGCACCGGGCGCGTCAACCAGCAGATCGGGCCCCTGCCCGGGATCCGCCAGCACCTGATCCGCCAGATCCAGCAGATCATCCACCTCGTTGGAGATGTCATCATCGGCTTCCTGTGCCGCCTCTGAACGAATAATCACGCCATGCGATGACGCCTCGGCGGCTTGCGTGTGCGCTGCCGCCAGAAGCCGCACACGCTCTTCTTCATCCTTGATCTGGCGAGACACGTTGATCCCTTTCGCGCCCGGCGTGACGATTGCCGCCCGCCCTTTGAACACGATCCTGTCTGTGACTGTCACGGCCTTGCCCGGTTCAGCGTAGCTGACCACCTGCACGAAGAGAGGTTGACCTTCCTTCAGGCCCTTTGCCCCTCGAAACAAGGCATTGCCCTCTGGCAGACGCATCATCATCCCGCCCTGCCCCTTCATGGGCCGATCGGCAATGGCGCGGAAAATCGCACCGGGGGCGGGAGGGGCATCATCCTGCGGGCTGATCAGCAAATCATCCAGCTTGCCATCGACCATCAGCGCCGCAGCATCGCGCCCGCGCCACTGATCGAGAATGATCTGACGGCCCTTCATTGCTGCCCCACAGGCAGGCCAGCCGCGCGCAGCAGCGTGGCGGTTTCTGCAACCGGCAAGCCCATCACCCCGGTATAGGAGCCCTGGATCCACGGGATAAACGCCCCCGCCGGGCCTTGAATGGCATAGCCACCCGCTTTGCCCTGCCAGTCATCGGTTGCCAGATAACCGTTCAGTTCATCATCGGACAACCGCTTCATCTTAACTGCTGTCACGACATCACGCTGCCATGTCTGATCCCCCACCTTGACTGCGACCGAGGTAATGACAGAGTGCCTGCGGCCCGACAGCTTGAGCAGGAATTCGGCGGCCTGCCCGGCATCGTCGGGCTTGCCCATGATCCGGCGACCCAGCGCAACTGTGGTATCTGCACAGAGCACAACCTCGTCCTTGGCCGCCTGAATGGCCGCGAGCTTGGACGCCGTGATGCGGTGACAATAGGCGCGCGGCACTTCACCCTTCAGAGGGGTCTCATCTATATCGGGGGGGCGCACATCATGAGGCGTCAGACCCAAAGTGGCCAGAAGCTCCAATCGTCGCGGAGAGCCGGACCCAAGCACAAGCTTCAGGTCCGCGGTCGCTGTTGTCACTTGAACCGGTAGTTGATCCGACCCTTGGTCAGATCATAGGGGGTCATTTCGACCTGCACCTTGTCGCCAGCCAGAACACGGATGCGGTTCTTGCGCATCTTGCCTGCCGTATGTGCGATGATCTCATGGCCGTTTTCCAGCTCGACCCGAAATGTCGCGTTAGGCAGGAGTTCCTTCACGACGCCGGGAAATTCGAGCAGTTCTTCCTTGGCCATGTTCACTCCATTGTTGCTGCCCCCAAACCGGGGCGTGGCACTACATGGAACGCGCGGAAGCGGTTTTCAAGAGAAATGTCTTCAATTGAGGGTGTTTACGGAAAAAGACGCCGCGTTTGTTACTGTTTGACAAAGAGGCTTTGGTCGGGGGCGCTCACTGCCAGTTTCCGAGCAATATCCACATTAAAGAGCGCCCCGAGCGCGTTTGAAAGGCGCGGAGACCGCTCCATAAGCTGTCTCAGCTCCGATTTGCGCCAGGCGACATATTGGGTGCCCTCCGGTGCGATTACGTCAGCCGTCGCAGCCCCGCCAATCAGGAATGAAATCTCACCGATAAAATTGCCCGCCGGGATCGGCGTCTCGCGGCCGTCGCGCAGCAATCGCATCTCACCTTTGGTTACGAAAAACAGCCGGTCCAGCTCCTGATCCTTCTCGCAGATGACTGCGTCTTTCGTCGCCGTCTGCCAATCGGCAACCCGCATGATCCGCCGAAACTGGCCCGGATTGAGCGTCGGAAAAGCCGAGAACAGACGCCGCATGTCCGCATTCATGCCTATCAGGGAACCTTCGCGCAGGATCACGGTAATCATCACAATATTGGCCAGACCGATCACCGAGCTGGCAAGGATCGCGTCCCACAAGGGCGTCTCGGAGACGAAATAGTAGTAGAGAATGTAGAAGCATGTGCCGCACAGAATAAGGCCCCGCAACAACAGTTCGTTGCGCGTCAGAAACCCCGCCACATAGAATGCAAGCGCGATGTGAACAAAGATGTTCGCTGTCAGGAAACTGGATAGCGTCATTGATCCTCGTACGACTTCGGCGAAGGTGGACGAGGTGTTATGATCCGTCAAACAAAAACAAAGCCGCGGCTTTGTACTGCGGTCAATCAGATTCTTCGGTTGGGGGACCGAACCGCGCAATGATCCGATCTTTGATCTGATCGCGGGCCTGTCTGTAGGAATTCAGCTTTTCCTCGCGCCCTTCCCCCAGTCCTGTCGGATCAAGGATCGGCCAGTATTCGACGGCGAGGTGATAAAACCGGGTCAATTCCAAAGCTTGCCGCTGGCTTGCGGGGCTGAGCGCCACGACCAGATCGAATCCCGACAGATCATCCCCCCATTCCTGCATCTCTTCAAATGATCTGGATCGATGGCGGGACAGCTCAACCCCAATCTCTTCACAAACCGCGATGGAAAAGCCATCAATATCTAGATCGCTTTTGACCCCCGCCGACTGAATGTAAATATCTGTGCCGTAGAAGCGCTTCATCATGCCTTCGGCCATAGGAGAGCGCACTGCGTTGTGATCGCAGCAGAAAAGTACCGAACTGGGTCTGTCTGCCGTCACGCCCTCAGCCCCCGAAATGCAGAACACAAATGAGCGTAAACAAACGGCGGGCCGTGTCGATATCGACATCCGCCTTCCCGTCCAGCCGCTCTTGCAGCACCCGCGCGCCTTCATTGTGAATACCCCGCCGCGCCATATCAATCGCTTCAATCTGGCTGGGCGGCAGCTTTTTCACAGCGTCAAAATAGCTTTCGCAAATCTGGAAGTAATCCTTCACGACCTGCCGGAATGGTCCGAGCGAGAGATGGAATTCCGCAGCCTTGTCATCCCCTTCATCGGCGATGTCGAAGACCAGTCGACGCTCCTTTATCGACAGGTTGAGCTTATAGGGTCCTGCATCTGCTTCATCACGCGGCAACGCGAACGAGTTGTCCTCCAGCAGATCAAAAACCGCCACCTTACGCTCCTGTTCGATCTCGGGCGTTGGTGTCGGCAGATTGGCATCATCAATCTCGATATGGATCAGGTGGCTCATAACGTATCACTCATTTAGACGATCAAGGCGCGCGCGGACAGATAAACCGTGCGCTTCAAGGCTTTCTGACTTGGCCAGAGTTTCCGCCGCCGGACCAATGGCTTTCAATGCGTCCGGTGTCATTCGGGACAAGGTGGTGCGTTTCATAAAATCGAGCACGGACAAGCCGGACGAGAACCGTGCGGATCTGGCGGTTGGCAGCACATGGTTGGGTCCGCCGATGTAATCGCCGATCGCCTCAGGCGTCCACGCACCGATAAAAATGGCCCCGGCATGTTTGATCTCAGCGGCAACGTCGTCTGCATTTTGGCACGCGATTTCAAGGTGTTCTGGTGCGATCCTGTCTGAAAGCGCCACCGCCTCAGCCATATCCCTGACGACAATCACCGCGCCAAAATCGCGCCAGCTTGCGCCAGCAATATCGCGACGCTGCAAAGTGGTCAGGCGCGTCTCCACCGCCTCCGCGACCGCTTGCCCGAACGCTGCATCATCCGTGATCAGAACGGATTGCGCGCTTTCGTCATGTTCAGCCTGGCTCAACAGATCGACCGCGATCCAGTCGGGATCATTGTCCTTGTCAGCAATCACCAGAATCTCGGAAGGGCCCGCGATCATGTCGATGCCAACCTTGCCAAACACGCGACGTTTCGCGGCAGCGACAAAGGCATTGCCCGGCCCTGTGATTACGTCGACGGCGCGGATCGTGTCGGTGCCGTAAGCCATCGCGGCCACGGCCTGCGCCCCGCCAATGCGGTAGATCGTTTCGACGCCAGCCAGTTGCGCCGCGAGCAGCACCAACGGGTTGCACACCCCATCCGGCGTTGGTGCGCAGATCACCAGATCACGCACCCCGGCCACCTGCGCCGGTATTGCATTCATCAAAACCGAGGACGGATAACTCGCCAAACCACCCGGCACATATAGCCCTGCCGCATCAACCGGGGTCCAGCGCCAGCCCAGCATCTCTCCATGCGGCCCGGTCCAATCGGCATCTTCGGGCCGTTGTCGTTCGTGATACGCCCGGATGCGCTCTGCAGCCAATTCCAGGGCTTCGAGCTCTGCCGCTGGAACCTTTGCCAATTCCGCAGCGATCTCCGCAGGCGAAAAAGCAAGCGTGCTGGCCGTCAAATCGAGGCGATCAAATTTCGACGTCAACTCGATGACGGCCTGGTCGCCTCGTGCCTGCACATCTGTGATGATCCCGGCCACCACCGCATCCACATCGGGACTGTCCTCGCGCTTCATGTTCAAAAGCGCGGTAAAGGACGTCTCGAAACTCGGGTCGGTGGTCGACAGAAATTGAGCCATTGCGATCCTTTAGCCGCTCGGGGCCGCAGCCTCAACGGCTAGAGCTGTCGCACAAAGAAGAAATCGTCTTGTGGCTTGCCATCCAGCAAGATTGCCGCCGGAATCCGACCCTCTTTGACAAAGCCATGCCGGGCATAAAACGCTATGGCGCGGGAATTATCAACGGCGACGTAAAGCTCAAGCTGGCTGATGCCCAATCGCTTGGCCTCTGCAGTCAGCGTCTCCAGCATAAGGTCGGCTGCACCCCGCCCCTGATGTGATCTCGACACATAAAAAGGCCCCACATGGGCGCGATGCTTCGCCCGCGACCAGTGCTCCTGCCTGAGCCCCGCAAAACCAGCCATCTGGTCGCCATCGAAAAGGCCCCAGAGGCTTCCTGCATCCAACACATCCCTGAGATGCGCGACATCTGCCGCCTCTGCCTCCGTCGCTGACAACAGAAACGCCGCCGGAAAGAGCTGCGCACCCTCCAAGCGCAATGCTTTGAATTGGCTGGCGTCATCGGCCGTCAGTTTGCGGCAGATCAAACTCACGTTTCACTCCGGGTGCGTGGGCGCCTTACCAGAGACCGCACTATAAGGTCGCGTAACGTCCTGAAGCACCACGTTGAGACATTCGGTCTGGACCGATAGCGCCCCATCGCCGGCAAAAGTCAGTTCGACCGCGCCATCTGCGTCTTTGCCCGGCTGCCACTCCAGCCCGAGCAGGGACAGGATCGTATCCGCGTCGCCTTTTTCCACGCCCTGACTTTTGACGCCGGTCACATCATTGATGATCAAAAGTGCGCGCACCCGCTCTGGGCGTTGGGTCGCGCTACGATCTTCCCAGCGAAACCTGTTGAGCAGCAGCACAAACCGCCGGTTCGCGGGTTCCCATGTCATATCCGAGCCAGACGCCACAGCATCCTGCACCAGTGCGGAGATCACCTTGAGATCTTCTGCATCCGCAGCAATCAGCCGGGCGGGCTTATCAACCCCATCTTCAAACCGGGCATCTTCGGTCATGCGTTCGTCCGCTCAATCTTCGCCCCACAAGCGCCAAGCTTTTCTTCAACACGTTCATAGCCTCGATCCAGATGATAGACGCGGCTGACAACCGTCTCGCCTTCGGCCGCCATACCCGCAAGGATAAGAGAAACCGAGGCGCGTAAATCTGTCGCCATCACAGGCGCACCGCGCAACCGCTCGACCCCTGTGACCGTAGCTGTTCCGCCCTGCACGTCAATCTCTGCGCCCATCCGGGTCAGTTCAGGCGCATGCATGAAACGATTTTCAAAAATCGTCTCCTCCAGAACGGAGACGCCGTCGGCCGTGCAGAGCAACGCCATCATCTGCGCCTGCAAGTCCGTCGGAAAGCCCGGGAATGGCTCAGTGGTGACATTGACCGCCTTGATCCGATCCCCAGAGCGTTTGACCTTCAATCCGCGCTTTGTCTCTTCAATATCGACGCCCGCTTCCTCAAGCTTGTCACAAAACGCCCCGACAAGCTGCCGTGTGCCGCCCAGACACTCCACCTCGCCACCCGCAATAACAGGGGCCAGCATATAGGTGCCCAGCTCAATCCGGTCGGTAACCACCGGATGCGTCGCGCCGTTCAGGCGATCAACGCCCTGAATGGTGATCTCTGAGCTGCCCTGCCCTTCGATCTGCGCGCCCATCTTGATCAGGCACTCGGCCAGATCCACAATCTCAGGCTCGCGTGCCACGTTTTTGAGAACCGTGGTGCCTTTTGCCAGCGTGGCGGCCATCAAGGCGTTTTCGGTGGCACCGACCGAGACCAGCGGAAATTCGAACTCAGCGCCCTTCAATCCGCCTTTTGCGGTCGCGTGCACATAGCCATCCCGCAGATCAAGCGTCGCCCCCAGAGCTTCCAGCGCCTTTAGGTGCAAATCAACCGGGCGGGCACCAATCGCACAGCCACCGGGCAGAGACACAACCGCATGGCCGTCCCGCGCCAACATCGGCCCCAGCACCAGAATCGATGCGCGCATCTTCCGCACAATATCGTAATCGGCAGTGTGATTGTGAATGTCGTGAGAGGACATCGCCAGAACTTGCCCATCCTGCAAGCTGGACACCTCAGCGCCAAGTGAGCCCAGCAATTCGGTCATGGTTTTGATGTCGGACAGGCGCGGCGCATTGGTCAGCGTCAACGGCTCTTCACTCAACAGGGTAGCTGGCATCAAGGTCAGACAAGCGTTCTTGGCCCCCGCGATAGGTATCTCACCATGAAGTGGCCCGTTTCCGGTGACGATAATCTTGTCCATTCCAACTGCCCCTTAGCTTTTGTCTTTCGCGCCATCACTTGCGCGCGCTTTTGCCTGTGCTTTTCTACGGGCCATATTCGCCTTGAGCGCCGCTTTCAAGCGCGCCTCCCGCCCAACCGGCGATTTCCCGGCTTTTTTGGGTGTCGACTGATCCGATTTTTCTGCCATGCCGTGTCTTACCCCGCGCGGAGAAATGCGTCCAGATACCCCTTGCAACACGCCCGCTTTGCGCGTAATCACCCGCCCACAAAGATCGGCAGGCTGTGGTAGCTCAGTGGTAGAGCACACCCTTGGTAAGGGTGAGGTCGAGAGTTCAATCCTCTCTCACAGCACCATCCTCCTCATTTCCGGCAATCTTCCCAGATCAATCAAAAGCGCAAGACTTTCTGTCTGGCCGCCTTGACCTCTGATCCAACATTAAATACTTGAAGGATCAGTTGAGCGGGCGTTGTGTAGTGGTAAGACCTTAGCCTTCCAAGCTAAAGACGCGGGTTCGATTCCCGCCGCCCGCTCCATTCGCTACCTCCTGCCGCACTTGCACCAATTCGCCGCTTTGGCTAAGCGTTGAGCAAGCAATGGGGCAGCTGCAATGGCAGATCAAATCGGCAGCGACGCCGAGCGCGAAAAATCCAAAAAGATCGGGGCGTTGGCAGCACTTTGGCCCTTCATGCGGCCGTATTTCCCACTGATGATCGCTGCAACGTTTGCATTAACACTGACCGCAGCGGTCTCACTTGTGTTGCCCTTGGCTGTGCGCCGGGTCGTAGATGGCTTCGGCACGGATGAGGCCGCGCTTCTGGACCAGTATTTCGGCGCAGCATTGGCAATTGCGGCACTTTTGGCTGTGGGCACCGGCTTGCGCTACTATCTGGTCACGCGCTTGGGTGAGCGGGTCGTGGCCGATATCCGCAAGGCCGTGTTCGACAAGACCATTGGCATGAGCCCGGCCTTTTTCGAGCGGATCATGACGGGCGAAGTGCTGAGTCGCATCACCACCGACACCACGCTCATTCTCAGCGTCATCGGCTCCTCCGTCTCGATTGCGCTGCGCAATATCCTGATCTTTGCAGGGGGGCTTGCGTTGATGCTGCTCACCTCACCGAAGCTGACGGGGCTCGTTTTGCTGATCGTGCCCGCCGTGATCGTGCCGATTATCGTTTTGGGGCGCAGGCTCAGGGTCTTGAGCCGTGAAAATCAGGATCATATCGCCGCAAGCTCCGGCAATGCTTCCGAAGCACTGCTATCCGTGCAAACCGTGCAGGCCTTCACCCATGAAGCCCCCTCGCGCGCCAGCTTTGCCGATTTCACCGAGAAGTCCTACGTCGCGGCTCGAAAACGCATTGGCACACGCGCCATTATGACAGTAATCGTCATCTTCCTCGTCTTCGCCGGGATCGTGGGCGTCTTATGGGTCGGTGCGCGGGATGTGCGCGAAGACGTCATGACGGCAGGCGAATTGGTCCAGTTCGTGATTTACGCCATCATGGTCGCCGGTGGCGTGGCCGCCTTGTCCGAGATCTGGGGCGAGCTTCAGCGCGCAGCCGGGGCCACGGAACGCCTGGTTGAGCTTCTAACGACGGAAGACAGCGTGATTGATCCGACGACCCCTGTTCAGATCGAGGCGCTAAGCGGACAAGTCTCCTTCGACGATGTCGTATTCCATTATCCTGCGCGGCCCGGCATTGCCGCTCTGGACGGCGTCAGCTTTGATGTCGAGGCCGGAGAAACCGTGGCCCTGGTCGGGCCTTCTGGCGCGGGCAAAACCACCATTATTCAACTGCTGCTGCGCTTCTATGACCCCGACAGCGGCGCAATCCGGGTCGATGGAAATGCGCTGACCGATCTTGACCGTGCAGCATTTCGGAAATCAATCGCGCTGGTGCCGCAGGACCCGGTCATTTTTGCAGCCTCCGCCCGCGACAATATTCGTTTTGGTCGCCCCGACGCCACGGATGCGGAGGTCGAGGAGGCCGCGCGTGCCGCCGCCGCAGATGGGTTTCTGACCGCCCTGCCCGATGGCTACGACACCTATGTCGGTGAGCGGGGCGTCATGCTGTCCGGCGGGCAGAAGCAACGCATTGCCATCGCGCGTGCCATTCTGCGGGATGCGCCCATCCTGCTACTGGACGAGGCCACCTCAGCCCTTGATGCAGAAAGCGAAGCGGCCGTTCAGGGCGCTGTGACAGAGCTAAGCAAAGGGCGCACCACGCTCGTTGTGGCACATAGGCTGGCCACGGTTAAAAACGCCGACCGGATCATCGTGTTTGAACACGGAAAAATAGTGGCGATGGGCACCCATGACCATCTCGTCGCCGAAGGTGGACTATACGCCCGATTGGCCAGATTGCAGTTCACCACCGGATTGGCTGCCGAATAATCCTCGGAATTCCCCGTTGCGTTTGCACGGTATTTAAGCACATCCTTAGATCAGACGAACAACAACAACCGGGAGGGACCTATGGGCCTTTGGAATTTCGTGAAAACTGCAGGTAAGTCATTGTTTGGGGCGGCGGAAGCTGCGGAGCCCGATGCTGACACACTGAAAAAGGAAATCGAGGAACTGGGTCTGGACGCCAAGGGTCTCGATATCTCCGTCGAGGGTGACAAGGTCAAGGTAACCGGTGACGCGGTCAGTCAGGAAATGAAGGAAAAGGTCATTCTGGCCGTCGGCAACGTCGAAGGCGTGGCTGCGGTTGAAGACGACGTGCAAGGCGGCGACCCGGTGTTCCACACTGTCGAAAAGGGCGACACGCTTTGGGCAATCGCAAGCAAAACGCTCGGCAACGGCGCACGCTACGAAGAAATTTTCGAAGCCAACAAGCCAATGCTCAAGCATCCTGACAAAATCTATCCTGGTCAGGTCCTGCGAATCCCTCAGGACTGAGATCGACGGAATTCTTGAAAAGGGCGCCGTTCGGGCGCCTTTTTTGTTGCCGTTTCGCAGCGTCAGACTTGCGCAACGGCCAATTCACGCCCATCTTCGGGAGCAATAATCAAGGGCGCAAAGCCTTCTGGGAGGAAAATCTAGATGACATATACCGGGCGCGCAGACCGCGACGCGATTGAAGCTGAAAGCAAATGGGAAGACCGCGCGCTTCCAAAAACAATGCACGCAATGCTGGAAGACGTGAAAGACCGCTTCGCCTCGCGCCCTGCATTTTCCTACCAGCTCACCTCCGGGCCGACAGATGCCAACGAGACGCTCACTTGGCAGGATATCTACGATCACGCCTGCCAATCCGCGAACCTGTTTCGTGATCTGGGCGTCGGCGAAGATGACGTTGTGGCCTATGTTCTGCCCAATGCGTCGGAAACCATTCATGTTTTGATGGGCGGTATGATCGCGGGCATCGTCAATCCGATCAATCCGCTGCTGGAACCCGAACAGATTTCAGCCATTTTGCGCGAAACCGGCGCCAAGGTTGTTGTCACGCTGCGGCCCTTCCCGAAAACCGATCTCGCTCAGAAAGTGGCCGAAGCCGTCAAGGACGCGCCCAATGTGACCCATGTGCTTGAGGTCGATCTGCTGCGCTACCTGACAGGCCTCAAGAAATTCATCGTGCCTCTGATCCGTCCGAAGGTTGGGTCAACGCACCACGCCAAAGTTCTGAATTTCAACGCTGAAATGGCCAAGAAGGCCAAAACGCTGCAATTCGCCGACAGCACGGAAGACCGCGTCGCGGCCTACTTCCACACAGGCGGCACAACGGGTATGCCCAAGGTCGCTCAGCACAAGATTTCCGGCATGGCTTATAACGGTTTTCTGGGTCACAAACTGCTCTTTGACGAACATGACGTGATCATGTGCCCGCTGCCTCTCTTCCACGTCTTTGCTGTGCATGTGATCTGGATGGCCATGATCCGCTCCGGCGCCCATGTGGTTTTCCCAACGCCGCAAGGCTATCGCGGCGACGGCGTATTCGACAATTTCTGGAAGCTGATCGAACGCTACAAAGTGACGTTCATGATCACCGTTCCCACGGCAATCTCAGCCTTGATGCAACGCCGGGTGGATGCCGACATCTCCACGCTGAAAATGGCCTTCTCTGGGTCCTCCCCCCTGCCTGTCGAGCTCTACAAACGGTTCGAGAAGGCTTGCGACGTGACCATCACCGAGGGCTACGGCCTGACGGAGGCCACCTGCCTGGTGTCGATCAATCCACCTGACGGCACCAAGAAAATCGGCTCTATCGGCCTGCCATTCCCTTATTGCGAAGTGCAGATCAGAGCGGTTGCAGACGGGTCCGTCTGCGGCGTGGACGAGATCGGGGAGATTTGTGTCTCCAACCCCGGCGTTGTGGCCGGACACACTTATACCGAAGAAGACAAGAACACCGATCTGTTCTATCCGGACGAAGGCTCGAACGAACCTAAGTTCCTGCGCACCGGTGATTTGGGCAGACTTGATGAAGACGGCTACCTGTGGATCACAGGACGCGCCAAAGACCTGATCATTCGCGGCGGCCACAATATCGACCCGGCCGAGATCGAAGAAGCTTTGGCCGGTCACGATCAGGTGGCCTTTGCAGGCGCCATCGGTCAGCCCGACGCTCATGCTGGCGAAATCCCTTGCGTCTATGTCGAACTTGTCGACGGCGCGACCGTCACCGACGAAGAACTCATGGCCTATTGCAAGGAACACGTGCACGAGCGCGCCGCCCATCCGAAGTATATCGAAGTGATGGATGAGCTTCCGAAAACCGCTGTTGGCAAGATCTTCAAGCCAGACCTGCGCAAGGCGGCAATCACACGGATCTACAACAGCGCCTTGTCAAAAGCCGATCTCGAGGCACGTGTCGTCTCTGTCGTTGAAGACAAGAAACGCGGACTTGTGGCCCACGTCGTCATGAACGGCGCTGAAGACGATGCCGTAAACAAGGTGCTTGGTGACTTCACCCGGCCGTGGGAAGTGGCAAAAGCGGCCTGACGAATGCGGGATCAGCGTTTCAGGCGCTGATCCCCTTGATTTGCCAAAGCTTAATCGTCGAGACCCAGCGCGGCCTTTTTATCCGATGCCCATTTCATGATCGTCAGATCGAAGGTCAGGGCCATCAGCGCAACACACAGACCCAGCACAAAGTTCTTGCCCAGATCCGTGCCCGCCAGCGTGCGTTGCAGTTCCTGACCCAAATCCTGAGTTCCGATGAACGCCGCGATAATGACCATGAAAAACGCGAACATGATCGCCTGATTGAAGCCGACCGCCATTGTAGGCAAGGCCAACGGCAGCTGCACCTTCCATAGCTTTTGCATACGGGTGGCGCCGGCCATATCCGCAGCCTCCGTCATCTCCACCGGCACCGTGCGCAAGCCCTCGATCGTATACCGCGTCAGCGGCACCATTGCGAAGATCAGGATCGACATCACAACGGAGGTCGCGGTGATCCCAAAGAGCATGATGGCCGGGATCAGGTAGATGAAACTAGGAAAGGTTTGCGCCGTGTCACAGGCAAGCAAAACCCGCCGCGACCACGTATCGCTACGCGCTGCAAGAATGCCGATGGGCACCCCGATGAGCAATGCCAGAGAAACCGCCGAGATAACTGAGTAAAGCGTTATGACCGACCGATCCCACCATCCCGACAACGCCACCAGCGAAAAGAAGATCGCTGCATAAATCGCGGGCCGCTTGCCCCCGAGCCACAACGCAAACGCGATCACCAGCAAGATGAAAGCTGATGTCGGTATGCTCAGCAGAAAATCCCGAAACGGGTTCAATATCCAGACATTCAGAACATAGCGCATCGCATTGGTCGTGTTCTGCACCGGATCGAATGCAAGAAAGGTCTTGATGGCCGTGTCGATCTCTTTGCCTTGGCTGAAGTTCTGCTTGCGACCGATCTCTGCTGCGACCTCTACAAATTGCGCCAGAATGCAGAAGAAAACGAATGCACCGAGAGCGATCAGCGAGGTCGCGTGACGCTTCCACCAAGGCGTGCCCCGCTCAAAATGCTCGGGTTGCTTTACAACCCACGCCTTTGACAAACGGTCCAGCATCACCGCCAGCAAAACAATTGTCACGCCAATCTCGAACGAGCGGCCCAGCTTGAAGCTGCCCATCATCGCCAGCAACTTTGCGCCAAGGCCCGGCATCCCGATAAACGCCGTCAAAACCACCATCGCCAGACACAGCATGATCACCTGGTTCACGCCAACCAGTATCTCGGTTCTGGCTGAGGGCAGATAGACGTGGCGCAGAAGCTGCCACCGGGTACAGCCAGACATATGCCCCGCCTCGACAACCTCGGGAGAGACCTTCTGCAAACCCAGCGTGGTCATCAAAACCATAGGCGGGATCGCATAGATCGTGGTCGCAACCGCCCCAGCGGTCGGCCCGACTTTGAAGAATATCACGGCGGGCAGCAGATAAGTGAAGAACGGCAAGGTTTGGAGCACTGACAAGATCGGCTTGATGGCCCGATTAAACGCGGAGTATTTCCAGGCCAGAATGCCCGCGCCAAGACCGATCACAAATGCCAGCGGTGCGGCGACAACGAGCACCGACATCGTTTCCATGGCGATCTTCCACTGGCCGATCAATGCCGTCCAGATAAACGTGCCCGCGCCCAACAGCGCCAGCCGCCAGCCCCCCAGGTAATAACCAATTACACCGGCGACCGCGGCAATCGCAGTCCACGGGATCGGACCTATATTCGGCCAACGCCGCTTGCCGAAAAGCAGGTTCGCTGTAACATCGAGAATCCATTGCAGCCCCTCGGTCAGAAAGCGCGTCAGCGCCAGCAGGCCCAGATCATCCTTTACGAAGTTGAACATGGCATCCAGCCAAGTCGCAAAGGGCGGAATAGCGCTTTCAGGAAGCCTGTGCAGAACCGATGGCAGCAGTCCGGTATATTGCAGGATCGTCATGACCACCGCGACGAAAACCAAGATGCCTGCCAGCCGCTGCCGTGAAAATCCGACACCGCCCTGCATGTTTTCATCCACCGTGATGCTTGCCATTATTCCGCTCCAACCAGAACGTTCAATGCCTCTTCGCGGTCCAAAGCGCCAACCAGTTTCCCGTCCCGATGAACCGGGATCGCCGCGCGGGTATCTTGTACCAGAAGCTTGGCCAATTCCTGTATCGAAGCCGACGCATCCACCGGCGTCCCCTCTCCGGTGATCCCGTCACGCGCCAGAACACCGGCGTGAACCACCCGCGCCTTGTCGATCTCTTCGGTGAACTTGCGAACATATTCAGTAGCCGGGTTCAGCACGATCTTATCGGGCGTGTCGCACTGCTCCACGGCGCCGTCTTTCATGATCGCGATCCGGTCGGCAAGGCGCAGTGCCTCGTCAAAGTCATGGGTGATGAACACGATGGTTTTTCCAAGCATCGCCTGCAGCCGCAAGAACTCATCCTGCATCTCGCGGCGGATTAGCGGATCGAGCGCCGAGAACGGCTCATCCAGAAACCAGATATCCGGCTCAATCGCCAACGAACGCGCAATACCCACACGTTGCTGCTGCCCGCCGCTCAATTCACGCGGGAAGTATTCCTCGCGCCCTTCAAGCCCGACCAGCTTGACCACCTCCAACGCCCGTTCACGCCGGGTATGTTTGTCCTGCCCGCGCATCTCCAGCGGGAAGGCGACATTTTCCAGAACCGTGCGATGCGGCAGCAATCCAAAGGACTGGAAGACCATGCCCATCTTGTTGCGCCTGAGATCAATCAACTGCTGTTCGGACAAGGACATGATGTCCTGACCTTCGACCTCAATCGTGCCTCCGGTTATCTCATGAAGTCGCGAAAAGCAGCGCACCAGTGTGGATTTGCCAGAGCCTGAGAGCCCCATGATGACCAGCATCTCGCCACGGCTCACTTCGATCGAGACATCCTTGACGCCCGCAATATATCCGTCCGCCCGGATATCTTCGTAGCTGTGCCCCTCCGGCTTTTTCGCCAGATAGCCGGCTGGATCAGCTCCGAACAGTTTCCAGACATTTCTGCAGGAAATCACGGTGTCGGTGGTCATGCTCTTGCTCTCCCCTCACCAACCTTACCGGTTGGTGTCTAAAAACGCCCGCCCGAGTGTATCCCGGACGGGCGAAAAACGTTACGCCTTTTTCGAAAAAGGTCGCTTAGCTGGTCCAGCCCTGCCAAACGTCTGGGTTTGCTTCCAACCAGGCTTCGGCGGCTTCTTCTGGCTCCATCTCGTCGATATCGACCAGCTTTGCCATTTCAGCGATCTGCGCATTGGTGAAGGAGATCTTGGTCAGCGTCTCGTAAGCGGCTGGCCATTTGTCTTTCATGCCGTCCCAAGCCGCTTTCTTCAGATAACCCTTGGCTGGGTTGCCGCAGTCGTAAAGCGCGTTCGGGTTTGGACCCACGGCCGGATCTTTGTCGCAGCCTTCAACCCATTCAGGGAATTCAACGAATTCACCCGGCCAGACGGCTTCTGCAAAGTTCGGCGTCCAGTTGAACACGACAACTGGGCGCTTGTCGGCTTCAGCCGCACCAATTTCGGCCCAAAGAGCCGCAGCCGAACCCGCGTTCACAACAACAAAGTCCATGCCCAGCGCTTCAACACGCTCTTGGCCGTGCTTCAGCCAGTCAACTGGCCCGTCCAGATAGCGACCTTTGTCGCCGGTTTCAGCCGTCGCAAATACTTTCGCGCAATCGTTCAGCGCTTCCCAGCTTGGCAGACCCGGGCAGGCGTCTTTCGTCCACATCGGATACCACCAGTCTTCACGGGTCACCGCATCGTGGTCGCCAGCGTCATGCAATCCGCCCTTTTCCAGAGCGGCACGGAAAGAGGCGCCAAATGCGCCTTCCCAGACTTCCAGTTCCATCGTCACGTCGCCCAGACGCACCGACTCGTAAACGGCCTGGCTGTCTGTGGTGATGTATTCAACATTGTTGCCCATCGACTCGAAGATCTGTCCCACAACGTTGGACATCACGATTTGTGAGGACCAGTTGTGGATCGGAATAACAATCGGATCGCTGCTGTCTTCGGCAAGCGCTGCCAGCGGCATTGCCGCCAAAACGCCTGCCGATAAGGCTGTCGTAAATTTCTTCATGAGGTTCTCCCAGTTATAGTGCGGTCGTCGCGCCGCGTTTTAGGAATGTGCCATTCGGCATATCGCGGGGGATTGATTCCCTGACATCTCCCCGGAATTCCACGTCGCGCAGTGTTGCAGGATTTTCCTTACAATCAAGTTTTTTTCTTTTAAAGGACGATCAAATATCTCGCAACGGGCGATAATTTTTCATCACGAGGTCCGATTCCACGTCGCGAATGTCGGATTTGATTATCGTCAAACCCCATAAATACTGGAATAGTTGCCGCAGAGAGGTCCGATTCATGCGATATTCCGGGTTCAAGGTCATTAAAGAGGCGCTGACTGGCCACAAAGGCTGGCAGCCTGCGTGGCGCGATCCTCAGCCGAAATCCCATTACGACATCATCATCATCGGAGGCGGCGGGCACGGGCTGGCCACAGCGCACTACCTCGCCTCGATTTATGGCGAAACAAATGTCGCGGTGATCGAGAAGGGCTGGATCGGCGGCGGCAATGTCGGTCGGAACACGACGATCATCCGCTCCAACTACCTGCTCGACGGCAATGAGCCATTTTATGAATTTTCGCTCAAGCTCTGGGAGGGGTTGGAACAGGACGTAAACTATAACGCAATGGTCTCGCAGCGCGGGATCATGAACCTGATCCACTCCGACGCGCAGCGGGACGCCTTCATCCGGCGGGGCAATGCCATGATGCTCAACGGGGCCGATGCCGAGCTTCTCGACGAAGATCAGATCCGCGCGGAGTATCCGTTTCTCAACTTCAACGATGCCCGTTTCCCGATCAAAGGGGGTCTGGCACAACGGCGCGGCGGCACCGTGCGCCACGATGCGGTGGCCTGGGGCTATGCGCGCAGTGCCGACAGCCGTGGTGTCGACATCATCCAGAACTGCGAGGTCACGGGATTTCGCATCGAGAACGGCACCTGTCTGGGCGTCGAGACGTCCAAAGGATTCATCGGTGCCAAGCGCATTGGATGCGCGGTCGCAGGCAATTCAGGCCGTGTGATGGGCATGGCTGGGATGCGCCTGCCAATTGAAAGCCATGTCCTGCAAGCTTTCGTGTCCGAAGGGCTGAAACCGGTTTTGCCCGGCGTTATCACCTTCGGTGCGGGGCATTTCTATGTCTCCCAGTCCGACAAGGGCGGACTTGTGTTTGGTGGCGACCTCGACGGATACAATTCCTACGCCCAGCGCGGCAACCTGCCCGTCGTAGAGGATGTCTGTGAAGGCGGCATGGCCATCATGCCAATGATTGGCCGCGCCCGGCTTCTGCGCATGTGGGGCGGGATCATGGACATGTCGATGGACGGCTCTCCCATCATCGACCGCACCCATATCGACGGGCTCTATTTCAACGGCGGCTGGTGCTATGGCGGCTTCAAGGCGACGCCCGCCTCGGGCTACGCCTTCGCGCATCTTCTGGCGCGGGACGAGCCCCACGAAACCGCCACCGCCTACCGTTTTGATCGCTTCCGGACCGGTCACATGATCGACGAAAAAGGGATGGGCAATCAGCCCAACTTGCACTGATGATTATCAACCACCCGCTTCTTGGCCCACGCGATAGCGCCGAATTCGTTTATATGGGCGACGCGGCCCTGATCGACCGCCCCGACCCGGACACCGCCAGCCCCGAGGACTGGCACGACTACGCTTATCTGCGTGACAACCCGGCAGGTGAGCATCGCGAGCTGTGGTTCCACGAAGGTGGAGATCGCTCGTGGCTGGTTGTCACCCGCAACACCGTGACCCATGAAATCTCGAAGGTTGAACTGGCCCGCGATGTGGCCCGAGCACGGGGGCGCTCGACATGACCCAACCAAACCGTCTCAATGGGGGTCTGATCGACCACGAAACCCGCCTCAAATTCATCTTTGATGGCAAGGACTACTACGGACATCCCGGTGATACGCTGGCCTCCGCTCTGCTGGCCAATGGCGTGCGCCTGATGGGTCGCTCCTTCAAATATCACCGGCCGCGTGGCCCGCTCACCGCAGGCTCGGAAGAGCCAAACGCACTCGTCGAGCTGCGCGGTGGCAACCGGCAAGAACCCAACACCCGTGCAACAACGGCAGAGCTCTATGACGGGCTATTCGCAAAGTCACAAAACCGCTTCCCGTCGCTCGCCTTTGACGCCATGGCGATCAATGATCGCTTCTCGAATTTTCTGACCGCAGGCTTCTATTACAAGACCTTCATGTGGCCCGCTGCCTTCTGGGAAAAGATCTACGAGCCGATCATTCGCAAAGCCGCCGGTCTGGGCGCGCTTTCAATGCGCGCCGACCCGGACGAATATGACAAGGGCTTCCGCCATTGCGATCTGCTGATCACAGGCGCTGGCCCCTCTGGCCTTATGGCCGCACTCACCGCCGGGCGCGGCGGGGCCGAAGTCATACTGGCGGATGAAGATTTCGAGATGGGCGGGCGCCTCAACGCCGAGACACTCGCTATCAACGACGCCCCTGCCCGCGATTGGGTGGTCGCCGCATTGGCCGAACTGTCATCACTTCCCAATGTCCGGCTGATGCCGCGTACAACCGTGATCGGTGCATTCGATCACGGCATATACGGCGCGGTCGAGCGGGTGTCAGATCACCTGAAAACCCCTGCAGAAGGCAAGCCGCGTCAAATCCTGTGGCGCATTTATACGCAGAAAACACTGCTCTGCGCGGGTGCCACCGAACGCCCCATCGCCTTCGAGAACAACGACCGCCCCGGCATTATGCTGGCAAGCGCACTTCGCACATATGCCAACCGCTTCGCCGCAACACCGGCCCGCCGGGTCGCGGTTTTCACCAACAACGATGATGGTCACCGCACCGCCCGCGACCTGCACGCGCAAGGCGTGAAAATCGCCGCGGTCGTGGACACTCGCCCAGACGCGCAATCATCAAGCGACTATGAAGTCCTGAAAGGTGCGCAGGTCATCGACAGCAAGGGCCGCCTCGGCCTGACCTTTGCAGAGGTCAAGCTTGCCGATGGCTCGACCCGCACCATCGAATGCGGTGCGTTGGGCGTCTCTGGCGGCTGGAACCCGAATGTCCACCTGACCTGCCACCAGCGGGGCCGTCCCACATGGAACGACGATCTCGCCGCCTTTGTGCCTGGTGACACATTGCCCCCGGGCCTGTCCGTGGCCGGCGCCGCAAATGGCAGTTTTTCAACCCATGGGGCGCTGAAATCCGGCGCAGAGGCCGCGAAGAAAGCGCTTGGCCTGAAAGGTCGTCTGCCCAAGACACCACAAGCCGAAGACGCACCCGTCAGCCAGACACCGTTTTGGTATGTGGAAGGATGCGCGCGCGCATGGCTCGATCAACAAAACGATGTGACGGTCAAGGATGTGAAGCTGTCCCATCAGGAGGGGTTCCGCTCTGTCGAACATCTCAAGCGCTACACCACCCTCGGTATGGCCACCGATCAGGGCAAAACCTCAAACCTCGGCGGACTTGCAATCATGGCCGAGCTTGCGGGCAAGTCCATCCCGGAGGTTGGCACCACGATTTTCCGCCCGCCTTATACGCCTGTGCCAATTGGTACGTTTGGGGGGCGAATGCGCGGGATGGAGTTTCATCCAACCCGCCTGACGCCCTCGCACTTCTGGGCGAAAGAGCGCGGCGCGGTCTTCGTCGAGGTTGGCAATTGGCTGCGTGCCCAATGGTTCCCGATAGAGGGTGAAACCCACTGGCGCCAAAGCGTCGATCGTGAGGTGCGCCAGACACGTGCCTCTGTCGGGGTCTGCGATTGCACCACCTTGGGCAAGATCGATGTGCAAGGCACGGATGCGGCAACCTTCCTCAATAAGATCTATTGCAACGGTTTTGCCAAACTGGCAGTCGGCAAGACCCGGTATGGGCTGATGTTGCGCGAAGACGGCATCGCAATGGATGACGGCACAGCCGGTCGGCTGGCCGAAGATCACTTCGTTGTCACAACGACAACGGCCAACGCCATCAAAGTCTATCAGCATATGGAGTTCGTTCGCCAATGCCTGTTCCCCGATCTTGATGTGCAACTGATCTCCACCACCGAAGCCTGGGCGCAATATGCCGTGGCCGGTCCCAATTCCCGCAAGCTGTTGCAAAAGATCGTGGACCCGGCCTTCGATATCTCAAACGACGCGTTCCCGTTCATGGCTTGTGGCAACATCACGGTCTGTGGCGGCCTCCGCGCACGGCTGTTCCGGATTTCCTTTTCCGGCGAACTGGCGTTCGAGATCGCCGTCCCCTCCCGCTACGGCGATGCTCTCATGCGCAAACTGATGTCAGAGGGCGAAGAATTCGACGTCATACCCTACGGCACCGAGGCGCTTGGCGTCATGCGTATCGAGAAGGGCCACGCTGCCGGCAACGAGTTGAACGGCACAACGACCGCATTGAACCTCGGCATGGGGCGCATGGTCTCGAAAGCCAAGGACAGCATCGGCTCGAAACTGTCGGAACGCGACGGGCTGAACGAAGACGACGCACTCAAACAGGTGGGGATCAAACCGCTCAACCCCGCCGAGAAGATCACTGCGGGTGGGCATCTGATGGCCGCCGATGGTCCGGTCGATGCCTCCCATGATCAAGGCTATGTCACCTCGGCCGCCTTCTCCCCGACGCTCGATCACATGATCGGACTTGGCTTCCTCAAGAACGGTGGCGACCGGTTGGGCGAAAAGATGCGTCTGGTCTCCCCCGTCACCGACCTGACCGTTGAGGTTGAAATCGTCTCCGCTCACTTTGTCGACCCGGAAGGAGAACGCCTCCGTGCATGATCTCGCCCCCATCACCGCCCTTGGCGGCACCGAGCCACGCATCGACACGGTCGCAGGCGTGACCCTCACGGAGAAACCCGGTCTCGCTCTGGCCTCCATCGCTGCGCGCCACGGCAAGGAAGCCGCCTGTCGCAAACATCTCAAAGCGCTCTTGGGATCTGTGCCTGAACCTGGAAAAGCAAAACTCCGCGACCCGGAGGCCGGTTTCTGGATGGGCCCTGATTTCTGGATGATCGGCGCGCCCTTCGACAGCCATGAAGACCTCGCCGCCCAATTGGTCAAACGCTTCGGCACGTCCGCCTCAGTGACCGAGCAAACGGATGCGTGGGCCGCGTTCGACCTGCAAGGTGACGGAATGGAGGCGGTGATGGAGCTTTGCTGCAATCTTGATATCCGCCAAATGCAGACGGGGGATGCACAGCGCACCTCGATCCATCATCTGGGCTGCTACGTGATCCGTCGCGACCCGACCGATTGGGTGCGCATCCTCGGACCACGCTCTTCCGCAGGCTCGCTACATCACGCCCTGCACACCGCGATGAAGGCCGCGCTCTGATCAATCAGGCCGCGATTGGTCCCTGTTTGGCCAACACCACACGCAAACCCAGAAATGCCAGCAACCCAAGCGGCCCCAACAGGAATGTCAACGCCAGACAGGGGATCACCCAGACAAACGCGATCCCGTCTGCACGCGCCACCCGGCACTGCCACGCCCCGATAAACAGATCAAAGGCCAGAAAGTGCACCCAGCCCGCCAATACCGCTTGCGGCTGACCAAAAAGGGCCACGACCCCGGCCAGACTGCCAAAACCACCATCTTCGCTGCCCTGTGACAGCAGCAACAATAGCAAGTAGCCCACTGACAACAGCGCCGGGATGACAAATCCACCGATGCGGTTCGACCAGATGGGCATCCACGGCGAGGCCAATAGAATAAGCCATCCGGCCATGGCCATCAGGCTTGCGACAGAAAACAGAGTTTCCAAATTCATGTGATATCCAATCGTGTTTTTTGCGGATTTATTTTAAAATACTTGCATATGCAATCGATTCGCCATAAATACGCAAACATGACTGATACTTCTCTGACCTCCGTATTGCGCCTCTTGCAATCAGCCCGCTTGATCGAGGCACGTCTTGCCGGCGAATTTTCGTCCGTACACGGCCTGTCTGTGAACGAATTGTTCCTGATGATGCAGTTGGACGCCGCACCGCGCCAACGCCTGACCCGTGTCGAATTGGCAAAGCGCCTTAACACAAGCGCCTCAACCGTCACCAGAATGGCGGCGCCGATGGAAAAGCTTGGACTTGTGGCGCGCGAAACCGACAGTCGCGATGCTCGTCTGGCCTTCGTCGTGCTGACACCGACAGGGGCCGAGCGTCTCGCCGAAGCGCAAGCAACGCTGGCCAAACGGGCCACAGATGTCTTTCGGGATCGTTGGGACGTCGATGAGATAGAAACCCTGTCTGACCTTTTGGGCAGATTGGTCGTAGGGGCGCCGGGCAATTTGACCTGACGCCTCTTGCCGCCCTAGACGGACGGCACTGGAATGTTTCCATCCACACGGAACTGATTGATCCGCGCCCGGTCCTCTTTCGGGGTGATCCCGTGCGCAGCCTTGTAATGCGCAATCATCGGCGCGGCGCTGCCATAACCCACTGCAAGTGCGATCTCCCCAATGGGGTCCTTGGAATACATCACCAACTGGCGCGCCGCCTTCATTCGCATCGCCCGGTAGTAATGCGTCGGGCTTTGGCCCGTCGCTTTCTTGAAGGCCCGCTCGATCTGGCGTGGTGTCACACCCGTTTGCGCCGCTATCTCAGCAATCGAAACCGGGTCCGACAGCCGCATGGCAAAGATCTCCACCGCCCGCGCCACCAGTTCCGGCAACTGGCCACCGGTCTCTGGCATCTGGGCGACCGGCACACGCTGCTGAACCCCCTCGCCCCGCACCAATGGATGCTGAAACCAACACGCAACCTCATGCGACACGTCACGGCCCAACCGGTCCTCAACCAACTGCAACGCCAGATCGAACGCCGCCGCAGCACCTGCCACGGTGTAGCGCCGCCCGTCCGTCACGATCACATCGCCCGACGCCTTCAGTTTGGGAAACTCCGCGCGAAATGCGGCCTCGTAACACCAATGAACGGACACTTGACGCCCGTCCATTAGCCCCGACCTGGCCAAGGGAAATACGCCGCCGCTGATCGCCCCCAAGATGGTGCCGTGCCGTGCCAGCGTCCGCATCATCGCATGACCGCGCTTGGTGTCAGAAAAACATGCGGTCGGCGCACTAAGGCAAAACAGGACGTCGATCTCCCGAACATCAGCCAGGGCATGTTCCGCATCGAAAGCTACATCCGCGCTCGACGTCACACGCCCGGCCTGCTCCGCGATCAACTGCCACTCAAAAGCAACCTGACCAGCGATCTCATTGGCCGCCCGAAGCGGCTCGATCATCGAGGTCAGACAGGCCATCGGAAAGCCCGGAAAGATCAGGAACCCAATTCGCATTTTTTTATTCGTGGTCATATTTATTTTACCAACAGGAAAAATTTGCCCTACAATGACATATATCAAGGGTAATACGACCGGTTTCCAGTAAACGAAATCTTGCGCGATCGATCTGCCCACGAATAGGTAGGAATATATGAAGATAGAAAAGCTTGGGCGCGATATGGTTTCAAAACTCACACAAGATCCGCACCGAGTCCGATCTGAAGACCGCGAAAAAGTACTGGAGGTCGCGATTGGCCGACAGGTCCGTGCGTTTCGCAAGCAGCAGGAGGTGACGGTCGCTGATCTGGCTCAGATGACCGGGCTGTCCATCGGAATGCTGTCAAAGATCGAAAACGGGAACACCTCCCCATCGCTGACCACTTTGCAAACATTGGCCAATTCCCTGTCCGTCCCTCTGACCAGCTTCTTTCGCGGCTACGAGGAGCGGCGCGAAGCGGTGCACACCAAGTCCGGCGAGGGTGTCGAGATGGAACGTGAGGGCACGCGCGCCAATCATCAGTATAACTTGCTTGGTCATATCGGATCGAACGCGTCCGGCGTAATCGTCGAGCCATATCTGATCACCCTGTCGGAGCAGTCAGATGTCTTCCCCACATTCCAGCATGGTGGGATCGAGACGATCTACATGCTGGAAGGCGAAGTGGATTACCGTCACGGTGATCAGGTCTACCCGCTTGGCCCCGGCGACACGCTATTTTTCGACGCCGATGCTCCGCACGGGCCGGAGAAGCTTGTCAGCCTTCCTGCACGCTACATTTCCGTCATCAGCTATCCGCAGAAAACCTGATCCGCCTCACTTGGCCAGCGCCAGCTTCCGACGCGCCAAAGATGCTGCGGGCCACGTGCTCTCAAGATCATAGAAAACCTCAAAAGCGGCTTGCCCCTCAGGGATGTTCACCCAGTCGAGCTTCGATCGGGTGAAGATATGAACATCTGGCGGCTGCGCGCTTGGTGCATCCAACGTCCCAACACGGACAAACCGATAATTCGGACGCCCGCCATAATCGCTCCACATCGCTGTGTGGCAGACCGAGCAGCGGTAAATCTGGTGCACACCGCCGCTCTCTGTTGGTCCCGGCGTCTCGATCAAGGTGCCCGCCTGCAGCTCAATCGCATCATTTTCGATAATCGCATTCAGGACAAAGGCACTTCCCGTCAGCGCCTGACATTGGGTGCAGTGACAGCAATGGGTAAACATCGCCGGGCGCGTCAGCGTGTAACGCACGGCCCCGCAAGCGCACCCACCATGTTGAGCGTGATCCGTCATCCCAGCAGCATCGCCACTGGCCTGTCATCGGTCAACAGATAAGCCCTACTTTTGCAGCGGCGGCTCGGTGTCGAAATCCGGCCAGACCCCCGGAGAAGTGGGCAACCCATCGTCAAATTGCGACAGGTAATCCAGCATCATCGGCCGGTTGTCGATGAACCCCTTGTAAGTGGCCAATTCCACCGGCAGATCACGAACAACCCGGTGCAAACGCCGCCCCCATTTGGGCATCGTCATCAGATCCTGAAACGAGCAGAGGTAGCAGCGGATCGGGAACACCAACGCGTTCGAGCGCGGCAGCCGGAAAAAGGTCTGCAACTCAACCCGGAGATGCTGTTTTGAGCCGATATTCTCAGGCGTCAAAGTGGTCTTCTGAATGCCCCACTTGTGATAGTTCTCCGGGCTGGTATCGAGCAGTGGATTAACCGTCATGGTCCAGTTCAACCGCCGCGCAGGCGCACCTTGCTGAATGTTAAGCAGGAATTTGAGCGCCCGGACAAAGATGCCCTTTTCATGGGCCAGAGGCACAGGTGCGTGCCACTCAAAGAAATTCATACCGATATCGAAATCCAACGACCAGTCGGCCTGCGTCGTGACAATTCCCGCATCCATCCAAAGGTTGTCCTCGCGCTGATCCAGCACGCAGAAATCCCCTTGGGTCTGACGAGTGATATATTCCATCGGACCGTATGGCAGCGTGGTTTCATCCATAAAGGTGAAGCTGTCATCAATTCCCATGGGCTTGTTGACCCAGCGCCATTGATCACCGTCCCTGTGCAACTCAAACAGGTCCGGATAATCCTCGGATTTCGACACCATGATCAGTTCCAGCAGGTCCCATCCGGCCAGCGTCATATGCGGCAGGGATTGGCAGCGCAGCGGATCATCGGCCAGAACCATCGCCCGGTCGCGCATCTCGGCCACATAGTGCTCATCCACATCGAAGCGCTTCTCATAGACCGAGCCTTCAGGCCCACCGCGATGCTGCTCCATATTGACGGCATACATGTAGCTGTCTTCGTGGAACGGAAACGGGAAGCGTTTGATCGCCCAGTCCGAGTTATGGAAGGAATAGTCGTCCCGGAAGGTCTCGTCATTGAATTGGATGGTCATCTATCAAGCTCCAGTTGCTTGCCGACAAAGCGGCTGACGCAGGGCATTATCTTCTTGCCAGAGGCATGTTCTTCATCGTCGAGCCAATGATCGCGATGCACGAAATCTCCGTCATAGGACACAACATCCGTCTCGCATTGCCCGCAGGATCCACCGCGACACAGAAACGGGGCTTCAACCCCAGCTCGCTCGATCGCTTCCAGCAGGCTTTCATGCTCGCCAACCGTGATGGTCTTGTCCGATTGGCACAAACGGACTTCGAAAGGTTCACCGGGTGCAGGGGCAAGAAATTCCTCTGAATGCACATTGGCGTCGGGCCACCCAGCGGCAGAGGCCGTTGCGTGCACCCAGTCGATCATCCCCTTGGGGCCGCACACATAGGCGTTGGTGCCAAGCGGTTGCCCGTCCAGCAAGTCTTCCAGCGCG
Organism: uncultured Litoreibacter sp.; assembly: GCA_947504205.1. Classification (GTDB taxonomy): domain Bacteria; phylum Pseudomonadota; class Alphaproteobacteria; order Rhodobacterales; family Rhodobacteraceae; genus Litoreibacter. The sequence continues at coordinate 378,079 of CANNGL010000005.1, read as the reverse complement.
ATCGCCTGTTTCTGATCGTCGTAATACACATGCACCTTGTTGGGGTACTTGTAGCTCAGCACATCTACATAGGTGCCAAGGCTCTCGCTGCGGCACGCATAGTGCAGCTCCCAATTGCCGTTCATATGTTCCAGCTGCTCGATCATCGCCATGAAGGGCGTGATCCCGATGCCACCGGCAAAGAACAGATGCTTCTTCGCCCGCAGATCAAGCGAAAACAGGTTCACCGGAAAGGTAATTGTCATCACATCGCCAACCTTGACGTGGTTGTGCAAGAACAGTGAACCACCCCGCCCCTCATCGTCACGCCTGACCGAGATCGCATAGGTCGTTCGGTCCGACGGGTCAGACATCAACGAATAAGGGTTGAGCCGTGTCCGCTCACCGTCCTGCATCTCGACAACGGTGTGAGCGCCACCAGAAAACGGTGGGAACAACGCGCCGCCGCGGCGCTCGAATTCAAACCGGGTCACAAGATCATTCAGCGGCACAACCGCTTTGACGATGACCTCGATCTTCTCTGCGCCTGCTTTGGCTTTCTGTGGGGCCGCGCTCATTCGTATATCCCCTTTGGCTCCGGCACATTGCCGGGATCTTCGGCATCAATGCACACACCCTGATAGGCCGCCAATCGGCGCGAATAATGATCGCGCACAAACAGGTTCAACCCGCAATGACTGCAAACGAACGGATCGGTTTCCACCTCTTCGGTTATGCCCTTGCAATGCACGCATTGCATGCGCCGGGCAACTGATCCTCGATGTTCGGTCTGGATCGCCGTGTGCGGAAAACCGGCCTGCATTGCCTCGTTTTGCGCCTGCCCCATCAATCCTTCAGTGCCTGTTAGATAAATCTGCAACCCCATATGCGCGTTGGCCAGCACATGGCGGATCCGCTGCACCGAGGCTGCATAGCTCGGACCCTCGTAATACTGCGCAGGCTGCAACGCCCGCAGCTTGTCGCCGTAATCCGCGCCCTTTGGAATATAGATGATATGGCTTTTGGCCATCAGTTCAGGCGTGGCAATCTCAAGAATGGCCTCTGCCCCTTCGGCATCTGCGATCATCAGATGATGCTTGCCGGTGCGCGCCTCAAGCGTGCCATAAACCGGCCGGCTCTTGATTGCAGGTGGAAACTCGAATTTCGACATTTGATCCTCTTGCAGACAGTTCGGGCGCGAACCGAAGCGCGCGCCCTGCTCTCTTAGCCTTTTGCGACCCGGATTTTCTTGTCCTTGTCGTAGAAGGGCATTTCCTCCGTGACGCAGGCAATCTCCGTGCCATCGCCATTGCGCACCGTCAGCTTGGTGCCTGGCTTGGCGCAGTCCACGGGCATCCGGGCGATGCCAACGTTATGCTTGTTGACATCGGAATACATCCCGAAGGTGACGTGACCCACTTGCTTGCCATCCTGCAGCAGTTCAGCACCTTCATCTGCCGGGGTCGTGCCCTCAAGCCGCACACCATAGATCTTGAAGCGCTCTTTGCCCTCCAGAGCATAGTGGTTCTCTGCCCCAATAAATCCGGTCTTGCCTGGTGAGACGGTGAACTCAAGACCCAGCTCCCAGATCGTGTCGCCGCATGGCTCGTCAGCAAACGGATAAGTCTCCGAGTTGTCGCCCGGATAGAACAGCAGATAGCTTTCAGTGCGCAGCAGATCGAGCGTCGAGAACTGTACCGGACGGATGCCCATGCTCTCGCCTTCCGACAAAATGCTATCCCAGACATGCACCGTGTCCTTGGCGCCAACGAAAATCTCGTAGCCCCGCTCGCCGGTATACCCAGTGCGGGAGATCATCACATTCGCCCCAAACAGCTTCGTATGCATGATCCCAAAATAGGCCAGATCGCGAATGCCATCGATATGCTTGGCAAGGAAATCGACCGCCACCGGCCCTTGCAACGACATGTCATGCAGATCGTCATCAAACAGGACGGCAACATTCTTTGCTGCGGCAACCGTTGTAAGCTGCTCCATCCCGGTGCCCGTACCATGCACCACCATCCACGTGTTTACGGCGAGATGATAAATGATGCAGTCGTCAATGAACTTGCCATCCGAATTCAGGATCGACGCATAGGTGGACCGGCCCACGGCAATCTTTGCGACATTGCGTGTCGTCACCCGGTCGATCACGTAAGCCGCGTCAGGGCCAACCAGATGCACTTTCTTCAGACCGGAGACATCCATCAGCCCCGCTTTCGTGCGAATGGCTTCGTAATCCGCCTTGGCGCGCTCGGGCGTGTGGTCATAGAACCAGGCTGTGCCCATGCCGTTCCAATCTTCCAGCTCTCCGCCGATTGCAGCATGCCGAGCTGCCAATACTGAATGTCTCCAGATGATGGCCATGTTTTATCCCCTGTCATTATGAGTCTTTGTTGCCAGTATTCAGCCCGACCCAGCATCAAAAAGCAAGAATGCCGTGCAACTTTTTTTCCTGTCAGGCAATATTTCTCCTCCCGATGCAGCGTTTGATTTGAAGTTTCCCAGACTGAATTTCGAGCGCACGCCAAATGAATTTCGAAAATCCAATGATTGACAGAATCACAATCCCTCCATCATTCATAAGAAAAAAATTTTACTGCCAGGCAACGAACAACCTGGAAAACAACAAGGGAGAAAGTCAGTGGATGGCAATCTTAATGCGTTAACAACGGTGTTTACCGAGTTCTATTACTGGGTAACCGTTGTGTTTATGTTCCTGATTCACGTCGGTTTTTGTATGTACGAAGTCGGCGCGAGCCGGAATAGAAACCACATGCACACCTTGATGAAGAACATCATGATCATCCCACTGGTGACTGTGACGTTCTTCTTCTTTGGCTGGTGGATCTACTGGGCGTTCCCCATGTTCCCGTTCTTCGGCGGACTGGATTTAGAGGCCGGTGCTGCGAACGTGCCGTGGTCTGAAACCATGGGAACAAACCTTGGCGACCGGATCACTGGCGTGTTCTGGGCCGCGTTCCTTCTGTTCTCATGGACAGCAGCCTCGATCGTCTCAGGTTCAGTGATTGAGCGCATTCGCTCTTCCGCGCTTTGGGTCCATGCGGTTCTGATCGGGTCCGTGTTCTGGATCATCGATGCCGCATGGGGCTGGCACTATGGCGGCTGGATGGTTCAATATCTCGGCTACCACGACGCCTACGCATCCGGCGTGATCCATGCCATCGCAGGTGGCTACGCGCTTGGTGTGATCATGGTGCTTGGTCCAAGGATCGGCAAATTTGCCGCTGACGGGACACCGCGCGATATTCCACCGCATAACCCTTGGTTGCTGACCATCGGGATTTTCCTGATCTACACTGGCTTCTGGGGCTTCTATGCCGCATGCAACGTGCCTGCGATCTCACCAGAACTCATCGACGGTCAGATCACCGGAACAACTTGGACGGCGACGAATATCTATCTCGCACCGACCTCGCTATCTGCCATTACCTTCAACTTCCTGATGTCCTTGTCAGGCGGCTTGATGGCAGCCTATGTGGTCTCCAAGGGCGACGCCTTCTGGACCTTCTCTGGTGGTCTCGCCGGGATTATCACAGCGTCTGCAGGCAACGATCTCTATCACCCAATCCAAGCGATGCTGATCGGTGCTGTTGGCGTGGTAATCGTCTACAAGCTGCACTACTGGGTCGAGAAGAAGTTCAAACTTGATGACGCGGTCGGCGCTGTCGCTGTTCACGGCTATGCAGGTTTTGTGGGCCTTGTGATCTCGGGCTTCGTTCTCTGGGGCGCACCGTCGTCTCCGTACGAAGGCTACGCGGCCATCAACCCAGTTGGTCAGTTCCTGGGCGCTGTGATCATGTTCGGTGTGCTTGGCTTCTTGCCTGGTTTCGTCGTGGCAAAGATGCAGGCGGCCGCCGGGGTACTGCGCATTCCTGAAGAGGTTGAAATTCAAGGCCTCGATTACGCAGAGCACCACGCCTACGAGGACGCCAAAGCTGCAATCATCGCAGCCGACAAGGCGCATCTTGCAACCAAAGTAACTCCAGCAGAGTAAGGATACGACTATGTCAACTATCGGATATAAAGACTGGGCCGTAGATCTGGCCGAAGTTGGAGCAATCTACCCGTTTCAAGGCTGGGAAGTCGCAATGACGATCGTAGGTGTTATCTTCTGGCTGGGCTGGCATCGCATCCAGTTCGTGCGCGAAGGCGAACATCTCGAGAAGGCCAAGAAGATGGGCGATCCCGAAAAGATCGCAAAAGCGCTGGAACGATACTGACGGCGTTTGTGTCTATAAAAGAACCGGAGGCGCGTTCCGCGCGCTTCCCCCAGTGTCTGGTTTTCGAAAACGGTCGCAAATTATGCGTCTGAATCCTGACCAACACTAAATTACCTACAGGAATATTTTATTCCTACGGGTTGAGGTTGTTAATGATCGTTGATAGCCTGAGACTCAGTCGCTGCTAACAGATCGGAAGGATCGGCCTGATGTGTGGAATCGTCGGATTATTTCTAAAAGACAAATCTCTGGAGCCTCAACTGGGTGACATGTTGACTGACATGCTGATCACCATGACGGACCGTGGTCCCGACAGTGCAGGCATCGCGATTTACGGCGGAGATTCAAAGGGTAAGGCGAAACTGACGGTCCAGTCGGATACACCAGATGTCGACTTCAAGAAGCTCGATAACGACCTGCGCAAGGAAATTGACGGCAAGGTCGAAATGACCATCAAGGACACTCATGCAGTGCTCGAAGTGAAGGCCAGCGAACTGGATGCCGCTCGCGCCGCCCTGACGACCCTGCGCCCCCGCGTCCGATTGATGAGCCGCGGCGAAAGCCTGGAAATCTACAAGGAGGTCGGCCTTCCCAAAGACGTGGCAGATCGCTTTGAGCTGCGTCAGATGTCCGGCTCCCACGGGATCGGACATACGCGCATGGCAACGGAATCTGCGGTCACCACGATGGGCGCACACCCCTTCAACACCGGGCTCGATCAATGCCTCGTTCACAACGGGTCATTGTCCAATCACAATTCTCTGCGCCGCAAGCTGCGCCGCGAGGGTGTGCATATCGAAACCGAAAACGATACCGAGGTGGGCGCGGCTTACCTCACATGGAAAATGATGAACGGCGCGACTTTGGGCGAAGCGCTGGACTCGAGCCTCGATGATCTCGACGGCTTCTTCACCTTCGTCGTCGGCACAAAAGACGGCTTCGGCGTGGTGCGTGATCCAATTGCCTGCAAACCTGCCGTCATGGCAGAAACCGATCAATACGTGGCCTTCGGGTCCGAATACCGTGCTCTGGTCAACCTACCCGGCATTGATGAAGCCCGCGTTTGGGAACCCGAGCCCGCAACAGTTTACTTCTGGTCGCATAACGCGACCCCAACCGCGCAAGAGAAAGCGGCATAAATGCAGACATTCGATCTTGAAGCGCAAGGCTTGCGCGAACTGAACGCAACGCTCCATGCGCAGGCGACAGACACCAATCAGACGGTTTGGGACATCGTAAATCCGAAAGGCAGCCACGCGATTGCCGTCGGGCTGGATGCGCCGATCGAGGTGAATGTCAAAGGCTCTACCGGGTATTACTGCGCCGGAATGAACAAGCAGGCGACCGTGCATGTGCATGGGTCCGCCGGCCCCGGCGTGGCAGAGAACATGATGTCAGGCACTGTGATTGTTGAAGGCGACGCTTCGCAATATGCAGGCGCTACCGGCCATGGTGGCACGCTGATTATCAAGGGCAACGCCTCCTCGCGTTGTGGCATCTCGATGAAAGGCATCGACATCATCGTGCATGGCAATATCGGTCACATGTCCGCCTTCATGGCGCAGTCCGGCAACATCGTTGTCTGCGGTGACGCAGGAGACGCGCTCGGCGACAGTTGCTACGAGGCGCGGTTCTTCGTGCGCGGGTCGGTGAAGTCCCTCGGAGCGGACTGCATCGAAAAAGAAATGCGGCCAGAGCATATCGAGTTGCTGACCGAATTGCTGGAGCGTGGCGGATGTGATGCCAAGCCCGAGGAATTCAAGCGCTATGGCTCCGCACGCCAACTCTACAATTTTGACGTCGACAACGCTGCGGCCTACTGAGGGAAATCGCATGAAAGATCACGACCCAAGGGGTATCCCACATACAACGCCGCGCCAGTCCGCGACGTTTACGCAAGACGCCAACAGCGACATTCGGCGCGCAGCCGCCACCGGCATCTATGACATTCGCGGCGGTGGTGCGAAGCGCAAAGTGCCCAGCTTTGACGACCTCCTTTTTCTGGGTGCATCGATCTCACGCTACCCGCTCGAAGGCTATCGCGAAAAATGCGAGACCAAGGTCACCTTGGGCACGCGCCACGCGAAGAACCCGATGGAACTGGATATTCCGATCACCATCGCGGGCATGAGCTTTGGCGCTTTGTCCGGCCCGGCGAAGGAAGCTCTCGGACGCGGCGCCAATGCCGCTGGTACATCCACCACAACCGGCGATGGCGGCATGACCCCGGAAGAGCGCGGCCATTCCTCCAAACTGGTCTATCAATACCTGCCCTCGCGCTACGGGATGAACCCAGACGACCTGCGCAAGGCCGACGCGATTGAAATTGTCGTCGGACAAGGCGCAAAGCCAGGTGGCGGCGGTATGCTGCTTGGTCAGAAAATCTCTGATCGCGTAGCAGAAATGCGCAACCTGCCCAAAGGCATTGACCAACGGTCGTCCTGTCGGCACCCGGATTGGACGGGCCCCGACGATCTAGAAATCAAGATTCTCGAGCTGCGTGAAATTACCGGATGGAAAGTGCCGATCTATGTGAAGGTCGCAGGCGCCCGTCCTTACTTCGACACCACCCTTGCCGTAAAAGCAGGCGCGGACGTGGTCGTTCTGGACGGGATGCAAGGCGGCACCGCGGCGACGCAGGATGTCTTTATCGAGCATGTCGGTCAACCGACGCTGGCCTGTATTCGTCCGGCGGTAAAAGCCCTGCAGGATCTGGGTATGCACCGCGAAGTGCAACTGGTGATTTCGGGCGGCATCCGGTCCGGGGCCGATGTGGCCAAGGCCATGGCCCTCGGCGCTGATGCTGTGGCGATTGGCACGGCCGCACTGATTGCGCTCGGAGACAATGACCCGAAATGGGAAAAAGAGTATAACGAGCTCGGCACAACCGCAGGCGCATATGATGACTGGCATGAGGGGCTCGACCCCGCAGGCATCACAACACAAGATCCTGATCTCATGTCCCGGTTCGATCCGGTCGAGGGCGGGCGCAGGCTCAAGAACTATCTCAAGGTTTTGACCCTCGAAGCGCAGACCATCGCGCGGGCTTGCGGCAAGAACCATATGCACAATCTCGAACCCGAAGACCTGGTGGCGCTGACAATGGAAGCTGCCGCGATGGCGCAGGTACCGCTGGCAGGCACCGACTGGTACCCCGGCAAACCCGGCACAAGCTACTGACAAACGAAGGGCGCGGTCTTAATGGCACGCGCCCTCAACATGACGACCAATAGGGAAAGACCACAATGACAACCGATCTCGCAAAATTCGCCAAGGACAACGGCGTTAAATATTTCATGATCTCCTTCACCGACCTGTTCGGCGGACAGCGGGCCAAGCTTGTTCCCGCTCAAGCGATCGCAGATATGCAGGAAGACGGCGCGGGCTTCGCAGGCTTTGCCACATGGCTCGACATGACACCGGCACATCCCGACATGCTGGCCGTGCCTGACCCCTCCTCCGTCATCCAATTGCCGTGGAAGCCCGAGGTTGCATGGGTCGCGGGCAACTGCGTGATGGAAGGCGAGGACGTCGCCCAAGCCCCGCGCAATGTCTTGCGTCGCCTCATCGATGAAGCCGCTGCCGAAGGTCTGCACGTCAAGACCGGGATCGAGGCCGAGTACTTCCTGATGACCCCCGACGGAAATCAAATCTCCGACGAATATGATACAGCCGCAAAACCCTGTTACGACCAACAAGCCGTGATGCGCCGCTATGAAGTCGTGCGTGAGATATGCGACTACATGCTCGATATGGGCTGGGGGCCGTATCAAAACGACCACGAAGACGCCAATGGTCAGTTCGAAATGAACTGGGAATTCGACGACGCGCTCAAGACCGCTGACAAGCATTCCTTCTTCAAGTTCATGACGAAATCCGTGGCCGAAGCCCATGGGTTCCGGGCAACCTTCATGCCCAAGCCCGTTGAAGGACTGACCGGCAATGGCTGCCACGCCCATATTTCCGTTTGGGACGCACCCGGAGACAGGGCAAAGACCAATGTCTTTGCAATGGACGCAAATGACAGCAGCCAAACCGCCGAGCTGGGTCTGTCGGAAAAAGGCCGTCACTTCCTCGGCGGCATCATGAAGCACGCCTCCGCGTTGGCTGCCATCACCAATCCGACGGTCAACAGCTACAAGCGGATCAACGCGCCCCGCACCATGTCGGGCGCGACATGGGCGCCCAACACCGTGACCTGGACCGGCAACAACCGGACGCATATGGTCCGCGTTCCGGGACCGGGCCGGTTCGAGCTGCGCCTGCCAGATGGCGCAACCAACCCCTATTTGTTGCAAGCGGTGATCATTGCGGCGGGGCTGGATGGTATCCGGTCGCAAGCCGATCCCGGCAAGCGTTATGACATCGACATGTATGCCGAGGGCCACAAGGTGCGCGGCGCGCCGAAACTGCCGCTGAACATGCTCGACGCATTGCGCGAGTATGACAAGGACAAGAGCCTGAAAGCCGCGATGGGCGAGGAGTTCTCTGCCGCCTACCTGAAAATGAAGCAGCAGGAATGGAACGATTTCACCTCCCACTTCTCGCAGTGGGAGAAGGACAACACGCTGGATATCTGATGTATCTCCTAGCGTAATTCTCATTGGGTCGCTGCGGGTAGTTCCGCGGCGGCCTTTTTTATTTCCAGAAGGAACAGGACATGGCCAAACGTATCGCAATCATCGGTGCCGGACCCTCGGGGCTTGCGCAGCTTAGAGCTTTCCAATCCGCCAAGAACAATGCCGAAGACATCCCCGAAATCGTCTGCTTCGAAAAACAGGCCAACTGGGGTGGTTTGTGGAACTACACATGGCGTACGGGCGTCGATCAATATGGCGAGCCGGTACACGGCTCGATGTATCGCTATCTTTGGTCAAACGGGCCGAAAGAGGGTCTGGAATTTGCCGACTATTCCTTTGAAGAACATTTCGGCAAACAGATCGCCTCATACCCGCCACGGGCTGTCCTGTTCGACTACATTCAGGGCCGCGTTGAAAAGGCCGGCGTGCGCGACTGGATCAGGTTCGAAACCGTGGTGCGACGGGTCGAGTACGAGGACGGGAAATTCTCGGTCACGGTGAAAGACCTGCCCAAAGACACTGAATATACCGAAGACTTTGACCATGTGATCTGCGCATCGGGTCACTTCTCGACCCCGAACGTTCCGGAGTTCGAAGGCTTCGGCAAGTTCAAGGGACGCGTGCTGCACGCCCATGACTTCCGCGACGCGTTGGAATTCAAGGATCAGGATATTCTTATCGTGGGGACGTCCTATTCCGCCGAGGATATCGGCTCTCAATGCTGGAAATACGGGGCGAAGTCGATCACCGTCAGCCACCGCACAGCGGCGATGGGATATGACTGGCCGGAGAACTGGGCAGAGGTTCCACTGCTTACGAAAGTCGACGGGAACACGGCCCATTTCAAGGACGGAACAAGCCGCCATGTCGACGCCGTGCTGCTTTGCACCGGATACCAGCACCACTTCCCCTTCATGGCAGAAGACCTGCGCTTGAAGACGGCCAACCGCTTGGCGACTGCGGATTTATACAAAGGCGTTGCGTGGGTGGATAACCCTGACCTGTTCTATTTAGGTATGCAGGATCAATGGTTTACCTTCAACATGTTCGACGCGCAGGCTTGGTGGGTGCGCGATGCGATCATGGGCAAGATCGCTATGCCGGACAAAGCTGCGATGCAGGCCGACGTCATCGACCGCGTGGCCCGCGAAGATGCGGGCGAAGATGACTATGACGCGATCTGGTATCAAGGTGATTACATCAAGGAACTGATCGCCGAGACGGATTACCCGAGCTTTGATGTGGAGGGTGCCTGCATGGCCTTCAAGGAATGGAAGGGCCACAAGAAACAGAACATCATGACCTTCCGGGACAACTGCTACAAATCGGTGATGACAGGCACCATGGCCCCGATCCATCACACACCCTGGAAAGACGCGCTGGACGACTCGCTTGAGGTCTACCTGCAAAACTAAGGCAGCCAACCACCACGAGACACGCCCCGCACGGAGCAATCCGGCGGGGTGTTTTTGTCTCTGGAATGATGGTGCAGTCAAAGAAGGCGGGCCCGCCGAAACCGTGGACATAAGCCTTGTGCCGGGGTCAACCCGACATCTGTTGATCACCGGTGATTGACCAGACAAGGGAGCGGGAGACATCGGATATCGGCCCGACGGCTGCGCCCTTGCAAGAAACCACGACTGGATACGACGAGGGCAAAACCCCGAAGGTTCGAACGGCCCGGGTTTTACAGGCGACGCGTTAGCAAGAGCTTACACCACCGCGCGATCAATGCCATTCATCGGCAACAGCGGCTTTGCGCGCCGCCACAAACGCCTCGAGCTCACCCTTGATGGACGGATCAATCTCGGGTGCTGCGTCGCTGGCCAGCATCTCCTGCCATCTTGCATGCGCGCGTTGTTCGGCGGTCAGCGCCCCCTTCTCCACCCAGGTTTCATACGGTCCGGCTTCGGCGATATCAGGATCAAAATTTGCACTCGCAAAATGGGCCATCGTGTGATCCGTGGACAGGAAATTCTCCCCCGGGCCAGCTTCGTGATAAGAGGGTTTTGACAAGGCCTCTTCCGTGACTTCCATTCCTGCAACCATTTTGAGCATGGCACCACAGGCATCCAGATCCATGACGAATTTCTCGTATCCCATGGTCAGACCACCTTCCAGCCAACCTGCGGCATGCCACACCTGATGACATCCCGACATGACGGTGGCCCACATCGCAGCGACGCTCTCTGCCATGGCTTGCCCGTCTGCTGTGTTGGAGCCCGTAATCTGCCCACCACCAGAGCGAAACGGAACCCCAAGACGACGGGCAAGCTGTCCGAGCGCGAAGATGGTCAAATTCGCCTCCGGCGTGCCGAAAGTGAGTGCACCGGATTTGAGGCTCATCGTGTTGTGAAAACTACCATAGACCACCGGGCAACCGGGCCGGATCACTTGTGTAAGTGCGATGCCCGCAAGCAGCTCCGCGTGGGTCTGGGCGGCCATCGCGGCAGGGGTGACCGGCCCCATTGCGCCACCGAAGATCGCAGGCGAGATGCAAACGCATTGTCCCGCCTCCGCATAGACCTTCAGGGCACCTGTCATTGTGGCGTCATAGACCATTGGTGAATTGACGTTGATATTGGCCTGAACAACCGCATGTCGATCCATGGCTGTCCCGAACACGATGCGGGCCATATCAAGGCTGTCTTGGGCCCTATGGGGTTCGGTGACAGCGCCCATGAAAGGCTTGTCGGACATCGTCAGATGCGCAAACACCATGTCGAGGTGGCGTTTGGAGACCGGGACATCCGTAGGCTCCACCACCGTGCCGCCGGAATGGTGCAGATACGGGGACAGATAGGCGAGACGAACAAAGTTCTGAAAGTCTTGGAGCGTGGCATAGCGGCGGCCCCGGTCGAGATCGGTCACGAAGGGGGACCCATAGCCGGGCATCAAGACCAGATGGTCGCCACCAAGGGTCAGCGATTTTGCGGGGTTTCTGGCGAGCAGCTCGAACTCTTGCGGCGCGGTTTCACACAAGGCGTGGGCCAATCCGCTTGGAAAACGGACACGTTCATCGACAACCTTTGCCCCTGCTCCGGCCAAGTGCTCAAGCGCTTCGGGATCATCGCGAAACTCTATGCCGATCTCTTCCAGAAGCCAGTCAGCCTGAGCCTCCAACTGAGCGATGTCTTTGTCGGGAAACGGAGCATAGGGTGGGATGCGGCGACGGACCTTCGCAGGGGCGGCAACATCGCTCCTGGCGTTTAGCCGAGCTTGTCTGCCTCTGCGCTTCGGTGCGTCCGTCATTGCGCCCCCTCCTGTGGTCAGGATGGAAGCTCCACCGCAGGGAGGTCTAACGGTTTTGCGACGTCGGTTTTGGTCAGTTACCCGGCGTTGCGCGCAGAAAAACATAGGTTTGCTGAAGCGCACCCTTGTCTTTGAGGGAGACGCCAACTTCGCCTTGGGCCGGATTGAAAACCCGCAGATCGTAGAAATCGGGATGGTTGACGTCCTGATCATCTGCCGCCGCCACATCCAGTTCCAGACAAGCGGGAACAGCCGTGACCAGAGCCTCGAACGCTTGAGTGGCAGCTCCGGAGCGATAGTCAAATGGCCATGCGCAATGTTTGGAGGTTTCACCCGACAAGGCCAACGCCGTGGAGCAGGTGGTTTCCGCATCAGGGCGCGACGGCAAACTGATGGTGCTTGCTTCTTTGAACAGGCCGTCCAGTTGAGCGCAAAAAGAGTTGGCACTGGCCGGTGAGGCCAACAAAAGCAGGGCAAGAAGCGCTCGCTTCATTCCGCCACCAGCTTCTCGCCTTCCACAACCTTGAAAGGCGTCGGTGGGGTTTTCTTGCTGACCCAGTAGAAATCCCCATCCCATTCCATCACGAACCATCCCTCCCATTCGGCGTCGCGTGGCCAGATGGATTGGTATTCGCTTCGATCCGCATCCACCCGCCATTTGCCGCGGGTCGAGCGGACGCCCTCTTGCGCATAAATCGTGCTGCCATCGGCATTAAAATACTGGCGATAACTGGCACCGTCCCATTTGCCTATTGCGGTATTCCCACTCAGCAGGGCGTCAATCTCGTGGGCTTTGAGCTTAACCGCTTGAGCAGCGGCGGGAAGCGCAAGGGTGCCAAAGAGCATGATCAACAAGGTTCTGCGCAGCATACTATATCCTATTTGTAGCTTTCGCGCCGTGTGCCGAAGTCACGCACGCGTTTGCGCCACGTCTTGTAGCTTCCGGATTTCAGATGGTCGCGCATCAGAGCCTTAACCTGTTTTTCCTTCAACCCGTATTCGGCCTCTATATCAGAAAAGCTGACGTGATCTGACAGCGCCATCTGGATGATTTCACCGATATGATGTTCGGGCAGATCCCCGGCACCGCTCATGCCACCTGACCATCATTGACGAGGATCATCGCGACCCGGCGCAGCGTCGCGCGCAAGCGATCGATATGCGGGCCGCTATGGTTCAAATCGGCCAGTGTCTGATCCATGATTTTCAACCAGTTCTCTGCATCCTCGGTGCGGATCGGGATATGCGCATGGATTTCCTTCACATTCATATGCCGGTGTTTCTCCATGTAATATTGCCGCCCGCCCATGAAGCCGGACATGAAATTGAACTGCTCCATCCGTGTGTGGGACAGCCCATGATTTTGCAGATGGAGAGACAGGATTTGTTTGCCTTCAGGCAGGGTCTCGACCAGATCATAAAAGTGCTCCACCAATTCGCGTAACGCCCATTCGCCACCGATTTGCTCAAGCACGGTCTGGGTCATGATCTGGGCCGCTCCTTCTTTGGATCAAACGCAGCAAGGTCGGCTCGGATTGTTGCGGGCAAGCGCTTTTGGTGCCCGTCCAGCTTGCCGATCTCAAGCACGGTCCCCGGCTCCGCATGAGCCACGTCGACACGCGCCATCGCGATGTTTTTCCCAAGCAGAGGAGAGCGCATCGAAGATGTCACCTCCCCGATTTGGGCGCGGCCGATATGGATGCAATCGCCGTGATCGACCTGCACCTGACTGTCGATATCCAAACCCACCAGCTTGCGGACGGGGTGTTCCTTGCGCCTGATCAGGGCATCTCGTCCGATGAAGTCATCGGGCTTGGATTTGAGCGGCACCGTAAAGCCGATCCCGGCCTCGAACGGGTCGGTCTGATCGGAAAAATCGTAGCCCGCGAAGATCAGGCCCGCTTCAATCCGCACCAGATCAAGCGCTTCGAGTCCCATTGGCTTCAGACCGTGCTCCTGCCCGGCCTCCCAGATCGCATCAAAGATTTCTGCGCAGTCCTTCGGATGGCACATCACCTCGTAACCCAGTTCACCCGTGTAGCCGGTGCGCGACAAGACAAAGGGGGTCCCACTTTCATTGTGGAGACGCGCCGGCGTGAAGCGGAACCAGCCGAGTTGGTCGAACTCCGGATTATGGGGCGCGGTCCAGACGATCTTGCGCAAAAGATCCCGGCTTTCCGGGCCCTGCACCGCCACATTATGCAACTGGTCGGTCGAAGAGCGGATCAGCACCTTCAGGTCCAGTTTTTCGGCCTGTTCGCGCAGCCACTCGCCACCGTAATCGTTGCCGCCGATCCAGCGGAAATTGTCCTTGCCCAACCGGAAGACGGTGCCGTCATCGATCATCCCGCCATGCTCGTAACACATCGCGGTATAGACGACGCCGCCCACCGCCAGCGTCTTCATGTTCCGGGTGAACACATATTGGCACAGCGCCTCGGCATCAGGTCCGGTGATCTCGAACTTGCGGAGCGGAGAAAGATCCATGATCACCGCTTTCTCGCGGCAGGCATGATACTCCTCTATCGGTCCGGCTTCGGCAAAGCAGTTCGCCAGCCAATAGCCATTATATTCAATAAAGTTTCGCGTGTGTTTGGCAAAGCTGTCGTGGAAGCCGGTCTGCTTGGTCATCTTGAAGTCCGCATCTGGAGTGGGTCGGTACGCGACCGAGCGTTGGAAGGTTTCCTTGCCGCTATATGTGCGGACATGAATGTCGGTGGGGTTCCAGCCATTGGCGGCCGTGGTGTCATCCGGACAGGCCGAGCTGACGCAGACAATATCCGTCAGCGCGCGCAGCAACACGTAGTCGCCCGGGCGAGACCACGGTTCGTCGGAATACATCACGCCATGTTCGTCGAGAAACGTGTTGAAGAAGAAATTGATCGCCATCCAGCCGGGGCGGCCTGATACGTTGAATTTCGCCAACGCCTTGTTGAAATTGTCAGAGCAATTCACGTGGCCGGGATAGCCGATATCGTCATAGTATTTCGCCGAGCAGGCCAGAGCAAAGGCATCGTGGCGTCCGCAGGTGTCCTGCACCACCTCGACCAGCGGCAGCATTTCCTGATCGTAATATTTCGCATGCAAGCCGGGCATGGGATAGGCGTGGCCCATCAGGGTTCGGGTCGTGGTCACATCAAGCGCATGTTCGATACCCTTATCCAGCTTGCGCGCTGAAAAGCATTCAAAATCAGTGCATTGCCGACCATCGACGTCGATAATCTGGATGTAGTCCCCGGCTTTGACAAAAAAGGATTCTGCTGTTCGGGTATGCACGCGAATATCATCAACCGGATCGGCCAGAGGGTCTGGCAACTCGAAGCGGGCTGCAGATTTCAACGTGGCGCGTTTGATCATAACAGTCAGTGGAGAGACCGTGTCCTGCACCTCGAAATCCATCGCCCCATTTGCGTTCATGTGAGGCGCTGCAATCACAACCACGCCGTCCCGTTCCGCACGGAATGTCTCCTGTGCGCCGGGCCGGGTCGCCTCGTCAAACAAGCGGATCGCTTGCGCATCGGCCAGATCAATGCCGCGGGCGTCCAGTCCCATGCGAAGGCCGCGCAGAGACTGATCAGAGCTCATCAAAAGACCGCGCAAGCCTGACGCGGATGCGTTAGCGCTCGCCCCGAGAATGCCTGCATCAACGCGGCCCTTGTCGTCACTGGCTACAATCTCGCAAACCTGACCGCCTTCATCATTGATCACGGTGATCTGGTCGCCGCTGGCAAGGGGTATCAGGATCGCTCCTGCGCCCTCGACCACATAGCGTTCGGTGCCCGGTGGCAACGAGAACTGCGTCGGCATATAGATTTGGCTGGGTCGCGGCGGACCCGGCTGGACCTTGGGATAAAGATCGTCAAGCATTTGCCTCTCCCTGCCGCTGCATAGTTGCATCTGCGGAATAAAAATTTAACAGTAAGAATAACGTGGCCATCTCGCCCCCGCAAGGAATTCAACACCGACACATGATAATACTTTTCCGCATTATGGCTCAGGCAAGTCGATGCTGTCACTGACATTAGGTCTATTTGCAGCACTTGCGTGGGGCATTCATGACATATGCGTGCGCTATGTCTCGCAGCGCGGCGGCGTCCTGCCGGCCTTGGCGAGTGTTCTGGCTGCGGGCTTTCTGTTCCAGCTACCGGTCATTTTGTGGCTAGGCGACTGGTCGGTGATGACCTCTAAGGCCTATGGGCTGAGCGCCCTCAGCGGGATGTGTTATGTCTTTGGCTGCATCGGGCTTTACAAGGCCTTCGCCATCGGGCCCGTGCGGCTGGTCGCGCCGATCATGGGGGCCTATCCGATCCTGTCGATTGGTTGGGCGGCCGTGTCGGGCCAGCCCGTCCCGTGGGATCAGTGGTTGGCGGTTGGTCTGGTCATTCTGGGCGTTGCCATTGTGGGCGTGCTGTCTGACCGAAGCGAAAGCGGTGGTGCCCAATCCGTGGCCATTGGCTGGGCCGTCATGGGCGCAACGGGCTTCGCGCTGACCTTCGCGATTGGGCAACTCGCGACACAATCGGGAGATGAGTTACCGGTGGTTCTGGCCACACGGCTTGTCACCGCGTTGGGCGTGATTGCATTGCTCATTCTGTCCGGTGGGCCACGCCTGCCCGCGCGATCAGCATGGCCCCTGCTCGCATTGATGGGTGTGCTTGATGCGACGGCGTTGGGCATCGTGATCGCCTCAGGCGGATTGGACAGACCGGAATTCGCGGCTGTGGCCGCCTCGATCTTCGGGATGGTCACGATCATTCTGGCATGGGCGTTTCTGAAGGAACGCATGACACCGGGGCAATGGGCGGGGGTCGCTGTAACCTTTGCAGGGATCGGGTATCTGGCGCTCTAAGATCAGGCGAATTTCAGCAAGCTGACATCCTTGCGCGCGCGCATCTTCGAGGGTGTGACGCCGTATTCATCTTTCACCGCCTGACACATGGTGTTGCACGAGCCAAATCCGGTAGCGACGGCAACATCAGCCAGCGGAAGCAACGTCTCTTCGATCATCGCGCGGGCGCGTTTGGTGCGCAGTTGTTTATAAAAACGCGCAGGCGACTGGTCGAACACGATCCGGAATACCCGCTCGAGCTGGCGGGTTGAAACCCCAACCTCGCGGGTCAGATTAGCCATCGACATCGGCTCGGAGATGGTTTCTTCCATCAGCTTGATGGCCTGTGTAACCCGGTGATCAAACAGCCCCTTGTTATCAGCGATATCCTTGGGTTGTTCAGCGTCGCTTTTGCGGATCAGAGGCAGCAACAGACGGTTGCCCAATTCAGCCACCTGTGGTGCATCCAGCATGGGGGAAATCAGGCCGATGATCAGTTCCGCCGTGGCCCCTGCCCCAGCCGCGGTGATGATCCCATCCGAGCTTTCCGACAGTGTTTCGGTCAGGTTCGGATGATAGCCCGTTTCCTTGAGCTTCGCCGCATCGCGCCAATGGGTGGTGACGCGACCGGTCGGTGTCTTGGTTGAGCGGATATATGCAGTCGCCGCATCAGAGAACAAGATCACCGTGAGTGCCTTGCGTTGCATCTGGCGCAGCCGTCCGAGCCAGCCCATCCCGGAGCCGCTTTTGCCGCCAATGACTATCATTACATCCGACAGGTCATGGTTGTTGATCGCAGGTTCAGCGCGCACCAGGAGCCCGTTCGATCCGGCCACCAGACCGGGTTTGTCGGAGACAAAGCGCCATTGGCACAGGTCGCGTGCTGCAACCTGATTGGCGATATTCAGCGTCTCGGTAATGGCAGCAGCTTCCAGACAATCAAAGCCCGGCCCAAGAAACACTTCAAACACCACTGGGCGGTCGCCCTTGCCACTTGGCAACCGGATCGCCCGGCTTGCGTCGAATGTGTTTTCCAATCGGGCCATGTTTTACTCCGTCCAGCCAGCGGCAACCTGTCTTTGATGCGCTACTGTGGCGTTTCGCATCAAAATAGCAACCGTTACAGGACCCACGCCCCCCGGAACGGGTGTGATCCATCCTGCGACATCCTTAACCGCCTCGGTATCGACGTCGCCAACAAGCTGCGCGGTACCTGTCTCATCTGTGATCTGGTTGATGCCGATATCGATGACGACCGCGCCCGGCTTGATCATGTCCGCACCCAAAAAATGCGGAATGCCGACGGCCACAACGACAACATCCGCCCTACGTGAATGCATCGCAACGGACCGGGTCATGTGGTGACAAACGGTGACCGTGGCCCCCTCGGCCATCAACATCATCGCGGCTGGTTTGCCGACAATTTCGGAATGACCGATCATGACGACCTCAAGGCCTTTGAGGTCCAAACCAGTTTCCTTGATCAACTCGACACTGGCGGCAGCGGTGCACGGCGCCAGCGCAACGTCGGAGTAAACGATATTCCCGATTGAGGCGGGGTTCATCCCTTCCACATCCTTCAGCGGGTGGATCGCAGATTGCAGGGAGCGGACATTGATATGATCCGGCACCGGGCGCTGAAGAATGATGCCGAGCACACCCGGGTCGTCATTCATCTTCTGGATCAGCGTTTTGGCCTCATCCTGTGTCATTTCGGCGCCCCAGAACTCCTGATCGAAGGGCAGCCCCGCCTTTTGCGCGCCGCGCGCTTGATTTCGAACATAGACTGCGACGCTGGGGTTCTCTCCGATCGAGATCGAGACCAGCCTGCCAATGCCGCTTTGGGCAGCGCAATACGCTTTGCAATCGTCCAACACCCGTGCCGCAACTTTGCGCCCGTCCAGATACCGATGATCCGAGATCATATCCTTCACGTTCTATGTCCCTTTCTGCGGGCAGAAACCAAATACGCGCACGCGATCCGCGTCAAAAATATATCTCAGAATTATTCTCTTTATTCAATATATATTCCCAAGAATAAAATATTTTGAACGGGTCGACTTCCCGCAATCGCTCTCTAAATTGCGGCCAAGCATTTCCAATCCACCGGGATTGCGGCATGGTCGAACTGACGTCCCATCCGCAAATTCAGGATAATTTTCAAATGGATTACACAGCTTCGACCGACACCCTGACCCATGCCGGTGTCATGACCATGCTGCAAGCTGCAATTGCGAAGGCCGAGGAGATGGACCAGCCGCAATGCATCGTCATTGTCGACGCAAGTGGGGAGGTTCTCGGAGAAATCCGCATGACTGGCGCGAAATTCCTGAGCCGGAAGAGCGCGCTGTCCAAAGCACGGACTGCCGCCTCCATTCGTGCGCCAAGCTCTGTGATACCACCCGAAGTGCAACCGCATATCGGAATGGCAACGGGGGGTGCTGTCACAGGTTTGGCCGGTGGATTGCCGATCATCATCAACGGGGCCTGTATTGGCGGCATCGGCGTTGGGTCCGGATCGGGCGCACAGGACGTCGAGGTTGCGACTGCGGCACTCAAGGCGGTTGGCGCAGAGGCGTGATGCGACCCTAACCGTCGTGGGAGCGTAGCTTGGCCGACAGGTCCGGGCGCTGAATGCCCCAGCCAATAGGTTTGCGTCGATTACCCGGAAGCGTTGGATCGGGGCCCCAGATGGCCTGATATGTATCCACGGCCATACCCCGGCGTTGCAGTATCAAGGCCGTGATACCCAGCCCGCCCCACCAGATCAGCAGGCTCAGCCACATCCAGTTTGGACCATTCGCTTGCCAAAGCCCCAAGAGGATGGCGGTCATAGACAGAACCAGCGCGACATAGCCCAGAGATTTGTGCAGATATTCAAAGGCCAGACGACGGGGTGTCATGTCGTAATGATCTCCGCGCAACGAGCCATCCTTTGCAGGCTCTGTCGGCCCACCTTTGGTGCCCCGCAAAAGCCCACCCAGCACCTGCGCCATCCCCAGCGCCAGCACGGTCCAGCCAAGTAGCGCGTGAGGGCCGGGCAGTGCAGCAACCGCGGGGGCGTTCAGGATAAACCACAGGCCAACCAGCATCAGGACGAAAGCCGAATACTGGCAAATTCGATGGGTGTTCCACCACAGGTGGCTGTCGAGTTTCTGCGGCCATCCTTGCGAGGGCATGATCTTGAAGTAGCGCGCAATCAGGATGCCCATCGGAACTAATATGCCCCATGCCACAACCATGATGCGTGCGTGCCAGCTCAGATGCCATCCGACGTCATGAACGCGCGCCGCATCCATCGGGCTCAGCAACCACTCCCACATCAGCCCTTGACCGCGCCTGCAGTCATACCGGTGATGATCTGGCGCGAGGCCACGAAGGTGAAAATGATGGGGGGGATCGCCAACAGCATGCCCGTGGCCATGATCACGCCCCAGTCGATGTCAAATTCAGTGATCGAATTCACGATGGTCACCGGCACGGTACGCGAATTTCGGTCGGCCAAAGCATTGGCGAGAAGAAATTCGTTCCATGCGACACGGAAGGTGAAGATCGCGGCAGCCGCCAAGCCCGGTTTGATCAAGGGCAGGACGACAAGGAAGAACACGCCAAACGGCCCTGCCCCGTCCATGCGTGCGGCCTCTTCGAGCTGAATGGGGACCTGCACGATGAAGCTTTGCAATATCCAGATGACAAAGGGCAGGTTCATCGCGACATAGACGAGAATGATCCCCGCACGTGTGCCATCAATCTGGAATTGGAATGTCCAGATCCCAAAGACCGGCACCAGCAGCACGGCGGGCGGAACCATCCGCATGGCCAGTGTCGACAAAGAGACCGTATCGCGCCCCATGAAGCGGAACCGGACCAGCGCGTAAGCGGCCATGCAACCGATGACCAAAGTCAGAACCGTAGACACCAGCGCGATGATCAGGGAATTGACCAAGGCGCGCCCGAAGGTCTTGTCGCAATAGTCGATATGAGCCGCCTCGTACCACAGGAAGTCGCAGAGCGCGGTCTCATAGTTGCGGATGGTCGGCATGAAAAGCAGTGACGAACTGTCGGACATGATGTCGACATTCAGCTTGAGCGAGGTCGCCAGCATCATCACGATGGGACCAATCGCCATCACGATCAGGGCCACAAGCAACGCGTAGAACGCCGGGTTTTGCTTGTCGTAGACTTTGTCGGCCATCAGAGGTCCTCCTCTGCGGCTTTACGCAGTCTCGCGGTGCGCGCCTCCACCGCTTTATTATAGGCAAACATGGCGAAGGTCAGGATGATCAGCAGGATCAACAGATAGTTGGACATCGCCGCCGCCTCCCCCAGTTCGCGGAATTCCGAGGCGGTGCGCGAGATGCGCAACGACAGGATTTCCGTTGAGAGGCCGGGGCCGCCATTTGTGAGCACCAGGATCACCTCCAGCACCTTGAAAGCGTCGATCAGGCGCAGCAGAAGCGTGACCACGAGAACCGGCATCATCAGGGGCAGTTTGATATAGATGATCTGCTGCCAGCCGGTTGCGCCATCGATGCGCGAGGCCTCCATCGCCGATTGCGGCAAGGACTGGAGCGCTGCAAGCGACAGGATGAAGATGAACGGGGTCCACTGCCAGACATCGGCAATGACAACAGAGGCGAAGGCCCAACTGCCGTCGCTTAACCACGGGATCGGTTCAAACCCGAGCGATTTCAGTGTGCGGTTAAATATCCCGACAGACGGGTGGTACATGTAGCGCCACATCAGACCGACAACGATGGGTGCGATCATCATTGGCAGGATAAACAGCGTGCGCAAAACGGACATGCCGCGGATGTTGCGGTCCAGCAGCAGCGCCAGCCCGACCCCGAGAAACATCTCAAGCGTTACGACCACAGCCGCGAATTTGATTGTGACAAAGAAGCTTTCGCGGAAGGCCGCGTCACCCAGCAGATTGACGTAGTTTTGAAGGCCGACGAATTCCGCTTCACCAATGCGTTGACTGGGGTTCCAGTTCAGAAAACTGGCATAAATCATGTAGCCAATCGGGTAGAGCAGCGCGACGGCCATCACGATGGCGGCCGGGGCGAGGAATAGATACGGCGTGAGCCGATTTACATTCGCGGTTTGCATCAGGTGCTCAACTGTTGGCGGCTCTTAAGTGGGGTCCATAGCCCCGACACAGTGTTATGTGCCGGAGCCGTGGGAGGTATCCTGCAAAATCACACAGGACGTTTATGGCTGCGGGGTGCTTTTGGGCATGGCCAGCCGACACCCCGCCGGACGAAACGGCAGTTCGCCTTACTGCCAGGTGTAGTACCCGGCCTCATCCATGATCGCGCGCGCGCGCTCGGCCACACCATTGAGCGCTTCTTGCGGGTCAAGCCCTTCGGTCAAAACCTGGCTCATGGTCGTGCCAATGTCAGCGTTGATCTTGCCCCAAGTCGGGATGATCGGGCGCCAGTCGGGATCAGCGTATTTCAGAGCTTCACCAAATGTCGCGGAGTAAGGGTATTTGGCGTTCAACTCGGCGTTCTCGTAGGTCGAGAAGCGAGATGGGTTACCGCCCTGCATTGCGACCAACAGATCGCCCTTCTTGGAGGTCAGCCACTGCATCAGCAGGAAGGCCGCTTCCTTGTTCTGGGCGTTTTTCGGAATGGCGATACCAAAGCCACCGGTTTGCGATCCACGACGCACGCCTTCTGGGTGCAACGCGTAGCCCACCTTGCCAGCGACCTTGGATTTGCTTGGGTCTTCAAACCCGGCAGCAAAGGCGATGGAGTCCATGAACATGGCAGCCTGCCCTTGGCTGAACGCAGCCGCAGCTTCGGCAGGACCAAAGGTTTGCGAGCCTTCAGGACCACAATCCACGATGGTTTTCAGTGCGTTGGCCGCAGCAACACCAGCTTCGTTGTTGATGATCGGCTCCCAGTTGTCGTCAAAGACACGACCACCAAGTGGTGCGAGGTGCAGCAAAAACGCGTGGCTGGCCTGGTGACCGGAAGCCGCCCGAGACGCCATACCGCCCATGCCGGATTCAACTTCCGGGATTTTGCAAGCGGCATCAAGAAGCTGCTCATAATTCTCCGGCACAGGGATGCCGTGCTTTTCGAACACGTCCTTCCGATACGCCAAAACCGATGTTTCTGAACCGAACGGAACACCGTATGCCGAGCCAAGCTGGCCGGGCAGATACCCCTTTTGACCACCGGCCACGCCGATATTTTCAACATAGCCGGAAATCAGATCTGACTGATCATAGTTTGGATCGGCCAGTGCGGGGTTCATGAAATACTTGGCGAGGTTCTCCAACTGATCTGCGTAGATATAGTCGGCCTTGGAGAAGACCACATAGGCGATCATGTCGTAATCACCCTC
Source organism: uncultured Litoreibacter sp. (assembly GCA_947504205.1). GTDB lineage: Bacteria > Pseudomonadota > Alphaproteobacteria > Rhodobacterales > Rhodobacteraceae > Litoreibacter. Next base: position 354,836 of record CANNGL010000005.1, on the reverse strand, counting down.
GTCTTTGGTCAACTCAAGCGTCTGGCGCTCGCGCATTTTGAGGTATTGCAGCTGGTCCACCTCGACCTCGATACCGGTCTCTTTGGTGAATTCAGGCAAAACCTTCATCATCGCATTGTAGTGCGGGTGTGCCGGGACGTTGATCACAAGCGTGGTGCCTGCATATGGCGCGTATGGTCCGCCATGACCATCGGCGAACGTGGGGCCCGCCATGGCGACAGAGACGGCGGTCCCTGTCAGGATGGTTTTGAGTGATAGCATTCTTGGTTCCTCCCTAATGCTACGTTCGAAGAAATGTCAGAGCCTGAGCCCTGACGACTTGTCGAAAATCATGATTTCGTCGGTCAGCACGCCAAAGGTTTGCAGCGTGCCTGCCTTGACCGGTGAGGCGCTCTGGGTCTCGACCAGAAGCTCGGCCGCGCCACAGCGCGTCACCAAAACCGACTGAGCACCGAGATATTCGGACACCACGACCTTCAATTCGATTGGGGCACCTTGGGTCAAATCTGCGGTGAAGCTCGACGGGCGCAGGCCCACCGTGACGTTGCGGTCCTTGGCTGAGGACAAGCGGGCGCTGTCCGCATCGGTCAGCGGCAAGGCAAAGCCGTCGCCGCGCACCCAGAGCTTGCCTGTTTCATCGACCAGTTCTGCATCGACGAAGTTCATTGTCGGCGCGCCAATAAATCCTGCGACGAACTTGTTGACCGGTTGTTTGAACAGCTCTTCGGGCGTGCCCTGCTGCTGGATCAGACCATCGCTCATCACCACGATGCGATCCCCCAGCGTCATCGCCTCGACCTGATCATGGGTCACATAGACCATGTTTTTATCAATCGTGTCGCGCATCTCTGCCAGCTCTGCGCGCATCTTGCCGCGCAGCTTGGCATCGAGGTTGGACAGAGGCTCATCGAACAGGAACGTACCGGCATCGCGGACCAGCGCACGGCCCATCGCAACCCGTTGCCGCTGCCCCCCGGACAGCTCTGCAGGTTTGCGCTCCAAGAGGTGCGCGATATTGAGCATCTCGGCGACGCGCTGCACCTTCTCCTGAATTTCGGACTTGGACACGCGGGCCAGCCGCAAGGCAAAGGACATGTTCTTGGCGATATTCATATGTGGGTAGAGCGCATAATCCTGAAACACCATCGCCAAATCCCGCTCTTTTGGATCAAGTCGGCTTATCGGTTTGTCATCGAAATAAATCTCTCCGCCCGACAGCGTCTCCAGACCCGCAAGCATCCGCAAGGTTGTCGACTTGCCGCACCCCGATGGCCCCACGAGGACGGTGAATTCCCCATCATCCAAAGACAGATCGAACGGCGGCAGCACCTCGACGGCACCATAGCTTTTCGAAACCTGATCAAATGTAATTCTTGGCACGCGCTCCCCCGAGATGTGCAGACATGCGAATACCCTCGCTCCCAACAGTAGAGTGACGAATAGGCTTCCAATATCGAAGGAAAAAAGCCAAAAGTAACGTTAGCGTTAACGTAAAGCTTGGATCAAACCGATGAAATCACGGCGAAATCTGAGACTGTGCGAGAGGGCAGCGGATGGACAGCAGAGACAAGACCACAAAGATTGAAGATGTCGCCGCCGCGGCAAATGTCAGTATCATGAGCGTCTCGCGCGCTATCCGCGGGGTCGAGGGGGTCTCGGAAAAGAAGCGCACGGAGATCCTGAAAATCGCGCGGCAGATGAAATACGTGCCCAACAGCAATGCGCGCTCGCTGGCTGTTGCCAACTCCAATCTAATCGGAATTTCCTTGCCGACTTTTGCCGGAGAAGTCTTCGCGGACATCCTGAACGGGATGCGCCGGACCTTCGATTCAGCGGGTTACTCCAGTGTGATCGACACCACGGAATACGATCCGGAGGCCGAGCTAAAATGGGTGCGGCGACTACTGTCATGGCAACCGGCGGGCATCATTCTAACCGGCACTGACCACCAACAGGAGACGATAGAACTGCTGAAGGCCTCGCCCATTCCGGTGCTGGAAATCTGGGATCATACCGAGGACCCGATCGATATCTGCGTTGGCATCGATCATCATCAGGCCGGGCAGATGATCGGGGAACACGCCTATGCGCTTGGCTATCGCGCACCTGCGTTTGTCAGCACGCCGCGCGGCTATGACACCCGCGCAGACGCTCGTCTTACCGGGCTGCGGGATGTGTTTTTGCGCGAGGCGTCAACCTCGGTTCTGTCGGCGCGCCCGGCCTCAAGCAACTCTTTCTCGACGGGTTTTGACGGAACGGCCGAACTGCTTGATCGGGCTACACCTGACCTGATTTGCTACCTCAACGATCACATGGCGTTCGGGGGCATGATGTGCTGTCAGGAACGGGGTTTGTCGGTGCCGGAAGATATCGGCATCGTCGGCTTCAACCAGCTTGATATCCTGAGCGTTCTGCCGGTGAAACTGACGACTGTCAGGACCCTGCGCAGATTGATGGGGATCGCGGGTGCACGCAATCTGTTGGCCCGGATAAACGGCGTGGTCGTGGAGAAAAGCCAGAACCTGCCACTTGAATTCGTGATCGGTCAAACGACCCGACAACAAGGCTAGGCTTGGGCCGCTTTGCATAGCGCATTGGTCGGTAAGGCTGCCTTAAGTTTGACTGTATAGCCGTCATCGCAGGCGCTTGATCCCGTTTCCAATTTACAATTTCCCTGTGCAGCGCCAATTTGGGAACAGGAGGACGAACATGCGCACCCAAGTGGCCATTATCGGCGGCGGACCTTCAGGGTTGCTGTTAAGTCAGTTGCTGCACGTGCATGGCATCAGCTCCGTCGTTCTGGAGCGCAAAACCCGCGACTATGTGCTTGGCCGGATCAGGGCGGGTGTTCTTGAAAAAGGGCTGGTTGATCTGATGGATCAAGCCGGCATCGGGGCACGCATGCACCAGGAAGGTTTGCTGCATCAGGGCACGTCCATCGCCTACGGCAATGAAAGCTTTCGGGTCGACTTGCAGCACCATGCAGGCAGGCCGCTGATGGTTTACGGGCAGACCGAGTTGACGCGCGATCTTTATGACGCACGCGCAAAGGAGGAGTTGCCGACCGAATTCGAGGTGGAAAATGTCGTCCTGCATGATCTCGAAACAGAGGCGCCATCCGTCAGCTATGAGGTGCATGGTGAAAGCCGGACCCTCAACTGCGACTTCATTGCGGGGTGCGACGGCTTCCACGGTGTCAGTCGCAGAGCCATACCGGATGCCGTCAAAACCGAATATGAGCGCACATATCCATTTGGCTGGCTGGGCGTTCTATCTGAAACCCCTCCGGTCAACCACGAACTGATCTACGCCAACTCGGATCGCGGGTTTGCGCTGTGTTCCATGCGCTCGGAAACGCGAAGCCGCTACTACATTCAGTGCGCGCTCAGCGACAGCCCATCGGATTGGAGCGATCAGGCCTTCTGGGACGAGTTGCGCCGACGCATTCCCGAACCGCAGGCCGATCAGTTGATCACCGGGCCCGCGATAGAGAAGTCGATTGCGCCGTTGCGGTCCTTTGTCTGCGAGCCGATGCAATGGGGGCGCCTTTTCCTCTGCGGTGACGCGGCTCATATCGTGCCTCCGACGGGGGCAAAGGGGCTCAACACCGCCGCCTCTGATGTGCATTATCTGTTCACCGGGTTGCGGCAGTACTACGAAGACGGTGATGCCAATGGGATCAATCAATATTCCCAGCGCGCCTTGTCGCGGGTCTGGAAAGTGTCGCGCTTTTCCTGGTGGTTTTCGACATTGATGCATCAGTTCCCCGACCAGCAGGCATTTGATCGCAAGATACAACTGGCGGAACTGGAGTTTTTGCGCAGTTCAGAGGCGGCGCAAGCCGCGATGGCGCAGAACTATGTGGGCCTGCCCTATTGAAGGAGACGACGAATGTCAGACAGATCAAAGATCGGCGATGCAACCCGCAGACAGGTTCTTGGGGATGCGCATGTTGATCGGGCTGAGGCAGACAAGACGTCGCTGGATCATGCGTTTCAGGAGCTGATCACCGAAGGGGCCTGGGGCACGGTTTGGGCCAGCGACGCGATCTCCAAGCGTGACCGCTCTATGCTGACGCTCGCGCTGCTGGCCGCTTTGGGCAATTTCGAAGAAATCCCGATGCATATCCGCGCGACTGCACAGACGGGTGCCACGCCGCAGGATGTGATAGAGGCGTTCCAGCATGTGGCAATCTATGCAGGTGTACCGCGTGCCAATCACGCGCTGAAACTGGCTAAGGCAACCTACAAAGAAATGGGCGTGGAGTTATGAGCGCGGCGCTTCCTCCGCGGGATCGCGACTGGCATCCCCCCGCACTGGCGCCCGACTACAAAAGCTCCCGGCTGCGCGCGCCAACGCAAAAGCTGTTGCGCCTTCCCAGTACGATCAGCGAAGAAACAGGTCCCGTTTTCGGGCATGATACCCTTGGGCCTCTGGACGCTGATTTGATCACCAATTTCGCGGCCTCCGGCGAGATGGCATTGGGGCCGCGCCGTTGCATCAGGGGAACGGTTCGCGATCAGAATGGGCGTCCTGTTGCGGGCGTGCTGGTCGAGGTCTGGCAAGCCAATGCGGCCGGGCGTTATCGCCATGTCAACGAAGGCTATCTGGCGCCACTCGATCCAAATTTCGGTGGCTGCGGGCGGATGATCACAGATGCCGAGGGCGCCTATCAGTTCATGACCGTGCAGCCTGCTGCCTATCCGTGGCCGAATGCGCCCAATGCGTGGAGACCGGCGCATATCCACTTCTCGCTCAGCGGTCCGGCCTTTGGTCAAAGGCTGATCACTCAAATGTATTTCGAGGGCGATCCGCTGATCCCGCTTTGCCCGATCGTTCAGGCAATCCCGTCCGGTAAAGCCGTCGAGCAACTGGTGGCGCGGTTGGACATGCCCCATTCCGAGAGCATGGACTATCTGACCTATCGCTTTGACATCACGCTGCGCGGCGGCGTCCAGACCCCGTTTGAAAACAAGATGGAGGGGATGTGATGGCTGACGCCGAAAGCCCGTCACAAACGGCCGGTCCCTATGTGCATATCGGGCTCACGCCAAATTTCACAGGCATCACGGGTGTATATCCCGAGGATCTGGGCGCGGTGATGTGCGGGGATGCAGCGCTTGGCGAACGGATCACGCTGGAGGGGCAAATCTTTGACGGTGCCGGGGATGTGTTGCGTGATGCGGTTGTTGAAATCTGGCAGGCGGATGCGGCCGGAAACCTGCCCCCCTCCGATCCCGATTTCAGGGGTTGGGGCCGGTGCGCCAGCGATCTCAAGACGGGAATTTTTCGGTTCGACACGGTGCGCCCCGGTGTAGCAACGACGGCCGATGGGGACAATCATGCGCCCCATATCATCCTCTGGATTGTCGCGCGTGGCATCAATATCGGCCTGCAAACCAGATGTTACTTCCCTGACGCAGCACAGGCCAACGCCACCGACCCGGTCTTTTCTGCGGTACCCCCAGATCGCCAGCCCCGGCTATTGGCCCGGCACCAAGATGGCGTCTGGCGCTTTGATATCCATCTGCAAGGGCCCGAAGAGACGCCGTTTTTCGACCTTTGATCAGAGACTGCTTTCAGCTTGTTCCTGCGCCTTGAGGGCCAACTCCATCACCTTGAAGGCGTGGCGTTGCGGCATCGCTGTTTCAGTCCGGTTGCGAATGTCGGCAATCAGGGCGGGGAAATAGGGCAAGCCCGCCTCGGCACAATCGATATGTTCACACCGGCTACCATTCACCAGAAACAAATGATCGGTCCCGGACCGTCCGGCGACATCGACATATTTGCGCAGCTCGATATAGCCCTCTGTGCCCAGAATGGTCAGGCGGCCGTCCCCCCAGTTGGGCAAGGCGTCGGGCGTGTACCAATCCACGCGGATATATCCATGTGCCGTGGCGCTGCGCAGGGCGATCTGCCCAAAATCCTGCAACCCGCTGTCGTCTGGGTTTGCGAAATTTCCGACCGAGGCCATGGTGATCTCGGCATCATCAGCACCGCTGAAATACAAGAACTGGTCAATCTGGTGCGAGGCGATATCCGTCAGAATGCCGCCATACCGCGAGCGTTGGAAAAACCAATCGGGACGTGTTGTCTTGTTCAAGCGATGCGGCCCCAGACCAACGGTTTGCACCACCTGCCCGATTGTCCCATCACGAACCAGCTGGGCGGCCTTGGTCACCGACGGCACCTCAAAGCGCTCCGAGAAATCGACAGACCAGATGCGCCCTGTCCGGGCAACACAATCCTCAATGGCCCGAAGTTGCTCCATCGTCGTGCAACCGGGTTTGTCGACCATTACATCCTTGCCCGCCTCCATTGCCCGGATCGCAAGTGCTGCGCGATCTTCAGGCACGGCGGCGATAACGATCAGGTCGATATCATCGCGCGCCAGCACGGCGTCGAGATCGTCCACACGCGGCGTGTCCGGAAATCTGCGAGCAAATCCAGGCAACGTCGCAGGCTGGCCCTCGGTCCAATAACAAACAAGCTCGGCCCCGGCTGTAATCATGTGGCCGCATTGGCCGTAGATATGGCGATGGTCCAGCCCCACCGCAGCCATGCGCAAGACGTCAGACATCGGCAACCTCGACCTCGCGTTTTTGATCCGATGACCGGGTCAGCGCATCAATCAACGCATGCGCGCGCAAGCCTTCGCGACCCGATACGAGTGGCGCGCGATCCTCTTCCAGCGCATCGGCGAAATCCTCTATCACAGCCTGATGCCATTCATGGGTGAACCCCATCGGATCGGCCCCGCCGCCGGTTGCTTGATCGGCGCCATAGGTCTCTTCGCGCCCATCTCTGAAGCTGAGGGTCAGGCTGTCTCCGGTCAGGCGGGCCACCCCTGCGGTCCCATGCAGTGTGATTTGCTCAGGCGCCCCCGGAAACGCCGCCGTTGTGGCGAAGAGTGATCCAACGGCGCCACTGGCAAAGCTCAACCCCGCGGTGACTGTATCCTCCGCCTCCATTGTATGAAGTGCCGAGCGGCGTGCCATCGCCTGAACATGGGTCACATGTCCCGCCAGAGACAGGGCCAGATCGAGCGTGTGGATCGCTTGTGTGATCAATACGCCGCCCCCGTCCTGAGCATAGGTGCCGCGCCCCGGCGCGTCGTAATAGCTCTGATCTCGCCACCACGGCACGCTGATTTCAACCAATCCCAGCGGACCCAGCTCCGGCAGGCTTTGCCGCAGGTGTGCGACGGCCTGGCGGGTTCGATGTTGGAATACGATCCCCAAAGGCACCTGCGCCTCGTGGCAGATCGAGACCACCTTGCGCGCGGCGGTCAGGCTGCGCTCGATGGGTTTTTCCAGCAGGATCGGCAGACCGGCTGCGGCCAGCTTGCGCACAAGCTCTAGCCGGGCGTTTGGCGGCGTTGCGATGATGGCAAAATCTGGCTCGGCCTCCAGAAGGGCGTCGATATCATCGAAGGCGGTGCAGCCATTGAGACGGGCAAACTCCGCCGCGCTGGTCCGCGCGCAAACACCATCCAGAACGATCCGACCGCGCGTCGCAGCGATGGCCTGCACATGGGTTTGAGCCACCATCCCGGTGCCGATCAGAACGGCTCTCATAACTTCACTCATGGGCCAAACTCTTGGGCAAACGCCCCCGGTCTTCAAGCATATTCGACGCAGCCCCCGCCGAGGACCTGTCCGAGGCGCCGGATCGCTCATGGCGCAAGCCATGGCGACACCCCCTCACCCTCGTCTCGCGCGCTTTCCACTGGTCAGGCTTTGCGGTGCGGCCTAGTCTGCGGGCATGTGGACCGATATTACATTACCCGCCCCGGCGGAGGCCTTGTATCACACGATCAAGGACGCCCCGATCCTCTCGCCTCACGGACATACCGATCCTGTCTGGTTTGCAGAGAATGCGGCGTTCTCCAACCCTGCCGAGCTCATCATCATCCCTGACCACTACGTCTTCAGAATGCTTTATTCGCAAGGCCTGAGTTTGCGCGAGCTGGGCGTCGGAGTGCCACCGGTTCAGACGGATCCCCGCGCCATATGGCGACTGTTTGCGGCGCATTGGCATCTGTTTCTCGGCACACCCACGCGCGCTTGGCTCAGCCACATGTTTGTTCATGGGTTCGGGATCAGCGATCCTCTGACGTCTGACACTGCGGACGCCATTTATGATCGGATCGACGCCGCGCTGAAGGAGGACGGTTTTCGTCCCAGAGCGCTATTCGAGACATTCAATATCGAGGTGCTGGCCACCACCGATGCGGCAACTAATCCGCTCGACGCGCATCGCGCGATTGCCGAAAGTTCATGGCAAGGCAAGGTCATTCCAACCTTCAGGCCAGATGCGTGCATCGATCCAGCCGATCCCCGCTTCGTTTCCGAACTGTCCAAGCTTGAAGATCAGACAAATATCTCTCTCGATACTTTCGACGGTTATCTGGACGCACTGCGGGCACAACGTCAGGCCTTCAAGTCCTTGGGCGCCACGGCAACCGATCATGCGATTGAGGATTTGCACACAACATGGTTGTCCGAAACGCAGGCCGAGGCCCTTTTTGCGAAGGCAAGGCGCGGGGCGCTCTCGTCGGAAGAAGCGCAGAGATTCCATGCGCATATGCTTGTCGAGATGGCCCAGATGTCGGCCGAAGATGGCTTGGTCATGCAGATTCATGCGGGCTCCCGCCGTAATACGAACCATGTCGTGTTTGAGCATTTCGGGCGGGACAAAGGAGCGGATATTCCGGTGCGAACAGACTGGGTGCGTGGCTTGGATGTTCTGCTCAATCGTGTTGGGACAGACCCCGGCTTTTCGATGATAGCGTTCACGCTGGATGAGAGCACCTATGCCCGCGAACTGGCACCGATGGCGGGGCACTGGCCTTCCCTGAAAATTGGCCCGCCCTGGTGGTTCCACGACAGTCTTAACGGGATTTTGCGCTACTTCGATCAGGTGGTTGAAACGGCGGGGTATCACAATCTTGCAGGCTTCAATGACGACACGCGGGCCTTCATGTCGATCCCGGCGCGCCATGACCTGTGGCGACGCGCGGTCGCTCTTCATCTGGCGCAGCAGATGCAACGAGGGCAGTTCGGACGCGAGGATGCAGAAGCGCTGGCACAGCATCTCGCCACCGATCTGGCACGCAAGGCCTACCGCCTATGAAAACCATCCTGCATCTGGGCGTGGGAAATTTTCATCGGGCGCATCAGGCGGCCTACACACACGCGGCCAACGCACTGGGCGGTGAGATATGGCGGATCATCGGGGTCAGCCTGCGCTCGCCCGGCATCCGCGATGCCTTGGCCGATCAGGAGTTCGACTACACGCTCGCAATCAAGGATGCGGACGGCAGGGCCTACGAAAAGATCACCTGCATCTCCGATATCCTCTTCGCGCCAGAGGCTAATGAGGAAGTTCTTTCAGCTATCGCGATAGCCGATTTGATCACCCTGACCATCACCGAGAAAGGCTATTGTTTGACCGGTGATGGACGGCTCGACCTGCAACATGCGGGGATCGCGCATGATCTTGCGGGGGGCGCTTCGACCGCCATTGGCCTGCTTGCGCGCGGCCTGGCCCGGCGCAACAGCGGCCTTGCCATTCTGAGTTGCGACAATCTCAGCGCCAATGGCACCATGCTGGAGGGCGCCGTGCGAGATTTCGCGACGGCAGCAAACCTGCCCCTGCCCGATGGTCTTGAATTCCCCTCGACCATGGTCGACCGGATCACGCCAGCCACCACAGATCAGTTGCGCGACGAGGTTCTGCGGGAAACAGGTTTTGCAGACGCAGCACCGGTCGAGACCGAAGAGTTCACCGAGTGGGTGATCGAGGAGTTCTCACACCCCCGGCCTGACTGGTCGCAGGTCGGGGTCGATTTCGTGGCGGATGTGGCGCCGTTCGAGCTGCGCAAGCTTCGCCTGCTCAATGGCGCGCATTCCACCCTTGCCTATGCGGGCGTGGTGGCAGGCCATGACTTTGTGCATCAAGCCATTGCCGATCCACACCTGCGCGACTTGGCCAGCGGCGTTATGGCGGAAGCCTCCGAGACGCTGCCTGACGGGATCGAGACCAAAGCCTATATCGCGGCCCTATTGGAGCGGTTCACCAACCCTGCCTTGCATCACAAATTGCGCCAGATCGCGATGGACGGATCGCAAAAATTGCCCGTACGGCTGATGGGCAGTATTCGGGATCGTCAGGCGCTCGGGTTATCCTCCCCCAGCCTTTGGGCCGGGGTCGAAGCCTGGATCGCTTTCGTTCAGGCGGAAACCGAGGCAGGTCGCGCACTTGATGACCCGCTCGCCGAGGCTCTGGCCCAAGATGCGCGGGCCGGAAACGCTACGGCGCGACTTTTGGCACGACTGGGCGGCTGAGGCCCGAGCGGCGTTCGCGCGCCCAGATGATCAGACCTGACACAACGATGATCCCGGCACCCAGCATCGTGTAGCCGTCGGGCAGTTCGCCCCAGATCAGATAGCTCGCGATGGCGAGATAGATGAGGAAGGAATATGTGTAAGGCATCAGGGTCGAGGCCGGAGCCAAAAGATGTGCGCGGGTCAGGAACTCATGCCCCAGCCAAGCGGTGACGCCCAAACCTATCATCAGGACCCAATCGAGCAGGCTTTCAGGGGTTTGCCAGAAATAGATCGCAAAGGGCAAAAGAACGACGGTCCCGAACAGGCCCATGTAAAACTGCATCGTTTCAATCGCGATCACGCCAGACAATTTTCGAGTGATGATCGAATACAATGCCAATGCAGTCGCGTTATGTACCGCCAGCAACATCGCCCAGTGGAATTCAGCGCCGAAGGGCCGGATCACAACCAGAACCCCGATGAAGCCAAGCAGGATGGCAAACCAGCGCCATGGCCCGGCCCTCTCCCCCAGAAGCGGGCCGCCCAAAGCGCAAACAATGATGGGAGAGGTGAACATGATCGCGGCTGTTACGGTCAGCGGCAAATAGTTCAGCGCAATGAAGTTGAAGGCCGTCGAGGCGGTCAGCAAATAGGCGCGAAACAGAACCAATCCCAAACGCTCCGTCTTGAAGCGTTCAAGATCAGCGCCACCTCTCAGAACCGCGCCCACCGACAGGAAAAAATGGCCAATGTAACGCATGAAGGCCAGTTGCAGCGCAGGCAGTCCTGCCAATACCAGCCACTTGACCGACGTATCCACCAGAGAAAACAGAAACCACGCAGCCAGCATCAGGGCGATGCCGAGACCCGCCCGATCTTCCAATGCCCTGACGGCGACGCGGCTCACTTAAAGCGGTCGGAGAAGTAATCAACCATCTGGCCAACCATATCGTTGCCGCGCCCGGTATCGCGGGCATCGCTCAAGGCCTCCAGCGCAGATTTCGACATGATGCTGTCCACACCGGCATCTTGCGCCATCTTGGCGTAATAGCCCACATCCTTGGCCGCATTCTTGACCGCAAAGGCCAGCTGGTTGGGGTCTCCGTCCACGCCATAGCCTTTGACGAAGTCCATCATGCCGGAATGCAGCGGCCCTGCGCTCATCACATCATAAAGCTGCGCGCGATCCACGCCTTGTTTGTCAGCCATCGCAAAGGCCTCGGCCATTGCATTGGCCACAGTCATGCCGAAGAAGTTGTTGATCAGCTTGATCGTATGACCTGAGCCCAGCTCCCCCAAATGAAAGACGTTTTCGCCCAGTTCATCCAGCACGGGCTTCACCTTGTCGAACGCGGCCTTGTCACCTGAACACATGATGTTCAGAAGGCCGTCCACAGCATGGGACGGTGTGCGGCCCAACGGGGCGTCGAGATAGGTGCCACCTGCTTCCGCAACTTCTGCACCAAGCGCCCGGGTGGAGGCGGGCAGCGACGTTCCAAAATCGATCACGACAGCGCCGTCACGCAGCCCCGCAATCACCCCGTCAGCGCCGCGCATGCGACCCTCGACCTGATCCGATGTCCCCATGCACAGCATCACGATGTCCGACGCCTCTGCCACCGCTTTCGCGCTTGCCGCCTCGGTTGCGCCACGCCCAATCGCTTGATCAAGGTAGGTCCGATCCCGGTTGCCCAGAACGGTGATCTGATGGTCGCCTTTTTGCAAACACTCCACCATCGCACCGCCCATCAGGCCCAACCCGATAAATCCAATCGCACTCATACCGTTTCTCCTATCTCTTCCAATACCAATCTCGCGCCAAGGCGTCCGATCTCATCACTGCATTTGGCCCCTGCCCCATTGCCGCCTGTCGCCACGGACACGCGTCGGGACAATCGGGCAATCTCGGGCAATCTGTCTTGCGTCCAAGAGGTCACGCAGGAGGACATGCTCACCCCGTCTATCTGCAAATCGGGCATCAATTGTCGGATCATCTGCTCCAGATGGTCACGAACCTCGGCATTGCCACCCGACCGGAACCACTCATGGATTTCCTCAGGCCCATGCAGGGGCACGTCCTCCGGATCGCCGCCAAGTTTGATGTACATCTTGCCATCGGGATAGCGGATCGGCGGCAGCAGATACGGATCCTCCGGCGTGTCATAAACCAGCGTCGGCATTGTCATCAGCCGCTGCGCCTCAGCTTGTGAAACCTCGAAGAACGCAATGGTGCGAGCGTAGACCTCAAGACGCGCCGGACGGTCCAAAACATGGTCAGTATTGTATCCCGCGGCGACCAGAACCTGATCAAAATCATATGTACCCTGATCCGTCGTCACCCGAACCTGACTTGGCGTCTCGGCCAAACCTTGCACAACCTCATCCAGAACCCGAGCGCCGTGATTGCAGGCCGCTTTGGTCTGCGCTGCAACCAAACGTCGTGGGCTGATATGACCGGCTCGGGTTGCCTCGTAATAGCCGCGAAACGCATCCGGGAAGCGAAAGAATGGAAAGCGATCAGCCAAGGCCGCATGATCCATCGCCTCGCAGGGAACATTGTGGGCCAACCGCCCCTCATCGACACGCGCCATGAAGGTTTCTCCGCCGACCATCAAAGCCCCGGTTTCGGTATAGAACCCGATCCCGCTTTCCGCTTCGATCTGCGCGTAACGGTCAATGGCCGCAGTGCTCACGCCGACCCAATAGGGATCAAGCGCGTTTTTGCGCGTGATCCGGCCCTCGTCATAATGAGACGCAAAGATGCCGTGATGGTCGCTCTTGCTGGCAGGCTCCCCCGGCCCGATCAACGTCACATCCGTTCCCGCCTGCGCCAGATGGCGCGCAGCCGCCGCACCCCAAAGACCGCGACCTATGACGGCAGTTTTCACGATTCAACCTCAAAAGCACGGGCCTTCAGACGCTTCTGCACCTCGTAGATGGTGAATTCTTCGGTTGGCAGCGGCGCGGGTATACGCGCCCCAAGACTGTCGACCCGTGGCGTCAATGTGGGCTCCCCACAAAGCAGCCGGTCGTTGTAATCCGCAATGCCGTTCCATTTGGTCATTGAGCCCATGATCGGAAACGCGTCAGCCGCCATCATTTCATAAAACAGCAAACGCCGGTCCTGCGCCGAACGGTTCAGCGCCGAGCCATGCACGATCCGCCCGTGGTGGATCGAGATTGAGCCCGCCGGTCCCATCAGCGGAACCGCGTCCTTCATGTCAAAACCACAGGCCGCCAAATCCATAGCGCCCGCAAAAACACCGTCCACATGGTGATCATGGATCGGTCCCTTGTGCGAACCGGGAAACACCATCAGAGGGCCATTCTCTTCGGCCATATCGTCAATGATCACGGCAATCGCCAGAACATCGTCATTGGTATGCGGGTAGAAGGCAAAATCCTGATGCCATTCAACAGCCGCGCCAAACCCCGCCGATTTCATGTTCAGTTTCGTGGTGTGCAGCCGCAACGACGCGCCAATCAAATCGCGTGCGGGCGCCAGAACATGATCGGAATACATCAAATCACGCATCACCCGGTTGTGGGTGTGAGGCAGCTTGATCCGGCGCAGGCGAGGCCTGTCAGGGGTGTGACTGTCCTCAAGATCAATCTCGTCCGAGCTTTCCGTCAGGCCGCGCGCCTCTTCATGATACCGGGCAATCTCCGCCCTGAGATTTGCAATGATCTCATCAGGTATCCGGTTTTCCAGAACCAGATAGCCATTCTTCTCATAGAAGGCTTTCTGATCGGCAGTGATAGCTTCGTAGCTCATGGGCGGAGCACCTCCAGTTTTGGCAGCATGTCGGACGGGTCAAGCGCAAGCCCAGTGTAGGCTTCAAAAGAGCGGATCGCCATATGCCGAAACAGCTCGAACCCGGTCAGGGTGGAAAGCCCCGCTGCGCCTGCCGCCGTAAGAAACGCAGTGTCGGTGGGTGTGTAAACAGCATCAAACGCCCAGCTTTGAGCGCCAAGCAGGCCCGGATCAAAGGCCGAGCCGGGATATTCCTTCATCCCTAAAGGAGTTGCGTTGACCAAACCGCTGGCGCCCTGCACCGCCTGATCCAACGCCTCAGACGGGATGGCCCGGGCGGGTGGGCCGAGGCCGCAGGCGAGGTCAGCCGCACGGGCAGCATCCAGATCGCAAATCGCCAGATCCGACACCCCTTCGCGCACCAGGGCAGCCCCGATGGACCGCGCTACACCGCCAGCGCCCATCATCACGACCGGGCCGCGCTCTGACACGCTCTCAAATGCCGCCAGAAAGCCTGTGTAATCGGTGTTGTAGCCGCACAAACCTCCTCTGAAGACCAATGTATTGCAGGCGCCCAGATGCGCCACATCCGGATGCATCTGACGATCCGCATAGGTCGCGGCGTCGGTCTTGTAGGGATGGGTAACCGTCACTCCGGTCCAGCCATCGGCGCGGGCCATGTCGACCGTATCAGCGAAGACGAAGTCCGGGTCTTCGCTGGTGTCGATCAAGGTAAAATCCAGTGTCCAACCCGCCTCCGCACACATGATCTCAAGTGCCTTGGGCAAACGTGTCCGGGAGATATGGTCTCCGATCAAGCCTGCCCGAAGCACTGTCATGACTGCGTCCGATGTCGGGCCAATATCTCTTCGGCCATCAGTGTAGCCGCCAGTGTCTTGCGCCCTTCCGCCACCGTGATCCGCGGAGGTGCGCGCCCGGCAATGACATCGGCGAAATGATCAAGCTGGGCTTTGAACGGCACGGTGTCGTCAACAGGTCGGGCCACAGCTTCCGGCAGCTCCGTCCAATCCGCAGCGCCACCCCAAAGCGTCAGCGACGGGTAGCTGACCGCGCCCGTCGTTCCGGCCAGAAACAACATATCCTGCCGTGTCGCGGGAATGGCCGGGCTTTCCGCCGTGCCACGCTCAAACCCCCAAGGACTGGCAGCGCAATCGGCGAAGGCAATCGTGGCCGTTGCACCACTGTCAAAGCCAATAGCCAAGGCACCGTTTTCGTTGCGATCCGCACCGCGCAGATGCCGCCCGTGCAGGCCCACGATCTCTTTCACATCGCCCAGCAAATAGCGCAGCAGATCAATGTCATGCACGAGGTTCATCATCACCGGCGAGCCATCAGCACCCTTGCGCCACTCCACATCGAAATACGGATCCGGCTTGCGCGTCAGCCAAAGCAGACTGGCAGAGACGATCTGACCAATGGCACCGTCATCCAGCATTTCCTTCAGATGCACCATATTTGCATGGTGGCGTCGGTGATGACCCACCAGCGTCTTGACGCCCGACGCCTCGACCGCGGCAATGATCTGGTCCGCCGCCTCCAGCGAATGGGCCACCGGTTTCTCCACGATCATGTGCCAGCCGCGTTCGGCCGCCGCGATTGCATTCTGCGCATGCAAACCAGAGGGCGTGGCAATGATGACCGCATCAACAGGCACGCTGATATCGCCGATATCCTTGAAATCAGCCTCCGGGGCGACCGGATCGATGATGCAGACCAATTCGAAGTCTGGATGCAATACCACCTGCTCTGCGTGTCGCTTGCCGATCACGCCGTAGCCCATAACCGCAAGTTTGATCACATCACGGCTCCGATCTGCCATGGGACGAATTCATAATCGCCCAGCCCCTGCGCCTCGGATTTCGACGCCTCGCCTGACGCCACCCGCAGAATCATCTCGTAGATCTCGCGCCCCTTCTCTTCCAGCGATACGCCCGCACTCAGCATGGAGCCCGCGTTCACATCCATATCGTCAGTCATCCGCTCATACATTGTTGAATTGGTGGCCACCTTGATCGTCGGAGCCGGTTTCGAGCCAAAGGCCGAGCCTCGCCCCGTGGTAAAGACCACCACCTGACAGCCCCCCGCGATCTGGCCCGTGACCGAAGCCGGGTCATATCCAGGGCTGTCCATGAAGGTGAAGCCTGGCGCCGTGACGGGTTCGGCATACTTGTAGACGCCGGTCAGAGGGGAGGTGCCGCCCTTGGCAGCCGCCCCGAGCGATTTTTCAAGGATCGTGGTCAACCCGCCCTTCTTGTTCCCCGGTGACGGGTTGTTGTCCATCGAGCCTTTGTTGCGCTCGGTGTAATCCTTCCACCAGTCGATCAAGCCCACCAGCTTCTCTCCCACCTGAGGCGAAACAGCACGACGCGTGAGCAAATGTTCGGCCCCGTAAATCTCGGGCGTTTCCGCTAGCACACCGGTGCCGCCTTGTGCCGCGAGCAGGTCGCACGCATATCCCAAGGCCGGGTTCGCCGTGATCCCGGACCACGCATCGGACCCGCCACATTGCAAAGCCACTTTCAACGCGGAGGCCGGGCAATCCTCCCGCTGCGCCTGATTGGCGATGGGCAGCATGGCTTCGACCTTCTGAATGCCCAGCTCGATGGTTTTTTGCAGCCCCGCGACGCCTTGAATGTTCATCACCTGAAAGGTTTCGGATTGCTTCAGGCCATAGGCTTCGAGCAACCAGTCGATCTGGTTCATCTCACAGCCCAGCCCCACCATCAAAACACCTGCATGGTTGGGATGGCGCGCATAGCCCCACATCACCCGCTGGAGCGCTTCGAACCCGTCGCCGCTATCGGCCATGCCGCAGCCGGTGCCATGCACAAAGGCGCAGACCCCATCGACATTGGGATAGTCGGCCAGCTTCTCGGGAGTGAAGTGATCTGCAATGCGCCGCGCCGCTGTGGCCGAGCAGTTCACCGAGGTGACAATGGCGATATAATTGCGCGTTCCGACCGAGCCATTCTCTCGCTGATACCCCTTGAACGTGTCGCCGGTTGCGGGTGCGACCTGTCGCATATCCGTGCCAAATTCATAGTTCTGATCGGTCGGCACGAAATCGCAGTTTTGCGTGTGCACATGATCCCCGGCGGAGATATCTTCGGACGCGACCCCAATCATCTGCGCGTATTTGCGTATCTGCTGACCCTTGGCAATCGCCTGTGTCGCAACCTTGTGGCCGGACGGCACAAGAGAGGACGTGGTGACATCCTCAATTGCAGCGCCCGCCTCCAGCGCTTTGGTTGCCGTCACCACGTTGTCGGACGGGTCCAATCGTATGAAGTCTTTCATGTCATCTCCGTAGAGCGGGTCTCCCCGCGCTGAAACTCACGCACAATAGGGCGCGTCTGAGGTCCATCTGTGAATATCTATATGCGGTGTTTGCGCAAGGCGCGTGCGGGCATCCTCCCACATGGATTTCCAAACGCGCCAATCTCTCAATTCGGTCTCGGGCCTCGCGCGGGATCGCGCCACGAAATCCGGAAAATGCGCACGGCCCGACGGCTGCCCGGTCTTGTGAAAGCGAAGATCAAAGGACCACCGAATGCCATCGGACGTGTTTGGCAGAGAGGCATGCGGCACCAAGGGGTGAAAGATCACCGCGCCACCGGCCTTGACGGGCAAAGGTACGGCGCCGTCTTCACGGATGAACTCGTCAGCGATGGCGGTCTGGGTCTTCGGGCAATGGGGCAGCATCTCACGCGCGCCCTCAAAGGGCTGAACCTTCAGGCAGCCATTCTCGACCGTGGCATCTGTTACCGCAAGCCAGACGGTGATCATCTCGGTCTGATCGGCCTCTTCCAGCGCCACGGCACGATCCTGATGCCAGTCGGTCGACGTCACATGCGCCCGCACTTCATCATCGCGCAGATTTGGCGCAGGTGGCTTGATCCGCACATGCTGGATCGGGTTCGAGGTGATTTCGGGACCAAGCAAATCCTCAGCCAGATCCAGCAGGCGGTCTGCGGTTACCATATCGAACACAGCCGGACCGAAATGCATGGGCGTGTCAGCTTTGATCTCGTCGCCCGGCAGCGAGATATCAAGCGGCTGAAACCAGTCAAACCCCTGAGTATAGGCCGCGATCAGCTTGTCCTCGAAGCTCTCTCCCGAAATGCCCCACCCTGCACAGAGATCGTCCAGAAGCGCAGCATATTCCGCGCGAACAGGGCCAAGCACATCTGGTCCGAGCACGCCTTCGACGACCAGATAGCCGTCTCTGTGAAACGCATCGACCTGGGTCTCCGTCAACATGAGAAAGCTCCTATTTCAAGAGTAGCTCTACTATCGGGGGCCAGATGAGAAGCACGGACAGGGCGCAAATCTGGATGCCGATGAAAGGCAGAAACCCTTTGAAGATATCCGTCAGCGAGATATGCGGAGGCGCCACCGACTTCAGGTAGAACGCGGCCGGGCCGAACGGAGGCGACAAAAAGCTGACCTGCATGTTCATACAGAACAAGACGCCAAACCAGACCGACAGGTATTTCGCCTGCAATGGATCGCCCAGCAGGCCGATCTCTTCAATTGGAAGGCGCTGCACGATGGGCAGGAACACCGGAATGATCAACAACACGATGCCGACCCAATCCATGAACGCTCCCATGAACAGCAGGATCACCATCATTGCCAGAATGATCCCCATCGTCGGCAGATCTGTTCCCACGATGAAGTCAGCCACATATGTCGGGCCACCTGCAATCGTGTAAGCCCCGGCCAGCGCCGCCGCGCCAATGGTCACCCAAATGATGGTGCCGGTGGATTTCAGCGTGCGCATCAGGCTGTCCCATAGCCCGTCGAGAACAGCAGGCAGGCGCAAGGTGCAAAGCAACAGGACAAGCAGCGTAATCATGGTTTGCGCAATGCCCAGATTTGGACTGTCAATGAAGAATTGCGGGGCGAACAGGACAACCACGACATAAAGTCCGATCCAGATCAGGTTATCCCGAAGGGTTCTGACCCAGCCACCAAAATCCTTCTGGTATAGCGTCATCAGCAGATAGACCGCCAACGCGCCCATACCCGCCGCCTCGGTGATCCCGGTGATGCCCCCGTAGATCGACCCCATGACCACACCGATCACAACAATCGGCGCGACAAGGCCTTTGCCAAAGAACCAGCCACGCATGGTGCTCTCGGTACCGAAGACGAAATAGATCAGACCCAACGTGATCGCCACGATACCGCCGAACCAGGGCACATAATCCGGAGTGCCCCAGAAGATCGGCTCGACACCATCTCCAAGATCGACGTTTTGACCGGTGATCGTGAAGAACAGCGCGCGCAGGAACAGCACCGTGCAAAAGCCCGCCGTCAGCACACACAGGAAGGCCGCGAACAGCTTCGCTTTTTCGCGGCCCTGCGGCTCACCCGGCTGCGGGTCTGGCAACGGGGCGTGATCGGGGTTTAGCTGTGTGCGGATAATGATGTAGATGATGATGAACGACGCCAGCATGAAGCCCGGCACGAAGGCCGCTGTGAAGAGCGCCTTGATCGAGGTCTCCGTAATCAAGCCGTAAATGATCAGAACGATTGAGGGCGGGATCATTGTGCCAAGCGAGCCAGACGCGCAGATCGTACCGATCGCGAGATTCTGGTTATAGCCCAGCCGCAGCATTTGCGGCAGCGCGATCAGGCCCAGCAGAACAACCTCACCGCCGATGATGCCGGACATGGCCGCCATGATCACCGCCATGATGGATGTGACAATCGCGATGCCGCCGCGGGTGCGGTTCAGCCAGACGCTGAGCGAGGAATACATGTCCTTCGCGATGCCCGAACGTTCCAGCAACGCCGCCATGAAGATAAAGAGCGGAATGGATATGAGAACATAGTCCGTTAAAAGCCCGTATATCTTCTGCGCCAGAATATTGAGGGGGCCGCTCCCCGGCCTCCCGGTCAATATCCCTTCCCCGAAGGTCCACGGGGCTGTCAGCAGAGCGGGTTCAAACTTCATCACCAGCACAAGCACGGCAAGGATGGCAGAGGCCATGCCCAGCGGCATCCCGATGGCAAGCAATACGATCAGGCCCAGCATCAGGACCATGGAAATTGTTCCGATATCCATCAGTCGTCTGCCTTTGTCTGTTTGCCTTGGATACTGCCTCTGGTCACATCAATGTCCCCCGTGCCCTCTGCCCCCACCGAGGCGCGCAGCCGTTCCAACTCGTCTTCGTCAATATCGTCGGCAGCGGTGTGCACCACAGGCTCAGCATTCCAGTCAGAAATCAGATTGATGATGGCCTGGATCGCCACCAGAGCGACAATCAGCAAGATGGTGGGTTTCAGTGTGGCAGGTATCGGCGGATCAAAGGCCGTACCGAAGGTTTCCCAGCGATGCAGCTTGTCCAGCGCCTCGCCATAACCTCCGTAAATCAGCGCGCCCGCGAACAATACTATGAAGAAGGTCGACACGCAGTCGAACACGCGCTGCAACCAGCGCGGGCAGACATCGTAGAGCAGGAAGATGCGGATATGGCTGCGCTGCTGCATCGCATAAAGCCCGGCGGTCAGGAAAACAAAGCCCGCAATCCAAAGCGAAAGCTCGTTGGCCCATAGGGTCGGCGCCTCGAAAACGTAGCGCAGCACAACCTCGTAGAGCATCACACCGGTCAGCAGAACAATCATGATCATCGTCACGCGGCCCAGAAAGACCGAAACCCTGTCTGCCGCACGCCAGCTTTCAAATTCCATCGGTGCGCGATTGACCGTGCGAACGCCCAGAAACAAAAAGACCGGAAGGCCCAGAAGGGCGAGGTAATCAACCAGATCGGCCACGCCGCCAAACAGGCCGCCAAGATTTGGTGTCACATCATTTCGAGAGTGAAGTCCGCGCAGGTTATCAACCTGACTGGCATCGGGTGGCACCCAATCCAGCGTGAAAGCCGGCAAATGCCAAGCGATCCATCCTGCGCAAATTACGAAGAAAAAGGGCACCAGCCATTCCCATAGGCCGCCGGATTTCTCTTCCATGTCCCCTCCCCCGTCGCGGCAGTGACCGCTTTACAAATTCTTTTTGAAGGATCGTCAGACCGGGCCCCACCCATGCAGGGCCCGGACTATTCTTCAGGCAGTCTTATTTGGACACGAGGCCCAGCTGACCGAGATATGTCATGTGCGCTTCAACCAGATCCTTGGCTTCCGGTGTGGTCGCAAACTCTGGCCATGTGGCCTGAGCCGCAGCACGGAACTTCGCCAGTTCTTCTGGTGCCCACTGAGACAGTGTCACGCCCTGCTCGCGCAGTTGCGCAGCAGCTTCAGCGTTCTTCTTCTCGAATGTCAGCGCAGTGCGCAGCGCCAGAGCTTCCATGCCGACCTTCATGATCTTCTGGTGATGCGCAGGCATCGCGTCGAAGACAGCCTTGTTACAGGCAAGGTGGTCAGATGGCATTGAGTGGAAGCCAGGGAAGTTGGCATACTTAACGATGTCATACAGCCCCAGTCCCACGTTGTTGGCGAGGCCAGATGCGTCAGCACCGTCGATGATACCAGTTTCAAGCGCAGTAAAGATCTCGGTGAAATCCATCACGATTGGCGATGCGCCAAGCTTTTCGAAGATCTTGGTTTCCATGCCTGGGGGCGAACGGAATTTCCAGTCTTTGAAGTCAGCCACTTTTTCGATTGGCTTGGAAGACGCAAAGCTCTCCTGACCGTAGACCCACCAGCCGATCAGCTCCATGCCGTACTTGTTGTAGAGCGGCGCCGCAGCTTCACGACCACCACCGAAATACAACCAGCTGAGCTGCTGGTAGGGTGTGTCATAGCCACCCATGATGTCGGCCACGAACTGGAAGGCAGGGTTTTTACCGGTTTGGTAGCCACCACCTGTCATGTCACAGTCAAGAATACCGGTTGCTGCCGCGTCGAACGTCTCAACCGACTTAACAACAGAGGACGAGTAGAACATCTCGACGGCGATCTCGCCGTTGGACATTTCCTCGATGTCTTTGATGTATTCTGCAGCAAGCTTACCCGACACGGTTTCGGGCGCGTAGTGTGTTTGGATGCGCAGTTTGGTGGTCGCGTGACCATCCGCAAATGCGCCTGTCGCAGCGATTGCTGCCGCAGCAACGGAAGTTGCCGCAAGTTTCACAAAGTTCATGATTTCCTCCCAGACTTTGTTGGTATCTCTCAGCGGTTGATCCGCCGTATCATTCGTTGCGTAACGTCAAGCCTAGCCACCTATTCTTCACCTGCCAACCGAAAAATAGAAATTCCGCAAAATTTCAAAATTTTCTTTCTTTTTCGAATTTCCTGTCGCAGGGTGTTGCGATAGTGGAGGCCGTGTGAAGCTCGATACCCCTGATATATATGACGATTTGCGAGATCGGCTGATTGCCTCGGAATTCTCGGCTGGCGAAAAACTGAAGCCTGCAAACCTGCAGGAACGCTACGGATGCTCGGCCAATACCATTCGCGATATTCTCTTTCGTTTGGCCAGCGAAGGTCTTGCGACCTTTCAGGATCAGCGCGGGTTTCGGGTGCCGCAACTGTCTCGCCAGAAGCAGCACGATCTCACTCAAATGCGCATTCTGCTGGAAGGTGAAGGGGCCACACTTTCAATGCGGCTTGGCGGCATCGCCTGGGAGTCTCGACTGACGGCGGTGCACCACAAGCTGCTGCATATCGAACGGCGTATCCGGTCGAATGAAGAACCGGAAGCTCTGCTCGATCTGTGGCTGAAGGCCGAAGAAGAATTTCATCAGACCCTGATTTCAGCCTGCGATTCCGACATGCTCAAGCACATGCACGCTTTGATCTACGCGCAGTTCCGCCAGCAATTGATCACGATGGACCGCACCTTCAAATTCATTGGCGAAAACATCGCACAACATCAGGCCATCGTGGACGCCGCTCTCGAAGGCAACGAAGCGGCCGTCAAAGACGGGATCTACAACCACCTGTCACGCAACCTGATCCCAGAGAAAAATCTGGCAGCTCAGACGGCCTGAGGCAGATCATCGTCGATATAGACCTGAATGATCTCTGCAAAATCCTTCTCCGCCTCGAACCCCAGCGCAATCGCTCGCTCTGGCGCAAAATTCCGCGGCCAGCCCTGAACAATCTTCATGATCGCCTCATCGGGTTTTGGCTTGATCCGGGCCACAACATCGTTCCCGGCAACATCGCGCAGCGCTTCGATCTGCTCGGCCACCGTGCAACTGACGCCCGGCAGGTTGAGCGCCCTGCGATTTTCTAGCGATGCCTCGGACAAACCCGCAGCATGGGTCAGAAAGCCCGCCGCCGCGCGTGGGGACGCATGCCAGTGACGCACACTGTCGGGAACGGGCAAAATTGCCTCCTTGCCATTGAGCGGCTCACGGATGATCCCCGAGAAGAAGGAAGACGCGGCCAGATTGGCCTTGCCCGGCCGCACACAGATTGTCGGCAACCGGATCGACAACCCATCAATGAAGCCTTTACGCGAAAAGTCAGAAATCAGCGTCTCGCAAATCGCTTTCTGAGCGCCATAGCTGGTCTGCGGCGCGCACAGGAATTCATCGTCGATCTTGTCGGGATAGGGCCCGCCGAACACGGCGATGGACGAGGTGAACACCAGCCGGGGGCGATAGGTCCCGCCGCTGGCTTCATGTTCCGCCCGCAGTGCCTCGAGGAAACGCCATGTCGGGTGCATGTTGACGTTCCAGCCCAGATCGAAATTCGTCTCCGCCTCCCCCGATACGATCGAAGCGAGGTGGAAAATCACATCCGGGCGCTCCTTGGCCAATCCCTCGACCTGTCCGATATCGGCAAGATTGCCAGTTCTCTTGTCGTCAACTGGCGCGCCGTCAGGCGGGAAGCCCATGTCATGCAGCGTCAGGGTGAAATCGCGTGTGCCATTCAGGCCGTGGGCCAGAAGACGGTGGGCCAGCTTCTGGCCAACCATACCGCCGCCGCCAAGTATCAGGATTTTCATGTCGACATTCCATTGCGTTCGAGAAGTTCAAGAAACAGGCCGGAGTGATCCTTGTCACCCCCATTCATCGCTGCGCAGAAATGGGCAAAGCGATCCCGCACATCCTGCGCCAGTGGCAGTTTGACCCCGATTGTACCGGCTTCATGCAAAAGGTTGTCGAGATCCTTGAGTTGGAATTTCGACAGACCACCCGGCTCGAAATTCCCGGTCGTCATGCGCTCGCCATGCTGCTGCAGGATCACGGAATCCGCAAAACCGCCTTTCAACGCATTTCGCACAGCGGCAGGGTCCGCGCCCCCTTCGCGCAGAAGCAACATCGCTTCGGCGACAACGCCGATCGTCACTGCAACAATCGCCTGATTGGCAAGCTTGGAAAGCTGGCCCGACCCGCTTGGCCCCACATGCACGGGCCGCCCCATCGCCGACAAGACCGCCTCCGCGTCGGAAAAATAGTCTGCCTGCCCGCCCACCATGATGGCCAGCGTCGCGGCTTCGGCGCCCTTGGTCCCGCCGGACACCGGCGCATCCAGATGACCAAATCCCAACTTGGACAGATGAGCGGCCTGCCCCCGCGCCTCTTCCGGTTTGGCAGAAGACATATCAATCCAGAGCGCGCCCTCTTTCATTGCGCCGGTGACCTCTGCATCCATCACAAGACCGTCCACCGCGACGCCGTCGCTGAGCATCGTGATAACCACATCCACGCCGGCCACCGCCTCCGGCACCGATGTGGCGAGTTTCGCACCATCCGCCGTCAGGGCTTCGGCCTTGGCGATGGAGCGGTTCCAGACGGTTACGGGATGGCCCGCCTTCAACAAATTGCGGGCCATAGGGGCACCCATCAGGCCGGTTCCCAGAAGTGCGACTGAGGCTGTCATCGGCGAAACTCTCCTTTATGTTTGCGCAAACACTACTGTAGCCTTTCAGGAGTTGAAAGCATTGCGATACCCAAACTTAGGCGCTACCCCTAGCACGACTCGCCTTGGGAGGGCGCGATCCGTGACTGCGCGAACCCGAGCTGCCAAATTCGGAGATTTTTGAATTGTCTCAAAGACTTGAGGGAAAACGTGCACTTGTAACAGCCGCAGGTCAGGGCATCGGACGCGCCTCGGCTCTGGCGATGGCCGCCGAAGGCGCCCATGTTTTTGCATCCGACGTGAACGCCGATGCACTGGCCTCGCTCGACGCAGAGAACATCGAGACCCTGGTGCTTGATGCGCGCGACAGCGCTTCGGTCAATGAAGGTGTCGCGAAGGCGCGGCCCGACGTGCTGTTCAACTGCGCAGGCTTCGTGCATCACGGCACGGTTCTGGATGCCAGCGACGAGGAATGGGACTTTGCGTTTGATCTGAATGTGCGTTCGATGTTTCGCACGATGCGCGCCGCCATTCCCGGCATGCTGGAGCGCGGTGGCGGGTCAATCGTGAACATGTCATCGGCC
This sequence comes from uncultured Litoreibacter sp., assembly GCA_947504205.1. GTDB lineage: Bacteria > Pseudomonadota > Alphaproteobacteria > Rhodobacterales > Rhodobacteraceae > Litoreibacter. The sequence goes on along the minus strand of CANNGL010000005.1, from coordinate 329,367 downwards.
TGTTCAAGCGTGATCGGCGCCCCCAACCGGTTTATATACGGCACCACCAAGGCGGCGGTGATCGGCATGACCAAATCCGTCGCGGTGGATTACATTACCCAAGGTATCCGCTGTAACTGCATCTGCCCCGGAACCGTTGAAAGCCCCAGTTGGCATGACCGGGTGAAAGCCCTCGGAGAACAGGTCGGCAGCTATGAAGAGGCGCTCAAGCAGTTTGTGTCGCGCCAGCCCATGGGGCGCGTGGCCACGGCAGAGGAGATCGCGGCACTCGTGGTCTATCTGGCCAGCGACGAAAGCGGGTTCACCACCGGGCAGCCACATATCATCGACGGAGGCTGGTCTGGCTGAATGCAGAAGCCTCCGGCGGGGATATTTTGAAACATGGGAAGGGCTGTCGGACAGGCAGTGCGTTAACCTTAATATCAGGTAATTTGACATGGTCGACAAACCGAAGCTGAGATCTCAGAAATGGTTCAACAATCCTGACAATCAGGAAATGACCGCGCTCTATCTGGAGCGCTATCTGAATTACGGGCTGACCCGTGAAGAGCTGCAATCGGGCAAGCCGATCATCGGGATCGCGCAGACCGGCAGTGATCTGTCGCCCTGCAACCGCCACCATATCGAACTGTCCAAGCGGGTGCGCGACGGGGTGATCGCGGCAGGCGGTACCGTGATCGAAGTACCGGTGCATCCAATTCAGGAGACCGGCAAGCGCCCGACGGCGATGCTGGATCGCAATCTGGCTTACCTGTCGTTGGTGGAAACCCTGTTTGGTTATCCGCTGGATGGGGTGGTGCTCAATATCGGGTGCGACAAGACCACGCCTGCCCTGCTGATGGCAGCGGCCACGGTCAACATTCCGGCGATCGCGCTGAGCGTCGGGCCAATGTTGAACGGCTGGTTCAACGGAGAGCGCACCGGCTCTGGCACCATTGTCTGGAAGGCCCGCGAAATGCAGGCGGCGGGCGAGATTGACGATGACGGGTTCATGGATCTTGTTGCCTCCTCGACCCCTTCAGTCGGCTATTGCAACACGATGGGAACAGCCACGACGATGAATTCGCTGGCCGAGGCTCTGGGCATGCAATTGCCGGGCTCTGCCGCGATCCCCGCACCCTATCGCGAGCGAGGGCAGATCAGCTATCAGACGGGCAAGCGGATCGTGGAGATGGTGCATGAGGATTTGCGCCCCTCCGACATCATGACCCGCGCCGCATTCGAGAACGCCATCGTAATCAATTCGGCTATCGGAGGCTCGACCAATGCCCCCATTCACCTCAACGGTGTAGCACGGCATCTGGGCGTCGCGCTCAGCAATGACGACTGGCAACAGATCGGGCATAAGGTTCCATTGCTGGTGAACCTGCAACCGGCCGGCGAGTATCTGGGTGAAGACTACCACCGCGCAGGCGGAGTGCCCGCGGTGATTGGCGAGTTGCTGAAAGCCGGGCTGTTGCCGCATCCAGGCGCGATTACGGCCAATGGCAAAACCATGCAGGACAATTGTGGGCATCTGCTGACCGGCAATCCGGATGTGATCTATTCCACCGATGCGCCGCTTCTGAAGGATGCAGGCTTCATCAATCTCAAGGGCAATCTGTTTGACAGTGCGATCATGAAAACCTCGGTGATCTCGAAAGAGTTCCGCGACAGGTATCTGTCCAACCCCGATGATCCCGACGCCTTTGAAGGGCGCGCGATTGTTTTCGACGGCCCGGAGGATTTTCACCATCGCATCGATGATGAGACTCTGGGCATTGACGCGCATTGCATCCTGATCATGCGCGGCGCAGGGCCAAAGGGCTATCCCGGTGGGGCCGAGGTCGTGAACATGCGCCCGCCGGCCTATCTTCTGAAACAGGACATTCATGCTCTGCCATGCGTGGGCGATGGGCGGCAATCTGGCACGTCGGGCTCACCCTCAATCCTCAACGCCTCTCCCGAAGCGGCAGATGGCGGCGGGCTGGCGCTGGTGCAAACCGGCGACAAGATCCGTATCGATCTGCGCCAATGCACGGCGGACATGCTGGTCGAGGACGCAGAGTTGAAAGCCCGGGCCGAAAAACTTGTAAACGGATCGATAGAAGTGCCCGACAGCCAAACACCGTGGCAGGAAATCTTCCGCGCGATGGTGCGCCCCTTCAGCGAGGGCATGACCCTTGAGGGCGCAGCCCAGTATCAGGACATCGCGCGCCGATACATGCCACGCGACAACCACTAGCGCAGCGACCGATGAGCGAAAGTGCCATATTCGTTGCGGTGATCAGTGTTTATGATCACAAATTTGCCAAGGATCAGCCGGGCAAATATGGCGGCGATTTTGGGATGTGCTGCTGCAAGGCCGTCTCGCTGCAAAGTGCTGTGCAACGGATTTTCGAGCATTTTGCCACGGAAGAACCTGATGCGGAGATCCGCGCCTTTTCCTATCTTGGCTCTTATGCAGAATGGGTGGCCGACGATATGGATACCGACTTTCCAATCGATGAAATGATCGAGGCCGCCAACCTGTCAGACGACCTGATATTTTCAGATATTTACGCCTTTCCACCAGAACGCGGCACGGTCCACTGAGACCTGCCGATAACAACGACATGCACCATGTGAGGAACAACAGATGAAGCTGGTAAGATACGGAGAAGCCGGAGCAGAGCGTCCCGGTATGATTGATGGCGATGGCGTCCTGCGCGATTTGTCCGGCACAGTGTCCGACATCACGGGCGCGACACTGGACGAGACCACATTGGATAAGCTGCGCGGCCTTGACCCCGCATCCCTGCCGGAAGTGTCCGGCACGCCGCGGCTGGGCGCCTGTGTGGGCGATATCGGTAAATTCATGTGTATCGGCTTGAACTTTTCTGACCACGCCGCCGAAACCGGGGCCGCCATCCCGGAACATCCGATCCTGTTCTTCAAGGCCAATTCGGCGATCAGCGGTCCCTATGATGACGTTGTCATGCCCCGGGGATCAACCAAGACGGACTGGGAGGTCGAATTGGGCGTGGTGATCGGCACCACCTGCAAATACGCGACACTGGACAATGCGCTGGATCATGTGGCGGGCTATTGCATCGTCAACGATGTTTCCGAGCGTCATTTCCAGACCAAGCTGACCGGCCAGTGGACAAAGGGCAAAAGCTGCGACACGTTCGGGCCAACGGGGCCCTGGCTGGTCACGAAGGACGAGATTGCGGATGTGCAGAACCTGGCAATGTCCTGCGAGGTGAATGGCAAGCGGATGCAAACCGGAAACACGAACACCATGATCTTCACGGTCGCACAGATCATCGAGCATCTGTCGCAACTGATGACACTGCATCCGGGCGATGTGATCACCACCGGCACGCCTCCGGGCGTCGGGATGGGTATCAAGCCCGAGCCGGTTTACCTGAAGGCCGGGGACGTCATGGAGCTTGAAATCGAAGGACTGGGCAAGCAACGCCAGACGGTGCGCGCAGATGACTGAGTGCCTTGTCATCGGCGGCATCACCGACGAGATGCGCACGCGGCTGGACGCCAAATTCACGCTGCATGATCTCAACGGGATCGAAAATTTCGACAGCTGGGCCGCAGAACACGGAGCCGGGATCGAAGCGGTCTGCACCAACGGGCATGACGGGGTGAAACCTGAGATCATGGGCGCCCTGCCTGCCCTGAAAGTGATCTCCTGCTACGGCGTGGGATATGACGCGATTGATACCTCGGCCTGTATCGCGCGCGGGATCAAGGTCAGCCACACCCCCAACGTGCTCAACGGAGAGGTGGCCAACACCACGTTGTTGTTGATCCTGACGGCATTGCGGAACTTCAACAGCGACGAGGCATGGGCACGGTCCGGCAACTGGGAAGCAGAGGGCAATGCCCCTTTGAGCCGGTCGCCGGACGGGCTGACCTATGGTATCTTGGGGATGGGGCGGATCGGTCAGGAAATCGCCCGGCGGCTGGAGATTTTCGGCGGCGATATCCTTTATCACACCCGCTCGAAAAAGGACGTGAGCTATGAACATGTCGCCGATCTGACCGAGATGGCGAAACGCGCGGATGTGCTGATCTGCATTACCCCCGGCGGCCCATCGACCGAGAAGCTGGTCAATGCGCAAGTGATGGAGGCTCTGGGGCCGAAGGGGCTTCTGGTCAACGTCTCCCGCGGCTCTGTTGTCGATGAAGACGCATTGGTGAGCGCCCTGGAAAGCGGCAAGCTGGGCATGGCCGCGCTTGATGTGTTTGTCCGCGAGCCTCACATTCCTGACGGGTTGAAAAGCTCGGAGCGGACAGTGTTGTTGCCGCATGTGGGCTCTGCCACCCACGAGACGCGGGCCGCGATGGGCAATCTGACGGTCGATAATCTGCTGCAATGGCTGGACGACGGGTCGGTACAAACCCCCGTTCCGGAATGCGCGCATATGTAAGACAAGGGTGTCGCCACGCCACAGGCGTGGCGATCCGGCGGGGGGACGCTGTCCCCCCGCACCCCCCTGGGATATTTTTGAACATGGGAAGATCATGAAGATAGCGTCGGTCAGTGCAAAACTGTTCAACGTGCCGCTGGACGAGGTTCTGGTGGATGCCAAGCATGGCGATCACACGCATTTTCAGCTGATCACAGCGACCGTGGTGCTGGAAGATGGCTCAAGCGGGACCGGCTATACCTATACGGGCGGCAAAGGCGGCACAGCCATACTGGCAATGATCCGCGATGATCTGGCCCCCTTTCTGGTGGGCCAGACCGCTGAGCCAGAGGCGCTTTACGATGCGATGGGCTGGCACGTCCATTATGTCGCGCGGGGCGGTATAGCCTCCTTCGCGATTTCCGCCGTCGATATCGCGCTTTGGGACGTGGTCTTGAAAAATCGCGGGCAATCTCTGGTCAAGGCAATGGGCGGCGCCTCGGATCGGTGCAAGGCCTATGGCGGAGGTATCGACCTGGCCTTTCCCCTGCCCAAGTTGCTGGAGCATGTTCAGGGCTATCTCGATACAGGCTTGCAGGCGGTGAAGATCAAGATCGGCCAGCCGACCCTGTCTCAGGACATCGAACGGATCGCCGCCGTCAGACAGCTGCTCGGGCCGGGACGCGCCTTCATGGTCGATGCAAATTATTCGATGAATGTCGAGCAGGCTATTGCGGCGGCCACGGCCTTCAAACCCTATGATCTGTTGTGGTTCGAAGAACCGACGATCCCGGATGACTACCAAGGCTATGGCCGCATTGCAGACGCCACGGAGCTGCCGCTGGCGATGGGAGAAAACCTGCACACCATCCACGAATTCGAATATGCGCTGGCCGAGGCGAAGCTGTCCTATATGCAGCCGGATGCCTCCAATTGTGGTGGCATTACCGGCTGGATGCAGGTGGCTGACCTGCTGAAGGGCACGGACATTCCGGTCTGTTCGCATGGCATGCAGGAATTGCATGTCTCACTGGTCTCAGCCCAGCCGCATGGCGGTTGGCTGGAGGTGCATTCCTTCCCGATTGACCGCTATACGAAACGCCCCCTGGTTCTGGAAAACGGGATGGCTGTGGCCCCCGATCAGCCGGGCACGGGTGTTGAGTTTGACTGGAACAAGCTGGAGGCGTTTGAAGCGAGATGAGCCACGGATATGACAGCGGGCGTTTGAACCTGCCCTTCGTGGGCATATCGACCTTTGGCAAATACCCCTATGTGGAGGATTGGTCGAAGATAGATGCCGATGTGGCAGTGCTGGGCGCGCCTTACGATTTCGGCACCCAATGGCGCGCAGGTGCACGGTTTGGACCACGGGCGATCCGCGAGGCCTCGACCCTGTTCGCCTTCGGTCATGCGGGCGCGTATGACCACGAAGATGATGTGACCTATCTCGACGGCGTCCGGGTCGTCGATATTGGTGACGCCGATATCATTCATACCGATACCATTGGCTCTCATGGCGCCATAGAAGCCGGTGTTCGGGCCATTCTCGCAGCGGGCGCCCTGCCCGTGGTGATGGGGGGCGATCATTCGGTCAATATCCCCTGCATCAACGCCTTTTCCGAACAGGGGCCAATTCATATCGTGCAAATCGATGCGCATCTGGATTTTGTCGATGAACGGCATGGCGTACGCTTTGGACACGGCAACCCGATGCGCCGCGCGGTGGAGAAGAACTATGTCACGGGGCTCAGCCAGTTTGGCATTCGCAATGTCTCTTCCACGGCCAAGGAAGGGTACGACGACGCCCGTGCCATGGGATCGGACATTCTGTCTGTGCGCCAAATCCGCAAGCTGGGCGCAGAGGCGGTTCTGGAACGGGTTCCGGCCGGCAAGCGCTATTACCTGACGATTGATATTGATGGGTTCGATCCGTCGATCGCGCCCGGCACAGGCACGCCGAGCCATGGAGGGTTTCTCTACTATGAGGTGCTGGATCTGATCGCGGGACTGGCCAAGCGCGGTGAGATTGTCGGGGTTGATCTGGTGGAAGTTGCGCCGGATTACGACCAGTCCGGCACCACGGCCATTCTGGCAGCACAAATTCTGCTCAATACGATTGGCCGGATTTTCGCTCAGTAAAGCCCGGCCACCTTTGCGCGCAGCTGGATCAACGCCAGCACCGTATCGATGGTGGGCGTCTCGACGCCAACCAGCGCGCCCAGCTCTTGGACAGATTTGACCAGCGCGTCGATCTCCATCGGACGATCCTGATCGAGATCCTGCCACATCGAGGTACGATGCGCGCCCACCGCCGCACCACCATCGATCCGGCGCTCCACATCGATGGGAAATTTAATGCCAAGTGTTTCAGCAATCTCCTGCGCCTCAAGCATCATGCCCTTGGCAACAGCACGGGTGCCGGGATCGGTGCAGAGCACATCCAGCGTCGCATGGGTCAGGGCCGAGATCGGGTTGAACGACAGATTGCCCCACAGCTTGACCCAGATCTCGTCACGGATACGTGGGCGCACCGGGGCTTTCAGGCCCGCCGCGGACAAGGCTTTGGACAGGGCCAGCGCGCGCTCCGACTTGGAGCCGTCAGGCTCCCCCAGCGAAAACCTGTTTCCTTCGATATGCTTGATAACACCGGGGCGAATGACTTCGGCCGCCGGGTAGACCACACAGCCCAAAACGCGGTCAGGGCCGAAACCTGTCCATTGCTTGTCGCCCGGATCGACCGACTGTAATCGCGTCCCCTCATAGGGGCCGTCCAGCTTGTGAAAATACCACCACGGCACGCCGTTCACACCGGAGACAATCGTTGTGTCAGGGCCGATCAGGGGCTGCATGGCATCAACCACGCCCGGCACGGAATGGGCTTTCAGAGTGACGATCACGTAATCCTGCACGCCCAGCGCTGCCGGATCGTCAGAGGCCGTGACCGGTACTGTGACCTCTGCATCCTCCTCGATCAGGGTCAGCCCGTCCTGCTGCATCGCAGCCAGATGCGGGCCGCGTGCCACCAGAGAGACATCTGCGCCAGCCTGCACCAGCTTGACGGCCATATAACCGCCGATAGCCCCTGCCCCGAAAATACAAATCTTCATCAGACAAGACCCAGCTTTTCAGCCATCCCGATGCGTTGCATCTTGCCCGTGGCCCCTTTCGGAATTTCATCCAGAACCACGATCTTGCGCGGCACTTTGAAGTCCGCCACTTTTGTCGCCGCAAAATCCCGCAAGGCGCGTTCATCCGCTTGCGCCCCCTCCTTGAGCACCACGGCGGCGGCCACCTCTTCGCCCAGCTTCGGGTGCGGCAAGGCGAAGGTCACGACCTGCGCCACATCCGCATGATCGAGCAGTACCTCGTCCACTTCGAGAGGGCTGATCTTTTCACCACCCCGGTTGATGATCTCCTTCAGACGCCCTGTCAGCGACAGATACCCCTCAGCGTCAAAAGACCCCTGATCCCCGGTGCGGAACCAGCGTGCGCCATCGCTTTCGAAGAAGTTCTTCGCATTGGCGTCCTCATTGGCCTCATAGCCCGGTGTCACATTCGGCCCTGAGATCACGATCTCACCCACACCATCGATGAGATGGTTCTCGACCTCATGGGCGATCCGCACCTTTGGCCCAGCTTCGACACCGACAGAGCCGGGTTTCTGCGCCCGGGGCGGCAAGGGGTTCGACGCCATCTGATGCGCAGCTTCGGTCATGCCGTAGCCTTCGATCACAGGGGCGCCAAATGTCTCCTCCAGCGCCTTGAACACTTGCGGCGGCAGCGACGCGGAAGAGGAGCGCAGGAACCTCAACGGGTTCTCCGCGATCACCTCTGCATTACGTCCGGCGCGTGACAGGATGGCCTGATGCATCGTCGGCACCGCCGTGTACCAGCTCGGCTTGGCCTCTGCGACAGTGGAGAAGAATTTCAGCGCATCGAAGCCCGGCGTGCAGAAAATCTGCCCCCCCCCCGCCAGAGAAGCGGAAACCGCAGCAACCAGACCGTGAATATGGAACAGAGGCATCACGTTGAGGCAACGATCTTCCGCCGTAAGCGCAAGAGAGCTGCTGATATGATGGGCAGAGGCAGCAACATTCGATTGCAGAAGCGGCACGATCTTGGGTCGTGAGGTGGTGCCGGATGTGTGCAGGATCAATGCCACGTCATCCGCACCCGGCGCAGTATCTTCGACCTCGGCACGATGCTCGGACCGCAACTCGAACGCGCCCGCCGGTGCGCCCTCAGCCACGTCAAGCCAAAGCAATGCCAAGTCAAAGCGCTTCGCAGCGGCCAATGCGGGCCCGTCATAGCCAGCCGCCAGAACAATTGCCTTCGCCCCAAGGTCTTCAAGGTAGAACGCAAACTCGTCTTCGCGATAGGACGGGTTGAGCGGCGCTGTTACAGCCGCCTGCCCGACCGCCACAAAACACGCGGCCATCTCAGGCCCATTTGGCAGGACAATAGCCACACGGTCCTTTGCCCCGATGCCTGCCTGACGCAGTTGTAACCGGACCGAAGACGACAGATCCCGCAAACCGCCATAGGTCAGCCAATCCCGCCCCGGAGCCCCCAAGCAAAGGGCGTCGGCAGGATGATCGGCAATCAAGGCAGACAAGGTCTGGGGCATGAAGTTCACTTTCTATGATGTCTCACCCGCGGTGATATACGCCACGCCCGGGGTTTGACCAGATCAACAAAGGCCGAACCGCACCCTTGCCCAAGACAACGGGGGAAACAGACTATGGCTTTTGGGGTGAGGCAGAGGACGTCCGAGGAGAGGTCGCACCTCCCCCGGTTGGATCGCGCCTCGCGCAAGACGAGGCGCGATACCCTTTATTTCTTGACGATACGTCCGTCCATCATCGGGGAGACCGGGCCTTCAGCAGCCATGTACTCCGCGACAACATCGGCCAGATCGGGGCCGAAATCATAAGCATTGTCCGCAGTGGTGAACATTTTGAAACCGTCACCACCGTTGCGAACGAAGTTGTTGGACACAACGCCATAGGTCGCTGCCGGATCAATCGGGGTGAACCCGTCGCCCTTGTCGACCATCACTTCCTGAATGCGACCTTCGCCTGCTGCAACAGATGGGTCCCACGTGAATTTCAGACCAGCGACCTGCGGGAAGCGGCCCTTGACCTCTTCCACCTGACTGACGCCGTTTTCCAGCGCATCAATGATCGTCTGACCAGACACCTGAAAGGTCGAGAGGGTGTTCTGGAACGGAAGCACCGTCAGCACCTCGCCCATCGTCACTTCGCCTGCATCGATCGACGCGCGAATGCCGCCCGAATTCATGATGGCGATATCAATGCCCTGATCCTTCACACGGGCCAGCATCGCATCGGCAATCAGGTTGCCCATGGAGCATTCCTCAACCCGGCACACGGCCCGATCACCTTCCAGGGCGCCACCGGCAGAAGCCACCACCTTGTTGCGGATCTCATCCAATGGCCCGGCCAGTTCCTTGACACGCGTTACAGTCGCTGCGTCTTCGGCAACCTGACCATCAATCAGAATTGGCTCACCAGCCGCTTCCGTAATGTTGCCCTCATCGTCGAACGTGACATTCAACTCACCTAGAAACTTACCGTAGGCATAGGCTTGAACGATTGCGGTTTCGCCAACCATCACTGGATAGACATCCACGGCCCGCTCCTGTGTGTTCGACAAGAGTGTGTTGGAGTGGCCCCCGACGATCACGTCCACACCTGTGGTGTTGGCCGCAACGCGCTTGTCCACTTCAAAGCCGGAGTGGCTCAAGACGATAATCTTGTTCACACCTTCCGCAGTCAGCTTGTCCACTTCACCCTGAACGGCGCCAGCCGGTTCGGTAAAAACGATGTTCTTGCCGGGCGAGGCCAGATCAGGCGTGTCCTGCGGCGTCAGGCCAATCAGGCCGATCTTTTCGCCACCGCGTTCGATAACGGTGGATTTCATCAACTTGCCCGCCAGAGCAGGCTCTCCCGAGACATCCGCGTTCGACATCAGAACCGGGAAATCGACCGATGCCATGAAGCCCGCAAGAACTTCCGGGCCATCGTCGAACTCGTGGTTGCCGACAGTCATGCCGTCATAGGCCAGACCGTTCATCATCTCGGCTGCGACCTTGCCCTTGTAATAGGTGTAAAACAGCGTGCCTTGGAACTGATCGCCCCCATCCACGAGGATCGCGTTATTCGACTTGGCACGCGCATCTTTCACCGCATTGACCAGCCGGGCCCAGCCGCCAAAGCATTTGCCTTCTGCATTGTCTTCCGCACCACAGCCGCTGTCATATTTGCTGATCGGCTCGAAACGGGCGTGAAAGTCATTCGTATGCAGAATGGTCAGTGAATAATCCGCAGCTGCGATGCTGGTTGTCATTGCCAGCGCGGCAGCACTGGTGAGGAATCGATTGAGCATGAGAAAACCCCCTTGTTGGTTATGAACCAAGACTGGCGCGATCCGCTGCGTGAGTCAAAGCCAAGCGTGGGTGGCGTAACGTCAGCGACAGGGATTTCCATGACTTGACCCCAAAACGAGCAATTGGCATGTCACCTGTCATGCTCATTTACAAAATCATGACCCATGCTGAATGGGAAAGCTTCGAACAGCTTGGCCGCTTCACCGGATCACCGGTGGATCAGGCCGATGGCTTCATTCACTTCTCAACCGCCAGCACGATGGAGGAAACAGCCGCCAAGCATTTTGCGGATCAGGAAAACCTGCGCCTGATCTGGGGCCATGATCATATCCTCGGGGCGGCCCTGAAATGGGAAGTGTCCCGCGGCGGCATCGAATTTCCACATCTCTATCGCGACTGGATGATGGAAGAAGTCGCCGGTCACGCCGCCCTGCCCTTGGTGAACGGACGCCATATCTTCCCGGCCCCACCTGCATGAGCCTGCTGGAACAGGCCGGGCTGGGCCTGCTGCGCCGCATTGATCCCGAACAGGCGCACGGGCTTGCCCTGAAAGCCCTGCGCACTGGCCTCGGGCCCCGAAGCGGGCCGGTTTCATCAAGCCGCCTAAGCACCAACCTTGCCGGTATCCCCTTGGCCAACCCGATTGGTCTCGCCGCTGGTTTCGACAAGAACGCCGAGGCGCTCGGCCCGCTGTCCCGCGCAGGTTTTGGCTTTCTTGAGGTGGGCGCTGCCACTCCACGAGCCCAGCCCGGAAATGCCAAACCCCGCCTTTTCCGCCTGACCGAAGACCGCGCCGCCATCAATCGATTTGGCTTCAACAATGACGGTATGGACGCGATTGCTGCGCGACTGGCCCGCTATCGCAGCACGGTCCCTGTCGGCCTCAACCTCGGAGCCAACAAGGACAGCGATGATCGCGCTGCGGATTTCGCCAAAGTCCTGCATTGCTGCGCCGCACCGATCGCCTTTGCCACGGTCAACGTCTCCTCCCCCAATACCGAAAGCCTGCGCGACCTTCAGGGCAAAGCCGCACTCGATGCGCTCCTGCGCGGCGTTCTGGAGGTGCGTGACGCCCTCCCCCGGCCCATCCCGATCTTCGTGAAAATCGCCCCCGATCTCGACGAAGAAGCGCTGAGCGATATTGCTGACGTGGCGACCTCCCTCAGGCTGGACGGCATCATCGCGACCAACACCACACTCTCCCGAGAGGGGCTGTCCTCGGCACATGCGTCCGAACAAGGCGGTCTGTCCGGTGCCCCCTTATTCGAGAAATCGACCCGCATCCTCGCGCGTCTGTCTCACCTGACCGACGGAAAGATACCGCTGATTGGCGTGGGCGGTGTCGGCTCTGCCGAACAGGCCTACGCAAAGATCAAAGCCGGGGCCAGCGCCGTGCAACTCTACACGGCCATGGTCTATGAGGGGTTATCCCTTGTCCCGCAGATTGCAAAAGGTCTGGATGCCCTGCTCTTGGCAGACGGGCACTCAAATCTGGCGGACGCCGTCGGAACCGAACGAGAGACATGGTTATGACACTGACCATCTGGCACAATCCACGTTGCTCGAAATCTCGCCAGACGCTGGCGCTTCTTCAGGACCGCGGGCTTGATCCAATCATCCGCCGCTACCTCGAAGACGCACCCGACCTGTCCGAATTGCAAGGCGCCGGGGCCGCGCTGGACCTGCCCGCCCCCAAGTGGATTCGCAAAGGCGAAGCCGTTTTCAAAGAGCTTGGCCTGTCCCTGAAAGACAGCGACACCACATTGCTCAACGCCATGGCCAGCCACCCGATCCTGATAGAACGACCCATTGTGTTTGCCGAAGGGAAAGCCGCGATCGGCCGCCCACCGGAAGCAGTTCTGGCCTTGCTCTGAAAAATTCCATCATCTGAAAATCGAGGCGACGACCGGCCATGCCGGGGCGCACCCGCCCGTGTCGCCAATTGCCAGTCAGCTCTATCCACAGAAATATTCTCGATAGCCTTGAAGAAATAAACCTCATTAAATCAATGTTTTAACTGAAGTTTTCACGATAGAATCACCATTTCTGAGGCACGTCCCTCATTTTTTCATAGACTTGAGGTACGAACCTCAAATACGCTTCCCTTACGTCACGATTCGTACTGCTCTGGATTGTAAGACGACCAAACTGGGAGGAATTCATGAAACATCTTAAACTGGCCACGGTCAGCGCACTGACCCTGTCAGCCGCCTCTTTCGGCTCGGCAGCTTCGGCCGAAGATCTCACGCTGTGCTGGGCCGCGTGGGACCCCGCCAACGCGCTTGTGGAATTGTCCAAGGAATTCGAAGCCGAAAGCGGCCACACTATGAACTTCGAGTTCATTCCGTGGCCCAACTTCGCCGACCGTATGCTCAACGAACTGAACTCCGGCGGCAAACTTTGCGACCTTCTGATCGGCGACAGCCAATGGATCGGCGGTGGCGCAGAGAACGGCCACTATGTGAAGCTGAACGACTTCTTCGACAGCGCAGGCATCTCGATGGACGATTTTGCCCCCGCAACCGTTTACGCATACTCCACATGGCCCAAAGGCACGCCGAACTACTACGCCCTGCCCGCCATGGGCGATGCGAATGGCTGGTTCTACCGTAAGGACTGGTTCACCGACCCCGAAATCATGGCTGCGTTCAAGGATGCCACCGGTCGTGAACTGGGTGAGCCAAAGACCCAGAAGGAAATGCTCGAAATCGCGCAATTCTTCCAAGGTCGCGAGATTGACGGAAAGACCGTCTACGGCGCCTCCATCTTCACCGAGCGTGGCTCGGAAGGCATCACAATGGGTGTCACATCCGCGCTGTATCCGTGGGGCTTCAAATACGAAAACACGCCCGGCTCCTACGATATGGAAGGCGCCGTGAATTCGCCTGAAGCCGTTGAAGCGCTTGAATTCTATAAAGAATTCTACAAGACAGCGACCCCTCCGGGCTACACGAACTCATATATGGGCGAAAGCCTTGATGCGTTTAAATCGGGTCAGGTCGCCATGGCGATGAACTGGTTTGCCTTCTTCCCGGGCCTCTATGCAGACCCGAACACGGGCGGCGACAAGATCGACTTCTTCGTCAACCCACCGCAAAATCAGGCGGGCTCGACCCTTGGCGGACAAGGCATCTCCGTTGTGTCCTATTCCGACAAACAGGATGCAGCACTTGAATACATCAAGTGGTTCGCCAATCCGGAAGTGCAGGCCAAGTGGTGGTCCGTTGGTGGCTACTCTGCCCACAACTCCGTGCTTCAGGATCCGGGCTTCAAGGACAGCGCGCCATTCGCCGGTGACTTCCTCGAAGCGATGGATGCCGTGCAGGACTTCTGGCAGGAGCCGGCCTATGCCGAACTGCTGCTGGCCATGCAGAAGCGTATCCACGACTACGTGGTTGCCGATCAGGGCACCGCTCAGGAAGCCCTGGATAAGCTGATCGAGGATTGGACCGAAGTCTTCGAGGACGAAGGCAAGCTCTAAGTCTCCCTGTCGACGCGCATGGGGCCTCCCGCCCCCGCGCACCCGACATAGTGTGAGGGCCACTGGGCCAAAACATGGCCCTCACACGAAACCCACAAGAAGCGGAAGCATCAGCACATGTCTGACAAGTCCATAGATCGCGTTGCGGCGGCAACGCCCGCCCCAGTTGCGCGCAAAATCAGAGGGTTATCGGATCGGGCCATCGCCTGGATTTTCGTCGCCCCCACAATTTTCCTGCTGTTGGCGATCAACATTTTTCCCCTGATCTGGACCATCCAGCTGAGCTTCACCAACTACAAGGCCAACCGGATCGGGCGCGAGGTCAAGAATATCGGCCTGCGCAACTACGAGCGCATCCTGACCGACAGCGACATCTGGCTGAACATGCAGGCCACGGCGCATTTCCTGTTCTGGACGATCTTCTTTCAGGTCCTGATCGGGTTCACGCTGGCTTGGCTCATCAACAAGAAATTCAAAGGCAATGACCTGTGGACCACCATCATCGTGCTGCCGATGATGCTGTCTCCTGCCGTTGTGGGGAACTTCTGGAAGTTTCTCTATCAGCCGCAAATCGGCCTCTTCAATTACATCGTGACGTGGTTCACCGGCGCCGAACCCTCAAGCTTCGAGATGTTGGGCTCCGTCGATCTTGCGCCATGGTCCATTGTAATCGTCGATACCTGGATGTGGACGCCCTTCGTCATGCTGATATGTCTGGCCGGTCTGCGAAGTATCCCTGACTATATCTATGAGGCGGCCGAGATCGACCGCGCCTCGAAACTCCGACAATTCTTCACGATCACCATTCCCATGGTGCTGCCCTTCCTGATGCTAGCTGTCCTGTTCCGGGGCATCGAGAACTTCAAGATGTTCGATCTTGTGGTGCAATTGACCGGTGGTGGACCCGGCTCCACGACCGAGTTGACCTCGATCAACCTCAAACGAGAAGCTTTTGAGAAGTGGCGCACCGGCTATGCGTCGGCCTATGCGATCATCCTCTTTGTCACGGTGTTCGGGCTTGCCTCGATCTACGTCAAAGCGCTGAACAAGGTGAAAGAACGATGAGCAGTTTTTCCGTCACAGAGCCGTCCAAGCGGATCAAATGGTTCGCCGGAACGATGGTTATCCTCTATGCGCTGATCACGATGATCCCGCTGGCATGGATCATGATGACCGGCTTCAAGACCCCGCCTGACAGCATCTCTTACCCGCCCAAGGTGATTTTCGAACCTTCGCTGGAAGGCTACGTGAACCTGTTCACCACAAGAACCCGGATCGCACCTGATGATCTGGCGGCCCTGCCCCCACCCGAGACATGGTATGACGAGATCGTCCGCGACCGGAACATGGTCATCGCTGGACCCTCGAAATTCGGCGAACGTTTCGTCAACTCCGTGATCATCGGCTTCGGCTCGACCTTCCTGTCGATCTTCTTGGGCACGCTCGCGGCCTATGCCTTCAGCCGCTTTAAAATTCCTTTGGCGGACGACCTGCTGTTTTTCATCCTGTCGACGCGCATGATGCCACCCATCGCCGTCGCCATCCCGATCTTCCTGATGTATCGAAACCTCGGCCTCAGTGACACGCATCTCGGAATGATCCTGCTGTATACGGCGGTGAATATCTCGCTCGCGGTCTGGCTGCTGAAAGGCTTCATCGACGAGATCCCGCGAGAGTATGAAGAGGCCGCGCTGATCGATGGCTACACCCGCTTTCAGGCCTTCTACAAAGTCGTGCTGCCTCAAGCCGCCACGGGCATCGCCTCCACCGCGATCTTCTGTTTGATCTTCGCTTGGAACGAATACGCCTTTGCGGTGCTGCTGACATCCGCTACGGCACAGACAGCGCCACCCTTCATCCCGACAATCATCGGCGTCGGTGGTCTCGACTGGCCCGCTGTCGCTGCGGGTGCCACGATCTTCCTGCTGCCGGTCATGATCTTCACCATCCTGCTGCGCAAACACCTGCTGCGCGGGATCACATTCGGAGCGGTGCGGAAATGATCAGTCACGACACGTGTAGCTACGGAAAAACTACAGAAACCCTACGGGAAAACGACAGCGGTTTTCAGGCATCGGAGGCAGGTCAATGAAGAACTTCTTGAGCGGACTGGCACGCCTGCGCCGCGGCCCGTGGGAGTTTGTCGCCACCCTGCTGATCGCCCTTGGTGTCTTCATGCTGATGCAGCCCTTCGCGCTCTGGGCCTACACCTATTCTTTCATCGTCACGCTGGTGGGCACCGTCATGTTCATCATCGTTTCTCACTTCAAGGAATGACCATGCTCGAACAGATTTGCCCGATCATGCCCTCTCGTGACTTCGATGTGACAGAAGCCTTCTATGCCAGGCTGGGCTTTCAAACCTGGTATAAAGAGCACGGCCAGTACTTGCTGATGAACCGCGACAAGGTCGAAGTTCATTTCTTTCATCACCCCTCACATGATCCGGCACGATGCGATCACGGGGCGTATTTGAGACCATCGGATGTGGATGAAATCTCAAAGGAAATTGAAGGGCTTAACCTGCACAGCGCTAACGCGTTTCCCAGGTTTACGCCTGCCGAAGACAAGCCTTGGGGCATGCGCGAAGCCACCCTGTTTGATCCGGACGGCAATCTGATCCGCATTGGCCAGGAGATCACCTGATGGCCCAGATACAGATCAGTAACATCCGCAAGGATTTCGGCGATTTCACCGCCGTGAAGGAGTCGAGTTTCACCATCGAAGATGGCGAGTTCTTCATGCTGCTTGGCCCATCTGGTTGCGGTAAGACAACCACCCTGCGGATGATTGCAGGGCTCGAATTGCCAACCTCGGGTGAGATTTATCTCGACGGTGAAGAGATCAGTCAGAAGCCCCCCTCCCAGCGCGATATTGCCTTTGTTTTCCAGATGTTCGCGCTCTATCCTCACATGAATGTCCGCAAGAATCTCAGCTATCCGCTGATCTCTCAGGGCATGCCCCGAGCGCAGGTCAAAGCCAAAATAGACGAGGTCGCGGGCATCCTTGGCATTGAGGATATTCTGAACCGCCCGGTGGGTGGTCTGTCCGGTGGTGACCGTCAACGGGTGGCGCTAGGCCGAGCGATCGTGCGCGACCCCAAAGCCTTCATGATGGACGAACCCCTTGGTGCGTTGGACGCGGAATTTCGCGAACACATGGCCGAAGAACTGCGCGCCCTGCATGACCGAATGGGCGCCACCACAGTATACGTCACCCACGACCAGCTTGAAGCCATGCAAATGGGCGACAAGATCGTGGTGATGAACAACTCCGTCGTGGAGCAATTCGGCACCCCGCAGGAGATCTACGACAAACCCGCTACGATGTTTGTCGCCGACTTCATCGGCTCGCCTTCCATGAACTTTCTGCCGTTCGAAGGTCAGGTGGCGCCGGGAGAGAAATCAATTGATCTCAGTGGGTTCAGCAGCGAAGTTCCAGAACTTCGCGAAGGCGCTGCGGGCAACCTGATCTTTGGCGTCCGCCCGGAAAATATTCAACTGAACGACACCAGTGCATACCGCGCTTCGGTTCTGGCGACAGAATATCTGGGTACCACGCAGATCGTCACACTCGACAGCCCCAATGGTGAACTCAAGGCGCGTATTGATGCCGATCAGGTGGCGACGGTCGGCGAAAAGGTTGGCCTGTCTTTCAACGCTGACACCGTCACTGTGTTTGACGAGGCATCTGGCCGTGCGCTGCGATCCAGCCTCAACGAGGGAGTGCTCAATAATGGCTGAAGTTCGCCTCGACAAGATCAGCAAGTCCTTCGGAGACACCAAGGCCATCGATGACGTCACGATGACGATCGAAAACGGTGATTTCGTCGTCCTCCTTGGACCAACTGGGGCAGGCAAAACAACGACGTTGCGCCTGATCTCCGGCCTCGAAACGCTTGATAGCGGATCGGTCCATATCGGCGGGCGTGCCGTCAACAGCGAAACGCCCGCACAGCGGGACGTGGCCATGGTCTTCCAGCAATATTCGCTCTATCCGCATCTGTCTGTGCGCGACAATCTGGCCTTCCCTCTGCGGTCTCCAATTCTGAAAACGCCAGAAGATGAAATAACCTGCAAAGTGAACGAGATAGCCGAGATACTTCAGATTCCACATAAGCTGGATAACAAGGCAACAGAGCTTTCTGGTGGCGAGATGCAGCGCGTGTCCATCGGACGCGCCTTGGTCCGCGATCCGTCGATCTACCTGATGGATGAACCGCTCAGCTCGCTGGATGCAAAGCTGCGCGCAGACCTGCGTGTCGAGCTAAAACGCATCCAATCAGATCTGGGCTCCACCCTTCTCTACGTGACCCATGATCAGATCGAAGCCATGACCATGGCCACCCATGTGGGCGTATTGCGCGACGGCAAGCTGGTGCAATACGGCACCCCTCGCGAGATATACGAAAATCCCAACAGCGTTTACGTTGCAAGCCGTCTTGGGCTTCCCCGGATCAACGTGCTGCCCTCAGAAATGTTTGCGGGAAACCACAAGGGTCCGCAGATGGGTCTGAGACCGGAGAATATCACCCAAGGGGATGGCATCGAGGCCAGGGTTGTGCGCGCCGAGCATCTGGGCGACCAAACCCGGCTGCACCTGACGCTGAATGGCCAACCGATCACGACAATCGCCGATCCACATGTGAATTACGTTCCGGATCAACCCATTAGCATTAGCCCCAAAAACCCACTTTATTTTGACGCCAACGGCGCGCGGATCACCTGAGGGAGACAGGATATGGCTCAGTTTTTAAACTCAAAAGAGAACTTGGTGACGGAAGCGATTGACGGGCTTCTATCCGCTTCCGGCGGGCGTCTTGCGCGTCTCGACGGCTACCCGCATATCAAAGTGGTCTACCGAACTGACTGGGACAAATCGAAAGTGGCATTGATCTCTGGAGGTGGCTCCGGTCACGAACCGGCCCATACCGGTTTCGTTGGACAGGGCATGCTGACCGCTGCTGTCTGCGGCGAGGTGTTCGCCTCCCCCTCAGTCGAGGCTGTTCTGGCTGGCATTCTGGCCGTAACAGGCGAGGCGGGCTGTCTGTTGATTGTCAAGAATTACACAGGTGACCGTTTGAACTTCGGCCTTGCCGCAGAACGCGCGCGCGCCTTGGGCCGCAGGGTGGAAATGGTCGTGGTCGATGATGATATCGCGCTGCCTGACCTACCCCAACCACGTGGCGTCGCCGGGACCTTGCTGGTTCACAAGGTTGCGGGTGCGGCAGCAGAAGCCGGGCAAGACCTTGCCGCCGTAACAGCCGCCGCGAAAGGCGTCATCAGCAAGGTAAAATCAATCGGCATGAGCCTTGATACCTGCACAGTGCCCGGCTCCCCGAAGGAGGATCGCATTGCTGCTGGCAAGGCAGAACTGGGCTTGGGTATCCACGGCGAACCCGGCGTGCAACAGGTCGAGTTCAGCAACGCTGCAACCTCGTTGATGACGGTTCTGGATAAAATCCGCCCGCATCTCGGCACTGGAAAGCACGTCGCGCTGATGAACAATCTGGGCTCGACCACCCCGTTGGAGATGTCTGTTCTGACCCATGCCCTAACGGAGTCCGGCCTTGCCGATCATATCATTGGACCTGCATCCATGATGACTTCATTGGATATGCATGGCTTTTCGGTCTCCGTCATGGAAGCCAGCCCGTCAGAGATTGAGGCATTGCGCGCGCCTGTGGACATGTCCGCATGGCCCGGACTGCATGACGTCGTGACCGTCCCGGTGACGCCCCTGCCCGACGGGCTGACACCGATTGAACCGATCCCCTCAAAGAACCCCAAAACACGCCAAACGATCGAACGTGTGACGGAACTGCTAATCGCAGCAGAGAGACCCCTGAACGAGCTCGACGCGAAGTCGGGGGATGGCGATACAGGCAGCACACTGGCGACAGCGGCACGCGCCTTACAAGCGAGCCTTGATAAGATGCCTCTGGCCGACCTGACGCAATTGTTCCCCGCTCTTGGCAATGAACTGAGCCAGACGATGGGAGGATCATCAGGTGTGATCCTTGCGATCTACTTCAACGCCGCCGGTGATGCCTGCGCCAACGGCGCACCGGTGCCGAAAGCCTTGGTAGAAGGGTTGGAGCGTGTCAGTGAAGTCGGCGGCGCACAGGTCGGAGATCGCACAATGATCGACGCATTGGCCCCGGCGCTGGAGGCATTACCGGATGGAATAGCCGCTGCCGCAAAGGCCGCGAGAGCGGGTGCTGACGGCACCTCCCAAATTCATCGTGCCAAGGCCGGACGCGCCGCCTATGTTCCGGAAGAAAACCTGAAGGGTCACAACGATCCCGGTGCTGAAGCGGTGGCCCTACTTTTCGAAGGTCTGACCCAAGCTATGGAGGATTGATCGCAACGTGACAAAGCCCCGCCTGAAGATCGTCGAGAAACCGACCGTCAATGATATCGCCCGTGTTGCAGGCGTTAGCTTGGCGACCGTGGACCGCGTTCTGAACGAGCGTCCCGGTGTCCGAGGGGTTACAATCAAGAAGGTCCATCAAGCCATTGAAGACCTAGGGTATATTCGGGACACGGCGGCGGCAAATCTTGCACGCAAGCGGGTGTATAATTTGCTCTTCATCCTTCCCGATACACGTAACGAATTTATCCAAAACCTTCAGGATCAGATCGCGGAGCAAAGCAGTAAGCTTGTCAACGAACGAACACGGCTGTTCACCACAACAGCTGCACCTTTCGACCCGCAGGATATTGTCACCCAACTCGACGCTCTCGATCCCGGTGAGATTGACGGCGTTGCGGTTTTTGGCCCGGAAACCCCGTCTGTGCGAGACGCAATCAAACGCGCACGGGATAAAGGTATTGCCGTAGTCGCGCTGGTCTCTGACCTGCCCAGTTCCGAACGCGACCATTTCGTTGGCATCGACAACGTATCGGCCGGGCGCACCGCAGCGGAGTTGATCGGACGGTTTACGCGAAACAAGGGCAAGGTTCTGGTGATCACGGGCTCGCGGCTGGCACGCGACCATTTGGAGCGCCGTCAGGGCTTTGATCTGGTCATGGCCGAACAGTTTCCGCATCTGGACGTCGTGGCATCCGTAGAAGGCCGGGACGATCCAGATCTGATCTATCGCCTGCTTCCCGAGGTGTTCAGCGCCTACCCTGATCTGTGTGGAATCTATTCCTCGGCGGCGGGCAATGCGGGCCTGATCCAGTTCATGAATGAACGGCGCCCCTCGAAAGACCTGGTTGTCGTCGCCCACGAGCTTACGCCGATGTCCCGCGCGGCCCTACAAAACGGAACTTTTGACGCGCTTATTTCACAAGATACCGGACATCTTGTTCGCTCTGCCGTGCGCATCCTGCGTGCGACGGCAGACAAGGTGCCTTTCAATGCCACGCAAGAACGTATTCGCATCGACATTTACCTGAAAGAAAATATTCCGCCGCACTAGGCGCTCAACTGGGAGGACGAGATCATGAAAACCATCAAAGGCCCCGGACTGTTCTTGGCTCAATTCGCAGGAGATCAGGCGCCATTCAACTCGTGGGACGCAATCACGAAATGGGCTGCCGATTGCGGCTACAAAGGCGTGCAGGTGCCAAGCTGGGACGCACGTCTGTTTGATCTCGCAAAAGCTGCTGAGAGCAAAGACTATTGCGACGACTTCAAAGGTCAGGCCCAAGCCAACGGCGTCGAAGTTACCGAGCTTTCCACACATCTGCAGGGGCAGCTTGTCGCTGTTCATCCTGCCTACGACGCAGCTTTCGACGGGTTTGCTGACCCTTCTGTTCATGGCGATCCAACAGCCCGTCAGGCATGGGCGGTTGATCAGGTGATGAAGGCAATTTCTGCTTCAGCCAATCTGGGCATCAGGGATCATGTAACCTTCTCAGGGGCACTGGCTTGGCCGTATGTTTATCCGTGGCCACAACGACCTGCCGGATTGATAGAAACTGCCTTTGACGAATTGGCAGCCCGTTGGCGCCCAATCCTCGATCACGCTGAGGAAAACGGCGTCAACATCTGCTACGAAATACATCCCGGCGAAGACCTGCACGACGGCGTGACATTCGAGATGTTTTTGGAACGTGTCGACAATCATGCGCGTTGCAACATGCTCTACGACCCATCCCACTACGCGCTGCAATGCCTTGATTATCTTGACAATATCGACATCTACAAAGATCGGATCAAGATGTTCCACGTTAAGGACGCGGAGTTCAATCCAACCGGCAGACAGGGTGTATATTCTGGCTATCAGTCGTGGGTTAACCGCGCCGGTCGCTTCAGATCATTGGGTGACGGGCAAGTGGATTTTGCCGCGATCTTTTCCAAAATGGCGGCAAACGACTTTGACGGATGGGCCGTTGTTGAGTGGGAATGCTGCTTGAAGCACCCGGAAGACGGAGCCCGCGAAGGCGCACAGTTCGTTAAGGATCATATCATTCGCGTCACAGAACGCGCCTTTGACGATTTTGCCGATGGCGGCACCGATGAAGCTGCAAATCGCAAAATGCTGGGGATCGACTGATGGCTATCGAAGGACGCAACGAAAACTTGGATCGCCGTATCAGGCTGGGCATGGTCGGCGGCGGCAATGATGCCTTTATCGGAGGCGTACACCGCATCGCCTCGCGCATCGATGATCGCTTTGAACTGGTGGCCGGTGCGCTGTCCTCGACGCCGGAGAAAGCCCGGGCGTCGGGTGAGGCCCTTGGTTTGCCCCGTATCTATGACGACTTCAAACAGATGGCGATACGGGAGGCCCGGTTGAAGCAGGGAATCGAGGCGGTCTCCATCGTGACGCCCAATCACATGCATTATCTGGCGGCACGCGAATTTCTCAAACGTGGCATACATGTCATTTGCGACAAGCCCCTTACCTCGACCCTGAGCGACGCCAAAAAGCTGGTCAAAGCTGCCGAGCAAAGTGATGCCCTGTTTGTCCTGACGCATAACTACACGGGCTATCCAATGGTGCGCCAGGCACGCGAGATGATTGCCAATGGGGATATCGGCAAAATCCGCGTCGTTCAGGTGGAATACCCGCAGGATTGGCTGACCGTCGAACAGGATTTCAAGCAGGCCGAATGGCGCACCGATCCAGCGCGCTCTGGCGCGGGTGGTTCAACCGGCGATATCGGCACCCATGCCTATAATCTGGCTTGCTTTGTCACCGGACTGACTGCCGAAAGCTTGGCGGCGGATATTCAGGCCTTTGTTCCGGGTCGTCAGGTCGATGACAATGCACATGTCATGCTGCGCTTCGACGGTGGTGCACGCGGCATGTTGTGGTGCAGTCAGGTCGCCCCCGGAAATGAAAATGCTCTGCGCATTCGGGTGTACGGAGAGACCGGCGGTCTGGAGTGGGCGCAGGAAGATCCCAACTATCTCTGGCATACGCCGTTCGGTGAGCCAAAACGACTGATCACGCGCAATGGTGCGGGCGCTGGCGGAGCGGCCGAGCGTATCAGCCGCGTGCCACCCGGACATCCCGAAGGGTATCTGGAGGGGTTTGCCAACATATATTCCGAAGCCGCAGAGGCAATTCTGGCGCATCGTAACAATAAAACGCAGCCAGAAGAGGTGATCTATCCCACCGTTCATGACGGGCTCAGGGGTGTGCAGTTTGTCGATGCGTGCGTGCGCTCATCGAAACGCAACGCAGCATGGGTGAAATTGGACGGATAAGGCCTTTCGCTTGCGACAGGGAGCAGGCAATATCCTTACCGAAACTTTGCCTGTGACCTGTCTGGAAGCTATGTCTCTTGCACCGAAAATTCTGAGCGGTAGTACCGTAATCGCTTGCGCGACTGCCGCATGGGCGGCCGATTTCCCTGAGCCTTTGACAGATACGGACTTCGTACAAAGCAACATGTCCGAGGTGAGGTTGGGCCAAGCGCTGTTCTACGATCCAATTCTGTCCGGCAATCGCAACGTCTCCTGTGCAACCTGTCATCATCCGCGCTTTGCCACGGGTGATGGGCTGTCGCTGGGACTGGGGGATGGTGGCATCGGGCTGGGGCCAGAACGGGTCGCAGATCCCGATAACCTGCCCGAGCAACGCATACCAAGAAACTCGCCTGCGCTCTTCAATCTCGGGTTGAAGCAACTCCGCGTCCTCTTTCACGACGGCCGGATCGAGGTTGATCCCTCACGTGCAAATGGGTTCAGGACTCCTTTGGAAGACGAAATGGTATCCGGGTTCTCGGGTCTCTTGTCCGCGCAAACCATGTTCCCCGTTTTGTCAGCAGACGAAATGGCTGGGCACTATCAGAAAAACGAGATTTCCAAGTTGGTTCGTCAGGGACGGATCACCGGGCCAGGTGGCGCTTGGGATGCGATTGCCGCGCGAGTTGCAAAGATCGACGAGTATCAATCTGAGTTCGAGATGGTCTATCCTGATATTGCGAGGGGCCGCGCGGTCGGTTTCGCTGACATCTCCAACGCGATTGCCGCCTTCATGGCGTTCGAGTGGCGGGCCGACAACAGTGCCTTTGATCAGATGCTGCGTGGCGAGATCAGCTTGCCAGACCTGGCCGCAGAAGGGGCATCTCTGTTTTACGGCAAAGCACAATGTGCCGCCTGCCATTCCGGCCAGATGCTGTCCGATCAAGGCTTTCATGCGATGGGCCAACCACAGCTTGGACCCGGGAAAGCCGCACGTTTCGAAGCGCATCAGAAAGATATCGGTCGGGCGCGTGTGACGGGGCGGTTTGAGGATTTCTATGCGTTCCGCACCCCACCCCTGCGCAATGTCGCCAAAACGGGCCCTTGGGGACATGCCGGTGCGTTTGCAAACCTTCCGGATTTTCTGCGCCACCATGCCGACCCAGTGTCGCGGCTATCGACCTATCAGGTGCAGGTCGCGCTGCCACCCCTAGAGGGTGCAAAGCCCGATTGGACAATCTTGGGTGACGAAGCCGCAATGGCAGAGATCAAAGACGCTGTAATACAGCCGCCAGTGCGTTTGAGTGATGATGAGTTCGAGGCACTATTGGCCTTCTTGGACAGCTTGACTGACCCGACATCGCTTGCGGGCCGCCTCGGCATACCTGACAGCGTTCCCAGTGGTCTTCCGGTCGAGCGCTAGCGCTGAATGTCGACGCGTTGGTTTGCCTCGACGGTTTGCCAATCCGACACTGTTCCGTCCGGCCAGATCACCCGAAAGTCAGCCTTGAGCGCACCGCCCAGACCAAAATGGACAGGGCCACTCTGCCCGCCCGCATGGCCACCGCCAACTGTGATTTCACGGGTTCGAACACCGATATCGGACCGCACTTCTACCCAAGCCCCTACCGCACGCGTATTCGATCCGGTTTGCCTAAGCTCCACGGCCAGCCAATTACCGGTATTCGCGCTGACATTTCGCCATAGCTCCATCGGAGCGCGACGGTTAACCACCACCAAATCAAGCCTGCCATCATTGTTCAGGTCGGCCAGTGCTGCGCCGCGGGATCGCTCTGTAGTTGCGATGCCCGCGGAACTTCCATGTTCTACAAAGGTCATGTCGGTGGATTGAATCAGCAAATTGTTGGGATCAGCCATCGCATTGGAGGGCATTTGATCCACGTTACCCTTCGCGATGAACAAATCCAGCAGCCCGTCATTATTCACATCCGCAAACTCAGCGTGCCAGCCGGTTGAAGGTCGTCCATCATCGCCGATATAGGGACGCTGCGCGTAGGTGCCAATCTGAAACGGCGCGTTGCGCATCCTTGGCGCTTCATTGAACTGAAGCAACTGATCCCCCATCGAGGTCAGCATTACTTCGGGTTTGCCGTCGCCAGTTAGATCCGCGCTGGCGATCCCCATCCCCCAAAGTGATACACGATCCCAGCCATCTTCCTCGCTGCGGGGTGACAGCGGATCAAGCCGCCACATCTCCTCGAAGCCACCACGGACGTAGTAATGCCTGTCATTGGAGATTCTGAGCTCTGGTTCCCCTGTCCTTTGCCAGTCTGAAATCAGCATCGAAAGCGCACAATAGCCGGGGTCCAAAAACTCTGGCGCTTTGAAACTTTCTCCGCTGGGTCGATGCACTTCGTTCACATCGCAAGCCTCAAAAGGGCCTTCGGGATCAGCGCGATCAACATAGTTCCCGACAACAAGACTAGGCCAAGATTGGTCCTTTTCCCACGTGGCGGTGAAGGCTGTGCTCCAGCGACCGCCGGCATTGAGTCCCCATTCACCGGTCGCGTCGACAAAGTTACACTGCCCGTCCCCTTTCAACAGTTGATTTGGCCCGACCCGGAGCAGCACCACGTCCAGATGCCCGTCGCTGTTGATGTCGATGGGATAAGCACCTGTGACATCCTTGATTGGCTCGAAACGACCATCCGCAAACGTCAATGCGCTGCCGGCGTCTGTCTGATTGACAAATAAGCGGGTGGGTTCCTCCCCACCGGCAGCCAGAATGTCGAGGCGCCGGTCTCCATTGCAGTCGAACACGGCCACGCCGCCCCCTACAAAATGCTCCCATCCCCCAGAGTAGACATGTTCAACCGGCAGGCCTGCGGAACTATCTTCAAATAGCGGGTCTGCGACTGCCGGTAGCGCAACTGTCAGTGCGACCAAGACCGCCCTCATGCGGTGCCAGTCTCGACGCCGCCGTTCAGACAGGTTTCTGTCAGGGACGAAAGAGCCAGTGCTGCTGCCCCGCGCGCCCACAGCAAATCGCCCCATGAATGAACCTCAACCGCGGTCACATCATGCCGCGTATTCAGGACAAGCGTATCCATCTCGGCCAATACGTCGTTTGCATAAAGGAAGTCGTAGCGCATCCGCCCGCCCGACAGGAATATCTTCGATGGATCGAACAAATTCACAACATTTGCCAAGCCGACGGCCAGATACCGCCCTGCCCGGTTGAAGATGGACTTCGCAGCTTTGTTGCCTTTTTTGGCTTCCTCATGAAGATGTTCCAGAAGTGCAGCGGTGCCTTGTATGTCTGCGGCACTCTGATCCAGTGCCGTAGCGGCCTCACGCGCAAGGGCGTAATCCGCGATATACGCCTCAAGGCAGCCTCGCTGGCCACATCGGCACAAGGCACCGTCCAATTGCACTTTCACATGGCCAAGCTCTGTTCCGAGCCCCTCGGCTCCTCTGAAAAGGCGGTGGTTCATCACATACCCCATGCCGACGCCATGTTCTATTGTGATCACCGCAAAGTCAGACAGCTCACGCCCTGCCCCAAACCAAAGCTCTGCGAGTGCGACCAGATTTGCGTCATTGTCAATCGTCACTGGCAGATCGAACCTCTCGCGTGCCTGAGGTGCCAGATCGACCATCTTGTTGGCCAGCAGCGGAGACCAGATCACGCGTCCCGACCTGCCTTCGACAAAGCCCGGAACGCCAATTCCTATTGACGACAGACGCGTCCGGGCGACACCGGATTTTTCTGTCACCAGGTCTATGAGCGTCTCGCAGGTGTCTAATAGATCTTCGACAGATTTCGAATTCGCCACCATTGCAATCGCCTCGGATGCGATAACATTCCCTGCAAAGTCAACAATGACGGCCGTGTGTTCACGATCCGACAGTTTAATACCTGCCACATAGTGAGCTTCCGGCCTCACACCGAGTGCCACAGGCGGTCGCCCGCGACCGCTATCACTAGTCGCACGCGGTGCCGCGACTTCTTCGAGCAAACCTTGATCAATGAGTTCGGATGTCAGCGTCGTCACAGAGGCCGGGCTAATGCCAAGCGCCTTCGCCACCTCGACGCGCGGGATCAAGCCCGCCGCACGCACCCGCTCAAAAATCTGCTGGCGCAATGGTCGCATTGTGTCATTCAATGGGGCGATCAACGGTCCGCAGCCAGAGCGCGATTCCATATCCGAATCCCCGATATCGAATGACGTATCTATTATTTCATTCATCTAAATAATAATGCGAAATCTAGCGGCGATCCCACAGCTCTCCCAGTTGATTTGGGCAGGCTGTCACTAAATTCGAGCGTTTTCAACCGAAACTATACGTTTTTTATTTTGACACTCAAATTAATACCTGCCATTGATTGGTGTGATCGGTAAAATTACCGACTCGGCGCTTCGGCGTCGAAGCCTATTGGGAGGACTACATGAAAAGAAGAACACTGCTGGGGCTCGCCCTAGCCGCAACAACATTTATGACCGCTCCAGTTTTTGCTGATGGCCACGGTGTGACCGTGGGCGTGAGCTGGTCTAACTTTCAGGAAGAACGCTGGAAAACTGACGAAGCTGCTATCAAGGCGGCTCTGGAAGAAGCGGGCGCAAAATACATCTCTGCTGACGCACAAGCCTCTGCCGCAAAGCAGCTCACAGATGTTGAGTCTTTGATCGCGCAAGGCGCAGACGCTCTGATCATCCTAGCGATGGACAAAGATGCGATCGGTCCCGCTGTCGATAAAGCCGACAATGAAGGCATCCCGGTGGTTGGTTATGACCGCTTGATCGAAGATGACCGCACCTTCTACCTGACTTTTGACAACAAAGGCGTTGGCCGCATCATCGCAGAGACCGTCAAGGCTGCTCAGCCTGAAGGCAACTACGCGATTATCAAAGGCGATAAAGGCGATCCAAACGCCGGGTTCCTGCTGGAAGGCATGATGGAAGTCATCGGTGACGATGTTGCAGCTGGCAAAATCAAGATCGTCGGCGAAGCATTCTCCGATGGTTGGAAGCCGGACAATGCCCAGAAGAACATGGAGCAGATGCTGACGGCCAACGACAACGCTATCGACGCTGTTCTGGCTCAGAATGACGGTATGGCCGGTGGCGCAATCGCTGCTCTGGCAGCACAGGGACTTGATATCCCGATTGGTGGCCAAGACGGTGACCACGCTGCTCTGAACCGCGTTGCACGCGGCACGCAAACTGTGTCGGTCTGGAAAAACAGCCGTGACCTCGGGAAAGCTGCTGCCGAGATTGCAGTGGCACTTGCCGGTGGAACAGCGCTCGCCGATGTCGACGGTGCTGTGAAATGGTCCGGCGGTGAAAAGGGTGTTGAGATGAACGCCATCTTCCTCGACCCGACACCTGTGACCAAAGATAACATCAGTGCTGTTATCGATGCAGGTCACATTGCGAAAGACAAAGTCTGCGAAGGCGCCATGGACGGCGTCGCTGGCTGCTAAGCCAAATTTCAGACGGCACTGGCGGATTGTCTGCCAGTGCCACCCTACCCCCTAATCAGATTTATCGCGTGACATGGGCTGCTTGTTGGTGGTCTGTTGCTGCGCATCTGCACCGAGGCCAGCCATGACCGACACACCTGCTGCATCTGAAACGGCAACTTCCCAAGAAGGCGCGTTTTCCCGTTTTCTTCATGCCACCGAACTGGACACGCGCCTGTTGGGCATGCTCGGGGCGTTGGGCGCAATCTGGCTCGGCTTTCACTTCTATGGTGAGATCGTTAACGGATTCGGCGCGTTCCTAACGCCACGAAATCTTTGGAACCTCAGCGTGCAAACGGCCTCCATCGGGATCATGGCCACCGGCATGGTTCTGGTGATCGTGACACGACATATCGACCTGTCGGTCGGGTCGGTGTTGGGCTTCTGCGCCATCATCATGGGTGTGATGCAGGTCAATATTCTACCGATGTATCTGGGCCTCGGTCATCCAATGCTGTGGATCATCGCAATCCTGTGCGGCTTGATCATCGGGACACTAATCGGCGCCTTCCACGGCTTTCTGATCGCATATGGCAAGATACCTGCCTTTATTGTCACGCTTGGCGGATTGCTCGTCTGGCGCGGGGCCGCTTTTCTGGTCGCCCGCGGCGAAACCATCTCGCCTGTTGACCCGACCTTTGCCTTGTTGGGTGGCGGACCCTACGGCGCAGTTGGCTCGACAGGAAGCTGGATCGTCGGTCTTCTGGGATGCATGGCCGTCTTGGCGCTGATCGTCTTTGGCCGCCGCCAACGCAAAAATTTCCAGATCACCCAACGCCCTGTATGGGCTGAAACCTTTCTGGCCGTCGTCGGCTGCGGTGCGGTCATCGGGGCCGTGTTGCTGGTGAATGCCTACCCTTGGCCCAAAGGCATTGTACGTCGGTATGCGTCCGCAGAGGGGATCGAGCTTCCGCCCGAGGGGATTTTCATATCGCACGGCTTCGCTATTCCGGTTCTGATCCTGATTGCCGTGGCCATTGTCATGACAATCCTGATGTCACGAACGCGGTTCGGACGGTACGTCTACGCGATCGGGGGTAATCCGGAAGCGGCAGAACTGGCCGGGATCAACACCCGCTGGATGACCGTTAAAATCTTCGCTCTGATGGGCTTCCTGACAGCATTGTCTGCAGTTGTCGCTTCTGCGCGTCTTGGATCTGCAACCAACGCCCTCGGCACGCTTGATGAGCTTTATGTCATCGCCGCAGCTGTGATTGGCGGCACCTCCCTGGCTGGCGGTATCGGAACGATTTACGGAGCAATTCTGGGCGCCTTGGTCATGCAGAGCCTACAAACCGGGATGGTCTTGATCGGCTTTGATGCCGCGATCCAACAGGTCGTTGTCGGCTCGGTGCTGGTACTCGCCGTGTTCCTGGACATCCTCTACCGCCGCAATTCGAAGTAAGGAGATACGAGAATGACTGATACAAGCACACCACTTGTCGAACTCAAAGACATCTCCATCGCCTTCGGGGGGATCAAAGCCGTCGATCACGTATCGGTAGATCTGTATCCCGGAGAGGTCGTCGGCCTTCTGGGTCACAACGGTGCGGGTAAGTCGACATTGATCAAATGCCTCTCAGGCGCCTATCAAATGGATTCCGGCGAAGTTCTGGTGAACGGTCAGCACGCAACAATCAACAACCCGCGGGACGCCAGGAACTACAATATCGAGACAATATATCAGACGCTGGCACTTGCCGACAATCTGGACGCTGCCTCCAATCTGTTTCTCGGGCGCGAACTGACAAACGCCATGGGGCTGGTCGACGATGCGGCAATGGAAGCTGAGACCCGCAAGATCATGGGGCGTCTCAACCCTAATTTTCAGAAGTTCTCGGCCCCTGTCTCGGCTTTATCAGGCGGGCAACGGCAATCCGTTGCGATTGCCCGCGCCGTGTATTTTAATGCACGCATACTGATCATGGATGAACCCACTGCGGCTCTTGGACCACAAGAAACACAGATGGTGGCAGAGTTGATTGATGAATTGAAACGGCAAGGTCTGGGTATCTTCCTGATCGACCATGACGTTCATCAGGTTAAAGCGCTTTGTGACCGCGCCGCCGTTATGAAAAACGGAAAACTGGTCGGCGTCGTCAAGGTCGATGAGGTGTCTGAAGATGACATCCTGGCGATGATCATTGCGGGTAAGCAACCTGAACATTTGGTCGCCTGATGTATCTGGGCCTCGACCTTGGAACGTCTGGCCTAAAGGCCTTGCTGATCGATCCGGATCAGAACGTCATTGCCGAGGCCACCGCAGAACTGACCGTATTGCGCCCGCAATCCGGATGGTCAGAACAAGACCCTCAAAGCTGGATTGCCGCCGCAGAGATTGTTCTGGATCAACTGTCCGCTGAACGGTCCCTTAAAGAGGTGCGCGCAATCGGGTTATCTGGCCAGATGCACGGTGCTACCTTGCTTGATGCTTCAGATGCTGTGCTGGGTCCATGCATCCTCTGGAACGACACGCGATCGGCGCCCGAAGCGGCAGAAATGGACGCCGACACAATCTGGCGAAAGGTCACGGGCAACATCGTGTTTCCGGGCTTCACAGCACCCAAACTGCATTGGCTGAAGCGCAACGATCCCGCCCTGTTCGATAAGGTGGCGAAAGTACTGCTGCCGAAAGACTATCTGCGGCTATGGCTCACTGGCGAGCATGTCGCTGAGATGTCAGATGCGGCTGGTACCAGCTGGCTGGACACCGGAGCGCGCGACTGGAGCGACGCCTTGCTTGAACGCTCCGAACTATCGCGCGCCGCGATGCCCACGCTCGTCGAAGGCAGCGATGTTTCAGGTACATTGCGCTCCGAATTGGCTGATCGCTGGGGGCTCAGCGCCTCCGTGAAGGTTGCCGGAGGCGGCGGAGACAACGCCGCGTCGGCCATCGGCATGGGAGTACAGAAAGCCGGGCAGGCCTTCGTATCCCTTGGCACCTCCGGCGTGCTTTTTGCCGCGAACAATAGCTACAGACCCGACCCTGCCACGGCCGTACACACATTCTGTCATGCACTGCCCAATACATGGCATCAGATGGGTGTGATCCTTGCAGCCACCGATGCATTGAATTGGTATGCCGGGCTAATCGGCGGTGATGTCGCCAAACTCACCGGAAATCTCGGGGCACTTCAAGCACCGGCTCCTCAGGTCTTCCTGCCCTATCTTGGCGGGGAACGCACGCCCCTGAACAGCGCAAGAGTCCGCGGCGCGTTTCTGGGGCTTGATCATGAGGCGGATGCAGAAGCCCTGACACGCGCGGTTCTGGAAGGTGTGGCCTTTGCCTTGCGGGATTGCCGGGACGCTCTGGCGGCAACTGGAACGCAGATCACCTCCTGTCTCGCTGTTGGTGGTGGCAGCCGGTCACAATACTGGCTGGAAGCGCTTGCTACCGCGCTGGATCTACCATTGAGCCTTCCGCAATCGGGCGACTTTGGTGCCGCACTTGGTGCCGCCCGACTGGGTATGATTTGCGACACCGGGGACCTCAGCATCGCAACGACACCGCCAATTGATCGCACGATAGAGCCTAATAGAAACCTGAGCGCAGCCTTCGCCGAGGGCCATGCGCGATACACAGCCGCCGCCGCCCTACTCAAGGAGTTCCCATGACCGATTTCTTCGCAGGCATCCCGCAGATCAAATACGAAGGGCCGGACAGCACGTCCGAATTCGCATTTCGGTACTACAATCCTGACGAGATCGTTATGGGCAAACGCATGGACAAGCATTTGCGGTTTGCGACTGCCTATTGGCATAGCTTTGCATGGCCCGGCGGCGATCCTTTCGGCGGTCAGACTTTTGAGCGCCCATGGTTCGGTGACACGATGGACCTTGCCCTGATCAAAGCAGACGTCGCCTTCGAGATGTTTGCGCTTCTGGGTCAGCCCTATTTCTGCTTTCACGACGCGGATGTCCGACCCGAAGGAAAGAACTTTGCGGAGAACACCGCGAATTTGGAGCGGATAACCGATTACTTTGCGCAGAAGATGGAACAGACAGGCACGAAGCTCTTGTGGGGCACCGCCAATCTGTTTTCGAACTGTCGGTTCATGGCGGGCGCGGCCACCAATCCGGATCCCGACGTGTTTGCCTATTCGGCAGCGACCGTCAAAACCTGCATTGACGCCACCCACAAGCTTCAGGGTGAAAACTATGTGCTCTGGGGCGGTCGAGAGGGTTATGAGACCTTGTTAAATACAGATTTGGCGCGCGAACGCCAACAGGCTGGCAGGTTCCTGTGCAAGGCTGTGGATTATGCACACCGGATTGGTTTCAAGGGCCCTCTTCTTATCGAACCGAAGCCCCAAGAACCAACAAAGCATCAGTATGATTACGATGTGGCCACGGTCTATGGGTTCTTAAAGGATTTCGGGCTTGAGAATGAAGTAAAAGTCAACATCGAGCAGGGACACGCCATTCTAGCAGGTCATTCCTTCGAACATGAAATTGCAACTGCGGCCGCTCTGGGCATTTTCGGATCGATCGATATGAACAGGAACGATTACCAATCCGGCTGGGACACGGATCAGTTCCCGAACAATACGCCCGAAGTCACGATGGCTTACTATGAGATTCTAAAGGCTGGAGGTCTCACGACGGGTGGTACAAACTTCGATGCCAAGCTGAGGCGTCAGTCTCTCGATCCGGCTGACCTGATACTGGCCCATGTGGGCGGCATGGACATCTGCGCACGGGGACTGAAGGCTGCTGCCGCGATGCTCGAAGACGGGACATTAGAGGACCGTCGCCAAGAGCGATATGCGGGTTGGGATGAAAGCGGCGCGCAGGAGATGCTGGAGACAGCATCATTTGAAGACATTGAAGCCCGGGTACGTGAGGAGGACATTAATCCTCACCCGAAATCGGGGGCTCAAGAGCGCTTGGAAAACATCGTGAACCGCTTCTGTTAGAGGCGTTTCTTCAAGCAAAGGACGCTTGTTGCGGCTACTGCCGCATCGCGCTGTCAAATAGAGACCTGTGCCGTGGTTTGCATGGCGTCAGGGTCGAATATGGTATGGCGTGCCCGCCCTTCCCGCTTTGAGTGATAAAGCGCTTCATCTGCGTCGCTCAACAGGCGGTCGACATTTGGATCGTTATAGAACGTCGACAGAGTGGTTCCGATACTGGCAGACACGCGGCACTGCTTGCCCCCGAAATCCATGGGCCTTTCCAACCGTTCGATAATGCGCAGTGCGATTTGATCCAAAACCGTCAGATCAACGAGGTTGTCAAAGATCAAGACAAACTCATCGCCACCCACCCGTGCAACCATATCGCTTGCTCGCGTTTCCTCTTGCAGCACCTCAGCCACCTGTTGCAGCACGAAATCGCCGGCGGCATGACCAAGTTCATCGTTGACCTGCTTGAAATAATCAAGATCGAGATGCATCAGACCGAAATCCGTTTCGCGGGCCTTTAGCTGTGCGAGATGATGATCCATCGCGCGTCTGTTTCGAAGTCCTGTCAGTGTATCGGTGACCGCTTGTTTCTCGGCGAGCGCTTTTGCGCCTTGCAGACGTGAATTGAGGCGTTTGGATTCATCAAGTGCTACTGACTTCGCCTCGATCAAGTAAAGCATATCCACTGTCGGATCAGATGCAGCAAAATCCGTGCTATAGAGCTTGTGATCGGCCACGACCTCGGCAAAAGAGATGCCCAGTGACAGGTTTACCAGCGCGCCATGCCCACCCGGCAATCGGACCAAGGTTCCCTTCATCGGTAGATTGGACAAATCACGGCACACCACACGCAACCCTGTTTGCCCGACCGCGTAGAGGTCGGAAAATTTTTCTACATTTCGTGGACGCCTGACATCAAACACTTCGAGGAACCGATCCGTTCCCGGTGCGAGGCTTGGCAGAATTTTTCGGATGGTCGGCCCTGCGTGCCTGATATGCCCAGTAAGAGATATCTCCAAATGAAAGGGCATCAGAACGTCCATCGACCGGCGCGCAACAGTGAGGTTGTTGGGGTGCAGTTCCGTCATGCCCGTGCCCTGTCTGCGAGATGAAATTCACGTCCATCAGCAAAGGCCCGTTCCAGCAGCTCTATGTTTACGGTTTCGAGAAAGCCTGCGTCTGTTCGCTGACATGCATAATCAAGCACCACCAACGCACCATAATCATCCGCCATGGCACGTAGAATGCCAACAAAGACCGACCCAAACCCCTTCTTGCGCCATGAGCATTGGAGAGCGAATTGGCGTAGAGCATATTCCCTCAGTTCCAGTTCGGGCATTTCGAGGTCCGGAACAGCGAGTTTCACACGGTCCTGCAAATCATCCAGCGATTGCAAAAATTCATCATAGTTATGCCCACTGAATCTCAACAGGCGACGAATGGCTTCACGATTGGGATGGGTGACCAGATATGTTCCGAGATCTTCCAAAACCGTCTCGATATCACGCCGCAAACAACGTGCCACAATCTCCAGAACCGTATCTGTCAGATCATCTGGATACTCGAGCATCGCTTCAAAATCGCGATGCTCGAGCTGGGCATCCCTTGCAACACGATCCCAGATCGAAGGACCATAAAGGTCTTCCACGAAACACTGTATTGATCGGTTGATTAGTCCGTACATGCCTGACCCTTTGCCTTGGACCAGACATTGGGAAAGAAGTCTTAAATGTCTCCTAACAAACGGCTCAGAAGTCGGTTGGTGCGCCGCCTTCTGCGGCTCTGCGAGCAACAAAGTCTTTCAATTCTTCCTGATTTGCAGGATCGATGGGCGGTGCTTCGAACTCGTTAATAATATCTTTATACATCCCGTGCGCACGCTCAGCTGTCCAGACGCCTCCTTTCAGGTCCCACGCTTCATAGTTTGACCAATCAGAGATCATCGGGCTGTAAAAAGCGTTCTGATATCGCTCTTGGGTGTGTTCGCAGCCAAAGAAATGACCATCAGGACCCACATCCCTGATCGCCTCAACCGCGATATCGTCCGGTGTTGTCGCGTAAGTCATCGGGTCCATGTAGCGCTGGATTTGCTGCAAGACGTCACAATCCATAATGAACTTCTCCGGGCTGGCAATCAGCCCGCCCTCAAGCCACCCGGCCGCATGATATACCACATTCGTCCCAGACTGGACTGCTGCCCACAGGGAGTTTGACGTCTCCCACATGGCTTGCCCGTCCGGAACATTCGCTGCACAGACACCGGAAGACCTGATCGGCAAGTCATAGAAGCGTCCCATCTGCCCCGTCATCTGTGTGGCGCGCATGTATTCAGGTGTGCCAAAGGCCGGTGCACCGGTCTTCATATCCACATTCGATGTGAAGGTCCCAATAGCGCAAGGCGACCCCGGATTGATCACTTGAAGAAGCGCTATTGCAGCCAATCCTTCGGCCAGCGACAGCGTAACAGCACCCGACATCGTCACCGGCGCCATCGCACCTGCCAGCGTGAACGGAGTGACAATAGTCGGCTGATTGCGCCGTGCGTGGATCATTGCACCTTCCAACATCGGGAAATCGTGCTTCAACGGCGACACAGAATTGATGTTGGTGTACATATGCGGCTTGCTGTCGAATTCTTCACGAGAGATGCCAGCCGCGATGCGGGTCATTTCCATGACGTCTTCAACACGCTCGCGCCCAAGAGAATATGCGTGCACCACCTTGTCGGTTAGGGTCAGCTTTTCATAAAGGCAGCGGAGATGCCGCTCGCGCGCATGAATGTCGATCGGTTCTACCGGATAGCCACCTGCGAAGTGAATACAGTTGAAAAACTGAGTGAGTTTGATGAATTCCTTGTAGCTTTCGAAATCACCAGAACGCTTGCCCCGCTCCAGATCCCAGGCGTTCGGGGGGGAGGACACGTTTCCAAAGAGCAGGTGTTTCCCGCCGATGGTGATGCTGCGATCCGGATTACGTGGCGTGATGGTAAACTCCGATGGCGCCTGCCCTACCATCTCCATAACGAAATCTTCGTCCATCTTGACGTTGGTTCCCACCACCTTGCAGCCCGCGTCTTTCAGGATCTTGCAGGCTTCGGGGTTCAGAAACTCGATGCCGATCTCCTTGAGGATGCGCATACAACCGTCGTGGATCGCCTGAACTCCCGCTTCATCGAGCGGTTCGGTAGGTCGGTCCCTGTTGATCGGAGGGTTCCAGGGCATTTGATCAGGCAGGTTGCTTGAGGTCCGGCGTGTGTTTCCTGCCCGGCCTCCGCCACGTTTACGGCGTGTCGTTTCTTCTGCCATCAACTCTCTCCCAACTTGCTACAGCAAGCCTGCCGCCATCGAGATAGAGGGGGTCGTGATTTTCCGACAGTTTGGTGTCGTTTTTAGATTTGGCGCAGCCGATGAAATCCATTCCCCGGCAGCGCTAGCCTAACAAAGCCGGCAGGTCAGCGATCGACTCCAGCACATGATCGGCATGAGGCGACAAGTCCTCAAACGCTGCAGGACCAGTCAGCACCCCGACTGTGACCATACCCGCATCACGGCCCGCTTCGATGTCGTGCAAGCTGTCGCCAACCATCAAGGTTGTTTCGACCGACGCGCCTGTAACTTCGGCAAATCCAAGACACATCCCCGGGCCCGGTTTCGCGCCAAAGCCGCTGTCAGACCCTATAATACGATCAAACTTATCCTCGGCCCCAACTGCAGAAAGATGCGCACGTGCGGAGTTCTCCGAGTCATTGGTGGCAACGCCCAAGGTCAGGTTTGCGCGTGCAAGCTGATCAAGAAACGGAACCAGAGGGATGACCTCTGCAAGTGGTGCATCCGCAGCCGTCTGGTTGGAATGAGCCAGCAAGTCTTCAAAGCTCCATTGTGGCAGAAGCGGCAAGATCAAGTTCACTCCTTCGTCCGGTGTTCCAGCAATGACGGGACTGTCCGGCAAAAAGGTCTGAGTTTTTAGATCAAACCTGACCCGAGCACTCAGTTGCTCGTAGAGATCGTCATCATCTTCTGACAAGCTTTTGAGAAACTTCGCAGCCCAGCCACCCCAGGTTTTCTGGAAATCGAACAATGTGCCGTCTTTATCAAAAAGAATGGCTTCTATCATCTTGACCGTCTCCCGGCACTGGTTGAGCATAGAGCGACCTGACAGATCGCGAGGCCACTTTGGGCAAGCTTTTCTCCTACCGCAACCGGCCGGTGCATCTGGGGCCGTACCCGCTTGAGGGTTTGGCCAGAATTCCCGGGCCTGCAAACCTCTCTGACGTGCCTGCGATGAAACCTACCAGTTTTCGCAGACCCGACGATGTGCTGAGCATTGTGGGTGCGATGCAAGACTATCAAGCCATGCTCGATGCCACGCGCGACGGCCTGATCAAGCAAGAGCAGGCAACGATCCCAGACGATCATCTGGAACGCGCTAACCATCTGAAAGCATTCGGGTATTACTGTGATGCAGCACAGGTTGGCATCGCAAAAATTCCGGCAACATGTTGGCTCGACAACCCGATCGAAAACCCAGATGTAAACCGCTTGGCCAACAAACTAGAGACCATGCAACCCAAAAGCCTGGCCGCTGGTATCGACGTTATCATGGCCGGTTTGAGGGAGGCCATGCGCGCACCGCCCACGCAATGCACCCACCATACGCACGCTCTGGTTTTTCTCTACGATATGCCCCGAGACCCAAGCAGAGGGGAAACAGGGTGCGAGTGGATCCAAGATGCGCAGGACCAACGCGCTTGCCTGCGCGCGATGGAAACAGCCGGAACACTTGCGAACTATATTCGATCACTTGGTTGGGACGCGCGGGCACATTCCATGGCAGCCTCCGACATTGATCTGGGTAAGCTGAGTGTTGCGGCCGGGCTAAACAGACCCGATGGCACCAATCCCTTCCACGGACGTCGCTACGGTTTGGCAGTGGTCACAACGACATTGCAGATGAGCCCGGATCAACCGCTGGCATCGGATGCCACACCGCCGTCCAGCTGGAAAACCGGCTTGGGGCCACATGCGCGTACCGCGAAATCAGCTGATCCCTATCAGGCGCGGGACTTTGTGATGGGCCCACACCCATTTGAAACCCTGAAGCGCGTGGATGCGCCCACAACCTACATCGATACGGCCAATGTAGCCCGTGTGCCCAAACGCGCGAACATGTTTGCACGCGGCTTGTTTGGTGATCTCGGCCCACTTGTTCAAAACGCCACGAAGAACGGCAATTACGTTCGGAAGTCCGCCTCTGCTTTTGCGTTCAGACCAGCATTGGGTGCGTTTGTTCTGCTTCAGGATGGCGACGCGGCGGCGCCTCATCCGAGCACGCAGGACCCCGCGCGCAATGCCGCAAATATCAAAGCTGCTTTGTATTGGCTCGGCGTTGACGCCGTCGGCCTGTCGAGATGCCCGGATTGGGCATACTATTCTCATGATGCCGCGGGGCAAGCTATTGATCCTTATCACGAAAATGCTATTTCTATGATAATCGATCAGGGCCATGAAACGATGGAAGGAGCTTCCGGCGACGACTGGATAGCCTGCGCCCAGTCGATGCGGGCTTATCTTAGATTCTCCCTTCTGGGCGGGGTCTTGGCTCAACACCTCCGAAATCTTGGCTACACCGCGCGCGTGCATTCCGTGATGGATGACGAAGTCCTTCATCCCCCCCTTCTTTTGCTCAGCGGTCTGGGAGAAGTGTCTCGCATCGGCGAAGTCATCCTCAACCCGTTCCTAGGGCCTCGGCTCAAGTCAGGTGTCGTCACAACAAATATGCCAATGACCCATGATCAACCCATTGATTTTGGTCTGCAAAAATTCTGTGAGGCGTGCAACAAATGCGCGCGCGAGTGCCCCTCTGGCGCGATTACCGCTGGACCAAAACTGATGTTCAACGGATATGAAATCTGGAAATCCGATAGCCAAAAATGCACGGCCTATCGGGTATCGCAGAAAAATGGCGCGATGTGTGGACGGTGCATGAAAACCTGCCCGTGGAACCTCGAAGGCCTGTTTGCTGAAGCGCCATTTCGAAAACTTGCGATGTCCGCCCCCTACGCCGCGAAGGCGCTGGCCAAACTTGATGACATCGTGGGCAATGGAGAGATCAATCCGGTCAAGAAATGGTGGTGGGACCTTGAGATGGTTGACGATGGGGCCTACCGACCCTCGGAACACGCGGCAAACGCCCGCCCGCTTCAAAAGGATCTAGATCTCAAATTCGAGGATCAAACACTTGCGGTTTACCCTGCCCCGCTGGCCCCGCCCCCTTATGCCTATCCTTTTCCGATGGATCGGGAGGCTGGTATCCGTGCCTATCAAGGGATGATCAGCGCCGCGGAGCATAAGACACGACGCGCTGAAGGTACTGCACCTGAGCATGTCTATTCAGCCGATCAAGAAGAAAGCCCCGTTCTACAAGTCGTGGTTTCAAAAGCTCAGGATATGGGCGGCGACGTTACAAAGTACGAATTTTCAATGCCGGATGGATCGGATTTGCCGGCAGTGACGGCAGGCGCACATATAGATGTCGTGGTCGCCCCCGAGTTTTTCCGGCAATATTCCTTGTCGGGTCACCCTGATGACCGTTCTAAATACCAGATCGCTGTCTTGCGCGAAGACAAGGGGCGCGGCGGTTCCAAACTGATGCATCGGATATTCGAGGAAGGGCGCAAGGTTTTCATTGGCAAGCCCATCAATCACTTTCCGGTCCATGAAGACGCCGCATTCAGTTTTCTGATGGGGGGCGGAATTGGCGTCACGCCGATGATCGCCATGGCCCATAGACTTCATGATCTCGGAAAGCGGTTTGCGCTGCACTACTCCTGTTCGAGCCGTACGTCCGGCGCCTTCATCGCTGATCTCGAAGCTATGCCATGGGCAGATAAGGTCAGAATTCACATCTCTGATGAAGGGACACGTTGCGACCTCAATGAAGTGCTCTCGCACAGCGAAGATGCGCATGTCTACACGTGTGGGCCAGATGCTTACATGAACAGCGTCATGCAAGCTGCCGAGGCAGCAGGCTTCCCCGAGGACGCGCGACATCTCGAATATTTTTCAGTGCCCGAGACACCAGAATACGTTGATCACGCCTTTACACTTCGGCTGTTGGACGGTCGCGAAATACTTGTGTCAAAAGAACAGGCCGCGACTGATGCGCTTCTTGCTGCGGGCGTCCATGTTGATGTGAAATGCTCTGATGGCTTATGTGGCGTTTGCAAGTGCGGGGTGCGGTCTGGCTCGGTTGAACACCGTGATTTTGTACTCTCGAACAAAGATCGGGAAAGCGCGATGATCCTTTGCCAATCGCGTGCGGACAAGCCCGACGGAGTGATTGAGATCGATCTTTAGACCGTCAAGTCCAGTTCGGTAGATTTCCGCCTGGCAGCTCGGCCCGGGCGCGCATGGGCGCGTCATATGGCAAGCTCTGAGTGTCACAAAACCCGATGACCCATTGATCATCCATCATGAGAAAGTCCAAAACAGATGCCAGAAGCTCAGGATCACTTGCACGGGATCGGATATCATCCACTCCCAAGCCAGATGACCCCATGAAGACGCCCATCAGGTCATCCTGGGATGCAATCCAGGAAAGAGCTTGTATGGCAAGTGTCTCTGATTGCTTGATCATTTGCCCCGTCGCCCCCCCG
This sequence comes from uncultured Litoreibacter sp., assembly GCA_947504205.1. Classification (GTDB taxonomy): domain Bacteria; phylum Pseudomonadota; class Alphaproteobacteria; order Rhodobacterales; family Rhodobacteraceae; genus Litoreibacter. The sequence continues at coordinate 287,402 of CANNGL010000005.1, read as the reverse complement.
GACCGCGCTTTAGCATCATTTCCAACCTGTCTGCGAACGCGCGACGTGCTTCTGGCGTCATAGCGCTAATACGCTTCGCCAGCACATCCTTCCCGACCGCCTGCATATCGCCCGCAAGTTCGAGCTGCTTGGTTAGAATTGTAGTGATGGCATCACCATCAAATGGCTGCTGCCTGAGCGCCGCAACCAAGTCCTGCCCGAACCCGCGCATGGCCCTCCGATCCTGACGAAGCTCTGGTGCGCGTTTGACAAAGGCCTTCCGCATTTCCCTGCGGTCCTCTTTCGTCAAGGCACGGCCATAAGGCCCAACCGAGAAGCCAAGGCGTTCGCCTTTATCATCCAATCGATCAGACCGGGACCCAGACATCTTTGCACCGACAACAGCGCCCGCGATCAGCAGGTTAAGCCCAAGCGAGACCGCAAGAACGACTTTTAGCCATGGAAGCTTCTTCTTGGTTTCGTCCATCATGACCTACCCTTCCTCAAAAAAGAGGGTATCGGCCGGGAAGACCGATCCAAAATCTGTATCATCGACGCTTGTGCTTTCCAGCGTCTCGATCTCTGAGCCGAGTGACGGCGAAATAAGGGTCGGATTCGAGAACCCGATCCAGACACCCGTCGCAGCCGCTGCGACCAATCCGCCAAGCGAAGACCACCCGCCGATCGCATCAAGAAGGCGGCTAATCAGAGAGCGCTGGGGTATAACCCGATTTCTCTGGTCGCGCTCCGCCTGAACTCGGGCGGCATCTTGTGTGACGAGCGCCAAAAGCTCGGGCGATGGCACCGGCGCATCTGCACGCGCCTCCTCAAACAATGCGTTCAGAGCGTCATCCGTTATGTCGTGTTTGCCAGTCATAATCCCAGCTCCTCTTTACGGCTCGCCAAATGGTTCGCCAATGCGCGTTTGCCCCGCGCAGTCAAACTTTCTACCGCCTCGACACTGATATCGAGAATTTCAGAGATTTCAGGGTTTGCGAGCCCCTCGATGTGGCGCAGCACGACGGCCTGTTTCTGCCTGTCCGGCAGTTGCATCAACGCCCAATCAAGAGCTGCTATTCGATCTTTTGCGATCAGACGGGCTTCTACGCTGGGCCCCTCATCCTCAAGCTCCGGCGCTTCATCCAGTCCGACACCGCGACGCTTGCGCAGTCGATCCGTACAAAGGTTTTTTGCCACCCGAAAGGCCCAGGTCGAAACTTTCGCCTCGCCCGGGCGCCAGTCAGGAGCCATGCGCCACAACCGCAGCATTGTTTCCTGAACGACGTCTTCCGCCTCAGCGGCATCATGTAGCAAACGCGAAGAAAACCCCAACAAACGCGGAGCAAGCCTAGTGGTCAAACTGGCGGCAGCCGCCCTGTCTCCATTTGCATAGAGAACCAGAAGCGCATCATCGCTGATCTCACTCATCTGGTCAAAGGCCATATCCATTGCAACTCAACTGCTACATATTCGCGACATACTGAACAATCGCAACTAGTGGTGACGTAAACCCCGGGCGTGCTTCGGGGAGAGACCAAAACGGCCCGGGGTCGTAATCAGTTTTGATCTGATCCGCGTTTGTGGCGCTTACCACGGTGCTTTTCGACAGCAGTTTCAAACTCTTCCTTGGAAATCCCACCGGAGTTATCAGCGTCCATCCGCTGCAAACGATTGCCGCCATGTTTTGCTTTGCGCGCCGAAAGCTCGTCTGCGGAAATCAGCCCGTTGCCATCAGTGTCGAGATGCTCAACCATGCGGTTGACACGCTTTGTCATTCGATCTTCCGCGCCTTCCTTGGACCTCGCCATGAGCTCCTCGGCGCTCAATGAGCCATCACCGTTGGTATCTGCCGCCGCGAAACGAGCGGCCGCATGAGCGTCCATTTCGGCTTGTGTGATTTGCCCGTCGTTATTTTGGTCAAGCTCCTCAAACGTCGCGCGAGGGCCGTGGCCTCCCTTCGCAGACGCGGTGATTGGCACCGCCGCGATCCCGAGCGCGAGGATAAGCAGAATGGCTTTGGTGTTGCCTGTCATTTTCGTCATTTCTTCAAATCTCCAAAGTTTTGAGTGTTCACCGGCTGCAGTGATCGACCTTCAGCAGTAAGCCGATTTTGCACTCGGTATGTGCCTTGAACGCTGGCAATCGGATTTTCCGTCGGGGATTACTCAAATTTTTTGAAAGCGCGACATCCAGCCGCAAGACAGGCTGTCGCGGTGCATTCCTGAATTGCAGAGGCTATTTACGGTTCGAACCAACAAGGATCGTGCCGATGGCTCGTGATACAACCGCTGATTTTCCCGTCGAATTGCCCGAGCGCGAAGTACGCCCGGCTCTGTTGCGCGGTTGGAAACGGAAGTGCCCGAATTGCGGAAACGGAAATGTTTTTCAGGGGTATCTGAAAGTGCGCGATCACTGTGCCGCGTGTCACGAACCACTGCACCATCAGCGCGCCGATGATGGTCCTGCTTATCTGACGATCCTGATTGTGGGACATATTATGGCTCCCTTGATGCTGACCGTTTACACAGAGTTCGAACCTGACCCCGTTATCATGGCATCGGTCTTCTCTGTCGGATGCGTGGCCTTGTCTTTGTACCTGTTGCCAAGGATCAAGGGCGGCTGGATCGCATTACAGTGGGCCAAGCGCATGCATGGATTTGGCGGCACCCGAGAAATCGATTGATGCGCGCCGGTGAGGCTGACAGTCTCGCCCCATGAACGATGTACCCGTACGCGACGCCGCAACAGTCATCTTGGTGCGCCAACTCAACGACACGCCTCATATCTTGATGGGCCAGCGCGGCAAATCTGCTGCTTTCATGCCGAATAAGTTTGTGTTCCCGGGTGGCGCGGTCGATGTCGAGGATGAGACAATCCCTCTCTCCTCAGAACCGGATCCTATCTGCGTGACACGCCTTTCAGAGGGGACCACGCCCGGCCGCGCACATGCTTTTCTGACAGCAGCGATCCGCGAAACTTGGGAAGAGACCGGGCTAAGACTGGCAAATCGTGGGCCCGAGGCGGATCTATGGGATGGTTTTTCGCATGGCGGGTTCGCCCCGTCAGCACAGGGCTTGAGATATGTATTTCGCGCCATAACGCCGCCGGGACGGCCCCGCCGATTTGACGCGAGGTTCTTTATTGCCAACGCCACTGACATTGTCGGTGATCCCGATGACTTCTCGAAAGCCTGCGATGAGCTGAGTCACTTGCACTGGGTCTCGCTTGCAGAAGCGCGTGCGCTCGATCTGCCTTTCATCACGGAGGTTGTCCTGGCCGAGGTCGGTGCGCTGGCGCAAACAACCACGCCGCCCGATAGCGTTCCGTTTTTCGACAACACCGGCCCAACGTCCATGTTCCGCCGCATCTTCTAACAAGTGCCTTGTTTTAAAGGCAGAAATGCCTGAAAGATGACGTTAAGCTTAAACACTTTTTCACAATGCTGCCTAAATCTGTTGGTAGCTCGCTGGCAATGAGCAGTGGTTCGGCAAACATAATGCAGGCAAACGCGCCGAAGACCTTCAACAAACCCACACGGGACTTGTTGGTTCTGGGCGGCCTTTTGGCACTCTTCCTGATTGGGCTGGCGGGTGTCGCCGCCGCGACGGGTTGGGAAGAGACTTGGGCGCAACTATCCAAGCTTACCTTATGGCAAATTACGCTTCTGCTGGCCCTGTCGCTGGTGAACTATCTCGCGCGCAGTTTGCGCTGGCACGTCTTTGGAAGAAGTCTGGGCCTGAATTTGTCGGCGGGAACCAGCATCACCCATTTCTTTGGCGGCTTTGCCATGTCAATCACACCGGGCCGTATTGGCGAATTGGTCCGAATTCGCTGGATTTCACGACTGAGCGGATGGCGACCTGAACGCATTAGCCCTCTACCACTTGTTGATCGCGCTTTTGACCTTGCGGGAATGGGCTTGCTGTTAGCCGCAGGTGTGATGCTTTCGTCAGCAGGCAGTCTTGGCGCGATTGCCGTGGCAGGTCTCGCGCTCGTTTCAGCCCTGATCGCAACCCGCCCTGTTCTTTTGGAAACCGTTGTCACTCTCATTTGGCGAGCATTGCGGCGATGGCCGCGCGTGTTCGTGCGCTTGCGTCGTGCAGCGCGCTCTATTGGCGTCTTTTCAACACCGGCTGCAGGCCTTGCTGGTCTCGGCCTGTCCGTTCTGGGGTGGTTCGCAGAGTGTGCGGCGCTCTATGTACTGCTGGTCTGGATGGGCGCCCCAATCGATATGTCGACGGCTGTCGTGATCTTCATCTTCTCAACGCTTGCCGGAGGCCTGACAGGTGCTCCCGGCGGCATTGGTGGTGCAGAAGCTGCCATGGTGTTTCTGCTGGGTTTGAACGGCGTGCCGCTTGAGGTCGCCCTGCCCGCAACGGCTGTCATTCGCCTGACGACGCTCTGGTTTGCCATTGCGTTAGGCTTATTCACTTTCCCTGTTGCAGAGCGCAACTCAAAACGGAACCTTGTCTGATGGTCTGGAAGACATCGCACTATAGCGGTTGGGGCCGCGTGCATAAGGCTGAGGGTCGCTTGGCGCGTCCTGAACGCGCACGCCACCTGACACAACTGTCCAAAGAAACCCCCGCTCCGGCCATTGGCATGTGCCGCAGCTATGGGGATGCCTGCCTAAACGACAACGGCGACGCGATCCTGATGACGCGCCTCGACCGCATTCTTGGCTTTGATCCGGACACTGGCGTTCTTGAGGTCGAAGCGGGTGCTCAAATAGGTGAGATTGCCAAACTCTTCGCACCGAAAGGATGGCTGCCTGCCGTGATGCCGGGAACCGGCTTTGCGACCGTGGGTGGTTGTATTGCAAATGACGTGCATGGAAAGAACCACCATCAGGTCGGTTCGTTCGGCCAACATGTCCTGAGCCTGACACTGTTGCAAAACGGGTCCAGCAAGACTGTGACGCCCAAGAACAAGGGTTTGTTCATGGCGACAGTCGGCGGCCTTGGCCAAACCGGTGTAATTCAGTCCGCGAAGATACAGCTTCTGCCCTGCAACGGCGATGTCATCACTGTGACCGAACGGCGTATGGACGATTTGGAAAGCTTTCTTGAGGCACTTGATGGATCGCGTTCCACCTATTCTGTTGGTTGGATCGACGCCACCGCGCGCGGCAAATCTTTGGGCCGCGGAATTCTCGAAGAGGCAGAAACAGCATACGGTCTGGTTCCAACCAAACCGAAGGCGCGATCTGTGCCATTCGATGCTCCGGGCTTTGCTTTGGCCGCACCAATTGTCCGTGCCTTCAATGGCGCCTATTTTCGACGCATCCCCGATAGCGGTCAGACCCGTGTGAAACCGATCGGAGATTTTTTCTTCCCGCTCGACAAGATAAACAACTGGAACAAGCTTTACGGAAAGCGCGGTTTTCATCAGTTCCAATGCGTCCTGCCCGAAAACCAAAGAGACACACTGCGCTCTATGCTGGAGAAGATTGCCAATTCCGGTCTCGCGTCGCCATTGGCTGTGCTGAAACGTATGGGACCGGGCCATGCCGGTTATCTGTCTTTCCCGATGGAGGGCTACACGCTCGCGGTGGATTTCCCGAACAAAGGGCGGGCCGGGGCGCTGCTGGCCGAACTCGAAGAGATGACGGCAAAGGCAGGCGGACGTATCTATTTCGCAAAAGATGCCACCGCAAAACCTGAGACGGTTCGAAGAATGTATCCTGAGCTAAAGAAATGGGCGGCAATTGCAGATAAGGCCGATCCGGACGGCCACCTGGAAACGGATTTGACCCGACGACTTATGTTGAGGACCGGCACATGAACGAGATGTGGATCATTCTAGGCGCTACATCATCAATGGCGCGCGCCTTTGCAAAGCAAGTCAGCAAGGATGGCTCCAGTGTCTTGCTATGTGGCCGCGATATGGATGATATGCGCGCGTCGGCAAGCGACTGTCTGGCCCATGGGGCCCCTGTCGCCGAAGCGCTGCACTTTGATGCGCGAGAGACCAAAACCTTCTCTTCAATCATTGATCGTGCGGCCAAAGAAGACGGCCAACTCCATGTCGCCGTCTTTGTGGGCTCCATGCCAGATCAATCGGTCATTGATGAACACCCTGAGATGATTGCGGGGGTTGTGACCGACAGCTACACAGGCCCCGCGACCTTCTTGCAGATGATCGCGCCCGAACTGGAACAGCGCGGCGGCGCGCAGGTTGTGGGCGTTGGCTCTGTCGCCGGGGACCGGGGACGCATCGGCAATTATGTCTATGGATCCGCAAAAGCCGGATTTCACACCTATCTTGCAGGCCTCAGGAATCGTCTGACCCGCGCGGGCGGTCACGTCGTGACAGTGAAACCTGGTTTCTCAGATACGGCCATGACATGGGGACTGGAGGGCATGTTCCTCGTGGCCTCTCCCGAGAAAATCAGCGCGGATATCCTGAAAGCTGTCGAAAAGAAGAAAGACGTGATCTACACGCCGTTTTTCTGGCGTTATATCATGGGCATCATCACATCGATACCAGAACGTGTATTCAAGAAGATGTCCGTTTGAGGCCTCAGAAGCCGAACGCATCATAAAACAAACCCGCGGCGTGGAACATGACGGTCAGAAGCGTCGCAAGAAGCGATAGGCCAGCTTTGTCGCGCATTGCGAACACGATCGGATCGTAATCCTGCTTGCCGAGATATCCCAACGCCACCATACGCCACAACCAGCCTGCCATCGGGATCATGGCGACCCAAAGCAACCACTGCGTCGGGTATAGCCCCATGGCTTGCTCCGTAAAGGTGTATAGGAAGAAAACCAGCAAGGCTCCGAACATTCCCAAACAGGCGACGTTCAGAAGGTCACCGCGATCAAGGCGGCCATAACCGCGGCCTGGAAGGGGTTTGTCGTCTTTGGCCAGCGTCAGCTCCGTTAGCCGTTTGACGCAGCCCAAGGTCACGAAGACCGGGAATATAAACACGAGCATGTAACCGGTCACGTCAACCTGCCCGGCCGCAGCCCCCGCGACCACGCGAATAGTATAAAGACCCGCCAATGTCGCAATATCCACCCAGCGCAAGCGTTTCAGCTTCAGGGAATAGGCAAGCGACAGCACCATATATAGGACAACAACCCCGAAGAACGTCCAGTTGAGCGCCGCAGCCAAGCCCAGAGCCAGCACAGCGAGCCCTAGGCAGGCAGCCATGCCTATGTTGATTGGAACGGCCCCGCTTGCAAACGGACGTCTGCATTTGGTCGCGTGAAGGCGATCCGCCTCAAGATCAAGCAGATCGTTGACGATATATATACAGGAGGCCGCCGCCGAGAACGCCACAATGCCAAGGAGGACCGGAATAAAGTCGGTCAGCCCAAACTGATGCGCTGCTATTAGAGGCAATAGAAGAAGGACGTTCTTTACCCATTGGTGGGGGCGCAAAGCCCTTATCAGATCGCGTTTTTGCCAACCGCCCTCGAGAAAGGCCGGATCATTGTCGAGCTTCTTGGCTGCCGGGACGTCACCAACGACGATAGGGCGTCGCGCTTCTTCCCAGATGGCCATGTCCACACGATCATTGCCTGCATAGTCAAATTTACCGGCTCCAAAAGCCTCGACAAGGGCATCCGCCTTTTGTTGACCCTTCAGGTTGATACCACCAGTACTGGCGAACACGCGTTCTGATAGTTCATGAGTATCCGCGAGGGCCTCCACCAAATAAGTATCCGAGGCGGACGCCAAAACAACCTCGCGCCCATCTGCCTGTGCCGCGCGTGCCAAAGACAGCAAATCCTCGTTCACCGGCATCAGATCGAGGCGCAGTTCAGCCTGCTCTGCAAGCTCCCGCTTTAGACGGGGACGATCCCCGACATGACGAAGGGCCGTGCCGATAGCCTTTAAAGGATCGCGGCCCATGGCGCGCCACAACGACTCGTAAAGCAGATCAGTCTTCAGAAGAGTGCCATCGACATCGAGCACCAGAGGTATGTCTTGAGCCATCTCTTATCCGCTCGTTTTGAACACACAGCCGTCTGTTGCCAGCTCGGGGGGCGTCAGACACAAACCACGCGCGACTTTCCAAGCGGCTAGCACTTTTGGAACATAAGCGCGTGTTTCTGCATAGGGAGGCACCCCATTATGGTTCTTAACCGCATTTTCTCCGGCATTATATCCTGCCAAAGCCAATATGGTATCGCCCGAAAATTCGCGCATCAGCCAATCGAGATAAGCGATGCCGCCACGTATGTTCTCAGCCGGGTCTGTCGCATCTGAAACACCGAAACGCTCGGCTGTCGCCGGAATAAGCTGCATCAGACCTTGAGCACCCTTATTGCTCTCAACGGCGACACGACCAGAAGACTCGACCGCAATCAAGGCCAGCACTAGTGCCGGAGACACTTTCTTGTCAGTTGTATGGAGCAGGATGTGCCGCCCATGCGCCTCGGCGATCTTGCGCAAATCCTCTAAACGCGGCTGCGGCAAGGGTGAACTCGTAGGCGCTTTCCCAAGATGCTCTATGGCCTGCAGGAAGCGCCCAGGCTTTGCCGCCTCTATATCCGCGCCCACCCCAGCCCAGAACCAATCCATCTCGGTCACAGCGGGCTGCTTCGCGGCAGGTGCAGCGGCCACCGGCTTGATTTCGGGTTCTTCGATCTGGATCGTGATGCGTTTTTTCACACCGGACTTTGGAGGCTTGATCTTCCGGAAGGTAAAATCACCCCCAAAAGCGGGCTTGTGGTTCCCGGAAAACCCGGCAGAGGCGCTGAAACACAGAGCCGAAATCGCCAAAACCAGCGCTATTATCCTGTTGAGGCCTGACATTACACTGCTCGCCCGGCTATTTTGTTCTATTATTAAGGTTAGTGTCGCAGATATTTTAAACTCACACCACTACCCAAAAAGCGATTTCGGAGCCTTTTGTTCAAAAATCATCAACGATAAAAAAACTGATTAAACTCATTCAGAAAAAAAATGATAAATAAATCATTTATAATCAGTATATTAATGGTTTTTTAGCAAACCAGCGCCGACGCTTTGAAATGGAACCATTCCCGCCCAAATCCTGCCCGAATTGAGGGGTGTATTACTCCACATACCGAGGCGGCGAGGTGATCGGAACAGAGGCTGATCACTGAGTAGACAACGCCAAGGTGGACTTGGAAACTGAAACTGACTGCATCCTTGGAGGGATACAAAATGGAAATGTTCAAAAACTTCATCAAAGCCGAAGACGGCGCTGTAACTGTTGACTGGGTTGTTCTGACCGCTGCTATCGTTGGTCTGGGCATCGCCGTTATGGCTTCTGTCTCCAATGGTCTGGAAGACCTGTCTGGCGACATCGAAAACCAGCTGACTTCGCAAGGTATCTCGACCACTTTCTAAGGTCGATCGCCTAAACAGGCGAATATCTTCAAAAGCCGCGTCTCGCTCAGCGAGGCGCGGTTTTCTTATTAAAACACGCTAAATTGGCTAATCACGCGCTTGGTCGCAATTTGGAAATGGTTCGTTTCCGCCTATTCACCCATTATTAATCATGGCGCCCCATTTCTGCCCGATTTCCTTAATTTAACAAATATGTGTTGTTTCGGCGCGCTGTGGCGCCAGGAGAAAAAAATGAAAAACGCTATAAAACGTTTTCTGGGTACGGATGAAGGGGCGGTAACTGTTGACTGGGTGATCCTGTCGGCAGGTGTGATCAGTCTAGCGCTGGCAGCGGGCAGTGTCGTGATCGATGGAACCGAGGACCTGAGCGGGGATATCGACGCTGAGCTTTCGAACCCGTTGATCAAAACCACCTTCTAATACTGTCGCTGTTATTCGCGAAATGCCTCGCCAAGATCACCTATTGATCATGGTTTTGCCGCAATCACTGGGCACTTGTCTGTCTGAGTAAGTGAACCGTGATGTTGCGAGTTGTCGCAGATTCGTTGAAAGGGGCAAATGATGCGGGTGGTTTTTGGACTTGTACTGGTGATTGGGATTGGGTTGGCCGGCTTTGCCGCCTACCTGGCCAAAGACCGGTTTGATCAATATCAGGCCAAGGTGGCCGAGCAGGAGCGCCTGCTGAAGAGCAACGTTCCACTGGAACCTGTTTTCGTCATGAAACGTCAGATCGCCTATGGTGAAACGCTGACAAAAGATGATGTTCAAATCATAGCGTGGCCAAATAACGCCATTCCGGAAGGTGCCTTTCAGGAAGGTCCTGAGCTGTTCCCAGAGAACGGGCAACTGCGGACCGTGCTGCGGGTCATGGAAAAAGACGAAGCCGTTCTTGCCGTGAAAGTGACCGATCCCGGCGAAGATGCTGGTGTGTCTTCTCGCCTCGCCAAAGGTATGCGCGCGTTCGCATTGCGTGTTGACGTTTCATCTGGTGTGTCAGGGTTCTTGCGTCCTGGCGACTATGTCGACGTCTATTGGACAGGTCAGGCACAGGGCCGCGAGGTCACCAAACTGATCGATACGAAACTGAAGCTATTGGCGGTCGATCAGATTGCTGATGGGGACCGGTCGGCACCAACCATCGCACGTACCGTAACTGTTGCAGCAAGCCCGGCCGAAGTCGGCGCGTTGGCACAGGCGCAGTCGTCAGGCCGTTTGTCGCTCTCCCTTGTTGGCGCGGGCGACGATACGGAAGTCAGCTCAGTCGAAGTCGACCAAAACCAGCTTTTGGGCATCGTCGAAGAGCGCCGCGTCGAAGTTCAGGCTGAACGTGTTTGCACAATCAAGACCCGCAAAGGCGCTGAGGTCGTTGAAATACCGATTGCCTGCAAAGACTGAAATCAAGACCTAGATCTCATAAGCTAAAACGGCACCCTATGTTGGGTGCCGTTTTACCATGGCACCCAGAAATTGCGGTGTGTTGCGACTTATCCACATAAACTCCACGCGGTAAGCCACTGATTCTTGCAATAAAACGCAAGATCGGCAATGCTCCGGGAAAATAGGGCAAAAAGACCCGTTCACATCAAGTGGTCAGAGAGGCAGGATCACAATGCAATTGAAGCAGTATCTAAGCGCGAGTCTATTAGGGCTTGCTGTATTTGCGACAGCACCATCTACCGCAGTCGCTGAAAACCTGACAATCATGAACGGATCGACAGCCCGCAGCTTGAGCGTGGCCATCAACCGTGCGGTCGTCGTCGAAAGTGAAACACCCTTCGCGGAGCTTTCAGTCGCCAACCCGCAGATTGCGGACATCGCGACACTGTCTGACCGCACTATATACGTGTTGGGCAAAGCACCCGGGCGCACGACACTGACGCTTCTGGGTCCGGATGGGCGCCTGATCACGAATGTCGAGGTGCGCGTCGCACCTGATATTGCTGAATTTAAAGAACGTCTGCGCGAAATCCTTCCAGGCGAGAAAATCGAAGTCCGCACCGCGAATGACGGCATTGTGCTGTCTGGTCAGGTGTCGAGCACTGTTAAGCTTGATCGCGCGCTTGATCTTGCACGCCGCTACGCGCCCGAAGCCGTTTCTAACCTCATGACCGTCGGTGGAACTCACCAGGTCATGCTGAAAGTACGCTTCGCAGAGATGCGTCGTTCGGTTTCCAAGGATTTGTCGGCCAGCCTTGGCTTCGAAACAGCGTCCCGACGCTTTGGTGCCAATGGTTTCACCAATACTTTGCAGGATGGGAACAACCCGATCACGCTATTCCCAAGCACCGGCAGTGGGACCTTTACCTCGTCACGTGAACGCAACGGCGTTTTCGCCTTTGGGTTCGGTAGCAGTTCGCTTCGCGCGAACATCGTGATCGAAGCTCTTGAAGAAAAAGGACTTGTTCGCACCTTGGCCGAACCAAACCTGACCGCGCTTTCTGGTCAGGAAGCAACATTCCTTGCGGGTGGTGAATATCCGATCCCGATCGTGAATGAGGACTCTGTCCGCATCAGCTACAAACCTTTCGGCGTCGAACTCAAGTTTGTCCCGACCGTTCTTGATGATGATGTTATCAACCTGCGCCTTGCAACGGCCGTTTCCGGTCTCGACCCAACAGTAACCGTGCAAAACAACGGCTTCTCGGTGAACGCCTTCTCTCGTCGAGCGGCGACAACAACGATTGAGCTGCGTGACGGCGAAAGCTTTGCGATCGCTGGCTTGCTGGAAGATGACTTCCGCGATTTGGCAGGACAGGTGCCGTGGCTGGGCGATATCCCTGTGCTTGGTGCTCTGTTCAGGAGCGCAAACTTCGAACGCCGTCAGTCAGAGTTGGTTGTTATCATCACGGCGCATCTCGTGAGCCCGGTCCGCGGCGACAGCTACGTGCTGTCTACCGATCGTGTCCGTCCGCCCAGCGAGCGCGAACTGTTTCTCAACGGCAAAGTCGCACGTGAAGTGCGCAGCTTGTCAACGCCAACTGGCGAAGTCGCCCGCCAAGACTTTTCGGGCTCCTATGGCTACGTGATGGAGTAAGGCAGATGAAAAAGACAACATCTTATATCACTTTGGTATCTCTGCTTGGTCTCGCGGCCTGTGGCGATGCAGCTGGCACCTTCTATCGTGAAGCCGGAGCGAAAATCGACGAGGGTGGCTTTGGCAACCCGACGATGACGAACTCCCTGATCAATACAGGGCAGTTGGCCTCCGCGGAAACACTTGCAAGACGCTTTGCGTCAGAAGTACCGCCAACCATCAACTTTGCGTTCAACTCAGCGCGTCTGGACGACCAATCGCGCGCAGTTCTTCGCCAGCAAGCGGCTTGGATCAAGCAATTCCCAGAGGTGCGATTCCGCGTCTACGGGCATACAGATCTTGTCGGATCTGACCGTTACAACCAGCGCTTGGGCAAACGCCGCGCGAACGCTGCGGTCGGTTACCTGGTCGGGCAAGGGATCAGCCGGTCCCGGCTCGAGGCAGTCGCAAGCTTTGGAGAAAACAGACCAGTGGTTCAGACGGCAGGCCGCTCACGCGCCAACCGTCGCACGGTTACAGAAGTCACTGGCTTCGTGACCGGACACCCGACCGTCTTGCAAGGAAAATACGCAGCCGTCGTGGCCCGCGAGTTCCCAAGCATCGGTACACGTGTCGATCCTCTGAACACCTATCTTCATTATCCAAGCAACTCTGGCTCCGAGTAATATTGCCAATTAGTGAACATTCCTTGGATTTTCGCTAATTTGGCCGCATTATCGCCCCTTTTGCTAAGCATTCGTTGTCATGAATTGAGCTAATACCCCACCGATTGTGGGTTGCGGCTCTTAGTGAATGGCAATCACCCCTGAAAAGACCGAGGAGAGATCGGCGAAATGGGGTCGCAGCAAAAAGACCCAACTGGGTCGAGTGGGATGCATGGCATGACGAGTAGTGTTGCTTTACAGAATGATCCGGCGCCGATTACGGCGTGTACCGTAGCGCGCGATGTCCGCAATTTCGATCTTTTGATTGAGGACATGGAAGCAGAAATGGGCGAGAGCTGGGGCGATCTCAGCTTCGCCGATGCCACCGCATATTTAGGTCAACCCGAAGCTCAGGAATTGGAATTCATCGCTGTCGCGGTCGATACCAATGACGAAGATAACCTGGGCGTTGTCGGCACACTTATTTCCGCAGCCAAAAAGGCAGACGTGCGCGTCATTCTGATCGCCGAAGACGTCTCCCCAATTGCCCTTCACCAGCTTCTGAAAATGGGCGCAGATGACTTTGCCCCCTACCCGCTTCCAGAAGGTGCGTTGCACGAAGCAATCGCGCGCCTTCGCGAGCCCAAGCCGGAACCCGCTGTTGCGCCGCCAAGCGCCGGCAATGAAGAAGTGGCTCAGCCGGCCAAAGGCAAACGCGGCACGCTCGACGGGGTGATCCTTCCGGTGCACGGTCTTGCCGGCGGCGCTGGAGCGTCGACATTTGCCGTCAATCTGGCATGGGAGCTTGCAACCATCGAGAAGTCGGGTGGCCCAAGCGTTTGCTTATTGGACCTCGACTTCCAGTTCGGTTCAGCCTCAACATATCTTGATCTCGATCGACGCGACTCCGTTTACGAGATGCTGTCAGATATGGAAACGGTTGACGACGACTCGTTCAAATCTGTTCTGCAGACATTCAATGATGCTCTGCATGTTCTGACCGCCCCTTCCGACATGATCCCGCTGGACCTAATGAGCCCAGAGGACATCGAGAAGCTCGTAAAAACAGCACAGCGGAACTTCGATTACGTCGTGATCGACATGCCATCAACTCTGGTCCAGTGGACCGAAACCGTTCTGGGCATGTCTCACGTCTATTTCGGAATGCTCGAGCTCGATCTGCGATCGGCACAAAACACCTTGCGGATGATCCGCGCGTTGAAAGCGGAAGATCTGCCCTACGAAAAAATCCGCTATGTGATGAACAGAGCGCCGAAATTTACCGATATGGCGGGCAAGAGCCGTGCCAAGCGTATGGCGGAAAGCCTTGATATCGATATCGAACTTTACATGCCGGATGGCGGCAAACCTGTCGCGCAAGGGTGCGATCATGGGCTGCCCCTGTCTGAAACGGCCGCGAAAAACCCACTGCGCAAAGAGATCGCCAAGCTCGCGAAGTCTCTGCACGACGTGAACCTGCAAGAAGAACAAGCCTAAGGGGGGCTGGACATGTTTTCTAGGTACAAGAAAGGCAGTGGCGGCGAAGCCGGACCAAATCAGGCGGCACCTGCTCAATCTGCTCCAAAGGAAGTCAAAACGGACAGCCCTGTTGCAAGCATGCGCAAGCCAGGTCCCGTTGCAGTTGCCCCGGCAGACGCGGTCGCCCAAGATAAAGAACTGAAGCGACGTCAGCGTCTGGAGCACGTTCGGTCCGAACTGCACCACCGGCTTCTAGACAACCTCAATCTTTCGGCGCTTGAAAGCGCTCCCGAAGCTGATCTGAAGGCTGAAATCATCTCGATCTGTGCCGAAGGTCTTGATGAGATGGGGATTGTTCTAAACAAAGAGGAGCGTCAGACGCTTCATTCCGAACTTTTTGATGAGGTTACGGGCCTTGGTCCGCTTGAACCGCTTCTGAAAGACGAAACAATCAACGATATTCTCGTCAATGGCCCAAATCGTGTTTTCATCGAACGCGCAGGTAAGCTGGAGCTGACTGCAACGCGCTTCAAAGATGAAAAACACCTGCTACGGATCATCGACAAAATCGTGTCTGCCGTTGGTCGACGTGTTGATGAATCAAACCCTTATGTTGACGCCCGCTTGCGGGATGGCTCGCGTTTCAACGCGATGGTGCCGCCAATCGCGGTGGACGGTTCTCTGGTTTCCATTCGGAAATTCAAAAAAGAGAAGCTTGCGATCGACGATCTTGTAAAATTTGGTGCCTTTTCCGAAGAAATGGCCGCCTATTTGCAAGCAGCTGTGGCCTGTCGTCTGAACGTAATCGTCTCTGGCGGTACCGGTTCGGGTAAAACAACGACGCTCAACGCTCTCTCAAGCTTTATCGACAACTCGGAACGTATTCTGACGATCGAGGATACGGCGGAACTTCAGCTTCAGCAGGTCCATGTTGGACGAATGGAAAGTCGGCCCGCCAACGTTGAGGGCAAAGGCGCTGTTTCACAGCGTGACTGTCTGAGAAACGCCCTGCGGATGCGTCCGGATCGCATTATCGTGGGTGAGACGCGTGGCGAAGAAGTTATCGATATGCTTCAGGCCATGAACACAGGCCACGACGGTTCAATGACCACGATCCACGCCAACTCTGCGCGGGACGGGGTGTCACGTCTCGAAAACATGATCGCTATGGCTGGTATCGAGATGCCGATCAAAGCCGTCCGGGCTCAAATCTCTTCCGCTGTAAACCTGATCGTTCAGGCCTCGCGCTTGCAGGATGGTTCACGTCGGATGGTCTCCATCACTGAGGTAACAGGCATGGAGGGTGAAGTCATCTCTATGCAGGAGGTCTTTAGATATCAAAGGCTTGGACTGCAGCCCGATGGCAAAATTATCGGAAGATTCACCGCAGCCGGTGTGAGATCTCATTACTCTGATCGGTTCAAACAATGGGGCTATGACTTGCCTGCCTCCATCTACGAACCAGCAGCGGCGGAGTAACAGATCCATGGAAATCTCATTTGAGCCAATTCTTTACGGGATCATCTTTGTCGCCGTCCTGATGCTGATCGAAGGCGTCTATCTGGTCGTCTTCGGCAAATCTATCTCGCTCAACAACAAGGTGAACCGCCGTCTGGACATGATCCAGAAGGGCGGATCTCGCGAAAAGGTTCTGGAACAACTCCGCAAGGAGATGAACCAGCATATGAATTCGGGCGGCATTCCGCTCTATTCTATGCTGGCAGACAAAGCCTTGCGTGCGAACATCGCATTTTCTCCCACTGCCCTGATGGGCATCATGGCGGTTCTTGCGGTTGTGATTTTTGTTGTGCTGACACGCATGACCGAAGCTGGCGCCGCGATCCGCGGTGCGATTTCAGTCGCGATGGGCGTCGGCGCAGTTTACGTCTGGGTCAACAACAAAGCCAAAAAACGGATTGCTCTGCTTGAAGAGCAACTGCCGGATGCTATCGAACTGATGGTGCGCAGTTTGCGCGTCGGACACCCGTTTTCTTCGGCGATTAACATTGTGGCGAAGGAAGTTGCTGACCCGCTTGGCACAGAATTTGGCGTTATCGCAGACGAAAGCGCCTATGGTCGTGACGTGTCTGAAAGCCTGAAACATCTGGCTGAACGGATGGACATGCAAGACCTGCGCTTTCTTGCAGTCGCCGTGACCATTCAACAAACCTCTGGTGGTAACCTTGCGGAAATTCTGCACGGGCTGTCACAGGTTATTCGGGCGCGGTTCAAACTGTTCCGCCGCGTGAAGGCGATCACGGCGGAAGCCAAGTGGTCAGGTATGTTTTTGTCGGTCTTCCCGTTGCTGGCCCTTGTCGGCATCAACGTAATGGAACCGAACTACTACAGTGAAGTGAAAGAAACGGAATTCTTCATCCCAGCCTGTATCGTCGTGGGCGTGTTTTTGACAATCAACGTCATCTTCATGCGCATCATGGTCAACATCAAGGTGTGAGGCCAACCCATGCTTGAAACAGTCAATCAATACCTGATCGATTTGATGGGCCCGCTTGGCCCACTGATCGCCGTGGGCCTGCTCGGGATCCTGATGGTTCTGATTACTTTGCCAACTTTGTTGACGAAGAAAATCGACCCGATGGACAAGCTGAAGGCTCAGACACGTAACAAGAATACAGGTGAAGGCCCGGCGCTTCGTACATCCCGAGGAACAGACAAGCTGGACAAATACGCGAACTTTCTTGAGCCACAAGACGCCCAGGAACTCGCGGGCATGCAACTCAAGCTGTTGCAGGCCGGGTATAAATCCAAGTCTGCTGTGCGGACGTTCCATTTTCTGCAATTTGCACTGGGGCTGTTGTTCCTGACATTGGGTCTGCTCTACGCGCTGATCCTCGGTGGTGACGACATGACCAGTCGCGACCTCATCCTTGCAATCGTGATCCCGGGTGGTGCTGGCTATTACCTGCCAAAATACTGGATTGAGCGTCGGCGTCAGGAACGCCAAACCCAGATCGAAAGTGGATTTCCCGATGCATTGGACCTGATGCTGGTCTGCGTTGAAGCCGGACAATCCCTCGACCAGGCGATTGTACGCGTCGCAAACGAAATTCGGGCAGGCTACCCTGCTCTGGCTGACGAATTCGAGATCGTCGCAAACGAAATGAAAGCCGGTAAAGACAAGGTAACCGTCCTGAAGGATATGTCGGAGCGCGCAGGCGTGCCAGACGTGTCGTCCTTTGTGACCGTTCTGATCCAGTCGGCAAGTTTCGGTACATCAATCGCCGAAGCCCTGCGGGTTTATGCCTCGGAGATGCGGGATAAACGGGTCATGCGTGCCGAAGAGAAGGCAAATGTCTTGCCTACGAAGCTCACACTTGGCACGATGATGTTCACGGTGCCGCCGCTCTTGATCATTCTTATCGGCCCATCGATCTATGATATCTACGTCAACCTCAATGGTGGGGGCTTATAATACCGAATGCGGCTTTGGGTGGGGCTCATTGCAACAACGACAATTTTGGCCGGGTGCGATCAACAATCGCCCGGCCTAAATGCGTCTAATGACCCCTTCGGGCCGCGCGGCTCCATCTCTCAAATTGACGCGGCTGACGGACTGGATGTCGGTCACGCATTGATGGCGGTCGGCAAGTATGACGAAGCCTACAAAGCCTATCTTCGGGCCGCGGCTGACCAAGGGACCACTGTCGACGTATTGTCCGCCTTGGGATCTGCCAATCTGTTTTTGGGTCGCCTGGGACAAGCAGAAACCGTTCTGAGGCAAGCAATTGACGCTGATCAAACCTTTGTTCCGGCATGGAATAACCTGGGCGTCGTGCTCATGGAGCGCGGCAAAACCGGCGAAGCGACGCGCGTATTCAAAACCGCCTTCGCTCTAGACAGTGGCAATTCGGACGAAATTCGCAAAAACTTACAACGCGCGCTCGAAAATTTTGAAGATCCCGCCTATAGTGGCGAAAGCAAAAAACAAGCCTACGACTTGGTCAGACGTGGCAATGGACGGTACCTCCTGCTGCAGACCAAGTAATCGGACGGCACATTGAGAGCAGGAAAAGGACGCGTCCCATGCGCCATACAAAGGCAGGAATGCTGTGTCTGATCAGCACAGTCGCACTCGCAGCTTGCGAAAAGAACGAAGATGCAGAAGTTACCAGAGCGCTCAAAGGCGTGAATGTCATCGATGAGACAAATCTCAATGACATTATGCTTACCGTGGCCGACCCGAACGAAGGTGTCGCCTATTTCTCTCGCGCTCTCGAACAAGACCCTGACAGAATTGACCTGCAGCGTGGGCTTGGCAAATCCCTGATCCGCGCTGGCCGGGCGACCGAAGGCGCGGTTGTTTGGGGAAAAATCGTTTCTCGCAAAGAAGTTACAAACGAGGACCGGATTGATCATGCAGATGCCTTGATCCGCATTGGCGATTGGAAAAAAGCCGAGGGTGTGCTTGATAGCGTGCCGCCAACTCACGAAACATATCGTCGCTATCGTCTGGAAGCGATGATTGCCGACAGCAATAAGGAATGGCGCAAAGCCGATAGTTTTTATGAAACCGCTGTTGGTCTGACCACGAAACCGGGTTCGGTGCTCAACAACTGGGGCTATTCCAAGCTGACCCGCGGCGACTACAAAGACGCCGAACGTTTGTTCGGCGAAGCGATCACGTATGATCCGAGCTTGTTTACCGCAAAAAACAATCTGGTTTTGGCTCGCGGTGCACAAAAGAAATATGCTTTGCCAATCTTGCAGGTGAACCAAACCGAGCGCGCACAATTGCTGCACACGATGGCTTTGGCGGCAATCAAGCAAGGTGATGTGACGATCGGCAAATCACTTCTGGAAGAGGCAATCGAAACACATCCACAACACTTCGAGGCTGCAGTTCGGTCTTTGCGCACGCTGGAGAGCTAATTCATGGACGCTGCGGCCGCTGCACAAACGGCAGCGATTTGGTATCTGCCGTTTGTAATCCCCATCTGTTTGTGGGTCGCCTATTCCGACCTAAGTCGGATGAAAATCCCGAATAAAGCCGTGGTCGCTCTGACCGCAGTTTTTTTGGCGATTGCGATATTCGTGTTCCCGCTTGCCGAAGTCGGCTTGCGGATTCTACAGCTTTTGGTGGTCTTGGCGATCACATTCCTCATGACCGTCATCCGCATCATCGGTGCTGGTGACGCGAAATTCGCAGCCGCGATGGCGCCTTTCGTCATGTTCCCGGAAGACATGACCATGCTACTCGGCTTATTTGCTGTTGCGACAGTTGTCGGTTTCACGACCCATAGACTGGCCAGAGCAATCCCTGCGATACGCCGCGCGACCCCCAACTGGGAAAGCTGGGTTCGGAAAAAGGATTTCCCAATGGGATATCCCTTAAGTGCAACTTTGATGATCTACCTGATCATGAAAGCCATAGGCCTCTGATCAGCACTCAAATCTTCTCATACAAAACGTAAAGCTCGGTTCTGCGCACTTCGCGCAGATTGTCCTCATGAGGCGTCAGATCTTTGACAATGGCACGCATGGCACGTGGTGTTGCGGGGCAGGTTGGGAATAAGACATAACTGCCATCCTCATAGCCGGTGAGATCCCCGTAATACCATGGCGCTGCCCCCTGCCCCGGCTTCAGATCTCCAAACAACCAGAAGCTGCCGAACGTGTCTGCGGTAAACACCGACTGATCCGCCTTCACGCCAAACGCCGATAGATCATCAGCGATAGCCTGCATGACACCAAAGAGCCCAAGCGTTTGCACGCATTCAGGAAAGGCTTCTCCCTTAAAGACGATCGGATTGTTCTGCTCTGCTGATCCGTTCAGTGAAGCGAAATCCGTATTGTCGAATTGGACTGGTCGGCGTTCCAGCACCCGGCCGACCCGATCACTCAGTGTGAAAAAATCAGTATGGGGCTCTTCCACAAAGGCAGATTGATACTGGGTTTCTGGCAGCAGAAAGTGCCGAACCGGGCTGATCGCCATATTCGCAACGGATGGAGCAATCAGCGCGGCAGATAACAAGGCCAATATGCGGGACCGTCGCGTTGCCGCACCCGCCCAAAGCAGCAGCGCCAAGATGGCCAACCACTTGGGATCATTTCCGTAGTTTTGGTAAGTTACATACAGAAACGCAGGCGCCAGCAATGTCAAAACCAGCCCCAGATCTGGATTGTCGCCTTTCCTTAAGAAAACGATACCTGCAACCAAGGCAAGGTTTGGGATCAAAAAGCGTGGTGCGAGCACCAGCGATGCCCAGTCTTCACCGGCGCGCGGGCGAATGTCAGACCCTCCGACACGCAACAGATCCCCGACATAAGTCACCCAAAACTCGATGCCGCCTAAGACAGTCACCAAAATAGCCCCTGCGGCGACCACCCCAACGCCAATTGCGAATGTGCGCCACGCCTTTCGCAGCACAAGTGCCACAATGAGAGCTGGTGCGAATGCCACGCCATACGTGACCTTGCCCAGTATGAAGAAAAGCATTGCCGCGCCGATAATGACCCCGTCAGCGACTGCCGAGCTTCGATCAAT
Organism: uncultured Litoreibacter sp.; assembly: GCA_947504205.1. Classification (GTDB taxonomy): domain Bacteria; phylum Pseudomonadota; class Alphaproteobacteria; order Rhodobacterales; family Rhodobacteraceae; genus Litoreibacter. The sequence continues at coordinate 266,431 of CANNGL010000005.1, read as the reverse complement.
TGGGTTCAAGCCGGCCAGTGCAACAGCAAGCGCCGCAAGCACCCAAGCCCAACGGTTGTAGTGCATCGACATGGAAACATGGGCATCGGTTTCGCCATGGATCATAGCCAAACAGGTCACAATCGATACGCCCGCGACCACGTAGGCAGCACGTCCCGGCACTCTCGACCAGCAGGTCCACCAAATAGCAGGCAAAAGAATGGCAACAAACAGAACCTGCCCCAAAAGGATAGAAACCCCAACGCCAAAACCTGCACCGACAAAGACGGAGATAGGCAGAAAATTCAGCAATCCCAATGGAGTAGAGAAATCCAGATGCGGCCATTGCCCCAGCCCCATACGCCTGACGATCTCGATCAGATGGAGCGTGTCGCCCTCGTGACGGTCCACATACAGCCCACCTTTGGCCAAAGTGATGCCAGAAATGACCAGTACGAGGGAAATACATAGCAGCCAAAGCCGTCCACCGGATTGCGTCATGCGTCTGTTGTCCTGAATGTTTTGCTCGATTTCGTTTTCGTCAAAAGATCACGGGCCAGAAGGCAAATCAATCTCGGATCGGTTTTTCTGCTTTAATCTGCCCCTTTGGGGACCCTGACGCCAGAAACGGCAGACGAGGCAGCTAAGATGAACATGCACGCTACACCAGGTGTTATTGCACCTACACCGCCAAAGACACTGAAGGACACTGGCCTGACGATTGTCATGATGCGCGACATCCTTCTGAAAACGATTTTCCGCAAGAACCTTGAACATGTCTCAGAGATGTCAGAGGCCATTTGTCTGGCCCTTCCGCTGACGCAGCAACTGGTTGAGATTGCACGCGAACAACGCCTGATCGAGGCGCAAGGTACTCTGCACGCTGGCTCCGGCAGTGAAATGGCATTTCAGCTCAGCGACGCTGGTAAGTCTCGCGCGCTCGATGCGCTCAGCCAATCCGAATATTATGGTCCTCTTCCAGTTCCGTTGGAGCTGTACAAAGAACAGGTTCAAAACCAATCGGTTAAGAACATCCAGATCACTAAGGACCGGCTTATGGGGTCGATGGGTCACCTGATCCTTCCTGATGATATGCTGAACAACCTCGGGCCAGCAGTATCGTCAGGCCGATCAATCCTGCTCTACGGCCCTCCGGGCAACGGTAAATCCGCTATCTCCAACGGTATCCGGGACGCCTTGGGTGACATGATCTATATCCCGCATTGTATCGAGTATGCAGGACAAGTTGTGACAATGTTCGACCCGATCGTTCACACCAAGATCGACGAAGAACAGCAAGCGACATCTTCACTACGTCGGACCGACAACCGTTTCGACAAGCGCTACATCATGTGCGAGAGACCAACGGTTATGACCGGCGGTGAATTGATGCTCTCCATGCTGGACCTTAACTACAACTCGGTGTCGAGAACTTATCAGGCTTCGCTTCAGTTGAAGTCGACCGGCGGCGTGTTCATCGTGGACGACCTTGGTCGACAAGAAGAACCCCCACAGGCGCTGATCAACCGTTGGATTGTTCCGATGGAAGCTGGCTACGATATTCTGGCATTGCAATCGGGTGAGAAATTCGAAGTTCCGTTTGATACGCTCGTTGTGTTTTCAACAAACTTCCACCCCAACAAGCTATTTGACTCCGCTGCTTTGCGCCGGATTTTCTACAAGATCAAAATTGACGGACCAACTCAGGAAGAATTCCTCAAAGTGTTTGCCATGGTCGCGAAAAAGAAGAAAATGCCCCTCGACGAAGACGCGTTGATCTACATGCTCAAGACCAAATACCCGACCATCGACAACGTTTACGCGAACTATCACGCGAATTTCTTGGTCGACCAAATTCTCAGCATCTGCGACTATGAAGGCATCCCGAACCAGATGACACCGGAATTGGTAGAGCGCGCTTGGGCGAACATGTACGTCAAAGACGAAGAGATCGTGCACTAAGCGCACCCATTGGAGTTGCTGGGTGCGGCCGTATGGGCGCACCCATGCTGGCCGCCTTGCTACGTTCAGGGTTTGATGCCCGCGGTTACGATACTCGTCCCGACGATGAATTCGGCACCCTCGCAAATGCGGTAAGCAACGATCCCATTGTTTTTGCAGATGGCTTAACCACAGCGATCACGGTCGTACGTGATATTGCTCAAACCGAAGATGTCTTGTTCGGGCGCGGCGACCTTGTCGGCAAGGCCACTGATCTTCAAACGCTCATAATCAGCTCGACGCTCTCCCCCAGATATCTCGCTGACCTCAGAGAACGCGTTCCGACAGAGATCGAGATGATTGACGCGCCAATGTCAGGGGCTGCAATCGCCGCAGAAGAACAAAGGTTGTCCTTCATGCTTGGCGGGAACACGGAGGCGCTTGACCGATTGCAACCCGTTTTCGAGACAATGGGAAAACACTTTCACCGAATGGGAAATTTCGGCGCCGGAATGCAGGCCAAGGTTCTCAACAACCTATTGGCCGCATCCCACACTGCAATGACCCGACTGGTTCTGAGCTGGGCTGATGAGGCCGGGTTGGATGAGGCTAAGTTATTGCAGCTCATTGATACATCATCTGGTCAAAACTGGTTGGCCTCAGGCTTTGATACGATTGAATTTGCCCGCGACGGTTACGCTGCGGACAACTCCATCGGCATCTTAAAGAAAGATGTGGAAAGCGCGCTTGATTCCGCTCCGTCTACTGCCGACACGCGGCTGCTTGAGCTTCTCCAAGAGATGATTGGGGTACTGCAACCCCGCCAGAAGTAGGCTCGTTCTAATCAGGAAAAGTTCGAAGGGACGACTCTTCGGTATCATTCTTGTCGCATTGGGGTAAAAGGGGAACATGGCTGAAGTCCCTGAATTTATCTCTGATTGGTTTGCCTCACAGAATTGGCAAATACATCCGCATCAGCGCGATATGATCGCCCGGGCACGGGAAGCCGCAACCCTGCTCGTCGCGCCAACCGGCGGGGGTAAAACGATGGCCGGTTTCCTTCCCACGCTCAAAGAGCTTGGCAAAAATCCGTCGCGTGGACTGCACACGCTATATATATCCCCGCTCAAAGCGCTTGCCGCTGACATCAAACGCAATCTAAGGCGCCCAGTGGACGAGATGGGCCTTGGCATTCGGATTGATGACAGGACGGGTGACACCTCACAAACCGAACGCAAGCGCCAACGTGTCGACCCACCACATATCTTGCTGACGACACCCGAAAGCCTGACATTGCTTTTGTCTTACGAAGATGCGCCTCGGATCTTTGATGGCGTGTCGCGCGTCGTTCTTGATGAGATACACGCGTTGGCTGAATCGAAGCGAGGCGATCAGCTGATGCTGGCGCTCTCGCGCCTTCAGGCTCTAGCCCCCAACCTGCGACGCGTGGGATTAAGTGCAACCGTCGAGGACCCTCAGGCTATCGCCGACTTTCTGGCGGCTCATCCCGCTAAGGCCACTGTGTTGCACGCCGACCCAGGACCCGACCCGGATATCGCAATGCTGGAAACCTCCGAGCCACCTCCATGGTCTGGTGGTGGTGGAAAATATGCAATTCCAGCCGTTTTGGATCAAGTCAGACAACACAATACGACCCTGATATTCCACAACACGCGCGCGCAGGCAGAATTATTTTTCCATAATCTTTGGCTTGCGAATGAAGACCAACTGCCAATCGGGATCCATCACGGATCGCTGGATCGTGGTCAGCGGCAGAAGGTCGAAGCGGCGATGGTTGCAGGCAGTCTCAAGGCCATTGTCTGCACTGGGTCGCTGGACCTCGGGATCGACTGGGGAGATGTGGATCTTGTGATCCAAGTCGGCGCGCCCAAAAACGTAAAGCGGCTGATCCAGCGTATTGGACGAGCCAATCACCGCTACAACGCGCCTTCCAAAGCCCGCCTTGTGCCTGCCAATCGTTTCGAGATCGTTGAATGCCAAGCCGCTTTGGACGCAGCTGCAGAACATCAGCTCGACGGCGAGGCGCGTGGCAGTGGCCCTCGCGACGTGCTCTGCCAGCATATCCTTGTTCGCGCAGCCTCTGGTCCGTTTGATGCAGATGCGCTGTTTGACGAGGTCACTACAGCGGGTCCTTACCGGGATTTGACCCGTCAGGCATTTGACGAGTGTCTGGATTTCTGCGCGACCGGTGGGTACGCGCTCAAAGCCTACGATCGCTACCAACGACTGGTGATGCGCGATGGCCGTTGGCAACTACGTGACCCCCGAGCCGCCGCGCAAATTCGCATGAATATCGGGACGATCATAGACACCGACACGCTCAAGGTGCGTCTGAAGGCCCGCCGTGGTCCCAGCAACGCTGGCAAGCCCTTGGGCGAGGTGGAAGAAGGCTTTGCCGCCTCTTTGACACCCGGCGACACCTTTCTGATCGGCGGACAAATCGTGCGGTATGAAGGGCTGAACGAGATGACCGTTCAGGTCACCCCAAACGCTGCCGACAAACCCAAAATAGCAACCTTCATGGGCACCAAGTTCGCCACGTCGACCCAACTCTCTGACCGGATTCTCCGCATCTTTCAGCAGGAAAGCTGGCCTGATTTACCAAAACACACTTCCGATTGGCTAAGTTTGCAACGAAAGCGCTCTCAGCTTCCGGAGCCTGGCCGTCTGTTGATCGAAAGCTTTCCGCATGATGGCCGCGCAAACACCGTGATTTACGGATTTGCCGGACGAAACGCGATGCAGACACTCGGTCTCTTGCTGACCAAACGCATGGAAGAGCAAGGATTGGATCCCTTAGGGTTCGTTTCCACCGATTACGCCGTCCTGATCTGGGGCCTTCGTCCGTTGATCGACCCAGCACCCCTGTTCCAACGCGATAACCTGCGCGATGCGTTACAAACATGGCTGGCTGGAAATGCAGTCATGAAACGCACATTCCGCAACACAGCCATAATCGGCGGTCTGATAGATCGCATGACACGTGGCGCGCGCAAAACCGGCCGACAGGCAACCTTCTCTTCCGACATTCTTTACGACACGCTGCGCAAATACGATCCCGACCATCTGATGCTGGAGATAACCCGCGAGGAAGCGATGAAAGGGTTGATAGACTTCGGGCGTATTGAAGAGATGATAGATCGTGTCCAGGACCGCATTGATCTGGTCACACTGGATCGCGTCACGCCGCTGGCCGCCCCCTTGTTTCTTGAACCGGGCCGGGTCCCAATAAAAGGGCAAGCTGAGCAACGACTTCTGGAAGAGGCCGCAGAACAGTTGCTTAGCGAAAGCGGATTGAACCAGATAGAGCCCCAGCAAAGGCGTTGGTCCGTCCCATATTAACTGGAAAGCCTTCTGAGCTTCTCGTAAGAACACAATATGAACACCCACGACTTCACCTTTGCACGAACAAAGCTCAAAGCCTTGGCATCAGGAGCACTGTTCTGGCCAGATGAGAACCTGTTGGTGGTCTCGGATTTGCACCTTGGAAAGTCAGAACGTATTGCACGCCGCTCCGGTCAAATGTTGCCTCCTTATGAGACGATCGAAACACTGAGCCGCTTGGACGAGGATCTGGCCATGACCCGCGCGGCAAATGTGATTTGTCTCGGAGACAGCTTTGACGATCTGGAGGCAGGCCAGTCCTTGCCCGAAGATCATGTGTTGTGGATCAACCGAATGATGGCGGGGCGAAGCTGGGTTTGGATTGAGGGCAATCACGATCCGGGCCCGTTGGAATTCGGTGGATCACACCGGGCCGAGGTCGCTATCGGTGAGCTAACCTTTCGTCACATCGCAACACCTGATGCTGAGGCCGAGGTGACAGGTCATTATCACCCAAAGGCGTCGCTTTCGCTGCGCGGTCGCGTTTTGACCCGCGCGTGCTTTTTATATGATGCCACCAGGCTGATCCTGCCAGCCTATGGCGCTTATACCGGCGGTTTGCGCAGTTCGGACAGTGCTTTGACCATGTTGATGCGACCCGACGCGCGCGCCATTTTGACAGGTACGCCACTGTGCGAACTGCCAATGCCCCGCTAGGATAGCCCGCATGAATTTATCACCAGAGATCGACCGGAAAATCCGCAAGAGCTTTGCTTCACAGTCCTTCATGGCAAGCATCTCTGCGCGCATTAGCGAACTTGGTGCGGGGCACTGCTGTCTGACTTGCCCCATTGATGACGGCTACAAACAGCAGCATGGCGTGGCACATGCCGGCCTGACATTCGCTCTCGGGGATAGCGCTGCGGGGTATGCCGCCTTGTCCCTGATGCCCGCGACATCCGAGGTGCTGACGACTGAAATGAAGATAAATCTACTCGCTCCCGCGGCGGGCAGCCAACTCATCGCCACAGGCCGAGTGATCAAGCCCGGCCGTCGGCTCGTGATTGTGCAAGCAGATGTTCATGCCGTCGAAGACGACACCAAAAATCATGTCGCCATACTACAGGGAACGATGATCCCAGTTTAAGCGGTCAAACCTTCTGGCTCGTCCAAGCCATTGGCCCTGCAGCACGATGTCACTGTATTTGCCAGCAAACAGGCGATTGTCATCGGGCCGACGCCGCCTGGAACTGGCGTGATTGCCCCTGCCACCTCGGCGCAGCTTTCATAATGGCAATCCCCCACGAGACGGGTTTTACCCTCTCCCTTTTCCGGAGCGTCTATACGGTTGATGCCTACATCAATCACAGTTGCTCCGGGCTTGATCCAATCGCCCGGCACCATTTCTGGGCGCCCAACGGCAGCCACCACGATATCGGCACCGCGCACCACATCTGGTAAATCTTTGGTGCGGGAATGCGCAATCGTGACGGTGCAGCTGTCGCCAAGCAAAAGTTGCGACATGGGCTTGCCAACAATATTCGATCGTCCAACCACAACGGCATTCAAGCCGCTAAGCGATCCATGGTGGTCGCGCAGCATCATCAAACAGCCCAATGGCGTGCAGGGAACCATCGACTTTTGACCAGTGCCAAGAAGCCCCACATTTGAGATATGGAACCCATCAACGTCCTTTGAAGGATCAATCGAATTGATCACGAGATCTTCGTTCAAGTGCTTTGGGAGCGGCAACTGAACCAAAATGCCATGGATCGTATCATCATTGTTAAGTTGATCTATGAGCGCCAGAAGGTCGGCTTCCGACGTGTTTGCATCAAGTTTATGCTCGACCGACTTCATGCCAACTTCGAGCGTCATTTTGCCCTTCGAGCGCACATAGACCTGCGATGCAGGGTCTTCTCCGACCAAAACAACAGCCAATCCCGGCGTGATGCCATGCTCGTCTTTCAAGCGTGTTACGTGTTCCGCAACCTGGCCGCGCACTTTGGCTGCGAAGGCCTTCCCATCAATCACTTTGGCGCTCATAGCTAAGTCCTTTGCTGTTTCGAGCCACTTTTGGTCGGTTTGAGAGCCGCAATGCGGCGACGCGGCGGGGAGAGGCTCGATGCCTCATCCCGCCGCACAACCGGTTTTAGAACAAGCCTTCGATTTGGCCATCATCATTGAGATGTATCGCCTCAGCAGATGGCACACGTGGCAAGCCTGGCATTGTCATGATCTCACCACAGACGACCACAACAAAACCCGCGCCCGCAGAAAGACGTACTTCCCTGACTGGCACCGAATGTCCAGTCGGCGCGCCGCGCAGATTGGGGTCAGTTGAGAACGAATACTGCGTTTTTGCCATACAAATTGGCAGGTTGCCGTAGCCCTGATCTTCCCAGAGCTTCAACTGGTCGCGAATTTTCTTGTCGGCCAGAACCTCATCCGCCCGGTAGATAGACTTCGCAATACGATTGATTTTCTCAAGCAACGGCAGATCATCGTTATAGATCGGCGCAAACTGCGAAACGCCACTATCTGCGATTTCTGCAACCCGTTTGGCAAGCGCCTCAGAGCCCTTTGATCCATGCTCCCAATGCTGCGAAACGATTGCTTCCGATCCTTGCGTGTCGACATAGTCTTTGACCGCTTGCACCTCGGCATCCGTGTCGGTGACAAAGTGGTTGATCGCGACGACTACGGGAACTCCGAAGGATTTCAGGTTTCCGATATGGCGCCCCAGATTGGCACACCCCTCCTGCACAGCAGCAACGTTTTCCTCGCCCAGATCCGCTTTTGCGACACCGCCATTCATCTTCATCGCCCGTACGGTGGCAACAAGCACAACACAGTCCGGCGACAGGCCAGCTTTGCGGCATTTGATGTTCATGAATTTTTCGGCACCCAGATCTGCGCCAAATCCCGCTTCGGTGACCACATAGTCAGAGATTTTCAGCGCAGTTGTGGTGGCAATCACAGAGTTGCAGCCATGCGCGATATTCGCGAACGGTCCACCATGGACAAAGGCCGGGTTGTTTTCGAGCGTCTGCACGAGGTTTGGCTGCATGGCGTCCTTCAACAGGACCGTCATGGCGCCGTCTGCCTTGATATCGCGGCAGAACACAGGTGTGCGGTCGCGACGATATGCAACAATCATGTCGCCAAGACGCTTCTGAAGATCGACAAGATCCTTGGCCAGACACAGGATCGCCATGACCTCGGACGCCACGGTGATGTCAAAGCCGCCTTCGCGGGGAAAGCCATTCGCCACTCCACCCAGAGAACACGTGATCTGGCGCAAGGCACGGTCATTCATGTCTACGACGCGTTTCCACTGTACGCGGCGCAGGTCGATTTCTTGCTCGTTACCCCAGTAGATGTGGTTGTCGATCATTGCCGACAGCAAGGAATGCGCCGAAGTGATGGCGTGAAAGTCACCCGTGAAGTGCAAATTCATCTCTTCCATCGGAACGACCTGAGCATAGCCACCGCCAGCGGCCCCACCCTTCATGCCGAAGTTTGGCCCCAGCGATGCTTCGCGGATGCAAATACAAGCCTTTTTGCCAATCCTGTTGAGACCATCCCCAAGGCCGACGGTGGTTGTCGTCTTACCCTCTCCCGCAGGCGTCGGGTTAATGGCTGTCACAAGGATTAGCTTGCCATTGTCGTTGCCCTTGACGGAGTTGATGAACTCCTGACTGACCTTCGCCTTGTCATGACCATAGGGAAGAAGATCATCCGACCCGATCCCAAGCTTTTTACCAATTTCCTGAATTGGCTTTTTCTTTGCCTCGCGGGCAATTTCGATATCAGATTTGTAGGCCATGATCTCTCCCGGAACAGGTCGTGTGCGTTTGTATACACTCGGCTATATCGAGAAAGCTCAGCACCACACGGCGCGATTGCGACATTTTCTCCATTGGTTCCGCCGAACCCGCTCCCTCCAGCCCGTCTGAGATTCGGACACTTTCTTACGAAAGTAAAAAATCAAACGGGCTTTGCGCGACGTCCTGACCATTGATTTGAACAGAAACAATCTGCCGACCAGCATAATCCTTGCGGGTCGTTACCGGCTTATATGCATGCACTTTTGTAAGCTTGATCTGCTCACCCGCCGCAACTTTTATCTCGGTCCATTTGAAGACCTTTGGACTTAAGCTGCCGTTTGCCCGCATGAAGTGGATTGCATAGTCGATCAGCAGCTTCTGATCTGTCTGCGCGGTGAACGAAATGTCGATTGTCAGGTCGTCGCCAAGCCGAAGTTTGCTCGGGCTAGACAAGACAACATTGCTTAACTTCGGCGGTGAATATCCGAACGCATCCAGCGCGCCACTATGCCCTTTCTTGATCAAAGACCGGCAGGCATGCTTGACCAATCGCCGACGGTTGGTATCGGCTTCGCGCAACCAGTCCTTGGCAATCTCAGCCACAAGGTCGGGTTGGTTTTTGGCGATGTCGTTGAGATTGTTTGCAACAGACCGCCTTACATATTCCGCTGAGTCATCCCTGAGTTTCGTGAGCAATGGCACTAAAGGAGCTGGATCTTTCACAAAGCTTTGCAGCTTGATGCCCCAGGGCAAAAGCGGTCGTGCGCCCTCGCTTGCCAATCTTCGGACATGAACATTTTCATCGTCTGCCCAGGTCATCGCAGTGGCCAATGCCAATTCGGTATGCTCGCGAAAGAAGGGGCGCACCGAAAATTCTGCTGAAAACCTCTTTGTCATCTCCTTAAGCGCCGCGAGTGCCTCGACAGGATGGTTCAGCCCATCCCGTTCCACGACACGCGCCATGGCAGCAACAGCCCATCCCGCGATGCCTTGGTCGTCGATCTGCATCTCCTTGAGTTCCATCTCCTCATCGGGATGCAAGCTGGCCAACATAGCATCTGTTTTGGTCGCAAAGCCCGGCGGAAAGGCTCGATCAATCGCGCGGCTGATCTGTTCGGCGCGATCCATCATTTCCAGTGTTTCCAGACTATCCAAGGCTGTTTTCAGAAACGTATCCGCATCAAAAGCCGAACTGGCACGGGTCAGGTGTTTGGCCATCCCATCGATAAGCTCTGGGTTGTAGATATTCTTGAATGGCTCAGGCATGCAGGGCCTTTCCTGCCGCCATAACGGACAACCCCGGCTCCCATTGGCGCTGATCGGGAATGTGTAAAGTAACGGTGTCGCCGACTTGCAAACTGCCCTCTCGTTCGACCCAAGCTGTAACACCTCGCCTGCCTTTGGCAGCGGCCTTGAACCCCTTACCCTGCCCCGGCGCGTCTTGGTCGATGATGGGGGCAGGTAGGTGACAGGGGCGGTTTTCCATGTCTACCGTCAAGGTCGTGCCATTGTGTGTTTGCAGCCGGGAGGATGGCGGTATGTGGGTGAAATCCGGGATGCCGTCCACGACCATATTCGCCCCACACCATCCCGGGTCAAATGTCTCTAGACCCATGGCGTCGGCAACCGCGGCCATTTCCTCGGCAGAGACTATGCAGAATTGTCGTGTGTTTCTGATCTCGGTGCCCTTGGGATACTGGCTCGCCACCCGACTACACGACAGCCGGGTCAGCCCAGAATGGCTTTCACTGTCGAACCCGGCAAAGGACGCAAAGCCCTGCTGCAATGCGTCGGAGCGCAGCGTTAGTTCCCGGTCAGCCACATTGCCCAACCAGATGATTTTACCAGTATAGCTAGTTTTCAACAGAGCGGGCATGGCGTCTCCTCCTCTTGCCTGAACGCACAACATGCCAAGCTGGGCACATCAGGTCCAGTCACGGGTTGTGACGATACGGATCACTCGACTGAATACGAAAAAGGCCACGCAATTGCGTGGCCTTGTTGTCTCGGTTCTAGTCCGCGTTAAGCGGTTGGTTCAGGTTCCATCCCACCATCCGCTTTGGGCGGCTTGGGCTTCTTGGTTTTCGGGATCGAAGCAACCGAAGTCGTACCACTGTCTGGCGTGTCATCTTCGTCGTCATTCTTCGACAAAGGTTCTCCGTTGATGACTTTGTTGATCTCATTGCCAGTCAACGTTTCATATTCCAACAGACCTTGAGCCAAGCGTTCCCATTCATCATTCTTTTCAGTGAGGATACGCTTTGCAGTCTCATAGCCCTCGTCGATCAGTTCCTTGACCTTCTGGTCGATGATCTTCTGGGTCTCCTGAGAGTGATTGGTGCCACCCCCATAGCTTCCGAGGTAAGATTGCTGCTCATTTGCGTAATCAACGTGGCCAAGTTCTTCAGCAAAACCAAACTGTGTCACCATCGCACGTGCGATTTTTGACACTTGCTGGATGTCCGAGGTTGCCCCTGATGTGACGTTCTCAGCGCCGAACTTGAGTTCCTCAGCCACTTTACCACCCATCGCCATCGCAATCTTGGAGGTATACTTTGTCCGCGTGACACTAAGTTGATCGCGTTCTGGCAAGCTCATAACAAGCCCGAGCGCGCGACCGCGTGGAATAATCGTGGCCTTGTGGATTGGGTCATGCTGCGGAACATTCAGTCCGACAATCGCATGACCTGCCTCGTGATAGGCGGTCAGCTTTTTCTCGTCTTCGGTCATAACCATCGAGCGGCGCTCCGCTCCCATCATGACCTTGTCTTTCGCGTTCTCGAAATCTTCCATCGTCACGAACCGACGCCCAAAGCGCGCAGCCATGAGGGCGGACTCGTTCACGAGGTTTGCCAGATCGGCACCAGAAAAGCCAGGAGTACCGCGGGCAATGATGCGCAGATCCACGTCAGGACCCAATGGCACCTTGCGGGCGTGCACACGAAGGATCTTCTCACGACCTTTGATATCCGGATTTGGCACTTGAACCTGACGATCAAAGCGGCCCGGACGCAGCAGCGCCGGATCGAGAACATCTGGGCGGTTGGTTGCTGCGACGATGATGATGCCTTCGTTGGCTTCAAACCCGTCCATCTCGACCAACAGCTGGTTGAGCGTTTGTTCCCGCTCATCGTTGCCGCCGCCATAGCCGACACCGCGTGATCGTCCAACCGCGTCAATCTCATCGATAAACACGATGCATGGCGCGTTTTTCTTCGCCTGTTCGAACATGTCGCGGACCCGCGACGCGCCCACACCAACAAACATTTCAACGAAATCCGAACCCGAGATCGTGAAGAAAGGAACACCCGCTTCGCCTGCAACGGCGCGCGCAAGAAGTGTCTTACCCGTACCCGGAGGGCCCACCAAAAGCGCGCCTTTCGGGATTTTACCGCCCAAACGTGAGAATTTCTGTGGATTGCGCAGGAATTCAACAATCTCTTCCAGATCATCTTTGGCTTCATCAATGCCCGCGACGTCATCAAACGTGACGCGCCCATGCTTTTCGGTCAGTAGTTTGGCCTTTGACTTGCCAAAACCCATCGCGCCGCCGCGCCCACCGCCTTGCATCCGGTTCATGAAGAAGATCCAGATACCGATAATAATGAGGAAGGGCAAAAGCGTCCCGACATACGCAAGCAGTCCAGACTGCTCTTGCGGCTTGGCCTCGATGGCAACCTTGTTGTCGAGCAGCACAGGGGTCACATCGACACCTTCCGGCTTCACGGTCACAAATTGCTCGTCACCCGAGCTGACGATGATCTTCTCACCGTCAAGCGTAACTCTGCTGACATCACCTTGCTCGACCCGATCAATGAAGTCCGAATAAGGAATGCTCCGCGATGACGTCGTGGATTGACCGCCATTGAACAAGTTGAAAAGTGCAAGGATCAAGAGGAATAGAATGACCCAAAATGCGATGTTGCGCGCGTTGCCCAAGGGGATGTCTCCTAAAACACGGGTTGGCCCACCGTTTCCCGACGGGAAAAAGGCCTTTGTTCTAAGATAGAGATAACCGGCTCAGGTTCAATGCGTGAATATCGCTGCAATAGCGTCATTTCGCCCACTTTGACCACTCAAACTCGATAATCCGGCGATTCAGCGGCTCAAAAACTGCCTAAAGTTTTGGAGAAGTCTTGCAGACCACCCGTTTGACATCCCCGCTAGGGGCGCGGCGACCAACCTATTTTCGTGCCAGATCGCTGGAGTGGACAACAACGACGCGCGGGGTAAATCCGTCTCCCGCCTATCTGGGCAAGCCCTCAGACCGGCTTCCCCCAGAACCGCAACCACAAGCTCGGCAGAATGGGGGCCATCCAGGCACCAGCGGCCATCCCAGAGCTGATCGGTTCGGCACCGAATGCCTTCGACTGACGCCAATTCGCGCGACATGCGAAGATCATTTCCGGTTTTGCTGACCAGGCAGCCCGCAAGCGTATGGCTCTCGCTGGTGTTGAGCGCGTTTTCAAGATGAGCAAGGCTCTTGGCACGCGGTGGATACTCGCCATGGCCAATATATCGCAGAATGCCCACAATCAATCTGCGTTCTATCTCCATCGGCAGGCTGGGGTCGCGGCGCAAAACGATGTCGCCCCTATCTTCAACCACGCGGCTTTCGGCCTCCAAACGCGTATAGTGATCGAGCGAATTGACAGCGACCCGCAAATGATGGGCTGAATTCGCCAACCCTTCGGCGCTGATCCCCAGAGCTTCAAGCTGGGTCAGCGCTTCCCGCGCTTTGATCCGGTCGTACCGCCTGTCTTCATTTGAAGGATCTGAGATCCACCCAATCTGCTCTTGCAGAAGATAATCCTTAAGGACCTGCCTGGATTGGGAAAGTAGTGGCCTTACGAAGACAATACCGTCTCGTGCAATGCTGCTGGTCATGCCTGCCAAACCATCCAAGCCAGACTGACGCGCCAATCTCATCAGAAAGGTCTCAGCTTGATCGTCGCGCGTATGACCAAGCGCAATCACATCCAGCGCACAGTCAGCCGCCCAGCCAACCAACAAGTTATATCGTGCATCTCGTGCCGTCGCCTGAAGGTTGCCTTTTCCATCCCAGCCGTCCCATGTCAGGATCGTATGGGATAAGCCGTGCTGGGCGCAGTAGTTTCCGACGAATTCAGCCTCTTCCCGGGCTTCAACACGCAGACCGTGATCCACCGTAGCGACCAGAAGTTTAACGTCATTTTTGGTACACCAGTGGCGCGCAAGGTCAAGCAGCGCCATGCTGTCAGATCCGCCAGAAACAGCGACGCCGACTTGACCGTGTTTCTCGGGATCGAATAGCGCGCCGACGATACTACGCAGCAATGTGTTGCTGGCATCGCCCTCTGACGTCACGAACACCCCATTGTGAGTTGTGACTGGTTCGCAAGGGCGACTTGCTCCGAAGTGGGATATCTCAGCCCAACTTCTTGCAGCATCAGACACGCCTCGGACGTTTGACCGATCTCATTGAGGGCCAGACCCAACTTGAACAAAGCTTCCGGTGCACGCGGTGCTTCGGGAGATCCGGAAAAGCTGTCCAGATATGCGCGCGCGGCTGAATTCCAGTCGCCACTTTGGCTCAGGGCCTCTCCACGCAGAAAATGAGCATCGGCACTCAGCGGTCCGCCAGGGTAGGTTTGGGTAAAGGCCGCGAACTTTTCAGCGGCGCCGCGAAAGTCACCTTGGGCGAGCGCCTCCTGCGCCCGCTCAAAGTCTGCTTTCTCGCTCACTGCCAGTTCGACCCCCGTATCGGGAGCTTGCTGAGTAGGTTGCGTAGGGCTGGCCGTTGCCGTACCACCGCCCAAGGCTGGGGTGTTACCGAGTGAGCCGATATCACAACCTTCCTCGAGCTCGCACAGCCGGAATTCAAGATCGCCGATCCGATTGGTACCGTCGCTGACAACCTGATTGATCCGGTTCTCCAATCCCTCCGACTTGGAGGTCAGGCGTGCAAGCTCGTGTTCGATCGCATCAACACGCCGCAGAATATCACCGGATATCGCAATTGATGTCCCGCCAGTCGTCGAAAGCTCTGTGCGTAGTTTATTGACCTCAAAGGACAATACACTGAGCTCCTGACGAATGTCCGCAAGTGTCTCCGCATCCTGCGCGACGACCGGCCACGCAAGAACAGCACTTGCCAAAAGAGCGAAAACACCAGCACGCATCATAAAGCCCTCTAGCTGCCGACGCCTGCAGACACGACGGTCACAGCGCGACGGTTCTTGGCGTAGCAGGCCTCAGTCGAACAGATTTCAACCGGCCGTTCTTTGCCGTAGGTGACAGTTCTCAATCGCCCATCGGCTACGCCTTGGCTGACAAGATAATCCCGCGCGGCAGCGGCACGGCGTGCACCCAGCGCGAGGTTATATTCCCGCGTGCCCTGCTCGTCAGCATGGCCTTCCACGATGGCCGAATAGGTGCCGTTCTGCGTCAACCATTGCGCTTGTTGCGCCAATGTTGCGCGTGCCTCGTCGGTGAGGGTGGATTGATCCACGGCAAACAACACTCGGTCGCCAATGGTCTGGCTGAAATATGCAGGGCTCGACGGATCGAGGGCGGAAGAGTTGATACCGCTTCCGTTCGCACCATCGCCGGCGCCTTGCCCGCCGTTGCGATCAAAGAGGCTGTTGGAACATGCAGACAACGCCAGCGCGCTTGTCAGAAGAACGATTTTGGAGAGCGTTTTCATGGGTTATCCTTATGGCTCTGTTGCTCGATTGAATTTAGTTTAGCATTTCGCGGCGTGTCGCAAAACCCACGGATTATTGCAGCAATGGCGACCAAGAAGGATCAGACCCGCCAGATTGCACCGCTTTCAGGTTTCGGCCCGTAATGTCGACAGAGAAGAGTGTTGAAGCTCCACCCTCGCCGCTGGTTTCACGCGTAAACATGATGACCCGACCGTTTGGCGCCCAAGTGGGCCCTTCATCAAGGAAAGAGGCGGTCAACAGGCGTTCCTCTGAACCGTCGGTGCGCATGACGCCAATATGAAAGCGCCCTCGGTTTTGTTTGGTAAATGCGACAAGGTCACCCCTGGGCGACCATACCGGGGTGCCGTAGCGCCCCTGCCCGAAGCTAATTCGAGACGCTTCGCCCCCGTTGGCGCTCATCACGTAAAGCTGCTGTGTTCCTGACCGGTCGGACTCAAAGACGATCTGGGTGCCATCAGGCGAAAAGCTGGGAGCCGTTTCAATAGACGGCGCCGAGGTCAGCTGCTGACGCTGGCCTGACGCCAGATTCAGCTTGTAGATATCGGTATTCGACCCCGTCGTAAGCGAGAAGACCACATCCTGACCGTTTGGCGAGAAGCGCGGCGCGAAGCTCATCGTGCCGGGTTGCTCCTCCAGAATACGCCGACCAACCGTGGCGACATCCAGCAGGTAGATACGCGGGAAGCCCGTCTCGTAACTGGTGTAGAGAATGCGATCCCCATTCGGCGAAAACCGTGGCGCTAGGACGATCGCGTTGCTGTCGGTGAGGAACTGTCCATTAGCCCCATCGTAGTCCATTATTGCCAGTCGCTTTTGCCGGGCGTTCTTGGGTCCGGTTTCAGCAACATACACAACCCGGCTGTCGAAATAGCCCGTCTCCCCTGTGATCCTCGAATACACAGCATCCGCCACTTTATGTGCCATGCGGCGCCAACCAGTTATGTCGCCGACAAACTGCAGGCCCTCGCCCAACTGGTCCTCGGCGAACACATCAAACAGTCGGAATTTGACCGCGATCTGATTGTCACCAACGGTTGAGACGGCACCGGTAATCAAGGCCTGCGTATTGATGGCCTTCCAATCGGCATACTGTACGGGGCTGTCAAAACTGGTGATCGTCGAAATGAAGGCATCCGAAGATATCTGTCGAAACAGACCCGTACCTTGAAGATCTGCCGCAACGACGGCCGCCAAATCCCGTGCGTATTGATCAGCACCCGCGGTGTCCGCCACGAATGTAGGGACCGCGAAGGGCAAGGGTTCGATCACACCTTCGGTGATTTCGATCTTGAGCGGACCTTCACGTGTCTGGGCTTGCAGAGAGGTGGCAAGCGCAAGGGCGCCAAGAAAAGCAAAGATCAGAAAGTTCTTCATCATTTGATCCGCATCCTTTCAGGATTGAAGGTAATTTGCACGTTTTGCCATTGGGCATATTTGTCTTTCGGCAAATCATAGCCGGAGGTGCCACAACGAATGATAGCACGGCGGGCCGCTTCGAAAGCTTGTTTTGTTGCAGCATCAGACCCGCCATCCGAGGATATCATTCGAATTGATCCGCTATCCGGTTTGCCATCGGGGTTCATTGCGGCGCCGACAATAACTGTCACGCGTAGCGCGTCGGAACTCAGCGCGCCTACATTCCAGCACTGCCGGATCGCCAAGATAAACGCCTCTTTCTCACCGCCCGTAATAGGCGGGCCTGAGCCAGTACTAGGATTGGCGTTATCTTCGACCGCGTTCTCAGAATTTGCCTCACTGACCGCGGACGCAATGCTTTCCTGAAGCCCGGGCACTTCTTCGGGTTCTTCCTCCGCTACTTCAGTTGGTGGCGGTGGTCGTCTGGGCCTGCTTGCCGGGCGGACCGATCGTTTTGGTGCGGCATCAACGGGTTCTTCAGCCTCTGTAACGATCTCCTCTGCGGCGGCTTCCGGCGCTGTTTCTTCCTGAGCTTCCTGCACGTCTGTAGAATCTTCCGTGGGCGCTGTTGGCGCTTGTTCAACTGGGTCGATCACAACGTCAGGCTCAGGCTCCGGCGTGGCCTCCGGAGCGACGCGTGGTGCAGGCGTAGGAACTGGAACTGCCTCTGGTTCGACCGTTGGGGCCGCACTTTCGACCGGAGGCTCCGGGCTGATAGGCGTATTGTCTTCGATGATAACTGGCTGCTCGGGTTCCGGCAGCGGTTCAGGTAGGGTCTCTGGCGCTGGTGCTGCAGGCTGTGGTGGCTCAGGCGTTTCAACCGGTTGTTCTTCTTGAGCAGTTGGCACTGTGGGTGCCTCTTCAACCTCTGGCTGAGCCGGAACATCTGGTGCATCACTTGTTTCGGGCGAGGACGGTTGTAGTGCCGCAAACTCTTCCGCGGAAATGATGGACACATCGGTAACTGACAGATCAGTCAAATCCGGTTGGGCAAAGAACAGACCTCCCACGAGGATCCACAGGAACAATCCTGCGTGACCAACGCCTGAAACCCACGCTCCAAGCTTCATATCCTGTGGGATAAGGCCGGTCATCTGTTACCCGTCTGACCCGTCCAACGCCGGACCGCCCGTATCTGTAACCAATCCGATATTGGCAAAACCACCAGCGTTCAGAGCGCCCATCACCTGAACAACCTGCTCATAGGGCACGGCGCCGTCAGCTCTCAAAAAGACCTTATCGCCATCCCGTTCCGCAGCAATCGCTTTAAGGCGCGGGACAAGATCCTCTGCGCTGATTTCGGTATTCTGAATGGAAAGCACGCCGTCGGCTTGCACCGTGATCGTCAGGGGCTCCTCTTCTTCCTGAGGCAGAGCGTTGGCCGCTGTCTTTGGAAGCTCAACCGGAACACCAACCGTCAGCAAAGGGGCTGCGACCATGAAAATAATCAGCAGAACCAACATCACGTCCACAAAAGGCGTTACGTTGATTTCCGACATCGGCTTCGTACGCGATTTGCGCCGCCTGCCCCTGCGTCCGCCGCTGGAGGTTCCCTGAATAACACCGCCCGCCATGGCTCAAGCGTCCAACTGGCGTGAAAGAATTGTGGTGAATTCATCTGCGAAGGCTTCGTACCCACTGGTAATCCGGTCAGCATCCGCCGACAGCTTGTTGTAGAAAACAACGGCCGGGATAGCTGCCACCAAACCTAGCGCCGTAGCGACCAGCGCCTCCGCGATCCCGGGTGCCACCACCGCGAGGTTGGTGCTTTGCGCTATCGCAATTTCTTCAAACGCATGTTTGATGCCCCAGACCGTGCCAAACAAACCGACAAAGGGCGCAGTCGAGCCAACCGTCGCCAAGAAGCCAAGACCGTAAGTCAGGCGCTCATCCACCTTGGCAATTGCAACATCCATTGAGCGGTCTATGCGGGCCGTCGCCCCTGCAATCAACTGGCCGTCCTCGCGATGAGATCTGCGCCACTCGCTCATCCCGGCGGCAAAGATGCGTTGCGCATTACCTTTGGGATCATCGCCTATCTGTTCGTAAAGCTCGTCCAAAGGCTCGCCCGACCAAAACGCCCGATCAAACGACTCTGCCTCTGCACGGGCGATGCGATAATTGTAAAACTTCTGCACGATAATGGCCCAGGCCCAGAAAGAGGCCACGATCAGCATGATCATGACGACCTTTACCGTGGGCGTTGCCTGCCAAAAAAGTGCCGTGAGAGAAAAATCGACTTCCGTCGCTAACGTCGTTTGAAACGCTATCATAAACCTGCTCGCCTTTATCTGCCGCTTTTCGCGGACGTATTGATCGCCAATTTAGCCTGTTTTGAAGGCTATTGCTATGACAGACGCGTGATCAGGGGAATTTCTTGGAATTTCAGTCAAGAAGCTGGCGAATTTCCGCCGGAAGGCGTGTCGGAGACCCGGCCGAGGTCAGCGCAACAAGCGTCACAATTGCCGAAAAGAGGGGCTTATCGGCACGCATAACTGTCTGATCCAACACCAACCGGGCGGCGGTCAGCCTTTTCAGGTGCGTTTCGACCGTCAATTCGTCGTCAAAAACGGCCGGCGACAGGTAATCGGCTTCAACTCGGCGCACCGCAAAGACAACATCCAGCTCGTCTTTCAATTTTGTCTGCGACACGCCCAAGCTTCGCACCCATTCCGAACGCGCTCTTTCTATATATTTCAGATAGTTAGCGTAATATACGATGCCAGCCAAGTCCGTGTCCTCGTAGTAGACACGACACTTGAAAACATGTGGTGAAGGGTTTGACATGCTCTCGAGCAGACCACTGAGAACCGGTCTGCGCAAGCAGAAACCCGCCGATTTCGGAGTGAGTATGGCTCTCCTTACTTTGATCCCCGGCCGAGTCACTCATAGTGAGTGAATGCGCACCATGTCAGACATCTTACGAGATCAACCCGCTGCCGCGACTGATGCAACGGATCAATCAGAACCTGCGACAACTGTCGATCAGGCAATGGAAGCACTTGGCGACAGCTCCTTCCCGCCGGTGATAATCCTGCTCAGCTTTCCACTCGCCGTAACCCAGATTGGCCAATCCGCCATTGTTACGACGTTCGTGGGTTTGATTATCGCCGCTGTGGCGATTCAAATGCTGCTGAGTTGGCACCACCTGCATCTGCCCAAGTTTCTGCGGGAGCTCCCCGCCCGTGGACCAGTTTGGGAAAAGATTTTGCGCGGGGTCTCGTTGATGACGCCGGACTCTGAAAAGATGCGTCGACAGCTGGGCTATTGGATGACGTTGCCGCCATTTGGTGTTTTGCCGAAGCTGATCATCTTGGTCTGCGCGGTAGTGTTGCCGCTCTCAAGCTACGTCTACGGGCTGACCAACATCCTCGCCTTTGCGATCGTGTTGCTGAGCATGGGTCTGCTGACCCGTCAGGGCATTTGGATACTGGTCGGCGCGTCCTGCGTCAGCTTGGCCAGCGTGCTGCCAGCCATCGTCGCCTAGTCGGTTTTTCTCGCCATGATCCGCGCATGAATACGCAGTGCGTGTGAGTTGTCTTGCGCCGCCATGGGCATAACAGGGTCGTACGCTGCCTGAATTATTGCAGCCACTTCTGGCTTCAAGATAGCAACGTTATCACCGGTGAGAGCAAGCGGCGAGCTGCCCAGAAATGCTTCGTCGGACCACAGCAAAATCGATTGAACAACCTGGCCTAGACATAAGGTGTCCGCCGGAATCTCCCGCATAACTCGATCCATACGCAAGAATACAAAACAGGCTTTGATGCCGCCGTCCGGATCAAACCGGAAAGTCCGATACTGGTTTGCGTCTGCTTCAACCAAGCGGGGCACCAAATCGGCAAGCCCGGGTATCATCCGGTCGAGGTCTCGCACGCCGAGCAACTCGTCCCAATCCCGGCAGAAAAACACCATGAAATTAGAACCCAACTCTGGATCCGTTTCAGCCATTTCATGCCCCGCAAGCTGGCACACTGCCTCGATCGCACCTTTGAGAACCGATACTGTTTCATCCTCCACTCCGAACGCCACCGGTGCCAAAGGCCTGTTCCAACGTGCAAACAGATAGTTACCGTCAGAGCGTGTAAAATATTGTTCAACGGATGAGACGTCCAACATACGGAATTACCCTGCCTTCGATTTATTTCCCGAAGAGATCGCTTTGAGGTTTCGGCGGAGCAAGTCCCAAATGAGACCAGGCTTTTTGTGCCAACATGCGACCACGGGGCGTACGCTGTAGCAGCCCCTGCTGCAAGAGAAATGGTTCAATCACCTCTTCCAGCGCATCGCGGCTTTCGCTCAACGCGGCTGACATCGTCTCAACACCCACCGGTCCACCGGCATAGTTTTCCGCAATCAGGCTCAGGTAGCGTCGATCAGCACCGTCGAGCCCCAGATGATCTACCCCAAGGCGCGTCAGAGCACTGTCAGCCAGGGCTTGCGTGATACGGCCATCGCCCTCCACCAAGGCAAAGTCGACGACCCGTCGCAAAAGACGCCCTGCAATCCGAGGTGTGCCCCGTGCGCGGGTCGCGATCTCGGTGATACCTGCTTCATCAGCGTTAACGCCCATAAGCTTTGCACCGCGGGCCACGATCTGCTCAAGCTCGGAAACCGTGTAAAACTGCAGACGGGTTGGAATGCCAAAGCGATCTCGTAACGGGGTCGTCAGAAGTCCCAATCGCGTGGTGGCGCCAACAAGCGTGAAAGGCTGCAACTCGATCCTGACCGTTCGGGCCGCAGGTCCTTCCCCAATTACAAGATCGAGTTCGAAGTCTTCCAGCGCCGGGTATAAAACCTCTTCGACAACTGGGTTCAATCGGTGAATTTCATCTATGAAAAGCACATCCCGCGCTTCAAGGTTGGTCAGGATGGCCGCAAGATCACCCGCTTTGGCCAGCACCGGCCCTGACGTCATGCGGTAGTTCACACCCAACTCTCGCGCCATGATCTGCGCCAATGTCGTCTTGCCCAGCCCGGGCGGCCCATAAAAGAGCGTATGGTCCATCGCCTCACCGCGGGTCCGGGCACTTTCGATAAACACTTTGAGATTTGATCTCGCCTCTGCCTGACCAATGAACTCATCAAGGCCCTGCGGACGCAGCGCGCGATCCGCGTCCTCGGGACGTTTTTCTGGCCTAAGTGTTGGGTCAGGTTCACTCATATGACGGACTTATTTGAAACGTATGATGTCACTGGCGATATCAGCTCTTGGGCGCAAGCAGTTTTAGCGCTGCTCTGATCAGCGCTTGTGTGCCATCATTGTTTTCGCTGGAAGCCTGCGCAACCGCCGAAGCTGCGTCCCCCTGAGAATAGCCAAGATTGACCAGTGCCGACAGCGCCTCAGCTTGGGCTGCCGTATCTGTCGGCGCTTCTATGACAATAGACGCTTCTAAATCACCCAGTGCTTCGGGCATGCTGCCGCCGATCGCCATAATACCGGGGGCCTTGTCCTTCAGATCCAAGACCACCTTCTGAGCGGTCTTCGGTCCCACACCCTTTGCAGCTTTGATCGCGTTCCAGTCCCCAAGCGTGACGGCGCGTGACACCCCCTCCGCGCCCAGCGTGGATAGAATGGCCATTGAGGCTTTTGCCCCGATGCCTTGAACCGACATCAGCAGTTTGTGCCACTCTTTCTCGATCGGTGTGCGAAACCCAAACAATTGCAGAAGGTCCTCACGCACCAGCAAATCCGTATAGAGCGAAACTGGCTGGCCTGAAGCTGGAAGAGCCGCCAAGGTACGGTCCGAGCAGAAAACGACATACCCAATACCGCCGACGTCGATCATGACATGATCTGAGCCGCGATAGTCCAAAATGCCGGTCAACTTCCCGATCATGCTGTTGCCCGTTTCAAAGCGGCTTCCAATCCGTTGCCAGCGCGCAAATGAAAGGCGTGGCAGAGCGCAATGGCCAGCGCATCGGCCGCATCAGGGCCATCAATCTCCACACCGGGCAGTTGGAGGCGAACCATATGGTCGATCTGTTGCTTCGCGGCGTGGCCAACCCCCACCACGGTCTTCTTGACCGTATTTGGAGCATATTCGCCAACATCCAGACCAGCTTGTGCAGGCACCAGCATCGCGATCCCTCGCGCTTGACCGAGTTTGAGCGTTCCTGCACCGTCCTTGTTCACAAAGGTTTGCTCAACAGCGGCCACGTCGGGTGCAAAAGTTTCGACGACCTTGGTCAGCTTTTGATGAAGGTCGAGCAACCGGCCCGCCAGTGGCCCCGGCTGCGACTTGCATACACCATTTCCGATATGACGGATCCGCGATCCATCCGCTTCAATCACGCCCCATCCAAGGTTTCTGAGACCCGGATCAATGCCCAACACGCGCATGGCATGCCCCTGTTATTATTATTGCAAGCACACCTAGCACGAAACGCGAACATTTGCCAAGAAAACGAAATTACCTGTTTTTTCAGCTGCCACCTCACTAGTTCAGATTCGGAAGCAGAAATTCGACGCCTCTCGGTTCATTTCCGACGCCCCGAATTGAAATTTCTGCCTTAATTTCAACAAATTGAAGATCATTCGAAGCTATGCTGCAATTGCATAGGGGACATGCAGAAATCCGTCTTGTGGGAGACACTTTCGCATCCTAAATGCCGATCAGAACGAAATTCTGCTGAAATGATCAGCACTTTACAAAAAGGACCTGTCAAATGGCACTTCTCGACAACACTCGTGGCCTGAACGATGGCGTCCGCTTCGGCGCGCGTGCATCTGGCCTCTTCGAAACTCTGTTCGGCGCAGTTATTGCGTGGAATGATCGCCGCGTTACTCGCAAGGCATTGAGCGTACTGACAGCTCGTGAGCTTGCTGACATCGGTTTGAACCGCGGCGACATCGCGAACTTCTAAACCAATGTTATATTCTGGTAAATGAAAGGCCACGCAATCGCGTGGTCTTTTTCGTTAACGGAAGGTCGGGCTAAGCAATGACGCAATAGCGCGGGTTGCAGGATCTGCATCAAGCAGAAATGCAGCGCCAACTTCGATGGTAGAGCCTTTTGACAGCTGCTCGATCCGTCCGAGGTATTCAGCCTCGCCAAGTTGGGCAAAGAGAAAACCTTTCAAAGCCACCAGCACGATCCCGGCTGTGATCAGCCCTTTGATCGGGAAAATATTTCTGCGATCAGCCTTGGCCACTTCGACAACAAGGCCGTCATCAGTCACCCTGGATTCCGTCCGCTGGCCAGGCTTCGACTTGCTTTCAATTGCTTTCAGACGCGCTTCAAAGCGGTCCTTGTTCACATCTGCCACAAATGTTCCCCAATTTCCCTTGGGCTCCAACAGACTATGACATAGCAAAAATCCGCTCGTTGACCTAACGGATTCCTAGCTTTTTATGAACATAAGAGCAGTCCACTCGTGATTGTCGCGTCTTTGCGACAGTCTGAATCCGTGTTTTTTGTAGGTCGCGATCGTGTCCTCGGCCTGCTCCAACAGCAACCCAGAGAGGATTATCGTCCCGCCATCCATGCAGTTTTTGGCCATATCTGGGGCCAACTCCAATAGCGGGCCTTTCAGGATATTGGCGAAAATTAGATCAAACGGGCCGGCCTTTACGATCTCAGGATGATCGAAACCTGCAGCTTCCAAGCATTTGATCTTATGAGACAAACCGTTGGCGTCCGCATTTACTCTGGCGACATCCACGGCGACTTGATCGATATCGCTTGCGATAGCAGTGACATCAAGCTCCGCGGCTGCGGCCATGGCCAGAACCGCTGTTCCGCATCCAATGTCGGCGACTGACTGTGGTCGCACCCCTGAATTCAGAAGATCGTCAAAGAGCTGCAAGCATCCAAGCGTCGTTCCATGATGGCCCGTGCCAAAAGCCATCGCGGCCTCAATCAGCAACGCGATTCGGCCCGAAGGCACTTTTTCAGCGTCATGGGAGCCATAAACAAAGAATCGCCCAGCCTCGACCGGCGACAGTTCCCGCTTTACGTGCGCCACCCAATCAGTTTCTGGCAGTTCGGAAATGGAGAAAGGTTTAGCACCGTGCGCGGCCGCAAGAATGTCCAGGGCAACACCATCGGGGCTCTCGATGAAATAACCTCCAACCTCCCAAAGGCCTGATCCGTCTTCGACTTCGAAGACCCCGACCCCTGTCGGGGCGGGATCCAGAATTTCCATGGCCTCCCCCAGTTTCTGAGCCGGAGCTTCTCCCATGAGGGTTGTCAGTGCAGTAAATGTCGGCATGCCGTTGGTCCTTGGAATTCGTAGTTGGGCTTACGCAGCCCACTCCAAGGCGTCAACGCCTCAAAATGACAGAGGGATGAGCCGCTAAACCACCAACTTCTCTTAGGCGCCCACACCAATCGGACAGGTCACGCCTGTCCCGCCAATACCGCAATAGCCGTTGGGGTTCTTTTCCAAGTACTGCTGATGATAATCCTCAGCGAAGAAGAATTCAGGCGCCGCCAATATCTCCGTCGTGATCGGTCCATAACCGGCAGCCGTCAGGCGTGGCTGAAAAGCCGCTTTGCTGGCGACAGCAGCGTCCTGCTGCGCATCGGTGAATGTGTAAATCCCAGAGCGATACTGCGTGCCCATATCATTGCCCTGCCGCATCCCTTGGGTCGGATCATGACCTTCCCAAAAGATCTGCAGCAGCTCATCATATGAAACGATCTTGGGATCGTAGACGACGCGCACCACCTCATTATGACCGCTTTGGCCGGAACAAACTTCCTCATAGGTCGCGTTGGGCGTGTAGCCACCCGCATACCCAACCATCGTCAGATAGACCCCGTCGATGTTCCAAAACATGCGTTCAACGCCCCAGAAGCACCCCATGCCAAACATGGCCACCTCCATGCCCTCGGGCACGTCCAGAGTGAGCGGGCGCCCATTCACAAAATGTGTTTCTGCGGTCGGGAGTGGTGTATCGCGCCCCGCGAGCGCGCTATCTGCATCAACCATCTGCATTTTCTTCTTCTGAAAAAGGAACATCCCAAACCTCCAGTTTTGATATCTCAGATATAGGTCGGCCCCACAGATTTCCTATTCTGCCGGTCGCGCAACAAATCGTGAGAACAGGGTTTCATTTCCTGGACAAGGATCACGGGGGATCAGGCATGCCAGCCCCAGCGAGGTTGCTGCCATCATGGCCGCCAAAACAAACACGCCACCTGGCGACACAACCCAAAGGTACCCGAGCAACGCGGGTAAAAAGACTGCGGCAATATGATTTATCGTGAAGGCGACTGCGGCAGTCGGCGCAATATCCTGCGGATCCGCAATCTTCTGAAAATATGTTTTGATCGCAAACGCCATGGAAAAGAAAAGATGATTGGCGACGTAGAGCACAGCACCAACGATCACGCCCCATCCAAAGTAATAGATGCCACCATAGGCGAGGAAGACCAGGGTGAGACCGACATACTCGACAATCAGCATGTTCCGCTCGCCGTAAACCCCAATGGCTCTTCCGATCAGAGGCGCAAAGATCATGTTCGCGACGTAGTTGATAAGAAACAGCGCTGTGACCTCATGCACCTCGAATCCAAAGCGTTCGACCATCATGAACGCCGCGAAAACGATGAAGATCTGGCGGCGCGCTCCAGACATGAATTGCAGCAGATAATAAAGCCAGTAGCGCTTCCGCAGGATCATCTTTTTGATTTGCGGGTTCGGTGCTTCAAATTGCGGGTAATAGAAGAAACAGAAGATGGCGACAGCGACACAAATGCCCCCTGACGTCATATACACGAACTCATAGCTCAGATCGAAACTCTTCCACGTCACGACTAGCAGACCATAGGCGATCAATGAGGCGAAGGATCCCACAGCGGTGATCCATCCCAATGCCTGTGGCGCTTCCTCTTTTTTCAGCCATTGCAATTGCAGCGATTGATTGACGGTTTCGTAGTAGTGAAATCCAATTGAACTGAGCAGCGTAAGCGTCAGCAACCCTCCAAACGTCGGGAAATAAGCGGTCAAACCGCTGGCGACGCCAAGCAATACGAGCGAGATGAGGCCCAAAACCTGCTCTCGAATGAAGATAATCAGAAAGATCACGCCGATCGCGAAAAAGCCGGGTATTTCGCGCACGGTGTGCAACCAGCCAATCTCGACACCGGTAAACCCTGCAGCCTCGATGACAAAGTTGTTCAGCAAAGCCGACCACACAGAAAAGGCAATCGGCATCGCAAAGGCCATCAGAAACAGCAAGAAGACTGGCTGACGATGAAATGGCAATTGCCTGGCTTCGTCCAGACCGACGCGTTTGATAGTGTCACCGAGCATATCTTCGCTCTACGCCTGTTTCAGGTGGTTGGCGAGAGCTTTTGTTTTTTCGGGTCAGACAGCCCGCCCAACTGATCGATCAGGAAATCGATCACTGCGCGGCTACGCCGAGGCAGGTAAGTGCGAGACGGGAAAAGCAGCCACGCCGAAGTATCAAACGTAGTGATGGTCGCGCGGTGTGTCGGGAAGAGATCAACCAGCGCACCCTTGTTCAAATCACCCGCAACAAGCCAGTCAGCCAACAACGCAGGCCCCAAACCCTGCCGGGCGGCTTCTCGTAAGGCAAGCGGGTTTGAAACTGCGAGGTCGTTTTTGATTTGTACCTCGAAGTACTTGCTATCTTCGTCTTGAAATTTCCAGGTCGTCCGCAAACCCGGCATCGCATAGGTCAGGCAGGTTACGTCTGACAACGCTCTGGGATCACGCAATACCCTATTGGTCTGCACCCAGTCTGAACTCGCACAAACTCGATAAGCCGTGGAAAACAGCTTGCGACTGATAAGATCGCCCTCGGGCGCGGGCGACAACCTGATCGCAATATCAATTCCTTGCTCAAGAAGGTCGGTGCGGTCGTCGTTCAATATCAGCTCCAGCTGAATGCCCGGATACTCCTCCCGAAACACGCTAAGTTGCGGGATCAAGACATCATGTGCAAACGCCACGGATGTTGCCAAACGCACAGTTCCGACAAGTGCGTCGCGTTGGACACCAACAGCGTCATGCGCTTCCTCTAACATCACCAGCGCCGGGGCAATCTTGTCGAGATAGGCCGCACCATCCTCGGTTAAGGCCAGCCTGCGCGTACTACGTTGAAAAATACGAAGCCCGAGTTCCGCTTCGGCGGACGCGACTTGCCGGGACACGATCGAAGGATCGGTTTCACGGTATCGTGCCGCTGCTGCAAAGCTTCCCAGCCGCGCCACGTCATTTAGCAACCTGAGTGTATTGATGTCCATTAATGCAATATCAGCATTAATATAATGAAAAACAATTCATTTATTGCAGCATATGAGCGCGCTAAAGATTTGCCGTGACCCCAACAACGGACCACACTAACCAACAAACCATCACTCAGCGACACGTGCTGCCAAACGGCCCCGAAAGGAACGATACGATGAACTCACTCTCCGGCAAGACCGCGATCATAACCGGTGCCAGCCGAGGCGTCGGTGCAGCAACGGCGCGCCATCTGGAGTCCTTGGGCTGCAATGTCAGCCTTGCTGCCCGCAGCCGTGAGGCAATCGAGCAGATTGCGTCAGAGATCGGTGCAAAGGCCGTAGCGATACCGTGTGACGTGGCAACCTACAGCGATGTTGAAACACTGGTTGGCAAAACACTGGAGAGGTTTGGAAGCGTCGATATACTGGTCAACAATGCCGGTTTGATCGACCCGATATCCCGCATTGAAGACAGCGATCCCGCCGAATGGAGCACAGTTGTCGATGTGAA
This sequence comes from uncultured Litoreibacter sp., assembly GCA_947504205.1. GTDB lineage: Bacteria > Pseudomonadota > Alphaproteobacteria > Rhodobacterales > Rhodobacteraceae > Litoreibacter. The sequence goes on along the minus strand of CANNGL010000005.1, from coordinate 237,501 downwards.
CCTGAAGGGCGTGTATTATGGCTATCGCGCAGTTCTGGGTCACATGCTGCAGCGGGGGTCCGGGACCATTATCAACATCTCCTCCGGAGCGGCCACCGGGGCGTTGGAAGGCTGGAGCCACTATTGCGCGACCAAAGCCGCTGTCTTGTCCCTCACAAAATGCGGTCACAAGGAATTAGGGGATCAAGGTATTCGTATTATGGGTCTGTCGCCCGGCACTGTGGCGACTGATATGCAAATCCAGATCAAAGCCTCCGGGATCAACCCCGTCAGCCAGCTCGATCCAGACGCCCATATTCCAGCGGAAGATGTCGCAAAGGCGATCGCGTTCCTCTCAACTCCAAGCCAAGAAGCAGATGCGTTCCTTGGCACGGATTTCACCCTTAAAACGCCAGAGGGTCGCGCATTGGCAGGCTTGGAGGCACGCGTTTAAGCCCCCGATCATTAAGTTGTAGTTAAGTGTTTGCGCCTAGCCTCGCTGGAGATTGCGCAGGCAGACCGAGCATTATGACCAAAATCTTTTGTGACAACGAACCCCAATCGTTGAAGGCAAGCATAGACCTGATCTCGGTGCCGGTTTTTGTGGTCGATCTGGAACAGGATGGCGAATTTCGGGTAATCGCTTTGAACGCGGCCCATACACGTATCACCGGTCTCACCAATGCATTCGCCCGTGGTCGGACGCCTGCCGAGTTGCTATCAAAACCAGCAGAAGCCAAGGCCGTCATGAAGCACTACAAGGACTGCTTGTCGTCGAACCTTCCAAACAGCTACAGGGAGGTTTTGACGATCGACGGCACAGCAATGACCTTTGATACAACGCTTCACCCGCTCGCATGCGGTAACGGTCGACCGGATCGTATTGTCGGAACCGCGCTTCGCGTCTTGGTTCAGGGACGCAAGAAGTCTGACAACGCCTATTTCCTATCGCAACTGCGCGGCTCACTCACAACGATGGAACATCTCTTGCAACAATCCGACGATCAGTTGTCGAGGCATGAGACCAACGCCTTGCAAATCCTTTTGTCCGGCGCGTTGAGCTCCTTGCAGCAGGTTCAGTCGATAAACAGGGATTTGCAGATAAGCGAATATGAAGGAGCGGCCGACTTGCATGCCGACTCAAGCAGACAATCGCGCCTCAACTAATTCGCTCTCGGGTCGGGCTGGAACGACCAACCCACCCGTGCACTGCTTCAGGCCTGTTAGCTACGTCTTGGCCTTCGAAAGTGCCGACAGAATGTCTTTGTTGCGGTCGATGATCTTGTCAAAGACGGGTTTGAACTCACCGTTCAAAACCCCCTTCCCCGTCGCCAATTGATAGAGCGAATGGAACGGGTTCGAATTGCATTCGATCACCACCGGACCGTCTTGGGCCAAACCAATGTCCCAACCCAGAACGCCATTTTCAGGTGAAATTGCATGCGCGGCTTTCGCCAGATCAACAACCTCTGACCAGCGCGGAATCTCGAAACCAACCATGGCCTTCCCACTTTCAGGGTGCACCTCAAGGTTTTCGGTTTTTAAGCCAGTACCGCGGCGAACCTGACAGACGCGGCCAGTATCCACATCGACTTCGCCAAGCATACTACCGGATTGCCAGAAGTTGTCGGACATCGCATCAGGTGCCGGGATTTTCCAAACGGAATATAGGACGCTTGGTGTGCTCTCCTTCATCACTGTCACGACGCGCAAGCATCCAAGCGCATTGCCTATGACGTCTGACACCGTTTCGTCTTGCTGTACCGCATCCTGAAAAACAAAACCCCGCGGATAATCGCGAACAATCTCTTCAGACAGCTTATAGAGGTTTGCCGTACGGCCGTTTCCGAGTGTGATCAGGCTGGTCTCGGGATCAAATTCCTTAAACAGTGCCGATCCCACGCTTTTTGAACCACTCACCGGCTTCCCGAAGATTGGGTATGCGGCTTTGGTCTTCAGAAACTCCGAAATCTGCTCCGCATCGCGCAACGTGGGAATGTTCCCGAAGCCACGGTTTTGCGAAAACACAGCCTGCGTGTGGGTGGCGCTCAGCCCCAATTGCCCCAGAAGAGCGGCAACCAGCACTTTGTCTCGCAGAAAATCGCTACGACGGGCAATCTCTGGAGGAGACAAACGTTTGTTCAGGGTCAGGTTACTTTTCTCCCCGACGAACTGCCGCTTCGCTTCTTTGTCCAAGTCGTCCCGGTACACTTGAGCCGCGTAATATTCATTGGAAGCAAGCTTGGTCGGGCCAAGGTAAAGCGAGGTGAATTCACGAAGCTGCTTCAACGGGCTGACGCCATATTTCTTCGCCACTTCTACCGTCGCCGCGGCCACTGGGATTTCGGGTGGCGGCGGTGGGGCCACGAGAATACGCTGTGATTTTGAAACTGTTTTCGCCATGTGATCCACCTCATAGAACAGACAGGCGAGATCAGCCCTCACCCGTGTTAGGCGTTTGATCGCCATTAATTCAGGCTGAATTAGGGCAAAACCGGTTCAATGGTGCGGAGTTGGAAACAATAAGCCGCAAAAAGAAAAGGCCGCCCAAAAGGCGGCCTTCCACTGTCCCAATTGGCAGAATTTAGTTCTGCGCGTAGTATTCGATCACGAGGTTTGGTTCCATCATCACCGGATAAGGCACGTCGCCCAGACCAGGTGTGCGCACAAACGTCGCTGTCATTTTGGAGTGATCTGCCTCGATATACTCAGGCACATCGCGCTCTGGCAATTGAGCAGCTTCCAGAACCAAAGCCATCTGCTTGGAACGGTCACGCACTTCAATCACGTCACCCTCTTTCACGCGGTAGGACGGGATGTTGACCTTCTGGCCATTCACCTTGACGTGGCCGTGGTTCACAAACTGACGGGCTGCGAAAATGGTCGGTACGAATTTCGCGCGATAGACAACTGCATCCAGACGCCGCTCCAGAAGACCGATCAGGTTTTCGCCTGTATCGCCCTTAACACGAGCCGCTTCGATATAAATTCGCTTGAATTGCTTTTCAGTCAGGTCGCCATAGTAGCCTTTCAGCTTCTGCTTGGCGCGCAACTGCAGGCCGAAATCAGACAGTTTACCCTTGCGGCGCTGACCATGTTGGCCTGGGCCATATTCACGGCGGTTAACTGGGGATTTTGGACGACCCCAGATGTTTTCGCCCATCCGGCGGTCAATTTTGTATTTGGCAGCAGTACGTTTCGTCACTTGCTGATCTCCTTCGTTCAGGTTTCGAAGGGCGTTGTCCTCTTTCCGGATTTTGCCGGAATGACAGGGTTCCCCTTGCGAGGTCCACCAACACCAATGAAGCCGCGCTTATAAAAGGCTTGAGACCAGAGTCAACACTCTCGTTTCTCCGGTATGCCGCGGCAATCTCTAGTGGATCGCGTGTTTCAAAATAGCGGCTTCCGAGGTGTTCACATTGCGACGCGCAAAGGGACCATAAGCGTGTGGGTCCCGCTTGATCTCGGGAAACAGTGCAAGCAACAGCGCTCGTTGATCCGGATCGACAGTTTTCAGCGTCGTATTCGCCGGATGATAGCTTTCGGTCTGCACCCCATTCGCCCAAAGAATGCTGTGGTTCTGCAAGAGCAAGTGATAGTACCAAACCTCTTTGACCGAATGATCGACAAATACGTTTTGATCATCGATCAGGTCGATGGCCGACACCAGAACCTCGGATTGGTTGAATAAAGCCTGCGCCTGTGCGCCTTCCAACAAAATGCGATGATGCGGCGAGACGAGCAGATCAGCGTCAGGAATATCGCTATCAATGGCATTTGCGCGCAACCGAACAGGGCGAAGTTGCGGGATGGCGAACAAGCGCGCACCGGACATACGACGCTGGCCAATCCACAGCACTTCCTGCAAGCCGTCATCTTTGGTTTGCACCAAATCACCCGGCACAAGGTTTTCAACGGGCCGGTCAACCCTGTCACAACGAATTCGTGTACCCTTTGAAAAGCAGATCACATCGCCGCCCATATCGTGGGAGCGGTGAACGATATCTTCCTCCTTGGGAACTCTGACAACCCGAAAGTCACATCCAGCAGGCGGCAATCCGTCGGGAAACGAAAGCAACATCTGGGCGCTGTTTGGCGACTGCAAAGGCACAATCAGATAATGCGTCTCGCCATCGCTTACGGTAAATCCCGGCTCTTTTTTGGAGTGATGCGGGTCATGGAAGGGATCAACGAATTCCTCTGCCATCGGTGGACTAACAACATCGAGCTTCCGCCGGACGACACGGGCCGCCCGTCGGCTCAAATGCTCCGCGCCGATCGCACTACCCAGAAGCAGCGTCGACGGAGGCCCATCCAATCGAACAGAGGTTCCTTCCCAGCTCCAAACCTGCCCAACTTTAGGACAAGAGGAAGCATCACACGGCTGGCCATCCAGACGTGATTGCTCAATGCGCAGGACATAGATGCCCTGACGTTCTTTCGCCAACATTGTCAAACCTGCTCAATTTTTTTTGTTTTTGGTTTGTTATTTCAGAACATTAACACACGTTTTTCGATCCGAGAAGCCTTCAACTTCCCTTGTCTGGGACCGTTGCATTTGATGCTCAGGTGGCACCCCAGCCACCACCACCCGGTGTCAGCATTTCAAATGCATCGCCCGCTCTGAGTTGAACTTCCGTGTTTCCGGCCTGCGGTTCGCGCGACCCATCGGAACGAATAACCGTATCGGCGCCAACCTGCCCCGGCTGTCCTGCATCGCCACCAAACGGCGGAACAACCCGATGAGAGCACAGGGTCGTCACGGTCACATCGTCTAGAAAACGCAGGACTCGACGCGCGCCATCCCCACCATGCCAGCGACCAGCGCCACCCGACCCGTCTCGAATTGAGAATTCTTCGACACGGACAGGAAATCTGGTTTCAAGGACTTCAGGATCGGTCATCAGCGTGTTGGTCATGTGAACTTGGGTCGCAGATGTTCCGTCGAAACCCGGCCCAGCACCTGATCCTCCTGCAATTGTCTCGTAGTTCTGAAAATTGTCGTTGCCCCAGACGAAGTTGTTCATCGTGGCCTGCGACCCCGCCATGACGCCCAAGGCACCGATCAAGCAGTCGCAGATATTTTGACTGACTTCCGTGTTTCCCGCTATGACCGCCGCCGGGTATTCAGGGTTGATCATCGATCCTTTTGGCGCGGTAATTTTCAGCGGCTTGAGGCATCCTTCGTTCAACGGAATGTCGCTGCCGACCAAAGTTCGAAAAACATAGAGCACGACAGCATTGCAGATAGCGCGCGGGGCGTTGTAATTGTTAGGCCCTTGAGGCGACGTACCGGTGAAGTCGATCTCAGCCGCGCCGTTTTCCGCATCAACACGCACCGTGACCTTGATCTGTTGGCCGAAATCAAGCGGATACGTGAATGTCCCGTCTTTGAGTTGGGTGATAACCCGGCGCACCGATGCTTCAGCGTTGTTTTGCACGTGGGTCATGTAGGCCAGCACCGTCTCAAGCCCGAAATTGGCGATCATGCGGTGGACTTCTTTGATGCCCGTCGCATTGGCCGCGATCTGCGCTTCGAGATCCTTGATGTTCTCGTTAATGTTCCGACATGGATATTTGCCGGAGGCCAGAAGCCTGCGGGTCTTCTCCTCCAAAAATGTGCCTTGCTCGACGATCCTGAAATTGTCGATGACGACGCCTTCTTCCTCGATATGCACACTGTCAGGAGGGGCAGAGCCGGGAGTTCGACCACCAATATCCGCATGGTGGCCGCGGGATCCGACGTAAAACAGAATGTCGTCTCCATTCGGGTCAAAAACCGGGGTGATCACAGTGACATCTGGCAAATGAGTGCCGCCGTTGAACGGTGCATTCAGCATGAACGCATCGCCGGGACGCATCTGACCCGCATTCAACTCGGCCACTTTTCGAACACTGTCAGACATCGAGCCCAAGTGGACCGGCACATGCGGCGCATTCGCCACCAAAGCGCCCGTCGCATCAAATAGCGCGCAGGAAAAGTCGAGACGCTCCTTGATATTTACCGAATAAGAGGTGTTTTGAAGCGTGGACCCCATCTGCTCTGCGATAGACATGAACAGGTTGTTGAACACTTCGAGCATCACAGGGTCAGCTTCTGTGCCCAAGGCGCTATCGGTATCGATCTCTTCTGTGCGCCGCAAAATCAAGTTTCCGCCGACATCCAGCTCGCCGGTCCATCCTGCTTCGACAACGTTGGTGCCGGTCGCTTCGGTGATAATCGCAGGCCCTTTCACGACTTGCCCGGGTTTCAGGTTGTCACGTTGGAACAGTGGTGAAGGCCCGCATGCAAGAGTGACGAAAGCACTTGGCTCAGGGACGCCCCCGGTCTTCGCGTCCTTAGAGACCTGGAGGTGATCGCCTGCGCCCACCGCTTCAACGCTCAACATTTCGATCAGAACGTCGTCGGTGCGGGCCGCAAATCCGTATCTTGTCTGGTGTGCTGTCTCAAACTCCGCCACCATTTGCGCTGTGGACCCGAATGTCACCGCAAGGCTTTGATGCGCCCCCGGATAACGCAGATGCGCGCGGCGCGTTACGGATATCTGCGCGGCATCGACACCTTGCGAGGCGACTTCCGAGGTTGCGTCCTTTGCCATCTCATCGAGCCGGTCTCCGGCGGCATCAACATCGGTGGCCGGTCGGTCAAACTGTGCCTCCCGCAACGCCCTGACGTCGGCAAGCCCCATACCGAAGGCGGACAAAACGCCTGCAAAGGGATGGATAAAAACCGTTTTCATGCGCAGGGCATCGGCGACGAGACAGGCATGTTGCCCGCCAGCCCCACCAAAGCAGTTCAGTGTATATCTGGTGACATCATAACCACGCTCCACACTGATCTTTTTGATCGCTCGTGCCATATTTTGAACCGCAATCTTCAGGAATCCCTCTGCGGTCTCTGTGGCACTTAGCTGCTCTCGTCCGGTTTCAGCAGCGATTTCAGCGGCAAGTCGGTTGAACTTTTCCTGCACGGTCGCCACGTCGAGAGGCTGGTCAGCATCCGGACCAAATATCGGTGGAAAGTGATCCGGGTTGAGCGTGCCAAGCATGACGTTGCAATCGGTCACTGTCAGCGGGCCACCACGTCGGTAACACGCTGGTCCGGGACTGGCCCCAGCACTTTCCGGGCCGACCTGATAGCGACCATCGCGAAAGGTCAGGATCGAGCCACCGCCTGCAGCAACCGTATGGATATTCATCATCGGGGCCCGCATTCGCACACCCGCAACTTGGGTTTCGAAGCTGCGCTCATATTCGCCCGAATAATGGCATACGTCAGTCGACGTGCCGCCCATATCGAACCCTATCAGCTTGTCAAAACCAGCGGCCTCGGCTGTTTTGACCATGCCCACGACACCACCCGCCGGTCCCGAAAGGATTGCGTCACGCCCCTGAAACAACCGCGCCTGCGTGAGGCCCCCATTCGACTGCATGAAAAACAGCCGTTTGTCCGCAGGCTGTCCGCCGCCCAGCGCACTTGCAACCTGATCGACATAGCGCCGCAGGATGGGCGAGAGATAGGCATCGACAACAGTGGTGTCGCCGCGCCCGACCAATTTGATCAGCTTCGAGGTCTCGCTGGATAGAGAAATCTGTGTGAATCCAATATCGCGCGCAATCTGTCCGATACGTATTTCGTGAGACGGGTTGAGATAGGCATGCATGAACGCGACAGCGACGGAGCGAATGCCATCGTCATAGGCGGCTCGCAGTGCTTCCCGTGCTCTAGCTTCATTCAGCGGAGCAATTTCCAAGCCTGCAGCGTCCAGACGCCCGGGCACTTCAGCGACATCGGCATAAAGTACGGACGGTCGATTGATTTGAAGTTCAAAAAGCTGAGGTCGGTTTTGATACCCAATTTTCAGCAGGTCCTTCAGACCTTCCGTTATCAACAGGAGGGTCTTGTCACCCTTCCGCTCCAGCAAGGCGTTGGTAGCGACGGTTGTACCCATCTTCACTGCGCCTATGTCTTCTTCAGAAAGAGGATCGTCCGGGCTCAGGTCAAGCGCCCGTCGTATGCCCTCGACCGCAGCGTCTTGATAGTGCTGTGGGTTTTCACTCAGCAGCTTGAGTGTCGAAAGCGCGCCGTCAGGGGCTTTGGCAACGACATCCGTAAAGGTGCCGCCCCGATCAACCCAGAATTGCCAACTCATATCGTCGTGTTCCGATCCGTAAGAATATCGCCCGGTGCAACCGAAACTGACTTGATGACCGCATAACAACTCATACCAGCCCTGAGTCCCATCAGTTTTGCAGAGCGCCGTGTAATTCTGGCCAAAAGGCGGTCGCTTCCAGAGGTTAATGCCACGGCAACACCCGGCCCCTGCCCTTCATGGATGCTGGTAATCTCTGCTTTCAGAATATTCAGAGCCGATATCTTGTCTGGTCGATCACGGCTCAACATCACATCGGAGGCAGAGATCCGAACGCGCATCATCGCACCCTCCTGTTCCGGCCGAATTGGGAGGTATAACTTGCCGGCCGATGTTTCCAGCTCGGACACGCCGTCGCCAGCATCCCGCTTGACCAACCGGGCCTTGAGCAAAGCGCCCGCCGCGCGCGGCCCCAGATCAGGCACCGCCGCTGGATCGGACAATATCTCGCTCAGCTCCCCGGATCGCACCGTTCTTCCGTTTCGCAAGAGAACGATATTATCCGCCAATCGCAATATCTCATCCATGGCATGAGACACATACAATATCGGTGGCCCTCCTTCGGACCGTATGCGTTCGAGATAAGGCAAAATCACCGCCTTTCGCTCATCGTCCAGTGCGGCCAGGGGCTCATCCATCAAAAGAAGTTGCGGGTCTGAAAGCAGAGCGCGCCCCAAGGCGACCCGCTGCGTTTCACCGCCGGAAAGAGATCCTGGCCTCCGCTGGAGAAGTTCAGAGATACCGAGCATGTCAGCAATGGGTGCCACTTCGCGCTTTCGTGCGGAAAACCTTTGCCCATAGAGCAAGTTTTTCTCGACCGACAAATGCGGGAACAGACGAGCATCCTGAAACACCAATCCAATGCGCCTTTTGTGAGGTGGCACGAAAGTCGACCGGTCCGTATCGGTCAAGACCTGACCATCCACCTCGATATGCGCTTTTTCAGGAGCAAATAGCCCCGCGATGGCCCTGATAATTGTCGTCTTGCCCGCACCGGATGGCCCTGAAAGCGCCGTGACCCCAGCCTTCATCTTCAGCTCGGCATCCAGCTCGAAACCATCGAAGCGATGGCTGATATGCGCGACAAGGCTCATCTTTTGCGCATCCGTGATGCCAACCACTCGGAGGCCAGCACAGCCACCAAAGCAATACCTATCGAAATGATCACAAGCGGAACAGCAGCCGTTTCACCCCCCGGTATTTGCAGAAAGCTATAGATGGCAGTGGGTAGCGTTTGTGTCTCTCCAGGAATAGCGGCGACAAAGGTAATTGTTGCTCCAAATTCGCCCAATGCCTTCGCGAAACCGAGAACCATCGCAGCCAAAATTGCCGGACCGCTCAGCGGCAGGGTGACACTGACGAAAACCCAGAATGGCGATCCACCAAGCGACTGTGCAGCTTCTTCCAGACGCGGGTCGATTGCCTCAAATCCAAGACGCATCGCCCGAACCATAAGAGGTAGCGCCATAACCGCAGCCGCTAGCGCCGCGCCGGTCCAGCGGAAGGCAAATACGATCCCGATGTTTTGCAAGGCAGACCCGACAAGCCCTTGGGTCCCAAACGTCATGAGCAAAAGATACCCTGTCACCACCGGCGGCATGACCAATGGCAAGAAGGTCAAAGCGTTGAGCACGGACTTTCCAAAGAAGTCCTTCCGCGCCAGCACAAACGCGATCCAAAGTGCAACCGGCAAACAGCAGATCGTGGCCCAGAACGACACCTTCAGCGACAACGCTACGGCCATCCACTCTTGCTCACCTAAACCCAACATCTCAGATCACCCCAAACCCATATGCGTTGAACAGACGACGCGCACGTTCGCTCAGCAACATCTCATAGATCGAGCGTGCCCGCTCCGACAACAAAACCATGGGATACCGGATGGGGGGATGGGAGGTTTCAGGTAAGACCTGCAATACTTTCAAATCATCCTGACCAACAATGTCCGAGCTGTACAACAGCCCAAAAGGGACTTCACCTCTCAGAACATAAGCCAGCGCCAATTGAGAGTTTTCTACCTCAATCAGGTTCGGGCTCAATCGTTCCCAATGGCCCAGATTTTGCAGCGCAGTCTTTGTGTATTGCCCAAGCGGAACCGCATCAGTCAGACCCGTTACGATCCTGTCAGTGTCGTTTAGCTTGTCCAAGTGGCCCGAACCTCGACCGACCAAGGCCAGGCGGTTCGACAGCAGGTCGCGTCGGGTATCTGGAATGGCGACGCCGGAAACAGCATCCATCCATTCGACATTGGCTGAGATAAATAAATCAGCCGGAGCGCCCAGCGAGATTTGCCGCGCCAGAAGACCGCTCCCGCCATAGGAGATAGCAACATTCTGCCCGGACAAGATGTCATCGAGAACGGCTTTCAGGCTTGCCGCAGCGAACACGATGGGTAGATCACCTGCCAACGAAGACTGTGCGGCAAGCCCTGCCAGCCCAGCCAAGACAAATCGGCGAGAGCATAAACCACTATTCATCGATAAAACGCGTGTCGGCGTATAACTGACCTCGCAGCAGCTCCCGGTGTTCATCGGAGCGATATGTTCTGCGGGTCAGATAAGTTAACAAAACTGTCTCCGTGCTAAACATGAGACGCTGACATGAAGTCATGGACCGGTCAACATCGCGCTGTTCCAGATATCGGGAGCAGCCATTTTGTCGTAGCACTCCTCACCCGGCAAAAGCACTCACTGGCCAAACTTATCGAGCATCACCTCTGCATCCGAAACCACTTGCTTTGCGATCTTACCCAGCCGCCCAGCCAGTTTGGACTCATGGGCTGATCGTTGCTCAGTTGTGGGGCCTTCATACTCTGCAAGGAGTGTCTCCAACTCTGAAAATCCCAGCATGGCGGCAGCGCCCTTCAGGTTGTGAGCCTGTTTCGCCAGGCCCATGGCTCCATTTGCCTGAGGTTCGCGCTCCAAACCCTGTAAGAACTCTTGCAACTGTTCTTCGAACTCAGCGACGACCGATCGTGTCTTTTCAGAACCAAGCGCGTTGTACAGCTCCTGAAGTGCGCCACCGCGATCTATCATTGGTTCCTGAGCCGTCGTGTCGGACCCAATCGATGATAATATCTGACCAAGCTCGGCATAGCGGATGGGCTTGGTATGAAACCGGCTCATCCCTGCCTCAACCGCAATGGCACGATACTCGTCTTGCCCATGCGCTGTCACACCGACGATCGGTGTTGCTCGATTTGGCCCGTCCCCGCCTCGGATGCGGCGGGTCACTTCGATGCCATCCAGATGTGGAATGCTGATATCCATGAAAATCACATCAAAACGAGATTGATCCGACATCGTCATCGCGTCCAAGCCGTCAGAAGCTGTCGCTACGTCGTGCCCCATGCCCACAAGCATCTCGCACAGAACATTTCGGTTGATCGCATTGTCTTCCACGATCAGGATGTGTTTCTCCACCGTGTCCGCGCCCGCCGCCACAAGCTCAATCTCATTCGTCGCTTGAGCGGTCTCGCCGGGCAGCACATTCGGAAGCTTGAGATATAAGCAAAAGACACTGCCGCTGTCGTCACTCTTTTGAAGCGAAATATCTCCACCCATGCGCTGCGCGATCTGTTTTGAAATAGCCAACCCCAACCCGTCACCTCTGGACTGGCGACCGTTCGGCTCTGCGAACGCAGCAAAATCGTCAAATATCCTGTCTTGCAGATCGGGGGGAATACCGGGGCCAGTATCTGTGACACCAATCCAGATTTCCGAGGTCTCAATGTCATGCTCAGCGCGCACGGATATCGAAACCTGACCGTGTTCGGTGAACTTGATCGCATTGCCCACCAGATTTGTCAGAATCTGGCGAATACGGTTCCCATCCCCCCAAAAAAACTGCGCCTCAATCGCCTCCACACTCTGAACAAGCTCCAGACCTTTCTCAGCCGCGAGAGGCCGCAGGACATCGGCTATGTTGGCGATCAAAACATCCAATTCACAGTGGCTTGGCACGAGAACCAAATCACCCGTTTCAGCGCGCGTGACATCGAGCGTTTCATTCACATGCTCCAATAGCACTTCGCTCGACGCAATCGCGATATCGAGATAACGCGATTGTTCCGATGTCAGTTTTTTAGTCTTGAGTAAGTCCAAAACACCCAACACACCGTTGAGTGGCGTCCTCATTTCGTGGCTCATGATCGTCAGAAATTTCGACTTCGCCCTGTCCGTCTGTTCGGCTCGGACACGAGCATCTATCAACTTTTGCTCATTGGCTTTCCGCGCAGTGATGTCGCGCAGATACATGACGAACTTGAGATCACCTTCCTCCATGAAGGACGTAATGTTCAGCTCCACTGGAAACGCTTCGCCGGTCTTTCGGCACGCGCTGATTTCGTGTCGACGTTTGTCAGTTGATCCCGCAGCCTCGCCTTGCGCGGGGTGGGCCATTTCTTTCAATCTTGGTTTTTCGGTGCTGGAAGGGATAATCGTTCCAATCACATCGCGACCCAGAATTTCTTCCGCAGACCAGCCAAACATATCTTCCGCCGCTTCGTTGAAATCCACGATCTTCCCGTCCTCGTCCATCGCAATGATCGCATCCAGCGAAGCCGACACCGTGGAGGCGAGCTTACGCGAAGAGATCAAAAGCGCCCGGTCGCGTGCATCAGCACGTTTAAGCATCGTGTTGAGAACAAGCAGCAGGCAGACCATCAACAACAGCAGTGCGATTGCCACACTGCCGGTCCAGCGCAATTGCTGCGCAAACTCGGCGCGTCGAACCTCGGCTTGTCGAGCCGTGGCACGCAATCCCGATAGCGCCAGCTGACGCCCCAACGGTCGCGCACTCTGCGTCAACGCGAGAAGCTCATCGAGATCTCCCGACGTCGGATCACCCGCTTTGTCAGAAATCGCCGCAATGCGGTTCGCATAGTCCAAAAGTTGCGCCAGCATGTCAGAGGAGCGCGCATTCTCTGACAGCACCGCAGCCGCACGACCAGATTGCAGGATATCCAACCGGTTCAAAACAATGTCCAACCGCAGTTTGATCTCATCAATGTCCGGCGGCGTTTTACCAATCTCAGTGGACAGCGCTGCGTGAAAACTGGCCAACTCGGTGTCGACCTGAGTGATGCTCCACTGCATGCTTTCGCCTTCGGAGGTTTGCAAATCCCGCAGCTGAAAAAGGAGCGAAATGCTCATCGCAACAAACAGAGCGATCAGCGCTGCAAGGCCCACCAGAACTGCTGTGCGGTAGAGATGCATGTGTGAACTCGGAGCTGCCATGGATCAATTTCGCTCAGCATAGAAATGCCAAACCCTTTAATCCACGGCCTTTATTCTGAACAACTGCCAGATGCTACGTGCGTACATCGTATCCGTGCGGTATTTTGGGTGGCGGTCATAAGGAAAGACCAGCCAAAACGGCCCTTTCATCCGAACAGACATAGGTGCGCCGTCCATCCGCGTCGCAACGATAGGCACCTCATCTTCGATCTCATCTATCGGCAGCGATATCGAATAGTCGTTGAGGGCAACCAGCTCGACAGTTTGCCCCTGAAACTCCACCTCCTCCAGCAGAGCCTTTAGCGGAACACCTGAAAAGGTAACTGTTCCGTCAGTCCAAAGGGTAGTGGTCGAGAACTCAACTTGATGAAGTTCATCCAGACCTTCCAGAGAAAAGTGATGTGGTTCAGTCTGCGACGGTTTCGAATGAAGTTCCAAAACCGCCGCAGACTGCGCAATCGCCGGCGCTCCCTGCAGCCACATGCATGCCAATATACTGGCGGTTAGCCGTGAGTGGTGGAGTATTGGCATGCCGCTTCCTCGTAGGCGATTACTCATAAATACACGCTGAGCTTAAAGCGTGTGAATGGCATTGGAATAGGGGACTATACTCAAGTATAGGTAGAACATTCCAGATTTTATCTATTTTTGCCTCATGCGTGCCAACCGAAGCCGAATAACATTATGCCTCTCATCCTGATAGCAGATGACCATGATCTGGTTCGCGAAACTATCGCGGCCTATCTCAACAAAGTTGACACGTTTTCCGTAAAAGTCGTGGCCGACTTGCCGCTCGCCTTGGAGGCGTCCCGCAGCGAAAACACTATTGATCTGGTGATACTCGACTATCACATGCCGGGGATGAACGGCCTGCGCGGACTGGATGAATACCGCCGCGAATTTCCGCAGACAAAAGTAGCACTGCTTTCAGGGGTTGCCGAAAGAGACGTGGCCACGGCTGCAATGGAGCATGGCGCGGTCGGCTTTTTACCGAAGTCATTAACCGCAGAAGCTCTGATCAACGCGATCAAGCTGATCATATCCGGAGAACGCTATTTCCCGTTCGACTTCGCCGCCGCTCCTCCGGCTGCAATCCTGAAGACGCCCTTCACCGAACTCTCAGCGCGCGAGATGGAGACCCTTGAGCAACTCTGCAAAGGTCTTGCCAACAAAGAGATCGCGCGCAAGCTCGGCATTCAGGAAGTCACCGTTAAACTCCACGTCAAAAACCTGCTGGCAAAATTGAAGGTAAGCAATCGCACCCAGGCCGCCCTGCTTGCGAAAGAGCACAAGATTTTCTGACGTTCAGCGACGTAGAAGCGCGTCAACCTCCGCACGCGAAGGCATTGACGGCGCGGTTCCCGGACGGGTGACCGAAATGCCTGCGGTCGCACACCCAATCAAGACAGCCTCTTGCGTTGTCTTGCCTTCAGCTAGGGCCGCTGCAAAGCCACCATTGAAAGCATCGCCCGCACCGGTAGTCTCCACAACAGGCCCCGCGGAAATCGCAGCAACCATCCCGTGGCCGTGCAAATAAACCCCGCGTTCGCCCATAGTGATGATCGGATGCCTGACACCAAGTTTTTGTAACGCCTCGCTGGCGCGAGCCGCGTCGTCCTCGGTGTCGACGGCTACACCGGTCAATGCTTCGCATTCAGTTTCATTCGGTGTCACGTAATCGCAAAGGGCCAGCATACCTTCTGGCAAGTCCGCCGCCGGGGCGGGATTAAGTATGGTTTTGACCCCTGCATTACGCGCGATTTCAAGGCCACGCAAAGCTGCACCCATCGGCTGTTCCAATTGGGTGACGAAGACATCCGCACCGGCTATGAGATCCGCGTTTGCATCTACATCTGCCTCGCTTATCAGGGCGGCAGCCCCCGGCGCGATGATGATAGCGTTATCGCCACTTTGCTCTTCGACGAAAATATAAGCTGCACCCGTATAGCTATCGCCGACCTGATCCGCGTGAGCCACCACACCCGCTTCTTTCCACGTCTCTAGAGCCATCTTTGCAAAATCGTCGCGGCCCAGCTTCGAAATCATATGGGTTTCCGCACCGATCCTGGAACAGGCAACCGCTTGATTGGAACCTTTGCCCCCGGGGCCAAGGGCGAATGAGTTGCCAAGGATCGTTTCCCCCATCCGCGGCATACGATCCGCGCGATAGGAGGTATCGGCAACGAAAACCCCTAGGATAACAACCTTGCCCATCGTTTACCCCTCGTCCGGCGGCACGACGCCCTTGCGAAATGCAAAGCAGCCATAAAAGCGACGTTCCCCCGTTTGGATAACTGCATAGGCCTTCTTGGCCCGCTCATAGAAAGCGTATCGTTCGATGCCGATCATTTTGGGACCATCCACCGCATCCACTTTGGCTTGGACCTCGCTCATGACCGGCAAAATGCTGTCAGGCTCTCCAACAACTTCCATGCGCGCGGCAGCGTCATCTACGAATGTATCAATCGGGTAAACGGACAGCACGGCGCTTACGACCTCTGCCGCCGGGCGATCAATGCGCAGTATCTCACCCAGAACAGTTTCTCGCGCAACGCTATCGGATGGAAAGTTGGTGTCAGCGATGATCAGATCATCCCCGTGCCCCATCGCGCGCAAGGCATAGAGCACGTCAGCATTCAAAATAGGATCAAGTCCTTTAAGCATATGTATCCTCCTAAGGAATCGAACTCGTTAGCGAAACACCGGTCGAAGCGTCGAACAGATGAATGTGATCGGGGTCAGGCTGAAGATGTATCACCTCACCACTTTGGAACGCGTGCCGCTCTCGGAAAACTGCCGTTACATCTTGGCCTTCAAATTTGAGAAAGACCATCGTTTCAGACCCCGTCGGTTCCACGACCTTCACTTCCATCGGCAGACCGGCATCAGACAAGATCAAATGCTCGGGCCGCACACCCAGCTTTACGGCCCCAGTCCCGCTTGGACCACTGAACTGGTGCCCCCCGACGCTGACCTTTCCCCCCGCCATCTCGCCTGAAAGCAGGTTCATCGACGGTGCCCCGATAAAGGTAGCGACAAACTCGTTGGCAGGGTTATCGTAAAGCTCCAATGGGGAGCCCACCTGCTCGATCCGACCATCCTGCATGACCACGATGCGATCCGCGAGGGTCATGGCTTCGATCTGATCGTGAGTTACAAAAACGGTGGTCGTCTTGAGCCGCTGATGCAATTCCTTGATTTCGGTTCGCATTTGAATGCGCAGCTTCGCATCAAGGTTGGAAAGCGGCTCATCAAAGAGAAACACCTGCGGGTCGCGCACAATAGCGCGCCCCATCGCAACGCGCTGTCGTTGCCCCCCCGACAGGTGGCGAGGTTTACGATCCAGATAGTCCGTCAGGCTTAAAATCTCGGCCGCCTCCTTTACTCGGCGGTCGATCTCGGCACTGTCAGCCTTTGCCACCTTGAGAGCGAAGCCCATGTTTTCGGCAACAGACTTGTGCGGGTACAAAGCGTAGGTTTGAAAGACCATCGCAATGTCTCGTTGCGCTGGCGGCAGATTGTTCACCACACGATCCCCGATTGCGATGGTGCCACCGTTGATCGGCTCAAGTCCCGCAATCATCCGCAGCAACGTGGATTTGCCGCAGCCCGATGGTCCGACCAGCGCAACAAACTCGCCATCCGCAATGTCGACATCAAGTCCGTGGATGACTTCGACAGCACCGTAGGATTTGCGAACATCCTGAATTTTTACGTCTGCCATCGTGCGGCATCCTCCCCAGTCAGACTTTGATGCTAGTGAATGAAAATTGTGCTGTCCACGCCGCATACGGCTTTTGTTGACTTAAGGTAAATCTCGATCATACTAAACTCTTAGTGGGGGATCATCCGGCACAGCCTGTTCAAAAAACTAAAGAAATTTCTGTGCCTGCCATCTTCTCACCTAGTACGATTTGACGCTTTTCCTGGGAGGATGCACATGAAAGTCGAACTCTATAATTACATCAAGGCGGCACAGAAAATGAACCGCCGCCAGATGCTGCAAGGGACTGCGGCAGTGGGTGCCATGGCGATGATGCCGGGCGGCGCAAAGGCGGATGGACACGCCAATGTACGCGCAGAAATTCTAAAGATACCTGGCGTGGGTGCCGGATCGCCAACCGATAGCGATTGGCAAAAAGTTGGTGAAATGTGTCTTGGGGCCACCAAGGAAAACGTCGCAGAGGGAGAATTTGCAGGTGTCGAGCTGACCTTCATGGGCCTGAACAACCAGAACCTGCACAACTTCCTGTTCCGTGGCTTCCTGAAACCGTGGGAGGCTTATACCGGCGCCAAGATCAACTGGATCGACCTCGCACAAGCCGACTATAACGCGCGCCTGCAACAATCGATTGCGACCGGCACCGTGGATTTCGACATCATCGAGATGGGCGCCCCGTTCGAAGGGGACGTGCTGGGCAAAGGCCTGGCGTCCGAGATGCCGGATTGGGTCAAAGAGCAGATCGACATGGACGACTATGTTGATTACCTCAAAGCGCCTGTGGGTACGTGGGATGGCAAAACCTATCGCGTTTCCATTGACGGCGACTGCCACACCTTTGCCTATCGGAAGGACTATTTCGGCGATGATGGCATTGCCGGAAGCGAAGTCCCGAAGACGTGGCAGGAAATCAATCAGGTCTCGAAAGACCTCATCGGCAAGGAAGACCCGCTGACCGGACTGCCTGCCCACGGCTATCTTGACCCACTGAAAGGTTGGGGCGGATTTGGGTTCTACTTCCTCGAAAACCGCGCATCGGCTTACGCGAAGCATCCAAACAGCCCGGCATGGTTGTTCGAACCCGAAACAATGAAGCCGATGGTCAACAACCCGGCTTGGGTTCAAGCGATCCAGGACGTCATGGATCTGATCGAGGCGGGCGCCTACCCCGCAGACCAGATCAATGCCGATCCGGGCACCACAGCGTTCCAGCAGTTCTTGGCTGGCACCGGCTCGATGCTGATGTGGTGGGGCGACGTAGGCTCATCGGCACGCACCTCTGATACGTCCGTCGTTGGTGATGTTGTCGGCTTCGGCATGAACCCAGCCTCTGACCGCGTCTACAATGCGCAAAGCGGCACTTGGGAAGACACGATGAATGAGGCGCCAAATATGGCCTATATCGGCTGGGGCGTTTACGTCATGGCCACGGTCGAGGGCGATGAGAAGAAGAAGAAGGCTGCGTGGTCTGCCGCCGCTCATCTGGGTGGTAAGGACCTGTCACTTTGGGCATCTGCCTATCCTTCGGGCTTCCAGCCTTACCGCAACTCCCACTTCCAGTTCGAGGAATGGGAAGAGGCAGGCTATGACCGCGCCTATGTCGAAGACTACCTTGGCTCGAACGCCGACAGCTACAACCACCCCAACGCCGCCATCGAGCCGCGTATTCCGGGTATCTTCCAATACTACTCGGTCGCGGAAGATGAGTTGGCGAAAGGCTATGCTGGTCAATATGGCTCGGCTCAGGAAACCGCGGACGCAATTGCCGCTGCTTGGGAGAAGATCACCGACCAAATCGGCCGCGACAGCCAAATCGCCGTCTACAAAGCATCGCTGGGAATGTAATTCCTGCCTGAACCCAACAAAGAAACGGCCCCGGTTTATGGGGCCGTTTCTTTGTGTGGAACGAAGGGCAGATAAAGGCCCATTGTAGACATTCCGAAGCGCAATGAGCGCGAGTTTACCGCTCGGAATTCCTGTCGTACTATCGCGTTCTCGATACTAATGCGGAGCATTGTGGAATGCCATCTGAGTTCTCTGGTGTTGTTGCCGCCGGTATGAAAAGAATATGCGCTGATCTTCATCAACATCTAGCTACTCGAAATTTCAGGAAATCCGGAGCTCGAAAATGGGTTCGCGAAAGAGGAGAACTGCTAGAGTATATCTATCTTTTTCGCCGTGGAAGCACCTATGGAGCCACGACAGACTTTTCTGTAGACATACGAGTGGAAGCTTGGGTTTCAAGCGCGATCGCTCCTGACAAACGAAATCGCTTCTTTCACAACGACGCCTCGGTTCGAAAGGCGGATGGCTATTGCTACCATCACCGATTTAACGCAAAGACATGGAGCACTTACGAGCGCTGTTTGGAGGAAATGGTTCTCTACGTTGAGGATGAACTCGAACCTTGGTTCTCGGACCCTGCTCCACCCGGCAATGTTTGGGTCCGCTATGTCCGCAAAGTCCAAAGAGCGATCAAAGTCCGCTTGAATCCCAATAAGTAACTAAACAAAGCTTCAGATGTGCTGCGGAATTGGTTCGACATCAGGCTGAACAAATTCGGTGCGGGCGCGTTCTGAGAACAGCGTGTCTTTTTCGTAGTGGGTCAGCATGATGCTTGTGTCCAGCAGTCGTTCATCAGCCGCGATGAACTCTTCGAAAGAATTTGGTGCACCCGCTTTTACCATGAAGTGCTTTACCGCTTGCACCCACGACATTGTCAATGTCTCGTGATACTTTGAGGCTGGAACATCGTTATCCTTCAGAAACTTCCTGAGCGAAACACACATTCGGTCGTTCGCTGCCTGAACGTCGCTTTCGCAGAGATAAACGTAAACGAGCTTCAAGTGTTCCCGGTGATGAAAATCAGCAGGTGGCACTTTGCCTGCTTCAAAGCGATCCTTGAATTTAACGTCTTCGGGTGATGATTTGGCGGTCATTTTAGCGGCTTCCCAGTGTATGAGGCTGAACCAGAGTTTACCGAAAATAGCCGAGTTTGGCGAGCGGCAGCAGAGCCGCACCATCTGTCGCAAAGACAGCCGAAACCTCGATCTTTCGATGGCCGGAGGTTGCGCCATGAGCCTAAACTTCCCGATGTCGCACCTAAGACAAATGGCGGCAGATGCTGGATGGCCGACATGCACAGGTTGAGGCCGATCCTGACCCAATGACTAAACACTGCTCCAACATGTGGCAGTAGCGGTCTTTAATTCTGACGTATCAAAGCATTATGCATTGGTCCGCTGATACAGCGTAGTCGCAAATGATCTTAAGAGAACTTTATATGATCAAGACTGCCAACCGAATTGTAGGGTGAGTCGAGATGGGCTAGGAACTCGTGGGCTTGATCGCGCAGGCCGCACGTAAAACGTTTGTCAGACCGCCTTCGACCTCCTTGCCGTACCTTCCGTTCGCATCGCGCTCCTCCATGTTCAGAGGATTGCCCCAAGTGTCTCTCAACTTGTCGGTTATGGCATCGCGGCTCAAACTTCCCTTGCCACTGCTGCGGATCATCTGAGAGATCGTCCCGGCCACGATTGCGCTCGCAGCCGATGTGCCACCAAAGAGCGCGTAGAGTGATCGGGGTTGATTTTCCTGATATCTTGACTGGCACTTTACGTTCTGAGGGTCGTCGAGTTTGTATTCTGCCAACGGATCTTCAAGATCCCGCGCCTCACCAACAGTGTTATCATATCCCCACGGGCCGGGGATATCGATCGCGAGAATACCATACGGGCTGAAATCATTCTCAGGTGGGGAGCCTTCGGGGGCATCGCACAATGGGGCCTCTAGGCGACCTAGGAATGGTGGTTCGTCCTGATAGCTTTTCAGTGCTGCTTCCGACAGCGTATTTCGAGCCCGCCAAGACAGGTCATCGTACCGCTGGAAGTCCTGAGTCATGGTTTCGTGGTCGTTGCTGGGGGCATAGATAAATGGCGACTTGGTGCCGACCATCCCATTTGATCCGGCTGAATATGATGCGCGCAAACCTCTCGCGGTTACGGCACCTACCGTGATCAGCGGAAAGTCCTCATTGCTGCTTGCAAGCGTGGAAAGCCGGGCCGGATATGCCATCTCGCCAATGCCGGTGTTCCCGGCCGCCACAACAGTCGGGACATGTTTGCAGATCACCCTCAGGATTGTTTCGAAAAGCTGCTTGTCGCGAAACCGACGCGTGTCTTCCTGAAAACGTGTGTGGCGCGGATCATCGCTGGCAGATGGAAAATCCGTTACGTCCGTGAATGCAGGAGGTGCCATGTCGTCAACCGCGCGCGGGATCAGAATGACATCGGCGCACGAACGCGCGGCATATACGAGAGCAGCGATCATCGGCCAATATTCATGATTGTATACGGTATTGATCGCCAAGATATGCGCGAAAGGATCGACCCCTGAATAGTCGATGGCCCACGGATTATCCGGTGGCGCTGACGGATCCCCTTCCTTTGTTGCACAGCCGCCGACTAAACCGGCGCAAGCCGTGCCGTGCGACGCAAAGCGATGGGAAGGGTTCTGGATTTCTTTATACGGATCCTTTTCGCCCAGATATTCAGCCAGAGTGAGGGACAGGCTTGTTTCGCGTGGAAGCTCTAACGCCGTGTTCACCTCATCTTTCAATTCCCTAGCAAAAGAAAGCTCGTCGATTGGCATGAGTTCTTCCGCGTGGGGTTTTCCGTCAGTCAGATAGAATGCAGCCTGTGGATATGCGAAAAATTCAACGTGGTTGATCCGGTCGGTACTGAGGTTAGGGTGATCCTCGGCACACCCGTTGTCGATGATCGCGACCGTGATCTTCTCGTCGCCTTTGTGTTTCCCTGGAACTAACCAACATTTTGATTCCGTTACCTTCTCACCCTTGCCGTTGCGCTTCCATTCGATCAATCCTATCGCAGCAAGATGCCAAAGATAGAATAACCCGTACTCCAAATCAGGATCCGGAGACTGCCTCTCATCCAATTGTGCCGCGCGGTGATCCTCTTTGCTGTTTTGACCTTTTGCATTCTTTTTCGTCGACGCCATCGAACCAGAACTCTTTCCAGCCATCTCACTTCCTCCCTTAGTACCATTCGCGCTGCGCGGCCAACATCTCGTACCGGCAAATCTGAAACAGAAATGGAGCGAACTTCGCCGCCAAATCGCGGCCTGCGTCGGTATCTGACTTGTAGTGTATCCCGGCATATTCGCGGTTCTCCGCGATGCGCTGCGCGACAAAGAACAGCTCTTGCGCTCCGCGCACCTCCGGAATCGCACGGTTGATAGCGTGGGCTACCGAAAAATTTTGGAAGGAATGGTTCGAAGGGTAGGACAAGTGCGGCGGGTTCGACAGAAACGGCCGCAACCTCGTGTCCACGAAATTCGGGCGTGGTCGCGCGTATCGTAATTTGTACAGATAACCAATACGTTCTGTGATCTGCATCACAGTCCGGATCAGATCGCGAGTTGCCGGAAACCCGCCTAGCTCTTCGATGCCTAATGGTCGCAACATGTCCATGTTGGTCGCGGACGTCACTTGCCGCGTCACCTCATGCTGGCGCAGATCGTCCTTTCGCAGGATCTTTTCCATCTTTCGCAATTCGACACATTCCGCTTCCAAACCGCTTCCTGATCCGGGCGGAAGTCGAAGTGGCAGCCTCTCAGGGTCCGGATCAACGCATTTGAGAATAGTCAGAAGTGCCTGCTCCCTTAATTCCGGCCATGTCGCAAGAACGGAGTCCGTCGGCTGAAGCAATGGCTCACCGTTAATTGCAGATGCTTGCGCTTGGGCCTGAGCCTGAGCCTGTGCCTGCGCTTGGGCCTGAGCTTGGGCTTGCGCTTGGGCTTGGGCTTGGGCTTGGGCTTGAGGCCCCGCCAAGGCGACAGCTAATGAAAGCGTCATGTTCGCGCGCGGCCCATCCTCCTTTTTGCCCTTTTCTTGGCGAAATCCCACAAGATCGCCGCGGCGCGTGAGCCGAAGGTTTGAGGACAGATAGGACGTCTCTGTGTAGGCACAGTTCTTCTCGGGTTTCGATTTTGATCCACTGGTCATAGTCACGCTCCAAGATTTCAGTTTGCCAGCAAGCGAGGCAGTTGCTCTGGTGAGGGCATCATCTCCGCCACGTGGCGGCTTGGCGTCATGAAGGCGCGGCTGGCCAGCGCATCGGTGTAGTGCTCGGGCGACTGCTCTTGTAATGTGCCCAAAACCTCTCGCGCGCGTGCAAAGTTGCCGACGCGAACTTGGCCGGCAACAAGATACCTTAAGTTCGGTTCGTAGAATACGTCCGGTTCGACGCGCGTTTGCCGGGCATGCTCAGCCAGCGCGATGGACTTATGTACATTCCCACAACCTAGCTCGGCCATGCTGCGTGTCGTCAGGATCATACCGGCACCAATGCCGTTGGACGGATAGTCCTCCAGAGGTCGGATAGCCTGACGAGCGGCTTCCATCCGCCCTGAGTAGATATCCAACATCGCCCGAGACATGAAATAGAACGGAATATCCGGTGTTTTACCCTGAAGCGGGTCGAGCATGGCATGGGCCCGTCCGAAGTCTTGCGCCACAAAGGCATAAACATGCGCAAGAAGCGAGCGCGTTACCGGATTGTGCGGATCAATCTCGAGCGCCTGTCGAGCAATGTCATGGGTATATCGGCGCAGATCGCCTAGGTTCGCACCTTTCGAGTTCTCCAACCGAAACGCGTGTAGAAACGCGTACCACGCCCGATAGGTGGAGCGCGATGGGTCGAGGTCGATGGCTGCCCGAAGCGAAGCCGCGGCACTATCGAGTTGCTCATCTCGAATTCGAAAGATGCGCTCGATACCGTCCATTGCGTGCTGCGCTGCACGATTACGTTCGGAACCTAATCCGTGTGTGCGCCGGAAAGCTAAAGCCATAGCGTCAACGACCTCAACCACCAACGTGCCTATCCGTGAGGAAACCACGCCACTTTTGGGCAAAGACTGGCGATGTCCCCAAACAATTTCGTTATCCGGCAATTGACGCGCCATCAGGTTCAGCGAAACCTCATCGCCCAGTGTTAGGGCCCGGAGTTCAAGAACGATATCGGCACCGCGTACTTCGTTCTCCCGCGCCTTCCGGAAATCAAGTATTTTAAAAACATCGTAGCTGCGCATTGCTATAGCTATGCGGTCGAAAAGCAACTCCGCCAGAAGCATCGCGAAATCATCAGATGATGCTGTCACGGGAGGCATCAATGCAACGTGAAATTGCTGTCGCGCCGACTGACCGTGCAGGATCGTGCCGTGGTTGTCAGGTGTGTCAAGCGAACGTCGGATAGCCCGTAGCCAGTCCTCGAATTCGGGGTCGCGGACATCAATGCCGTCAAGAAACTGACACGGCCCGATTTGACCTGAGCCAGTTGCTCCCGTTTCAAACAGGTCGACCGAGACCATGGACATGTTCAACGCGACCGGGCCGCCACTGGTCTCAATGACATATTGACCATCTTCACCAAAGCATTTCCGAAGAGCCGCAATACACTTCTTGAGCGAGTCACGCCCGTGCGTTGGTCCGCGGTCGCTCCAAAGCAAGTCTTGGAGGGCCGACCTACTCATGGGACAGCCTTTACGGGTGGCAAGAATTGCCAATAATCCCTGAGCCTTTGCTCCCTTTGGGGAAACGTCTTTTCCAGACGGATCAATTAACCGTAACGTTCCCCAAAGACTAAGGCGATAATGCGTATCCAAAACAATTTTCCTGATCACTAATAATCTAGGTAATATCGTACAGAATCCCAAAATCTCCAAATCGAGGGACCGGCTCTGGTTTCGTATTCCCGCTTTTTTCCCGGTCACACCGGCGATGTTCCCGTTAAATCCCCAAATTGGGCCCGCTTCGTTCCCAGACAGTTTGGCACGGTGTTGCAGCGCCTGATGTTTGGCGCACAAAAAAGAGGAGAGTTCCCAATGTTCAAACAAATTTTCTTCACAACGCTCGGCCTTGCAGCGATCTGCACCTCTGCACCTGCCCAGTCCGTTACGGACGAGCGTGGTTCTGGGGTTTCCCCTGCCGAGATTCACGGTCAAAAGAGTCGGCTCGACGCCATCGAACGCCGCAAGTCGCTCTCAGGGCCAACAATTGCGCATCTTGCCTTGGCAGCGCGCGCCGCAGTCTCGACAGACGACTACTCACATTCCGAGATCGTGCGGATGATGGCCGCTAAAAGCACAGGAAAGGCCTCCGTCATTGAAGTGGAAATGAACAAGCTTCATGGCAAGCGCCCGATGGCGGCTGGCCACGTCTCGCCCGGCGAGCAGGCGCTGGCGTCTCAATTGGGCGTCGACGCGCGCGACTACACCTTGACCGAACTAAGCCGGATGAAGTTTGCGAAGGACTTCTAAGGCATTTCAAAGACTTCAGAGTTTTGAAAATGCGCAGGGCTGGT
Source organism: uncultured Litoreibacter sp. (assembly GCA_947504205.1). Lineage (GTDB taxonomy): Bacteria > Pseudomonadota > Alphaproteobacteria > Rhodobacterales > Rhodobacteraceae > Litoreibacter. The sequence continues at coordinate 212,030 of CANNGL010000005.1, read as the reverse complement.
TCCCTCGGCCCTGCGCACTCGCCAGCAAAGCGGACTTGGACCGTATCGAATTGAATATAATACCGAGACCGCCCTCTCGGTATTGGCGCTTGCGCCGAGTGACGCGCATTGATCAAACTGCTGCGATTTTATTGATGCGCTCGCCGTCTGAAGATTGGAGCTTTCTCAATCCGATGACGGGAGGGGCCAATAACGGATCGGTCTGCACCGAAGCAGAGTCGGCGCCTTGTCGAGGATATGCGGATCAAGGGACCGGAGGCCGAGACGCAGACGATCTCTGTAGGCGATGGGCGACTTCACATCCGATCTCCACCATTTGCCGGACGAACCCATGATCTTTCGACCGCCGCACTCCCGCAAGTCAGCCATGAACCTTTATTGGCCCATGCTGCGAGAGAAGCAAACGTCCAAGTTACTCAATATCCACGCCCGGCTTGTGCAATACGATATTGAATCCCTCATCTGACGAGGGGGCAACGAAGTGCTTGGATATCAGATGAAACTGCTCCTCGGTTGCGGAAAACGGATGGTCGCCTTTGGCGTTACGCGCATGTAACCGCGCCAAGCAGACCTCGTCTGGCACATCCAACACGTGCATCTCATGAGCTGCGTTTGTCTGATCCAATATGCGTCGCATCCAATTACGGGACTCAATGGTGTTAGCTTGAAAGTCCAACACAACCGACACGCCTGAATTGAGCAAAGTAACAACATGAGGGCCAATAACCTTGCGCAATTTCGACATGCACCGGACGTAGTCTGAGATCGACGTCATCTGATCGGCATAGAGCGTGTCTAACCAGTCGTCTTCGGCAATCACGATTGAGTTGTCCTGTGCGCCAAGTTGGGCCGTCAGCGTGGATTTCCCTGATGCGATCTTGCCGCATATCAAATGCAGAGTTGGTGACTTTGGCGACATGAAACGATCTTCGTTGGCGATTCACACGGATTATCTGAACGGAGGCTTTCGTGAGCAAAAATAAACCGACAACAACTCGGTGTCTACGCCATTGCGAATGCTGCGCACCGCGCGAATACCTGTTCCGGTTTACTAGCTATCGAGTTAAATTTAGGAAATGGAAAACACGCTCTATCATGCGTTAATCGATGCTCTAGAGACTGCGCCGATTGCGGACAGCGCGCCTCCGTGGCAGTTGGTGGCTGCGGTTTCAGCTGGAGGAGCGACCGCCGCAGGTTTTGATCCGGCAACCGATGACTTGCTTGTCGTGAGTTCAAACGGCCAAGGTGTCTTTGACACAGCAACGGGCAGCAGGGTTTATCGAAATCGCAACGAGTCCGGATACAACCCTGAACGACTGGAAGCCGACAGATTAGACAGAACGGGTGGGCGCCCGATACCAATGGCCGGAGATGATGGCGGTGGGCTAAGGCGATCGACGTCAGATGGTTGGACAATCGACATACTGCAAATAAGTTGGCCGACCTCATACAGTGTGGTTCAGCGTCCAGGGGCCTCGATCTATTTCGTGGATCCTCGCTGGGATCGCTTCAATAAGGATGCAAGTTTTCATGTGTTGAAGAAATCCGAAGGCCTACCGATTGCCTTTGGGTTTTCTTGGTCGGGCAGATCGCTCATTTGGTTGGATCGCAGCGACCTTTTCATCTGGCGACGGGACGATTAGCAGAACGGTCTCTTTCGGTTTTCGCGCAGATTGTTACAAAGGTATGGACCGGTCCTGATCGCGTGAGTGTAATGCCACCTTCTGCAGAAACCGACACCACTTTAAATTGTACGTCTTGCGGTGTGCCGCGCAATTTCGGGACGAGCTGTAAGTATTGCGGAACCGTTTACCCCGATGTCGCAAAGAAGCTGCACCCTGATCAAGACCTGCCTGATCTGGATGCGAAATACACTGTCACGCATGATCGCGGGGGCGTTTCTATTTCCATCCCACTGCGCAAGACAGTGGATGCGGTCATCGTAGCCTTCATAGGTGTCTTTGCCGTTTTCAGCATTGTCCTTTTCTTTGCGTTTTCCGGGCTCATCGCCTCAACCGGAGCACCGGCGTCTTTCACCATTATCCCCCTTGTATTTAAGTTAATCATTGGTGGGGGCGCGACACTCTTTGCCGTCTTTTGCTGGTTTAACCGCGTCACGATTGAGGCCAACAGCCGCTATCTTTCATTGCACCACCATCCAATACCCCTGCAACCTAGCGTGAAAATCAGATCCGAAGATTTGAAAGACCTCAGTGTCATCCCCCGCCGTAGAACCCGAAACGACCATGTGTGGGACGAGCCGGTGTTGCGCGCGACAACCGTCACCGGCACGCACAAGGATATTATGGTCGGTCGGTCCGAGGCAGATTTTGGCGATTTCGATGTAATACAGTATCATCTAAGCGAAGCGCTGATCTCGTAGGTCACATCAAATCCGCAGCCAAAACCAGCCGTCACCCCCAGAAGTGGCGCCTCAAGCGCAAGGGCGCTTGAGGCGGTGGAGCAATTACCCAACCAATGCGTTGTCCGCGCGCTTGACCGTCACGATGGACGACCGCGGTAAGGCGCCTTCACCATCGGGGAAGGGTGCTGCGGGGTGTTGGATCCCGACAAACATGGTCCGCCGGTCGGCAGACCATGTCAGGCCAGTGACCTCCGACCCATTCGGACCGGTCAGAAAGCGGCGGATCTCGCCTGTCACCGGATCACCGGCCAGCATCTGGTTGTTCCCCATGCCAAGGAAATCCCCTTCGTTGTCGTCGTCGCCATCGGTCTGGATCCACAGCAGGCCCGAGCTGTCAAACTGCATGCCGTCGGGCGAGTTGAACATATTGCCCGCGTTGATATTGGCGGTGCCCGCATAGAGCCCATCGGTATGCACTGTCGGGTTGCCGGCCATCACATAGAGATCCCAATCGAACGTCGAGGCCGCGTGATCATCATTATGCGGCCGCCAGCGCACGATCTGACCATAGCGGTTGATTTCGCGCGGGTTGGGCGCATTAGGGATCATCGGTTCTCCTGCCGCATTGGTGCGCACATTGCCATCGTCATCCAACGCGCCGCGGCGAGAATTGTTGGTCAGACAGCAATAGCCCTCCACGACAGTGGGATTGACCGCGATCCACTCGGGCCGGTCCATCGTCGTGGCGCTGACAGCGGTGCCTGCCATCCGGGTAAAGATCGCGATCTCGGCCTCGGCCATGCCCGTGTCTTCAGGCGTGAGCGCCAGCCAGGTGCCCGTGCCATCGTCGTTGAACTTTGCCACGTGCAACTGCCCCTCGCTGAGCAGCGTCGACGTATCGCCGCCGGGCACATAGACATCGCGGCTGACCCATTTGTACATGTATTCGCCACGCTCGTCGTCGCCCATGTAGACAACAACCTGTCCGCCGGGAGCCAGCGCATAAGCCGCGTTCTCATGCTTGAACCGACCCAGCGCCGTGTGCTTGACCGGGGTCGCATCGGGATTCCAGGGATCAATCTCAACGATATACCCCGCACGGTGCGGCTCGTTGGGGTTCTGGGAAATGTCAAAGCGAGGATCGAATCCATGGTAGTTGTAGCGGCCGGGATCCACCTTGGTCGACACGCCATAGCGCTTGAACCCGTCGGCATGAACCGCATCCAATGCAGGCTCTTCGCTGGTGCCAAAGTAGCCATTGAAGTTCTCTTCACAGGTCAGATAGGTACCCCATGGTGTCCGGCCTGATCCACAATTGTTGAAGGTACCAAGCGATTGCGTCCCGGTGGGATCGGCGGCGGTCTTCAGCAGATCATGCCCCGCGGCCGGACCATCGATGGCCATGGGCGTGCGGTGGTGAATGCGACGGTTATAGGGACTGTCGACAACAACCTCCCAGCCCGCATCACCTTCTGCCACTTCCATGACAGTGACACCTTGGAAGTTCTGCAACCGGGTCACATCGTCGAGGGAGACGGGCTTGCCCTCTTGCTCCGCCGGCAGGTTGATCTTGGGGTTCACATATTCGGAATTGACCACCAAAAGCTCGGTGCCGCGCTGATGAAACAGCTCCATCCCGTCGGTGTTTTCGCCAAACACCCGGTCGGATCCCTCGGTTGGGACGCCAGCATCACTATCAAAGGCAGGCGCATCGCTAAAGAGCGGATCCCCCCACCGCACCAACACGTCCCAGGCATATCCCGCAGGCACATGCACCGTGCCGTCGGTCTGTGGCGCAAGCTGATCAAAGGCAAAGCGAGAGGCCTGCGTCGCCAAAGCGGAAGTGCCATTCAAAAGCCCCGCGCCCATCACTGCAGCCCCAGAGCCAAACGCCAGAGCACCACCCAGAAATCCACGCCGGGACACCGCGCGCTCGACTACCTGGTCAAAGCCCTGCACCTCGGGGCGCGGGAATTTCATCTCGTCTTCATCGTCGAAAGACAGCTCATCATAATCGATTTGGGACATTTCTTGCTCCTGCTGGACCCCCGAATGGGGTCTGACTGGGGCAAGTGCTACGGGCGCTCCTCAAAACTTTTGCGACACCCTGGAGTCTGTTTTGTAAAAACGCAGGTCCAACGGCGATGCTTCCTTTGTGTAGTCTGGCCAATCGCGCGTCGGCTTTGGGACGCGTGAACATTTTCGCACCGCATGCAGCGCGGCCTTTCACAAACAGACGTCAACCGTCCGCAAAGCGGCTATCCGCGGAAGGTCGATCCTGAATGACTTCAGTGTGTGCTGGTCTAGAGCCGAACCCAGAGAAGAACCATTCTGTGCGCAGGCGCACCGATTGCCAGACCGGAGCCATACGGGTAGCCATACGCCCAGCCATACGCAGGGCAGACGCGGGTTTTGCTTGAAAACAAGGGCGATGCGGTGTCTTGGCCGCAGATAAACTCCGCGCACCGTACGGTGCCACTACCACCACTCACCCCCCGCAAAAGATCAGCCGGTCCAATCACGACTTAGCTCTTAACAACGTGACCCGCCCCGGCTAGCCTGTCCTGATGAACACCGAAGGCGATCTTCTCCATACAGTCACGGCCGACAACATATCAGAGAGCCGCAAGAAGCTCGGCAAGCTGATGGTTTGGGGCACCGCGCTGCTCTGCGGTGCTTTGGCCTTGTGGCAGATGGCCCATGAAACCGGTCGCCTTGCCAACGGCTTCGAGACATGGCGTCCCGTGCTCTACGCCTACATGCTTTGGGCGACAGCGCTTTGCGTCGCACAGGTCATGGTGAACGGTGAAAAGGGAAAGCGCACGCTCTTTGTCTTACCCGCTGCACTATTTGTGATCAGCTTGGTCGTGTTCCCTCTGATCTTTGCTCTCTACATCTCATTTACAGATTGGAACCTCGCCTCTGCTGCCGGCCCGCAGCCCAATGGTTGGGACAATGTCGTCGAGATGTGGAACGATGGATTCTACTGGAACGCCCTTAAAAACATGGTCTATTATGTTTTGGGCGTCAGCGTTGAATACGTTATTGCCTTTGGGCTGGCGCTGTTGCTGAACGCGCAAATCAGGGCACGAAAGTTCTTCCGCGTTGTCTTTCTGCTGCCGCTTATGCTGAGCCCCGTTGCCGTCTCATGGATGATCGGCAAATCGATGTTGGAGGTTCGGTTCGGACCGATCTCCCGACTGATACGCGAACTGGGCATGGAGCCAAGCTTCTTTGGAACGCCAGAAATAGCCCGCTTTATGATCATGGCGATGGATGCGTGGACCTTCATCCCATTTATGATGATCATGCTTCTTGCCGGCCTTCAGGCATTACCCCGCGAGGTCATTGAAGCGTCCAAAGTAGACGGGGCTACCGGCTGGCAAAGCTTCAAGGAAGTGATCTTTCCGCTGATGCTGCCCGTCTCGGTTACGGCGATCGTGATCCGGATCATTTTCAAACTGAAACTGGCGGACATCATAATCAACGTGACTTCGGGCGGCCCCGGGGGAGCTACGGATTCAGTAACCAGCTTTATCTTCAGAGAGTATCGAGATCGCTCAAATGTGGGATACGGCACGCTTCTAGCGATTGTCTATCTGGTTCTCATCATCATCTTTGTGACGCTTCTTTTGAAGCTCGTCAGCCGCTGGATGGAGCGACCAGCATGACCGCCATTTTCAAGGATCACGAGGCCGATCGGCGCATACGCACCAAATGGTGGGCCAGCCGAATTGCGATCTACGCGGCGCTTTTGACATGGGCTGCGATCTGTCTGTTTCCGATCTTCTGGACGATCACAACGTCCTTCAAATTGGCACCCGACGTGATGAAAGGAAATTTGGTGCCTTGGTGGGACTTCACGCCCAAATGGAAGGGCTGGGAGTCGCTGGGCTTGTCTCCAAGGCTGATTGGTGAAGTTTCAACCGTGCGTGAAGAATTCCTCAAACGGTTCTGGAACAGTACGATCGTGGCCTTATCCGCGTCAGCCCTCGCTGTTGTCTTAGGATCCTTGGCCGCCTACGGACTGTCCCGGTTCAATTACCGTTTCGGTTTCATGCGGAACTCGGACATCTCGTTTTTCTTCCTCAGCCAGATGATCCTGCCGCCCGTGGTTTTGGCCCTTCCCTTTCTGGTTCTCTATAAGTCTCTGGGTTTGCTGGACAGCCGTATTGGGTTGATCCTGCTCTATACCCTGATGGTTCTGCCCATCGTTATCTGGATCATGCGTGATCAGTTTCAGGGCATTCCAATTGAGCTGGAGGAAGCCGCATTGGTCGATGGTTTGGGCATTTGGGGGGCGTTTATTCAGATCGTGCTGCCAATCGCACTTCCCGGCATGGTTGCAGCATTTATCCTGTCGCTGGTCTTGTGCTGGAATGAATATTTCTTTGCAGCGCTACTAACAGCCACGGATGCAAAAACTCTTCCAGTCATGGTGGCCTCTCAAACCGGGTCACAGGGGATAAATTGGTGGTCGATGGCCGCGCTGTCTTCGGCTGCAATCCTCCCTTTGGTTATCGTCGCGATCTTCCTTGAAAAATATATCATCAAGGGCATGGCCGCAGGAGCCGTCAAGTAAGCTCCGCAGCAATATCTTTTGTCTGTTCATAAAGCCTTCTGAAGAGCAGATGTGCTTTCTCGTAAACCGGATCAGGACGTGAAGATATCGTTTGAGCAGCAGGGTTCCAGTCCGAAATCTCGCCCCTTGCGACGCTACCCAAGGCGAGAGCAGCCAGGAAAGCATCACCATAGCTGGCGCCGACAGTCTTTTCGCAGACAATCTGATCGATGCCGGTGATATCAGAGGTTGCTTGTAGCCACAGCGCGTTATTGGTGCCTCCACCGACCGCCAACAGTCTCGTGGGCACCTGACCAATATCTGCAAATGTGCTGGTCACATGGCGCGTACCATGCGCAATCCCTTCGATCAGCGCCCGGTACATGTCACCGCGCGTGTGGGTCAGGTTCAAGCCAAAGAAAGTACCCTTCGCATTCACATCATGGATGGGGGTCCGCTCTCCAGAAAAATATGGGAGCATCAGCAAGCCATTCGCACCTGCCTGTGATTGTTCTGCTTGAGCGGCCAAGGTGGCAAAAGCATCACTTGGATCAAGATCGCGTGCAAACTGGTCTCGGAACCAGTGGGTCAAGGTGCCCGATGTTGCAAGACCTGCCATCGATGCGTGTTCGCCTTCAAACAACCACGGTGCATACCAGATACGTGGGTCTGCGATCCGGGCTTTCGTACGGATGATGATGAAGATGGTCGAGCCATACATCATCATCATGTCACCCGCCTGATCGACGCCGACCGATAAAGCCTCGGCCGCCGCATCGATTGTGCCTGCCGTAACCGGTGTACCTCGAAGAAGTCCGGTTTCCTCGGCGGCTTTGTCCGTGATGTGTCCGGCAATTTCATTCGACCACATGAGCTTCGGCAACTTTTCCAGCGGCAGGATATCGTCCGCAAGATCTTCAACCCAAGACTGTTTGTCGACGTCGTAGAGCGGTGAGAAATTGGCCGCAGTGTAGTGGTCTATAACCACCTCGTCCGTGAGGCGCTGCACCAAGAAACTCGTTGCAGTCAAAATATGGGCGGTTCGTTCATAGATGTCAGGCCGGGTCCGTTTCAGCCAAAGAATTTTTGGCCCTACAGATTGGGACGTAAGCGCATTTCCACAGCGTGAAACAATCGTCTCTTCGCCAATGCGATCCGTCAGCTCTCTGACTTCGGTTTCAGCGCGCCCATCAACGCCATAAAGCACCCCGTTCATCAACGGCGCGCCGGTATCATCCACAGGCAGCATACAAGGCCCAATAGCGCTGCACCCCACTGCCTTGATATCGCCGGGATCGACTTCGCTTTCTTTTAGGATGGCTTTGCAGACAAAGACAAAATCGCCCCACCAGTCTTCCTCAGGCCTATGTTCGGCCCAACCGGGTTGCGGCACGAGCATCTTGTGGCGGCGCGACGCCTGCGCAGGGATATTTCCCTGTGCGTCAACCAAGACACCCTTGGTTTCATAGGTTCCAATATCAATGCCAAGCGTATACTCCATCAGGTGTAGTCGTCCCGATTGAGCGAGAATTCAGGGGTTATCCCAGCAAGCGCCGCGTCGAGGAGTTGTGTAAGTGAAACAAGATCATTCAGGTCACACAATTCACGCGCGGAATGGGAATAGCGCATCGGAAAACCCATGTCGATTGACGCCACGCCTTCGCCCACGAGCTGAACGTAGGACAGGTCCGTCAGCACCCCGATATGCGCGCTTCTTTGCAACGGGATATTCTTGGCATCAGCGGTGCTTTCAAACAAACTCACCAATGCAGGATGCGGAATAACGCCATTCAGCGTCCCGCGACCGTGGAATGAATAGAGGCTGATCCCCGGCCCACCTCCAAGAGCCACGTCGCCCCGCGCAGTCATATCTGGCGTGTCAGTCGCCAGAACGAGATCCAGCTGAATAGCGATATCAGGCTCGATTTGCTGTGCCAGAGGCAGTGCGCCACGTAGGTTGAACTCCTCCTGCACAGTAAACGCGAGATGAACGGGAGGGCCGGAATCCCGGTCCTTCAGCAACCGCGCCATTTCCAGCAGAACTGCGCAACCAGCCCGGTCATCGACGCTGGTACCCATGATGCGATCCTGCTCCAACTGAGTAGCATTGGGCGCATAAACCACGGGCGTGCCAATCCTTATACCAGCCGCCTCCACCTCTGAGGCCGAAGACAAACCAACATCGACATAGAGGTCCGCATAGGGTGTCACTCGATACTTTTCGTCTGGACTAGTGGCATGGTGACTCTTGTTTGCGATCACACCTCGCATGTCTCGCCCTTCGCCGACGCATATCAATACCTCTTGGGCCGCCAACGCCCGTTCTGGAACACCGCCCAAACGCTCCAGCCGGATCAGTCCGTCGCTTTCAATACGGCGGACTACAAATCCCAACTGGTCCATATGCGCGAACAACATCACCTTGGGTCCCTCGCCTGGGAACTCCGCAACGAGGTTGCCAAGACGATCTGATCGGCTTTCGACACCAATCTTTTGCAATCGGTCCCGCAAATCGCGGCGCACTCGATCCTCATAACCCGATAGGCCGGGCACGAGCATAAGGTCCATAAGGTCCTGCTTTAGTCGGCCCTTCATGAGCGGGCCTTCTTGGCGCGCGCCATGAAATCACGCGCGCGTTCTGGATCAATCGACTTCCAAGTGTCGCCATCAATCTTGAGGGAAGAGCCGACGATGCAGCCATCCGCGATGGACAGGACGTCCGCAACCGTTTCATGTTTCACACCGGTATTGGCCATCACGGCGATATCCGGCAACACGGCCTTGACGGCCTCCAGGTCAGAGAGCGCGGCGGCTTCACCTGTGATCTGGCCAGAAACCAGAACAGCGTCGGGAATGGATGAAAAGACGGCGCTGCGGGCCCGATCTGGCAGCGGGCGCTGATCGAGCGAATGAGCAAACTCAGCAGAGACGTTATAGAGCATCGCCATATCAGACCGGCCCAGTCTATCCCGGTACCGCATGGCCTTGCCGGCATCAGGCGTCCACGGCCCCATGTCAGAGGCATAAGTGCCGGTAAAAATTTCGCGCACAAAGGCTGCACCGGTGGCCGCACCCAACGCGATAGAAGACATCGGGTCCCATAAGACATTGACCCCAAAGGGCACAGTGATCTCGGCTTTCAGTTGGCCGATGAGGGTAGCCATCGTCGCAGTCGACACAGTATCGACGTTGAATTCATACGGGCGATCATTCTCGTTGCCGAACATGACGGCATCGAAACCAGCCTCTTGCAATGCCAATAGATCAGCGCGTGCCGCCGCCAATAAGTCAAAAGACGGGTCGAACAACGGCGTACCGGGCAGCGCACCAATATGTACCATGCCGATTACCGGCTTCGCTTCGCCGAATACGCGTTTGAAATTGGCTGTCATGACATCTCCCTCAATATCAACATTAAGTCTGGCGATCTGTTCAGGCAAAGAGAAACTGCGCTATGCTGTCAGAGAGAAAATCGGAGAGCGGCATGGGATTGAAAACACGACATTGGGACAGGATCGGTAATGGCGGTCTGACATTCACAGAACTGGGGTTTGGGACAGCACCGCTCGGTAATCTTTACAAGGCCATTTCAGACGACGATGCCCGCGCGACGCTTGATGCAGCATGGGACGGTGGCGTCCGATATTTTGACACAGCACCGCTTTATGGTCTGGGTCTGTCTGAGACCCGGCTAAACCCGTTTCTACGTGGGAAACCGCGCGATGAATACGTGCTGTCAAGTAAAGTAGGTCGGCTGATACAGGCCTGTGCCCCAGAACATCGCTCCGGCGAAGGCAAATGGTTCGAAGTACCCCAGCGTAGGGAGCAATATGACTATACCTATGACGGCGTAATGCGATCATTCGAGCACTCGTTTTCGAGACTTGGCGTGGATCGGATCGATATTCTTTATGTGCATGATCTGTGCATCTTCTCGCACGGCTCCAAAGAGGTCTCGGATATGCGCATCGAGGAGTTCTTTGGCGGGCGTGGGTATGACGCAATGATCTCTCTGAGGGATCAGGGACTGATTAAAGCAATCGGCGGTGGCATAAACGAATGGGAAGTCTGCCAAACGCTTGCCGAGCGCGGCGATTTCGATCTGTTTCTGCTGGCAGGCAGATACACCCTTTTGGAACAAAAAGCGCTCGACAGCTTTCTGCCCCTATGTGAGGCGCGGGGCATCGGAATTGTCACAGGTGGTCCCTACAACTCTGGCATCCTCGCAACCGGTGCCAAACCCGGAGCTTTCTATAATTACGAACCTGCCCCCCAAGATATCATTGACAGAGTGAGCGCGATTGAGGCGGTGTGCAGCGGTCACAATGTGCGTATGGTGGACGCAGCGTTCCAGTTTCCTCTGCTGCATCCGGCCCATGTCGCCGTTATCCCCGGTGGTCAGGGCGTATCCGAGATGGAGGGCAACTTGCAAGCCGCTCAAGCAGATATACCGTCAGCGCTGTGGGATGATCTCAAGGCACAAGGCCTGTTGCGCAGCGATGCCCCAACATGAGGATCGATGCACATCAGCATTTCTGGCAACCTGATCGCGGCGATTATGACTGGATGCCGAAGGACAACCCAATCCTATATCAGGCATATGCGCCAAACGATCTGGCCGCTCACCTGGAAGAGCATGGAATCGCCGGAACAATCCTTGTGCAAGCCGCTGCAACGGTGGAAGAGACCGAGTATATGCTGGGACTCGCTGACGCGACTGACAGCATCAAAGGCGTAGTCGGATGGGTGAACTTTGAAGACGAAAGCCAAAAGCTGCATCTGAAACGCCTCGCCAACCATCCAAAATTCTTGGGCGTGCGCCCGATGATACAGGATATTCCTGACGTCAATTGGATGTTGCGCGACGATGTGCAGTGGGCATACCGCACCATCAATGAACTCGACCTGAGCTTCGATGCTCTGGGGTTTCCACAGCATCTGCCAAACTTCCTCACGTTGATGAAGCAATATCCGGATATGCGCGTTGTTTATGATCACTGCATGAAGCCACAAATACGCGATGCAATGGCCGGACGGGAGGCGTTTGGCAACTGGGCCGATGGTATGTCCCGGCTGGCGGACGAAACAAAAGGCTATTGTAAGTTTTCAGGTCTTGTGACCGAGGCCGATGATGGATGGGGATTGGATGACCTAAAACCCTTCGCTGATCACGTATTAACGATCTTCGGAGCTAACCGCGTGATGTGGGGGTCAGACTGGCCCGTTGTAAAACTGCAGGCAGAGTACGATAGCTGGTTGAAGACGGCACAGGCGCTGACGGCACATCTTAGCACTGAGGAACGATCAGAAATTTTTGGCGGCTCCGCCGCGCGGTTTTACAGGCTGTCCTGAACTTCAATAAATCGAAGCACTTTCTCGACGGACAGCGCTTCACGCTCCGCCTGTGTTGCCCCCACCAGCAGTGCAGCAGCCGCTTGCGCAAAGGGCAGCGCTGCCGCGATGCTTTCGCCGGCGATAACCCGAGCCGCCAATGCCCCCACGAACATGTCCCCTGCCCCGTGGGTCGAGACAATCGTCGTAGGAAAGGCGGGGTAATGCGCACCAAGATAATCCACTCCTTGAGAGCCAAGCGTCGTCAACATCTCCAGCGCGTTGGTGAGGGCACTATAGCTTTCTACCTCCACTTTGTTGACGATTAGCAGGTCGACCAAATCGATCATGGCTGCTGACAGCTCCCGCGCAGGTGCGGCGTTCAGCCAGACTTTGGCACTCATTTCACGCGCCTCTCGCGCCACTCTCAGATTGACCGCCTCGGGGATTTCGTTTTGCAGCAACACCAGTTTCGTATCGGCCGGCATCTCGATCTGCGCGCCATCAATATGTTGATTTGCCGCCGATACGATTACCGCACCGTACTCTCCCCGCGCATCAACGATGGCCGCGCTCATGCCGCTCGGCCCAGGATCACGCTGCAATAGCGAAAGATCTATTCCCGCGCGCTCAAGGGTTTCCCTAATAATGTCGCCAAATTGGTCCGTCCCGGCGCGGCCAGCAAACGAAACCTTTGCACCCATCTTTGCAGCAGCGACCGCTTGATTGCCCCCTTTGCCTCCAAATACGTAGCGGACATCAGTTCCTGTAACCGTTTCATCCAATGCCGGCAGATGCGGAGCCTCCACCATCACATCGAGGTGGAGCGATCCGGCAACCAGCAACGTCACTTGAGCATCGCCATCTGGACTAAACGCATTGCCGTTGGTGCATCTTGTCTGGCAATCGCCGCCTTGAGCGTTTCGTTCTCAACCAAACCCTCGGAGATGGCGCGAAGGCGCTGCACAACTTCGATGTTGGTGCGCGCTTCCTCTACCGGATCGAGACCAGAATGATCAGGAAACGTGTCAAAATAGATTGTGCCATCATACCCTGCCCGCTCCAACTCGACGAGAAGTTCGACGGTCTGGATCGGATGCACCGCACCAACCATCAAGCCATTATCCCATTTGCCGTAGCCATCGTTCAGATGCACGCCGAGGATCCGTGAGTGACGCGCAATCAAAGCCGCCGCAAATGCGGGCATTTCATCTGCATAAAGGACATGCGCGAAATCAAGCGTCACGCCGGTATTGTCACGACCAATGTCCTTGATGGCCAATAACGTGGTTGCAGCATCCGGCATCATTGCAAATGCACGCGGTTCATTTGGCTTGTATTCGAGCGCTATGTCGATGGCCGGGTTGTGGTCAGCCACCTCGGCCACCGCCTCAATTGTGTGGTCCCAAGCCTTGGCATAATCCATCTGAAAAGAATAATCGAAACCGTCTTGACCCATCCACAGCGTCATCAGATTTCCACCCATTTCCGCCAAGACGTCCAGTCCGCGCTTGGTTTTATCGATCGCTGCGCGCCGCACCACCGCATCGGGATGCGTGAAAGCGCCAAGCTTATAACCCGGATCGGTGTAGTATCGCATCGCCATGCCATTCAACACCATGCCACTATCTGCGAGCGCTTGGTTCAGATCACCGGGCGTATCATCAACAAAGTGATCCGGATAATTCAGATCAGCCGCATTCAAACCGGCAGTGCTTGCACGCGCCAGCAAGTCAGCAGTCCTAATTTTGTTTTTACCCGGCCAGTAGCTTTCAGCTCCAATTTTGAAAGCATTTAGACGGGCGGCGAACCGCGGTGAGGAATTGGCTGTCATAAGCCAACCCTATCGCCACCACTCAGCAGCCAGCAAGGACGATCACTGTTTCACCGCCGAAAAGGAAAGCGCTCTTATTTGGTCGTAACACTGAGCTTATTGTAAGGCGTTGAACACGAACAGCTTTTCACCGTTTATCGTGTAGGAATTTATCAGAGTACCTGCTTGAGCAGATGTCAGCCAAACTTCAAGCTGATCGGCCGCCTCGGCCTTCACATGAGGATGTTTGGCAGGATTGACGGGCAGGTAAGCATATTGATTGAACAAGACGCTATCGCCCGAGAACAACAACTCCAATTCTTCTTTATTCCCAAAGTTCAGCCAGCTGGCTCTGTCAGACAAAATATAAGCATTCAGACCCGCAGCGGTGTTCAAGCTGGCGCCCATACCTGCCCCGACCGCCTTGTACCAACTTCCGAACCCTTCCGGGTCCAGTGACGCCGAGCTCCACAACGCCAGTTCTTTTTTATGGGTGCCGCTGTCATCCCCGCGGCTGACGAATTCACTTTCTGCACGGGCAATGCGTGACAATGCGTCAGCGGCGTTTTCCGCCGATCTCAGTTTCGCGTCATCAGAGGCAGGCCCGATCAAGACAAAGTCGTTGTACATGATCTCTGTGCGTCTGGTTCCGTACCCCTCGGCTACAAATTCTTGTTCAGCAGCCTTGGAGTGCACCAAGATGGCATCCACATCACCGGCTTGCCCCAATCTAAGGGCTTGCCCGGTACCGACAACGAGCAACTGGACATCCAACCCCGTGTCTTGCTTAATTGCTGGCAACAACACGTCAGACAGCCCCGAATTATGAAAACTGGTGGTGACCGCCAATTTCATGGTCTCTGCCGACACAGCAGTGGTCCAGAACGCTGCAATTAAACAAATAGCTCGTATCATTCGACGATATCTCCATTCAGAAACGCTTTGGCAGCGGATGTCCTTGGACCAGAGAAAAACTCAACTGCAGGTCCGGAATCGTGCACTTTACCGTTCAGAAGAAATACAACATCGCTTGCCAGTCGCCGTCCTTGACCCAAATCATGCGTTGTCATGATAATACGCGTGCCAGCGCTATGAGCATTGAGTAACAGTGCCTCGATCTCGCGCGTGGATTTTCCATCCAGACTGGCACATGGCTCGTCCAGAAACAGAACGTTCGGCTCTCGAATAAGGGCGCGGGCCAACGCTAATTTCTGCTTTTCACCGCCAGACAGACGCGGCGCGGGCCGATCCATGGCATCCTGTAAGCCAATGCGATGCGCCCAGTCTGTCACCTTTTCTGCGATGACCGGTTTGGGAGTGCCAATCAGCTCCAAAGGATAGGCAAGGTTTTGGCGAACTGATCGGCGCAACATGATTGGCGTCTGGAAGACATAGGCCTGTTTCTGCCTCACCTCTTTATCCGGGGCAGACAGGGTCAGCGAACCTTCGGACAAGCGCTCAACACCATGCAATATCTTCAGCAGCGTGGTTTTCCCGGCACCGTTTGGGCCAAGCACAATGCTGAAACCCTTTGCGGGAAAGTTCAGATCAATGGGTCCAAGGATCTGCTTGCCCCGGCGTCGCACCACGGCATTCTTGAGCGAAAGCGTCGTCGGTTGCGTCACCATCTGCCCTCCTGCTCCGTGCGCGACAGCGCGTGAATAGCGAAGTTGACAGCAAGCGCGAGGGCAATCAGCACGAAGCCCAACCCAAGCGCCAATGCAAAATCGCCTTTGCCGGTCTCAAGTGCAATCGCGGTAGTCAGAACGCGCGTGGCATTGTCGATATTGCCCCCCACGATCATGATTGCACCGACCTCCCCGATCGCGCGTCCAAACCCGGCCAGCGAGGCTGTCAGCAATGTACGTCGCCCGTCCCAAATCAAAGTGGCGACCCGCTGCCGCTTGGTCGTATTCAGCGAAATAAGCAAGTCGTGGTACTCTGCCCAAAGTTCGCGCATCGCCTGATGGGTAATCGAGGCGATAAGGGGTGTAATGATAATGACCTGAGCAATAATCATCGCTGTCGGGGTGAATAACAATCCGAGCACACCAAACGGACCGGAGCGGCTGAGCAACAGATAGACAATCAATCCGACAACAACTGGCGGCAAACCCATCAGGGCGTTCAGCGTAGCAATGGTCGCTCTGCGATATCTAAAGCGGCGGATTGCTAGCCAAGTCCCGAGCGGCAATGCAATGCAGGACGCTATCACAAGAGCCGTGACACTAACCTGTAGCGATCGCAGGGTGATATCGATCAGGTCACCATCAAGGGTCACGATCAGCCAGAACGCAGCCTCAATTCCGGCCCAGATATCATTCATTACTACGCCGTCCTAATCCGGTCGCAACGACGCTCAGTTATCGAGCCGGACCGCCGATCCGGCCCCCTGCTCTTGGCTGGAGAATCCGGCTTGGTTCAGGACCAGATTGGAACCAATCGCTATTATTGCAATCGCGACGAAGGCGGTCAGCATAGCTTTCATTTCAATTCTCCCGTTGCACGGTAGCCGTGCTTAGATATTCGATGAGGTCGTCTCGGTCTTGTTGCTTGGCAATGCGCTGCATAGGCATCTTCGTTCCCGGGATATAGTGATCCGGCCCCTCATTGAACAAAGCATTGATTGTGTCTGCTGACCAGATGATATCGGACTTGTTCAGCGTATCCGAATAGACATAGTCCGCCACTGTGCCGGCTTGACGCCCAAACACACGGTAGAGGCTGGGACCAGCCTTGCGCGCGCTTCCTGCCGTCAAAGTATGGCATATAGAGCATTTGCGTTTGAATTGACGCTCTCCGTTGGGAAGCGTGTTGGGATCAACTAGAAAACTGCGCGCATTGCCTGCCATTTGGCCATGTTCATCTAGCGTAGCGACAGGCCAGGAATACATGATGTCTTCTATGCCACCCGCGTGAATATTCTGACCATTGGTAGAAAAAGCGAGGGCCCAGATCGGCCCTCTTTGCGTCGCTCGGAAGTCTCGTGTGATTTTCATCGCCTTGGTGTCGATGATCATGATGTACCCTTCGCCGTCGCCAACGGCCAGTTGGTGACCGCCAGCATCATACGCCAACGCGAGAATAGGACGTCTATCAAGCGAAAAATCGGCAATTTCTGCCCCGGTTGCTATGTCGATGATGCGGGTTCCGCCATCAACGGCGCCATATGCTAACCAGCCTTCGGGTTCGTTGACTATTAGTTCATTCACGCCAAAGCCGTGCTTTACCAATTGCCGAATTTCCTGCCCCGAAACAACATCCCAGACACGGATCGTGCCATCAACAGAAGCCGAATAAAGCTGCGATCCGTCAGTACTGAACGCGACATCATTCACGCCTTGTTTATGGCCGCGTAGAGAAGCCATCTCTTCAAATTGAGACAATGACCAAAGCCCGATACTGCCATCCCAACTGCCCGACGCTGCAAGATTTCCATCAGGTGAGACAGCCAATGACGTCACCTTGCCTTTATGCTCACCAAGCTGGACTGCGTCAGATTTATCGGATCCCAAGTGCCAAACCGAAAAGTCATCCCCGCCAGCGATCACCGTGCCATCACTCAAAAACGCCAACGCGTTTACGGCCGCGCGATTGCCGTCCAACCAGCGCGGCTCTTGGCCCGACCAAAGCCCTACGGAGTTGTCGAAGCTCGCTGTCGCGATCTTCCCATCGGTTGATACCTCGATATCCATGATGGGGCCGCCATGCCCCTTCAAAGTAAAGAAGTCCTGGGCCGCCGCGGGCGCACACAGCAAAAGCACTATGACAAGCGCCTTTGGCATTTACTCTGCTGGGGTCGCGCCTTTGATGGTCGCGCTTTCCTTGGCCTTCACTTCGTCAACCCAAAGCGCGTGGTGCTCGCGGGCCCATTGTTCTTCAACTTGGCCGCTGCCCATCGCATCATAAGCGCCTTCCATACCGACCGAGCCAATATAGATATGCGCCAGAATGATCGCCATCAGAACAAAGCTTACAATGGCGTGCCACAACTGCGAATATTGCATCTCCTCGTGGGGTGCAAGCGCGGTCGGAAGTTCTCCCAAGCCAAGCAGCGACGAAATACCCAAGCTGTTCAGTTTTTCAAACGTGGCCGCAAAAAGATTGATTTCAAAAGGAAACAGAAGCGCCAGGCCAGATACAGAAATCGAAGCGCCCAGCACAATGACGGACCAGAATATCAGCTTTTGGCCTGCATTGAATTTCTTTGCAGGTGGGTGGTCTTTCGTGAAGATGCCACCGCCTTTGAGAATCCAGCTGATGTCAGTGCGATCGGGCAGGTTATGAATGACCCACATCACGAAAATCATCACCAGCGCGATCATGAAGGCCCACGATACATTGTTATGTATCCACTTTGACGCCCCTGCCAAAACCGCAAAAGACTCGTGACCGAAGAGCGGAATCATGACCTTCCGACCAAAGAGCGAGACCAGACCAGTAACACCCAACAGAATAAAAGACCCCGCGAGCAGCCAATGACCAAAACGTTCCACAGCTTTGAAGCGCTCGACTGTTCGTCCGGTTTTCTCGCCATCAATTCTGATGCGTCCCCGAACCAGAAAAAACAACGCCAGAACCACCAGTGTGCCGATCAATAGGTAGCCGCCATACGTCGTCAGCGGCCCCTCACGGAACAAAAGCCATTTCATACCACCATCTTGCACAAGCACCGTGGCGGCAGGCCCGTTGTTCGAGGCCCGGATGTCGGCGGTACCAAAGCGCAGCGCACGCCACAGCTCGGGATCAGACGCCCCGCCCAAGGTCCCAAGTTGATCGCTCATCGCAGCAGCGCTGTCGGGATTGCCAATATCACTACTCCGAAAGCCGTTATCGACCACCTCGCCGCGTTGGCGCGCGAGTATGTCTTCAAGGGTTTGCGCCCCTCCAGTTGCTTCGCGTGAAACGTCCGGAGCGTCTGCGGTTTGCGCGACCGAAGTTACGGGAAAAAGCGACATGCAAATCGCAACGATCAGAGCGAAAATTCGTATCTGCATCTGAACCTCTCTTTTGGCCATACAAGCCCGTGAAAGCGGACACCTCGAGCTAGGGTTTGATAACATGAAATTAGCAGCAACCCTATCAAATTTAACAAATTACTCGGTCTGTGGTATCGTTTGTCCCGATACTCGGTTCGTTTTTTAGAATCGCTACTTTTATATTTTTTGGATTTTTTACGATGAGCAAAAAGAAAACCAATTCAGACTCGAATCCCGATCATCAGGACGACGCAAAATCAAACACAAAGGCTGAAGGCGAAAATACGCCTAAAGATGCAAAATCGAACAAAGACGAGGCCCCAAAAACCGAGGAGCCGGTGGATGAGTTCGCCTCACTGCGCGAAGCTCCAAGGCGAAAACCCAGAGAGAAATGGCGGCGTGGTTTCTTTGGTCTGATACTTGCAGCCCTGCCACTTGGTTTGATCTTCTTACCCAGCTTGGCACCAGCGGCTTTCGTGAACGAATCCAGCTACGATGTTATTCGCTTAATGATAGCAGCATTGCTCGCCATCGGATGCAGCCTGACTGTTAGCGCGTTCTTCGATATAGACGTTCAGGCGTCCTTCGATATCCCCGGACTCAAAAAAGGAACTGCACAGGCGGTTGGAGGTCTTGTCCTCGTCCTGATGCTGGGCGGTGCTTTCTATATGGGTCTCCCGAGTCTGAAGCCAGAAAGAAAGCCGCAATCCATGTCTGATGCGATTGCCAAGGTTTTTGAAGACCACGGCATCGTCACGGGTAACGCGCTTGTTGAGGCCATGAACCAAAACCGCGCAGCTATTTTATCCGACGACAGCTTCCGTGATAGCATTGCTGACCGTCTTATCGAAAGCATGACGAACGTGGCCGCCGTAAACCGTGCGGAACTGGTTGAGGATATTTTCTTCCACAGCTCGCGGGGGTTGTCGATCAAAGCAGATGTGGCGATTGGCAAAAATCCAAATCTGGACACCAACTCGCTCGAAAAGATCGTCATGCCCGGCGAATGGTCAACCTCGACCGAACCGCAGCCATCGAACATGTTGGACGGCCTGACCGTAAGACTTGAAAACGACGAGACCCAGAAATTGTTCTATTACGAGCAAGGTCAAAGCGAACCGCTGATCATGTCGATCTTGAAGGTCAATCCAGAAGATTTCCGTCTGTCATTCTATCTGTTTCTTGCCGAAGAGCGTTTGAGAGATCGGCTTTGTCGTCCGATCGGAAACCTCGTGACATCCCAGCCCAACGTAACGTCGTTTGGTAAAGAAGAAGGATGACGGCAGTGTTTCGGAAGACCCTGAGCGTACTAGTCGCTTTCTTTGGCATGTCCTGCGCCGTGGAAGCTACTCCAATTGACGATTATCTTGCGATACTCAATGGTAAGGGCGCTGATCGTGGTGATGAGAAGACCGTCGAGGTTTTTCTTGATGAACTCGCAAATGTCGATCCATTTGCACGCCAAGCCGCGCTCGCACGCATCTACGAGGAATGGAAGGCGCGCGCAGATAAGCCAAAAGATATCCTATCGCTAGACCGCGTCCTGTGCCGTATCGCGCCCTATCGTTTGCCGGGTCAGCAAACCGAGGCATTACAGAGCGACATGCGGGCGCATTTCAGCGAATATTGGAAAGCCTATCAGACAGAACCAACAGAGGAGGCATTTCAGGCCGCTAGGTTCGCAGATTGCGCGGCTTTCAATGTTCAAGAAGGGTATTTCGATCTGGCCCGCGCGGCGGGTCGTGTAATGCCTTATGGCAATTGTGGTGAAGCCGAATATGCGACCGCCACTGAACTACGAGGGATTTTGCAGTCCCTACGTGAGCTAAACAAAGACAATAGCCTTTCAGAAGGATCTTATTACGCAATTAGATCCGAGCAGTTCACTGCCGCGTTGGCCGTTGCGACAGCTCTCGCAGAGTTTCGGGAAGGCAGCATCTCCTTTTCAGAAGCCAAACTAGAGGTGCGCGACGCTGGGCAACGGTTACGATCACTGCCATTCGGTGATGCTGGAGCCACCTCGGTCAGCGAAAAAGGGTCAGTAGCAGATCTTTTGTCGATGTTCGCCAACAATCGGAATGGCTGGCGTTTGACCAATGAAGTTGCTTACCACGCCGCATTGTTTGGGTTGGTGGGCGCTGAGAGCCCAAATGATCCTAATGTCGAAGGTAACTTGGCTTGGTTGAGAGAAATTGCGACAGCCGAACCAGTACTTCAGTCACAAATCCTGCAGGCTAAGGGAGAGCCTTGGATTTTGGAGCAGATAAGATCTGAGGAACCGGATTACCGCGATCCAATCAGGATCGACCGTATTTTCCCCGGCCTGTTGCAGAACTCTACACAAGATTGCGAACGAAATCGGCGACAATCGCTTGAGCCATCAGATCTTGCGAACGGCACGTTGCAATGTTGGCAAACCGTTGGTTCCCAACTCAGCGATATTGGCACCTTTCGTGCGTTGGATGCGTGCCTAAACAAAATCGAGAGCAAAGTCTGGTGGCTTCAACTCGGCGCATTTCGGGAAAAATCCAGCGTTGATCGTGCCATGCGACGCTTGCAAGGAGCCTTTGGAAGTTTCCCCAATGTTGAATTCACGGTTGAAGAACCCAACAGCTCAAGCAGCTATTATCGCGTGCGTACCAAAACACCACTGACCAGAACCGAAGCAGGCGCGATGGCAAAGGAGGCGGATCTTATCGGGTTTAGCCACCTGATCGGGCGAGACGCCATCCGCTAAGTTTATGTTGCGCACAAACAAAAAACGCCCCGGCTGAGCCGGGGCGCTTTTTTTGTCGTACTAGAGATCAGCCGCCCTTTTGATCGTAGGCTGTGCCCCAACCCCAGGCGCCGGATCCAAAGCCACGAGCAACAACGCGCTCGCGATAGATACCTGAGACGATATCGCCATCTCCAGCCAGCAGCGCCTTGGTCGAACACATCTCGGCACAGATCGGCAATTTGCCCTCTGCAATCCGATTGCGTCCGTATTTGGCAAACTCGGCTGTTGAATGGGTTTCTTCAGGTCCACCCGCACAGAAAGTACATTTGTCCATCTTTCCGCGTGATCCGAAATTACCCGCCTGCGGATATTGCGGCGCGCCGAAGGGGCACGCATAGAAGCAATAACCACACCCAATGCAGAGGTCTTTGGAGTGAAGAACCACCCCTTCCTCGTTCTGGTAGAAGCAGTCTACTGGGCAGACTGCCATACAAGGTGCATCGGAGCAGTGCATGCAAGCCACTGAAATCGACCGTTCGCCCGGGCTGCCGTCGTTGATCGTAACGACTTTCCGGCGGTTAATGCCCCAAGGCACTTCATGCTCGTTCTTACAGGCGGTGACGCATGCGTTGCATTCAATGCAGCGTTCGGCGTCGACGAGAAACTTAGCTCTTGCCATGGTCTTTCCTCCTTAAGCTGCTGTGATTTTGCAGAGAGTGGCCTTGGTCTCCTGCATTTGGGTTACTGAATCATAGCCGTAGGTCTGAGCTGTGTTCGAGCTCTCGCCCAGCACATAAGGATCGGCGCCATCGGGATATTTGCCCCTCAGGTCCTCTCCTTCCAGATGACCGCCAAAGTGGAAAGGCATGAAGGCAACGCCCTCACCTACCCGCTCGGTCACCATGGCCATCACTTTGACCTTGGCGCCTTCGGCCCCTTCGACCCAAACCTGCTCGCCATCCCTGACACCAAGGTTGTTGGCGTCACGGGTGTTGATCTCCACGAACATGTCTTGCTGAAGCTCGGCCAACCAAGGGTTCGACCGGCTTTCATCACCACCACCCTCATATTCGACCAGACGACCGGATGTCAGGATCATTGGATAATCCTTGCTGAAATCCTGTTTCTGGATCGAGGCATACATGGTCGGAAGACGATAGAATTTCCTGTCCTCATATGTCGGGTAGTCAGCCACAAGGTCGCGGCGGTTGGTGTAGAGCGGCTCACGGTGAACCGGCACTGGATCTGGGAAAGTCCAGACAACGGCGCGCGCCTTGGCGTTGCCGAATGGCGCCATTTCATGGGCAATCGCAACCCGCTGAATGCCACCTGAAAGGTCTGTTTTCCAGTTCACCTTGGCCACCTTGTCGTCATAGTCCGACGGGAAAGGTGACATCGACTGTTCGCCAACCTCCTTAGTGTAGTCCTCGAAACCTTCAACGCTTGCAGCCCGGGCAATGTAAGCCCTTTCTTCCAGCGTCAGCTCGGTGTGCCAGCCCAGATCTTTAAGCATCTGGTAGGTGAATTCAGGATATCCGTCCTGAATATCACTATCCAAAGAGGCAACGCCCTCTGCCAACAGGTTGTCACCGTCGCGTTCCACACCAAAGCGGGCACGGAAGGTCAGGCCACCTTCAGAGACACGTTTGGACATGTCATAAAGGTTCGGCGTGCCGGGATGTTTCATCTCGGCTGTACCCCAACAAGGCCATGGCAAACCATAGTAGTCACCATCGGCAGGACCACCCACAGCTTGCAGTGTGGTTCTGTCGAATGTGTGCTGATTGGCCATGTGCATCTTGATCCGGTCTGGATCCTGACCAGTATAGCCAATCGTCCACATGCCTTTGTTGAATTCGCGCGTGATGCTTTCAACATTCGGCGTCTCGGCATCTTCCATCTCGATATTGCGGAAGAAGCGGTCAGCCCAACCAAACTTGTTGGCGAACTTGGCAATGATGACCTCGTCCGGAAGGCTTTCGAAGAGCGGATCAACCACTTTGTCGCGCCACTGGAACGAGCGGTTCGATGCGGTGACAGAGCCACGGGTTTCAAACTGCGTACAGGCCGGCAACAGGTAAACGCCGTCAGTCCGGTCGTGCAGCACAGCAGAAACTGTTGGATATGGATCGACGACGACCAGCATATCGAGCTGTTCCATCGCGGTCTTCATTTCCTTCTGGCGGGTCTGCGAGTTCGGTGCGTGACCCCAAAGAACCATGGCGCGAACCTTGTTGGGGTTGTCCATGTTGTCCGGGTCTTCGAGAACACCATCAATCCAACGCGACACCGGAATACCAGTGAGTTGTTGCAGCGACTTGTCCTTGCCCTCGGCATCCTTGGTCATCGCGAATTGGCCTTTGAGCCAATCGCCATCCTCGCCCCAGACACGCGCCCAGTGGGCCCATGAACCTGCGGAGAGGCCATAATAGCCCGGCAATGTGTGGGATAGCACGCCCAAATCTGTCGCGCCTTGAACGTTGTCGTGGCCACGGAAGATGTTGGTACCGCCGCCAGATGTGCCCATATTGCCAAGCGCCAGTTGCAGGATGCAGTAAGCACGGGTGTTGTTGTTGCCGTTGGTGTGCTGCGTGCCACCCATACACCAGATCACCGTACCAGGACGGTTGTTGGCCATGGTACGCGCAACGCGGCGCAACTGTGAGCCGGGTGTTCCGGTTACACGCTCAACTTCCTCAGGGGTCCACTTGGCAACTTCTTCCTGAATTTGATCCATGCCCCAGACACGGGTGCGGATGAACTCTTTGTCCTCCCAACCGTTCTCGAAGATATGCCACAAGATACCCCATACCAGCGCCACATCGGTGCCAGGACGGAAGCGGACATATTCATCGGCATGGGCGGCCGTACGTGTGAACCGTGGGTCACATACAATCAGCGGAGCGTTGTTCTGCTCTTTCGCCTTCAGCACGTGAAGCAAGGACACAGGATGCGCCTCGGCAGGGTTGCCGCCGATAATGAAGATTGCCTTGGAGTTATGGATGTCATTGTAGCTGTTGGTCATGGCGCCGTAGCCCCATGTGTTGGCTACCCCGGCCACAGTGGTCGAATGACAAATCCGTGCCTGGTGATCGACATTGTTCGTCCCCCAGTACGCGGCGAATTTACGGAACAGGTATGCCTGCTCATTGTTATGCTTCGCAGAGCCGAGCCAGTAGACCGAGTCCGGTCCGCTTTCTTCGCGGATATTCATCATGCCGTCGCCGATCTCGTCGATCGCCTGATCCCAGCTGATACGTTTCCACTCTCCACCCTCTTTCTTCATCGGGTACTTCAGGCGGCGCTCGCCATGGGCGTGTTCACGAACCGCAGCACCCTTCGCGCAATGTGCTCCAAGATTGAATGGGCTATCCCAGCCAGGCTCTTGGCCTGTCCAGACACCGTTCGACACTTCGGCAACGACGGTACACCCGACCGAACAGTGTGTGCACACTGATTTAACGGTGTTGACAGCGGCGTTGGCGGCTGTTTGGGCCGTGGCCCCGGTAACTGATCCGCCTGTGGCAGAAATCGCGGCAAGGCCACCAATGGCCAAACCGCTTCCACGCAGGAACGCACGGCGATCAACAGATTTTTCAGCGATGTCAGATAGAATGCCGGTCCGCTGGGGGCGTCGCGCAACCCCGTTGGTCTTTTTCCTTAGCATTTTAGGTCCTCCCTTGCGTGCTCGGGGAAATCCCCTCGCTTGCTTGGTTATTTTTGGGCCTCTGAACAGTCGGGCGTCACGCAACCAGTCGTCCAAAGGATAGTCGGTAACGGCGTCCTAGAAACGGGCGCTGTCGAGATAGGCGCGGGTATGCGCAGTGTCTTGCATCTTTTCAGATGTCAGATCGACGGGCTGGGCTTCTGCTGCGGTTGTTCCGCTGGCAACCGCCACGGCGGCAACAGGCGCGGCAGTACCGGCCAATTTCAGAAAGTCGCGGCGATTTGTGCCATCCACTTCTTTGGTCATGGGATGTCTCCCTCCTTGTAGTTGGCGGGCATCCCCGCCGGTTATGCGCGAGTAGCTAACCCGCCGTCATTCTGAACGCCTCGCGTTCAATCTCCATAAAGGCCTTCCCCACGCTGCCAAGCGAGGCGTAAAGGACCGAGTTCTTTGCAGCTTCCAAATCGGCAAAAAAGTGTTCTGCCCAAGATGCGATATGCTTGTTGAAGAATGTTTTCTGAACTTCAATTGAAGCAGGCTCACCAAAGCGGCCAACTATCATCCCGCCCATCATCTCCATCAATGAAGCAATATTATCCTCGGGCTCATAAACATTAGGGGCCCGCGTTATACCTCGTGCAGCCATATCGGCACGCAACGCGGCCAGTGGCTTCTCATTGAGGAAACCCGTCAGGTAGTAACTTGCATATGGCAGCAATTCGCCTCGCCCAAGGCCCACGAATAAAGCGTTGAATTCACTTTCCACCTTGGCTGGCTTGGTCGCTTTCGCCACTCGTGACAAAGCTGCGATTGCTTTGCCCAATTCACTATCATCGCCGCTCAGGCCCGCGCATTGATCCAGAAGGAGTTGATCTGGTGGCGCCGATAGCATTAGTCCCACAAAATTGTAGAGATCGGCCCTGAGGCCATCTTCATCGGCGACCTTCATATCGGCGACAGCGTTCACGCGACCTCCTCCACCCTGAATTTCATGCGGCGCGGCGTAGCAACAACAACTGCTTCGTCCTCGGCATCTTGTTCAAGAGCCTCGGCGCGATCATCTTCCGCCTCCAATGGCTCGTCATCTAACGCTTCATCTGCGCTATCATCAACAAACGCCACGTCCGCCAGATCAGTCTCATGGGCAAGATCTTGTTCTACGTCGTCATCAGCAGCAGCCGCCTGTCGGGCCATTTCCTCGACATGCTTCAACATGCCTTTACCCACCTGATAAGCAGTCTGGAGGTTCTCGACGACAGTTGCACTGTCGGTGAAATCTTCGCCGTAATCGACCAATTGATCAACATTGGCTAGCACTGGGTTAGACAGCCAAAGCGTGCGTAACGCACGACGCCTGATCCGATCAGGAACAGCCTTGGCCATAAAGACCGAAAAGTCGTCGCCGTGTTCAAGCGTGTCAGGATCAGGTAATTCCAAAGCTATGAGAATTTCTTCGTCAGACTGCTCTTCAAGAGCTTTGCTCTCCTCAGCGGCGGTCTGAGCCTCGGCATTGGCCAGTTCAAGCTCTGCTTCCAAAGCCACCTCGGCGCGACGCCTACTCCAGAAATCCTGCCGCACGCTCAATGCACCGTCTCCTTACGTTGGGGAGCGCGGTATACATCTGCAGTCTGCCGAATGCGCGCATCGCCGATACCATCTTCCTTGAGATCGATACGCTTTTTGTCCCGCCGACGTTTGATGAACACCTCATCGGCATGATGCGCGTTCACATAGTCGCGGATCCACGCAGCAAGTCCTTCGGTCATTGGGACCTTTTCAACAAGCTCTTCGCCCGTGTCAGCATAGTCCTGCGCCTCGTAGGGCGACGCTGTGACCAATGCCACATCAAGAGGCTCTTTGCCCACACCTTCACGCATTACCACATAGATACAAGGAACCTTTGCAGAGAGACCATGCAGGTAGGCTTCGGTATCTGTCCGGAACAACTCCAAAGGCAGCGTCGCGGCGTGGAATTCTACACTGTCGCCTTCAGAGCGCAGTTCTTTCCAATTCGCCTCTCCGGCACCGGGCAACACTGCCACGGCCGACCAAATATGCTCAGCCCAACGGGTCACGCCAGGCGTTCTGCGAACGACCACCCCCAACGGCATTGAAATCGATTTTTGATCGGCTGAGGTCAACGTCTCTCCCACGGCTCACCTATAGCTGGTGAGATGGTGCATCATGATTTCACGATCTGAAAGGTTTTTTTGGCAAATTGATGAACACTTTTTAATCACTCTGCGTTGCAGCGAAATGTTGTATCTCGATACACTCAACTCAGCTTGGCCTATCCTCCCAATTGTACGTCCTATTTACCAATTCCGTAACGGTCCAATGCAAGCGCAGCATTTTGTCCAGAACCTTATCGCAAAGAATACTGGTTTACGCAGAGATCGAATCCCGAATAGCTTGCGTTGCGCATTGTGGTTTAGCCAAGGCCGCGTCTTGCGCGCACTAAGGGGAGCAAGATGACTAAAAAACTGGTGCTATGTGACTGCTTGGGAAGCCAGCACTTGGATGCAGATGCACTATCTGCGTCCTCGGGCCTATCATGCTCCAAAATATACACCAGCCTTTGCGACAAGCAGATCTCCAGCGCCGCCGAGGAGATAGCCCAAGGCGATGTCATCGTTGCCTGTCAGCAGGAACGTGTGCGCTTCGAAGAGCTTGCCGATGAGCTTGGGTGCGATCAACCCGGATTTGTGGACCTCCGAGACCGTGCTGGTTGGGGTGAAGGAGACGCGCAACCGAAGATGGCAGCGTTGGCCGCAGAAGCAGCCTTGTCTGTGCCTGTCAATAAATCGGTCGATGTGATTTCAGAGGGCACCTGCCTGATCATGGGCGACGATGCAGCGCTGCAAGCAGCTGCGGAGCTTTGTGACATTCTCGCCGTAACCGTGCTGCTAGCTAGTGCTGATGATATTCCCGTCGATCGGCGGTTCGACTGTGTTGTAGGTCGTCTTGGAAAAGCAGCAGGCGCACTTGGAGGTTTCACAGTTCACTTCGACGCGCTCCAACAGGTCATACCGGGTGGTCGCGGCAGCTTTCCCTTGTCGGAACCGACAGCAAACGCCGTCTCCGATTGTGACATAATTCTGGATTTGACTGGTGGGACCAGCTTATTTCCTGCCCCTGAAAAGCGAGAAGGGTATTTGCGAGCGGATCCGGCACATGCCCCGTCTGTCGCTAAAGCTACCTTGGAAGCTTCACAGCTGGTCGGCACCTTCGAAAAACCCTTGTATGTCCGATTAGAGGAAAGCCTGTGTGCTCATAGCAGGGCCGAGCAACCGGCCTGCTCAAACTGTCTGAATGTTTGCCCGACCGGCGCGATAACATCGGCGGGTGAGCATGTAGCGATCGACCCCATGGTCTGCGCCGGATGCGGGTCATGTTCCTCGGTCTGCCCCTCGGGCGCGATTAGCTATGACGCACCATCTGTTGACACAGTATTCCGACGGTTAAGCGCCTTGGCCTCCACCTATCTGGGTGCTGGCGGAGAGCATCCCCACCTACTTGTGCATGATGCCAAGCATGGGCGCGATATGATCTCTTTCGCGGCAAGGTTCGCGCGCGGACTGCCAGCGCATTTAATCCCGTTTGAGGTTGAGGCGCTATCCAGCTTTGGTCACGCAGAAATATTGTCCGCGCTGTCTTGCGGCTTTGGCCATGTCGATATCTTGATCTCACCGCGCAGCGAACAGGATGTTATTGAAACTCAGGTTGATCTTGCGCGCAGTATTGCTGGCGCTGCAGCGATTGGAACGCTCTCACCAGCGGATCCTGACACGCTATGCGCCCTACTCTACGACACCAAGAACGATCAGCTGTCCTTCGACCCAGTTCTGCCGATGGGCTCGCGTCGCCAAGTCACCAGATTGGCCGCAAAGGCGCTGCAACCCGATGCCGACATCATAACCCTGCCAGACGGCGCCCCTTACGGCGCGGTCCTAGTAGATACGGACGCCTGCACCTTGTGCCTGTCTTGCGTCTCACTTTGCCCTTCGGGCGCCTTGGGCGACAATCCAGATATGCCGCAACTCAGATTTCAAGAAGATGCCTGTCTGCAATGCGGGCTATGTAGCAATATCTGTCCCGAGAAAGCGATAACGCTCACACCCCGGCTCAACCTAACCGATGCCGCGCTGTCGCAAGCCGTTTTGCACGAAGAAGAACCCTTTGCTTGCGTTGAATGCGGGGCCTTGTTCGGTGTGAAATCAACAGTCGAGAAGATCACAGAAAAGCTCGCGGGCAATCATGCGATGTTCTCGAACCCGGCCGCCGCGAAAATGATTCAGATGTGCGACAACTGCCGGATACAGGCGCAATTCCACTCGGAAGACAATCCGTTTCAGGGTGGTGACCGACCTAAGGTCCGCACAACGGCGGACTACCTTTCGGATCGCAAAGATCATTAACTCCTAGGAAGGTGCTGGGTTTCGAATTTCTCATTCACTAGGGCGACTGCAACACCCCGGACTGGATTGGGGCGCCAAGATCGGCTGGCGCAATCGACCCGACATAGGCGGTGATCGCTTCAATCTCTTCAAGCGAAACCATAACCGGCGCGATGGGCGACGGAAGATGTTCGGCAAATGGCTCAGTTACATCCTCTACCTGAGTAAAAGCGGGGTGAGGCTTGAGAAGAAAGAACGTCTCGAAACGTTCCTGCCAGTCCGCGAATGTTCGCATTAAACTGAACGAAGGCGTTGAGCCTATTGCGTTCATCCGATTGGTTTCGTTCACAACATGACACCGTCCACACTGAACAAGGCTGATCTTCTCACCCAAAGCAGCATCGCCGGTCAGTGGCGTATCCTTCGCCTCAGCGACAACCTCGACATCTGCGCTGAAGGTCGGGCCACCCGCACTTGAGGCAAAGCTTTCAATGGTTCGTTTCCCAACATCAGACAAAAGCCAGTCCTCGAAGGCATCGGTGAAGTCCCCTCCAGCGTTCTCAAGGTGCCAAACCGTCTCGTCTTGGCGAAATACCGGTACCCCTGTCTCGGCGAAGCTTGCATCAGCGTCGCCTTCCGATAGCTGGATTCGTATTCCGGTTTTCAGCGAGAACCGCGGCAACAAATGCTGCAAAAAGCCAGTTTCGACCAAAGTGGGTGGTGCTTGAAGTTTAAACTGCTTTTCCTGCCCGAGAGCAGGATTGGTCAGTAAAACCAGCATCAAGAACAACGTCTTTCGCATATTCATCGCATCCTGCGCACCTGTCAGGTTGCATGTCAGCCTAGGGGCGCTAGGGTCTGCACGTCAATATATTCGAGCCAAACAGGAGCACCCTCATGAGCGACGAATTCAACATGTCGATGCGAAAATTCCTCAAGCAGGTTGGGGTCACTTCGCAGCAGGCTATCGAAGAAGCGATGCGCAAGAGCGATGGGACAACGGGAAAGAGCTTCGAGGCAAAGATGGTCCTGACCATTAATGGTGTCGATCTGGAGCATGTCGTAACCGGCAAGATTGAAGGTCCATAAGTGAGCATAACACGCGAACAAGTCCTGGAGTGTCTGAAGAGTATCAAAGATCCTTCGGGGAGCGATTTGGTTGAAGCGGGCCTCGTCCGAGCGCTCAACGTCGATCTGGATGCGGTCCGTTTCGTAATGGAAGTTGCAAGTCCTGAGCCATACCTGCAAGCCAAAGCCGAAGCCGAGGAAAAACTGAAGGCACTTGGCGCGACCTCGGTTTCCATCGTTATGACTGCGCATAGCAAACCCAGCGCACCGCCAGATCTGAAAGCCGGATCAAAGGCAGAACCGACCGGACCCGAGAAAATTCCGGGTGTCGACCGCATTATCGCGATCGCCTCGGGGAAGGGCGGCGTTGGGAAGTCAACTGTCGCTGCCAATCTCGCTTGCGCGCTGGCTGCGGAAGGGCGGCGCGTCGGAATGCTGGACGCAGACGTATATGGCCCGTCACAGCCCCGCATGTTGGGGGTCTCGGGACGACCACAAAGCCCAGATGGCAAGTTGATCCTGCCCTTACGCAATTTTGGTGTGACCATGATGTCCATCGGACTGATGACCAACGAGGATCAGGCCGTTGTCTGGCGCGGGCCGATGCTGATGGGTGCGTTGCAGCAAATGATGATGCAAGTGCAATGGGGAGCTTTGGATGTCCTCATCGTTGACCTACCCCCCGGCACTGGTGACGTTCAAATGACGCTGGCGCAAAAGGCGCACCTGGACGGCGCCGTGATCGTTTCCACGCCACAGGACGTTGCTTTGTTGGACGCGCGCAAAGGCATCGACATGTTTAACCAGATGGGCACACCAATCCTCGGAATGATCGAAAACATGAGCACACATATCTGCAGCGAATGTGGTCATGAAGAGCACGTATTCGGCCATGGCGGCGTCGTATCCGAAGCCGCGAAACTCGGGGTGCCGCTATTGGCCGAAATCCCACTCCACCTCGATATCAGGCTGGCAGCTGACGGTGGCGCGCCAATTGTTGTTTCAAAACCCGACTCAGCACAGGCGCAAGGGTTCCGTACTGTCGCTAAAGCGTTGATCGAGGCTGGGAAGGCATGACCAAGCCAAGCCTTCCCCCTCTCTTTAGCGGTCAAGCGGTAGAGGGTTCGATTGATCCGTTCGAAAAGGCTTGCGTTGAAGCTATCCGCGGCTGCGATGCTGGGCTTGTCATTCACAATCTGGAACCCGACCAGATGCGCGCAGCAATCGTCTTCGCGCCAGACGTGCCCCTAAAGGACGCAATGGCCATGGTTCCGTTATGCGGCGTAGGTTTTCAAAATGCCTTAGGTGCTTTGGCGCCGCCTGAAGTTGCCGTACATCTCGAATGGGGCGGAGGCATCCGCATCAATGGAGCGTCCTGCGGTCGCCTTCGCGTGGCGGCGTCAGATCCGGAACCCGATGTTGAACCAAAATGGCTGGTTGTGGGGTTCGAGCTGCCCCTATGGCCGGCAAGCGAAAATACTGGTGAAACACCTGACCAAACGGCGCTATATGCCGAAGGGTGCGCAGATGTAGACGCAATAGCTCTATTAGAGGCTTGGATCAGACATACTCTAGTCGGTATCAATACATGGACAGAAGACGGGGTATCGTCTCTGCACAAGGACTGGCGCGGTTTGGCGCACGGCATGGGCGAGCAGATCGAGGTCGCCGACACGACCGGGACCTTCTTAGGTGTCGATGAGCGCTTTGGAATATTGATCCGTGACAAGACCACGACCCATTTGATCCCGATAACACATCTTCTGGAAGGTCAATAGTATGAGACTGGCACGCGCAATCCATTTCGATGAGAGCGATATGAATGTGTTTCATTCACCTGCGCGAACGGGGGAATGGTGCATTTCGGGAGGCTTCGAATTCTCCGACTGGAGCGAGGCCGATCTTAGCGGTAAAGCCCGCCAAGCTTTTTCGAACGGTTGGCTTGGCATCGAAACCTTTGGGCGCGTCACCTTCGTTGCGGTCACACAAATCGAGCCTCATGAATTCGATGCACTGGCAGCGGCGCTCGCCCAACATTTTGTAGATATGTACGGCGCTCCATCCGTTGAGGCCGCGACCCCTGTAGCAACCGAAGAGCTGCAGCACATGGCTGATCTCTGCGAGGGTCAGCAACCCAACACCGTTCTGACCGTAGCCCGCGAATTGACCGATGCCGGGGTCAAGGAAGCCTTCCGGATGATTGAGCCACAGGAAGCAGGACTAGAGCAATTCGCGATCCATGGTTCTCTGGACGACGAGCCGCATCAGCATTGATCGCGCGCGCCAGGTCTATCTATGCAGGCACCGACTATCGTCATGCAGGCTGATCCCGGCGCATAGATACTCCGAACGATTATCTCTTCTGCCGATAGTCTGCGTGGCATGCCTTGCACGTTTCCCCAAGCGCCTTCATGGCTGGAGCGAGATCATCAACGCTTGAGATCGTTGATGATGCGCCGCGCGCTGCGTTTTCCAATGCGACCGCCTTGGCAGTGAAATCATCAAAATCTGCCCATATCGCAGGCGTCGCCTCCGACTTCGGATCATCTTCTTCCGCACGGAAGAGATCTGGCGTTTCGGCTGCATGGTCCGCAATCGATGCCGCCGCTGCCCGCGCAATACTCACATCGAAAGCGGAAACACCCTTGGTCATTTCGCCCAGAGTTTTCATCTCTGCGCCAATACTGCTCATGGCATCCATACGGGCTTTGACAGCAGCATTCTTAACACCGCTGTGCGCAAAGGCTGCGGTTGCCGCAACCATACTAAACCCAACGAAGATGTAGCTCAATTTCACCGATAGAACCTCCAACATCAGCCGCTTGAGTTAGCCACACGACCACCCAAGACGTTAGAGTTAAAACTACGTTAGTTTTCGATGGGTATCTACAGAGATCGGCAACGCTGTCAGTCAGACAATTCCACCGCCCCCGCCCGCCACTGCAGGTCGATCCTTGGCAACGGCCTGACGATAACCAGAGGCGCGGTATGCCGAGACTGGGTCAATCGCACCCTTCGCCTCCAAACGCGCCATCGCCAGGATGGGCTCGACGTCCGTGCGGAATGCCTTTTTCAGCGCAGTCGTCGCCATCAATGCATCGTTTTCCTCCTGGAACCCGGCCAAAGCTTCACGATCAACAAGAAGAGCCTGCGCATAGGCGCGTTGGACTTCCATTGCGGACATCATCAAGCTTTCGATGGGGTCGGTCACATTGTGACTTTGGTCAAGCATGTGCATCGGCTTGAAGGACGGGTCTGACTCTGCTTCGACCAGTTCATTGAACACCAAGAAAAGACGGTACGGGTCTATACTGGCAGTGTCGAGATCGTCATCGCCATACTTGCTGTCGTTGAAGTGGAATCCTCCCAGCTTATTGAACTGCGTCAAGCGTGCGACGATCATTTCGATATTCACATTGGGCGCGTGATGCCCAAGATCCACGAGGCACTTGGCTTTGTCGCCCATCTGCTGTGCGATTAGCAGGTTGGTGCCCCAATCCTGAACGACGGTGGAATAAAACGCGGGCTCATACATCTTGTGTTCGGTCAACAACGTCCAATCATCGGGCAGCGCCGCATAGACCTTCCCAACGGCATCGAGGTATCGTTCAAATTGTTTCGTAAAATTCGCCTGCCCCGGAAAATTGGAGCCATCCCCCACCCATATCGTCAGCGCTTTGGATCCAATTTGACGGCCCAATTCGATGCACTCGATATTGTGTTCAACTGCCATCTGACGCGTCGCGTTGTCAGTATTTGAGAGCGAGCCGAACTTGTAGCTGTGCTGCTGGCCGGGATGATCCTGAAATGTGTTCGAGTTCATCGCATCAAACGAAAGACCAACTTCCTGCACTTTGGTCGTCAGGTCAGCGGGGGAGGCCTTGTCCCACGGGATATGAAGCGACACGGTTGGCGTTGCTTTGGCCAGTTGTTGAATTACACCGCAATCATCAAGCTTATCGAATATGTTCCGCGGCTCCCCGGGCCCGGGAAACCGAGCAAATCGTGTGCCGCCAGTGCCGACGCCCCAACTGGGGATAGCAACACCGTATTTCGAGACTTTGGACTTGATTCCCTCGATATCAATCCCACGACGATCCAAGTGCTCTGCAAGCGCCGCGTAATCAGCTTTCAAGGTCGTGGCGGCACGCTCATTGTCCAATTCAATGATGTTGTTGTCGATCATGGTGTTACCTCAGCGCGTGAATGCTTGGACGTTTCCAGCGTCTACATTGATGATGTTCCCAGTGGATTTGGACGACAGTTCCGAAGCAAAGAAATACGCGGCCTCGGCAATGTCTTCGGGAAGGACCGAACGTTTGAGCAACGACCGCTCTCGGTAATGTTCCTCCAGACCTTCCTTGTCTTTACCATAGGTCGAAGCACGTTCTTTCAGCCAGTCGCCGGACCAGATTTTCGACCCTCTTAGCACCGCGTCCGGGTTGACCACGTTCACGCGGATACCGTCAGGTGCACCCTCTAGCGCCAAACATCGCGCAAGATGGATCTCTGAGGCCTTCGCTGTGCAATATGCAGATGCATTCGGGGATGCCGCCAGACCATTTTTGGAGGCCACGAAGACGACCGCACCACCGATATCCTGAACCCGCATCAACTTGAACGCCTCGCGGCTGACCAAGAAGTAACCGGTGGACAGGATTTCCATGTTCTTGTTCCAAAGGTCCAGACTGGTTTCTGTGACTGGAGCAGAACTTGCGATACCCGCGTTTGAGACGAGGATATCTACACCGCCGAACTCAGTAGCTATCTGCCCAAAGGCTGCTGAGACCGCAGCTTCGTCGGTAACGTTCATCACGACGGATCGCACGACATCAGCCGAATAGAGTCCGGACAACTCGGCCAGAGTGCCAGCCAAGGCATCTTCGTCGATATCTGCCAGCATGACGCACGCGCCTTCACGCAAGTATCTTTCAGCCGTTGCCGAGCCAATTCCGCCTGCTCCGCCCGTCACCAATGCCACACGCCCAGCGAGCGTTTTGGGCTTTGGCATCCTTTGAAGCTTGGCCTCCTCGAGCAACCAATATTCGATGTCGAAGGCTTCCTGCTCCGGCAGACCTTGATAGGTGGACACCACATCTGCGCCGCGCATCACGTTGATCGCGTTAACATAGAATTCGCCCGATATCCGGGCTGTTGCCTTGTCCTTGGCAAAAGTAACCATGCCGACACCCGGGATCAGGTAGACGACGGCATTCGGGTCGCGCATCGCTGGGCTATCGTCGCGTTTGCAGCGCTCATAATAGGCCTCATAGTGCTTACGGTAGGCGGCCACAGCGTCAGGAAGGCCCGCGAGCGTTGCCTCGAGGTCTGGCTTTCCCGGATCAAAGTCGACGACCAATGGACAAATTTTTGTTCGCAGGAAATGATCAGGGCAAGAGGTACCTAATGCCGCCAGACGAGACATGTCCGCCGCATTCACAAACTCCAGCACCGTATCGCTATCGCTGAAGTGGCCAACCATGTGTTGCTGGCCCGAAACCATGCCACGGATAGCTGGCATCAGACGGCCCGCCACAGCGCGACGATCTTCCGCCGGAAGGCTCTTGTGGGCGGCCCCACCAAAGGCGTCTTTGCCCTCGGTCTTTTCGGCAATCCAATCCATCGCAGTTTGAATGACCTCGAGCGTCAACTCATAACAGTCGCAGGCATCATCCGCCCATGTGAACAGCCCGTGGCTCTCCAGAACCACTCCCTTTGCGTCCGGGTTTTTCTGACAAAACTCAGACAACCAGAGCCCCAGCTCATAGCCAGGCCGCTTCCACGGCAACCAGCCAATGCTATCGCCAAATATCTCTTTCGTAAGTGCTTTGCTGTCTTTGGCGGCAGCAATAGCGATGATCGCGTCCGGGTGCATGTGATCGACGTGTTTACGAGGGACATAGGCGTGAAGCGGTGTGTCGATTGAAGCGGCGCGCGGGTTCAGATTGAAGGTGCAGTGGGGCAAATACCCAACCATCTTGTCCTCAAACTCTACTCCGCGATAAATACCGCGCAGGGCGTTCAACTTGTCCATGTAGAGCGTCGAAAATCCGTCCATCTTGATGGATCCTACATCGCCCCCAGAGCCCTTCACCCAAAGCACTTCAACCAAATCTCCGGTCAAGGGATCATCCTGCATGACCTTTGCAGAGGTATTTCCCCCACCGTAGTTCGTGATTCGCTTGTCTGAACCGAGAAGATTTGAGCGATAGAGCAATTTTTCCGGCTCACTCAAATTTTCCGCAAGGGATGCATCCCACTTGTTTTCAAGGCGTTCGCTCGGGGTCGCGTCGGGCATTGGGATCTCCATCAACGGCAGATTCAGGCAGATATGGTCTGCAGATACGCTGCCTGTCCGATACCCACAAGTCAATCATCTTCAATCATTATCAATCATTCTGCAATGCAGCATGATTGATAATGACAATTAATGATTGACTTGCAACAACGACTCACTCCACGTTGACCGCAGTAGAGAAGGACAGCTCGATGCACGAGAATGACAGGCACAGGGTGATTTTGTCGGCAGTTCAGGACCGATCACTTGTGACCGTTGCCGACCTCTGCAATCTGACCGGGGCCTCGGAAGCGACCGTGCGGCGCGATATCAACGCACTTGATGACGCGGGGAAGCTCCGGCGTGTTCGGGGAGGCGCAGAAGCTCTTACGACAACACCTTTCGTCGGATTGGCCGGTCGCCCTTTTTCTTACAACGAAACGATCAACATTTCAGAAAAGCAGGCCATCGCCGCAGCGGCCGTTGAACTTTGCAGCGATGGTGAACCGATTATCATCAATGGCGGCACGACGACGTTTCAGATGGTTCACCCGCTCGCCTCACGTCAAATGCAGGTGTTCACGAACTCTTTTCCGATCGCCGAGCATCTTCTGAAGAATTCTCGAAACACCGTTCTGCTCTCCGGGGGCGTTATCTACCGCGAGCAAAACATCATCCTGTCACCCTTCGAAAATGACGTGACCCGGAACTTCTACGCAAAACGGATGTTCATGGGCGCGCAAGGTCTGGGACCGCTGGGTTTGATGGAGCAGGATCCACTTTTGATCCAGGCGGAACAAAAACTGATTGGACAAGCCGAGGAGCTGATCGTGCTTGCTGACAGCGCAAAGTTCGAGGTTCGCTCAAGCCTCATTCTGTGCCCATTGGCGCGCATCGACACGATCATCACCGACGACGGCATCGATGATCGCACTGCATCCATGTTGGAAGCAGCGGACGTGAAACTGATCGTCGTGGCGAAAGGTGCGGCTCAAAAAACAGGAGTGGTGTCTTAAGCCACCTCAACCAGCAACCACTCAAAGGGAGGAAACCATGAGTGTATTAAACAAGATACTGGCCTCAGCTGCCGCCGCCGCGATGATGATCGCGGCACCCGCATCCGCGGAAGACACACGTATTGCACTGGTCGTAAAAGCGCTCGGCATTGGTTTTTTCGAAGCCGCCGCAAAAGGCGCGGAAGAGGCCGCGGCCGAATTAGGTGGTGTAGAAATTATCTATACAGGCCCCACTGATACCACAGCCGAAGGTCAGATTGAGGTGATCAATGCCCTGATTGCACAAAACGTAGACGCGATTGCAATCTCTGCAAACGACACTGACGCATTGGTGCCTGCCCTGAAAAAAGCGATGCAACGCGGTATCACGGTCATTAGCTGGGACAGCGGCGTCGCGCCAGAGGGTCGTCAGATGCATCTCAACCCCTCGTCCAATGCCCTGATCGGGAACATGATCATCAAGCTGGCCGCCGACCATCTGCCAGATGGCGGTGATGTTGCGGTTCTTTCGGCCACAACCACCTCGACCAACCAGAACACCTGGATCGAAGAGATGAACAAGGTGATGGGCAACTATCCGGGCATCAACGTGGTCGCTACAGTTTACGGAGATGATCTGGCAGACAAGTCGTACCGTGAAGCGACTGGCCTGATGCAATCCTATCCCGATCTTGATGCGATCATCGCACCAACATCTGTGGGGATCGTCGCAGCGGCGCAAGCTGTGGTCGATGCGGGAAAAGTTGGCGAGGTCAACGTTACTGGGCTCGGCTTGCCATCCGAGATGGCGGGCGCGATTGAATCCGGCGCGTCGCAATCCTTCGCAATCTGGAACCCAATTGATCTGGGCTACTCCGCCACAATGCTTGCCTACGAGATCGCTAAAAATGGTGCCGCGACCGATCCGGGCTCTGCTATTCCGATGGGAAGAATGGGCAGCTTGACCCTTGACGACAATTCAGAGGGCGCAATGGCTGATCCGTTTATCTACGACGCCAGCAATATTGACGAGTTCAAGTCAATCTTCTGATCTCCCTAGTCTGGCGCGGCGCTCTAGTATCGCTGCGCCCGACACCCACGCCCCAATTCAAAAGAGAGCGAAAATGACCGAGAGCGTAACGCCCGTCGTGTCGATGGACGCCATCACCAAAACCTTTCCGGGCGTGAAAGCCTTGGACTCGGTTCAGCTGGATTTATACGCGGGCCAAGTGACGGCTCTGGTCGGCGAAAACGGGGCAGGTAAATCAACTACTGTCAAAATTTTGACCGGGATATACCAGCCCGATGAAGGCACGATCAGGATCGATGGGGACCCGATCAGGTTCGCCAATGCCAATGCTGCGGGAGATGCGGGTATCACAGCGATCCATCAGGAGACGGTTTTGTTCGATGAGCTGTCCGTCGCAGAAAACATCTTCTTAGGTCACGCCCCTCGAAATACCTTCGGCCTCATCGACAGCAGAGCGATGCATGAGGCAGCGTCCAAGCTTCTGGAGAGTATCGGCGCGATGTTTAGCTCTCGAACAAAGCTGCGCGACCTAGGCATTGCGAACAAACACCTCGTGGCCATTGCACGGGCGTTGTCGGTCGATGCGCGGGTGGTGATCATGGATGAACCAACGGCAGCGCTGTCGCACAAAGAGATATCAGAGCTCTACGAGCTGATTGAAACGCTGAAGACACAAGGCAAGGCCATTCTGTTCATTAGCCACAAGTTCGACGAGATTTTTCGCATAGCTGATCACTACGTCGTTTTTCGAGATGGGGCTTTCGTCGATAAAGGCCTTATCGCCGATATCAGCCAGGATGCGCTTGTCGAAATGATGGTGGGCCGAACTGTCGATCACATTTTTCCCGAACGTGAAGCGACTGTCGCCTCGGATGTCCTGAAAGTCATAAATTACGGTCACCCAACTGAATTCGCCGATATCAGCTTCACGTTGAAAGCCGGTGAGATTCTGGGTTTTTATGGCCTCGTCGGGGCGGGCCGATCTGAATTCATGCAATCACTGTTTGGCATAACCAGACCCTCAAGCGGCGTTTGCGAAATCAATGGAAAAACCTGCAACATCCGATCGCCTGCCGATGCAATTGCGAATGGCATCGTCT
This sequence comes from uncultured Litoreibacter sp., assembly GCA_947504205.1. GTDB lineage: Bacteria > Pseudomonadota > Alphaproteobacteria > Rhodobacterales > Rhodobacteraceae > Litoreibacter. The sequence goes on along the minus strand of CANNGL010000005.1, from coordinate 171,728 downwards.
ACGTGCCCGAGGATCGAGGCAAACAAGGCGCCATCATCGGGCTTCCGATCTTTCAGAACATTACCCTGCCCTCGCTTGGGCAAACATCCAAATCCGGGTTTTTGAGACTTGTCGAGGAATTCAAACTTGCGCGCGAGTATTCTGAGCGTCTCGATCTGCGCGCCGCTTCCTTGGATCAAGATGTAGGCAACCTGTCGGGCGGCAACCAACAGAAGGTCGTTATCGCAAAGTGGCTCGCAACCCGTCCACAGGTCATTATTTTGGATGAGCCCACCAAGGGGGTCGACATTGGATCAAAGGCCGCGGTGCATGACTTTATGGCCGAACTTGCAGCCCAAGGCCTATCGATCATTATGGTCAGTTCGGAAATCCCCGAGATTATCGGCATGTCCGACCGGGTGATCGTTATGCGAGACGGCCGGATAGAGGTAGAGCTTTCGGATAAGAAACTCAGCCCTGAAACGCTGGTCCGGCACGCCGCAGGCATCACAACCACACCGCAGATGGCAGAGGTCTAGCCAATGCTGCCGCGAGTCATCCCCGTTCGAGAACTAATTCTGAGCATTGCAATACTGGCATTGCTAGTTTTGATTTCTGCGCGTTTTGCCGGCTTCGCCGCTCCAAGCAACTTATTAAATGTATTTAACGATACGGCACCCCTGATCATTCTGGCGCTCGGGCAAATGGTCGTGATCTTGACCCGTTGTATTGATCTTTCCGTAGCGGCCAATTTGGCGCTCACGGGGATGGTTGTCGCCATGATAAATGTCGCCATGCCTGGTCTTCCAATTCCGGTTATTCTGACAATCGCGATCTTGCTGGGTGCAATCATGGGCGCAATCAACGGCCTTTTGGTCTGGAAACTTGCCATACCGCCTATCGTTGTCACCTTGGGTACCATGACAGTCTTTCGAGGCATCATCTTCCTGATTTCGGACGGAAAATGGGTAAACGCCCATGAAATGAGTGACGCCTTCACTGGCTTTCCGCGCACTACTGTTCTTGGGCTACCTATGCTCTCTTGGGTTGCCATTCTCGCGGTCGTCATATTCGGTATCATGATGGCGCGTACGTCATTGGGACGCGCAATCTTCGCCGTCGGTGGCAATCCTCATGCCGCTGTCTACGCGGGTATCAATGTTGGGAAAACACAATTTCTGGCCTTCGTCCTGTCGGGCGCTTTGGCCGGGCTGACCGGCTATCTCTGGGTGGCGCGATATGCGGTTGCCTATGTCGATATCGCTGGAGGGTTCGAGCTGGAAGTGGTCGCTGCCTGCGTCATTGGAGGCATTTCAATCGCAGGTGGTATTGGATCTGTCGGGGGTGCCGTGTTGGGCGCGATATTCTTGGGCGTCGTCAAAAACGCGCTACCAGTGATCAACATCTCGCCCTTCTGGCAGTTGGCAATTTCCGGCAGCGCGATCCTGATCGCGGTCGCCTTCAATGCACGAGCAGGTAAAACAAAGGGCCGGATCATCCTCAAATCTGCGGAGGGTTCGACATGACCGAAACGGCCACCCAAACCCGCCATATCCCGGATCGGCTTAACAGTCGCGCTCATTCTGTTTTTCGGAGTTGGGAGGCGCTTCTGCTGGCCGTGGCAGTGGCCATATTCATTGTGAACAGCTTCACGTCACCGTATTTCCTGAATGCGTGGAATCTCAGCGACGCGACCTTCAATTTCACTGAAAAAGCCATGATCGCTTTTGCTATGGCCATGTTAATCATTGCGGGTGAAATCGATCTTTCCGTTGCCTCAATCATTGCATTAGCGAGCACGGCAATGGGGTTGGCGGTGCAATATGGGGCCGGCACAACCGAACTGGTCGCAATAGGCCTTATCGTTGGGATTATGTGCGGTGCGTTCAACGCGTTCTTCGTCACAGTTTTGGGGTTGCCCTCGATCGTCGTCACAATCGGTACCATGAGCCTGTTTCGCGGCATCAGTTTCATCATTCTCGGGGACGGCGCGTTTCGCGGATACCCCAGTGACTTCGCTTGGTTCGGCCAGGGTTATGTCTTCTGGGTGATTACCGTGGAGATGGTAATCTTTGTAATACTGGCGGCGATTTACGGCGTACTGCTGCACAAAACGAATTTTGGTCGAGCAGTCTATGCTATCGGCAACAACCCTACCGGGGCACTATTCAGCGGTATCAGAGTGCAGCGGGTCAAGTTTATCTTGTTCCTGTTAACAGGCCTGATGTCTGGGTTGGCTGCAATTTGTCTGACGTCACGACTTGGATCGACGCGACCCAGCATAGCAACAGGCATGGAGCTTGAGGTGGTTACAATGGTTGTTTTGGGCGGCGTCAACATTCTGGGTGGCTCAGGATCCATCCCGGGTGTCGTCATTGCAGCATTTGTCATGGGACTTGTCACGTTCGGCTTGGGCTTGCTCAATGTGCCCGGGATCGTCATGTCGATCTTCATCGGATTACTGCTGATCGGAGTGATCGCCCTGCCCCGAATGTGGTCGATCATCAATGCCAGGCGCCATAAACCATGAGCGAGCGATACGTTTTTAGGATGCGTTTAAACGCTGGCGCGGCAGATGAATACAAGCGTCGCCATGATGAAATTTGGCCAGAGCTCACCAAACTTCTGCACGATGCAGGTGTAAGTGATTACAGCATTCATCTGGATGAGGAATCTGGGTTGCTTATCGGCGTTCTCGTCCGCTCAGACAACCACGATATGGACGAATTACCGCATCATGCCATCATGAAGAAATGGTGGGAGTACATGGCCGACCTCATGGAAACTCATCCTGATAACGCACCCGTTGCGGTTGAGTTGCAGCGTCTCTTTCACATGCCATGACGAGGCCCCGACATATCGCTGTAATCGATATTGGTAAAACCAACGCTAAATTGGCGGTGGTCGATCTCAACTCAATTTCAGAACTTGCTGTCGTCACACGCCCAAATGAAGTTCAGCCCGGCCCTCCTTGGCCGCACTTCGATACTAATGGTCATTGGCAGTTTTTGCTTGCCGCGTTGACAGAGTTCCATCGCGCTCATGGAATTGATGGAATATCGGTGACCACACATGGTGCCAGCATTGTGCTGCTGACCGCAGAGGGAGACCTCGCTGCGCCTATCCTCGATTACGAGCACAACGGCCCTTTGGCCACTGCAGAGGACTATGACGCCATACGCCCAAGCTTTGCCGACACCGGGTCACCGCGACTGACGAATGGCCTGAACGTTGGGGCGCAACTGCATTGGCAATTCTTTACCGACCCCAACCTGCATAAGCGCACCGCTCATATTCTGACTTACCCTCAATACTGGGCTCATCGTCTGACGGGCGTGATTGCGAGCGACCTGAGTTCGATCGGCTGTCACACCGACCTTTGGCTGCCGCACAAGCGAGCCTACTCTCCCTTGGTCGATGCCTTGGATATCGTAGACAAGATGGCACCCGTTCGTAAATCCAACGATATTTTGGGATCTATACTACCAAAGATCGCAGCGAAGACGGGATTGCCGCCCGAGACGCCTGTGATGTGCGGCATTCACGATTCAAATGCATCGCTCTATCCGCATGTACTGACCCAGACCGCTCCCTACTCGGTTGTATCGACTGGGACATGGGTGATTGCCATGTCAGTTGGCGGCGCCCCTTCAAAGCTAAACCCAGCGCGTGACACCCTAATTAACATCAGCGCGTCGGGTGATCCCGTTCCCTCTGCCCGATTCATGGGCGGTCGAGAGTTTGAGCTTATACAGCAAGGCCATCCGTTAGACGTTCAACCAAAGGATATCGAATACGTTCTGGACAAAGGCATTATGCTTATGCCCGCTGTCGATCCATCCTCCGGACCGTATCAAGACCGCGACATGAAATGGCTGGGAGCAGAACCGGCACCGGGGTCTGGCGCACGAACGGTAGCGCTTTCATTCTATCTAGCCCTGATGACAAACACCTGCCTCGACCTCACTGGTGCCAGCGGGCCGACAATTGTGGAAGGCCCTTTCGCGAGCAACTCGCATTACTTAACGATGCTTGAGGCTATGACCGAACGTCTAGTTCTGAAAACCAAATCGATGACGGGCACAAGCATGGGCGCTGCAATGCTGTTTGGATCACCCAAAGGGTTTGAAATGCCGACGCAAGCTACTCTGTCCACAGATCTAGCACCACTCAAGGAATATGCACATCAATGGAATGAAGCAGTGGCTATGGTCGACCTACATCTTTGAAGCTTCGATGATGGCCCCACGATGCTGAATGACCCGAGCTGCCAACTCATGACCGCAAAGCATGCATTCTTTAGCGGTGCGCCCCTCCATGAAACCAGCAAGAAACCCAGCATTGAAGCTGTCCCCGGCCGCCGTTGAATCGACGATCAGGTCACTCGCGACATTGGGTACGGCAACCTCGGCTCCGTCCAAACTGACAGGCCCCGAAGATCCGCGCTTTAGCGCACCACATTTAACGCCCAACTCTTTGAACCGCTTCAAAGCATCGTCGCTGTCTTGGTCATCAAACAGCAGTGCCTCATCGTCTACCGAGGGAAGGGCGATATCGGCCTGCCTGTAAAATTCAGTGATTTCGGTTCTCGCAACATCCGCACTGTCCCAAAGTGCGGGTCGATAATTGGAATCGAATGCCACGACTCCACCATTTTGTCGAAAATCCGCGAGCTTGGTTTTCAGGATTGTGCGGCTCTCAGCAGGCAATATCGCGACGGAAATGCCTGAAAGGTAGACTAGATCGAACTCAGACATATCGCTGATGACTTCGGGAAACTCAGGATCGAAAAGCGTCCGCGCAGCGGCGGCCGAGCGCCAGTAGCTGAAGCTTCGCTCGCCTGAGGAGTCAACGCTGATCATATATAGACCCGGCGACATCCCTTCTCTGACGGCCACATAGCTCGCGTTGATACCTTCTTCGTGAAGGGCTTCCATCAGCCTTGCCGAATTAGGATCATCGCCAACTGCTGTTACGTAACTGACATCAACGTCGGAGGCCTTGAGCAGTCGCTTGAGGTAAACGGCCGTATTATAAGTGTCACCCGCCACGCCTAACTCAAACTGATTGCCACCCGCCGGTGCAAGTTCAAGCATCATCTCTCCAATACAGGCGATTTTCTTAATTGGTCTCGTCATGCGCATGGCCGTCCAGAGTAAATGAGTTTCTAAAACTCAGGTGACAGGAACGAACCTGTATATCATCAATGGTCCGGCAAACAATGTAGCCGAGAGAAAAGGCCATTGGCCAAGGTGAAACAGCCACAGCAGACCTTCGAGACGAAATTCGTTGGCAGAAGCTAACAGTCTTTTTTTTCAGCCTATCTCTGTTGGAAACGTCAGCCGGATCTCTTTTCGGGGAACCAAATCAGCTCTCGGACGTTGAGGCGGCAAGATACTTTGAACTAAGGAGTCAAAATCATGGAATATGCTGGCCTTGGCGGAATTCTCGTTCTAGCCCTGAACATCTGGGCTATTGTTTCAATTATAGGATCAGGCGCTTCCACGGGCTCAAAAGTGCTCTGGACCCTACTTGTCCTTATACTTCCGATCATCGGTTTCATTATCTGGTTGATTGCGGGGCCCCGTTCGAGCGCGACCACCGTATAGCCTAAAGTCGAATACTGGACCACTAAGCCAGCGCAAGTGATTGCGCTGGCTCAATTCATCAGCTCGCTCACTGAAACTTTCGCGGGCAACTATGAATAACTGAAAGACACTAAAGCGCCATGGAACAGCTAGCACAAACCACTGCAGATATTACCAACCAAATCGGTGAAGCCTTCAATACAAAGATATATGATGGGAAATCCTTTGCGGATTATCTCACGTTTGACGCTCTGATTTCACTTGCCGGGAGTGCACTAGCCGCTTGTCTTATTGTTGTTCTTGGTTTCCTGCTGGCTGGTTTTGCGCGTCGCCGCATCCGGCGCTTGGGCGAAAAGCACGCAAAACTGGATGATACCCTGTTCAGTTTTCTTGGAAACATCGCGAGATACACGGTGCTCGCTTTCACAGCGCTCTTTGTGCTCAACACATTCGGCATTCAGACGACATCCATTGTCGCAGTTATAGGTGCTGCAGGCTTGGCAATCGGCTTGGCGTTACAAGGCACGTTATCCAACGTCGCCGCCGGCGTTATGATCATTCTGTTCCGCCCTTTGAAGGTTGGCGACTTCGTCAAAGTCAACGGAGTGATGGGCACAGTCAGGGAGATCACTTTGAACTACACCGAGATCGCTGATCTTGGGAATGTGCAGGTCGTGGTCCCAAATTCAGAAGTCTGGGGCAACACAATCAAGAATTACTCCAGCTATCCAACAAGGCGCGCTGAATGGACATTTGGCGTAGGCTACGGCGTAAACTTGGCGAAGGCCGAGCAAGTGATCCTCGAAACAGTAATGGCTGACGACAGGTCGCATGGCGAACCAGAGCCATTCGTCCAAGTGAACAACCTAGGAGGCAGCAGCGTCGACTTCCTCGTGCGAGTCTGGTGCGATTCCGGAGAATATTTTCAATATCAGGCCGACATGAAGCGCAAAGTTAAAGAAGCGCTGGATTCAGCCGACATCGATATCCCGTTCCCAACGCGTACGATTGTGACCGATCCACATGCGACAGTGAAGGTCCGCTCGACTGAGCAAAAGGACGAATCCCCGAGCCAGATTGCGGCTGAATAGAAGATACGGCGTCATGCCAATCGGCTAACGGCAGCTTTCAGGGAGGCACCATGCCCCATCTTTCAATCAGCCGAACAAGCGCCGCGATTATAGCTACGATCATGGTGTTCGCCGTGCTCAAATACGCGGAGAATATCTTCGCGCCGATGCTACTGGCTCTGGTCTTCGGCGTGATTTTATCACCTGTACGGGACATGTGGGACAGACTGGGCGCTCCCGGGGCGTTATCCGCCTTCGCCACCTTGATTGTTGGGTTAGTCGTGTTCCTGGCTATAGGCTTTTTCTTGGAACCCTACGTGACCAGCGCGCTGGAACAGGCGCCGGTAATCTGGAACGAGCTCCGCTATGCGATGGCAGAGCTCAAGGCGATGCTGCGTGGCTTGGATGAGATCAGCGAGAACGTAGCACAAGCCATCGATCCCACCGCTGTTCCTGAAGCGACCGAGGCCGCCGCAGTTGCCATTCCGACTGCGACGCAAGCCGCATTTCAGGCGCCGCAGTACTTGGCCCAGGTGATGGTGTTAATCGGCACTTTGTACTTCTTCTTGCTTGTCCGCAAAGACCTCTACCGCTTTTTTGGTCAAACCTTCACCCGTCTGACAGAAGAGGATCTGCATTTCGCGGAGTCGCAGGTGTCCCGCTACTTCCTGACCATCTCGATGATCAACGCAAGTTTTGGGATTATTGTAACAGCGGTAATGAGTATCTTGGGCATGCCGTCGCCCGTTCTCTGGGGGCTGTTAGCATTCCTCGTAAACTACATTCTCTATCTCGGACCAGCGTCGCTTGCCGTCGCCTTGGTACTCACCGGCATATTCAGTTTCGATGGTCCCTACAGCTTTTTGCCAGCGGCCCTTTATCTGACCATGAACGCCACTGAAGGCCAGTTCGTAACACCTGCTCTTGTTGGCAAAAGCCTGTCCGTCAATCCGCTGCTCGTATTTTTGTCTCTGGTCTTCTGGCTGTGGCTTTGGGGGCCGCTTGGAGGCTTCGTCGCCATTCCACTGCTGATCTGGACACTTGTGATTGCAAAGAGGGTGTTCGGGGCGCAAACCAGTTCCGAAGAGCAAAAAGAGGATAGCGCAAATCCGCAGGGCGCTTAGTCACTCAGTAATCGGTGCTCTCTTCATCAAATTCCGCGATCTGGAACTCCAAGGTCATGCTGTAGCGGTCCTCAGCACTTTCCGTTTGAACCTTGCCACCAAGTTGTGAGGCAAACGCACTGATCAATTGTGCGCCAAGGCCCGTGCTCTCAGCATCCGTTTCTCCGGCGACGGAATTTTCGAATTGGATCACGCAGTATTGATCTTCGCCCGTTTTCATTGAAACCTTGACCCATTGATTGCCTGACTTGTCCGGCCCAAGGTACTTCATTGCATTTGTACTCGCCTCAGCCATCAACAGCGAAAGCGGCACGGCCTGATCCGGGTAGAGCAGGACAGGGTCAACATCCACGGTTCGGATAACATGCTTGTTCGTGTCCTCGCCAATCTCAATTGACTTTTCAACAATCTCAGACACCAAGCTGCTTGCATCGACACGCCCACCGCTTTGCGATTGATAAAGATCCCGGTGAATCGTAGCGAGGCTCAAGACACGATCCTGCAATCTTGCGAGAACCTGTTTGGTTTCATCGTTTGTCGCGCGGCGGCGCTGCATATTCATGATCGACGAGATCAACTGCAGGTTGTTCTTCACACGATGATGGACCTCCTTCAGAAGTACGTTCTTGTCTCGGAGGTTGTTCTCGAGGTCGGCCTCGTCCTTTAAAATTGTCTCAGCCATATCGAAGAAATCGCTCTCCATATCCGCCAATTCCGCCGAAGGCGATGCGGTCGACTGACTTCTCGGCAATGTTCGATCTTTCGCGAATGCTTTCATTGTGCTGCTAAGTTGTCGGATATGGCGGATCACCAGCCGGTGGACAGCAAAAAGTGCCACTGCAAGGCTCGCCACCCACATCAGCGCCGGAAAAATCCAAGGCGGTAGCTGTCCAAGAAAACGCTGCGCAACTTTGGACTCGGCGTCCCATACGCCAAGAGTGTAAACAGTGTCTTCGATGATCGGAACGATGGAAAAGATCCGGTTCTGCAGCAACTTATCCTGGCCAGAAAATGAAAAGGCGCCACGTCCGGTTAATTCTTTAAGCTGCTTAGCCACAGGTGTGTCGAGATAAGCGGCGTCCAGCTCCCCCCCGGACGTGAGGATATCGCCTTGCAAGTTAAAGGTGATTACGTTTGTCAGGCCGTTGAACTCAAGATCATCAGATTGCCCCTCAAGTCGCGCATGCGGCACTGAAACCGAAATCATTCCCTGAAATACACCGAGCTCGTAGAATGGTTCGGACACCACAATGACCGATCTTCCACTTAATGGTGCGTCTTGGTTGACCGTAACGACCGATGTTTCGCTTTCCATCAGTTCGTCAAAGTTCTCAAACTCCGAAAAGTCGTAGCTTTGCCCGGCAGACGAGCATTCCATCTTGCCAGTCTTAGGAAGCACACCGATAAAACTGAACCGCGCATTCGCCGAGACAAAGGCGCGCAGATATTCTTCACACTGAACTGAATCGGCCAGTTGATCTTGAAGAGATCCCAACAACCGCGCAGCGCCTCGCGCCTGTTCGATCACTATGCGTTCCTGAAAAGACGCCTTTTCGGTCCGCGTCAGAAGAACAAGTTCGGCATTTGCACGCTGTGTATCTTCGACCTGCTTGGTTTGGATGACTGCGATGAGCCCGATAGGGAACAGAGCAACCGAGAGCATGGCCAGTACGCGAAAGCGCAGGCTGTTGAAAAAACGGCCGCCCAGCGTGGCCGCCTCGCCTTCTGATTCCAGCCTCACCGACTAACGGGTCCACTATCGCTGACAACAGCCATCGTAACCGGGTCGGTCAACTCCATCGCTGTTTCGTCGTCGTGATCAAGGAGGTCAGCCAGCCGGGCGCGGCCCCGATTTGCCCTGCTTTTAATGGTGCCAACGGCAACGCCACACATGTCGGCGGCTTCCTCGTAAGAGAATCCAGACGCCCCGACCAAAACCAATGCTTCGCGCTGTTCATCTGGCAATTGCTCAAAGGCGTCTTTGAAATCAGCCATTTGCAGTTTGCCGTCATGCTCAGGTTTGACCGACAATCTTTCGGTGAACGCACCATCCACGTCGGCAACCTCGCGCTTGGCTTTGCGGCGACTGGAATAGTAAGTGTTGCGCAAAATGGTGAACAGCCAAGCACGCATGTTCGTTCCGACTTCAAATTTTTCGATATTCGTCCAAGCTTTGACGATTGTATCTTGGACCATGTCATCAGCAGTCGCACCGTTGCGCGTCAGGCTCAACGCGAAGGCGCGCAATGCTGGCAAGTGGCTTACCAGTTCATCTCTGGGGTCCTCGGTGCTCACGACTTCGAGCTTTTCTGACTGTCCTGCTCTTTCAACTGGGACAAGAGTTCGGAAAACCGGTCAGGCAGTTCCTCTTGCACCAGATCGGAATAGAGGCGTTTCAGGTTATCATCAACCAACGCTTCAAACCGCTGCTTTTTTTGATTGTCTTCGTGACCCATGCTTTGCTTTCGCTTGCTCGAATTACAATTATTCTACACACACTTGGGAACCGAACGCACCCCAACGGTGTTGGGTTCCAGAAAACTTTATAAAAGGTTCGAAAAAATGACGATAGCAGATGATGATCTGGATTTTTCTGAACAGGTTGGAACGGCTTTGCCATTCTTGCGCAGATATGCCCGCGCCTTGACCGGATCACAAACCACCGGCGACAACTACGCCGTTGCGACACTGGAAGCGATACTGAGCGATCGGTCGATATTTGACGAAACCTGCTCCGTTAAGGTGGGATTGTTCAAATGCTTCAATAAAATTTGGACTAGTGCAGGGACGCCTGTCGAAACCCCCACCGATCAGTTGCAATCACGCGCTCACGAGCTGCTCGGCCGGCTAACCGAAAATACACGCGAAGTTCTGTTGCTGCGAACCATCGAAGACTTCAGCTTTGCAGAGATCGCAGAAATCATCGGCACCGACGCCAAAGAGGCCCGCGACTTGCTGGAGATTGCCCAGGAGGAGATGGCCGATAATGTGAAAGGCAAGGTGCTCATTATCGAAGATGAGGCAATTATCTCGGCTGATCTGATGGCGATTGTTACCGATCAAGGCCATAGCGTTACATCGGTCGCACGGACCAGAGACGAAGCCGTCATCGCCGGGGCAGAAGAACGCCCCGATTTAATTCTCGCTGACATTCAACTCGCCGATAACTCCTCCGGGATCGATGCGGTGAATAATCTGCTTGAGGTTTTAGGAAACGATCTGCCGGTGATCTTTATCACGGCGTTCCCAGAACGGCTGTTAACCGGTGAGCGCCCGGAACCAGCCTTCCTTATCTCCAAACCTTATCGCGAAGAACAGGTTCGGTCTGCTGTCAGTCAAGCGATGTTCTTTGCCTCAACACAGACGCTGAAATCCTGACACCGAAAAAACAAAGGCCGCGCAATTCACTGGCGCGGCCTTTGTCTCGCTAAGATACTTGTCGGTTATTCTGCTCGTCGCAGCACCCGCATCAGCAACGCTATGACGAAAAGTGCGACGAACACAAAGAACAACACTTGGGCGATACCCGCAGACGCGCTTGCGATACCTCCAAAGCCGAAGATAGCGGCGATAACTGCGACGACGAAGAAAACTAGTGCCCAATGTAACATGCTGAAATCCTTTCTCTTTAGGGTTTTCTCCTTATTCAACTCTGCAGTTCAAACGCGCATGGTAGAGAACTGTTCCTGACTTTATCCTTCAACTTTTTTGGAACCTTTTCGGGCACGCGCCGTTGTGACAACGAACCTTAAACGTCAAAGAATGGAGGTATAATCAATGGCACGTAAGCTAGCAGAAGTTACCAAATCCGAACCAACAACTGCTGATCTGACCGCGCAAGTTGAGACACTGCGCGAAGACGTCTCGAACCTAACGGCGCTTCTCGGTGAATTCACCAAGCAAAAGGGCTCAGACCTTACAGACGCCGCGAAAGAGAAATTTACATCTGTGCGCGAGGAGACAGAAGCGCGGGCAAGTGCCGCGGCTGATGCCACCTCAAAACAGATCGCACAACTTCAAGGCCAGACCAACGAATTCATCAAATCCCAGCCTGCAACGGCGATGGGCATAGCAGCCGGTATCGGCTTCTTGGTGGGCTTCATGAGTGGCCGCAAATAATGCTGGGTAGCTTGAAATCGAAAGCTGCTGACACTGCGAAGCGCGCAGGCCTGCTGACGGGGGGCTTGCTCGCCACGGCTGTCGGTGTAGCTTTTCTAACGGCAGCGGCATGGATATATCTCGCCTCTGTCGCGGATGCACTCACCGCAGCCCTAGTGATCGGTGCAGCTTTCGTCGGTCTAGGCTTGGTGCTTGTTGGAGTCGCATCGAGTGGCAAATCACACGCGAGTGCGCACGAGCAGCAAACACAATTTGCTCAAACCAACCAACACCACGCAGAGCAACCACCTCTGATGCAGGCATTTCTTCATGGGATGCAAGCAGGCGTCAGCGCGACACAAAACCGGCATTAAGCATCGCCTGCCGCACCGTTTCATTGGTAAATGGTAGCGCCAACGGTATCCAGCCACGCGCAGCGATGTCATTTGCCAACTCGGGCTGACCGAAATGTGACAGGACGATCTTACCCTGTTTCTGCTCAATCAGCGTAGCCAGACCTGATGCGTCGACGTCCGGTATAGGCAGTCCGATAAAAGCGCCCTCAACGCTCGGCAATTGCTCAACGGCCGCCAGAGCGTCGCGAAGCGTGCTTGCGGCCTCAACAACAGATGTGGGCCAGCAATCGCGTATCATTCCGACCATATCCAACAGGACGATGGGATCGGAATTGAGGACGAGAAAATTCATGGGCCTCTCAGGGTTGGACGGCATTGAACGAAAACTTTGCATCGAAAACCAAGGAAGCGCATTAACATAAGACATAGCAAGTGAGAGATTATGGCGACGAAATGCACAAATTGCCCGCTTAAGCGCAGAGACCTTTTCACCAATATGTCGAAAGACGATTTGGCCTTCATGGAGAAGTTCAAAGTCGGCGAGTTGGTCATTGATCCCGGCACGCCGTTCCTGATGGAAGGCTCCAACAGTCCGCAGCTTTACACTGCCTTGCATGGTATGGGCTTGCGGCACAAAACGCTGAGTTCCGGAGAGCGACAGGTGCTGAACTTCGTGTTCCCGGGTGATTTCATCGGACTACAAGCCGGCGTTCTTGGGGAAATGGGCCATTCAGTCGAAGCAACGACGCGCATGACACTTTGCGTTTTCGACAGATCCGAATTCTGGACTTTCTTCAAACACAATCCGGAACGGGCGTTTGATTTGACTTGGCTTGCTGCGGTTGAGGAGCACTTTCTCGGCGACGCGCTCATGACAGTGGGCCAGCGAAGTGCGCAGGAAGCTACGGCTTGGGCCCTATTGCGCGTCTATCAACGCGCGGACGCTCTTGGATTGGCACAGGGCAATGTCGTGAGATTTCCGTTCAAGCAAAGAGATCTCGCTGATGCGTTGGGTCTCTCCTTGGTTCACATGAATAAGACATTGCGACGTATCAGAGAAAATCAACTCGCAACCTGGAGCAACGATGAACTGAAGATTCTTGATCTCAAGAGGTTGGCCGAGTTTGCGGACTTGGAGCTTGAAGCGCCAAAGAAGAGGCCTCTGTTTTGACGTGTGGACGACATCAGCCGCAGCGCCGATGAGATGTCGTCCGACGCAGCAAAAGCGCTGACCGAAATAGCGGATTGAGAGCAACGCTTCTTGAATCGCGTTGGATCTGTGACCAATCGCACGCCCCTAAATTGCTCACTAAGTAGCGGGTTTATAAAGCATTTTCGAATGTGAACCATGCTGCTGTACATGGCATGCTTGGCAGTCACTGATGACTAGTCTTGCCCAGATGGGGCGCGTAGCTGATGCCTTAATATTCTGCCCTGTTCGCGTCCGATTCACACCAGCTATGAACGCGCCTTGAGGTTGAGGCTCGCTGCTGGAGTTCAAGAGGCCGAGCATCGTCTGACCTAATGTGGTACTCAGGTAAAAGTTCCTGACCCCTGGCTTGCGCCATAATCAGATTTCTTCTGGCAAACCCGCTGCGGCCTGTTTGCAAAGCTCAATTGGCAATCGGGATAGCCCGCCGCCAAGTCGGCCAAGCTGACCTTCTCGATCAATCACGCCCAGACTGATTAGAGGCCCCTCACCGAAATCCATGACATCCAGAACGCTGCACCCGATCTTCTGGTCAAGATCGTGAAAGTAAGGGTGCGTCCCAGCGCCCAACGCGGGCGCAATCTGGTCAAAATGATCGGGAAGATATGGGGACATGGCCTGTCGCTGCACGGGCGCGTTTGCAAAGGCCATCGCCCCAAGCCCAAAGCAGTCGACGATTGCGCTATCTCCGATTGCTCCGAGCGCTCTCTTGGCCGGATGTGAGCCTAAGTCGCCGACAGGCGGCCTTGCAGAAGAGGTGATCCATTCGCCGGGGCGGCCTGCGATCTGAATTCCTATCTCACGCCCGTTCCCACCTGCGGCAGTAATCAAGCCCGACCCTTCAACACCCTCAGCCGCGCGCATCATCAGTTTCGTTGCGGCCATCCAAAGATTCAGAAACAGGCTCGGCGCGGAGGCCAGAAATTCCGCCACATCAGACGAAATAGGCCTTCGGCTGCGGGCATTTATCTCTCGCACCAGAGCAGAACCTGCTGCAGGTGTATACCCGTGACAATCGTCTCCTGCGCGCAAGCCCAATGCTGCCAATTCCACCAGCCCCACGCCTTCACCAATCCCTCTCTGAAGCGCGTCGCAGACTGCGGTATTAAGCCAGCGAATATGGTCAAGGACTGCCATGTCACGCAGTCCCAAGCGTAGAGACGGTCGGGGGCCACCGTTGATTGGTGCAAAACAGCGGAGCTTGCCGCGCCACGCATCATAGACAGAATGCAACGGCATCGAGGCTGAAATGACCGCTGCCAAAGGAACCACTACGGCGTAGTCCTGCGCTGGCTTCAGCAGGATTTCTCCTGCTTTGATCATCCCCGCTGCCTGTTCAAAGTCGCGCGCGATACCCTCGTACACTGCAGCGACACAAGCCGAGTTTAAGATCGGCTTGGTGATGTCATCCGTCGAAGAAAATGCAGGACCTGCGTGCAAAAGCACGTTTTCCGGAAGCCCGACCACATCACCAGCGTTGTCAAACCGATTCCAGACTGGCTGCGTCACCATCGCGCGATCAAGAGCCAGCCGGTCGGCAGGTCGGGTCATGCGCCCTCCGGCGGTATCACCCATGTCTCTGAAAAGTAAAGAAACGCGGTTGTTGTCTTGAAGCCAGCCTGCACTCGCTCCCCGATCTCTCCGGGCAGTGCATGCCCATTCACAATGATCTGAGCCGATTTGGCGGGCACCAGAAGAGTAAACATTGTGTGCATACCAGTTCCCACCTGTTCGGGGGTCAATTCCAGCGCCTTTGGTGCTTCAAGATCTTCCCAAACCAACTCAACCGTTACCCCCTCCGCGGACACGGTTTCGCAATAACGATGGCCCATTGGGTCACCGCTGCTGCGCACAGCCTGTGCGGGATGCAGCGGTAGCGTGTCAAAAGCCGGAGCATTTCGGAAGGCCGCCAGACGACCAATAAACTGGTCTTTGAGGAATGCCGCCAATTCCAAATTGTCTGCCAGCATGATGTTGGGTGCAATCTCGCTACTCTCGATTTCATCCGGGCTGCCGTAAAGCAGCAAGACTTGCCCTTGTCCCACAGGCGACCAGGCTACACGAAAAAACAGGGCCATCGCGCTGAAGGTGCCGTCCTCGTTCTTCAATAAAATACCGGGGTTTTCACCGGTCCAATCGACCGTTCCTGGGGTGACTGGCTCTTGAAGTGGCATCAGTTATCCTCCGCAGGCGTGACCCATGTCTCCGAAAAGGCAAGAAATGCCGTCGACATAGTGCGTCCGAAAAACTGCCGATCCGCCACCTCACCCGGTAACGGCGTGCCATTTAAAACCACCTGGGCTGATTTGGCCTCGAGAAAGACCGAGTACATCTCATGCGCCTTTGTGGCTGAGTTCTCCGTCGTCACTTCAACCGGGAGGGGCGGCCCCATGTCTTTCCAGATCAGCTCCAGCTTCACCCCTGAGCCGCGCAGGGTCTCCGAATAACGCGTCCTGAGATCGCTTGGTCTTTTTTCCACGGAATCACAATCGAGCCATGTCATCGAACTCAGCCCGGCCTTTCCCACAAATGTCGGCATCTTGCTGACCCAGCCATCGACAATCCACCGCATCATTCGTTGGTTGTCTGTCATGATCAGATTGGGCACTTCAGGCCAACCCTTCGGCTCATCTGGCGCACCCAGAACAATCGCTGCATGCCCTCGCCCGTATGGAGACAACACCACCCGAAAGAACAAGGCCAGCGTGTCATAGCTCGCACTGACCGGATCGGTTTTGAGATAAATGCCGGGGTTCTCGCCTGACCAATCGACACGACCGGGATTGATTGACACTCGGCTCATGACCAACTCGCCTCATATTCCTTGAGTTTCGCTATGATGTGGTCCCGACGAGCCGTGCCCACCAGTGTATCGCCAGATTTATAGACCTCCGCCACCTTCTGACTGATTTCTTTCAACACGGCTCCATCGTCACGCCCCTCTTGCACAGGAATGCGTAACATCGTGTCACCACCATAGGTCGGGATCACGCCATCAAAATTATCGGTCGGCTGAGGTGCCGCGTGCCCGTCTTTCACACCGCGAATTGCATCGCGCAACACGCGGCGGGCCTTGGCCACTCCACGATCCGTGAAGCCCAGGTTTTCGCGCTTATGGATGTTTACCGGACCTTGACTGACCCATGCATCGTAGTCGCCCGGATCGCGCTGGCGTTGATCATAGTCCCGGTCAGGACCTTGGCCGTAGAAATCGGTGGTGCCAAACCCAACCTGCGACTTATCAGTCAGACCGCGCGGGTCATCACCGTCCCGAAAGTGCCGCCAAGCGATCACCATGGTGGACGTGTCGTCAACCGGCGTAATCCATCGGCTCAGTCCACACCTCCCGAAATAACGCGGCACGTCTGGCACCGGGAAATGGCCGCCGTTTTGGGTGAAACTGGGCAGCATGTGATCGTGAATGCGCACCCAGACGATGTCGTCAACACGACGAACGTTGGTATAGAAGTCCCCGGTCGCGCTTTCATGGAACTCGATCATCGGCATCTCTGCAAAAGCGTCGATGAACTGGCTGCGCACGGCGAGAGTGTGCAGATAAACAACGTGAAACGGGTCCCAGGCATTCTCCATAACCTGCAACCAGTTGCAGGGTGAGGTGATGAGATAGGGGGCCATTTCGTCACCCTCCTCATCGAAGGTGTCCATGACTGGAAAGCGCGGCATATGCTCTGGCGGCCCCATATACGCGAAGGCCAGCCCTTTATATTCGATCACTGGATATGCGCCGAGGCAGGTACGGGACTTGACCTGACTCGCGGGCGGTTCGCACGGGGTTTCCAGAATTGTGCCGTCCAACCCGTATTTCCAACCGTGATAGCTGCAGCGAATGCCACCCTCTTCTACGATGCCAAACTCAAGGCTCATATTTCGATGACAGCAATGCAGATGCGTCAAACCCAGTTTCCCCTCGGCCTTCTCGCGGAAGAGGATCAAATCTTCTTCCATGATCCGGATACGATAGGGAACATCGCCAACTTGATTGGTCATCGCCACAGGCAACCAGTAGCGACGCAGATATTCGCCGCAGGGCGTCCCCGGCCCAACCTCTGTCAGTTCCGGATCAGGAAGCTCTGTCCAAACGGATTGTCTGGCATGACCGCGAAAATTCCCGGACGGCGTTTCGAATGGATCGATCATTGTCCCTCTCTTTGCGTTATCATCGCGTCACGTCTTGCGCCACAAGCGCCAGCAGTTCACCGCGCGAGACGTTCCCACGGCAGGTATGGGCGAGCACGAAACCGTCGGCCGCAAATCTCAATGAGATCGAGGGGCGTTCTGGCTCCATCACAAAGTGAAACCGCCCTGCGATCTCTCCCGCTTTCACGTCTTGACCAGCGCTCGTGGCTCGGTCGAAAACTCCCGAGCCCGGCGCATAGATGGAGTGCTGGCCTGAGGCGATTTCCACACGGCGCACTTGGTCCAAGGTGGGCGCATCGCCGATAACACCGAGATGAGCGAGACACCGCATGAGCCCTGCCTCTGTGACATCGGTGATATTTGGGTCAACCCCACCACCGCCGCCAAGCTCGGTTGCGATCATTGGCACACCAGCGCGCTCGGCGGCTGAATTGAGCGAGCGGTTGTCATTGTTCGCGCCCAGTTCCCAGATCAACGGCAGTCCAAAGGCTCGCGCTAAAGCGAGGTTGGCAGCGCGCAGGTCGGGCGCGCTGGTTTGTGTTGCCAAAGCACATGGGGCAAAAAATGAAGCCTTACCGCCGGAATGCAGGTCAATGGCACCGTCACAGCGCGGCAAGAGAACCCGTTCGATGTAGTCGGCAATCATCGCCGTTGGTCCACCATTCGCGTCCCCTGGAAACGCGCGGTTCAGGTTGACGCCGTCCAATGGCGATGCGCGGGATGATGTTGAAAATGCTGGCGCATTCAGTGCGGGCAGCAGAATCACTTGGCCGGTCAAAGCTTGGCAATCAATCTTGTCGGCCAAACGCATCATCGCCGCCGGACCTTCGAATTCGTCGCCATGCGTGCCGCCGGTGATCAATACGGTCGGTCCCGGCGCCCCTTTGAGAGAAATCACCGGAATGGGATGATACCCCAAGGGGTTAGAGTTGTCCGACCACCGCAGCATGAGGTCGCCGACATGCTTTCCAGACGCCACAAGATCGACGTTCAGGGTTAGGCGACTAAGGAGCTTTGGACTTGTCATCGGAGGGTCAGTTCTCCTTCATATCTCGAAAACGTACCATAATATTTTTGAATTTGAACTTTCATTTTTTGCATTTCATGTAATTATTAGCCTCAACGAGGGAGATCGCATGTCAGCACCCACGCCACGTCCAGGGACGATGCAGATCAAAGCTCACATGCTGGGTGGTGATCTCGGGGATGAGCGAGCGCCTGCAATATTGCTGCATTCAAACGAAAGCGCTTATGGGGCCAGCCCAAACGCATTGGAGGCCATGCGCGCTGCGGTGACGGAAACCCAGCGTTACCTAGAATTTCCCGATCGCCTGATGTGCCCGGCCATTGGTGCGGCGCAGGGACTAGATCCCACCAAGATCGCAATCGGTTACGGCTCTGACGATTTGCTGGCGCGTGTCGCGCGGGCGTATTTGGCACCGGGTGACAATCTGATCAGAACAAAGAACGGCTACCTCAAAGTGCCCAACTACGCCTTCGCCAATGACGCGGAGGTTGTCTCGGTTCCCGACGATAACCTTGTGCCCTCGGTTGACGAGATGCTCGCGGCTATGAACCCGCGCACGCGCATTGTCTATCTCGCGAACCCCGAGAACCCGGCAGGCACCTATCTGTCGGGACAAGAAGTCCGCCGATTGCACGCGGCCCTCCCCGAGAACGTACTCTTGGTACTCGATTGCGCCTACGAGGAATATGTCGATGCGGCTGACTACGAACCTGGTCGGGTTCTCGCCTCGGAGGCCGGAAATGTAATCGTGAGCCACACGTTTTCCAAGATCTACGGACTCGCAGGCGCACGCGTTGGTTGGGTCTTTGGCCCCCGAAATATCATCAACGTGATCCATAAGGTCGGGGTGACGTTTCCGCTCACCACGGTTTCAGCCGCAGCGACCTTAGCGGCACTGGAAGATCAGGCCCACATCCGTATGGTACGTAGCGAGAACGCCGCTCAACGTCGACTTGTAGCCGACCAGCTGAGCAGCATGGGCCTGAAAGTTGTTCCAAGCCAAACCAATTTCCTGCTGGTGCACGTTCCCGGTCAAGCAAAAGCCCTCGAAGATTTTCTTAGGACACAGGGCATTCTGATCCGCCGCTTCGCAGCACCTGCTTACGCCGACTACATCCGGATCACGCTGGGTTTGCCCGGTGAAAATGCATCTTGTCTGCGCGCCATCGGCACATTTCTTGATAGGCAAGCGTAAATGGTTGCTGGCACACAAAAGACCGACTATTCGGCGGTTCCGACACCCGACGGCGCGGCAATTATTGCCGAGCTCAAACGCGCGGACATTCGCGAAATCGTTGCGGTGCCCGACATAGTAACCAGCGATGGCTTGCTGTGGCCGGTCTCTCGCGACCCAGCATTTCGCCTGACCCGTCTCTGCAAGGAAGATGAAGGCGTCTCGATCTGCGCCGCCATGTCTTACAACGGGACTCGTGCGATGCTGATGATGCAACAAACCGGGCTGATGGATTCCCTCAATGCGATCCGCGCGATCGGTGTGGACTATCAACGGCCAGTTGTGATGCTTGTTGGGCTACTGGGAAAGGAGCCACATCTGCGCCCCGAACACTCCGGGGCTTACGGCGTGCGCATTATTCAACCTGTACTTGAGGCAATGGAATTGTCTCATTCGCTGATCGAAGAACCCGGCGATGAACATCATATCGCTGGAGCCGTCGACGCCGCCTATGCCGCATCGCGCCCGCATATCTTTCTGGTGGGCCGACCGCCAAAGGCACCTTCACGATGAGCATTGCACGAGACAAAGCGCTATTGGCTTTAAGAGATCACGTGCTGGACGATGATATCGTTGTCGCCGTCTATCAGACAAACTTTGACTGGTTAGCACTCAACCCGCGCGATCTAAACTATGTGGCCGTTGGTGCGATGGGCCAAGCAAGTTCCCACGGGTTAGGTTTGGCGCTAGCCAATCCGGAACGGCGCGTGTTTGTCTTTGATGGCGATGGCAGTCTTCTAATGAACTTGGGCACTCTGGTGACCATTGCAGGAACAAAAGTTACCAACCTGCACCACTACGTATTTTCCAATCACATGTACGAGGTAAATGGAGCGCAGCCGCTACCTGGTGGGGGCAACGTCGATTTCGCCACGCTCGCCCGAGCTGCTGGATATCCGTCGAGCCATCGGTTCGACGAGTTTGTTACGTTCAGCGACGCCCTTCCCCAACTGATGGCAACTCAAGGCCCGCAATTTATCGAGCTGGATATCGTACCCGGGGCGCCCTACCCGCGCGACTACGACTACATCCATAGCGCAGCAGCACGGCATAGGTTTGAAGATGCACTCAATCGTTCGCGCTGAAACCCTACGGTCTGCTCACCCACAATCCACCGATTTCGCGGCGGGCAACTTGAGTAGCGATCAGGATCGCCAGAGCCCACCCGCTGAGCACGGCACAAGCCACTCCGAACCAGACACCGATCTCACTGAAATTCCAGATCCCGACAAAAAGCCATACAAAGAACGCGATACCGAATGCTTGCCGATAAAGACTGATCCAAACTGTCCAGATCGGCCGTTTCAACGCTTGCAAAAAAGAGTTTATCGAAAAGAGCATCATGTAGGCGGGCAGGATCGAACTATCGACACGAAGATAGTCGTATCCAACCCGAATGACCTCCGGATCATCGGTGAACAGCCCCAGAAAGAACTCACCAAAGATCCAGAGAAGTGGGCAAGCGACGGCTGTCATCATCAAGCCAATCTTCCAACAATAGAAGACGGCCTCGCGGACGCGGTCGTGATTTTGGGCACCAAAATTCTGGGCAGCGATGGGCAACAACGCCCCGGTCATCCCCAACACAGGCAGAAGCAATATCTGTTCCAGCCGAATGGCCACGCCAAAGCCCGCAACCGCGTGTTCGCCAAATCCTTTCAATGCGAATTGCATTACAAAACCTGCCAGAAACATGACCAGCATGGACACTGCAACCGGAAGGGCCTGCATCGCAATCTCGCGGTATTTTTCAAGCCTCGGTACAAAATTGGCACGCCTGACCCGCGCCATGTTCCGCCGCCGCAGTACCTGCACGATCAGATAGATCATAACACCAGATTGGCTAACTACGGTGGATGCGGCCAACCCGTCAAATCCAAGACCCGGCACCACCCCTGGCAGCCCAAAAATCATCAAGGGGTTCAGGGCGATATTGACAAAGAATGCGGCCATAAGGGCGCGTTGAAACGACTTGGCATCGCCATGAGCCTGCAAGATTCCGTTGCAGGCATAAGCCAGCAGAAAGCCTGGCACCGCGAGCGAGAGGAGCAAGAAATACCGTATACCTGCATCACGATAATCACCCGGCTCGCTGACCAGAGTGATCACAGCGGGTCCGTACCACAATCCACTCAAGGCAAGGATCACTGCGGCGACCACACCAAAGCTCATGCCTTGCGCCGCAAGCCTGCGCGCCCGGGGCCGATTGCCTGCACCCAGCGCGTTCCCTACAAGCGCGCCCATCGCGGCACCCAACCCAAATCCGACCGACATAGCGATGTAGAAGGCTTGGTAGCCCAGCGCCAGTCCGGCCTGCGCACTCGTCGACAACATGCCGGCGAAGAAGATATCAACGATGTTATACAGCGTGCTGAAAAGCATGCCCAAGGCCGCTGGAACAGCGAGCGTGCGAAAATGTCCACCAATCGATCCTTGGGTCAGATCGAGATCAATGGGCGCTGCCATGACGACTTAAGGCCTTTCGGCCTGAACGGACAGAAATACGAAGGTGTCGGTCAGGATTTCGACGAACCCGTGGTTAAGTTCAGCATCAAGGCTAAGGGTGTCACCGGTACAAAGGGTCAGACGCGACTGACCATAACGATAGATCGCCTCCCCCTCCAACGCCTGCAAAAAGACGACCCCGTGGCCGACATAAGTCGGAGGCTTGCCACCGTCCCGGGTCAAGATCACCCGCCGCGCCAAAAACCGCAGGTCCTTCCTGACATGGGTCGCCAGATTAATGTATTCATGGTTATGCCCGTCAGAGATGCGGGTCGATTTCAACCCTTCTCCATCGCGCACAAGGGTATAATCCGTGTGGTCAGTACGCGCCTCGCGGAACAGCGACACAATTGGGACTTCGAGCGCATCTGCCAAAGCCGCCAACGTTCCAATCGACGGCGACACCAAGCCATTCTCAATCCGACTAACCATGGCAGGCGAAATGCCCGATTGCTCCGCCAGAAAGCGTGCCGACTGCCCCCGCTGCTGGCGCAACTCCTTCAACGAGGCCCCAATGGCCCGGTCGATCTTTCTCGCCGGAGGGTCGGCACTCATCTTGCTTCAGTCTTTCTTGTAATAGCCTACGACATCGCCAGCCGTCGTCACACCAAGCCCGTTGAGAAGGCGGTTGGCATAATTGAAATAGCAAATGATTTGGTTGATTTCCAAAATCTCGCCGTCGTCCCAGCCTGCCTCACGCAGCTCGACGACATCAGCCTCGACCATCTTCCCGGGATCACATGTCAGTTTTTCAGAGTAACGCAAAGCGGCAAGCTGCGCACCATCAAAGGCATTCTCGGGAGCATGCGCCTGCAACGCAGCCTCAACCTCGTCGGCGCGCGCTTCATCCCCAATGAGATGACGCGCATTCGACCAATGGTTGGCATACGAGTACGGGCACTCATTCAACGTCGACACATAGGAGCTGATCACTTCCTGAAACCACATCGGGACCGCATTGGACGCATCATGCAGGCAGGCGCGGTAAAGGACCACATGCCCATTCATTGTGCTGGGTCGCAACGAATGAACACGCATCACATTATCAACCGTTCCATGCGGTGTGCGTGCAAGATCAAGCGCTGCCTTAAGCGTGTCGCTGGCATCCTCATCAGAAATCATGCGGATCCAAGCGGACATGGCGGTCTCCCTTTTGTTCTTAAAATCAATTGTCAGCCTCGACCGGCATACAAGACTGCACAAATTTTTATTGACGAATATTGCATATTACGCAACCGTATTAAACAACGTGCAACAAATTTTCGGGAATCTGCACCCTTGTCTGCTTGCCACGGCCGTACTTCCCACGACTTTCGCCCCCGGTTCACCGGCAGACAAACTTGGGCATACCCCATCAACTCGACAAGGCAGCCATGACCGGATCCACGCCGATAATCGAGGCCACTAACCTCGACAAATTCTACGGTACCTTCCACGCACTGAAGGACGTCAATCTCACAGTGCATTCTGGTCAGAAAATGGTGATCTGTGGTCCATCAGGATCTGGAAAATCTACTTTGATCAGATGCTTCAACGGACTGGAATGGCACAACTCCGGGAAGCTGGTGATCGATGGGATCGAGGTTCACGAACACTCCAAGGAAATCCGCGACTTGCGTCAGGAAGTTGGGATGGTGTTCCAGCAGTTCAATCTCTTTCCGCACCTGACTGTTCTGGAAAACCTAACCATCGGCCCAATGAAGGTTCGCAAGATCAGTCAAGCCCAAGCCGAGGAAACCGCGCGCAACTATTTGCAGCGGGTCCACATCCCGGAACAGGCAGATAAGTATCCAGCGCAGCTGTCAGGTGGTCAGCAACAACGCGTCGCAATTGCTCGATCTTTGTGCATGGAGACCCGGATCATGCTCTTTGATGAACCAACATCCGCCCTTGATCCTGAAATGATCAACGAAGTGCTGGATGTGATGGTCGAACTTGCTGAGACTGGCATGACCATGGTTGTGGTAACCCACGAGATGGGTTTCGCCCGCAAGGTCGCTGATACGATGGTGTTCATGGAGGACGGCCAGATTGTCGAAGTTTCGCCGCCAGAACAGTTCTTTACGAACCCCTCCTCAGAGCGCTGCCGTATGTTCCTAGATCAAATTCTGGAGCATTGAACGTGAGCCTGACCGAAACCCCAGGCATGAAGGGCCAGCCATTGCCGCAACCGCCAGCAATACAGCGGTTCTTTGGCTCAACGGTGGTGTCGGTGGCGATTTATGTGATCGTGATCGGGATGATTGTATGGGGTTCATTCACCGGCGCTCAAAACATGGGGTACAACTGGCAGTGGTACCGCGTCCCGCAATATATTTACAGTTTCACCGATGACGGCTTCCAATTTGGCGAGTTGCTGATCGGTCTAGGAGCAACGCTGCAGCTTTCGATCACCGCGTTTATCCTTGCCTCTCTATTGGGTCTTCTGGTGGCGTTGCTGCGCTTGTCCGGTCTCGTCATAGGGTCCGCTGTGGCGATCGGATACCTCGAATTCATCCGCAACATCCCCCTACTCGTTCTCCTCTATCTCTTCTACTACGTGCTCGGGCCGATCTTCGGTTTTGACCGCTACACGGCTTCCATCCTGACATTGGCTGTATTCCACTCAGCTTTGATCTCTGAGATACTGAGAGCGGGCATAAATGCTGTGCACAAGGGCCAATGGGAGGCCGCCAAATCCATCGGCATGAGCACCGGGCAAACCTATCGCTACATCATCTTGCCCCAGTCGGTGCGCTTCATGTTGCCCCCGATGACGGGTGAAGTCGTACACCTCGTAAAATCATCTGCAATCGTCAGCGTTATTGCCGTGGCTGAACTGACTACCTTTGGCCGCAACATCATTTCCGACACCTACATGAGTTTCGAAATCTGGTTCACCGTCGCCATGGTCTACATGGTCGTGACCCTGATCCTGTCTGTCGGCGTTAGCTATCTCGAGCGGAGATATGCCGTCGATCAATAACCCAAAACAACCGCTCACACCTACAAGGAGGTAACCATGAAATTTCCCAGAAGAGTATTTGGGCTCGCCCTGGCCGCAGTGACAGCCGTAGGCCTTGGCCTGCCAGCCAGCGCACAGGACCAGTCTGTGATCGAGACGATCAAACAGGATGGTGTTATCCGCATCGGTCTTTCACTATTCGTGCCGTGGTCGATGCGCGACAAGAATGGCGATCTGATTGGCTACGAACTGGATGTCGGGCGCCAGCTGGCTGAAGATATGGGGGTCGAGGTCGAGTTTGTCCCCACCGCCTGGGACGGCATCATTCCCGCGCTTGTTTCCGGCAATTTTGATGTGATCATCTCGGGCATGTCCTACACGCCGCAGCGCAACCTGACCGTCAACTTCTCGAACCCTTATGCGTTCACAGGCTTGGCCATTCTGGCCAATAAGGAAATGACGGCTGGCATGTCTCTGGAGGATATGAACTCTCCTGACGTAACCTTTGCCGCCCGGCGCGGAGCCACCCCGGCAGTGGTCATCGCCGAAAACTTTCCCAAGGCGAATTTGCTGCTGTTCGATGAGGACGGAGCGTCGACCCAAGAAGTCCTGAACGGCAATGCGCACGCCACCATGGCCTCCCAACCTACGCCGAACCGCGAAGCCGGGCGCAACCCCGAAGTGCTGACGGTCGTCGAAGGTGATTTGTTCGATCCACGCGGCGAAGGCTTCGTGATGCGCAAGGGTGATCCCGATGCGCTGAACTACTTCAACAACTGGATTGCGCAACAATGGCGCACAGGTTGGCTGGAAGAGCGTCACAACTATTGGTTCGCCACCGAAGAGTGGGCCGACCAAGTCGCTCAATAAACATCTGATACCCCGGGGGCGGCGCGCTGCCCCCGAGGCTTCAACGGGGACGCCACCGGTGCAGAATTTCATCCAAAAACTGAAATGGCCTGATTACGTGATCGCCGCATTGCTGTTCGCGTTCTTCGGGTACATCTGGTTTTCCATCGAAGGCACCCTGAACTACAAGTGGCGCTGGGAATTGATCCCAAGCTACATCATTGGCTGGCATTCTGGACGTGAAGAATACTTCGCCAATCTGCTGCTCCAAGGCCTGATGGCGACCATCCGCATTAGTATCTACGCGTCAATTCTAGCTCTAATCCTTGGCACTATCCTTGGCGTCGCGCGTTGCTCGGCCAACCTGACCGTGCGCATGCTCGCACGAACCTATCTGGAATTCTTACGCAACATCCCACCTGTTGTGGTGGTATTCATCTTCTTTTTCTTCTTGTCCCAGCAGCTTATCGACGCGCTGGATCTCGCTCGCTGGTCTCGCAATATTGCGCGCCAAGAGGACATATGGCTGTGGGAATTCTTTTTCGGCGATATGCGCCGCTTCCCCTCGCTGATCTCGGGCGTTATCGTTCTGGCCTTGTTCGAAAGCGCCTTCGTGGGCGAGATCGTACGTGCAGGCATCCAGTCAATCCCGAAAGGCCAGCGCGAAGCCGCACGCTCCATTGGCATGAGCCGAACACAAGAATTACGCTATATCGTGCTGCCACAAGCGATGAAGAAAGTGGTCCCGCCGCTCGCCAATCAATTCATAACCTTGATCAAGGACAGCTCGATTATCTCGCTGATCTCAGTGCAAGAACTGACCTACAAAACGGTCGAACTGGTCGCCTCATCACGGAT
The DNA here is from genome assembly GCA_947504205.1 of uncultured Litoreibacter sp. Classification (GTDB taxonomy): domain Bacteria; phylum Pseudomonadota; class Alphaproteobacteria; order Rhodobacterales; family Rhodobacteraceae; genus Litoreibacter. The sequence goes on along the minus strand of CANNGL010000005.1, from coordinate 144,728 downwards.
GATTTTCGAAGCATGGATCACTACGGCGGCCTTTTATTTCATCGTCTGCTTTGGATTGAGCCGGCTTTTCGCACGGCTCGAAAAGCAGTCTGAAAACCGCTAGCGCGTTTCGGCGCGAGCCATCTCCAGAAATTCTGTCGCAGGAGCTGAAAGCTCCCTGTGTCGCGACCAGATCAGCACTGCCTGAAAATCAAGCGGTGCGCTGAACGGCACGGCGACGCATTCACGGCGCGCCAATTGTGCGCGCGTTGCAGCCACAACAGAAACACCCAGACCACGCTCGACAAGCTGACAGATCGCATCTGTCGTCCGGGTTTCAAAGCGCATCGCCCGATCCACACCCGCTTTCTTAAACACGCTGTCGATATCATGGCGGAAACGCGATCCAGCTATGTAGCTGACAAAGCTCTCGCCCCTCAGATCATTGGGGGTCAGTTCAACTCGGTTCGCCAACGGATGCCGCTTGGGCAGAACGCAGAACACATCACCTTGTTGCAATGCCAAATGCTCCAAGGCTGGATTTGTGGGCACGCTGGTGGACAAGCCAAAATCATGACTTTGAGAGACCAGCCACTCCACCGTGTCGTCATTCGCCTCGATCTCCATTCGTGTCATCACCTCGGGATGGCCGGCAGAAAACGAAGCGATCAAATCCGGGGCCAATCCACCTGCAAAGCTTGGCACCGTGACGAGTTGCAATGCTGTGTGGCCAAACTTCGCAATGACCGATGCTGCGTCTTTGATATGCTCCATCCCGGCGACGGCCTGACGGATTTCTCCAACAAGCATGCGGCCTTCCTCGGTTGGAACCAGCACGCGGCCTTCACGACGAAACAGCACAAAACCGACTTCAGCTTCAAAATCTGCAATCAGTCGGCTGACTGCAGGTTGCGAAACGCCAAGCAGCGCTGCGGCGCCGGTCACGCTGCCCGCTGACACGACGGCCCGAAAGGCATCCACCTGCCTGAAGGTGATCTTCATGCTCTTGCTCCTCGCTTGGTCTTACTATGACCATTTGCACATATTGGAGCAATCAGTCAGGGCGCGCAGAAACCGTAATAAATTCCACATGGGATCCCGTAATCTCGGTAAAGCCATGCGCCAGCTTCGTGTCAAAACTCAGTGTATCGCCGGGCGCGAGCTCAAACAGCTCAGACCCGCAACGATAAGTCGCCGCGCCTGAAATCAAATAGATGAAGGCATGCCCTTCATGTTGATAACTTGGCAGAGTACCGGCTTGCTCCGCCTCAATGCGAATGCGGGCAGACTGAAAGGCACCACCCGGTCCACCATGCTTGCCGAGCAGCAGATACTCGTGAACATGATCTTGCGCGACCCGACGCGAGGGCAAGCCTTGTCCGGCCTGCACATGGTGCACATCACCTGTATCATCCGGCTGCGCCAGCAATGCCATGACCGGCACCTCCAATGCACCTGCCAAAGCCACCAATGTTGCCAATGACGGAGAGACCTGCCCCTTCTCAATTCGGCTAATCATCGCTTGTGAGATACCCGCCTCGGCGGACAAGCTGGTGACGGTTTTGCCGCGATCGTTCCGCAAACGGTTCACGGCGCGGCCGACGGCCAAATCAATCTTGGATCGTTGTGTCATATCTCTTGCTTATCGCACCGCAGGCTTGTGTGGAATCACTTGACGCATCATTACTCATAATAAAATATATGCACATCATGCAAAAATATTCTGCCGCTGCACTCCTCCGCCACGGACTCAATCGCCACCTCACCTGGCCACGTGCCTGGCGCAGCCCGCCGCTCAAAGAAAGCTACGATGTTATCGTCATAGGCGCAGGTGGCCATGGTCTGGCCACAGCCTACTACCTTGCGAAAGAGCACGGCATCACCAATGTCGCGGTGTTGGAGCGTGGTTGGCTCGGCGGCGGCAACATCGCACGCAACACTGTGACAATCCGTTCAAACTACATGCGGGATGCTTCAATCCCGTTCTATGTCAAATCGGTCGCGCTCTATGAAGGGCTGACCGATGAGCTGAATTTCAACATGATGCATTCCAAACGCACCATGGTGGATGTGGTACAGACCTATCCCAAACTGCGCGAATTGCGACGCCGTCAACTTACGATGGATATCTATGGCTCTACTTATGAGCAGATCTCCGAGCAGGAGTTGCGCCGCCGCATCCCGGCCCTGACCGGCGGTGGACCACACGCGAGACTGCCGATCATCGGCGGCATGGTTCATACTGACGCTGGCGTAAATCGGCATGATGCAGTCGCGTGGGGGTATGCTCGTGGGATCGACTCAATGGGTGTTGAAATCCATCAACAGACTGCAGTCGAAAGCCTCGTACGCGGAGCCGATGGTGCGATCAAAGGTGTGCAGACCAATCGTGGTCTCGTGCGCGCCCCGAAAATCGCAATTGCCGTATCAGGCCACACCACAACGCTGACAGAGACCGCCGGGTTGAAGCTGCCACTTCGCACAATGAACCTGACAGCCTTCGTTTCTGAGCCGGTCAAACCTCTGGTCGATGTTATCGTCAACTGTCCGGATGCGGGCTTCTATTTCAGTCAGTCCGATAAGGGCGAAATGGTGATTGGCGGTGCCCCGGACATGGGCCAGTCGTTCCGTCGTGACATCAAGCAGCATGTCTTTGAAGATACCGTCACAGCGATGCTGTCGCTCTTTCCATCCTTCAAGAAGCTGAAGCTGATGCGGCAATGGGGCGGACATCTGGATATAGCGCACGATGCATCACCAATCATGGATCAGACGGATGTACCCGGCCTGTTCATCACCGCCGGCTGGTGGGGTGGCTACAAAGCGATCCCCGCCGGTGGCCTGACCTTGGCGCATCTCGTGGCCACTGGACAGCCACATGAACTGATGTCGAAATTCACGCTCAACCGCTTCCGACACCTCGATTACGTGATGGAATCCGGCACCACAACAGCGCGGTAGGAGAACCAATCATGATGAACATCCCCTGCCCTTTCTGCGGTCCACGTAACGAAGCAGAGTTCGCTTTCGGAGGTCCCGTCAAGCCTGATCGTCCCGATCCAAATACCGTTAGCCAAGAGGACTGGGTAGCCTATCTGACACAAGTCCCGAACCCACTGGGTCCAGTCCAGGAGCGTTGGTGGCACGTGGCGGGCTGCGGTTCATGGCTGACCATCTGGCGAGACACCCGAACACATCACATCGTGGAAGGTCCGGGCGATGAGTAATCGGTTGAATACTGGCGGGCGAATTGATCGCAGCAAACCGCTGAGCTTTACATTCAACGGACGCCGCTATCAGGGTTTTGCGGGCGACACGCTTGCATCAGCGCTTATTGCCAATGGCGTGCATTTGACGGCGCGCAGTTTCAAATATCACCGTCCGCGCGGCATCGTCGGTTCAGGGGTCGAAGAACCTGCCACACTCGTTGAGCTGTTGGGAGAAGACGCCAGCGGCAATAGGCCTGCAACGACAGTCGCCCTGCGAGATGGACTGTCGGCAAAATCGGTGAATTGCTGGCCCTCTCCATCCTTCGATCTCGGTGCGATCAACCAAGCAATCGGGCGCTTCATCCCGGCGGGTTTCTATTACAAAACGTTCAAATGGCCCAATTGGCATCTCTATGAGCCGTCCATTCGCAAAGCAGCAGGCCTCGCGGGAGCACCGAACAAGCCGCCTGCATCTGGCCATTTCGAGAACCGATTTGCACATTTTGATCTGCTCATAGCAGGCGCGGGACCTTCAGGGTTGATGGCCGCCTTAGTGGCGGGACGTGCTGGTCAACGCGTCATGATCGCAGACGAAGGCACGGAAGCGGGCGGCGGCCTGCTCAATCGCAAGCTGACTATTGACGAGCGACCCGCGCTCGATTGGGTCGCTTCAGTATCGGCCGAACTGGCTGCCATGCCGAATGTCTTACAGTTGCAGAATGCAACGGTTTGGGCCTATCGCGAACACAACTATCTGATGGTCAACGAACGCCAGCCCGACAACCCAAGCCTACTTGAGCGCAACTGGCGAGTACGCGCCGACCACGTCCTGTGCGCAACCGGCGCGATCGAACGGATGCTCGTTTTCGGCAACAACGACCGCCCCGGCGTCATGCTTGCGTCTGCCGCACAGGCCTATGTGAACCGCTATGCCGTTTGTCCGGGCAAGAGCGCTGTGATCTTCACCAACAACAATTCGGCCTACTCAACCGCCGCCGACCTCAAAACGGCTGGTGTCAAGATTGCCGCAATCGTGGATAGCCGCTCCAGCATTCCGAACGAAGCAAAAGCCCTGACCCCCGACATCGAAATTCTGCCGGGCCATGTTGTAACTACCGCCCGAGGCCGCCGGCAAATCAATGGCGTCGAGGTGGCTCCTATTGGTGGTGGCGCAAGCCGCCGGATCCCATGTGATTTGCTGGCTCACTCTGGTGGTTGGAACCCTGCGGTTCATCTATGGTCGCAATCCCGCGGCGCTCTTCGCTACGATAAAGGTTTGGCGACCTTCCTGCCGGATCAAGCAGCTCAGAATGCGACAAGTATTGGCGCTGCCAATGGCGAGATGACTTTAACCGAGGCGCTACAAAGTGGCGCACGAGCCGGAGCGGCGGCAGCCGGTATCGCTCGTCCTGAAATCCCCAACGCATCAGACCTCCACTACGCAGTCGAGGCGGCTTGGCGTGTCGAGCAAGCCAAAGGCAAAGCCTTCCTCGATGTCCAAAACGATGTGACGGTTGACGACGTACATCTTGCCTTACGTGAGGGGTACGACAACGTCGAGCATGTCAAACGCTACACAACCGGCGGTATGGGTATTGATCAAGGAAAGACAGGCAACATCAATATGATCGGCACCGTGGCGATGCAGCAGGGTCTGGAGCTCGACCAGGTTGGCACCACCACCTTCCGGTCTCCCTACACGCCTGTTTCATTCGGCGCTATTGGCGGCTTGCGAGAAGACAGCGTGGCCCTGCCCTATCGACATACGCCTGTCACCGAGTGGAACCTGAAAAACGGCGCGTTCATGTACGAGTCAGGTGCCCGCTGGCGCCGCCCGGGATACTTCCCGCGCGACGGCGAGAGCTTTCAGGATACGGTCAACCGGGAATGTCGTACCGTGCGCACGGGCGTCGGTGTCTACGATGGCTCACCGCTCGGCACGTTCGAGCTTAAAGGTCGCGACGTCGGAAAATTTCTAGATCATATCTACACCAACATCATGTCAAATCTGAAACCTGGCCACGCGCGCTACGGATTGATGCTCAGCGATGACGGGTTGATCCTCGATGATGGCGTGGCACTTCGCCTGTCGGAGCACCGCTGGGTCATTTCAACCTCGACGGGTCATGCGGACGCGATGAATTCTCACATGGAAGAGCTACTGCAAACTCAATTCCCAGATTGGAACGTATTCATCACGACCGTCACCAGCCAATGGAATAACGCAACGATTTGTGGCCCGCTTGCCCGCGATGTAATGTGGGCGCTTGGCACCGATATTGATATCTCCACAGAAACGTTGCCGTTCATGAGTTTCGCGGACGGTCATGTGGCAGGCATCCCCGCACGCGTAGTGCGTGTCAGCTTTACCGGAGAATTGTCTTTTGAGGTCAACGTCGCCCCACGTCATTTGCTTGAGCTCTGGACAAAAATATTGGAGGCGGGAGCGGAGTTCGGCATTGAGCCCATCGGGTCCGAGGCCAACCACGTCCTAAGGGTCGAAAAGGGATTCCTGTCGCTCGGCCACGAAGTCGATGGCACGGTTGATCCATTCGACCTTGGGCTTGGGTGGGCCATGTCGAAAAAGAAATCGGATTATCTGGGCAAACACGCTGTTGCGCTGCGCAGAGCTGGCACCAGCAACCGGCGCGAGTTGGTGGGTGTCATTCCCGAACCCGACCGGATGATCCCAGAGGGTGCTCCCCTCACACCCAGCGGCGAGCGCAAACCAACCGAAGGCCTGATCACGGCCTGCGTTTACAGCACGGTCCAAGATCGTTGGGTTGGCCTCGCCCTCCTGGAGAACGGTCACTCTCGGCATGATGAAATTGTGCATGTCCGCCTAAAAGATGAAATCATCCCCGCCCGTGTCACACCACCCATTCACTACGACCCCGAGGGTGAAAGGTTGCGGTCCTGATATGCCTTATGACGTCAAGATAGACCGCCTTCCCGCCTTCACCCTTTTCGATTTAAAGGGATCCGCCAAGGATTTAGCCATTTGGGTCCCGGATCTACCGAGCTTTCCAACAGCGCCAAACACACTGTGCCGCGCGGATACAATGGAGCTGTGTCTCATCGGCCCAAACCGATTTCTGTTGCGAGCACCATGCCAAAAAGAGGACACGCTGATCAGCGTCCTTCGCCCCGCTGAAGCACCGCCAGAAATAAGCATCGTGCGTGTCTCCGATACGATGACTTTCTTCAGGATTGCCGGCCCTGACGCACATGATGTCATGTCTATTGGTTGCCCACTGGATCTACATCCAAACGTATTCGGGGCCGATGCCGTGAGCTATACGCAGTTCTTTGGTCTCAGAGCACTGGTGCTGAGATGCGACGCTGGGTTCGACTGTGCCGTAGAGCAGAGTTTCGGCGATATGGTCGCCGACTACTTGGCGCGCGCAATGGCCTAAGGAGGGCAATCGAATGTCGCGAACCCATATCCACAAGTATCAAACCCGATATCATGCACAGGCCACCTATTCAAAAGCAATCAGGGCGCGCGGCGATCTGGTTGTGATGCAAGGTCAGGTCGGAACATTGCTGGACGGGACGGTGATCGGCGAAGGCGATCCCGGCATGCAAGCTGATCAGGCGTGCCGCAATATCGACCGCTGGATGCAGGAGGCCGGCGGTAGCTTGCGCGATGTGGTCAAACTAACGGTTTACGTGACCGATATCGACTATCGCGCGCCCGTATACGAGGCGATCAACCGCTGGTTTGAGGGCGTACACCACTGCTCCACAGGTGTCGTGGTCACCGCATTGGCCGATCCTGCCTTACTGGTCGAAATCGACGCGATGGCCGTGATCGACGACGATTGACCACTAGAGACGTACCTGCACCTTTCCGCCCTGAATTCTTGTTTCAAGCACCCGCATGGGTCGTGTCGCAGGTGCACAGACGGGTTTGCCATCACGCACGTCAAACGCTCCTTGATGCAATGGGCATTCAATCACGTGTCCATCGAAATAGCCGTCACATAAGTCTGCGCCACCATGGTTGCACAGCGCCAAAGACGCATAAATGCCGCTTGGTGTGTCATAAATTGCCAGCTTGCGCGGCCCGACCTCAACTCGGGTGACCCAGTTCTCTTCCAGCGCGTCCACGTCGATGACGTCGCGCCACAGCTTCTCTTGTCCCATGCCTAAATTTCTGTCTTTGCTGGCCGGTTTAAAATCTGGCGTAGGATGTCGCGGTGGGCTGCAAGATAGCCGCCCTGCTCGACAAAGATGTGATCTTTCAGTTTTTCGTGTAGCTGTGGCAGTGCGTGAAACGGGACAGAAGCCACATAGTGATGCTCCGCATGATAGTTCATGTTCCAGCCCAAAAACCGCCAAGGTGCAGAGACCAGGTTCGTGCGCGTGTTTTCAGACATCTGCGGAGTCGTCGGGCGCCCGACATGCTCAGTCATCCGGATAAACCGCATCACAGGTTCGCCCAAAAACAGCGGTATGATCCAGTACCAGAGCAATCCCCACCAGCCCGTCGCCAAGCTGGCCAAGAGCAACATAGCATAGAGGGCAAGCATAATCCGCGCATCACGATAGACCGCGGCGTGTTCTACTTTTGGAATAAAGCTCAACTCCACTTCGTTCAGGCGACCTGAGGCGTGACGAAACAGCTCGGTGAACTTGCCACGCCAGTAAGGCAAAGCGGAAATATAAAGCAGATACGCACCAATGCTTTGCGGCAACTCGATCAATTCTGGGTCTTCACCTTTTGTCTGAGTGTAGGTGTGATGGTCACAATGCTCGTATCGAAAGAACCGGTGCGGAAGGATGATGATTAAGCCGCAGATTTGGCCAACAAAATCGTTTAGCCGACGGGTGCGGAAAACTGTGTAATGCACGCATTCGTGTTGTAACGAAAAGTGGTGCACAAGCACGACGCCATGCACGAACATGGCCGGCCAGATCAGCCAGCTATCCCAAGCGAGCGTGATCAAAGTCGTGGTCGCGACAAGCACCAGCAGCCACAGAGCAAGTCTGCGGAATGCCGGGATATTTGATCTTTGCATAAACGATTTCAGCTCTTCGCGCGTCAGCTTTCCTTCGGCCAAGGCTTGCGTCAGCGGCGTGACGATTGCGTCTGTCATGAGGTGTTCCGTATATCTTGCCAGCGCAGGTCTACGGGTGGTCCTGCTACGCCAGCGCCGGAGACGGGAGTGCTCCGCACCATGGGGTCCGGCTCGTCTCGGCCCCAGTAGTTGCAAAATAAATCAATGGATCGCGATTCGATCAAGCCCGTGTTGATCACCGGACCGATTTTACGAATTTATGAGACCACAGAGGGCCTTAGCTGGCATTGCGCAAACCGATATCATGGTCGGGATGGGCAAACAGCCGTGCAGCACAAGGATACTGATCCAATATGTCTAAGCCGTGCGGCAGACGGTCCACGCGGAACGCACCCTGCTCCCAATACGTCGTTCCATCGATTTCGATGCTGGGATCGAAGACGTTCCAACTGATCTCGCCCGGGGCATAGGCACCGCAGGTGTGAAAATGCAGGATCCGTGGATTACCAAACGCTGCGCCACCCCACCGTTCGTAGTTATCGCGCATGTCCCAAGGATACCCGCAACCAGGATGCATCCCGGCATGCCAGGAATGAACAAACTCCCGATCAATTCCGAACATGGAAGCAACCCGATCATACTGCGCCTCCGCAAGTGCTGCATCTGCCGGTACGCCTTCGAACCGCTGCAAACGGCCGCTCTTCATCACGGCGAAAACGGGTTGATCAAACTCGATGGTATAGTCGTCGTAATAACGCGACCCGGTACCGGTCAAAAAAGTCATGGCGACGCGCCCGCTGAAACTATGGGCCGGAACCGGTGTAAAGACTGACATTGGGAAACGCAGGATCGACGTGTCGCCATCTTTCTCCAAATTCATCTCTGGCCGCCCGCGTATGTCTGTCCCCAACGAGCAAGTGATGCGTACATCCTGTGCCGTGGCCAGAAGGGAATTGACTTCGTGCTTGATCTCCATGAACGCATCGTGGTGCGCATTGGAAAAGCCAGATCCAAAGAGCTCCCGCGTCAGAGCAAAGCTTACGATGATCTTCTTGCCCTTGGGCATTTCCGAGAACCGCAGTTGATCGCCCAGTCGCGCAAGAAACAAAATGATGTCAGCAGCCTCAAAGCGCTCCAGCAAGTCAGTCGGCAAATGCGGATTGTCCGGATTGAACCCAACATCAACGGAGTCGACCAGAAGGTCCATTGCCTGGGCAGCGCGTGTGACAACACCAACCGCATCTTTGTCAAAATATCCGAACTCGGCAGGTTCATAGGCGATCAGCAAACGCTCTCCGGCCTGCGCCTTGGCACAGTTTTGGAGCAAGTTTCTCGCACCGCGTTCTGGCGTCATGTCTGACATCAGGTGTCCCGCACTAACAACGCATGAACGCTACCGACAGAGGGGCCGTGTGAATATTTGAATGTAATAATGGTAAGCATTAGAGTGGCTAATATGATCATCAATCTCCCCTACTCTGCCTTGCGCGCTTTCGAAGCCGTCGTACGTCTGTCGGGTTTTTCTGCTGCAGCCACTGAACTGGGTGTGAGCCAAAGCGCAGTTAGCCAACACGTCAAGTCACTTGAGGAATGGCTGGGGCAGGATCTGCTCTTGCGCGGCGCGCGGCACTCGCGCCCGACGCGAGAGGGAGAACAATTGGCGCTGGCCATTTCCGAAGGACTGGGGCGCATTTCCGAGGTCTGCGCTCAGCTACGTGACAAACGCCGCGCCGACCGCACTATTGTTATCTCATGCTTGCCGGGGTTTGCGTTTAACTGGTTATTTCCGCGTCTGCTACGCTTCGATCTGGCGCATCCAGACTTATCCATTTCAATCGCCACAGACACAGGGGAACGCCCGTTTTCCGCCTCAGACGCAGATGTCGGCATTAGATATGAGAAAGGCAACGAGACAAGCCTTTCCATTGATTTATTGATGGGTGAGCGCCTCTTTCCTGTCTGCTCCCCAGCGCTATTACCGCAGCTAAAGAGCATCGAGGATCTGGCGAAAACCACGCTTTTGATCGACGAAAACCTGCCCCGCGGTGAGTCCAGTCCAACGTGGGATTTCTGGGCACGCGACAACGACATTGCGCTGCCCAAACCACTGCGCACACGACAGCTCGGCCAATCGAACATGGTGGTGCAAGCGGCCATCGAGGGCCTCGGCGTCGCCTTGGGGCGAGAACCTCTGGTGATCGACGCACTTTGCGACGGGCGATTGGTCCGACCCTTTCCTCAGGTCAGCAAATCCTACTACAGCTATTGGCTGGTCAGGCGGCCTGAAACCCGCGACAGCGACAAAGCCTCGATCTTTCTCGATTGGGTGAAATCCGAAGCGGCGTCTCAACCCGACATTCCACCACTATCTCAAAATACCGATTAGTTTCTCTAATGTAAGTCATTACGATTCCGGCATGGTGCAAGATGATCTAATCGCTGCATTATGCTTTCACCTTCCTGCCAAACGGAGCGCGATAACATGTTTCTGAAGAACTGCTGGTATGTTGCAGCCTGGAGCAAGGACATCGGTCGAGAACTCCGCGCGGAAACTTATCTGGGCGAGAACATCGTTCTGTATCGGCAAGAAGATGGCGCACCTGTTGCGTTGGAAGATGCGTGCCCTCATCGAAAATTGCCTTTGTCTAACGGTAGCTTGAAGGGCGATCACGTTGAATGTGGTTACCACGGCCTGACATTTGACTGTTCGGGCACCTGCGTTGCTGCGCCTACACAATCCGTGTCCATCCCACGCCGCGCAGTCGTGAAATCCTACCCGGTTGTGGACCGCTACCGTCTCTTGTGGATCTGGATGGGTGATCCCGAACTTGCCGATCCAGACAAGATCTTTCCCATTGAGAATTTTGACGACCCGTCTTGGGGTCTCACGGACGGTGGGGTTCTCGACATCGATTGTCACTACTTGTGGATTTGCGATAACCTGCTGGATCCATCTCATGTCGCTTGGGTCCACGTCACATCATTTGCGGGTGCGGGCACGGATGACGAGCCGTTGAATTTGGAGAAAACCGATCGTGGCGTGATCGTTTCGCGCTGGATTTCGAAAAAACCACCCTCACCTTACTACGCCAAACTGGTAGAGTTTGAAGGTGATTGCGATCGCCTCCAACACTACGAGATGTGCCTGCCTGCGATTGGTTTGAACAAGTCAATTTATACGCCTGTCGGCACCGGGGGATATGGGTTCGATCCGGTCGACAAGACCTTCATCAACATCAGCTATAACTTCATGACACCTATCGACGAAGATACGAGCCGCTATTTCTGGTTCCAACATCGAAATGGCCGCCCCGATGATGCCGAGGTGTCGAAATTCATGAATGACGGCGCCCGCATTGCTTTCGAAGAAGATCGTGAAGTGCTGGAGAAGGTGCATCTCGGCATGAAGCATGCGAGGACCCCAAATATTGATCTGGGATTGGACGCTGGAGCCAAGACATTCCGTGTTATGCTGGATCGCGCCATCGCGGCGGAAGGCACAGACCGAAAGGCTGCGGAATGACCAAATGACCTCACTTGCACCTGATCTTATGCATCTACCCGAGTTGGATTTTGCATCTGCCGCTTATGCAGAGCGGCCGTTTCAGGTGCTGGCGAAGTGGGCGCAGCGTTGGAAAATCGCGCGAAGTGCGCGCGGGGTTGAATTGCTGGACTACGATCTGTGCAGACGCGCCATCATAGATCGTCGCCTGGGAACCGGTCATCCGAAACTAATGGATGTTCTCGGGCTGCCGGAAGGGCGGCCGCTGGATTACAAACGTAACTCCATTTCATTTTTCAACCGTGGAGATCGCCGTCGCGACCTGCGCCGTCCAATGACAAAGCTGATGAGCGAGGACGGCATCGCAGCGTTTCGATCTGAAATTAGTGGCACCGTTCAGCGAGTTATCGATGCAGTACCCACAGACAGGCCCGTCGATCTGATTTCCACATTGTGTGACCCAGTACCGTCTGCGGTCTATTGCTATTGGATTGGAGCGCCCTTTGAAGATGCGGAATTTGTGGCGCGCACCTCCCATACGGTACAACAGGTGCATACGCGTAACCCAGATCATACCCCCGCAATCGTCGCGGCCTTTGAGGCCTTGATCGACTATGCTGACAAACACATCGCAGCCCGGCGAGACAATTTGAGCAACGACCTCCTGTCGGACATGATCCGCGCAGAACAGGCGGGTCAGCTGACAGAGCATGATTTGCGGAACTGGGTGATTAAGCTGGCAGAAGCGAATACCGACAACAGTTCACACCAGATCGCCTTGGCCGTCGTCGAACTCGCGTCGCGCCCCGACATTTGGGCACGGCTACATGCGGACCCCTCATTAATCCCTCAAGCTGTGCGCGAAGTGATGCGCTACCATCCCCGCACCATCTCAACCTCCAGAGAAGTTTTGGAGGATTGCGAGATCGGCGGCGTACCTTTGCCTGCTGGCACGCCAATTCTTGCAAATATCGGCGCAACACATTGGGATGACAGATACTATTCGGAACCGGATGTATTTGACATCGACCGGACCGACGAGCCCCCACATATGAACTTCGGTGGTGGCATCTTCTCCTGCATCGGGCGATTTGCCGTCACAGCAGAGGTCGAGGACGTCATCCGCCTGCTCTCAGCCCGCCACCCAAAACTGCAAATCGGGGAAGTCGAATTCGACCACTCCCCGATGTTCAGTCTGGTGACGAAGCTGATAGCTCAACTTGATAACTGACCTCTGTTGATCATGCCTCGTAGATCACCGGGAAGCGTCCACCCCGGAATGGCGCTCCCTTTTCTAGATGCTCGTCGTGCAACCATTCGGTTACTTCATCGCGTGGGTCGTAAGTCGCGCCATCGACGGCAAACCGGATTGCGTAGCCGCGTCGTCGGCGAGTTGACGTGCGATTTCCCATTGCCGAATGCACGGACATTCCGTCAAACGCCAACGCATCCCCGGGATTCATTTCTTCGAAATGAAAAATATCATACTTCGCCCGATCCGCTTCGAAATCCGGCATATCCACATAGTCGGGATTGTTCTTTTCAAGATAGTGCGAAAACGCCCCCAGCTGATCAGTTTTGAACGGCCGATACTTTGCCCCCCACGAATGAGAGCCTCGCACAAATTCCAACGCGCCGTTGTCGGGGTCTACCGGATCAAGTGCTATCCACATAGTCATGATCGGCCCCTGTACTGGCCAATATGGCTGATCCGTATGCCAACCCGTTTGTGTTTTTGTGCCGGGTTCCTTTGCGAAGATTTGATCGTAGATCAGCGATGTCCACGAACTGCCCGCAACCTCGGCCACACGCTGCCCGATGTCTGAGTTCAGGCAATAGTCCCGAAAGGTACCCGGGTTCTCACGCATGTTTTTGTAAGCAAAATACCGGTCCCCTTTGAGAACTTCCGCATCCACTGCATCGCGCAACTTTTGCAGCCAGTCATGTGAGAGAACATCCCTCAAAAGTACAACGCCATCCCGTCGATACGCGGTCTGAGTTGCGTCCAGATTTTCGATCAAAGTCATCAGAATTCCAGTCATTTCATTCGCCGGGCTCACAGCGAAACCAAGTTCAGGTGCATTGCACCCGCGAGGAGAAATGTCAGGAAGTGGGAGAACTCCGGCAATTGATAACGAAACACGGCCAAGACGAGCGAGACGACCATTTTCCAGTCAATCGGCGTCTGAATTCTCTGATACAGCCGGGCATGTGTTTCACCTTCCAGCCCTACTCTAAGACCATTCAATACCTAGACAAAGAGAAACCGCCTTGGACTTGAACCCCTTTACAGATTGGTCTTCAGGCGATGGCCCGGAACAAAATGGATCGACACCTTGGTCACCGATGCGTCCTTGTCCCAAGTCAGCCTATCTATTGCCAGAACGGCGCTATCCACAGGACAGCCCAGATCTCGCGCATCTCGCTCACTTGCTGATGCTGCCAAAAATGCAATGTCACCGCGCGTGTAGGGTGCATGTTCCAGTAGCCATTCATTTGCACTGATCTTCAGGAAATCTTCCTGCAGCGCCTCCGGGACCACACCCGTGTTGATCCAACGATCTTCCAACGCATAAGGCGCGTTATCCGCCAGATGAAGCGCCCGGATGTGCAACAATGGATCTTCAGCTCTGGTGTTCATCGCACCGCTGACGGCAGCAGGCGGTACGCGAAGTGACCTGTCGATAAGCTGATAGCAATATCGCTTACCCTGTTCTTCTATCTCGTGTCGGATGACTGCAATATCGAGGGTCGCCTTCGCCACTGGCTGCGCTGCGATGCGCGTTCCCGCTTTGCGTCGCCGGTCCAACAACCCGCTTTCGGCCAGTGAGCGCAGCGCACGATTTACAGTTGTCCGAGAGCAACCAAACTCCTGTGCAAGATCAATCTCGTTTGGAATTAAGTCACCTGGTTTCCACTCACGCGCATGAATGCGGCGCAGAACCTCGTTCTGCACGCTTTGCCAAGTTTGAAAAGCGGACACGGTCATAATGCCTCTTTCAGGGCATTGAGCGTCTTCAGGTAATCCGCCAAGATCTTCGACCGATGGATATGTTCCCCGCCCTTCACCATATGTCGACCAGCGGACCAGACATCACAAACCAACCGATCATCGCCCGCAAAGATCCATCCATCCAGAAGCGTGTCCCCTTCCAATCCATAGAGAAATTCCGACCGTGTATCGAGCGCCAACATGTCCGCCCAGTAACCCGTCTCAAGTCGTCCGGCCTGTCGTCCCGTCGCCTGCGCGCCGCCTTGAAGGATGTTCTCATACAGCCTGCGCCCAGTCGAATGCTCTGCTGTTGCCAAAGCCGCCCGTGTGCCGTCGCGCAGCCGCTGCGAATAGTCGAGGGTCCGCAATTCTTCCGACAGCGAAATCCGAATGTTGCTGTCCGAGCCGATTGCAAACCTGCCGTTGTTGTCGGTCCAACGGACTCCGTCAAAAATTCCGTCTCCAAGACTACTTTCAGTGATCGGACACAGACCTGCCACGGCGCGGGTCGCCGCAAGACGAGCCGTTTCATCTGGCGTCATCTGTGTACAGTGGATCAAGCACCAACGTTCATCCAAACCCATATTGTCCAACGCCCATTCCACCGAGCGCGCGCCCCAAACCGCCTCTACCTCCTCTATCTCCGGCGCTTGCTCCGCAAGATGCATATGAATTGGGCCTTGAGGAAAAAACTTGTGGTATGATTGCAAATCCCCAGCGCCGACCGCGCGTAAGGAATGCGGTGCCACGCCATAGGTCGTGTCATTTGGTAACTCAGCAAGGGCAGATACGGCGGCTTCGTGCAATTGCGTGAAGCGTTCCATCGAATTGCCAAATCGGATTTGCCCGTCGGTCAGGCCACGGCCATCACAACCACCGAATTCGTAATGCACTGGCAACAGGCAGAGCCCAATCCCGGTCTGCACAGTGGCCGCCGCAATACGCTCCGACATCTCGGCAATGTTGCCATAGGGGACGCCACCCGGTTGATGATGAAGATAATGGAATTCCGCATTAGTGCTGTAGCCCGCCTCAAGCATCTCCATCTGCACAAAGGCAGCGATGGCCTCGACATTCTCGGGCGTCAAACGATCTAGAAATCGGAACATCAATTCGCGCCAAGTCCAGAAACTATCGGTCGGGTTTGGCCCGCGTCTTTCTGTCAGCCCAGCCATTGCCCTTTGAAATCCATGACTGTGCACATTCACCGGAGACGGCAGCAGAAGCTCAACGCGATCACCGGCCTGGGGGGTATTCTCCTGAACATTTTCGATACGACCGGCCGCATCTATATCGACGCGCACATCGGAGGCCCAGCCATCGCCCAGCAATGCGGTTTCAGCCCAAATTGTCGCCATAATGCGCTCGCTTGACATATTTTTATGTATACACATAATAGTTTTATGAACGCATCTTTGCAAGCGAGTCGTCCTGCATGCTTCTCACCAACGCAGCCATCGCCACACTTGAAGACAACACCAGTTTCGGACTGCTTCCCACTGGCGCAATCGCACTGGCAGGGGATCAAATTGAATGGGTTGGCGCGGCAGGTGAGGTTCCAGAAAAGTACCGAAACGACGATATTCACGATCTGGGGGGGAGGCTTGTAACCCCCGCCCTGATCGATTGCCATACGCATATAGTTTTTGGCGGCAACCGTGCAGCAGAATTCGAACTTCGCCTGAACGGGGCCAGCTATGAAGAGGTCGCACGCGCCGGTGGCGGGATCGTCTCCACGGTAAAAGCCACCCGCAAAGCAACGCAACACGCTCTGCTCAAAGACGCACTGACCCGGATCGACGCAATGATAGACGAGGGCGTCACGCTCATTGAAGTGAAATCCGGCTACGGTCTCGACCGTGACACCGAACTGAAGATGCTTCGTGTCGCGCGCCAAATCGAGCAAAGCCGTCCAATTGATGTGAGAACCAGCTTTCTCGGTGCCCACGCCGTACCAGAGGACTACAAAAACCAACCAGATGCTTATATCGACGATGTTTGTATCCCTACCCTGCGCACTGCCCATGCCGAAGGTTTGGTCGACGCGGTTGATGGGTTCTGCGAAGGTATTGCATTTGACACCGCTCAGATAACCCGCGTCTTTGATGTGGCCAAAGAACTGGGCCTGCCGGTGAAGCTTCATGCGGAACAATTATCAAATATCGGGGGGACGCAGCTTGCTGCAGACTATGGCGCCCTGAGCGCCGATCACGTGGAATATGCCACCGAAGCGGACGCTCGAGCGATGGCAACGGCAGGAACCCATGCTGTTGTTTTGCCCGGCGCATTCTACACGTTGCGTGAAAGCCAGCTTCCGCCCATACAGGCCTTCCGCGACCATGGTGTGCCAATGGCGCTGGCGACCGACTGTAATCCGGGCTCATCGCCTTTGGCCTCCCCACTTCTGACGATGAACATGGCGTGCACGCTTTTCCGGATGACCCCACTGGAGGCCTTGCTCGGTGTGACGGCCCATGCCGCGACAGCGCTCGGCGAAAGCAATCGCGGGCGGATCGTTGCTGGAGCGCGGGCAGACCTCTGCGTTTGGAACATCACGCACCCGGCTGAGCTTGCCTATCGCATCGGGTTCAACCCATTGCATAGGCGTATTTTCAGGGGGGCGATATGACGGTCATTCTTACCCCTGGCGCAGCAACTCTGGCGCAGCTTCAAGACATATGGACCAACTCCCAACCGGTCACACTCGACCTGTCTTCGCACCCCGCGATCAACGCTGCGGCAGAGCTTGTTGAGAACGCCGC
This sequence comes from uncultured Litoreibacter sp., assembly GCA_947504205.1. Taxonomy (GTDB): domain Bacteria; phylum Pseudomonadota; class Alphaproteobacteria; order Rhodobacterales; family Rhodobacteraceae; genus Litoreibacter. The sequence continues at coordinate 127,260 of CANNGL010000005.1, read as the reverse complement.
CGACGGCTCCGATCCGATTTACGGAATCAATACAGGTTTCGGAAAGCTCGCAAGCGTCAAGATCGCATCAGAAGATACCGGAACCTTACAGCGCAACCTTATCTTGTCTCACTGCTGTGGTGTCGGCGAAACATTGGATGAAGCCACAACGCGCCTGATGATGGCATTGAAACTGCTCTCACTTGGACGCGGGGCCTCCGGCGTCGCCATGAGCACAGTGCAGTTAATCGAAGCCATGCTGGAAACGGGCGTCACGCCAATCGTTCCAAGCCAAGGCTCTGTTGGTGCTTCGGGCGATCTGGCCCCGCTGGCGCATATGGCCGCCGCTATGATCGGCGAAGGCGAAGCACATCACAAGGGCACCCGGATGCTCGCAAAAGACGCTTTAAGCAAGGCGGGCCTGACCCCAATCACCTTAAATGCAAAGGAAGGGTTGGCGCTGATCAACGGCACCCAATTCTCCACCGCCTGCGCCCTGGTTGGTTTGTGGGGCGCGTGGCAAAACGCGGCAACCTCTGTCCTCACTTGCGCGCTATCGACCGACGCAATCATGGGCTCTACAGCGCCGCTGCAGGATGCCATCCATACATTGCGAGGGCACCGTGGGCAGATCGAAGTGGCCCGCGCCCAACGCGCCTTAATGGCGGGCTCTGAAATTCGGGAAAGTCACCGGGATGGCGATACCCGGGTGCAAGACCCCTACTGCATCCGCTGCCAACCGCAGGTCACCGGTGCAGCTATGGATCTACTTCACTTCGCAGGCCGCACACTTGAAACCGAGGCCAATGCCGTGACCGACAACCCGCTGGTTCTGGTTGAAGACGGCTTGATCGTGTCTGGTGGGAATTTTCACGCCGAACCTGTTGGTTTTGCAGCCGATCAGATCGCCGTCGCGCTGTCCGAGATCGGTGCCATTGCCCAGCGCCGTGTCGCATTGATGGTCGATCCAACTTTATCTTTCGATCTGCCACCGTTTCTGACGCCCGATCCGGGCCTGAACTCTGGCCTGATGATTGCCGAGGTCACAACCGCTGCCCTGATGAGCGAGAACAAACACCTCGCCAACCCCTGCACGACCGACAGCACCCCCACCTCCGCCAATCAGGAAGATCATGTCAGCATGGCAGCGCACGCCGCGCGCAGGCTGTCACGGATGAACAAAAATCTGAACGTGATCCTTGGAGTTGAGGCGATGTGCGGCGCGCAAGGGATCGAGTTTCGTGCGCCGTTAAAGACAAGTGCAGCTCTCAGCGATGCTATCTCGGTTCTGCGTGGAGTCGTTCCGGCTCTGGGCGAAGACCGCTACATGGCACCGGAAATCGAAGCCGCCGCTCAACTGGTGTCCTCAGGAAAAATGACCGGATCCGTTCAGATGCCCGCGTTCGTTAAGGGCCAAGTCGAATGACACCAGTAAGTATTACACGAGGGTCCGGTCCCATTGTCTTGGGGCTTCCCCACACTGGAACCTTTGTTCCAGATGATATTTGGCAGCATCTCAACGAGAATGGACAGAAGCTCACCGACACCGACTGGCACATTGATCGTCTCTATCGCGACCTACTGCCTGAAGTCACAACCGTTACCGCAAATTTTCATCGCTACGTCATTGACGCAAACCGCGATCCGACCGGAGAGAGCCTCTATCCGGGTCAGAACACCACTCAATTGGTACCGCTGACGGATTTTGACGGGATTGATATCTGGACCAATCCGCCAAGCGAGGCCGAGACCGCAGAACGGCACGACACGTTTCATGCACCCTATCACGCCGCTCTCGAGGCAGAGCTTGCACGCGTGCGAGCGCTTCATGGAGTAGCGATCCTTTATGATTGCCATTCCATCCGATCCAAAATTCCATACCTCTTTGAAGGCACCTTGCCGGATTTCAACGTCGGCACCAATCTCGGGGCAACTTGCGCACCCGAGATCGAAGCCGCGGTCACACGGACCTGCAAAAACTCAGCTGGTTTCACCACGACCGTTAACGGGCGTTTCAAAGGCGGTTGGACGACGCGCCATTATGGTCGGCCAAACGCGGGCCTACACGCGATCCAGATGGAACTCGCCCAATCAACCTATCTTTCCGCCGAAACCCCACCTTGGAACTACGACGAGACCAAGGCCGCAAGGTTGCGTCTCGTTTTGATCGAAATCCTCACTGAACTGGCCGATCTGGCCCCGACATTAGGAGGCACTTCATGACCAATCCACGCCACAATATTCGCGATGTTTTCCCCGCAACCGGAAACGAAATCACTGCTAAGAGCTGGCTCACGGAAGCGCCCATGCGGATGCTGATGAACAACCTTCACCCCGATGTAGCCGAGAACCCGCATGAGCTTGTTGTCTACGGTGGAATCGGGCGGGCTGCCCGCACTTGGGATGATTTCGACGGGATCGTGGCCGCCCTGAGAGATCTCGAAGAGACACAGACACTACTGGTTCAATCCGGCAAGCCCGTCGGTGTCTTTACCACCCATAAGGACGCACCGAGGGTTCTGATCGCCAATTCCAACCTTGTGCCAAACTGGGCCACTTGGGACCACTTCAACGAACTCGATAAGAAAGGTCTGGCGATGTACGGCCAGATGACCGCGGGTTCATGGATTTATATTGGCACCCAAGGCATCGTTCAGGGCACCTACGAAACTTTCATGGAGGCTGGTCGCCAGCACTATGATGGCAACCTTAAGGGACGCTGGATATTGACAGGCGGACTTGGCGGCATGGGTGGTGCGCAACCACTTGCAGCTGTCATGGCTGGCGCTTGCTGTCTGGCTGTTGAATGCGATGAGACCCGTGCCGACTTCCGACTGCGCACCCGCTATGTCGACGAAAAGACAAGTGATCTGGATGAGGCTCTTGCGATGATCGACGCATGGACAGCCGCCGGAGAGGCAAAATCCGTAGCATTGATCGGCAACGCTGCCGATGTATTCCCGGAATTGGTGAAACGCGGCGTCAAACCCGATATCGTGACCGACCAGACCTCTGCACATGATCCGATCCATGGCTATCTGCCTCAGGGTTGGAGTGTTGCCGAGTGGCGCACCAAACAGGAGAGCGACCCCAAAGCGGTGGAAAAAGCGGCCCGCGCATCAATGAAAGCCCACGTCGCAGCAATGGTTGATTTCTGGAACACCGGTGTCCCCACACTGGATTACGGCAACAACATCCGGCAGGTCGCCAAGGAGGAAGGCTTGGAAAACGCCTTCGCGTTCCCAGGTTTTGTTCCGGCATACATACGACCTCTCTTTTGTCGTGGTATCGGACCGTTCCGCTGGTGCGCGCTGTCAGGTGATCCAGAAGATATCTACAAGACAGACGCCAAGGTGAAGGAACTGATAGACGATCCACATCTGCACAACTGGCTCGATATGGCACGTGAGCGCATTGCGTTTCAGGGCCTGCCTGCGCGCATTTGCTGGGTCGGTCTCGGCCAGCGTCACAAGTTGGGTCTGGCCTTCAACGAAATGGTGCGTAACGGGGAGCTTTCCGCACCGGTTGTGATCGGCCGCGACCACCTCGACAGCGGCTCGGTCGCCTCCCCAAACCGCGAAACAGAATCCATGAAGGACGGCTCCGATGCGGTATCGGATTGGCCCCTGCTCAACGCGATGCTGAACGTGGCCAGCGGCGCCACCTGGGTTTCGCTCCATCACGGAGGTGGCGTTGGCATGGGGTTCAGCCAGCACTCAGGCATGGTGATATGCTGCGACGGCAGCGCGGACGCCGACAGACGGCTGGCAAATGTTCTCTGGAATGACCCCGCTACCGGCGTGATGCGCCACGCAGATGCAGGCTACGAGATTGCACAGGACTGTGCTAAAGAAAACGGCTTGGTTTTACCCGGAATTTTGCGGAAGTGAGGCATGACGATTGGTACAGCCCGATCATGCGCTGACAATCACATTGGAGCCGTCAGATAGGGTTACTCAATTTTTGTTTGAGAAGCCACTGCCTAGAATAGCGGTGCCTTCTCGTCCCGACGCGGAACCTAACATAGGTCCTCTCGCTTGCGTCTTGCCGTTTCACTTTGGGTATCTAGATCAACTCAAGAATATTCTCATCCTCGGCATCTTGGCAAAGATCGGTTTCCGTCAAGATAGCACTGTTTTCAGTCAACGCCGTCCAGAGCACTTCCGGATCAGTTGTCTCGGTGTGCGGTGTGGTCTCGACCTCGCACACGGGTGGGTCGAGGTCGTCAGCCTTAGGAGGTAACTGCACAGAGATCTCATCGGAGGCCTTAAGTGCAGCGTATTGGTCCGCAGGTGTGTTCTCGTCGGCCTCATCAAGATGTTCCTTGGGAGGGGCCAGACGCCCGGCATCCATAGTTATCGTCGTTTCCTCAGAAGAACTCTGGCTGTCCTCTTCCTCGGTTGGAGGTCGTTGAACATTGGCCTCATCTTCAGGGGAGGGAGTAGGCTGTACGTGTATCTCCGGTTCTGGCGTAGGCTGAACCAACGCGCGCACATTGTCCCCGCTGGCCACGAGCTCGGAACCTTTGACCATAGCCTGCAAATCCGTGATATCGATCTCGCCGTTGTAGATGACATCTTTGTACTGATTTGTCGTATGGGTCAGCGGCACGTTGTCATCAATGCGGACAAGCTCAGTCTGTTTGTAGATGTCGCCCGTCAACCGATCTGAGAAATACAAATCGAAGGTGAAGTAGTTATTGCCGTCGCTGGCGGCATAGTACCCCTTCGTGTTCAAGATCGAGAGAACGCTTTTTATGCCAAGGTCGTAATCATCGACACCACCGGGGAAATCTGTAACACCCAGACTGTCGGTTTTGCTGCCTTCCAGCACGACGGTTCTGTCGCCCGGACCCGAGCCTTCGCGGTAGGTCAAAGGTGTGCTCAGTTCGACGAAAGGCGTAACCCCAGGATCAACGATGTCGCTGCTGTCCAGGATCGTATCGTAGGTGGCATCGTAGTTCTTGTAGAAGAGTTTGCTGATATTGCTGCCAGTTGCGTTAATCAGGGTGTATTCATGATCAGTTTTGCTGAAGTTAGGGTCTGTGAAATCTTTGAGCAGATCGTATCCGATTTGAAACCCATCAACATGCGTATCGACAATTGTCATGTCGGATGTATTGCGCCCAAAGCTTAACCCGGTGTCGGGAGAGTTAATTTGTGTTGCTTCGCGCGCGATCAGGTCAAAATCCTTGATGACGTAGTGGGCCGTATATTCGAAATGCGCGCCATTTTTGACATTCCAGGCGGTAAAATCTTCAAAAATGCTGTGCACATCGTGATTTTGCTGTGTGTTGGCCTTTACCACATGCAGGCCTTCTTTGGCCGCAAAAGCTTCATTGCCTTCAAAAGACAGAATAGGGGCGTCTTCCGGCTTCACCTCATTTACATAGGACATCGCTCCGGGGAACAGGAACACATCGGCGTCGAAGGCAAGCTGTGCGTCGTCGGCCAGTTCCCCTCTGTGGTAGTAGACAAACCCGTGATTAACGCTTGCGGCGATGTTATCGACTGAATCGACCATACGGCTTTGGAACCAGAACCCGTCGCCAGAGCGCCCGGTATCAAAAGCCTCTGGATCTTGGGCATTTTTGACGAGGTTCCAGTTGTTGCCCTGCGCATATATCGCAATGTTGTCTGACCACGTTCCAATTTCATTGCCACTCTCGGCAACAAATCCTGCGCCAAACGTGTTGTATGACGCGTTATTATCGAGAATTGCATTACTATCGTGGTGGACAAAACCCCAGCCAGGAGAGCCATAAACAGCGTTCCCAATCACAACTGCTGGATCATCAACGTCGTCTGTTCCGGTGCGATGCAGGTGCAACCCGTAACGGCCTTTGACATTCGTATCAAAGGTCAGGTTCTGAACCTCGTCCGCATCATGAGCCGCTTCGGATTTATCGGTGCGGCCGAGCTCGTGGAACGCAGCGTAGCGAACGTCTACATCATCAGAATGCATGAACATGGCATGGCCGCGTTCGTAAACTTCGGCCGTATCAGGGTCTTCTGTGCCGATTGTGATGTTGCGGGAATAATTGGCCACAGATGTAAACAGATCGTCCCGCGGCGTGTCGTGATCATGGATCAATGCATCATTGAAATGCACGGTGTTCCCGTCGATCGAAGTGATTTCGCGGATTTCATCTTCTGGTTCGAAATGGCGTCTCTCGCCCGTTGAAGGGTCTTTGTTATACCCATCGTAATCTGTCCCGGCGATAACGATTGTATCTCCTACCTGCCAACCGACGGGTATTTCCTCGAAGGTGATGGATGTATCGCCTGCCATTGGATCTTCGATGACTTTTTCATGCGAATCTTTGACGGCGCCATGGAAGGTGGCCTCGCCATGCGAGATCAACCCGCGGCTCAAGAGCATGGGATCCCAATTGGTATCTATCGGGCCGTTGTTGGCGATGATGATATCAGTGGAGACGTCCGGTTGGATCGGATCATCTTCGGTCCCGATGGTCAGGGTGCCTTTTGGACTGACGACAAAGGTATCGACGATCATGGATGTGGTGGTGTCCGTTGCAAAAGTCAGCTCGCCATCCACCCGCACGGTAAACAGGCGGGCTGCACTATCGACATCGTAGGTCATCGTCACGCCATCAGGGATGACAACCTTGGCATTATCGCCCGGGATTTCTCCGTTGTACCAATTGTTCGGATCAGACCAGTCTCCATTCCCAATAGCGATATGTGTGGCTTCAGCCGTTGGCACAAGAGCAAGAGCGGCCATATGCTCGCCAAGCATGGGAGAGTCACTGTCATGTACGTGTATGTCTGGCGCGGACTTTACGGCCTGAACAAAGGCTTCGATGTCCGCAGGTGTCGTGGGCAGAACGATATCGTGGCCGCCGTGGCCCATACCACCATGACCACCGGTATCATGACCATCGCCGTGCCCCGTCGTTTCGTGCCCCGTCGCGGCGCCGCCAGTGTCCACATCATGGTCCATCGTGCCATGCCCGGCGGTGCCGGTGTCGCCTGTAGTGTCGTGATTGTCGCCACCATGACCCGTGTCCATGGTGCCAGTATGCGTGGTCCCATGACCGTCCATATGCCCCTCTGTGTCATGGCCTGGTGGGGTATGGGGTGCACCATGTCCTGACATGTCAGATTGCGCATCGTCAGCGGGTTCGTTTTGCGGAACGGTTGCGGCCATCGTACGAGGGGCCGAGCCTGAGGCTGCCGCCCCAACGCCCATGAAAGCGAACAGGCTCATCAGGAGAGACAGCATTACCCACGCCCTCCGCCGCGAACAGCACTTTCGAGCTGCTGTGCCAGATCTTGCGAGGCCAGAGACCATGATCGCGTGCCTTCATAAACAGATACGAGCCCTTGGGGCTTAACTGACATTGTAGCAAACATTCCGAGTCCAATCTTGCGTAATGTGGGGCCGTTCCATCACGAACGTGTTCATCGTTACACACGCCTTCAGCCCCAACTGGGTTAGAAAATCTTTAGGAATTACGGTCTTTTCGGGATGTTTCTATGGCGGAATACGGAATAATTTCATGCGGGGTATTCTGAAACCTGCCCGTTTCAGCGAAAAACCGCTAACCCACTGTTTTATGGCATATTTGTGCGCAAATTTAGCCGTAGTTTGGCCATAATTCGCCGGCTAAAACGAGATTTATTAACATAATCTTCATTATAAAACTGAGATCAGAAATTTTTAGGTCGAGTCTCAGAACCCAAGTGCATTCCAAGACCAGACGACCGCCCACCCAAGCCCCGCACCAATAGCGACGAGAGGCAGAAGGCGGATTTCTTTCAACAGGTTAACCCATCCCTGTTGCCACCCTTTATATAGAAGCGTCAGGATTTCTGGGGTGCGGTGAAGGGCCACCACCAGAAGTGCTGCCGTTAGAGAATCAAAGACAAAAACTGCAATGGCCATGCCACCCCAAAGGCTTGCAGCCCGGATAAGGCTCAGCATGGTCATGGCCCGGAACTCTCGTTGCGCGCTGAACGCTTCGCGCAGCAGGCCAGGCCCAATGAATAAAAGTTCCAGCGTCAGCACTTGAACGAAGGGGCCCACATCCAGATAGCGATCGTCAAAAATCAGCTCGACCGCCAACGGCGACGCCACCATCAGGAACCCAACCGAAAGGGTCGCAATACCATCAAAGAACAGGCGATACTTGTAATAGTTCTGGCGGAATTTCTCGGTATCCCCCGCCTTGAGCATATGGATGAAAACCTGAATACCCATTTGTCTGTGGGCCGAGAGCAGCAGTGAGTTCACTACACCGGTCATCTGGCGAGCAATGAAATAGAACCCGAATGTGGTCGACGACATGATAAGGCCGAAAAAGAAGCGGTCCGCCTGATTGATGACGGCGGTTAATGTTGAGTGACCCATGATCCATTTACCGCGCGCAAAAATTATCCCCAGATCAGAGCGGTTGAGATGCAGGTATAGCTTTGGCCCTTCTTTAAAGAGCAGAAAGCTCAAACTCACGCGAACCAAGGCACCTACCAGAGTTCCCAGAACCAGCGCCCAAACGGACCTTAACCATACGGCCAGAGCGATCATCGCAACCAGCGTGATGACATTTTCGGCAATCTTCGCGATGGTAACTGCTTTGAAGCGCATGCCGCGCTCCGAGATCATCTTGGCTGGGGACTCAAATCCACGGATGAATGAAATGACGCTCGTACCCGCAATTGCCAAAGGCAAGACTGCCGCCGCATAGGCGCTTTCAGGATTGAAGAACTCCGCAGCTTGGCCCCACCAAATCAGCGCAGCGATGCCCCAAGACAAAGAGGCAATCAGTAGCCCGCGCAGTATTTGCGCTGTCCAACATGTGCGGATGAAGTTGTCCTCCAACTCCCCCTCGCGCGTTACGATAAGAGCGCGGAACCCCACATCAGAGATCATTTCCAAAACGTATATATACAAAAGAACGACGGCGAAGATGCCATAAATCTCGGGAGCCAGAAGACGTGACAGCACGACAGTCGAAACCAACCGCAAGGCAATCGATGACAAAAACTGAAGCATCGACAGCTGCAAAGATTTGAAAATCTTGGTTTTGAAACTTTCAGCAGCCATAGAGCCTTAATACTTTCTGGGCCTCAAATGAGCCCCGCAATCTAAAAAGGCCAAGTCGGCCTGTTGCACTGCCCTTCCGCCGCGGTTTAACACGCTGGGGTGTAGTGAGAGAGAAACGGATAGACAATAATGTCCGTGATTTTTGTTTTATGTGGTTGCCGTAATGCGCAAATATCGTAACCGTTCTTCCTTGGGGGCATCAGCTCACGCATTGCCAGATGCGGAAGGGAAATCGTAATGCCTGGTCCAGTTTGTATATTGATGGCCTGTAAGAACGCCGCAGATACAATTGACGCCTCCATCAACTCCGTTCTGGCTCTGCCAGAGGTTGGTCAATTGATCGTCATTGATGATGGATCCACCGATGGAAGCCAAGACATCGTGCAAGGGTTCACCGATAGTCGGGTCTTGTTGATCTCGAATGAAGGTGTTGGGCAATCGGCTGCCCTCAATACAGGCACGCGTACCACACAACTGCCTTACATCGCTCGGTGTGATGCTGATGATTTACTTGTGACAGGCCGGTTTGCCAAACAAATTGCCTTTCTAGAGAACCATCCGGATTTTGTAGCAGTTGCTGGGCATTATAGAGTTTTTCTGGAAAACGGGTTCGATGTTTCAGTATCGCCTCTGACGGATCAGGAAGAAGACCTGACGGAGGCACTGCTCGAAGGCAGAGAACGCACACATCTTGGCACGTTTCTAATTCGTAGAGATGCTTTGCTGGAGATCGGCGGCTTGCGGGATTTCTTCATTTCATCGCAGGATCTGGATTTACAATATCGTCTTGCGCAGGCTGGGCGCATTATGTTCCTGCCCGGTCTGGCTTATGAATACCTGCTGCGAGGCTCGTCAATTTCACACAGTGCCAGCGATGCGCGGCGGCGGTACTATAGCGGCAAAGCGCGGGAATTCGCACAGCAACGCCTCGCGGGCAAGACGGACGATCTTGATAAAGGGGAAGCCTTGCCTTTCGCGCCTGTAGAGGGTGACGCCGTGGCGCATATGAGCGTCGATGCCCGTGCTTCCGGCTTGATGGAAGCCGAGGCTTGGTGGCAGTTATCTCAGCAGCGCTATGGTTTGGCTGTTAAAAAAGCGTTCTGGGCACTGGCCTATCAGCCAAAACGAGCACGCAAATGGCGGGCCTTGTTTTTGATTACTATGAAGTCTGTCGGTGGTTTGTTCTCAAGCGCACAAAGATCTTCCAAGTCGGAGCAGGACAATGCTGGCTGAAGCGGTTCGCCCCTCCCGTGATCTCTGGCGCGCTGCTCTTTCTTTGGGACTTGGATGTCTTACCATTTTTGCCTTCTTTAGACTGCGAAACATGGTTTTTGATATTCTTGAAAGCCAAGAGCTATCGCCGATATTAGCCTTACAACTCGCCAGTTATGCCTTTGGGGTGCTGTTTTTCTGGATTCGCTATAATGATGTGGAGGGGGCGCTTGCCAGCCTGACCCGCATCTCGATTGCTGGGGTCTTTGTTTATCTTTTGGTTGAGCCACCCGTTTTCACGCTGGTCGAGGGTGGACGTTCTGATTTCGCAAGTTTTGTGAACCTGCATTATTGGTTTGCTCTTGGACTGGCCGGTCTGGGCTTACTTCGCCCCTCTTTTGGCTACGCATCAGCGATCTATGTGATTGCGACACGCTTCATGGTTGATGACATCTCCGGATATCGTCTGTCCTTTTTGGACGTTCGTTACATGATGGAAATGGCGCAATTCCTGTCTCTGGCTGTTGTCGGGGTTGTGGTGCTACGGAAACTCTTACCAGTACCTCTCGGGCAAGTAATATTATCCCGCGCGACAGAGCTTTGCATTGCGATGGCGGCAGTCGGTCTGCATCTGGGCAACTATTTCTGGTCTGGCTACGCCAAGATGGCCATTGGTCCGACCCCCCTGAGCTGGGTCCTGGAGAATGCGACGGAAAATCAACTTCTGATCGCGGCACACAAAGGAGCGTTGCCAATTGCGGTCCCACCCGGGTTGATGAATTTTGCCTATACGCTGTTTTCATTTGGTGCACCGATATCCAACGCGTTGGTCTTATTTTTCCAAGCGGCTGCAATTCTTGCTGTGCTGAGACTCAACTGGTTGCGGATTGCGACATTGGCCTATGATGCATTGCATATCGGTATCTACGTCTTCGGCGGATTGTTTTTCTGGCCATGGATCTGGAACAATGTGTCTGTGCTCTATGCGTTGCGGGGACAAAATGACGCTTCACTTGGATGGGCCCCGAAGCTGTGTTGCATGATCGTGATCATTTCTGGCGGCTGGTACAATTACGCCTTTTCGGCACGGCTGGCATGGTTTGATATCACCGATATCCGGGCTCCGATTATAGAGGCGCGCACCGAGGGCAGTGACATTTGGCACAGAGTGCCAAACTCCTTCTTCATGAGCCATTCTTACGCCATGTCTCATGGGTATTTTGGTTTGGGGGAGAAGCCCGGCCACTATGTTCCAACGGTTTGGGCCTCAACACGGGACTACGACCGCAATCAAACCTCTGGGACGTGCCCTGAGCCACCGCAAACTATCTCGGAGAAGGCCCGTAACACCGGTGCTGCGGCGGAAGCAGAACACTTGGCGCGGTTTGAGGCATTTATCCGCGCGCATCATGCCAAAATGCTGGCTCGCTCAGAGGCGGGATATCCTTCTTTCTATTTGAGATCGCACCACCACCCCAGTAATCCGCTACTTTTTGCAGGATTTAATGGGATCGATCTGAAGGACATTGCGGAGTATCGTTATCTTGATACTTCCCTGTGCATGTCTATATCAAAAACAGGGGTGGATGAGAGGTATCTGCGTGCAGATGCTTATCCGGTCAAGGTCAAGTAAAGATGAAATATATTGTATATGATGGCGAATGCCCCTTCTGTTCACGCTATGTGGCGATGTTGCGATTGAAAGACGCAATTGGCCCGGTCGAGCTTCTGGACGCCCGGGTACCCCACCCTGTTGTCGAACGTTTACAGGCCGAGGGCTATGATCTTGATGAAGGTATGGCGCTGGTCGATGGAGATCGCGTTAGCCATGGCGATGAATGCATTCACCAGCTTGCCCTGATGTCGACCTCCTTTGGTTTGTTCAATCGGGTCAATGCAATGATTTTCAGCAACCGCACAGCGTCGCGCCTCTTATATCCTGTGCTGCGCACAGGGCGAAACACAGTCCTACGCATACTCGGGCGATCTAAGCTTAGTGATCATGCCTGACCTCATTTTGCCATCTTTTTAGGTTCTTGTCTGGTTACCGTCCCTGTGGTTAGTGCGGGTGCATAACTGTAAAAAGATGATAGCGTGTTGAAGAGCACGAAAACGAGCAGCAGCATGTCGACCGGTTTTACCGTCCTTGATATTCCGAGCTACAAATCAAAGCCGTCAACGGTGATCGGGGCGTCGTCATATCTTATGGACCGCTTTGTGCCGGCCTGTGAGGTGATCGCGGCTCCTCCAAAAATTGCCGGTGGTGGCAAGCTTGAGTTTGGCATCGTCCATGGGGTCACCCGTCCGGCTCAGTCTTCGGGACGGCTTGATTATTTCCGCAAACTCAAGCGCAACACAGTGGTTGTGTCCGACAGTATCGTGTTTGATTTTCGGCGCACGCAACCTCAGAACTGGGCGCATTTCCTCAATTACCATCTGGCAATTTTCTTCAAAATCACGACCAGCCTGTCACTTGAGCGAGAACAAACTCTGATCCTTTTGCCGGAAAACATCCCGACCTATATTCTGGCTGCAGCCGAGTTGTTCGAACTTTCGGTATTGACGACAGAAGCTCCGGTCGAGGCTGATTATGTAGATTTCACCCTTACCCCCGGAACTGTGTTGCGCGCCGTGTGGGTCGATTGTGTACAAACAGACACCGTAATGGACATATTGGCCCGGGAGAGCCAAGGACGCGAGGCTTTGCCCGACAGAGTCTTTCTGGCTCGCCGGGACACCAGATCGATCTCGAATATGGAAGAGGTCGAAGCGCTTCTAGCTGATTTCGGATTTGTTACGCTTTATCCCGAAGACCTGCCTGTTATTGATCAATTCAGGTTGTTCCGGGAGGCTCAGGCGATCGTGGCGATACACGGCGCTGGAATGGCACCTTTGCTTTATCGAAATCCTGAGCTGCCGCCCTGTCAGATGGTCGAGATCATGCCTTGCGGACACATGACGGATGTTTTTCGGGTTATGTCAGAACAAGTGGGATGTGACTGGATAGGTGTTCGCGGACGCATGAAACCTGAATATTTACCCATGATTTACGAAACAGAGCCGCCGTTTGACAAATTTTCTCTCGATCCGTTCGAAGTCGATCCTCGTGCGCTGGAACAGGCGTTCTCAATGGCTGCTCGTCCGATCCGAAAGATCAAAACTGGTCCATAGAACGCGACCAGCCCAACCAACCCCTATATGAAGAGTGGTGTATGTTTGACTATAAGACGCTTTTGAAACATCAGGTTGGCCAATCTCTGGGTCATGCCCAAAAAGTATTCCGATCGCAAAAAGCAGATACGCTTCCGTTGCCCATCAAACTCTATTGGTGGAACGAGAGAGCGAATTTTGGCGATCTATTAAGTCCGATCATTGTCGAGCATTTGTCCGGCCGACCGGTAGAATGGGCCTCTTTGGATGAGTGCAATATGTGCTCGATCGGGAGCATTTATGGCTGGTTGCGGCAAAGAAGCCGGCGGTATCTGCGTGACGTCCATGTTTGGGGTTCAGGGATCATGAAGCCGGTTGAGGCGGTAGGTTCTTTGGAAGGGCTGCACCACCATCTTGTTCGGGGGCCGCTAACTTGCATGGCCGCGGAAGATAAAAACCTGCCCACCGGTGATCCGGGTCTTTTAGTGGATGAGGTTTTCGAGATGTCTCAAGCCACTGATGCCAAGGGTGTGGGGATTGTTCCCCATCGCAGCCAATGGTCCAAAGAAGAATATATAAAAGATTTGAAGTCCATTCCTGGCGTGCGGTTGATTGATTACCGGACCGAGGATTGTCAGGCTTGCATGGAGGAGATGGCATCTTGCGAAATCATCTTCTCATCAAGCCTCCATGGTCTTGTCGTGGCGGATTCACTGGAAATCCCAAACTATTGGTTTCAGGGCGTGGACATGGATGCTGTAACGCATCCGTTCAAGTTTTTCGATTACGGTCTTTCGATTGGACGCAACCTGCCGGAAGCTATTGAATTGAGGGATAGCCCTGCGCTTAAGGGGAAGGTCGCAAAAGCGGAATTTGCCTATTTCAAAAACCTTCCCCGTAAAAAAGCCGAAATCCGCAATTCGTTTCCACTTCACATCTTCGGCGACCCCCAACCGACATAGGGGAGCACCTAAGGCTATTTGTACTCGATAAGCTCGGAACGTTGGTGCGTCAGGCGCTTTTTATAGTAGCTGAGTGCGCCGAAAGCCTCCGGTACTTTACTTAAAGTAAGAAACAGACTTTGAGCCCAGTCTCCATCACGCAGCGCCAAGCGTATGATTTGGAGTGGCCACAGACCCAAGATCAGCAAGGACAAGGGGCTCCAAAACAGACCGAGGAGTGCCAGAACAGGTATGCCGGCTCCCCAGACCAACGCGCGGCGTGTCGGCGCAACATAGTGACGTTCAGGAGGATCACCATGCAAAGCGGCTCCTTCTGCGAATGCGTGGCCTGCGCGTTTGGCACGCTTCCACCATTGCTCCAAACGTGTAATTGCAGCGTCATGCCAGGTCATTTCGGCGTCCAATCGCCATATTTTCCAACCTGCTTGACGCAGACGCACGCAGAGCTCTGGCTCTTCGCCAGCGATCAGGCTCGGGTTATATCCACCAACCTCCTGCAGCGCACTTAGTCGCATCAAGGCATCGCCACCACAGGCTTTGGTCTCGCCAATGGGGGTATCCCACTCCGCATCAATAAGGCGGTTGTAGATCGTACTGTCTGGGAAACGTTCGCGCCGGCGCCCGCAGACAACAGCAACATCGTCACGAGTTTCAAGAAAAGCCGTCGCTGTTTGCAGCCAATCGGCCCTCAATTCGCAGTCCCCATCGATGAATTGGATCAGATCAGGCGGTGTCTTGCAGTTTTGCAAATGAGCAAGACCAGCATTACGTGCCCGAGCCGCAGTAAAGGGACGATCAATATCGAGCAAAACAACATCAGCACCTACCCGCTGCGCTTGTTCAACGCTGCCATCTGTAGAACCGCTATCGACATAGACAACGGCCTCTATCTGGTCACCCATTGAGGCGAGACAACGCACAAGCCTGTCACCTTCATTGCGCCCGATGATGACGGCGCCGATTGTGTTGCTCCGGCTCATTTTTGTAGAAACGGATAGCAAAGGGTCAGTGCTGGGTGGTCAGGGAAGAGTGCTGCAAGCTCGTCATGATCCGCGGCAAAGCGGTTTTCCATATCCCGAAGAAGCGTGTCGGGCAGCTCGGGACGTTCCCCATACGTACGGGCCTCTCGAATACGCGTCCTTAGGGCTTTAGGAACCAGCACTCGCCGCAAAGTCTGAGCCACAGGATTGTCGATGAGCAGGCCTTGCAGGGGAAACTTGCGCACCCGCGCCGCAGAGACATTTTGTGCCCCGATCTCATCATTCCAAATGGCTTGGTGTGGCAAATCGAGGAAGGCGCCGATGCGGCTGAGCTCTCCTTGGGGGTCAGCCTTCAGTTGTTCCAGACTGGTGAGGTGAATATGCTCTGAGCCAAAAGCTTCGATGTATGGAGTGATTTGATAGGCATAACGCCCATAGTCGATCAACTCAGGCGCGGTTTGGAATGCCGCAATCGGATCATGGCCCATGCGCGCTTCGGTCCATTCATGGATGTAATGAGAGATCGCCCGGGTGATTGGGTTACGGATCATGTAGATCAGCTTTTGGCTTTCGAGGACCTGGGTCATTCGGGGCAGCGTATGCGGATAGGTGGGTAGTTTAGTATAATGTGTACTGGCCTCGCCCCTCAATGCATGCGCGTCCGCTGCATCGTAGAGACCGCGATACCAATCCAAGCCCTTTGCATATTCCGCATCATCGGAGAAGAAATTGGGTTCCTTGGGCGTTGTCATGAACACGCCCTGTTGGGCTGCGAGTTGTGCCTGCAGGGTTGAGGTTCCGCATTTCATTGCGCCGATAATCATGAAATCTGGCAAACTCACTCTGAATCTCCTGGTGCGCGTCGGGGCCCAAGTGGGTTGAAAGCATTGATCCAGATATCACGATATTCCTGCTCGACCATCGGGGGTGTTGGTTTGCCAACCAGAGCACGCAATCCGGCTAATGCGCGGCCGACATACCAACATAAATTGGCAGACCAAAGGCCGATTTTGCCATGAGCCTGATAGAAAAAGCGGCTGCGTGAGCTGTAAAAATACCGCGGCAGGCGCTTCCCGGCTTTGGCCAAGGCCTTGACCGGTCCACTCCCGCCACGAAAATGGACGGCAACCGCATTTGGAGCATAGGCTATATGCCATCCGGCCCTACGCGCGCGCAGGCAATACTCACTGTCCTCAAAATAGAGAAAATAGCCTTCATCCATGGGACCTATATCGCGGATCATTTCAGTACGAAGCAAGATGCAGGCAAAGCTCGCCCATTCGATCTGAGAGGGATCGGGTTCTGGAGCTAGAGGGACGTCGTACCTGCGCAGAAGTCTGGAGATGAAACCTGTCTTGGCACTTCTTATCAGCTCGGATTGTGGTGTGTGGAACCGAAAGCAGCTGGTTTGTGCGACACCGTCTTCACCTTCCAGACGAGGGGCGATTAATCCTGCCTTTGGATTGGTCTCAGCCGTCTCCAGCAGAGCCTTGAAGAAGCCGGGTCGAACAATTGCATCAGAATTCAACACCAACAGAAATTCAGCATCGCTGGCGGCAAACCCCTGATTGTGCCCCCCCGAAAAGCCGGTATTCTTATCAGATAGCACCAAAGAAAGGCGCGGATCGTTCTGTTGTGTGATCCAGTCTTCAATTCTCTCGGCAGACCCGTCCCCCGACAGGTTGTCGACCACAATGATTTCTGCATCGATTCCAGTCAGATCATCACGCACAGATTGTACAGCTTGGATGGTCAAATCGGCAGTACGGAAATTGATGATTGAGACCGCGATTTTGTGAGACATACTATGTTTTTCTTTGGCGTATGGGCGTGTTGCGCCGGTATATCGGAGTTGTATCAGCAGACGACGGAGCAGCCTGAGCTGCATCGAGGTCTTCAGAACGAGCTTTACGCGTATAAACTGCTCCTTTGGGAGGTGCAGCCGGAATGGTCGTGTCGGTGGCTCGGCTATAGCGCAACCTGCGCTCCTCTTCCGGATCAGCAGCTGCGGCGGATGTCTTTTGGATAGTCTGCAATTCCAAACGCCCCATCAAAGCGCCGGCCATTATCCATGTCAGAGGGGTGATCCCTGCATTTGGCAAAAGATCGATCAGGTTGGCAACCAGCACCAGACACAGGCCCGAGGTGGCCATACCAATCTCGTATTTGCGCTGCCGTATGGCCAGAAGAATAACGCTGATACATAAAAGTCCGTATTCACCTACGTATCGGATCCAGCCACCGTGTCCGACACTGATGATCCATGCGCCATCCGTCACGCTGGTGTTGCGTCCTCGATCATCAAAAACGCGGCTGCGCCCCCAACCACCCCAGCCAAACAGAGGTCGTTCATTGGCTTTGTCCAAAAGTGCGTCTTCATGCCTGAAGCGGAAAGCCAATGAATCCGCACGTTCCTGACTGATATCGGCGGAAAAGGCGACGATGTTTTCTGTTGGCACATACCCTGCCCCACGCACGGCCGGATAGGTTAGAACAATACCTGCAATAATGGCGGCAGTAATCATCTGCAGCCGAATGCCGAACAAGAAGGCTGCCGGGATCAGCACGAGAGCAATCATGAGGGCACCCAGGGTTTTTGCCAAGACCAGCGTGAAGATCAGCCAGACGGTACCAGCCAGATAAAGGGCCTTCTTGTTATCCTTTTCCATCCGAAACAGCATGATGCTCGACAAGATCGCCATGCACAGAAACAGACCCAAAACCAGCCCATGATCCATAAAGACGATCGGTCTGAAACCGCCGGCACGGATATGCTGTCGCCAGTCCTGCGGGAAGAACCCGTAAAACATCCGGTTGATCTGTGGGGACATACGCACTTCGTAAAGCGTCGGAAGCGAATACCACAGCATGGCAATGCTCAAAATGATCAAAAGCGTTTTGTGACTTTCGGGATGTGCCAAAAATTTCCGAGCCAGAAGCAAGGGTAAAATAAAAACCAGCAAATCGACGGTAAACGAAAATGCATCGTAAAGTCGTAAAGCAGGCAAAACCCGCGGGCCATAGACCAAAACATCATCGTTGGTCATGACGGTCAGAAACGAACTGACAATCAGCAAAACAATCAAACTCAGGGCAACTTTGGACCGGGGCAACCAGCCCGGCAGGACGACGGCATCGGTGCGCAGGATGGATTTCCCCATGATCAGCAAGATGATCACTGCGGACAGACTGGGCAGTATCTCTTTGTCGATTTCAGGCAGTAGCGGCAGATCAAACCCAAGATCCGAGGGCAAAATCAAGATACCCACCAGGATCGTCAATATGATTGCCACATCCACAGGCTTGCGCTTGAGCAAGGTCAACACGACCAAAGGCCATGTGAACAGGACGAAATTTGCAAATGCAATCATATCTGCGCTCATATCACCTAGGTGAATTAGGATGCAATTTTTCAAACGGATTTGTCATAATCATGTCCTACGCAGACCGTGACTCGGGCAGCTATGACATTGGCCTGGATATAGTACTTCGCCGCTCACACCAGCCGCAGTACGCACCGAACGGTGCAATCACGAAATCTTAGGACATTCGTCAGTATCACCGGTTCCGACTTTAGAAACGCATTTTAGCAACTTTTTCTTTTTCGAGAGCCATTCGTAAATGGATATAAATTTAGGGCTCCGGTTGGGCGCCAGTTCTCCGCATTCTGCGGTTATGCAGACACTGAATCTGAACACAAACCCTGATAACACCTTCACCATCGAGGCGCAGGGTGAGGTGTTATCAATTGATATCATGACGCCGCAGACCATGGCGGGGACTTATACGCTCGTCTCGGCTGACTTATCTGGTGGCCCGGTCAATCTTGTTCCTGCACGCCTGATCGGGATTGCCGAACCGGGCGCGACCCTTTCGGTGATGCCGGGCCTTTGGGGATATCAAACCGCAGGCGGAGAGCCTTTGATATCTTACCAATGGATGAAAGATGGTGTTCCGCTTTCTGGCGCGACCTCTGACAACCTACTGTTGACGGCAAATGAGGCGGATGCCCAAATCAGCGTCATCGAAACTGCGCAGGATGCCTTGGGCACGCGGTTTGTTGAAAGCCAGCAGCAGATGGTGGCACCGCTTTTCTCGATCTACGAAACAGATACAGGGCGCCTGCAGATTGATGATTTAGGTCAGGCCGATTTTGCCCTCGATATTTCGGGCGCAACGGCTTTCGATGGTCAGTATACTCAGGACACAGACGGCGCGCCGCTGAATACCACCAACCTATTGGAAGGTGCGATAAATGTTGCGCGCCCGAGTATCTCTGGAACACCATTCCCCGGGCAAATTTTAACCGCTCGTCCAGGTCTTTGGATATGTGAGAGCGCTGACAACACATTCCAAGCAAATATCCAATGGCTCCGGGATGGAACCGCCATTGCAGGCGCGACAGCTTCGACCTTGACCATATCGCCGACAGATACCGGCACTCAAATCAGCATTATTGAACAGACCACGGGTCTTTCCGGAACACGCAGCGTCGAAAGTGGCGCCATCACCATAGGGTAAATATTTTGGCAAATATCAGATTTAAGGGGTTTGCTCAGGCATCCGCGGTGACGATGTCAGTGACACAAGCCGGAACCACCCGCACAGGGTCTGTTGCTCGATGGGGCGTTATCGCAAGTGCTGTTCAGCGGCCCAAAATTATTGGATCCGCGCGCATGGGCAGCTCGCTGTCAGTTGATACGTCGATGCTGACAAATGTGTCGGGCTATCAGTGGATGGCCGATGGGATGCAAATCATTGGCGAGACTGGGCCTAGCTATTCAGCGCCCGCAGCCGGACAGAACATTTCGTGTATCGTGACCTGCGCAGAAGGGGATTTGGAAACCCCGCCGCTACGCATTCATATGGCTCACGCCGACGCTGCGCATACACAGATGGATGATGCTGTTCTCGAGTTGATCCCGCATACAGACGTCACCCATAGCGCGATTGCAGATGGCACGTGGTCTGACCCGGAAACCTGGGATGTCGGCGAAGTACCGGGGGCCGGGGCTGTTGTGCTGATCCCCATCGGCCAAGTGGTGACATATGATGTTGCGAGCAGTCCACGATTAGACCGGATCAGGGTGGACGGCACCTTAAGCTGGGCAATGGATCACACCACGGATCTGTTGGTCGAAACCCTTGTTGGCACGCAGGGCAGTGCCCTGATCGTAGGTCAGTCCATCGCAGAGCGATTACCAGCCGCGCATATTGCTGAAATCCGTTTTTCGAACCGGGCTTACCGGATCGATCCGCTCTCTGCCACAGATATAGATATCGCCCGAGATCCGAGCTTACTGGGACGTGGACTGGTCTCACTTGGACAAGTGATCATGTTTGGGGCGCAACGAACGCATGCGCTGCGTACTGAGGTTGATGGCGCCCCTATGGCAGGTGCGATGTCGCTTGTTCTGGCTGAGCAACCGACCAATTGGCAGGTCGGTGATACCGTTGTCATTCCCGGCACCAGATTCAGGCTCAACAATGGAACCTCGATCCGTGAAGACGAGGAGCGAGTGATTGCCGCGATCAATGGCAAAACGATTTCTTGGACCGACCCGCTTCTGTATGACCACGACCATCATAATTCAGAACAGACCGACACGTCAGACAAGCAGCCGCACATAGCGCATCTGACCCGTAACATCATCATTCGCTCCGAGACATCCACTGATCTCGTGCATCGTCGCGGGCACACCATGTTCATGCATATGATGGCGGAGCCGGATATCTGGGGTGTTGAGTTCCGTGATCTTGGCAGGACCGACAAAACCCGCCCTGCCGGGGTGCGTAACGGTGTTGATTTCACCTATGTCGAGCCTGGCCAGAGCGGTACTTTGACCACCGTCCCGATGACCGCAGATGCCAATCTGCAATCGCGTTACGAGGTACATTTTCATAGGGTTGGCTTCCTTAATGCCAAGAAGGCAAAGCTGGTCGATTGTGTGATCCGGAATGCACCGGGCTGGAACGTGGTGCATCATGATTGCGAGGTCGAAATCGATCGCAACGTAGTCTATGGCTTTACCGGTGCGGGCATTGTCTCAGAAAGCGGCAATGAGATCGGTTCTTGGAACGACAATGTCGTTATCGGCTGCATCAATCCGGGCGGTATCTCTAACACACATCCAAAGAATGCTGAATTTGCGCAAGGACTTTGGGGCGATTTCGCACGCACCGGCTATGGCATGTTTTTCCGCGGTCGTGCTCTGGTCAGCAATCGCAACGCGGTCTATGGCGCGAGCTTTGCCTATGTTTTCTATCACCGCTCCAATAATAACGGGATCGCGCCAACCCAACGCTTACTGCGGGACCATGTTGATCTCGGTGATCTGACCAAGATTTATTCTTCTTCCGGATCTGTGATTGACGTTGAAGATTACCCGATCATTCACCACAGCGATAACTTCGCAATGGGTTGCAATGAGGCAATTTTTGTCGCCAAGAACGGTGCCGCTCAGTATCATGACATTAACATCAATATCCAAAACCTGACGGCTGTTGCCGTCGAATACGGGGGCGAGGTGCAATATGTTGGCAACTACGCTCTGACCAACTGGAAATGCTACTCGATCGACACTCAGAACAATGATTTAGGCGGCCGGGAACGTGGCATCATCATTGGTCGAAATGCGGTGCAGGTCGCGATCGTGAATGCCCATTGTGAAGGCTTTGCGCGGCCTTACTACATCAAGTTGGACAGTGGTCAGGCCGATCCCGATACGTTTAACAACACCAACAACCCGATGTTTATGGTGATTGATTGCACTGATGCAAATAGCGTGGTGCCTGGGGTCTCTTTTGAGGACCTGACGAACGCTCAGGTCACGAGCGCCCCAGCGGACGTAACCTTTGTCGGCGCGTCCACCGCTCTGCCAGGGTCTCTGACTTCATATCCAACCATCAATACGCCGTTCATCATGGGTGAATGGACTGGCTCGGCAGTCAACGTCACGGGATCTGGAACAAAAACAACCAGTCTTGGCACGTCCCCCTTCCCTAAAAGCTGGGATGATATCGGAATTGATTTGGGGAGCGATTGGTTTGCATCCCCACAATATCAAAATTACGCAGCCGCCGAGGGCTATTGGGAATACGATGATAATGGCGAGACCATCAACATTGTTGTAATCCCCGTCCATGCATCGGATCAGGTGAGTGCTCTGACGGTCAAGCATATGGTCGCAATCAAATGCACGGGCAACATGTCGGCCTATACTTTGAACGGAACATGGGTGCCGTCCGCTGTGGCGCCCACCCGGGCGACACTGATCGAGACTGTGGCTGCAGGCTCCTCGGTGATCATCGAGCCGTTGATCGGCGCCACGAGCGAACCAGGCACGACGTTAAAACTGGACCGTGATTTTCTGGCACCCCAAAACGGATATCTGGATCGAAATCTCGATACGGGTCAACTCACCTATACGCCACATGACAGATACACCGGACCAGATGTCTTTTGGCAGTATCTTCACGATGGGCGGGGAGGCTACGTTACGGTTCAGGTTGATATTGCGGTGACATAATTTATAGGCCTAGCGACACGTTGTGATTTTCCAGTCCTGAGATTTTGGCTCATGCCCATGACACGAAGCGACACGCCCAGCAAAAAGATCTCAGCTTCCGCAGCTGCAAACCAAGATTGGGATTGCCTCATTATCGGTGCGGGGATGGGAGGTTCCGCGGCAGCCTGGTCACTTAGTCGGCAAGGTTATCGAGTTCTGGTCATTGAGAAAGGTCGCAGCGCCTTTCAAGCCGCTAGCTCTGTCGCACGGGAAATGTCTGATCCGGCAACACGTCTTGAGAATGGACGCTGGCCTACACAAATCTCAGGACGGTTGGACGGGGCCGATATGAACATCTGGGCGCCCTTGGGTTCTGGTGCGGGTGGCTCGACCACGCTTTATGCTGCAGCCCTTCATCGGCTGCGCCCAGAAGATTTTGCACCACAGAAGACACCTGATGGCAAAGAGATCTCGTGGCCTTTTTCCTACGAGGATATTGCGCCCTATTATACCCAAGCAGAGCAGCTTTTTGGCGTACACGGGACGCAAGACCCGCTTCGTCCGGACCCCGGAGCACATTTGCCGGAACCCCCTGAAATGTGCGCGCGTGACGCGTATTTTCTGAAATCCTTCACGGAAGGAGGGTTACACCCCTACCGCTTGCACAGCGGAATTGGCTACGAACCGGGATGTAAGGAGTGTTTAGGCTCTTATTGTCCGAGCGGCTGTAAACGAGATGCGCGTAACACGCTGCTAGATCCTGCGCTTGAATCGGGCCAAGTGAAGCTTTGTGCCGAAGCCGAAGTTCTTCGAATTGAGGCAAACGCCAATGCTGCGCACACTGTCATTATTCAACACGAGGAAACAGAGTGCCAAATTTCGGCACCCCTTATAATTCTAGCGGCTGGGGCATACTTTTCGCCCGCTCTTCTTTTGCGTTCAACCAACGAAAGCTGGCCTGACGGATTGGCAAATCAAAACGATCTTGTTGGTCGTAATCTTATGTTTCACGCGAGCGACCCCATTGCCGTTTGGCCGAGGGGTCAACACTCGAAGAAAGGGCCAACAAAAACTCTCTCGATCCGGGATTTCTACAGCTACGACGGGAAAAAGTACGGTGAATTGCAGTCTGCAGGTCAAACGGCTAATTTTGGGAACGTGCTTTACAGTCTGCGTCTGTCTTTCGATCAAAGCCCGCTTCGTAAACTACCCTTGATCCGACAACTATTGCGGATCCCTGCTTGGTTGGCGTCCCGTGTTCTGGGAGAAGCGACCGTCTTCACGACCATCGTCGAAGACTATGCTTATCGTGATAACCGTGTCGTGTTGGACCCTGATGGCGCATCGGGGATACGATTTCACTACACGATACGCCCAGAGCTTCTTGAGCGAGCGCACAAACTGAAAACACTGTTACGTGCAAGGTTCAAACCTCTTTACTCTTTACCTCTCAGCCACCGTGCGACCCTGAACTATGGCCATCCCTGTGGTACATGCAAAGCTGGGGATGATCCCGAAACCAGCGTGCTGGATGCCAATTGCAAAGCACACATGTTGGACAATTTATACGTGGTAGACAGTTCCTTCATGCCGACGAGTGGTGGCACGAACCCGAGCCTGACCATTGCGGCAAATGCTTTGCGGGTCGCAGATATCGTCGCCAAAGCGCATGCACCCAAGACCTAGGGCTTGCCCCTAGCGAAGCAGAAACCGGAAAAGCCTTATATAGCCCCAGCCGAGGGCTCCTAAAAACAGACCGAGCATCGCAATCAGCGCAAGTCCTTCGGGCAAACCAAGGTTGGTCAACAGGTCTTTGGCCGGGATCACGATTTCATGGCCGACAAAGATGGGCAGCGCCAGGATACCGCTGGCAATCGCGAAAGCATTAAGTGTCTGCAAAGGCCGGGATACAGCCGCACCTCCCGCCCTGTTGAGCACAGAAAACCCAGACAGGATCAGCAATGCCGCTCCGGCATAGATCATCAGATGCCATGGTAGAACGCGTCCAAAACCATCCATGAAGACCTCTGGTTGTACCTTGTACAACGTGAAGAACCCGAAGCTAATGGAGGTCACGCCAGCCAACGCTAAATGCTGTGCAATGCCGGGGGTCTTGTGATGCGCGCGGTACATATAACCGATCGCGACCCCGATCATGACAAAGCCCGACATGCGGAAGAACCCGTATTTTGCGGTCAGAAGCACCTTGAAGAGTTCCAGAATGCCACCCGGTTTGGTATGGGCGATTGCGGCGAACAGAACCTCATGGATGATCATACAGGCCACAGCTGTCGCCAGGATGGTCAACATGCGGTTCGATCCACGGGTCAAGACCCACAAGATCACCGGCAGACTCAACATGGCTAAGGCATAGTAGGTGATGGCTGAGTAAAACAGCACCGATGGCAACAATGGCTCGCCAAGACGTCCCGCACTCCACAACATTGCAAATTTCACGGCGGCGTAGATCAGCACACCTGCAACGATCAGTCGGGTATTGAACCGAGAACCTTTGAGAAATTGCGCCTTGCTGCGAGTATATTGAGCAATACCAAGTGCGCCCAACCCCATGCCGAAAACCATCGCAAAACCAGGCGTGCCGAAGCGAAGCGCCGGGATTAGGCTCTCATATATGCTGACGGCATTGTCGGTAAGCCGTGCCAAGACACCGGGCAGCCAGTGCACCATAACCACCCAGAGAACCAGAACACCCCGCGTGGCATGCACAGAATTCATGGCCTCTGCCAGATTAAGTGTGATCCCATCCTTCGCAGTATCTGTCGGCGTCACGGGCGCGGCGGAAGTTTCAGGTGATGTCTCTGGAGCAGGCTGTGCAACCGGCGCAGGATCAGTATCTACCCCAGCGAGATCTGCGATTGTCTTGCCATCGAAGATACCGCGGGCAATCTCAGGCTCTAGACCGAGGGCTTCCATACGCATGATTACAGTCAAAGCAGACAGGCTATCACCGCCCAAATCATAAAAACTCTGGTCCAACGCAACATTTTCAACACCCAAAACCTCGGCCCAAAGAGTTTGTAACTGCACAGCCCTGGGGTTGTTTGTGGTAGAAGCGGATGGTGTTGGAGTATCCTGTGATGGTGCCCTATCTGCCGGGGCGGATGATGTTCCGGTAATTTCTGCAATTGTCTTGCCATCGAAGATGCCGCGGGCGGTCTCGGGGTCGAGTCCCAGGGCCTCCATACGCATGATGACCGTAAGGGCAGACAAACTGTCACCGCCCAGATCATAAAAGCTCTGGTCCAGAGCAACATCCTCGACGCCCAAAACCTCCGCCCACATCGCCTGCAATTCCGCCGCACGCGGATCAGCGGAAGCAGAAACGGACTGCGTCGAGACATCTGGATGCGAAGCTTCTGATATCGGCTCCGCTGATACGCCGGTAATTTCTGCGATTGTCTTGCCGTCGAAGATACCGCGGGCAATCTCAGGCTCCAGTCCGAGCGCTTCCATGCGCATGATGACAGTCAGGGCCGACAGACTATCGCCGCCTAGATCATAGAAGCTTTGATTCAGGGCTACATGATCAATACCAAGAACCTCGGCCCAAAGAGCCTGCAATTCCTCGGCCTTGCCCATTCCCTGTTCCGTCGGACGGGCTGTGCTCTGCTCCGCCGCGGCCTCCAACGCGCCAATGTCCGGCAAATCGGCGAGCTTCGCGCGTTGCACTTTTCCTGTAGCGGTTCGCGGGATTTCAGCCACGTCACGTAGAGCGAAAGAGCCTGATCCTGTCAGGCCAAGATCTGTTGCAATCTTCTGCGCGGCAGCTTCTATATCCGTCCGCTTCAATCCTGCAGCCTGCTGCGTGACGATCAGCACCTTCTCTCCACGCAGATCATCGGGTAAACGCCCAACAGCCACGGCGTCGGACACGCCAAGGGCCGCACTGAGCTTTTGTTCAAACTGGGTGGGATCAATTTTTAGGCCACCGGAATTGATCAGTTCATCCGTGCGCCCTTCATAATAAAGATATCCATCCTCGATCCGGCCTCGATCCGACGTGGTCAGCCAGCCATCGGCATCAGTAAAGGGCTTGATGCCTGCCCCTGAGACCAGACCCAATGCCAGATGAGGGCCACGGGTCCGGATTACACCCTCCTCATTCAGTGCTATTTCGACCTCTCCAGTGGTCTGCCCCACGCTTTCCAGAGCTCCCCCCTTGGTGGAACTGATATCGAGAAGGGTCGTGCGGGAGGCCTCCGTAAGACCGTAATGCTGGACGATTTTCGCATTGGGAAAGAGGTTTTTCAGCCCCTCTTTCTCATCGGCGGCCATATACTGGCTGCCAATTTCGATCCAGCGGATGGTAGCACCCGCCTCCCCGATGACGTCGGGATTTGCCAGAACCACCCGCCAGAGCGTGGGAACTGCAGAGATTGCATTGATCTCACCGGCTTTAGCCATGCGGGCGATTTCTGCCGGATCAAATCCGTTTTTTGGAAGATAGGATTTGCCCCCTGCGGCTGCCACGGCGCGGGCGCGGCCAAAGCCAAAGGAAAACGTGACAGGGACACCGATATATTCCCGGATACTGTCATCGACGCCCATAGCATCATTGATCCGCACCACCACATCCGACAAAGCGCGATGCGTCAGCAACAGCGCCTTTGGCCGTCCCGTCGTCCCAGACGAAAAAGCAATCTGCGCAGGATCGTCGCTGGTAATCAGCTCCAGGCTTTCGTCAAACCAGCCTGGATCATCGTCGAATGTCTTGCGTTCTTGCACGCGAGTGCCCGGCACCGTTTTTGATCCTGATCCCGGCGGCAGGGCCAAAACGACGACGCCGTCGCGGTAGGCAGCGAAGACTGCCGACAAATATGCGCGCGAGTTGGCACCGGAAAAGGCACGAACCTCAATCAATCCGGGCGGGTCAGCAGCCAAAGATATCTACCTTATTGAAAGAGCGGCGTGAGAGCAGCTTCATCATGATGAACGCCCATCGCCGCGAGAACTTTGCGGGTTCCGGTAAACGGCGAGCGACCATGCATCCAACGCATATTATCAATGATCGACAGATCACCATCCTGCCAATCGATATTCTCGGTATGCTGACTGAGAACTTGAAGGATACGTTCGATCGTCGCATCAGGGATGGGTTCCCCATCACCGAAGACAGCATTTCGCGGCAGACCATCTGCACCTAAAGCGGCAACCAGTGCCTGACGTGTGGCCGCTGGCAGCTGGCAGGGGTGGAACAGATGCGCCTGGTTGAACCAGATCGCCCCATCAGGGCCGTGGATGGCGCCCTGCGCCTGTTGCGCAGTCTTCAGGGTGCCGTCGGCCTGCCATTCGACCTCCAACCCGTTGCGCTTACCGATCTCAAGCACTTCATCAGGGTCTTCTGTGCCAAAGGCATTTTGCCACGGAATATCGAGACCTTTGCGGAAGTTCCGCTGATAGATCACTTCGCGCTCGTGGAATTCGTCTACAATATCGCCCAAAGCGGTGCTGACATCTTTCAGGTTGGCGATGGTTGTGGCGCCACCGGTTTCCGCAGCGATCTTGCATTGGAACAACAGCAGGCGCGGCCAGGCACGGGCATAAGACATCTCGGAATGCAAAACGATCCATTGCTCTGCCGGATATTCTGTCGAGGTAAAGGCCCCCTCCCCAACAGAAGAGCGTGGCGTAGACCAACGCGCATCGGTCATCGGCTCAGCCCCAAAGAGCGACAAGGTGCCTTTCAGCGTCGCCGCGTCTTCGGTGTCAAACCCACGGAACAACACCAAACCTTCGTCTGACAAGCCTTGCTGGACCGCATCCATATTGTCACTGAGCCAGCTGTTCAGCTCGGTATCTGCAGAAGGTGCAAAAAACTTTTTCATCTCAAACCCCTAAATCCCACCCAGCACGGGAGGTTGAATATCAGGTCTTTTTCATCATGGCTATAACGTACTTTGTCCTCACGGGCCGGAATTTCTGTTGGAAGCCTAGTTTGTGATTATGTCCTAGTCGATTGTAATTCCGTATTTTTCAATCAGAAAGTCCTCTGTTCTTACAGTGGGCTCTGCTTTCGCTTCAGGCTCTGGGCCTTGATCGCCAGCCAAGCGACGTTTCAACTTCCCTAAGTTGTAGCGCAACATATGAACGGTTCCTCTGAGCCCCCGATTCCATATCGCAAGCTTTCGACTGCTGATGTCACTAATGACCGACGTTTGATGTGCGGTGCGATAAACTGCAGCTCGAAATGGAATTTCCGCAAACGGGGTGCCTTCAAGGGTCGCTCTATCGAAGACTTGTCGATGTGACCCCAATTCTTGAATCGCCTCTTGTGACACGCCGGTCTTGAGCTGGTCAAAAAACTGGTAGTAGCCTGCCCGAACAATCAGGCAAGTTCCGCACGACATATGAAACCCACTCATATCCAGAACCTCCCCCGTAGTGGTGTTCCAACGATACCCATTTTCGACAAACCAACCATTTCTCAGGGGTTGATCAAGCACGAAACTTGCCAAGGACGGGTCGATCAAATCATCATCGTCGACAACCATAACGTAGTCGTCAGGTCCAATGTCCCGGACGCCTTCAAGCAGCCGCTGGCCCTTATCATCGCGGACAACTTCGAAAAACTCCTGACGTGTTGTTGCTTTGGCAAAGCCTTCATTCGGAGCAATATCGACCCATTTTACCGAAATTTGTGGAGGCAGATCTGGTATAGGTGTGCCGGGATTGGCAACGATGATCGCTTGCCATTGATCACCCTTTTGTAACTTCAAACAGTCAATTGTCTGACGCAGTATCCCCCTTTGCTCTTCAATATCAGTGACCTGATTGGGGTGGCGGATCGGAATAACAAATCTCAACATTATACTATCTCATTCTGGCATTGATCGTGATCAATGCGGGGCGCTTAATAAATCAATAAGTGAGGTTTTATGAAACCATGGCCAATCATATGCCGGATCAGGCCAAGTGATGCAAACGCAAGACTTGATCCTTGCACGAGTGTGTTTGGCTTGGAAAAAGGTCTTCCTAAAAATAGTCCCGGTATCTTACTTAAATTTGACAGATTTCGTAACCACAACTCGCAACGAGGATGGGTTTGTATAGAAACTGCTGTAGAGACTCTGATACAAACCCTGCGGGACCCAGAGTATAGTGTGACTGGAGAAATGTATTGTGACGAAAACTGCTTATCCGCTTGATCCAGAAAGTCTGCTGATTTCGACAGAAGCTGCCCGAGATATCGGGGCGGGCTATGCGGAATCCTACCAAAGCGCAGGCCCTTACAATCATATATGCATCGATAACTTTCTTCCTGAAGATATCGTGGAGCGTGTGCGCGAAGATCTAACAGAGCTTCCTGAGGCCGTCTCATCGTTCGAGCGGGCGCAAGAAAATCTGAAATCCTCTTATGTGCCGGAACGCTTGCCTGCTTTCACCAAGAGCTTGTTTTATGCCTTTAACTCGCGTCCGTTCCTTCAATTTCTGGAAGAGATGACCGGCATTACGGGTCTTATTCCCGATCCCTATTTTATGGGAGCAGGGATTCACAAGACATTGAATGGCGGGCATCTCGACATTCATGCGGATTTCAACCTGCACAAGAAGATGAACCTTGAGCGCCGCCTGAATGTGCTGATTTACCTCAACAAGAATTGGCAGGAAGACTGGGGCGGGTCTTTTGAAATCTGGGACAAACAGATGACCCGGAAGGAGGCCAGCTTTGTGCCAACTTATAACCGGATGGTTTGTTTTTCGACTGGTTCGGACACATTCCACGGCAATCCCGAGCCGGTGAACCATCCCGATGGCGAGCCTCGTCAGTCCATCGCGCTCTATTATTACACTGCAACTTGGGATGCTTCGCGCAAGTCGCATACGACGCTGTTCAAACCGCGCCCGGGCTCTGTTGATGAGACGGATCGTCGGGTCGCACGACGCGCATTCGTTCAGGATATTCTACCGCCCATGGTGTACCGACGGATCGTTGGCCCCTTGTCGCGTCTTGGGTTCTAAACGTAGAGCATCCGTGTAAGTGCTATGCGCTGCGGCTTGCCTGCCGCCGCGCATGCGCCTCAAGTGTCCAGTCGGCACGACGCTCGTACCAAACTTCAGAAGCGTTATCGAAAGCCGCCCGATGGGCCGCTTTTGCCAGATCTGACAGCCTGTTTCGCTGTGTGCCCAAATCCTGAAGAACAGTGGCAGCCCCGGCGATATCGAACGCCGGCAGCAAGTGCGTTGCATGCTCTTCTGCCGCGCGTTCCTGCACATAAGGAATATCGTATCCAATCAATGGCAAACCCGAGGCGTAGCCATCAAAGATCATGCGGGGCGTGTCTTCCGACAATGGGGTGAACAGCAGCCCATCATACTGCGCCAGATCAAGCAGAAGATCAGATCCATAAGGTCGCTCTCCCAAGAAACTCACCCGGTCCGCAACCCCTTCCTGATGGGCCAGCGCCTCAAGCTCCGCTCGCTGAGGTCCGTCGCCAATCAGATCAAAGCGAATATTCGCTCCGTTCTTGACCGCCGCGGAAACCATCCGGATGGAATGATCACAGCCTTTGCGCGGTACCAGCCGACCGCAATAGACAAATCGCAACGGCCGCCCTTCGGACAAAGTTGCAATGCGCGTTTCAATTACCTCAGAGGCGATAATTTCCGACGTATGGTAGGACGTGTTATGAAAATACTTGGGGTTCTTGGCGTAGTCTTGATAGCGCGTCATCAAAGCACGCCCCTTCAGCAAAGACAGATCCGCCCGCGCCACCGCATTACGCATCGCGCGCTCATAAGCCCAAAGGTAAAGCTTGCGATCCGGCCCGTTTCGTATCTGCTTCGCGGCAAGCAGATTGCGCATCTTTGTGACCTCATCCGTGTCACGAACGAAAATGGTTGTAACGTCGCTGTCCAGTGACAGGCGCAACGCATCATAATTGATCGGACGGTAGAGATCACCCAGCCCCATATGTCCAAGCTCAGAGATGGCCAAAGCGCGCCCGACATCTTGGCGCCATTGCGCACGGCCACCCATCAACCAGTACTCGCGCTTGCCCATCTTCAATGAGATCGAAGGAGAGATCTCCCATCCGTCCTTCTGACTACCGCCAACCGGCAAAAGGCTGAAATTCTGCCCGTCTTCGGCAGCCTGCAATGTTGGAGCAACACAGATGAACCTGTCAAAAGCCCCTGCAAAGCTGTCACGAAGAAGGTAAAGGGCGCGGCGCCATTCGGCAGCCGCATAGCATTCGTCACCATCCATATAGATCGGGACGTGAACAGCCATCGTGTATGTTTTAGTCAAGGAACCCTCTACTCACTCTGACGCCCCCAGCCCGCGCGGCACCTAACACACTGTCCGCAACCCCACCAGATATCTTTGCATCACGCCCGGGTATTTCTGAAGATATAGCGCCCCTTATCGTTGAAAAAGGCTCGTGCGACGGCAAGTTTGAATAGCATACCAATGTTTCTGATGCTTTCCGGCTTGGACCGAGACGGCATCTCTGTTCACATGATCATAACAAGCGACCATGGATACCCTCATGCGCATTCAACGTGATGTAGCCGGTTTGAACAAGATGACTGTGCGAAATTCGCAAATACCAACGGTCTAGCGCAACCTAGTCTTGCTCGCCAAAGGCTAGATGGCGGAGACGAAGGGATTCGAACCCTCGAGACCCTTCCGGGCCTACTCCCTTAGCAGGGGAGCGCCTTCGACCACTCGGCCACGTCTCCGCCGACTCGTATAGCCGGGCTCTGCGTCGGGGAAAAGCAAAATGGAGGCTATTCGGCAGAAAAACTGCAGTCACATGGTCCGGGCGCCATCTCGTCCAGTTTGCCAGCTTCTTTTTAGGCCCTGTGCTGAGTTAAAATCTGGCTCAACAAAAGACCAAATAGAGCAGTGTTCCCACCGAATGATGCTGGTTTAGGCATTGTTGGTGCGCAGGATCAGACCCGCATGGGCAATGAGACAAATGATCGTTGGGGCACCGGTAGGAGCGCGCTCATCTCGCATCTGAAAGTGCGGTGTAATCGACGACAATCTCTTTCAGTTTTTCGTCTGCAAACAACGCAACCCGCTTGATTTCAGCGCGTGCCGGCAACGATGCCCCCCGCTCACCCAGCTCCATCTCCAACGGCGTATTTTCTTCAAGAACACCCTCAACAGACAGATAGAGCGTATAATCCCGCCTTGCCGTCAGGAAGGCGAGCATCTGTCGACCCTGCGTTTCGGTCGCGCTCAATTCATTTGGCAGAATGTCGTCCGGCAATGCCCCTTCAAGAGCGGCACTGATCTGCCGGTCACCTGGAAAACGACCCGCCCCAACTCCTTGAATATTCAGAGAGAAGGTCTCGCGTGCAAAACTATAATCTCCTAGCGTGACGGGATAAACCTTTCGAAAGACAATCGGTTCGTTCAGACGACGACTTTTCAGCTTTTTGGCAAACTCGTCACGAATTCGTGCCGCCAAATCCTTGCGTTCGAAGGCGTTGAGCTCGCCAAAGCCACGGTCCTTCTTCTCCTGCAGAAAAAGCTCAAGCTCATCCTCGGTCAGCAGATCTTGCGCAATCTGAAACACTGTCACATCGTTTTCCCAACGATCCGGTCCCAACTCCAAAACGCGGGAGGCGGCGATGCGCGACCATAGCTCCGGCAATCCGTCAGGAGAAAATCCCAACTCCGGAAGCTGCATGCCGTAAAGCGTCGCGAACTCCGCAAGGCTGTAGCCGTCTTCGCGCGCCGCAAGAAGTGGGCTTTCGGGTTGAGGCCCCCAACGATAGATCGCTCGGCCAAAATTCGTGTTGCTCTGGCTCAGGCGCTCACGAAGTTCGGTTCCATAATGCACAATCTCGGCCGTAAATATGTCGCGCTCGGGGACGTACGCGACTTTTGAAATCTCGAGAAAGGTAACCAAGACAACCGGGCTGCGCTGATTACTCGATGCACTATAGCGTCCCTCGAAGTCCGTGGCTTGGGGTGGTGTCATTGGAATCAGATACCGTTTAGGCAGCGTCGGGATCGGCAAGACGATCTGCAGATCGGAAAACGGATCGACCGAGATATACTCGACGGGGCCCGGAACATCAGTGTTGATGCTTAGGGGCACCGCGCTGTCGCGAAACGAGTACTGATCACGAGGGATCCGGACCTCGTTGAGCAATGCAACCCGGATTGCGCCAGCAACCGGAAGAGCCGAGTAGTTCTGATAGAACGCATCCAGCGTCGCATCTTCCGAATAGGTGGACACAAACGTACCACCGCTATGCGCATAGAGTTGTCGGAGGCGATCCCGATCAGCCAGCAGCTCCGGCTTGGCGGCGAGGATCATCCGAAGCAGATCATCCTGGCTATTTCCCCCAAATCTATTGTCCATCCAAAGCTGAGCAAAGTTCTCAGCAGGCGGCATTGGTGGCCCCGCGTTCTCGCTTGGCACGACATCGGTCAAGGATCGAGATCCGGGCAATGTCTGGCCGCGTCTCACCTGCGGTGCAGCAGGCCCTGCGGCTGCACCCGACCGGATCACGGCGTCTTCGGGCAGTTTCCACTGACCAATTCGAGCGATTGTAAAGCTATAGCCTATTCCGGCGTCACTGCCCTCAACCTGCAGGGTGTCGATATCTGGACAGGACTGACTCAAACCCGTCGCCATGAGCGGCAGCAATTTGTTTAGCGCGGCACGGTCGGGAGAAAATACTTCACTCAGCGGACCTTCAACTTTGAGCGTTGGCAGTACATTGCAGTTGATGTCTTTATCGGCGGTGACCGACACGCCCTGCTCTGACAGCTTCACTTCATCGGCAAGCACTGTATTCGTGACGACCAGGCCGCAAAAAAGGCCAAAAACCAAATATCTCAAACTATCGATCCCGCTGCTATGGATCGTTATTAGGGCCGCGTCCGAGGGTGTCTGTCAAGAAGCCTCAGGCTGCTCTTTGGCTTGGCACCTGATCTTGCATTGCAGCCTCGATAGCGGTCCGGGAGACGCCGCGACCCTGGATCATGCCCAAAACGGTCGCATGCGCCAAGACAGTTTGAACCGACGCCAGTGTCGTTTGTGTTCTCTTGAGGCTAAGTTGATAGTCAGCCTCGCCCGACACGTTTGACGAAGAAATATCAAGGGTCCCACGCAGATAAACCAGAGACGGCAAACGCGACAACGCCGAAATAACCGAGCTTGTCAGTGGTTCGGGTCCTTCAACTGCCAGACGAGGGCCAGGCCGGGCACCGTTGATGGTAAGCGTGTTTGTGGCGGTTTTCATGAGCTTGTCTCCTGTCCCTGAAATAAGGGCGGAGTTTGCTCATCCATACGGGAAACGACCCTGCTTATTCCCCGTTCTCCGCTAGGCGCTGTGCAGAAAATGCAAAACATCGCCATCTTTGACGATGTAAGCCTTACCTTCCGCACGCATTTTTCCGGCTTCTTTTGCCCCTTGCTCACCGTTCAGGGCCACATAATCATCGTAGGCGATGGTTTCAGCGCGGATAAAGCCTTTCTCGAAATCCCCATGGATGGCACCAGCAGCTTTCGGAGCTGAAGTGCCTTGCTTAATCGTCCAAGCGCGCGCCTCCTTAGGACCAGCCGTGAAATAGGTCTCCAGATGTAACAATTCATAACCTGCACGAATTAACCGATCTAAACCAGCCTCCGACAAGCCCATCTCCTCAAGGAACATATCAGCCTCATCTGCTTCAAGTTGACTGATCTCTTCCTCAATCGCTGCTGAGATTACGACATGGGCTGCGCCCTGCTCCGCCGCCATTTGACCAACCTTGTCGGAAAACGAGTTGCCCGAAGCCGCAGACCCTTCATCCACGTTGCAGACGTACAAAATAGGCTTGGTCGTCAAAAGCTGGAGCATGTTCCAAGCTTTTTGGTCGTCCGCATCAACCTGAACGGTCCGCGCAGGGCGCCCATCCTCCAAAGCGGCTTGAGCTTCTTTCAGAAGCCGCTCCTGCGCGACAGCTTCTTTGTCGCCACCACGCACCTTGCGGACAATATTTTGCAGTCTTTTTTCGATACTCTCGAGGTCAGCCAGCATCAGTTCCGTTTCGATGACTTCCGCATCGGCAACAGGATCGACCCGTCCTTCGACATGGGTTACGTCGCCATCCTCAAAACAGCGCAGAACATGAGCGATGGCGTCCGTTTCGCGAATATTCGCGAGAAACTGGTTGCCCAAACCTTCGCCTTTCGACGCACCTTTCACCAATCCAGCGATATCCACAAATGTCATGCGTGTCGGTATCTTGTTGGCCGAACCAGCAATTTCAGCCAACTTATCCAAACGGTCATCAGGCACGGCAACTTCGCCAACATTCGGCTCGATCGTACAGAAGGGAAAATTCGCGGCTTGGGCTGCAGCTGTTTTGGTCAGTGCATTGAACAAGGTGGATTTACCAACATTTGGCAGTCCCACAATTCCCATCTTGAAGCCCATGGCGGTCCCCTTTTTGCAGAATAAATCAGGCCGCATGTAGGGGGCCACAGGGTACGGCGTCAAGCTGACCATTGCATGTCGCCAACCTTTCGGTGAAAACCACCGCACAAAGACTTGAGGACGAAGGTTATGACACGGATCGATGACACATTCGCGCGGCTGAAAACTGAGGGCAAAAAAGCCTTCGTGACATACGTCATGGCAGGCGATCCAAATTATGACACGGCACTTGAAGTTGTGCGGGGCCTGCCCGCTGCTGGTGTCGACATTATCGAACTAGGTCTTCCGTTCACCGATCCGATGGCCGATGGCCCCACTATTCAGCTCGCCGGTCAAAGGGCGCTCGAAGCTGGAATGACTCTGGAAAAAACATTGCAAATGGTTCGCGACTTCCGCGCGGAGGACAACTCAACGCCGATCGTGCTCATGGGATACTATAATCCGATCTACTCGCACGGGGTCGACGCCTTTTTGAACGATGCAAAGGCCGCAGGCATTGATGGCCTGATTGTTGTGGACCTGCCACCAGAAGAGGATAGTGAGCTCTGCATTCCGGCGCAAAATGCTGGTCTGAATTTCATCCGCCTTGCCACACCCACGACCGACAACAAACGCCTTCCCAAGGTTCTTCAGAACACATCAGGCTTTGTTTACTACGTCTCAATCACTGGCATTACCGGCGCCGCGGCAGCGCAGGCAAACGACGTCGCCCCTGAGGTCGCCAGGATCAAGGCTTCAACTGACCTGCCAATCATCGTAGGTTTTGGAGTGAAAACACCTGATGCAGCCGAGAGCATCGCCTCGGTTGCTGACGGTACTGTTGTCGGCTCCGCCATCGTGGAAAAAATTGGCGCGGGCGAAAGCCCATCAGACGTCCTCGCCTTTATCAAGACGCTGGCAGACGGGGCACATCGCGCAGACTGATGACGATACGACTAAGCGATCACTTCTGATTGGGGGCAGTGAATATGGCTAAAACAGACCGGGTCCAAGAACTCAGAAAATATCTCGAACTAGATCAACCCGGGATAGAGGTGGCCCCCTATTTCAACCCCATCGTGCCAAAACGCGATGGCCACCCCGTAATGATATTAGACGTATTCGACACTGAGCGCCTTCGCGAAAATGCAGCAAAAGATGTCTATATTTCAGATGAAGGCGCGGCCAAAATCGAACCTGTCGATCTGGTCGGCGATGCAAGCTCAATTGCTCAATTGGCAAAATCGAAAACAGACTTCCAAGAGGTTCAGTTTGTTGTCTCGTCGCACAACTTTGAACACCTGCCAAACCCCATCAAATTTCTCGTTGGCTGTGGGGAGATACTGAGACCCGGAGGCGTCCTAAGCATGGTCGTTCCCGATTGCCGATGCTGCTTTGACCACTTTCGTTACCCGACCCGATTGAGCGAATGGCTGCAAGCGTTTGTGGAAGATCGAAACCAGCCAAACGCCGAAACCGTATTTGAAAATTCGCAGGTCTTCGCCAACATTATCAAAGATGGAGAAAGCGTCACATCTGTGGGCATCAGACATGCCGGAGCCGAGGATTTTCTCCCGGCAGAAAACCTGACGGCTTGTTTCGACAACTATTTGCAAAATAAAGAAGATTTAGGCCCCTACCAAGATGCGCATGTATCTACGTTCTTCGGGCCTTCCTTGGAGTTGATATTGCGTGACCTCTACTTCTTAGGTGTAATTGATCTGGAACTGATCGAGGTCAGTGAAACAATTGGCCACGAGTTTTTCGTTCATTTGAGGAAAGCCCCTGAACGCAACATAGATGTGTCCGCGTTCTACGAACGACGCGCTCAGCTGCTGCGAGACGTGCAAGCAGGTATAGGACACGGTGGGTTCCGCCAAAGTCGTTTTGGCATTTGGTCCATAGCGCGAACGCTTATCGGTCGCGAACGTTTTGGAAATCTTCGTGATATGAATACGAGACGGATCAAGAAACGGCGCGAGCGCCAGAAGTCCCTCTAACCACCTAGGGATCGCGCGCCTTATCGAGAAAACTGCGAACATTTTCG
The DNA here is from genome assembly GCA_947504205.1 of uncultured Litoreibacter sp. Lineage (GTDB taxonomy): Bacteria > Pseudomonadota > Alphaproteobacteria > Rhodobacterales > Rhodobacteraceae > Litoreibacter. Next base: position 88,970 of record CANNGL010000005.1, on the reverse strand, counting down.
AGCAGCGGCAGCACCTCTTCGATTTTTTCCCGGGGAAATGTTTTTGCCAGCTCAACGAAATCGGGCGTCATATCCAGAATGGCCTGATTCCGAACCGCGCGTCCTGCTGGTGTCAGCCAAACCTGTTTGGAACGAGCATCTTTGGGATTTGGTCGCAGGTCGATGTAGCCGCGTTGCTGAAGCGTTGCCAAAGTGTGCGTCATGGACGTCTTTGGAACTTGGAAAGCGCGCGCCAAAACCAAAGGCGTCTGCCCGTCCTTAACTCTTATCAAGTGGTTCAGGACAGAAAAATGGGGCGCGATCATTCCTTTGGGAAGCCGCGCCTCAAGGCGGGCGCGACCAAGCTGTTCCAAAATTCCTATTTCATTGAAGAAGCGGAAATAGATACTTGCGGTTGCTTCATCCATTCAGCAGCTTTTTCTCAATTGGCCATCGTGGGCTTTCCGGTACTGCATCACAATACCCTAGTCGCGCCATCATTTGCACGGTTCCACCGTCCTGAGCCAGCATTTTATGGACCTTTGAATAGTGGACCGCCATCTCCGGATACTCCTGCAATGCCTGTGACAAAGGTTGCATAGCCACACCCAGTCCAGTGGCCGCCAAGTTTACACGCATCCAGTCGCGCCCGGCGTTGATTTGCGCAGATCGGTCGTTGACCTCTGTTACTAACCAAATATGGGCCATTGCGGTGTCGGCGTTCTCAAGAACTGCTGCCAAGCCTTGCTCAAACATTGTGCTCTGAGGATTAAGTGTGCCTTCGCGTGTCATAAGCCCAGCACGATGCAGGCCCTGAAAAAGCGGGCCGGAGAAATCAATACCGTCTGGGTTTTCATTGACCTCTTTACGTCCGATCCGAAACAGGTCGACGCTCTCCTTGAAAGTATGCGGTGTTTCCACCTCAACGATAAGCGCATCGCGTGACAATTGGCGCAACTCGGCTACCCGCTGGCCTTGATTGGTAGTTCCCGGTCGCGTGCCGTTAAGGCAAGCTGCCTCCAATTCAGCTAAGACTCCATCGGACACATCACGTGACAGATCGTACGGATCTTTTTGCGTGCGCCTCTTCATGACATGCGCAAAAAGTGGATCAGGCTGGGCTCCGGGCGCAAATTTGACCACTGCAACGCGACGTTGATCCAGCTCTTTGGCGTCTTCCCCATCGGGAAATAGGTCAAATTCTGTCATAAGGCCGCGTTGTGCCGCGGCCATTCGGAGCGTTTCCAAAAAGCAACCGAGACCAATGGTGATTTGTCGCGAAAATGGATCGGTATGGGGCAACAGCTTTTCGAGGTCGACATATAGAGTCACTTCGTCGGCCGCCGACAAGTCGATGAGCCAGGATTGCCGGTTGTGCGGATTGGGAGACAAAATCGCATAGCTCAGTGCGTCAAGTCTGGGATCTTTATACGATCCAGCTTGCCTCCAAGGCGCCAAAGCTTTCGCAGGCCCCGTGCTCAAGTCTGCCGCAACCGCACCTGCTGCCAAAACGAGACCGCCCCCAAGAATTCTAAGTGTTTTCCTGCGTGATAGGGTCATGTTCGAATCTCCATTAATACGATTTCGTACTATTTAGTGCGATATCGAACATTTATCAAGGATGAATGCCGCATTGCCTAGCTTTGCCCGTATTGGTAATAGAAATTTACCAATACTGCCTGAAAGGTCGCCGAAATGCCTGCAATCACCGAAATCGAGGACCTTAAGCGCATCTACAAGCGCCGCACTCCAAAGATGTTCTACGACTATTGTGAAAGCGGCAGTTGGACCGAGCAGACTTTCCGGGACAATTCCTCCGACTTCGATTTGCTACGGTTAAGGCAAAAAGTGGCCGTGGACATGGAAGGCCGTTCCACCAAATCGAAGATGATTGGACGCGACGTGGCAATGCCGGTTGCATTGGCGCCCGTAGGGTCTACCGGGATGCAACATGCCGATGGCGAGATATTGGCCGCCCGCGCTGCAGAGAAATTCGGGGTGCCCTTTACGCTATCGACGATGTCGGTTTGTTCGATCGAGGATGTTGCCGAAAACACTGAGGCACCCTTTTGGTTCCAACTCTACGTCATGCGCGACACGAAATTCATCGACAACCTGATCCAGCGCGCAAAGGATGCGGCCTGCGATGCCCTCGTCCTGACGCTTGACCTGCAAATTCTTGGGCAACGGCACAAGGATATTAAGAATGGGCTGTCAGTGCCGATCAAACTTGCGCCGCACACCATTCTTGACCTGATGACCAAATGGCGCTGGGGGCTGCAAATGCTCCAGACCCACCGCCGCTCGTTTCGCAACATCGTAGGGCACGCAAGCGACGTCGACGACATCTCCTCACTGCATTCTTGGACCGCTCAGCAATTTGATCCGCGTCTGAACTGGGAAACGGTTAAAGAGTACCGGAAGAAATGGGATGGAAAGTTCATCCTAAAGGGTATTCTGGATGCTGATGACGCGATCAAGGCACTGGAAATCGGTGCGGACGCCATAATCGTCTCCAACCATGGGGGGCGTCAGTTAGACGGCGCGCTGAGCTCAATCGCAGTACTGCCGCAGATCATGGATGCGGCGGGCGACAAAATTGAAGTACATCTCGACAGTGGTATCCGATCCGGCCAAGACGTTCTCAAAGCATTGGCACTAGGCGCAACAGGAACCTATATCGGGAGAGCTTTCGTCTACGGACTCGGAGCCATGGGCGAAAAGGGGGTGTCAGAAGCGTTGCGCGTTATTCACACCGAACTGGACACAACGATGGCATTGTGCGGCGAAAAAGACGTCAAAAATCTAGGTCGGCATAATCTTCTAATTCCGGAAGACTTTGGCGGTCGTTGGCAAAGCTGACAGTCACGATTGAGCGCGCGCAGCCATAAATCCGGAATATAGGTCACTCAAGGCCGCCAAGCTCGTAAGCTCAATCTGATCACTGTCCATATCCAGAATATCCCTGAGAACAAAGAACGGCTCCGCAGCGGTTAGAAGCATGAGCCTGTGAACAAGGTCACAATACTCCGTCTGGCCAAGCTGTGATCTGACCGGCTCCAACGCAATTTCTATCAGGATGATACGCCGTCCGCGCCCTGGTATGCGGCTCCGTTTGAAGCCGGATCGCGCAGTTTGTTCATGGCCTGTTGCCACAAACAGACGGTAGTCCGCCTCAGCTCCCATAACGATCTTCAACATTTGAGATTGGGCAATCTGTAAGCGGCGCACCGGATCCTCGATCCCGTCAATCGCAGAGCGAAACATACTGACATGAGCAGCTTCATCCGGGCCAAGCGTCTGCTCCAAAGCCGCATCAAACCTGAGCTTCTCGGGATCGGAGTAATGGCGGTAAGCAGTTGCGACAGACAACCCCGCCAACTTCGCAGCCCCGGCTATCGATAGCTTTTCGCCATCCTGCAGCATCTTGCGGGCTGCGCTGAGTAATTTGTCTTGATTGCGCAGACGGGAGCGTTGTCGCTGCGAGAGAACGACTGCCTTTCGATCCGGAGTTTCTTGGTCATTGGACATGGATAACTCGAGAATTTTTTCTCACGATTTGCGCCGTGATCGCGGTATTCTGAGACCACAATTGTTAACGCAAGGCCAAGCGAGTGTCCAACGGCAATCTTAGCTGCCGCGACCTCTAAGGTCATACACGCGCCAAGTTCCGCTCAAATCAGTTATGCGCCCCGGCGTCTCAGGATCGGGATCAGAACAAACAAAACGCATGTCAAAGCCGCAACCCCACCGAAAGCCACGCGCAACCCGAAAGCTTGGCTGGTAAGCCCCATAAGTGCCGGTGCAATAAAGAAGCCAGAGAACCCAAGAGCTGCGGTGCGGGAAATCGCCAATGTACGCATTCTTGGTGGAACCAGACGGCCCACAAGCGCGAGACCCAGTGGCCCAATCACCGACACGCCAAGACCAAGCGTTCCGAAACCGAGATACGCAATGACAGGCGACGGAGCGAGCGCAGCGACCGTAGCACCTGCCCCAGCCAGAACCGCCCCTACAGCCGTCACGCTCAACTCCGAAAACCTTTCGGCTACCGCTTGTCCACCAAACCGTCCGATCGCCATCGTGAGGCCCAAGGTGGCAGGTCCCAGCGCTCCTTCTGCAGCACGACCGCCCAAAGTCCGCTCAACATGAAGCGCTGACCAGCTTTCGACAGCGGCTTCGGTCATGAAAGCAATCAGAACCACACCTCCGCAAAGCAAGACAATGGACCAAGGGAACTTTGACACTTGCTCTTCAGTGTCATCGGTTACGTCAACGTCCATGAACATCCGCGTGCTTGCGAGCAGCGTTAAAACTCCAAATCCTGCAAAGATGAAATGAGGGGGAATTCCTGCTTCTCGCGAAAAACCGGTAACGAGCGCACCAAAAGCATAAGACACCGAGAAAACGCCGTGATTTGCATTCATGAGCGGTCGGTTCAATCGGGCTTCAATTTCTGACACGCGCGCATTCATCACCACGTCCAAAAGACCAGAGGCCAATCCGGTCACAACCATCGCCACCAGAAACACCTTCGGACCAGTGGCCAGACCAGGCCCCAAAAACGCGGCCGATAATCCAATAGCCGCAAGCGGCATCGCCCAAGACCGGAATGCTTTGTCAAAAATAGGCGCAAGGATCAGCGTAGTCATTAAGCCGACCGAAGTGCCCAGCAACAGCAGCCCAAAAGTTGCGTCATCCGCACCGATTTGCGCCTTAAGCTGAGGCGCAAGGGCCGCGAAAGACCCCCAGAACCAACCAACCGTCGCAAAAGCGGCGATGGTCACATGGCTCACACGAATGGCGGACAAAACAGACATAAGCCCTGCTACGCTTTTCGCGTGCATGGTCAAGACGGAAAAGAGACCCATTTTTTGCTTGACGACTCTCGCCTGACAGCCGATACGCCCCCTTCATGCGGCCCGACACCCTTGGAGGCAGCCGCGACACTTGAAAAATTGGAGAAAGCTCATGGCTAAAGAGGTCCCAGATCTCGTAGCCGAGGCACGGACGGGGACAGGCAAGGGGGCCGCCCGTCAAGCACGCCGCGAAGGCATGGTGCCCGGTATCGTTTATGGTGGTGGTGAAGATCCCCTACCGATCAATGTCCCCTACAACGTGTTGTTCAAGAAACTGAAAGAAGGTCGTTTTCTTTCAACGCTGTACAATATGAAAGTCGAGGGTCAGGACGATGTCCGCGTAATCTGCCGCAATGTGCAGCGCGACGTTGTCAAAGATCTGCCTCGCCATGTTGATTTCATGCGCCTGCGTCGCACAACGAAGATTAACCTCTTCATCGGTGTTGACGTGGAAGGCGAAGACCTTTCACCCGGTCTCAAGATGGGCGGCGTTCTGACGCTGATCCGTCCAGAAGTTGAACTGGTTGTGACTGCGGGTGATATTCCAGAAAGCATCACCATTGATGTTTCCGAGATGGAAATTGGCGACAACTTGACGATCTCGTCGGTCAAGCTGCCAGAAGGTGCAAAGCCAACCATCGACCGTGACTTCGTGATTGCATCAGTCTCGGCACCATCCGGCCTCAAATCACAAGGTGATGACGAGGAAGAAGGTGATGAAGAAGTGGCAGCAGATGAAGTTCCGACCACGGATTCAGAGGAAACCAGCGAAGAATAAGTTGGCTTCACACGATTTTGGAAAGGGCGTCCTTCTGGGGCGCCCTTTTTCATTTTCAATACCAAGCGTTGCTGCGACTAAATCTCCGTACCCAGCCGCAAGAAACCCAGCGTTTTTCCCTTCGACAAATCGGCGCTATAGACCAATCCGGACGACGACAATCGGTCGAATATTTTCTGAACGACTTTGTCGGAATAGCGTTTCGGATGAATCTCCATAAGCAGCACCCGAACATATGCGGGCCAATCCGCCTCGAAAAACGCAGCCTCGGCGCCCTCAATGTCCATGATCACGACATTCGGTTCATGTTCGGTCAGCAAGTCATCGAACCGCTGGACCGGCACTATGACTTTACGTGCCTTGGCCCCTCCGCCGCCCCCAATCGAAGACGCCCAAAATGCAGCAGATTGCGTGAACTCGACTTCGGTCTCAGCAAACTCTGCGCCAACAACAGCGCCATGCCTAAGATCAATGTCAGCACACCCATTACGCTCAAAATTCATTCTGATCACATTGATCATGTCTGGGTTCGCCTCAACCGAGAGCACGTTGTCGGCCCCCACGATCATCGCGGCGAGGCAGCCGATATAGCCAATCCCTGCGCCCAGCTCGAGCACCCTGTCATCCTCCTCGACTGCCAGAAGAACGGAGCGGGCCTCTGCCGCCTCATACATCCCGTTGTTGAGCTTCCGCCGGATCTTGGGCGTCAACAGGTGGTCGGGGACTTCAAGAACAACCTCGTTCAATTTGAATTGTGCCATCAGGCGAACCCCTTGTATTATATGAGCTAACCTAGCAGACAGGCTGCCTAGACGAAAACACAGGAAGTGGAGTGAATGAAACTCTATGTTGGCCTTGGGAATCCCGGCGCTAAATACGCCGCACACCGACATAATGTCGGCTTCATGGCCCTCGATCAGATTGCAGATGACTATGGTTTTTCTAGTTGGCGCAGTAAGTTTCAGGGCCAGATGGCAGAGGGCCGGTTGGGTAGCGAGAAAATCACGCTTCTCAAGCCTGCTACATTCATGAACCGCTCGGGACAATCCGTGGGCGAAGCGATGCGCTTTTTCAAGCTTGAGTCCACCGATATCACCGTTTTTCACGACGAAATTGACTTGGCCCCCGCAAAGGTGCGCTGCAAGGCGGGCGGCGGACATGCTGGCCATAACGGGCTGCGGTCGATCCATGATCACATCGGACCACATTATGATCGTGTTCGGATAGGCGTGGGCCATCCGGGTCATAAAGACAAAGTCCCCGGCTACGTTTTACATGACTTTACCAAGGCCGATCATGCGTGGCTGGACGATGTTCTTCGAGGAATTTCAGACGGCGCACCCATGCTGGCAGATGACGATACAGGTCGTTTTTTGAACGCCGTCGCCCTGCGCACCTCGCCGCAACGCCCTTCAACCGGAAAAGCGCGGCCAGCCGACAAAGAAACAGCCAAGGCCGAAGCGACACCGGAAACCAAGGACGAGCGATCCGCGCTTCAAAAGCTGATGGATAAGTTCACGTGAGTCTCAAAGAGGCTTTCCTGCGCCAATCTGAGGCCTGCGCAAACCTTGGATCGCCTTTCATGGCGCAACTGATGCGCTTGATGGCAGAACGCCTGCAACCGGACAGCGGTCTGACAAGGGCAATATTTGATTTGCCCGGCGCGCTCGGTCCGGAAGCGAGTTCGGTCCCTTTGCGCATAGCGGGTGCATTACATGCCCTGAAGCTTCTTAATCGGGCTGAGTTGGTCCCAGTCTATCCTCCGAACCAATCCGACGACGATGCACTCTGCGCCGCGGTCAGCCGCGCGTTCAAGAGTGAGGCCACTTTCATTGAGGCCTTCATTCAAAACGCACCACAAACCAATGAGGTGCGTCGCGCCGCCTGTATGATCGCCGCCGCGTCATGGCTACAGCAGCACCATGCCTTGCCAATGGTGGTTTCTGAACTGGGCGCGAGCGCGGGGCTGAACCTGATGTTTGATCACTTTGCCCTTGAGGTAGGTGAAACGAAGCTTGGAGCAGAAAGTCCGGCCCTTACCTTGACGCCGGATTGGAAGGGACTCGTTCCAAATTTTGCAGAGTTGAAAATTACAAAACGGCAAGGCGTGGATATCAACCCCTTGTCGGCACGAGATCCGGAGGATCGGCTTCGGCTGTTGGCCTACCTTTGGCCAGATCAGGCGGAACGATTGTCTCGCACGAATACTGCAATTGAAATTCTGGATTGCGAGGTTGATCAAAGCGACGCGGCCGAATGGCTTTCTGAAAAAGCTTTGATATATCGGGGTGCCTTGCACCTCATCTACCATACGGTCGCTTGGCAGTACTTCCCGGAAGCCACGCAACAGCGTGCGACGCAGCTCATTTCGACCGCCGGAGAGCAGGCGAAAGACGACTGCCCGCTAGCATGGCTCTCTATGGAGTGGGATGGCGACGAAGGTGCCGCCATGACGCTGCGCCTTTGGCCCGGCGATCATCATTTCTCACTGGGACGCATAGATTTTCACGGACGTTGGATTGACTGGAATCCCCGCAAGATATCGTGACTTACAGAACCGAGACCACATGAGTAGGTTTCTTTAGGCATTAAAAGGACGATGTATGCGCAGATTGGGAAAATGGTTGGGTCGAGCCCTATTGGCAATAATCATCGTGGCCGCATTGGGTGGGCTGTGGAAGCGTGAGGAAATCGCCCGTCTTCTTGCTGTCAACTCCCTGTTTACTGAAGAAAAAATTGTCGCGAACTTTTCAAATATGGGAGGAGCATTTCTCAGCAGTCCTGTCTCCCGTGGCACCGCGCCGGTCAGCGCCCTGCCCCGAGGAAATCAGATCATTCTGCCGGCCCCAGCAGAACAGTGGATCAAGGACCAAAACGTTACGTCTTTTTTGGTCCTCAAAAACGGGGAAATCCGTCACGAAAGTTATCATTTGGGAACAGAGGCAGCCGATCTTCGCATCTCGTGGTCGATTGCAAAGAGCTTCCTTTCGGTGCTTTTTGGAATTGTGCTGGAGGAAGGTCACATCGCATCGATTGACGATCCGGTTGTCAAATATGCACCAGCGCTAATCGGCTCTGCCTATGACGAGGTCAGCATTCGTGACGTTCTGACAATGCAGACCGGCGTCGTTTTCGACGAGGATTATCTGGACAAGAGCTCTGACATCAACCGAATGGGACGAGTACTTGCTTTGGGCAAGACAATGGACGATTTCGCCGCAGGACTCACAGAAACCGAAGCTCCGCCCGGCGAACGTTGGAAATACGTTTCCATTGATACACATGTCATTGGGATGGTGATCCGAGGCGCAACCGGATCAAGCATCGCAGATCTGCTTTCGGAAAAGCTCATAGAGCCTCTGGGGATGGAGGCAGAACCCTACTACCTAACAGACGGGGTGGGCGTCGCCTTCGTTCTTGGCGGGCTGAACATGAGAACGCGGGATTATGCGCGATTTGGCCAAATGGTAGCGCAGGATGGAATGTGGCAAGGCACTGAGATCGTGCCGAAAGACTGGCTACGGGAATCGACTCGTGCGCAGGCGCTCACCGAGCCCGGCAAACGACAATATGGCTATCAATGGTGGCAGCCAAAGGACGCACGCGAGGGCGAATTCTTCGGTCACGGCATCTATAGCCAGTATCTTTATATCGATCGACCAAACAACGTGGTTATTGTCGCCACCTCAGCGAACCGGAACTTTCGCGATGCTGGCGTCTATGAGGCTAACATCGATCTGTTTCGACAAATCTCGAACGGTTTCAATTAATCCGGCTCAATGGGCCTCGGCCCAATTGTTACCTTGCCCCGCATCGACCACCAGCGGCACATCAAGACTAACGGCAGGATCAGCCGCGCGTTCCATTACGTCGCGCACCACCGAAATGGTTTGATCGACATCTTCTTCCGGCACCTCGAAGATCAATTCGTCATGCACCTGCAACAGCATCTTGCATGACATGCCCTCAATGGCCGACGGCATACGGATCATTGCTCGCCGAATGATGTCTGCCGCTGTGCCTTGGATCGGCGCATTAATCGCAGCCCGTCGCGCGAACCCTGCGTGGGGGCCTTTTGCATTGATCTCCGGAGTATTGATCTTCCGTCCAAACAACGTTTGAACGAACTCGTTTTTCTTCGCAAAATCAATTGTTTCGTCCATATAGGCACGAATACCCGGGAACCGCTCAAAGTACCTGTCAATGAATCTCTGAGCCTCGGCTCGTGGTATCCTGAGGTTCCGCGCCAGCCCGAAACCTGAGATGCCATAGATGACACCAAAATTAATAGCCTTGGCTTGCCTGCGTACATCAGGGGTCATTTCGTCCAATGGAACATTGAACATCTCAGAGGCCGTCGCTGCGTGAATGTCCTGCCCTTCCTGAAAGGCCTGCTTCAACGCATCAATCCCGGCGATATGGGCCAGAATACGCAACTCGATTTGCGAATAGTCGAGGGACACCAGAACATTCCCACTCTCAGCAACAAAGGCTTCGCGGATACGGCGACCCTCTTCTGTCCGCACAGGAATATTCTGTAGGTTGGGGTCTGTTGACGCCAAGCGACCCGTGTTCGCACCCGCAATCGAATAGGATGTATGCACGCGTCCGGTATCTTCGTTGATATGGGTCTGCAAAGCGTCGGTATAGGTTGATTTCAGCTTTGATACTTGCCGCCAATCCAGAACGCGTCTCGGCAAGTCATGTTCCGTTGCTAAATCCTCAAGCACATCAACACCGGTCCCATAGGCGCCGGTTTTTCCTTTCTTGCCGCCAGGAAGTTCCAGCTTGTCAAACAGAATTTCACCCAACTGCTTGGGCGAACCGACGTTGAAGCTCTGTCCCGCCAACTCGTGAATTTCATCTTCCAGCTGCGCCATCTTCTGCGCAAAAGCATTGGACATCCGGCTCAACGTATCGCGATCAACCTTGATCCCGTTTCGCTCCATCTGCGCCAGAACTGGCACCAATGGTCGCTCCAAAGTTTCATAAACAGTCGTCACGCCCTTGGCGTGCAGAAGCGGTTTGAACGTTTTCCACAAACGCAACGTGATGTCAGCGTCTTCAGCCGCATATTTGATCGCATCTTCAAGCGGAACACGGTCAAATGTAATCTGCGACTTACCGGTGCCTAACAGAGATTTGATGGGAATTGGCGTATGGCCCAGATAGCGCTCTGACAACGCGTCCATGGAGTGATTGTGCAGCCCCGCGTGAAGCGCATAGCTCAGCAACATCGTGTCATCAATCGGAGCGACATTCACATCATGGCGCGCAAATATCTTCGCATCGTATTTCATATTTTGCCCGATCTTGAGAATGCTCTCATCCTCAAGAACCGGCTTGAGCATCGCGATGGCCTGATCTACGGCCATTTGCCCCTCCGCAAGTTCGTCCGAGCCGAACAGATCTTCCCCACCCTGCTTGTGAATCAATGGCACGTAACAGGCCTCGCCTGGCTCAACACAGAGGCAAATACCAACCAGATCAGCCGTCATTTCATTCAGGCCGGTTGTCTCGGTATCGATTGCCACGTATCCGCGCTCGTAGATCTGATCGATCCAGCGCTGCAACGTCTCAGCATCGCCAACAGCCACATAGTTTGACGCATCAATCGGAGGCATCTCCGGAGCATCAACCGACGATGGCGGGCTCACCTCTTCGATAACCGGGGCTTCAACGTACAGCTTCTCAGCTATGCGCTTGGTCAACGTACGGAATTCCATCTCCGCCAGAAATTCCAAAAGCTTTTCTGGTTCAGGATCGCGAACTTCCAGTTCTTCAATCGCAAAATCCAGGGGGGTGCTTTCGTCGAGTTGAACCAGCCGCTTGGACAACTCGATCTGATCGCGAAAATTCACTAGGGTCTCGCGGCGCTTAGGCTGCTTGATCTCCTCAGCACGATCCAGCAGAGCCTCCAGTGATCCATATTCATTGATCAGCAAGGCCGCAGTCTTGATACCGATGCCAGGTGCACCTGGGACGTTATCAACCGAGTCACCCGCAAGCGCCTGAACGTCAACCACCCGGTCGGGTCCCACGCCAAATTTTGCCTCAACACCTTCGCTATCGATAGAGACGTTTTTCATGGCGTCGAACATCTCGACCCCGCCACCGACCAACTGCATCAGGTCTTTATCGGACGAGATGATAGTGCAGCGCCCCCCAGCTGCTCTGGCCTGAACCGCCAAAGTCGCGATGATATCATCGGCTTCGAAGCCCTCAATCTCCTTGCAGGCAATGTTGAATGCTTCGGTCGCCTGTCGTGTGAGTGGTATCTGCGGACGCAAGTCCTCAGGCATCGCTTCACGATTGGCTTTGTACTGGTCGTAAATCTCGTTTCGAAACGTATGACTGCCTTTATCGAAAATCACCGCCAAATGTGTCGGTGCATCACCACCAATACCGCCCTCGATATAGCGCTGCAGCATATTACAGAAACCTGACACTGCACCGATGGGCAAACCATCTGATTTGCGCGTCAATGGTGGCAGGGCGTGATACGCGCGGAAAATAAAAGCAGAGCCGTCAATGAGATGAAGGTGATGGCCTTTGCCGAAGGCCATTCTCAGACCTTACCCTCGAAATCGCGATGAATGATTTTCTTGTCGCAATAGCCGCATTCAACAAAACCCTTGTCGCGGGCGATCTCGTACCAGACCCGAGGATGTCCAAGAGCCCCTTCGCCGCCATCGCAGGCTACTCGCCATTGATCCACAATTTCGGTTTCCGGAGCAGCGGTTGTCATCGATCTCACCTGTCAGAGAATTTTCATCTCTGCACATGATAAACCACCTTACGCCACCCGCAAGGCGCAACTCGGCTTTGGTCCGCCCGAAATCGCTGAACCAGCTCTGAAGGCGGCCCCTGCAACACCGATGTCACATCATTGTACGGGCTGCACCATTCGTCCGATCGATCTACCTGCCAGAATGTGGACATGCAGATGAGGCACTTCTTGAACACCATCTTGGCCAGCATTCGAAATCAGACGGTACCCGTCGCCATCTTCGCCGGGCTGTACGCCCAACTCCTTGCAAATCCATCCAACGGTGCGGGTAAAATCAACAATCTCCGCATCTGTTGCTTCAAGTGCGAAATGATCGAAGCAAACATACGGCCCCTTCGGGATCACCAGAATATGGATGGGCGCTTGCGGTGTGATGTCACGAAACGCAAGGCAATGCTCGGTTTCCTTCACCGTATCATTTGGGATCTCACCCCGCAGGATTTTGGCGAAAATGTTCTGATCATCATAATCATAGGCCATAGGGCTTAATCCTTAAACAGATAGTCGATGGAGAGGATATCACGCGCTTTATCGTCTACCACATCCAAAAACTGTGCAAGCTGTGGTACATTCTCCTCCTGAGTCTGTCGCTCGCTGATCCGGAAATGACCTGGAAATTCCGCATCGCGTATCTGATCGGTTTCAAAAAGAAAGTTCTGCCTGACAGTTGGCAACAGGCGGTTGATGGTGTCCTGAGGCGTCATGTCACCCGCCAGGCCAACCCGCATGGCATGTCCAAGCAAATAGTCATCCCCAAACTCACATTCGATTTCGAGCAGACGTGTGGTGGAGCTGTCATTGAAGAAATCTTCGAGCAAATCCAAGTTTGACGGATCGAGGCAAATCACCATCCGGTTCGAGCCATAATGATCATAAAGCAGACGCATCAGGGCGCGTCGGTGACGAGTTCGCTTATCAAGCGTTGACTGAATCCCTCCCAGATCGGGCAGCTTCATGCCATCTTCGTCGAACAGATATTCCACCCCCCGAATATCGGTTTTCTCGGTGATGCGGCTCAGCAAACGTTTGGCCACATGCCATTTCTTACAAGCGATCACCATAAGCTCACGCTCTCGGCCCAACGACGCCTGACGTTCCCAGAACCGGGGGGCAAAACGTCGTCCGATCCGGCCCCGCCCCGTGAGGAATTTAAAGAGTGTACGCCCCTCATTCGATGTCTGAAAATCCATACGCTCAGACGCATACAGATCGCCCAACCGCTCTTTCAGCTCTTTCGCAAAGGGGGAGACTTTGCGCACAAACAAAAAGTCCTGACTTAGCAACAAGTCATAGTGATCGTTGTAAAACGTCACCGGCATCCCGTAGTCGGTGAACATAAGAAATGTCAGCGTACGGGTTCTTATTTCGTCCGATGGAACCAGATGCCGCACAAGCGTCTGAAAGAAAGTTTCGTCCGGAATCCAGGTCGTTCTGAAAAAGCGCATGACGTCTGGACGGGCTTTGGCGAAATCGAGCACCCATTCGACGGTGCGTCGGCGCAGGCACCACCATTGAGAACCAATCATCATTTGCAAATCAGCGGGAATATCTCGCTTCCACCCAAACTTCTTTTGCATCTCGTATGAAAAGTAGAACAGGCGTTTGTTCTGCCGCTCGTTGAACCAATGACGATAGATCAACCGATCCTTCTTCATCCCGGTCTTGATCCAATCTGATCCGAAGAAATCGAAACTCTCTATGTAGTCAACGTCCTGCACATCCAGCACTTCATGCGCATAGCTTGACGATTTGATCGCCATGCAGTCACCCGACAACATGTAAAAATGCGTGGCCCTTGGGAATTCATCAACGGCTGCCCGCATGGCCTGCAAAGTTGCCTCGACCAAAGACCACTCGCCCCAGCCGCACTTGATCCGCTTTTTCGCGAAGGCAACATTTGGATTGTCATCCAGCGCTTTGCGGATTTGGGTATAAGCTTTCGGGTCAGCGCTGGCGTCGAAATGAATGGCCATGCAATCGCCAACAGCCGTCAAACGCTCGGCCTGAAGGATGATCGCATCGGGGTCTTTGTGACACAGAAGGATGAAGGCAATTTTTGCCATCTGGATATTCGCTGCAGCCTTGCTTTACTGTATTTGTGTTGGACTACATAACCTTATGATTTGTTGAATAAACAGTCTTTGTTTAGGTATGCATCCATAATTGTGGCCTAACGGTAAATAATGGTCACGGCGTGAGGAGTGAGTAGACGATGGGTTTCCCTGGCACCTGGATGACGGAGAGCGAAAGCATGGTGTACCGCGTGGTACCCAAATGCGCCTGCTCGTCCATCGGTCAGATCATGTATTATTCTGATCATGGCAAGTTCTTTGACGGCGACATCCACGATGCGACCGGTAAAATGCACAAATGGGCCATCGAGGCCAGCCAGCCCAAAATCGAAAGAAATGTGAAGGGGCATGAAAGCTATGCCTTCACCTGCGTTCGCAATCCCTATGGCCGCATCTTGTCGAGCTTCTTTGACAAAATCTGTGGAATTCAACGCAACGGGAAGCGCTACCGCGGCAATCTCGTCCCGCTTTTGATCCAGAAATACGGGATTGAGGTTGGAGATCCAGATAACGGCTTCGAATTTGATCAGATCAAGAGCTTCCGCCGTTTCCTGCTATTCGCCAGAGACTCCATCCGCTGGCGCAGACCCATGGACCCGGACATTCACTGGTCGGCCATGTCAGGCCACATCTCCACCTTTATTGTGAATGGTGGGCGCTACGACAACATTTTCTTCACTGAACACTTTAATGACGGCATGAAATCAGTGCTGGACGCCGTGGAGACGCCCGTAAAAGTAAAGATTGAAGAGGTACCTCGCTTTAACGAAAGTGAAGGTCATGGGCCTAAACGTGCGCACCCGATCGAAGACTACTTTGACGACCTGTCAATGCATCTGGTTTACGAAATCTATAAACGGGACTTCGACCTCTTTAAGTACGACTTCGAAAACCCGGGCAACAAAATGCCCATCGGAGAAATTGATCTGGCGGAGGTTCACGCAAAACTCGGCGACTGAAGCTCTTGAGCTTTAGAAGTACAAGGATACTCCAGCCGAGGCGTCAGAGGATTACGTTCTCCAAAGCCTTTGGATGCTCGGTCAGCGGCTCATAGCCATCCTGGGTGATGATGAAGCTGTCTCCGACTTGTGCTCGGAACGTCTCGCCGCTGACGGATCCGTCGACCGCCAAAACCATACCGGGCTGAAGGACGGTGGTATCGCCTGTCACGAGCTGAGGAGCCTCCAAAAAACTAAAGCCCGTCGCGCGCCCACATCGGAATGGGTAGTCATATCCAGCCTCTTGGATCACTTCGGCATAGGCAGCATGGACACTTTCTGCGGTAACCCCCGGTCGTAGCGCGGTAAGAGCCGCTTGTTGGCTGGCCAGAGCAACTTCATAGACTTCAGCCTGAGCGCGATCCGCAATCTTACCGATCCAGAACGTCCGATCAAAACCCAGCTTGAAACGGTGAAAATTGGTCATGCCGCAAAAGCAAAGAAAAACCGGCTCGCCGTACTGCATGATCCGGGTGGTCGCTCGGTGATGCGTCTTGGTGATTGTCTCTCCTGAAGCCATGATCTGCAAAAAATGCGTGTTTGGCGACATATCTTGGTCGTCATAGTGCGCTGAAAGAAGGGCTGCAGCGGTGCGCGTACCTGCTTGGGACGTTGCAAGCGCCACCTCATATTCCGGCACGCCATCCCCAATAGCATCGCGACCCGCAGCCATCATGGCATTTGCCACCTGCCCCGCATGCCGCGCGAGTTGTAATTCATCATCGGACTTTATCATGCGCATCTTGGACAAGAGCGGTGTCGCACTGGAGAAGGCATCCGAAGCGACCACTTCATCAAGATAAGCCCGAACGACCGGGGGCATATGGTCAGACTCAATCCCAATAAACTTGGCCCCACCGAGTGCTGCGGGCAGCTCCGATCGCCATTCCGCGCCCATGCCATCGTTCCATGGTGCGATCCGGTCGACCCGTGCAGAGGCTTCAGCTGTGTTGACATCAATTGTCGGGGTAATCAGCAAACTGTCGCCTTCGGACGGCACGACCAATATTGTCGGACGGCCAAACTCCATGTGCAGATAGTCATAATACCCGGTCAGGTAATAGACGTTATCCTCATCGGTGATCAGCGCAACATCTATGCCAGCCTCAGTCAGGCGTGCGCGAAACTCGTTCATACGCTCAATAAACATGCTCACTCCTTCACCGGCGCTTCGGCTGGCAGTCGGTCGCGAACAAGCCGCGCCCAGAAGGCAGCGCCGATAGGCAATAAGTCATCGTTGAAGTCATAATCTGATGAATGCAGGGGTTGGCCACAGGGGCCTTCGCCTCCATTTCCCAGCATGAAAAAGCAGCCGGGCACCGCTTCTGAGAAGTGCGCAAAATCCTCGGAAAAGCTCATCGGTTCCCGATTGCCAACCACTTCGAGACCTTGCGCATGTGCAGCATCAATGACGGCCTGTGTCGGTTCGGCCGCGTTAATGGTTTCAATAAACTCTGTCTCAAACGAAAGCGAGACCGACACACCATGCGCGGCTGCAATACCTTTGGCGATCTTCTCCATGAAATCTGCAATCTGCTTGCGATCTTCAGGATGCCGTGATCGTACATCCCCTTTGAGGATCGCCTTACCGGGCAGGACATTGCGCTGCCCATCCGTCAGAAATTCTGTGACCGAAACGACTGCGCCCGATCCCGGTGCCAGCTTTCTGGAAACGATGGTCTGCAGAGCTTGGACGATTTCTGCGCCTATTGTGATGGCATCACGCCCAACTTGGGGCATCGACGCATGCCCCCCTTGTCCCGTGATGGTGATCTCAAAAAGGCTTTCGCTGGAACAGATCTGACCCTGTCGAGTAGAGATCTGACCTACCGGCGCACCCGGAAGGTTGTGAATGGCATAAATCTCTTCCACCGGAAAACGCTTGAGCAATCCCTCTTCAAGCATGGCCTGCGCACCCAGCCCATGTTCCTCGTTAGGTTGAAACACAAAGACGACAGTCCCATCGAAACCGGGATCATCTGCAAGCAGCGCCGCCGCTCCCAGCAGCATCGTCATATGACCATCGTGCCCGCAAGCGTGCATCACACCCTGAGCGCCCGAAACGTAGTCGTGGCTGCTCGTTTCGGTAATTGGCAGCGCGTCCATGTCAGCGCGCAATCCAATCGCGCGGTTGCCGGTACCACGCTTCAGTACGCCGACAACGCCGACGCCCTCGTGCACCTCCAGGCCAAGGTCGCGCAGGATAGATGCCACTCGCGCTTTCGTCCGTTCTTCCTTGAAGCCAAGTTCTGGAAAGCGATGAAAGTCATGGCGCAGGGCGATAAGATCGGTTGTGTTCATCAGGTTTTCCAGAGCTAACTCGGAAACAACTTACCCACACTGACCTTGCTTGACTGCCTGAAAACGACCCATTGCCCGACGCCCAACACATTCGGAATTTAGTAAAGCGGTTCCGCAAATGAGCTTGATGCTCTGATCACAAGAAATCCAAAACCGACTTCAATACCTTTTCAGGTGCTTCGAGCTGCGGAAGATGTCCCGCGCGCTCGATAGGCTCAAAACAATCTTGACCGATGGCCTCATGCAACGCCTTGCCACGCGCTAGCGGTATCCAAGGATCGTCTTCGCCCCAGATAACTTTGACCGCGCAACGGATATCGCCAAACATGGGTTCAATCTGCTCTGTAAACTTCTCATCCGCTTGAGCAAACTGCCGGTAGAAACTGGACACGCCATCTTCGCTCAACCAGGGCGCAACAAGGGCTCGGAAGTCCTCTTCAGGTAGGTCGGATACCAAAGCTCCTTTGATGTAAGCTTCAACAACTGCTTGATGGATATGCGGTGGCAAACCCGAGAAAGCCGCAACGTGGCGACCGACATGGTCGAAAAAATCCGATCCCCATGGCCGCATCGCAACCACATTCATCAGAATATATCGCTCATAGTCGGAACCATGAAGTAAATGTGCGCGCAAGGTAATGGCACCACCAAAGTCGTGGGCAAGCACGCGAGGGCAGTTCAGTTCCCAATGCGAAAGCATCTCCACAAAAACCTCACCCTGAACATCAAGCGACGTTGCCTGATCGGCCCTCTTCTCCGACTGTCCATATCCCGGCATATCATACCAATATAAGTTATGTTTCTCAGCAAGCTGCGGGATCACACGGTGCCAAGCATAGGATGACCAGGGCCACCCGTGAGCAAGCACCAATGGAGGACCATCTCCCGCGCGACCAGCTGCAACATTCCCGGCGGCAGTCCGGTATTCATGTTGAAGTGCCCACATGGCCATGCTCCGATCAGGCGCTGTGAATGTTACTCAGCAGGTTCCAGCTGCGCTGTGTGGCCGCGCCTGTTTCGCTCGCCCAGCATCAGCATTGCGGGCGTCACAACCAGCGTCAGCACCGTGGCTATAACCAAACCACCCGCAATGGCGGAAGAAAGCTCTGTCCACCATTGTGTCGATGGAGCGCCATAAACGATCTCACGCGTGAAGAAGTTGAGGTTCACACCAATCACCATCGGCATAAGGCCAAGAGCCGTCGTCACAGATGTAAGGATCACCGGACGCAGACGTTGCGCCCCTGTGCGAAGAGCAGCTTCCAATGGCGACTGTCCTGAGGCTTTGAGATCGTTGTAGGTATCAATCAACACGATGTTATTGTTCACCACGATGCCTGCAAGCGCGATCACTCCGATGCCGCCCATGACAACGCCAAATGGTCGGCCTGTTACCAAAAGCCCCAGCAAAACACCCGCGATTGAAAACACGATGGCACTCATTACGATGAATGCCTGAAAGAAGCTGTTGAACTGAAGCACAAGGATCACGAACATCAACAGTATCGCCGCGATGAAAGCGCCAATCAGGAAAGCCATGCTCTCCTCTTGGTCTTCTGCCTCTCCGGCAAAGCTGTAATTCACGCCGTCGGGCAAATCCGCCGCTTCCAAAGCCGCAGTAAGCGCCAGCACCTGATTGTTCACAAGCACGCCCGGCGCAACATTCGCCTCTATTGTGGTCACGCGCTTCTCATCAATCCGCCTGATCACCCCCGTACGCTCAGATGGCGCGAAGGTGACAAAGTTGGAAATAGGAACCAAACCTGCCGAAGTCGGCACTCTGAGGTTCCCAAGCTGCGCCAGAGACCGTTCTTCCCGGGGAAATCGCACGCGAATATCCAGCGATCCATCGACATCATCGGGCCGATAGTCCGCGATCGTTATCCCTTGGGTCAGCAATTGAACCGCCTGCCCCAGAAGGCTGACATCCGCACCGAAACGTGCCGCCTCAACCCTGTTCACCAGAATGGAAACCTCAACCCCGGGCAAGGGCCGGGTATCTGTCACATCCGTAAAGCCACCTTGTTCGTCCATCAGTGCGCGGATCTGTTCCACCGCTTGGGCTTGAATGTCGGGATCGCGCGCGGTGATTTCCAAGTTGATCGGTTTACCCGACGACGGACCACCACTTTCGGTCTGAACCTGAACATCAATGCCCGCTATGTCAGATACACTGTCTCGAATATCAACGCCGATCTCGGCTGCAGTACGACGCGTGTCCCAAGGAGCAAGCTCCAGTTGCAACGTGCCTATGGTTTCCTCGTCACCTTGCCCCGCGCTCATGGTCGATCGTGCATAGATGCTGGCGATCTCATCATATCCCAGAATCCGATCCTCAACAGCCCGAACCAATGCGTCCCTCTCAAAAATTGAAAAGTTGTCGCGCGCACGAACCTGAACCTGCATGAAATCCGGCTCGACCGAGGGAAAGAACGTGATGCCTTTGCCAAATTGTCCATAAAGACTGAAGCCGCCCAACAGCAACACCAGCGCCAGCAGAAGGGTCGTTCCTGGGCGCAAGATTGCCTGCTCCAATATGCGGACATACCCACCGGTAAAGCCGCGAATATCTCGGGGATCACCTTTTTCTGCTGCGTGTAGTGCGGTTTTCGCAGCGGCAGTCTGAGGTTGACGCTTGCCGATCAGACCACCCACAACTGGGATAAAGATCAAAGCCATAAAAAGTGAAGCAAACAGCGTCAGAATAACTGTGATCGGCAGGAATTTCATGAATTCACCAACCATGCCGGTCCAGAACAGAAGCGGAAAAAACACGCTGAGGGTCGTTGCCGTAGACGCAATGATCGGCCAGGACATGCGTTTCGCCGCAAATGCGTAAGCATCTTTGGCCGATGCCCCCTCCTGAAGGCGGCGATCAGCAAGCTCAGTGGTTACGATAGCCCCATCGACCAACATACCGACCACAAGGATCAGCGAGAACAGAACCACGATATTCATCGTGAACCCCATGCTCCAGAGCGCAATCACACCAGCAAGGAACGCACCGGGTATTGCCAGACCTACAAGAATGGCAGACCGCAAACCCAGCGCAAAGACGATCACGATCATGACCAAGATCACGGCAGCAATCACGTTGGCCTCCAGATCGCTCAACAGATCTTTCACCTGCTTACTCTGATCCTGCAGATACGTGACCTCTACACTGTCGGGCCAGTCGACGCGAAGCTCCTCCACGAGCGCCTGCACTTCGGCAACCGTATCAATAATATTTGCGCCTGACCGTTTCTTGACCTCCAGCGCAAGGGCCGGCTGGCCATTGATCCGCGCAAAGGAATCCGGATCTTCGAAGGTACGCCGTATGGTGGCGACATCACCAAACGTGACCACGGCATTGCCGCGCACCTTGACCGGCATCGACATGACGTCCTCAAGATTTTCGATCAGGCCGGGGACTTTCAGCACAATCCGCCCGGCGCCCGTTTCAATAGCGCCAGCAGCAATAAGTCGGTTGTTGCGCTCGATCTGCCCGATCAACTCGTCAAAAGACAGATTGTAGGTCTGGAACACCGTCGGATCGATCAGTACCTCAAGAAATTCAAACCGCTGACCACCGATGTCCACTTCCAGAACACCACTCAGGCCTTCAATCTCTTCCTGCAGCGTTTCTGCAAGATCATTCAAGGTACGCTCGGGCACAGGGCCGGAAAGAATGGCCGTAATGATTGGGAACAGCGCTGTGTTAATCTCGGTGATTGAAATGTCATAGGCATCGTCGGGCAAATCACCCTCGGCTCGATCCGCGGCCTCTCGCACCCTGTCAAGCGCCTCTTGGCTATCAAAACCCGGACTGAATTCGAGCTGTAGACTTGCAAACCCTTCAGCTGCATCAGACTTCAGGCTTTCAAGCCCGTTAATGGAGATGAACTCGGTTTCCAGCGGCTCCAGCAACAAGCGCTCTGCATCGCCGGGGCTGATCCCGTCCAAACCGGTCGAGACATAAAACAGCGGCAGTGGCACCTCGGGATTGGCCTCCTTTGGTATGGAGACATAAGCATATGCGCCCAGCGTCAGCACCATGACCAACGCCATAACCACGACCCGCGAGCGGGAGAATGCGGCGTCGATAATCCCGCCCATCAGCTCGGCTCCTCAGGGCTCGGGTTGACGACCTCTCCTGCACTGACAAACCCTTGACCTACGGTGATCACGTCAGCCCTCTCCGGCAGCCCCGTGACCCAAATGCCGTCAATCTGAGCCCTTGCAACTTGAATTGCGTGAAATTCGACGGTCTTGTCAGCGGTCACTGTTTTAACGCCCAACTCGCCATTTTCATTCAGAGAAACGATTGATGGCGACAGGAAGTGGGCCGTGACCTCACCGGTTGGAATGCTGATCTCGGCCGAGATACCGGCGGGTATTGCACCGTCCTTATTCGGCACATCTATTTCAGCCAAAAAGGTGCGGGTCTCGGACGAGGCTGATGTGCCCACAAATGAAACAGTGCCCGCGCGTTCTTCACCTGTGATGAAGTTGACGGTCGCCGTTTGACCGTTTTTGATACGCGTCAACGATTGCTGCGGCACCTGTATTGTGACCGTCAGAGGCGTGTTGTCCACGATCCGCCCCACCTCCGACCCGGCAGAGACGAACTCTCCCGCGTCCAGATCAAGCGTTTCGATACGCCCATCGAAAGGCGCGGTGATGACCAGGTTCTCCGAAGTTTCCCGAGCGCTCGTGACTTGAGCCTGTGCTGTTGCCAGCGTCGCGCGGGCCTGCGCTACGCGATCAGCCGTCGCAACACCGCGCTCCAACAAGGCTTCCGCGTTATCGAATTCCCGCTGCGCGCGCGCCAACTCCTCAGTGGCTCTTCTGACATCAGCTTCATTCGTGGTCGCATCCAACCGCGCGATAACATCGCCTGCACTGACATTCTGACCTTTTGAGACAAGCACTTCCGCAACATCACCGGAAACCTCCGCCCGCAGCATCGTATCACGGTCCGGAAGAGCTTGGCCCTCAGCCTGATAAAACTGGGCTACCGTCTCAGCGACCGAAGATTTGACCGCCACCGCCACAGGTTTGGGGTCTTCACGTTTTACGACAGCATCCGCTTTTGTCCCTGGAAAAATGAAACCGCTGCCCATCCAGACGACAACAAGCACTAGTAGTGCTGCGGCGATCCATGTCGACCGCGACGCACCCTGATCATCGGCAAATTTCAGATCCGGGGTCTCTTTTTTGGTCTGAGGCATGGCTTTGATCCTTTCCGCAAATCACGCGATACGGCCTAATATGTCAGATGGGCCAGAGATTTTCATGTGATCCTACACGCTCGAACTGTCCAGACGAATTCGTATTTGCAACATCGCCATGAAATAGGCGGGCACATGTCAGCAGCACAAGCAAACTGGCATAACCATTGATAGATGGCTTGAGCCAATCCGACTGCATTATTCGGGAGTGATGGTGGCGCGCTGGGGAGGATTCGAACCCCCGACCCCTTGATTCGTAGTCAAGTACTCTATCCAACTGAGCTACCAGCGCGCAGAGTGAGGCGGATGTAACGCCCGGGATAGCGCATTGCAAGGGACAAAATGCCGGATCGGCGCCGTTCGCCCGCTAGTAACTGAGAACGCTCATCTTTTCACGACTACTGCGGGTTTTCAGACGTTGTAGTTCGGATTTGTCACGAGAGCCCGTCGACATCATGTTCACAGGTTCCAGCATAAGGATACGGCTGGCCCATTGTCGCCATGTTAGCTCAGGTTGCTGCGGGTTAACCTGTCGAAACTGACTGGTGCGACTGCCCACTTCGGCACGCTTGGCCCCGCCATTGGTGAAATAATACTTAAGATCTTCCTGATAAGCCGGAAACATCGCGGGGCCGAAACCAAGTGTCAAAGCGAGCATGAACAGCCCAAAGCACATAAGTGCGGATTTCCAAAGTACTTTTGAAAGCATGTCAGATTCACGATCCGTTGTAGAGAACACCCTTAGTGTTGGTTTTGTATACCGTGACACCGTTTTGGCGACGTTTGATGTCGCGCAACTGTGAGGCGCGCGTCTTTGCGACGGCCCGTTCCTTGGTATCTATGCCCGCCCATTCACGCACGCGATTGAGAAATGAATCTTTCGGCGCTTCGGCGGTTTCACGGAACGAGTGCGTTCGGCTGCCGATCTCGGTGACTTTGGCACCACCTGATATAACTTTTCCGTAGTATCCGCTGAGATCCTCACCAGGTGATGTTAACGCAAAACCCGCGCAGATGATCAGCATAAACAATGCCCCAGCGAACATGACGATACGAGGTGCAAGTTTTTCCATATCTCAGCCTCCCAACTAAACACCGCCAGAAAAGGCCAAAGAAATCAGGCGTGATTTTGACCAAGATTAGGAAATAAATTGAAGGGCTTACTCTGCCGCGCGATCAAGTTCTGCAGCATCTTTAGGCAAACTCAGCAAGAACTCAGTACCCGTATCGTCAGTTCTTAGGAGCGAAAGTGTGCCCCCATGACCCCGCACGAGGTCAGCGGCAATAACAAGACCAAGCCCGGTGCCACCCTTTCGCACACCACCTTCGAAGGGTGTGAACAGATTTTCCTGAGCTTTCGGCGGCAAGCCCGGCCCGGTGTCTGAAACACGTATCGACCACGCCATCTCATCCTCATCGGCTTCGACGGTCACACGCCCCGCCTCACCGGTCGCTTCGATCGCTTGACGGGCATTGCGCACAAGGTTGGAGAGGACACGAAAGAGTTGCTCGCTATCGGCGCGAACGGTCATCCCCACAGGGACCTCATCGACCAGCTCAACCGAACCACCGCCCGCCAGCCGTTCCCCGTCGAGCACATCGTCGACAAGGTTCGACAAACGCACGACATTTAAAGACGGGGGAGCCTCTTCCGCCTTACCAAATGCTAGCGTCGTTTCACATAGATTGACGGCGCGACTGAGCGAATTCACCAATTTGGGCGTCGTTCGCTTCACAGCCGGGTCCTCTGATTGCTCCATCCTGTCAGCCAACAGAGTCGCAGTTGTCAGAATGTTGCGCAGGTCGTGGCTGATCTTCGCGACCGCACCGCCCAATTGCGCCAAGCGTTCCTTTTGCTTGAGGGAGCCCGTCAGCTGGGTTTGCAAACCTGCAAGCGCATCCTCGGCATTCCGCAACTCTGTTATGCTCGCCTGAGGTTTGATGACCCGGCGCGCGTCTTCCGGTGCATCAGCATAATCCATCATGGAACGGATCACACGTTTGATGGGTTTGACCATGAACCGCCGCACCGCGAGAAACAGAAATGCGGCGGAGATCACCGAAATCACCAATGACAGCACCAGAATGCGCAGACCATAATCAATCATCGCGTTGCGCAACGGTTCCTGCGGCATGGCGACGTCAATCATCGTGCCTGCCGCCTGCGTCGGTGATCCGATAACGCGGATCGTTCCCGGTCCGGGAGAAACAAGCTGCATCAAAGCGCCTTGGATCAGGTAGAAGGCCGAAGGGTCGCGCAGATCCACGGATGTGGTCACAGGTCCCGGAACGGGCGAAGACAGCACCAACTGGCTGGTGGAGTTTCGGCGCAGCACCACGTTGTAAACACCGGCGTTATCCAACAATTCCTGCGCCAACTCGGCCGAGATAGACTGCTGCTCGGAGGCGAGTACAGAGAGAGACGCAATCTGCGCCTTCTCGACCCGCGCCAAAAGGTAGTCCTGCCGAAAGCGCGCCACGGATGGCACGAAAATCAAGACCTCGGCCAGCATCACGAAGATAACTGACAAGATCAAAAATCGACCGGACAGAGAATTGATCAAGGCGCCTCTCTTTACATCGTTACGGCAGGTATCTCTGAACGAAACCAACCACCTTTTTGACTTTATCGCTTTCAAAAAGCCTTGGCGAGAAATAGGCACCGGCGGCGCGTTTGTTAACCTCTCCGAGTGTCGGATAAGGCGCGACCATACCCGCAATTCCACTCATCTTGAGGTTATTGGCAATAGCAAGTGCCCAAAAACCAATCAAATCGCCTGCAGATGCGCCAACAATCGAAGCCCCGACCGGGCGGCCTTTGACGACCATGACCTTGATCAAGCCCGTTGTTTTGCCCTCTGCAATGGCGCGGTCATTCTCATGATACGGAAAACGATATACTTCTGAATAGATGCCGTGCTCTTTCTTGGACTGAGCTTCTGTCAGCCCCACCTGTGCCAATTCAGGATCAGTATAGGTGGCCCAAGGGATGTGGTTCTGCTTGGCCTTTGACGGCAACCCAAACAAGATCGAGCGAATGACAACACCCGCATGATACCCCGCAACATGGGTAAATTGAAGCTGTCCGGCTACATCACCTATGGCGTAGACCTTTTTATTGCTGGTTCGCAAAGAGGCATCAACTTTGATGCCACGTCTGTCGAACTCTATCCCGGCCTCTTCAAGCCCGAGATCGTTGACATTTGCCGAACGCCCAACAGCCATCAGAAGATGGGAGCCTTTGAACACACGTCCGTCCTCGGCCTTCACCGTTACCGCCCCGGCTTTGCCGGTGATTTCCTGAGCCATCGCATCTTCTTCAATGGCGATACCTTCGGTGCGCATCTGGTCAAGTACGATCGCGGCGAGTTCAGGATCATCTTTGCCCATCGCCTTGTCGCCCTCGATCACAGTTACTTTTGAGCCAAGCCTGCGATGAGCTTGCGCCATCTCAATACCGATTGGCCCTCCTCCGACAATCAGCAGATGCTTCGGCAAGTCGCGCAAATCCCAGAGGCTTTCATTCGTCAGGTAGGGAACCTTATCTAAGCCCGGGATCGGTGGCACAAACGGTGACGAACCTGTAGCAACCACAATCCGGCGGGCTGTTATTTCAGTATCGCCAGCCTTGACGGTGTTAGAGTTAATAAACCGCCCTCGCTCGCGGATGACGTTGACACCCAAGCCTTCAAAACGTTCTTCGCTATCGACGGGTGCAATCGTTTCAATAACTGACGCCACGTGATCCTTTGCCGCGGCATAATCGATCTTGGGCTTAACATCCGCTACGCCAAACTTCGCACCGTGTTGCAGCGCATAGGCTTGCTTGCCTGCCGCAATCAACGCCTTTGAGGGCACACAACCGTAGTTCAGGCAATCTCCACCCATCTTGTGATCTTCGAGCAGAACAACCTTTGCGCCCATCTGCACCGCGCCCGCCGCAACTGACAAGCCGCCAGACCCGGCTCCGATCACAAGCAGATCTGTTTTAAGTTTTGCCATCAGGTTTATAGCCCTTCTTTGCCGCGCAGAGTTTTCAGGATGATCGGCAGCGCAGCCAAGGCGCACAAGCCCAATATCGGAAACAGGATGTGTGGTTCAAAAATTACGCCGAGATCCGGCGTTTCGTCACGCGCAAATACCTCCCCTAATCCTGCGCCAACAGACGTGTAGACAACAGAACCCGGAATTATGCCGAAGAATGTAGAGATCACAAAGCGGCGTAGCGGGACATCCACCAGGGCCGGCACAAGATTCGCCACAAAAAATGGAACCGCAGGCACCAGCCTGATAAGAAATAGGACGGACCATTGATTTTCATCTATCCCGTCTTTGATTTTCTTTACCAACCCCTCTGAACTTTCCATCTTCTCGGCCAATCTGTCTCCGAAACCGCTTCGCGCGGCCAGAAATATGGCCGTTGCCCCAATCGTGGCTGCGGTCATGTTGATCAGCGCTCCTGGGAATGTCGCAAAGAGAAAGCCGCCCGTCAGGGTCGCAATCGCCGCGCCCGGCAGAGAGAAGGCCACGATCACGACATAGATAGCCATAAACACCAAGACAGCGCTTACGTAATTCTCGTCGCGGAAGGCAATCAGTGCCTCTCGATTGTCGGCCAAAGTCTGAAACGACAGATAATCTCTCAGGAATACTGCGCCCAGCATCGCCGCGGCGGCGATGATTACGATGGGCAGGCGCTTGCGCCAGACTGAGACATCCGCCTCGGTGGATTGAGTCATATCGGTCATACTGTCTGATCCGGTTAAATCGAATTTGACCTGTGTTTGCCCGGAAGACCCGCTTAAAGATACCGACCTCACGCGTGGTTGATCAGGCGTGACAGTTTTGCCCCGTTATGTAACGTCTCAGGCGCGTGGATCCGACAAAAAGCCGAGAAACTCGCTTCATTGGGTCAAAATGTTGCAGGTTGCAGTCGGAAACCCCGTTGACGTGTACAGGTCGCGGCTCTAATACGCGGGTCTTGAATGAACACACGGGGCGAGTCTGTCGTTTAGCCGCCCTGAACCGTCTGGAGCCAAGCTCATGAGCAAACGTACATTTCAGCCGTCGAATCTGGTGCGCAAGCGCCGTCACGGTTTTCGCGCCCGCATGGCAACCAAAGCGGGCCGCAAAATTCTCAACGCGCGTCGCGCGAAGGGCCGGAAATCGCTGAGCGCTTAAGCGCCCGGGATTTTCGCAAACTTCAATGACGCCGCCAGTGGCACCCGCACCCGGAGAGACCCCGGTGAGCGGAGAGCTACCGGCGGCGTCTTTGTGTTTGCAGATCTTGCGCAAACGCTCTGATTTTCTACGCGCAGCGCGGGCCAAACGATCCGGTCAGCCGGGTCTCTTGCTGCAAGCCTTTGAGCGCTCCGACGCAGACCCCTCCATTCGCGTTGGGTTCACGTGCTCAAAGAAGATTGGAAACGCCGTTATCCGCAATCGCGCAAAGAGACGCCTTCGAGAAGTCGCGCGGGCCGTTTTACCCGATCTCGGCCGACCGGGTTGGGATTACGTTCTGATCGGGCGCCCTGACAGCACAGTCTCTCGTGACTTTGCCAATCTGACAAACGACCTGCGCCGCGCCTTGGCAAAGATACACGCATGAGTCCCTTGGCCCATATCGCCGCGCTGCCAGTCCGGGCCTACCGGCTGATCTTCAGCCCGTGGGTGGGCTTCAATTGCCGCTATCACCCGACCTGTTCTGCCTACGCGCTGGAAGCTCTAGAAAAGCATGGCGCGCTCAAAGGAGTGTTGCTGACAACCAAACGCATAGCCAAGTGCCACCCTTGGGGCGGTTCAGGCGTCGACAACGTTCCCGACTAGGTCCATAAAGCCAAGCCGCCCGTATTCGTGGTGCGCCGCGTTGGCATCGAATTGGCGTCGTCGCCACGAAGCGTCAGTGCCGCATCCTGAAAGAAGCCATCATTCTCAAACCACCAGCGGTGTGAAAACAGGGCCTCCTCGCCATTGTCGTTGAATGGTGGCTTGTGGCGTCGATACTGCTCGGTTGAGTACAAATCCAAATGCTCGGAAAACACTAAATCCGGCATCCCTTGCTGCCCGACCCGTGCTTTACCGTGATAGGTCACAGCCAATGTCAAAATGGCATCGTCATTGCTGTAATAATTGGTCAGTCGCTTGCTATGATGCTTCAAGACCAAAGACCCAGCCGTTCCTTTCTCGAAGTCACGCCGATGCGCGTCCCCTGATGCAAATAAGATCTGATCAACCTTCCAAGGGCCACTGCCGGGCCCGTTGGTATCTCCAAACTTCGAAAATCCATCAAGCGTCATAAAGGCCCCCATGGAGTGCCCGATCAGATGTACGCGCGGCCGCCAAGACGACTCCAGAAGCGCCAGAATGCCATCAGCGACCAAGAAGCGCCCGACCTTCTCCGCTTTCCGCAGATCGCGCCGGTAAGGCCCCAATCCTGCACGCCCCTCGCTTGGCCAATCATAGGCGACAACAGAGCCCCTGAAGCCATGATCGCGCAAACCCGTCTCGATGAGCTCATGACGATCAAGCATATCCTTTTGCTTGGTATTGAACCCGTGAATATAGATCAGAACATCATCGGAAGTTGCCTCTGCTCGAACCGCAGCGACCCATTCATCTTTGTCCAGAAGCTGTGCCGACCATTTCCCGCCCGGGGTCTTCCCAGTGATCGAGACATATCGTGTGAGTTTGGAAATATTCTTACTGAATCTGTTGTTTTTGGTGTCCAGTGCGCGGCGCGAAAAAAACAGTGTCATGTCACCCTCGATAAAATACTTTAAAAAATACAAGCCGCACTATGACCCAAATCTTCCAAATTCCAAAATCGGCGCGCTGATACCTCAAAAGTGAGCCCTCCAAAGGCTGATCAAGACACCACCGACGGACACGCCCTAAAGCTCGGTTGCATACTGAGACACCTCGACTTCGAGGCATCTTCCCACCCGGGACCAAGCCGCATATAAGCGCGCCCATGCTTGACCAGCCAAAAGACATTCACGCTCTATTCAAGGACGCGCCCGGAACAACGGAGTTCAAGAAACTCCGCAAACGCATTGTGCGCGAGACACGACAGGCCATCGACGATTTTGGCATGGTAGAGCGTGACGCCAAATGGCTTGTTTGCCTGTCCGGCGGGAAAGACAGCTATACTTTGCTGGCTGCCCTGACCGAGTTGCAGTGGCGTGGGTTGCTGCCAGTTGAAATTTTGGCCTGCAACCTTGATCAGGGTCAGCCCGGTTTCCCGGCAACCGTTTTGCCGGAGTTTCTCGACGCGATGGGCGTGCCCCATCGGATCGAATATCAGGACACCTATTCCATCGTTGTCGATAAAGTGCCCGCTGGGCGCACATATTGTGCTTTGTGCTCACGATTACGACGCGGCAATCTCTATCGTATCGCACGGGAAGAAGGCTGCACCGCTGTTGTCTTGGGCCACCATCGCGACGATATTCTTGAAACCTTCTTTTTGAACCTCTTTCACGGATCACGATTGGCGACCATGCCGCCGAAACTGGTCAATGAAGAGGGAGATTTGTTCGTCTATCGCCCATTGGCCTACGTTGCCGAAGCCGATTGCGAGAAATTTGCCCGCGATCTGAATTATCCGATCATTCCCTGTGATCTCTGCGGCTCGCAGGACGGGTTGCAACGGCAAAACATCAAGAACTTGTTGAATGACTGGGAGGCAAAATCACCCGGTCGTCGACAAAAGATGTTTCGCGCGCTGATGAACACGCGCCCGTCCCATCTGCTCGATCCAAAGCTCTTTGATTTCCAAGGCCTCAAGCTGGATTAAATGCGATTTTCGCAAAATCCGCTGCAATTTGATCCTCTGGATTAATATTCTGCGCAGGGCTTCAGCCTATGCACATCCCCAACACAAGTAGGAGTGTGCGGGGTCACAATGGGTAGTCGGTCTAAATTCGCGTCGGTCTGGAAAAAACAAACAGTTCACAAGGCCACGATTGCGGCGCTCCCGGCTTTGGCTGGCATATCCTTGTTTTATAACAATATCGAAGCGATGTTCTGGTCATCGGTTGTACTGCCATTGGGTTTGATGCTTGGCGACGCGTTCATATCCAGAGAAACCCGCCGCAAGGCGCCTGCTGCCGGAAAAGGTGGGATGGTCACGGAAATTGCCTCTCAACTTGAAGCGGCACAAACCTCCGAACGGATGGCCAGCCTGATGTTGGAGCTGGACGATGCGCGGAACATTCAGCGGGAATGGGGAAGTGAAGCGGTCGAGATGATCCACCGGGAACTGGTTCTCCGGCTTACGTCATTCATGCGCAGGTCAGACAACGTTTTCATCTTGGGGACTGGAAAGATCGGCGTTGTTTTGTCTGATGTTCGCACGCCCGAACTGAACGCACTTATTTCAATGATCAAACGCCTTCAAGAAGGGCTGCACCAGCCCTTCGCACTTGATGGCGCGACCCTCCAGATCACAGTTTCCGTCGGGTTTTGCCTCGATCTGCAATCGCCACAACGCGCAGCAGTGCCGATGATGGAAGCAACAGAACGCGCTTTGGTAGAGGCCAAACTTGCGGGTCATGGCAGCGTTCGCGCTTATTCCTCGCTTACACCTCGCGCCGAATATAACCCGACAGCGCTGGAGGCCGAAGTCCTTGAAGCCCTGACATGCGGCCAGGTCATCCCCTATTTCCAGCCTCAGATTTCGACCGATACCGGGCAGATCACCGGCTTTGAAGCCTTAGCCCGCTGGCATCATCCCGATCACGGGCTAATTCCGCCTTCGGAATTCATCCCGCTGCTGGAAAAGGCTGGCAAGATGGAAGATCTGAGCGAAGTCATTTTGGATCAGTCGCTGCGGGCGCTTGTCGCGTGGGACAAGGCTGGCCTCGATGTGCCCACTGTATCGGTTAATTTTGCCACTCAGGAACTGCGTAACCCCAGCTTGGTGGAGCGGATCAAGTGGGATGTCGACCGTTTCGATCTGGAGCCCAGACGCTTGACCGTCGAAGTGCTGGAAACGGTAATTTCCGATCATGAAGACGACGTAATCACCAGAAATATACGTGAGCTGGGCAATCAGGGGTTCAACATCGATCTTGATGACTTTGGAACGGGTCATGCCACCTTGTCCAACGTTCGCCGCTTCAAGGTCGACCGCATCAAGATAGATCGCTCCTTTGTCGCGCGGGCCGACGAGGATCCCGAGCAGCAGCGCATGGTCTCAGCTATCGTTGGCATGGCAGAGCGGCTCGAAATTGACACTCTTGCCGAGGGCGTTGAGACAATTGGAGAGCAGAGTATTCTGTCCCAGTTGGGCTGTACGCACCTGCAGGGTTTTGGCATTGCCCGCCCGATGCCGCTTGATGAATCGATCGAGTGGATGCAAGAGCATCAGGAAAAGCTTGCGAGCCCTATATTGTTCCACCGCAAGTCCGGATGAACCTGAACAAGATCACAAGCGCACGACCCCTCGAAATGCCCAAAAAATACCGCGATTCAGCTTGACCTTTCGGGCCTCAGTCTATTGAACCACAGCCTAACCTGAAGCTGTGGGAACGGGCCGCGATGGACGATCAGAATAAAAACCTCATTCTGGCAACTGCGCTGAGTTTTTTGGTCATTATGGTGTGGTTCATCCTGTTCCCGCCAGAAGAACAAGTGATCGATCCAAACGCCACCGCGGTAACGCAATCGACTGTCGAGGGCGGCGCAGTGCCTGCCGCCGATGGGCCTGTTCAAAGCGGCACACCAGCCATTGCTTCCACCACCGGTGAAACCCGCGCAGCAACTCTTTCCCAGAGCGTTCGAATACCTGTCGAGACAGAGAACTTTGAAGGGTCGATCTCTCTGACGGGCGGCCGCCTGGATGACCTCAAGCTAAGCCGCTACAAAGAAAGCCTCGACGCTGACAGCGATCAGGTGACACTGCTCTCGCCTGTCGGCACACCCGGTGCCTATCTTGCAGTCTTCGGTTGGGCGCCTGGCGGATCGCTCGGGTTCGAAGACGTACCCGGTTCCAACACCCCTTGGACAGTTGAAGGCACGCCAACGCTGACGGAAACCTCCCCGGTCACCCTGACATGGGACAACGGAGCTGGCCTGACGTTCAGTCGCGAAATCTCCGTAGATGACAAATTCATGTTCACGGTCCGGCAATCTGTCACCAACGCAAGCGGCGAAATCCAGCGCCTCGCACCATTCTCATCCATCGAAAGATATGGGGAGCCCACCGATCAGAAGGGCTTCTTCATCATTCACGAAGGTGCCATGCGCCAAACCGGCGAGGAACTGGAAGAACTTGACTACGGCGATCTGCGGGACTTCGAAGCAGACCCGCGTTGGGGACCGAATTCGAGCGTTGCAGAGATCGAGGCCAATGGCTGGCTCGGCTTCACCGACCACTACTGGATGACAACGCTCGTACCTGCGGGCGATCTGCCGTTCACCTCCGTGCTGCAATATGATGCCGGCGCGGATATCTATCGCTCGACTGCGCGTCTGGCGACGGTTGAGTTGGCCGATGGCGCCACGACAGAGGTCACAACCCAGTTCTTTGCAGGGGCCAAGGAATGGGAAGCCATTCGGGAATATGAAAGCGCAAATACGATCTACCGCTTCATCGATTCTATCGATTGGGGTTGGTTCTTCTTCCTGACAAAGCCGATCTTCGCAGTCCTGCACTGGCTGAACGGCATCATCGGAAACATGGGCTGGGCGATCATCACCCTCACCTTGCTGATCAAGGCCATCCTGTTTCCGCTGGCCTATAAATCCTACGTCTCCATGGCGAAGATGAAAGAGCTTCAGCCAGAGATGGAAAAGATCAAAGAGCGCACGGGCGACGACCGCCAGAAGTTGCAGGTTGAAATGATGGCGCTCTACAAGAAAGAGAAGGTCAATCCGGCCGCAGGCTGTTTGCCCATCCTGCTGCAAATTCCGATTTTCTTCTCTCTTTACAAGGTGATTTTCGTCACGATCGAGTTGCGGCACGCACCATGGTTTGGGCCTTTTCAGGACCTCAGCGCACCAGATCCGACTTCCATTCTGAATCTTTGGGGGCTCTTGCCGTTCGCCGCACCCGAACCCGGCTCCATCGTCGCGCTGATCTTTATCGGCATATTGCCATTGATCCTTGGTATATCGATGTGGCTGCAGCAAAAGCTCAACCCAGCGCCCACCGATCCGACACAACAGATGATCTTCGCATGGATGCCATGGGTCTTCATGTTCATGCTCGGCAGTTTCGCCAGCGGCCTTGTCGTCTACTGGATCGCCAACAACATCATCACTTTCATTCAGCAATACGCAATTATGCGAAGCCAAGGCTACACGCCTGATATCTTCGGAAATATCCGAGCGGGCTTTCAGCGCGACAAGGCTGAAAAATGACCAAGGCGCTGGCCCAGATCTGGCGCTACCCTATCAAAAGTCATGGGCGTGAAGCCCTTGAACAGGTGGCATTAGAGGCTGGCCGGACCATGTCTTGGGATCGCACCTGGGCCGTCGCTCACGAAGGAACGCGCACAGACGGAACCGAATGGGCGCCTTGCGCGAATTTCTCGCGTGGTGCCAAAGCTCCCGGCCTGATGGCGATATCGACCGAGCTGGACGAGACCTCCGAAAGGGTCACGCTGCGCCATCCTGAACGTCCCGATCTGACGGTTCACCCGGATCGCGATGCAAATGAACTCATAGACTGGGTGCGCCCGCTGATGCCCGAAAATCGGGCGCAATCGACCCACATAATCCGTGTGCCCGGACGCGGCATGACCGATAGCGATTTTCCTTCGATATCACTCAACAGTCTTTCCTCTCACCGCGCTGTCGAACAAAAACTCGGGTACGAAATTGATCCGTTGCGCTGGCGCGGCAATCTGATCCTCGAAGGGTTGGATGTCTGGGAAGAATTCGATTGGATCGGCAAGACAGTCGCGATCGGATCGGTCGAACTGGAAATCCGCGAACGGATCACCCGATGCCTGGCAACCACAGCCAACCCTGCCACGGGACAACGCGATGCAGACACGCTGAAAGCTCTGGAAACGTGGAACCATCAGGATTTCGGAGTTTATGGTGTGGTGACAAAAGGCGGCCAGATAGCTTTGGGTGACGCAGTTCGGGTGCTTTAAGTAATGGCGACATTCCAATTCAAAGAGGCCCCGGAACCAACGGCACAAGAATTGGAGGCTGGCCGCAATTTGTTCGCTGGCGAGACGACGTTTCTCAAAGGTGTCGTGGCCATGAACGGTCTCCCGCCAGCTGACAGGATCGAGGTTTGCTTTGCCGGGCGGTCAAACGTCGGGAAGTCATCTCTGATCAACGCTCTGACCGGCCGCAAGGCACTGGCAAGAACTTCCAACACGCCCGGCCGCACCCAAGAAATCAACTATTTCGAGCTTGGTGGCCAATATGGTTATCTGGTCGATCTGCCCGGCTACGGCTTCGCCAAAGCCCCGATCCCGGTTGTGGAAAAATGGCAGCGCCTGTTGAAGTCTTATCTTTCGGGGCGCCAGACCCTGCGGCGGGCCTTCGTTCTGATCGATGCGCGACACGGCGTTAAGGCCGTCGACCATGACATTCTGAAACTTCTGGATCAGTCGGCGGTCACGTTTCAGGTCGTTCTGACCAAGGCGGACAAGATCAAGGCGGCCGAGCGCTCAAAACTGATGGATCAGGTATCCGGCGCTTTGCAAAAGCACCCGGCCGCTTTCCCAGAACTTGTGCTAACGTCATCGGAAAAAGGCGACGGTATCGAAAAGCTGCGCGCGATCATTGCCGCGCTCGACTAGACGTGCTGCGCCCCGTTCACCTCAATCTCTGCACCTGAAATATAGCTGCTTTCCTCTGAGCAAAGGAAGTAGATCGCAGCTGCCACTTCCTCAGGCTGCCCCAAGCGCTGCAATGGCAGCTTTTCGACGATCTTGTCGGTACCCGGTGACAGGATAGCCGTCTCCACCTCGCCCGGCGCGATGGCGTTCACCCGCACACCGAACGGGCCAAAGTCATGCGCCATTTCCCGCGTTAGAGCCGCCAGAGCCGCCTTGGAGGTCGAGTAAGCCGCACCCGCGAATGGATGCACGCGGCTTCCGGCAATCGACGTCACATTTACAACCGACCCTTTGGACGCCGCCAATTCCGCCTTTAATCCCCGTGCCAAAACAACCGACGCAAAGAAATTCACATGAAAGACATGCCCCCATGTCCGCAAATCAGTGTCGAGAGTGTTGAGCCGCTCCCCATCGCTGCCTTTTGGCGAGATACCGGCATTGTTCACCAGCGCATCCAAGCGCCCATTGATCCGCTTGCGGATGCGCTCGATCGCCTCAATTGTGTTCTTGGGGTCAGCCAAATCCAGTTGAATGTGGTTTTCTGCCCCTCCACCCCAAGGACATTCCTCGGGAAATGGGTGGCGCGAGCACGTCAGCACCCGCCAGCCTTCGGCGTTAAAGCGCTTCACCGTCGCATGGCCAATGCCGCGACTGGCACCTGTAAGAAGCATGATTTTTTGGGTTTCGGACATGGCGCAACTCCATTTGCAGGCCACTCTAGCGCAACGACTATTCAGCGCAATCGCTGTTGCGATCTTGGCAAAGAGGTGCCGGAGCGCTATGGGGCTACACCTGAACCGGAACACCAAATATGAAAAAGCAAACCGCCATGAACCGAGATTGGATTGCCACAGCGCGTACCCTGTCTGAAGCCCTGCCGTATCTGCAACGCTACGATGGTGCGGTTGTTGTCATCAAACTGGGCGGCCATGCCATGGGCAGTGACGAGGCGATGCAGAGCTTTGCGCGCGATGTCGTCTTGATGCGTCAGGTTGGGGTGAACCCTGTGATCGTCCACGGGGGCGGTCCAATGATCAACGCCATGCTCGACAAGCTGGGTGTCGCCTCTGAATTTGTGGACGGCAAGCGCGTTACTGATGCCGCGACGATCGAAGTGGTCGAGATGGTTTTGTCCGGAAGCGTCAACAAGCGTATCGTGGCAGCGATCAACAATGAAAGCGGTCGCGCCGTCGGCCTGTCTGGCAAGGACGCCAATCTGATGGTTTGCGATCCGGCCAATCCCGCCCTGGGATTTGTGGGTGAGCCCAACGAGGTAAACCCCGAGATGCTGCGCGAATTGTTTGAAGCGCAGATCATCCCAGTTATCGCCCCCATCGGAGCCGGTCGCCAAGGCGAGACATTCAACATAAATGGCGACACCGCCGCAGGCGCGATAGCTGCAGCCCTGAAGGCAGATCGCCTTCTGTTGCTGACAGACGTATCCGGCGTGAAAAACGCGGCTGGAGATGTCGTCACAGAGCTAACAGCCCAACAAATAGACGCCTTGACCAAAGAGGGTGTGATTGCGGGGGGCATGATCCCCAAGACTGAAACAGCATTGTCAGCCTTGAACGGAGGCGTGAGAGCAGCAGTTATCCTCGACGGTCGCGCTCCAAACGCGTGTCTGCTCGAACTGTTCACCGATCATGGCGCGGGTTCGATCATCCGCGACTAGGCCTGCATCACTCACAGGAACGTGCATACCATGCGGCACCCCGCCGCTTGTGAGCCGATGATTTCAGAGTAAGTTCAAGGCCATGGAAAACGAAGCCATCATCCGCCTCTCCGTGTTTGTAGGGCTGTTTGTTCTGCTGGCAGCGATCGAGGCTTTGGCCCCACGACGCCAACGCAGTCAAACGCGCAGCGCCCGCTGGACGACCAATTGGGCCATTATCATCGTCGATACGCTGACATTGCGGGCCATGGCGATCTTCCTGCCGCTGCTTGCAGTTGGGGCCGCGATTGATGCAGGAGCCAGAAACTGGGGCCTGTTCAACGTTACCGACTTACCGATGGTGGTTGAGGTCGTCTTGTCGATCCTGATCCTGGATTTCGTCATCTGGCTGCAGCATCTTGTGACCCACAAAATCCCCATCTTGTGGCGGCTGCATCGGGTTCATCACGCCGACGTCGATATCGATGTCACAACCGCCATCAGGTTTCATCCGGTTGAAATCGCCCTCTCAATGATCCTGAAAATCGGTGTGGTCTATCTGCTGGGCCCATCAGCCTTGGCCGTTATCCTGTTCGAAATCATTCTCAACGGCACAGCGATGTTTAATCATGCGAATATCAAACTGCCGATCTGGCTGGATCGGATCGTCCGGCTGGTGCTTGTAACGCCAGATATGCACCGGGTGCATCATTCGACCGAACGCCATGAGCATGACAGCAATTACGGTTTCGCCTTGTCGATCTGGGACCGCATTTTTGGGACCTACATTGCCCAGCCCGAAGCGGGTCACACAGCCATGGCCATCGGTCTGGAATGGCAAGACGAACGCCCATCCCGCCTCGGGTGGTCATTGGCTCTGCCTTTCTTTCGCAAATGAACTACGACGATATTCTGGCCCGCGCCCAAGCGGATCACCTTGATATCTTCGGGGCCTTCCACCCCAACCCAGATGACGGCGTATCGCGCGCGGCCCAGACGCTCCTGTTGCTCGGCCCGCATGAGCCGGGATTTTGGGCAGCTATCAAATCCGCGCCTGAATGGGATGGTCTGCCCGATCCAATAGATCGGTGGTCAGAACGGATCATCAACCAAATAGCCGCCGACCTAGGCGGCACGGCGCTCTATCCCTTTGGCGGCCCACCCTTCCAACCATTCATTGCATGGGCATTGAAATCAGGCCGCGCCTGGCAAAGTCCAGTTTCGCTTTTGGTGCACGATACGGCCGGCCTGATGGTGTCCTACCGAGGCGCAATCGCTTTGCCCGAAAAAATAGAACTTCCAAGTATAAGCGAAACCCCGTGCACAACCTGTGAGGCGCCATGCGTGAAGGCCTGCCCGGTTGGCGCTTTGGATGCGTCCGGCTACGACGTCGCTGCATGCCATAATTTTCTGGAGACACCGCAAGGCTCGGACTGCATGACCAACGGTTGTCAGGTACGCCGCGCTTGCCCGGTGTCCCAAAGCTATGGCAGGGTTGGGGAACAATCGGCCTATCACATGTCGATCTTCCACAAAGGGGACTCTGCTTGAAACTGATCCTGACCCGCCACGCCAAATCCAGCTGGGACGATCTGATGCTGGAAGACCATGAACGACCTTTGAACGAGCGTGGTCGAGCAGCGGCAACGCGGATGGGGAACTGGATCAAAGGACGGCGTCATGTCCCCTCTCAGATATTGTCATCAGATGCCAAGCGCGCCGGTGAAACCGCCGAGTTGCTGACAGAAGCGATGGACGGTCCGGAAGTTGATCTCAGCCCAGCGCTCTATCATGCGTCACCGGAACAGATGCTGGCGCAAATTCAAAAATGCAAACCGGGCGATCTCATGATCGTCGGCCACAACCCAGGTATTGCCGCGCTGGCTGAGATGATCGTTGACGTAGCGCCGACACATGATCGGTTTTCGATCTATCCGACAACTGCGACGCTGATAACCGAAGTTCCAGTGACAGATTGGTCAGAGCTCAGCTTGGACACAGCCCGGGTTGTACAGTTTATCGTGCCCCGCGAGCTCAAAGAGCTGCACACCACATGAAAAAGGCCCCTGCAAGGGGCCTAGTCCATAAAATGTTGCTGAGCTTAGTGCCCGAGGATCTGGCTGAGGAACAGCTTCGTCCGGTCTGATTTCGGATTGTTAAAGAACTCTTCCGGTTCGTTCTGCTCCACAATCTGACCAGCATCCATGAAAATCACCCGGTTCGCGACCTGACGGGCAAAGCCCATCTCGTGAGTCACGCAGAGCATGGTCATGCCCTCTTCCGCCAACTCGATCATCGTGTCGAGCACCTCTTTGATCATCTCTGGGTCCAGCGCCGAGGTTGGCTCGTCAAACAGCATGA
This sequence comes from uncultured Litoreibacter sp., assembly GCA_947504205.1. Lineage (GTDB taxonomy): Bacteria > Pseudomonadota > Alphaproteobacteria > Rhodobacterales > Rhodobacteraceae > Litoreibacter. Next base: position 49,162 of record CANNGL010000005.1, on the reverse strand, counting down.
TGCGCGGACGCATGCAAAGCGAACGGGCAATCGCCACACGCTGCTGCTGACCACCGGACAACTGGCCCGGATACTTGTCAGCCTGCTCTGGGATCTTGACCTTCTCAAGGAAGTGCATCGCCGTTTCTTCAGCTTCCTTCTTGGGTGTTTTGCGCACCCAGATCGGCGCCAGAGTACAGTTCTCAAGGATCGTCAGATGCGGGAAAAGGTTGAAGTGCTGGAAGCACATGCCGACCTCCGAACGGATCTTGTCGATGTTCTTGAGATCCGAAGACAGAAGCGTACCATCCACGTTGATAGAGCCCTTCTGGTGCTCCTCCAACGCATTAATGCAACGGATCAACGTGGACTTGCCCGACCCGGAAGGGCCACAAATCACGATCCGCTCGCCGCGCATGACGGTAAGATCGATATCCCGCAATACGTGGAACGTGCCGTACCACTTGTTCATGTTTCTGATCTCAATGGCGACTTCGTCAGAGACCTGCATTTGTGTTTGTTGGTTCATAACCGGAACCCTTTCTTAATGGTGGTCTGTCCGAAGCTGACGCTCCAGCCATTGTGAATATTGAGAGATAGAGTAGCAGACGACGAAGAAGACCATCGACGCGAAGAGGTAGACCTCCCAGTAGATGGAAATCCAGTCGGTCGACTGCTGGATCGGCCCACGGATCATGCCGACGATATCGAACATGGAGATCACCGAGACAAGTGTGGTGTCCTTGAAGAGACCCACAGCGATGTTCACGATGCCCGGGATCGAGATTTTCAGCGCCTGCGGCAGGATGATCAGCCTTGTGGCTTGCGTGTAGTTCAGGCCAAGACTGTCCGCTGCTTCGTACTGTCCTTTCGGCAGGGCGGCGAGGCCACCCCGGATCACCTCGGCGATATAGGCCGAGGAGAACATGGTGATCATGATGATCACCCGCAGGATCAGGTCGAAGTTGGTCTCGGGCGGCATGAAATAGGCCAGCATCACGTTCGCCACAAAGAGAAGCGTAATCAGCGGCACGCCGCGAATAAACTCGATGAAGACCACGCAGACGCCCTTGATCAGCGGCATGTTGGACTGCCGACCCAAAGCCAGCACGATGCCCAGCGGCAGGGACAGCGACACGCAGACCACACCCAGGATCATGTTCAGCATGTAGCCACCCATGTCGCGGGATGGCACCGCCTGAAGCTCGATCGGGATGATCGCATTGATCGCACCTGCGACCGGATCCACGAGATAGGCCACAAAGAGGTAGAGCGCGAAAAGCGCGGTGACCACGGTCACCAACCCACCCCCTTCGGCGTCATTGTAGATTGCGTATCCCACGAAGATGCCCATCGGGATGAAGAACACGAACATGAACACCGATGCCGCTTTGAACAGGAAGCTCGCGAGCATCGTCAGGATCGATCCTGATCCAACCGAGTTCGAGATGAACCAAAGTTCTTTCGCCCCTTGATACAGCAGATATGCAAGGCCGATCCCGGCCACCAGACCGACAATCGCAGCGAGAATGCTCCGGATGTTGACGTCGAGACCCTCAACCATGCGGAACACAAAACCCGTCGCGATGATTGCCACGAGGATCGCCAGAGGCAACCAAAGCGACCCACCCCAGATCAGCCAGAAGGCGATGAAGGGATAGAGCGCGGTGAACAGCAGGAACTTGCGCGGAACGTATTTGTAGAACAGCGCCGGGGCCGCCGCGAACAGCAGCAAGACAAAAGCCAGTGTTGGGCGCCAGTATTCCGTTTGCGGGTATTTGAACCCGAACATCAGGTGATCCCAGCGATCCACAAGAACTGCGAAACAGGCACCGGTTTCAGCACCGCGCTCTGCCAGTATATCCCGGCAATCGCGAATTGATTCCGCATCCCAAACGCCGTTCCAGAACCACGGGAAAGCGCCCGCGACGAGCTTGTAGATGAAGTAGATCGCCAACAGCGTCAGGATCGAGTTGAAAAGCCCCGAAAACAGGTTGTCTCGCATCCACTTGATCGCGCCAGCCTGTGAGGCAGGGGGCGGCGAGGGCGGGATTTCAGTCTCGCGAACGAACGCGACGGAATGTGCATGTGCGTCACTCATCTCAGCGCTCCTGCAGTTTCATGCGGTTGTTGAAGATGTTCATGAAGAACGAAATCAGAAGCGAGATCGTAAGGTAGAACAGCATCAGCAACAGAATTGTCTCAATCGCGCGACCGGTTTGCAAAAGCGTGATACCGCCCAGCGTTCCAGTTACGTCCATATATCCAACCGCAATCGCGAGGGAGGAGTTCTTGGTGATGTTGAGATATTGCGAGATAAGCGGCGGGATGATGACCCTGAGCGCTTGCGGCAGGATCACGAGGTTCATGATCCGATTGGGCCTCAGGCCCAATGCGCCGGCAGCCTCGGTCTGACCTTTGGAAATCGCGAGGATCCCGGCGCGAACGTTCTCGGCAATGAAGGCACCGGTGTAGATCGCCAAAGCGAACCAAAGCGCAATCAGCGAGCCGCGGATCTGCAAACCGCCTTTGAAGTTGAAGCCTTTCAGCTCTGGCATGTTCCAGGTCATGATGGACTCAACCGCCGGGCCAGCGCCCAGTGCAGGGCCAATGGCCATGATGATCGGAGCAATCAGCGAGGTGATGATATATCCCATCCCGGCAGCGGCGATCAGCGCCACCAATCCACCAAGGTTATCGCCGGGCACCAGTTCACGAATTTTGGTGAACGCCAGGTAGACGCCGACAACAAACAAGACGCAGACTGCGATAAAGAGGATACCCATAAGAGGGTTGGCCGGAATAAGCATGACGGCCATGGTCGGTAAAAATAGCAAGGCCAGAGTTGGCCAGAATGTCGGTATCAACTTGCCTTCGGAATACAGCTTCTTTGTCGCGTTTGCGCGAAACAGGTAAATCGCCACAAGCGACAACAGGAAGGTCGCGGCGACAACCCAGAACGCCGTATTGAAAACGGGGCTGGGTGCAAAGACCCCCCGATTGGTAAAGGCAAAGCTGTCAAAAAGCATGGACGACGTCGCGTTTTCGCCGCGAAACGCCCTTGGCCCGGGCATAGCGTTAATCATGATCGAGAAGATGATCAGGATCCAGATCAACACAGGAACGTTCCGGAAAATCTCGACGTAAAAGCTCATCAGCTTGCGAACAATCCAGTTGTTGGACAGCCGCAGGACACCCGCGACCACCCCAAAGACCGTCGCCGTGATACAGGCTAGGAAGGCCACAATGAGCGTGTTCAATAGGCCGACAATAGCCGCGCGTCCGTGCGATGACTGAGAGTCATATTCAATCGGGCGCTGGTTGATATCGTAGCCAGCAGGTTCACCCAAGAACGCGTAACTGATGTTCAGCCCGGCTTCGGCAAGGTTGCGCACCAGATTGCCGCCAACAAAAGCCATGAAGGCGATAATGGCGACAAGCGCAATAAATTGGAATGTGAGTGATCGGTACCGTGTGTCGTTCAACAGCATGGACAGCCGGAACGACTCGGGCGGTGTTCCCACCGGTGAGTCGGTCATCGTCGTCATCTAGGACGTTCCCCGTGTTGGTTTGTGGCCTTGATAATGCACTCTTTGCGGTGCGGTGCCACTTTTCTGCATGGCCAGGATAGGCCGGATAGGAAAAGGGCGCGGAATTTCCGCGCCCTAAACCGTGATGTGCTTACCGGAATGGTGGTGAGTAGATCAGACCACCATCGGTCCACTGAGCGTTCAGGCCGCGGGCCAGACCGATCGGAGTGGATTCACCGATGTTCTTTTCGAAGATCTCGCCGTAGTTGCCAGCGACGCCAACAGCGCGCTTGCCCCACTCTTTGTCGAGACCAAGCATCGCGCCGAGGTCACCCTCAGTGCCGAGCAGACGGTTGATTTCCGGGTTGTTCGACCCAGCAGCCATCTCGTCCAGGTTGACGGAAGTCACACCCAGCTCTTCAGCTGTGATCAGTGCGTTCAGCGTCCAGCGAACGATGTCAGCCCATTCGTTGTCGCCGTGGCGAACAAGAGGACCGAGTGGCTCTTTCGAGATGATTTCTGGCATGATGACATGCGCAGATGGATCTTCGAAGTTTGCACGCTGAGCAGCCAGAGCGGAGGCGTCAGTTGTGTAAACGTCGCAAGCACCGGCGTTGTACTGCTGAACAGCTTCAGCACCAGTTTCGATTGGAACTGGCTCATAGCTGATGTTGTTGGAGCGGAAGAAGTCCGCCAGGTTCAGCTCGGTTGTTGTACCGGTTTGGATGCAAACTGTCGCGCCGTCGAGATCTTTAGCGGACGAAACGCCCAGATCCTTTGGAACCATGAAGCCCTGACCGTCATAGTAGTTAACGCCAGTGAATTCGAACTTCAGGTCGACGTCACGTGAGAACGTCCAAGTTGTGTTACGGGCCAGCATGTCGATTTCGCCCGAAGCCAGCGCGGTAAAACGAGTTTTACCTGTGGTTGGAACGAATTCGACGGCTGTTGGGTCGCTCAGAACTGCAGCTGCAACAGCGCGGCACACGGCCACGTCGAAGCCTTGCCAAACGCCGTTCGCGTCTGGCTCAGCAAAGCCAGGCACACCGGTTGTCACGCCGCAATTGAGCTTGCCGCGCGCCTTGACCTCGTCAAGCGTTGCTGCTGCCGAAGCAGTTGCAGCAATGCCGGCGACGGTGAGTGCGCCAAGAAATACGGATTTCTTCATATTTACCTCTTCCTGATGGTCCGCTCCTTCGAGGAGCGTTTGTCCGGCCACTCGGGTAGCCGGGGGCGATACGTGGGAAGACACAGCCCCCCTCGATGGGGTCAGATAAGTGCAAATGCGGCCCTAAAGGTCAAGGTAAATCCCGGAATTGACCTATGGTAAACCATCGCAAAACTCCGAAAAAACAAACCCGTTAGGCAAATTGTTCAACAATACCGCTAATACCGGCAGAACAGATGCGGAACTTACGAACAAAGTCGGAAAAAACGATCCGCATGCAGAAAGGCCGACCTTTTCAGTTCCGCCTGCTCGGAGGCCTCTTCGTCGTCCCCCCATTGCTCGATTTGCCAGAATTCATCGATTCGGCTCACCAACCACGCCTCTTCCGCATCTAAACGGCCCTTGATCACGGCAAATCCCAGAACCAGCGATCCCGACAGCGAGACCAGGTCATGAAACGCCGTCAGGCGAAACGCATCAAGGGCCGACGTATCGCGCAGAAAACGGGCGCGCGTCGCAGCGGATTGCTCAACAGGCATCACACCATGGGTGATCACCAACGGCGCCCCGAGTGTCGAGGAAGACCAGTCAACCAACGGGTCCCACGCTTCTGCCTGACGCTGAACCAGACCTTCCGGCCCGTCAGCACGGTAGCAGACAAGATCGCTCGACCCGTAGGCGGCGATAATTTCCGACACCTCAGCGTGCTGGAGTGCCACTCTGTCAATTGCAACATTTGCCGAGCGCGTCACCGGCATCGACAACGGATCGATCTTTTCTTCCTGAGCCGCCCATTCCAGCGAAATGGCCTGTGCCATTGCCTCGCTCGGGACGATCAACGGCAGCTTGGCAGGCGTTTTGACATCGCGCCCGTCCAAGGTCACACCAAACCCATCGGCTTGAGCAACAACCTCTGTCCTTTCCCAGAACCGTCTGGCCGCCCACTCGCTCATGCGCCCCTCCCTGTCAAAACGTCAACAGCGTCGCCCAGTTGCGAAAATGTCTCGATTACTTGATCAGCAAAGGGCATCAGAGAACCGGTCGGATGGTAGCCCCAACTCACCCCGATGGTTCCCACACCTGCGGCACGGCCCATCTCCAGATCAAAGGTGGTATCCCCCACGATCACAGCTTGCTCGGCCGAAACGCCTGCTTCGCTCAGACAGGCTTCAATCATCGAAGGATGTGGCTTGGACGGATGGTCATCGGCAACCTGCGTCGTCACGAAGTGATGCGCCAAATCATGCAGCCCCAGCACGTGTGACAGGCCACGGCGTGACTTGCCGGTCGCGATTCCAAGCAGCGTATGATCATCGGTATTCAGATCGGCAATCGCCTCCAAAGCCCCCGAGAACAATGGCGAGGATTGCGCTTTATCAGAGGTCTCCCGGATGCGCAGAAATGATCCCTTGTAAGCCTCCACCAAACCGTCGACCTCACGATTGCTTAAAGTCGGGCGCAGGCGCGCCATCGCAACGGGCAATGAAAGCCCGATAATCGAGCGGGTTTCGTCTTCTGTTGGTGGTGCAAGGTTATTTTCCGAAAACGCGTTTTCCATGGCCTTCCGGATATGGGCGAGGCTGTCGACAAGCGTTCCGTCCATATCGAAAATGACCAGTCTCAGATCTGCCATTCTTCCTCCGCATCGAACGGATCGTTCGGGACATCACGTTCAGTCCAACCCATGAAATCCCAACTGGCTTTCATATGCGCGGGTATAGGGGCGAGAAATGTCATCTCTTGTCCTGTTGCAGGATGTTCGATCGTCAGCAACCGCGCGTGCAGATGTAGCTTCTTGCTGATCTCGCCACCAAGCTCCGCCCCCCAGCCATCGCCAAGGTTTTCCTGACTGCCGCCCCCATATTTGCCGTCGCCAATAATCGGATGACCCATTTCAGCCATATGTGCGCGTAGCTGGTGTGTGCGCCCGGTAATCGGGACCAGCGCCATCCAGGCCGCGCGCTGCCCCAGAAAACACAGCGTCGCATAATCCGTATGGGCCCGCTTCGCACCGGGCGTATCGGCGACGTCGGCAGGATGCACACAATGCATCTTCTCGCCCTCACCACCTTTGCCATGTCCCGGCGCCTTAACCAGACCGTATTTTACCGTGCCGATCTTCGGATACGGGACCCCGGCCACAAGCGCCCAATAAATCTTGCGCGTGTTCTTGTGCCGAAACGCTGTTGTCAGTTTCGACGCCGCATCCCGCGTGCGCGCCAAAAGCAAAACGCCGGATGTATCCTTGTCCAGCCTGTGCACCAGCCGTGGTGGTTCGGGTTTATCACCCTGAAGCGCAGGCAGCATTCCATCAAGATGACGCGTCAGCTTCGAGCCGCCCTGAACAGGCAAACCAGATGGCTTGTTAAGAACGATGATCTGATCATCTTGATAGATCACGGCATCGCGCAGCATCTGCGCATCTTTCGGCGCAATCTTGAATTGAGTGGGTTCGGGTGCCTGCGTGTCCGGTAGGGGCGGCACGCGCACCACCTGCCCCGGCACAACACGCGTCGAAGACTTAACGCGGCCACCATCGACCCGTATCTCTCCCTTGCGGCACATCTTTTCGACCCGGCCTTGCGGGATATGCGGGAACTGCCGCCGGAACCAGCGGTCCAGCCGCTGTTCGGGCTCGTCCTCGGCAATTGTCAGGGTTTGCACACCACTCATGCGAAAGCCCCCCGTGCCAGCAACAGACCGGCAACCAGTCCGCCGATGGAGAAGATAACCGAGCCGAAGACATAGATCGCAGCAGAACCAAACTGGCCGCGCTCAAACAGTGTATAGGCTTCCAGTGAAAACGCAGAAAACGTCGTGAAGCCGCCCAAAATACCCGTCATGATAAACGGGGACAGATGGGTGTTCGATGTCTTTGCCGCAAAGACCACAAACAGCCCCATCAGGAAACTTCCGAAAACATTGACACTCATCACCGCCAGCGGAAAGCCGGGCCCCGACAAGCGGAAAATTCCCACTCCAATGATAAATCGCAGCGCCGCGCCAATGGCTCCGCCAAGGGCAACCTGTAGTGTCGTTGAAATCATGGGCTGTCTCTCCGGCTTTGCGCCAAGGAAGTCAAGTTTGCCGCTGCGCACGCAGCTTGGCAAAGTAATCGAGGCGCTTCTTCAGCTCACGCTCAAAGCCGCGTTCTGCTGGCGTGTAATAGACGCCCCGCTTCATCTCGTCAGGAAAGTAGTTCTGACCCGAAAACCCGTCCTCTGCGTCATGGTCATAGGCGTAGCCGTCACCATAGCCCTGATCTTTCATCAACTGCGTGGGCGCATTTAGAATATGCTTGGGCGGAGATTCTGACCCGGTCGTCTTTGCATCCCGCATTGCCTGTTTGTATCCCGTGTAGGCCGCATTGGATTTCGGTGCCAACGCCAGATACGTCACGGCCTGAGCAAGCGCCAACTCTCCCTCGGGCGAGCCCAGGCGCTCGTAGATTTCCCACGCATCAAGACACACCCGCTGCGCCTGCGGGTCCGCCAGACCAATATCCTCCACACTCATTCGAGTGATCCGACGTGCCAGATAGCGCGGATCCTCCCCCCCGGTCAGCATACGCGCCAGCCAATAAAGCGACGCGTCCGGGTCAGAACCACGCACCGATTTGTGCAAGGCCGATATCAGATTGTAATGAGCGTCGCCTGACTTGTCATACTGCGTGGCCCGCCGCATCAGACGCTTACCCAATGCCTGCGAGTCCAGTTTGTCCTCTGGCGTCCACGCGGAAATCTGTTCGATCAGGTTGAGCAACGCCCGCCCGTCCCCGTCGGCCATTTCGAGCAGGTTCGCACGGGCATCCGGGGTCAGCGGCAATGCCTGACCCAGATCTTTCTCCGCCCGCTGCGTCAGCCGTTTCAAGTCACTCAATGTCAGGCGTTCCAGCACCAACACCTGCGCCCGCGACAGCAGGGCGGCGTTCAACTCAAACGAGGGGTTTTCCGTGGTCGCCCCGACCAACAGGATCGTGCCGTCTTCCATATGCGGCAAAAACCCGTCCTGCTGCGCTTTGTTGAAGCGATGTATCTCGTCCACGAACAACAACGTACCGCGGCCATTGGCGGCTCTGATCTTCGCCCCCTCGAAAACCTTCTTCAGGTCTGGCACGCCAGTAAAAATCGCGCTGATCTGAACAAAATGCAAATCCGTTTCATCTGCCAGAAGCCGTGCGATGGTGGTCTTCCCAACCCCGGGTGGCCCCCAGAAGACCAAAGACGACAACGTTCCACCGGCCAGCATCACTCCAAGCGGGCTGTCGGGCCCAAGCACCTGCTCCTGTCCGATCACATCTCCCAGTGATTTCGGTCGTAACCGATCGGCAAGCGGTTGGTTTTTGGAAGGCGCAGCGGCGCCGGTGTCAAAAAGGTCAGGCATCAGATCCGAAACCGATAGCTGAAGCTCCGTCCGCGGCTGATCCCGTCAATGCGCCAGGCCCTTTGATCGCTGTCAGCAGCGTCAAGCACATCCTGCGTCGTGGAAATTTGTGCGCCATTGATCCGTGTCAGTATATCCCCGGGACGCAAGCCGATACGCCTCAGGTTTGATGGTAGTGCCGTGATAATGACGCCGCTGGCATCAATGGGCAGGCCCAGCTCAGCACCAATACGCGGGTTGATATTGGCAACCGTCATGGCTGAAAGCGTAACGCCCGCGGGCACTGTGCGCTCGTCCGGTTCTGGCACGTTAGGCGCTTCGATCAAATCGACCCGCGCCACTTGTTCTTCACCCGCGCGCAGATAGCGCACAGCTATGTCGTCACCAATCGGTCGAACAGACATCCGAAACAGCATCTCCGCTGGCGCATTTACCGGCTGCTCGTCAATCGACAGCACGACATCGCCAATGTTCAACCCAGCCACGTTAAACGGACTCAAAGGATGCAATGCGGAAATGATAACGCCCTCCGGGACAGTCAAACCGATCCCCTCGGCAATCCCCGAGTCGACTGCTTGACCAAAAATGCCAGCCCAAGGACGGTTGAATCTGTCATTGCCATCGCGCGCCTGTTCCACGAAGCGGGTCACCAGATTGGCAGGGATCGCAAACCCAACACCGTTGGACCCGCCCGAGCGGGTCAGGATCGACGTATTCACCCCGATCAACCGCCCCTTTGTGTCAATCAAAGCACCTCCGGAATTCCCGGGATTGATAGCCGCGTCGGTTTGGATGAAATACCCCCGCGCATTTCCGGTCGCAGCGCCTGAACGCGCCAATCCGGAGATAATGCCAGAACTGACGGTCTGCCCGATGCCGAACGGATTACCAATTGCCAGAACCAGTTCCCCGACCTCGATCTCGTCGCTGTCTCTCAAAGGCAGAAAGGGCAGTTCTTGATTGCTGTAGATTTTCAGGATGGCCAGATCGCTTTCTTCATCCCCCAGAAGAACGCTGGCCTGAAATTCACGCCGATCCTGCAAAACGACGGTAATTTCGGTCGCCATACCAACAACGTGATAATTCGAAACCACAATCCCATCCTCCGACAGAATGACCCCCGACCCCAGAGAGTTCTGAACCCGTGGGCGGGACTGTCCAAACCCCCGGAAAAACTCTTCGAACATCGGGTTGTTCATAAAGGGATTTGTGCGTTGCTCGACAATCCGGTTGGCGAAAATGTTCACCACTGCGGGCGAGGCCTGCTTGACCAGTGGTGCAAAGCTCAGGGAAATCTCTTGCTGGCTCTCCGGCACCTTGATCTCGGCCGCCGCCGTGAGCGGCGTGATCAGGACGGCCAAAACAATGAGAAAAAAGCGCATTTCAGACCTCTTATGAACCCAGCCACAAATAAAGCGCATGTGATCCAACTTCAACGCAAGCCGCGGAAAAGAAAAACCCCGCCTGTTTAAGCGGGGTTTCCAAAAGCACCGTGAGTGGGCTTGCTTATTCTTCTGCGGCCTCTTCCGCTGCAACGCGCGCTTTGTCAGCAGCACCTTTTGCATCGGTATCGCGATCGACGAATTCGATGATCGCCATTGGCGCCATGTCACCATAGCGGAAGCCGGCTTTCAGGATGCGCACATAGCCACCCTGACGTTCAGCATAACGTGGGCCGAGAACTTCGAACAGCTTGGCGACGTCCTTGTCCTGCTTGAGTTGAGCTGCGGCCTGACGGCGTGCATGCAGATCACCGCGCTTGCCAAGTGTGATCAGTTTTTCAACGATCGGGCGCAGTTCTTTCGCCTTTGGCAGAGTGGTCTTGATCTGCTCATGCTCGATCAAAGATCCTGCCATGTTGGAGAACAACGCTTTGCGGTGTTCGTGAGTGCGGTTCAGGCGGCGGTAGCCTCGTGCGTGACGCATTTTCCTAGTTCCTTCGTTTTAGACTTTGTCCGGGCTACCGATGCGTGTCGGTGCCTCTCCTTGGGGCCTCATTGCCCATGATATCCCGGCCCGTGCCGGCATTGTTCAGGGCGGGGATGACCCCGCCCCAATTCTTAGAAGGCGTCTTCGAATTTCTTCGCAAGATCCTCGATGTTTTCTGGTGGCCAGTCGACGATGTCCATACCGAGATGCAGACCCATGCCGGACAACACTTCCTTGATTTCGTTCAAGGATTTGCGGCCAAAATTCGGGGTGCGCAGCATCTCTGCTTCGGTCTTCTGGATCAGGTCGCCGATGTAGACGATATTGTCGTTCTTCAGGCAGTTAGCAGAACGGACAGACAATTCCAGCTCGTCCACTTTCTTCAGCAGAAGCGGGTTGAACTCCAGATCATCTTCATCGTCCTGAGCGCGTGCTGCTTCAGGTTCTTCGAAGTTCACGAAGATAGACAGCTGATCCTGCAGAATACGGGCCGCATAAGCAACCGCATCATCTGGCGTCAGCGAACCGTCTGTTTCGATCTTCATAGTCAGTTTGTCATAGTCCAGAACCTGACCTTCGCGGGTTGGCTGAACATCATAGCTGACCTTTTTGACCGGCGAAAAGATGGCGTCGATCGGCATCAGGCCAATCGGTGCGTCTTCCGGGCGGTTCTTGTCGGCCGAAACATAGCCTTTGCCGGTATTGACAGTCAGTTCCATGAACAGCTCTGCACCATCGTCGAGGTGGCAGATCACATGCTCACGGTTCAGGATCTCGATACCAGCGGAATCGGAGATATCACCAGCCGTTACTACAGCCGGACCTTTCGCAGAAATCGACAGGCGCTTTGGCCCCTCAACTTCCATGCGAATAGCTACACCCTTGAGGTTCAGAACCACGTCGGTGACGTCTTCGCGGACACCGGCGATAGAAGAGAACTCGTGCAGAACGTTGTCAATCTGAACAGAAGTGATGGCCGCGCCTTGAAGCGAGCTCATCAGAACGCGACGCAGGGCGTTGCCCATGGTCAGGCCAAAGCCACGCTCCAGCGGCTCCGCTACAACAGTAGCCTTGCGCGCAGGATCATTGCCTGGCTTTACATCCAGTTGCGTTGGTTTGATCAGCTCTTGCCAATTTTTGTGGATCATGTGTGTCGCCTCCATACCTGTTCGCCGGTCATGTCCAAGCCGGTGAACGCCCGAGGTTGAAATGACAAAGGCGGGACCCGACGAAAGGGCCCCGTCCCTGAAATAAATTTATTAGACGCGGCGACGCTTCGGCGGACGGCAACCGTTATGTGCCATCGGCGTTACGTCGCGGATCGAAGCAATCTGGAAACCGACAGCCGCCAGAGCGCGCAATGCGCTTTCACGACCCGAACCCGGACCCTGAACTTCAACTTCGAGTGTCTTCACACCATGTTCCTGCGCCTTGCGGCCCGCATCCTCAGCAGCCATCTGAGCGGCATAAGGTGTGGATTTCCGTGAGCCTTTGAAGCCCATCGTGCCGGCAGACGACCATGAGATCGCATTGCCCTGTACGTCGGAAATCAGGATTTTGGTGTTGTTGAAGGAAGAGTTCACATGCGCCACACCAGCGGCGATGTTCTTGCGGACCTTCTTCTTCGCTCTTGTCTTTTCGCGTGCCATCAGATCAGCCCTCCCTTACTTCTTCTTACCAGCAATGGCCTTTGCAGGACCTTTGCGAGTACGAGCGTTGGTATGCGTGCGCTGACCACGGACAGGCAGGTTACGACGATGGCGCAGGCCACGGTAGCAACCAAGGTCCATCAGACGCTTGATGTTCATTTGCACGTCACGGCGCAGGTCACCTTCAACAGTGAAGTTTGCGTCGATATGCTCACGGATCTGCAGAACTTCTGCATCCGAAAGGTCATTCATGCGGCGGGACGGATCAATGCCAACGGCTTCCACAATTGCTTTCGCAGATGTGTGGCCGATCCCGGTGATGTAAGTCAGTGCGATTGGGACGCGTTTCGCGTCGGGCAGGTTAACGCCAGCAATACGAGCCAATGGGGCTCTCCTTCTTCGGTTGCGGTTCCGTAACTCCAGAACCTTTTTTCACAACGTAAGCCCGGAGGTTTTTCGACCTACGGGCTTGGCTTCAAAACTTCTTTGGCACCAAGGATAGCTAGTCCCTTTCGGCCTTTGATTCTCATGTGAGATGGCGTGCTTTAGGCCTGTTTTCAAGGGGCGTCAACCCTTGCGGGCTGGAAAGTCGAAACCCTGAGAAAGTTACTCTCCAAAGCCTCCGGTAACAGACCTGAACGAGCGCAGAAACTTTTGCGACATCCGGACGATTGTTGCGCGCCCACGAACACAATCGCCAACACAAGGTCAGGGAAATTGCGGGACGGATGCAGACCTTGATTTTACCTATGTCAATATCCGCCTATGCTTGGTCTGTGATGCTGGCAGCAACTTCCAAGACCCCAACAAAACAACTAACGGCTGATAGGCTGGCTTCACAAAAGGATATAGGAAGCACTAATGGACCAAAACATGCAAGGCGCACTCATCGGTTGTGGTTTTTTCGCTGAGAACCACATGAATGCTTGGACATCGCTGGGCGGCGCTGAAATTGTAGCGGTCTGCGACCTTGACCTCGCCAAAGCCAAGTCCATGGCCGCGACCTTTGGGATTGCTGGGGTCTATGATAATCCAGAGGAACTGTTCCGTAACGAAGTGCTCGATTTTGTTGATGTAGCGACCACGGTAGAATCTCATTTGCCATTGGTGAAATTGGCGTGCGGCCATGCAAAAACGGTCATTTGCCAAAAACCTTTTGCCGAGAATATGAATGACGCGCATGAGATGGTCGATGCAGCAAAACAGGCTGGTTCCAATCTCATAGTTCATGAAAACTTTCGCTGGCAAAGACCGTTTCTGGATATGAAAGCACTGATAAATGAAGGCGTCATCGGAACTCCGCATTTTGCGCATTTCAGTTTTCGGCATGGGTATAACCACTACGTCAATCAGCCGTATTTGGCTGAGATTGATCGGTTTGCGATTATGGATGTGGGATTGCACCTTTTCGACATTGCACGTCACTTCATGGGTGAAGTCTCTAGTCTGTCTTGTTCAACCCAAAGCCTAAACCCTCTCGTTCACGGGGAAGATGCATTCACGGCTCTTCTAAAAATGGAAAATGGAGCAACCTGCATTTGCGATTGCTCATTTTACAGCAAATTCGATCCTGAACCTTTTCCAAATACCGCCGCGGCTATTGAAGGCGACAAAGGGACACTTCAGCTGGATCGGTACAATCAACTGACGGTTCACACGGCGTCAGGTGCGGTGACCCGCAGCGCCGATTCCGAGGTGCCCGATTGGGGAGGGAAGCCCTGGCATTGCGTTCAGGATAGCGTCATGAACTTCCAACAACACGCGATAGACGTAATGAATGGTCGGGCAAAGCCGCGCCCCTCTGGCGAAGACAATCTAAAGACCATGGCTTTGGCATTGGCGGCGTATGACGCGGCGGAGCAGGCGAAATCAGTCAAAATTTCTAACCGGTTCGAAGCCTAAGCCGCGACAGGGCACCTCTTTCGATTTTCAGCAGCCGAAGCAGTTGTTTTTCCTGTACTGGACATCCGCGACGAGTCCAAAACGCAATGAATTGGGCTCAACGCAGCCATCCGATGCTCTTCATCGAGCAAATCAGAGTGGACGTGCGGCTTTGGGTTCGGCCATTAGTGCTTTGGGACATGGCTTACTTGCATCCAAGAAAGTGGTGCAGGCCCGACAAATACAGTTTTTGATACATCGATTTGATGAAGATCATAGGCGGGCTGAAATCAAACAAAAAATGAAAGCACAAAGAGACGCTAAGCCCTAGAAGTGGACAAGCTGGGCTCATTGCCGATTGCGAATTGAGGCATGACTGGGACCTCGCCTGACAGGGTTGGCAACATGCCGTTGTTGGCGTGATGACCTTCATGGCTGCAGCGGACTTCTTTTGCTTAAGCAACACGCGAAGGTCAGATGTATCTTCAGCTCTTGGGGTCCGCCCGTCCCGCCAGTAATTCCAGGAAAATCACCCGCTGGATCACATGCTGTCGGCGCCAGCACTACGCATTGTTAGCCGGGCATAACGCTGGGCGGTGTGATGGGTGGACAGGCCGTGACGCTCCGTTCACAGATTTTTGGGGGTAAAGCCAGGACGCGCTTGGTTGCGCTGAAATCAGCTATCCAGAACTGCTGAAATGCCCGCCGCGACCTCGTCGATCTCACCCAGACCCGGCACCCACTGAAGATTGCCCTTCGCGTGGTAGTACCCAAGCAAAGGGGACGTCTTCTTGTAATATTCCATCAGACGTGTGCGCAGGCTCTCTTCATTGTCATCCGCACGGCGTTTGAAATCAGACGCCCCGCAGTTCGAGCACTTGCCATCGGCAGGCTGCGGCTTGGTGATGTCGTTATAAACCTCGCCGCAATTGCCACAGGTCGAGCGCGCCGTGATGCGCTCAACCAGCGCATCGTCGTTCACTTCCATCGCAATCGTGTAGGCCAACGAGGTGCCATGCTTCTCAAGGATCTCACCCAATGCATCGGCCTGCGCCAATGTGCGGGGGAAACCATCGAAGATGAACCCGCCGCCGTGATCGCCCTCAAGCTTTTCTTCGATCAGACCAATGACGATCTCGTCCGTTACAAGCTCACCCGCATCCATGATAGCCGCAACCTTTTGGCCCATCTCTGTTCCAGACGATCGCGCGTCGCGGAGCATATCGCCCGTGGACAGCTGGATCATGTTGCGTTCATCGACAAGCTTGCGCGCTTGCGTTCCTTTGCCCGCACCTGGCGGGCCAAGCAGGATGATATTCATCGGCGTGACGGTCCCCTCTTGCCACGCTTTGATTTGCCGCGCAGCTGTGATTTTTCAATCAGCCCCTCATATTGATGCGCCAGCATATGGCTTTGTACCTGCTGGATCGTATCCATGGTCACAGAGACCACAATCAGAACCGACGTACCGCCAAAGTAGAAAGGGATTGCCAATTGTGCACGTAAAATCTCAGGCAGGAGACAAACCGCCGCAAGATAAGCCGAGCCGAGAACCAGAACGCGATTGACGACATATTCCAGATATTCCGCCGTGCGCTGCCCCGGACGGATGCCCGGCACAAAGCCGTTTTGGTTTTTCAGGTTGTCTGCAACTTCGTCCGGTTTGAACGACACGTTGAAGGTGTAGAAATACGTGAAGAACACGATCATCAGCGTGAAGAACGCCAGATAGAGCGGCTGCCCCGGCCCAAAGTAAGCCAGAATGGTTGCCATGATCGGGCTGGTCTGATTGCCGGAGAAGGTCGAAACCGTCGTAGGCAACAACAGCAACGAGGACGCAAAGATCGCCGGAATAACACCCGCAGGGTTGACCTTGACAGGCAAGTGGCTCGAACCGCCATCATACACCTTCATGCCAACCTGACGGCGCGGATACTGAATATGGATCTTCCGCAGCGCGCGCTCCATGAAGACCACGAAAGTGATCGTCGCAATCACCACCAACAGAACGCCGATGATGACAGCGGGGCTGATTGCACCCGAGCGGCCTTGGCTCAGGAACTGCGCCAGCGCCGCAGGAACCTCTGCGATGATGCCAACGAAGATGATCAGCGAGATACCGTTACCGATGCCGCGGGCCGTGATTTGCTCACCCAGCCACATCAGGAACATCGTGCCGCCCACAAGCGTAATCACGCAGGTGATCCGGAAATACCAGCCGGGATCGGTCGCAAGCCCTGAGCCTTCCAGCCCTGCCGCCAGACCATAAGCCTGCAGCGTTGCCAGAAACACCGTGCCATAGCGCGTATATTGGTTAATTTTCTTGCGGCCCTGCTCGCCCTCTTTCTTCAACTGCTCAAGCTGAGGCACCATCGCCGTCATAAGCTGCACGATGATCGAGGCCGAGATATAGGGCATAATCCCAAGCGCAAAAAGGCCCATCCGACCAATTGCACCACCGGTAAACATGTTCAGAATGCCGCCGATCCCGGACGACAACTGCTCCACAAACTGACGCAACTGGTCAGGATCAATACCCGGCACAGGGATGTAAGTGCCCAACCGATAAACGATCAGAAGTCCGATTGTGAAAAGGATACGGCTGCGAAGCTCGGTTGCCTTACCAAAGGCGGACCAGCTCATGTTTGATGCCATTTGCTCGGCGGCTGAGGCCATGGGGATGTTCCCTGTCTCTTATATGTGCAGCGCCGCGAAGCAGGTCTCCCTGTCGCGGCGCCGGAAAACTTTAGAATATGTAAGGAGCGCTGCCGCCCCTCACAAGGTTATTCCGCTGCGGCTGCCGCGACTGTGAGCGTACCACCCGCTTTTTCCACAGCCTCAACGGCTGATTTGGAAGCGCCAGTGACGTTCAGCTTCAGTTTCGCGCTGATCTCACCTTTGGCGAGGATGCGCACGCCGTCCAGCTTGCGACGCACAAGGCCGCTTTCAACCAGAACGTCTTCTGTGATCTCTTTTTTGGCGTCCAGTTTCTTCTCATCGACGAATTTCTGGATCAGGCCAAGATTCACAACAGCGAATTTCTTACGGTTTGGCTTGTTGAAGCCGCGCTTTGGCAGGCGCATGTAAAGCGGCATTTGCCCGCCTTCATAGCCATTCAGCGCTACACCCGAACGGGATTTCTGACCTTTGATACCACGTCCGGCAGTCTTACCTTTGCCAGACCCTGGACCACGGCCCACACGTTTCTTGGATTTTACGGCTCCGGGATTGTCCCGCAGTTCATGCAGTTTCATGTCGCTTCTCCTTTGCCGGAACTGCCCCATGAAGCGAAAGAGGGCAAACGCGGCGTTTCTTGTTTTTGAATCAGTAGCACAAGGCCACCGGAGGCGTATAAGCGAGGCCTCGCGCACGCGCAAGAGTGCAGTTGATCACATATATGGCGCCGATCCTGTCTTTCCTACAGCCGATTGCGGTGTAAGATTTCAGGTATGTCGAACCGCATCACACTCGCTGCCGCCTTATCGATCTTAATGGCCGCAACCCCCGTCAGCGCCTCGATAGAGTGCGCCAAAGACGCAATGATCGTCTTTGATGGTTCGAGCTCCATGTCTGAGATCAATTTTGACACCGGCGATGCCACCCGTATTGTCGAAGCGCGCCAGGCCATCGCCCGCGTGTTGCCCCGTGTCGAAGCCTTCCGGCGGATTGGCCTTCTGACCTACGGCCCCGGCGGCGACAGCAGCTGTACGGGCATCGATCTTCGGTTTGGCCCTCAGACACGCGCGGCCGAGCCCGTAATTGCCGAGGTCAACGCGCTTCGACCCGACGGCCTCACACCGCTCACAGCCGCTGTGGCACAAGCCGCCGACACCCTGAACTACCGCACCCAGCCGGGCGTCATCGTTCTGGTCACGGATGGCAACGAAACCTGCGGCGGGCGCCCCTGCACTCTGGCCGCCGAACTCAGCGCCAAGGCCGCAGATCTGACCGTGCATGTCATAGGCTTCCGCGCCGTGGTCGACTTTTTCGCCTGGAACAACCCCGAACAGGACCCCCACACCTCCACCACGGTCGCCCGCTGCCTCGCAGACGAAACCGGCGGCACGTTTGTGTCCACAGACACGGTGGAGGAACTGGTTGCCGCACTGCAAGACACACTGGGTTGCGCGCTGATTGGCAACTTGCTCGCCTTGAAGACCCACCCCTCTCCAGCCTGACGGCGGGGTTCAGCCTGTCGCACTCGTTTTGGCGCTTACTTCAACCGCCGAAAAACTACGTTGTCGGCCTTGAAGGCAGAATTGTAGCTCACATGGTTCCAGCTTCCGCTCACCATTGAGCCCGTGTTTTTCTCGATATCGAAATCGGCACCTGAAAACTGCAAACGATCGCCTTTGACACCGGAAAATTCATAGACGCCCTGCGGCGCTTCCGGAGGATCGTTCCGGCACAGGCCCACCGAGTTATCATAGATCAGTCGCGTGGGTTGTCCTGCCTCAAACTCGATCCAGGCACAGGTCGATCCATCAATACGTTGAAAACTGGAGGACCAAAGCAAACCAGCGGCGTTTTCGTCTGGAATGATTTCAAGTTTGGTAGTGTCCGCGCTCAGAGGAGATGCAAAAGCACCGGCGAGCACAGCGAGCAGAACAAAAGAACGTTTCATGGTAATCCTCGTCAAAAATTCCACCTGAACGTCGCCGAATTTCCGAAAAAAGAAAACCCCGGCCTATCGACCGGGGTTTCCAAATCATTGTAGGGTGGGGTTTCACCCCACGTGCACTTAGCCGCGCTCTTCGACGATCTCGACGAGGTGCGGGATGCTGTCGACCATGCCGCGTACGGAAGGGGTGTCTTCCAGCTCACGGGTCTTGTGCATCTTGTTCAGGCCCAGACCAACAAGCGTGGCACGCTGTTTGGCGGGGCGGCGGATCGGGCTTCCGATCTGTTTTACAACGATGGTTTTTGCCATTGTGCTCAAGCCTCCTCGACGACGGGTGCTTGTTCGCCATCAACCTTCGGCGCATCAGCGGTGCGCAGGATGTCGGCGACTTTCTTGCCACGGCGCTGTGCGACCATACGAGGAGAGGCCTCGCGGGTCAGGCCGTTCAATGTAGCACGGATCATGTTGTAAGGGTTTTGCGAGCCGATGGACTTCGCAACAACGTCCTGAACGCCCAGCATCTCGAAGACGGCCCGCATTGGACCACCGGCGATGATACCAGTACCTGTTGGCGCTGTGCGCATGACCACCTTGCCGGCGCCGTGACGGCCCTCGACATCGTGGTGCAGCGTGCGGCCTTCACGCAGCGGTACGCGGACCATCTGGCGCTTGGCTTGTTCAGTTGCCTTGCGGATCGCTTCTGGCACCTCTTTGGCTTTACCTTTGCCAAAGCCCACACGGCCCTTCTGGTCGCCAACGACGACGAGGGCTGCGAAGCCAAAGCGCTTACCGCCTTTTACTGTTTTGGAAACGCGGTTGATTGCAACCAAGCGATCCTGAAATTCCGGGTTCTCGTCGCGATCGCGGCGGCCCCGTCCTGGTTCTCTTGCCATGTTGGCAGTCCTTTGTTGTCGTGGGCGTTTCAGCCCGGTTGTCCAACCGCAGTGAGCCTGATCGCTCCCCGGTCATCGAAGGTGCGCATGAACGCGCACCCTACGGGTGGGTGGTAGGGTGCGCGTTCATGCGCACCGCACCGTCGTTTAGAGTTTCAGGCCACCTTCACGGGCAGCGTCGGCCAGAGCCTTCACCTTACCGTGGAACAGGAAGCCGCCACGGTCGAAGTAAGCTTCTTCAACACCGGCTTTCTTGGCGCGTTTGGCAATCTCGGCTCCAACCTTGGTCGCAGCTTCAATGTTGTTCTTGCCCACGACACCCAGACCTTTTTCAAGGCTGGAAGCCGACGCAAGCGTCACGCCATTCACATCATCGATCAGTTGAACCGAGATGTTCTTGTTCGAACGATGAACGCTCAGACGTGGACGCCCTGCATTCACCTTGCGAAGTTTGTTCCGCACGCGCAGACGGCGCTTGAGGAACAAGGTGCGTTTGTTGTTAGCCATTATTTCTTCTTCCCTTCTTTGCGGAAGATATACTCGTCTTTGTACTTGATGCCCTTGCCCTTGTAGGGCTCCGGCTTCCGCCAGGCGCGGATATTTGCCGCGACCTGACCAACGAGTTGCTCATCAGCGCCTTCAACAACGATTTCGGTCTGCTTCGGGGCAGTCACAGTGACACCCTCCGGCACTTCGAAATTCACGTCATGAGACAGACCGAGGTTCAGCTTCAGGATGTTGCCCTGCATCTGTGCCCGGTAGCCAACGCCGTTGATTTCAAGCTCTTTCTTGAAGCCGTCCGTCACGCCAGTCACCAGATTGGCAACCATTGTGCGGGACATGCCCCACTGCTGAAGCGCACGCTTGGACTTGCCGCGTGGTTCGACAGTCACGACATTGCCGTCGACTTTGATGGTCACATCATCCGTCGCGGTGAAGCTGCGCTGACCTTTCGGGCCTTTGACCGAAACGGTCTGACCGGAAACGGACGCTTCTACACCAGAGGGCAGATCGACCGGTTTTTTACCAATACGAGACATGAAACCCTCCTTAGAAGACGGTGCAAAGCACTTCGCCACCAACGTTTTTGGCGCGAGCATTTGCATCCGACATCACACCTTGCGGTGTGGAGACAATCGACACGCCCAGGCCCTGACGAACCACTGGAATGTCCTTGACGCCCATGTAAACGCGACGGCCGGGCTTGGAGACCCGCTTGAGTTCGCGAATAACAGGAGTGCCTTCGTAGTATTTCAGCTCGATCGACAAAGCAGGATGTCCGTCCTTGCCAGTCGTTTTCTCGTAGCCGCGGATGTAGCCTTCGTCTTTCAGCACATCGAGCACCCAGGCGCGCAGTTTCGACGCCGGTGTTTCCACCGTCGACTTGCCACGCAACTGGCTGTTGCGGATCCGGGTGAGCATATCAGCGATAGGATCAGTCATATCATACTCTCCTTACCAGCTTGATTTCACGAGACCGGGGATTTGGCCCATGGAGCCAAGATCCCGCAGCGCGATCCGAGACACCTTCAGCTTACGATAGTAAGCGTGTGGGCGACCGGTGAGCTGGCAGCGGTTGTGGAGACGGGTTGCCGAGCTGTTGCGCGGCAGTTCAGCCAGTTTCAGACGCGCTTTGAAACGCTCTTCCATTGGCTTGTCTTGGTCATTTGCGATTTCCAGCAGGGCTGCGCGTTTGGCGGCGTATTTCTTCACCAGACGCTCCCGCTTCTTCTCGCGTTCGATCATTGCTTTTTTAGCCATGTCTAATTCTCCTGTCCGCGATCAGCTGGTGAAAGGCATGTTGAAGGCTTTCAACAGGCTCTTTGCTTCAGCGTCGGTGGATGCGGTGGTGCATATGATGATGTCCATGCCCCAGTTCTCGTCGATCTTGTCAAAGTCGATCTCTGGGAAAACCATGTGCTCTTTCAGGCCCATGGCATAGTTGCCACGACCGTCGAAGCTTTTGCCGGATACGCCGCGGAAGTCGCGGATACGTGGCATCGCAATGGTGATCAGACGGTCGAGAAATTCGAACATCCGGTCGCCGCGCAAGGTCACTTTCGCACCCAGTGGCATTTCCTCACGAACCCGGAAACCCGCGATGGATTTCTTGGCGCGTGTCACCATGGCCTTCTGACCAGCAATCGCTGTCAGATCTTCCTGAGCGGATTTGGCTTTCTTGCTGTCTTTGACAGCTTCTGCGCCACAACCGATGTTGAGAACGATTTTCTCAAGCGCCGGGATCTGCATGTCGTTCTTATAGGAAAACTCTTCCTTCAGAGCGGCACGGATCGTGTCTTTGTAGACCGTCTTGAGGCGCGGGGTATAATTCGCTGTATCGAGCATCAGATCACGTCCCCCGTGGTTTTGGCAAAGCGCACTTTCTTGTCGCCATCCATTTTGAAGCCAACCCGGCTCGGCTTACCGTTCGCATCGACAATCGCCAGGTTCGAAAGATCGATTGGCATTGCTTGCGGAACGCGACCACCTTGGGTGTTCTGGCTCTGCTTGACGTGACGAATGGCAATGTTGAGGCCATCCACGATTGCTTTTCCGGCTTTCGGGTCAACAGAGGTGATCGCCCCTTCCTTGCCCTTGTCCTTGCCGGTCAGCACGACGACCTTGTCGCCTTTTTTCAACTTGGCGGCCATCTTACAGTACCTCCGGAGCCAGCGAGATGATCTTCATGAAGTTCTTCGCGCGGAGTTCACGAACAACCGGTCCAAAGATCCGGGTGCCGATTGGCTCGTTGTTGTTGTTGAGGATAACGGCAGCATTCCGATCAAAACGGATTGCGGTGCCATCTTCACGACGGACTTCCTTGGCAGTGCGCACGACGACGGCTTTACGCACGTCACCCTTTTTCACACGACCACGCGGAATAGCCTCTTTGACCGACACCACGATGACGTCGCCCACAGAGGCATATTTGCGTTTGGAACCGCCCAGGACCTTGATGCACTGAACACGGCGCGCGCCGCTATTGTCAGCAACATCCAGATTGGTCTGCATCTGGATCATATGGTTTCTCCCGACCTTTGGGGACTTATGCCATTTGGCTGTGCCCCAGGGTTTCGATTAAACCGGGTGTGACTACCTTACTCGGCAATCACCTCCCAGCGTTTCGTCTTCGATTTCGGCGGGCATTCCTGAATGCGGACTGCATCACCGACCTTGAATGTGTTTTTCTCGTCGTGAGCACGATATTTCTTCGACTTACGAACAGTTTTCTGAAGCAGCGGGTGCTTGAAGCGACGCTCTACCGAAACGGTGACGGTTTGCGCGTTCTGGTCACTGGTGACGACGCCATTAAGGATACGCTTGGGCATATTATTCAGCCTCCCCAGCAGCCGCACGGGCTTTTTCGTTCAGAATGGTTTTCACACGCGCCGCGTCACGTTTGACCGTGCGCATACGTGCAGTGTTTTCAAGCTGCCCTGTGGCCTGCTGGAAGCGCAGGTTGAAGGCCTCTTTCTTCAGCGATGCCAGCTCTTCATTAAGCTGGTCCGCGGTTTTATCGCGTAGTTCAGCGGCGTTCATAGCCTTGGTCCTTTCAACATCACCGGCAGGCCCTCAAGCGTGAGGTCACCCTGATTCCAGTGGAGTAGGTGAATGAGGGGGTGCACTAACCCCCCAAACGCAACAAAGCAAGGCCTATTTCGCAGTTTCTTGGCAGGTTGTTCAAATGTCCCACCCGGAGGCACCAACGGGCCGCGCCCGACCTCCCCCCGGAGGGCGCATCGGCGATGTCACGCACAGTCTTGCGCGACGTGGATGCTTTGAAGGGATCACGCTGATTACCAAGAGCACATGCGCCCTCCAGGTCGGTCGCCGCCCTTAGCGTAGACCTGTTTTCACAACTCGATGCCCTCGAGATCGATTTTAGCAAGCAGATCATCGTACCTTTTGCTCCTCAAGTCGTCGATCGGAGTCCAATCCTCTGCCCCGGGAAGTTGAATTTCCCAATAGAGCCATCCGTTGAGGCTCGTCTTTTTGCCATCTTTGGTCCGCGCGAGGTCGCAAGCCGCAGCAGACAAAGAGGAGTATGCCTTGCCTTCGGCCACCAATTGGCCGTCCAAGAACCTGCCGGTATACAGTTGTGATCCGCGTTGATAACGCATTCTGGCCAGCGTACCATGAGGAACTTCGACACCTTCTTCAAAGAATGCGCGGCCCTTCTTTTCGCTCCCAGCGCAATTCTGCGACTTGGAATGCTCCTTAAGCTTTAGCAAACGCCGAAGCGCATTGTTCTCTGGCTCTTCAAAACCTTTGCGCTCAGCTTCGATGAGTTGGTGAACTTCAAAATCTATCTCAATCTTTTTCATTTCGAACTCCAAGCGTATAACTACTATTACTACTTAAAATACTATTACAAGAATTTCAATCTCGAATGACGTAAAAAGACCACTGGCGTTTTAGTTTAACTATTCTGGCTTCTTGTCGCTTTTGACTTGTGCAACCAAAATTGCATCGGGTGTTGCTCTCATCGTTTTCGGTCAGAAAACAACCGCCGTGCACGAGTGCAGTTTCCTTCATCAAAAAATACGGTGAAGGAAACCATGGTGAAAACCGTTTTCGCTACCCACCTCTACCGAGCCAAGCTCGACCCGGTCGAATTGGAGTTCTCCTGCTATCGTATCGTCGAGGCTTACGAAGCAGGGCAGGAGCGGCGCAATACGAACTGCGCACCACTCAAACACGCCCTCACCGATACTGCACCGCAGTAATGAACTCGCCGAAGCTCTCACACCAGACCAGCACCGTGTTGAACTCCGCCACATCGACGCCCTCGGGCACCTCCACGATAAACCCGTCGAACGTCTTGATATCGCCGATCTGCATCCCGGCCTCCCGCGCGGCCTCGAACCCGTCTTCGTGGTCGATGAAGTCCTTCAAGAGATACAGCTTGTAATCCGGCCCCGGCGCCAGACTGCCCTCATGCACGATGGCCTGTGGCGTCACACTGATCGTCCCCTCGCCCCAGTGCAGCAGATCACTGCCCCGCAAATCCCGCGTCAACTCGCCGGTGAACAGCGCCGATTGCGCGCTGCTTTCCAGCGCCGCGGCATCCGGGCTGTCCGGGGCCGTCAGAATGGGCAGCAGGTAAACCCCCAGCCCGAAACCCACCACAAAGATCAGACTGTGGCTCACAAGAAGTAGGATGATCCGTTTCATAGCAAGTGCTCCGCGTCGCATCTTTCGCCACATATATCGCAGCGCCTTGGCAAAGCGGTCAACCGACCAGTTGCCCTTGCCGCCTGATCGGCGGACCGACTCCCTCAAACACGACCGCGCGCCGCTCTCACAACCACCCGCCTCGATCGGGCAAAACGCGGCGACGTCACCACGACAACTTGCACCCTTCCGGCCATTCCAGCGAATTCCGCAAATCAGCCTCATTCACGCCATAGCTCCGCACGATCCTTGAGCAACGTCCACGCAAGGAGCAATCGATGTCCAGGGACCTGGCAGACGCCGCAAACGAAGCTTTCCTGAACGTGCTCAGGGCGACCGGCTCTGAGGAGCAGATCGCACGCGCGGAGCAAGACGTGAACCGCACAGCGGAAGAGCGCGTCGCGCATCTCCGTCTGCCCCATGTTGAGGTGCCGCAAATCAAGTGGTGGCAGGAGAAGCTGTTGTCGACCCTCGGGGCCGCGACTCCGGAAGACCAGCTCCGGGAATTGGCAACGGCCGTCAGAACCAAGGGACCACTGCTTTGGAGCCACACGGGCATTGCGATGGACATCCCGGACCTCGACAGCGCGCTCATGGGCCATCCGGACACCGAACTGGTCCGCTACATCACCCAGATCACGCAATCCGTCTTTGACCTGGATCTCTGGGTTGAGTTCGAGACCTATTTTCGCACCGCCGACGGCAACGGCGGCCTCGATACCAAACGCCTCCGCCGGGTCTATCTCTGTTACCTGTTCATTGCGGGCACCGACGCTCAGGCAAAGCTCATATCGTCCGTTCTCTCGATCACGCCGGATCTGAAGGCCATGCGCGCCCGGATCATCCCGAGCAGGGCAGCCTTCAGACAGCAATATGCCGAGGTGGAGCAATTCAAAGCGGCCCTTGCAGCCTTCCGGCAATCAGGGGAGAAAGGGTCTGCGCCCGACTGGCGAGATTTCGTTATGCCACCTGAATAGGTTCCAATGGCCCAGATCCGTTCCCTCTTCGCCACCCGCCTCTACCACTCGAAACTAGACGGCATCGACGCCGCCGAACTCGAAGCCTCCTGCTATTCGATCTACGAGGATGACGAGGCCGGACAGGACTGGTGCGAGGAACAGGGCTACCCCGGCTACACCTCCTACGCCTCGCTCACCGACCTGCCCTGGCGGTTTCCGATCTTCAAAGACCTCGTCGAGCAGCTCGACACCCATGTCGCCGCCTTTGCAAAAGACCTCGCCTTCGATCTGGGCGACAAGACCCTGCAACTGGAAGACATCTGGATCAACATCCTGCCCGAAGGCGGCATCCACACCGCCCATATCCACCCCCATTCCGTGATCTCCGGCACGACCTATGTCGCGATGCCCAAAGGCACCTCCGCCATCAAGTTCGAAGACCCCCGCCTTGCCATGATGATGGCCGCCCCCCCGCGCCTGAAAGACGCCCCCGAAGACCTGCGCCAATTCATCTACGCCACCCCCGAGGTCGGAGACGTCCTGCTCTGGGAAAGCTGGCTGAGACACGAGGTCCCGATGAACATGGCCGAAGACGAACGGATTTCAGTGAGCTTCAATTACGCGTGGAACTAGTAAGCAGTATTGCGTGACGGAGCTGCCGTCCGATCTGGTGAACCGAACGGCAGCTTTTGGGATCAAGCGAATACTTCGCGAGCCTTCACAGCCTTCTTTGACGCATCGGCCTTAACCTTGCGCGGGTGCGGCTTTCCTGTCTCGGCATAGTGTTTCAGCTCCTCGGTCGCTTCTCGTAGGACTTTGCCGAATTGCAACTTCATCATTGGTCCCATCAGAATGTTGAAAGGGAAGGCGATGTCGGCGTTAAGCTCTATTTGAACCCTGCTCATGGAGCCGGAAGTATGAACGGTCCAGCTGTTCACGAGACGTTTCACGAAGCCGGGCATCTTGTCACCGGTCGCCGAGTAGGCGACGTGGCGTCTGCCCTCGTCGAACGCCTCTATGGTCTCGGTGAACGGTCCGAGAGAGGTCTGGCACACCCGTCCGGCTACAGGAGCGGCTGCCACCTTTGGCGTTCCCGGTCGCGCATCTGAGACATAGACGCTCGACGCCCAGTCGCCAGCTTTGGTGTAGTTCGGACCAAGAATGTCCCAGACCCTTTCGGCGGGCGCATTGATGTTGATGGTTCTGCTGATTTTCATAAATAACCTCCTGAGGATGATGGGGGCGGGTGCGGCCCGACCCCCCGATCGGTTAGCCGATCACATTTCCGCCCATCGCGTATCCGCCTTCGGCGGTTTCTTCGATGTGAACGTTGATGTATTGCTTGATGTCGCCCTTGCCGCTTTCGGAGGCGACAGAATTCAGCCCGTCCGTCAGCTTACTGACGATCGTGGCCTTTTCATCTTTCGTCCATGCGGATTTAGGGACTGTCACTCGGATGGTAGGCATGTGGTCTCCTTTACTTTCACTGAAGTGTTGTGTTTTGCATCACGCAATGTATTTTATATTGAGCGACGCATAATGCAACACTTGATGTAAAATAAATTCGATATGGCCAGACCACGCAAATTTGATGAAGATGAAGCTCTTCAAAAGATGGTCCAGGTTTTCTGGCGCCATGGTTTCGATGCAACCACGACAAGAATGCTTGAGGACGCGACCGGCATCGGTGTGCGCGGGATCGCCAATGCTTTTGGTGACAAGGAAGAGATTTTTCTCAAGGTGCTTGGCGTTTACACACAGATGGCGCGCGGGGTGGTAACACAGGTTTTCGATCCGCCGAGATTGCAGGCTGCCCAGATGTTGTTTCAGAGCCTGGTGCAGGAGACGGACGATCCCGATGACGTTACGAACTGCGGTTGTCTGATGGTGAACACCGTCTTTGAACTTGGGCGTGCCAGCCCACGAGTCCGCGATGCGGTGGAGGCCTACCGTTCAATGTGGCGCGAGGCCTTTTGCAAGGCTGCAGTCGCAGATGGGGTCTCAGATCCGGATGGGCGCGCGGAATTTCTTTTGGGTCTCTTGTGGGGCGCGCTTAGTCAAATACGCCTAATGGGGTCCACAACAGCAGCGGCACCGATGGCGCAGGTCGCCGTCGAGACAATCGAGGGCTGGAAGCGAAAACAGCCTGATTTATAAGAGACGGCGACTTTGAACGAATGCTGCTCCTGCCGAATTGCAGAACTTCGTGGGCTCTGCAGCATCCGTTACTCAGGGCTCTTAGCGAACCTTCCTGGCACGCGGGGCTGCGCCTCTCTGTTCCCGTTCCACAGTGAGCCGAACGAGCGTTCAGAGTGGGCTCTAAGCAACCATTCTACCTTAGTAACAACCCGAAAAACAAAACCCCCGCCGATCTCTCGACGGGGGCTTTCTATTTTATTCACCGGCTGATCGCGGGCTCAAGCCCGCCCTACGGTAGGGCGGGATTCACCCCGCCGCTCACCAGTCTTCGCGGACCACTGTGCGTGTCTTCACCGGCAATTTCATCGCGGCAAGACGCAGGGCTTCGCGGGCAACGGCATCGGAGACACCGTCAATCTCGAACATCACGCGGCCCGGCTTGACCTTGCAGGCCCAGAAGTCGACGGAGCCTTTACCTTTACCCATCCGAACCTCGATCGGTTTGGAGGTGACAGGCAGGTCCGGGAAAATCCGGATCCATACACGGCCCTGACGTTTCATGTGACGCGTCATGGCACGACGAGCCGCCTCGATCTGGCGCGCAGTGATGCGCTCCGGTTCGACGGCTTTCAGACCATAGGTGCCGAAGTTCAGGTCAGACCCGCCCTTCGCCAGACCCTTGATCCGGCCTTTGTGCATCTTGCGGAATTTAGTGCGCTTTGGTTGCAGCATCTTTTCTCTCCTTTACCGGCGGCCGCCAGCGCCACGAGGGGCCGGACCATCCTGGAGTTCCTGAGCCTTACGATCCCGCGCAGACGGATCATGTTCCATGATCTCGCCTTTGAAGATCCAGACCTTGATACCGATGATGCCGTAGGGCGTCATGGCTTCGGCGTGGGCGTAGTCGATGTCAGCCCGCAGCGTGTGCAACGGCACGCGACCTTCGCGATACCACTCGGTCCGGGCAATCTCTGCCCCGCCAAGACGGCCCGCGACATTCACACGGATCCCGAGGGAGCCCATGCGCATCGCATTTTGAACCGAACGCTTCATCGCGCGGCGGAAAGACACACGACGTTCCAGCTGTTGCGCAATGCTTTCGGCAACAAGTGCTGCATCCAGCTCTGGCTTGCGCACTTCAACGATGTTGAGATGCAACTCGCTATCGGTGAACTGTGCCAGCTTCTTGCGCAGACCTTCGATATCGGCGCCTTTTTTGCCGATGATCACACCCGGACGTGCAGTGTGAATGGTCACACGGCATTTCTTGTGGGGGCGTTCGATGATCACACGGCTGATGCCAGCCTGTTTGCACTCATCTTTGATGAATTCCCGGATCTTGATGTCTTCCAGAAGAAGATCACCGTAATCCTTCGTATCGGCGTACCAGCGGCTGTCCCAGGTGCGGTTGACCTGGAGGCGCATGCCGATCGGATTAACCTTCTGACCCATTAGGCTTGCTCCTCAACTTGGCGGACTTTGATCGTGAGTTCCGAAAACGGCTTGATGATCTTGCCGAACCGACCACGGGCCCGCGGGCGACCGCGTTTCATGGTCAGGTTCTTCCCGACATAAGCCTCGGCGACGACCAATTCGTCCACGTCAAGGTTGTGATTGTTCTCGGCATTGGCGATGGCGGACTGAAGACATTTCTTCACATCCTCAGCGATCCGCTTTTTCGAGAAGGTCAGATCGGACAGAGCCGTCTCCACCTTCTTGCCACGGATCATCGCAGCGACGAGGTTCAGTTTCTGTGGCGAGGTGCGAAGCATACGGGTTTTCGCCATTGCTTCATTCTCAGCCACGCGGCGGGGATTTTTATCCTTGCTCATGGCTTACTTCCTCTTGGCTTTCTTGTCAGCCGCGTGACCATAATAGGTGCGCGTCGGTGCATATTCACCGAACTTCTGACCGATCATATCTTCCGATACATTCACCGGGATGTGCTTGTGGCCGTTATAGACCCCAAATGTCAGACCGACGAATTGTGGAAGGATTGTAGAGCGACGCGACCAGATCTTGATGACCTCGTTGCGGCCGCCTTCTTTGGCTTTTTCGGCTTTCTTCAACACATAAGCGTCGACGAAGGGGCCTTTCCAGACGGAGCGAGACATATCTTAACGTCCCTTCTTCTTGGCGTGGCGCGAGCGGAGAATAAGCTTGCTGGACGCTTTGTTCTTGTTGCGGGTGCGTGCACCCTTCGTAGGCTTGCCCCAAGGCGAGACAGGGTGGCGACCACCCGACGTCCGGCCTTCACCACCGCCATGCGGGTGATCGACAGGGTTCATCACAACACCTCGCACAGATGGGCGAATACCCTTGTGACGATTGCGACCGGCCTTACCGAAATTCTGGTTCGAGTTGTCGGGGTTCGACACGGCACCAACGGTGGCCATGCATTCCTGACGCACCAGACGCAGCTCGCCCGAGCTCAGACGGATCTGCGCATAGGCCCCATCACGACCCACGAACTGGGCGTAAGTGCCCGCCGCACGTGCGATCTGGCCGCCTTTGCCTGGCTTCATCTCGATATTGTGGATGATGGTCCCGATCGGCATGCCCGAGAACGGCATTGCGTTGCCGGGCTTCACGTCGGCTTTGGCAGAGGCGATGATCTTGTCGCCAACAGCCAGACGCTGCGGCGCAAGGATATAGGCCTGCTCACCATCACTATATTGAACGAGCGCGATAAACGCGGTCCGGTTCGGGTCATATTCAATGCGAGAGACGGTCGCTTCGACGTCCATCTTGTTGCGCTTGAAGTCAACGATACGGTAGAGGCGCTTTGCTCCCCCACCCTTGCGACGCATTGTGATCCGTCCGGTGTTGTTCCGACCGCCATTCTTCGTAAGACCTTCCGTGAGGGCCTTAACAGGGCGACCTTTCCAAAGCTCCGAACGGTCGATCAGCACCAGCCCACGCTGGCCCGGCGTCGTCGGCTTATACGACTTGAGTGCCATGCTTTCTGTCTTCCGTTTGCTTTGCGGCGAGAGCACGCCCCCGCCTATATGTTAAAGGGCCCCGAAGGTCCCCGGTTATGTGAGGCTTTCGCCCCTCGCGTAGGGCAGGGTTCACCCCGCCATCCACTTGCACAGGATGGGCGATCTCACCCATCTTCCGCCTACGTAGGGTGCGCGTTCATGCGCACCTGCAACGCAACAGCAAAGCCCCGGACGAATCCGGGGCTGAACCGATGAGGGTGTTTAGGAGCGTAGGGCGTGGGGGTCAAGGGGTTACGCACCGGTTCGTAGTCCCAGAGCTTTTAGACCGAAGCTGCCGTAAACTCAGGTCGCGAAATAACAGATCTTAGCTCGTACACGGCTATACGTTTTTTGCAACGGTTGGGCGGAATGCCGACATTCGCTGCATCAGATTGTTGTCATGAACGGCCGATATGGGTCGTGCGAAACAGTGTGATCCAAATGCAGTTCCAGAGTTCTCCGTCGCCCTTCGTCACAACGGTGGCGCTATCGGGCTTCAATAGCCACCGAACTGCTCGATCCGGATGTTGGCAGCTTCGACGCCTGCCGATGTGAGCATCTCAGACATTGCCGAGACAAATTTCCCAGGGCCAACGCAGTAGTAGGTCGGAGCCTTAAGATCAGGCAAATGACGTGCAAGCATCGCGGCGTCGATGTATCCCGTTTCACTCTGCCAATCGTGACCAGCTTGCAGGTCCGTCATTGTCGCAATCAGTGCGAACTCGGGATCGGCGGAGTCGAGGTCCTGCAGCTCCGTCAACATCGCTGCGTCGGCAGGGCTGCGGTTGGAATAGAACAGAGTTGTTTGGGCGAGGCCGTTTTTGTGATCTGCGTCGCGGAGCATGGAAAGAAACGGCGTAATTCCGATGCCACCCGCCAGAAACACGGTCGGGCGGGATTGATCTGCGTCTTTCGTGAAGCTGCCCAACGGTCCTGCGATCTGAAGCGCGGAACCTTCCGGCATAGATTTCAACGCTTGCTTGAAGCTGCTGCTGTCGCGCAGGCGGGTCACCACTTGGAGGTCGGTGTCGTGAGGCGCATTGGCGATGGAGAAGACCCGTGCTTCCCCCGCGCCTTTGGGTGCATCTGGCGGGATGGTCAGCCGAATTGCCTGTCCCGGCTCAAACGAAAACCCGGCGGGCTTCGTCAAGCGGATGGCGAGCGTGTCATTTGCCACCATCTCGCGGCCAAGGATTGAGACAGTCGCGGCGGGGCTTGTCCGACCCGTGAGTTTCAGCCCGTCGCGCATGTTCAGGCCCATCATCACGAGGTTTGTGGCCCCTGCGATCAATTCGACCCCCTGCAGCACATAGAACATTGTATCGAACGTGCCGGCGGAGGCTTTGGCTTCAAGAATGAACGCCATTGGTACCAGGATCAGAAGCCCATTGGCTGCGATGATCGGCATCCGCTTTTTCTTTGCGGAAACTATTTGTTCAGACCGTCCAGCACCAAGAGACATGCCCGAGCCCCCGACTATGGCCATGGCCGGAACCAGGATGATCATGCCGTAGAGGATCCATCCCTTCACAGAAGCGATGGTTTCATATGATCCAAAAAGTTCGGACAGGACGGTCGAAGTCCAGAAGAGCAGGATCATCAGAAGCCCGATCGCTCCGGCAATGGCATGAATGCGGGTTTTCATTGAGAACTCCTCCTCGGAATTGATCTTGGTTTCGGGGTGTCAGGCTTTGATCGCAATGCAGCCGAAGACCGCTGCTGCCATGCCGAATCCAATTCGAAAATAGTGGATCGCTAGCCACTGGTTCAGTTTCGCTGCTCCGGTTGCTTCGTTCATTGTGCCGCTTGCGAATGCGCTGTTCGTCGGTACGAAGAACGCGAAGGTCAAAACGGCCACCACAAGGATGCAAGCTGCGCTGAGCAGCCAGTATCTCAGCTCTGGACCGCCCCAGGACAGCCAAACCGATCCGATCAGACCAATCAAAGTCGGCATGAAGATCAGCGGGATGGAGCGGGATACGAATTGATTATTGGCCGCAAACCAGTCGAGGAAGTCTTGCGTGGGCAGGCTGCGCCAGTACCCGCCGAGCGTGACGCCGATGCTGAGCATGACACCTGCAAAACCAGCGGCTCCACAGATGGTCAGAATATTGAATACTGCCTTGATCATGATCTGGCCCCTCTGTCGTGAGAGCCGAACCACATGCGCCAGATTAGCCCGTCTCTTTTGATGAAGTGGTGGTAAAGCGCGGCACCCGCATGGAGCACGAAGAGTGCCACCATCAGCCGTGCGCCAAGCCCATGTGGGATACGCGGCAAGACGTCAGTGAAGTCAGGCAAGGGTGCTGCGCTATCGCCAAACAGGATACTCCCCGCCCCAGAGAGCAATATGATCCCAATGCCGCTTACCGCCATGCCGAGGATGACAATGTAGAAAAGGACGTGGATGATCTTTGCGGAAAGGGTTTGCCAGGCGGGATCACCCGCGACCGGGCGAGGTTTCTGATCAACACGCCACCACCAGAACAGGCGAAAAAGTGTAAGTATTAGGATCACGACGCCAAGTGGCACATGAAACAACAGTACCGCTTCCTTGGCCGCGCTTTCCGTCATCGATGCCGCCCGGAAACCAGACCCGAGCATCGCAAGTATGAAGATCGCACTAAGCCAATGGATTGCGACTGCGACCGATCCATATTGGGTTAGAGAGCTTTTCATGAGGTCGCCTCTTGCGCCTTGGAGCCAGACCTATTGACCGGTGATCGCTGCGCGGTAGGCGAGGTTGATCACATAGCCGCTGAGAAACTCGTCGCGGGTCAGGAAAGCATCATCGTCGGTGTCAGCGCGGCGGAAGTCAGCGACCATCGACGTGTGATACTCGCTCCGGTTGATCGCACCGTTTGCATCACGATCCCAGAATGCAAAAAGGATTTTTTGTGCGGTATCGTAGGCGCGTTGCTGTCCCTCATCCTCTGCGATGAAGCTGAATCCGAAGTCCCAATCGGTGAACTCAGAGAAATCGACCGACCCGCTTTCGTCATGGTCCATGGACACGAATATATCCCTGCCGAAGTTGACAAACTCGCCCATGTCGGCCGCGCCCTTTGGGTTGTCTTCAATGGAGCCGTAGATCAGTTCTGCCAGTTCTCGCCCTGGGGTCGGTGCGTCTGATTGGGCCATCGCTGCCACAGGAAGAGCCAAAAAGAGCGCACAAGTTGCTGTCAGCTTTTTCATCTCGATATCCCTTCTGATTCTATTTGAATAGCAAGCTATATAATATTACATAGTTAGCTATGCAATGCTAAACTTTAACCATGGAATTTGATCGCATGAACTCGGCGGGATACGTTGTGAACAATCTAGCCCGCCTGCTTGTCGAGGTTCTCCGGAAGCGTATCGCTCCTCTGGGAATTGTGCCCGGCCAGTTCCCGACGCTGCTTGCTTTGTGGGAGAAAGATGGCCTGACTCAGAAAGAACTCCTTGCTTTGGTCGATATAGAGCAGGCGACACTGGCAAACACACTGACGAGGATGGAAAGGGATGGGCTCATCTCCCGTAAAGAGCACCCGGCAGATGCGCGGGCGCGTACGATCCATCTGACCGATCAAGGGCAATCAATCCGTGACGAGGCCTACCGGACAGCAATGCAGATCAACGAAGAAGTGCTCGCAGACCTCTCAGATGAGGAGACCGAGGCATTCCTGGGCTACATGCACCGTATCATTGGAAGGATCAAAGAGGTGGAAACTAAACCGTAACCTATCAGCGAAGCCCTTAGTTTCGTGATAGACCTGAAAGCAGTCAGGACGTCCTTGTTGTACGAATATCTAACTATCATGTTGTCAGCTTTGCCGTCGCAGCGAATGGCAAGTTCGGCGGACTGCGACCGCAGTATCGGAACTGGATCACGAGTGTCTCTCTTGTGGACCGCTCTGATACAGGTTCTAGCCGTTGGTTTTCGCTGTTAGTCTCATTTGGTGATGACACGCGATCTCGACGCCCAGCTTTCGACCGTCTCAAGTGCCTTCGTTCAGGACTGGCTTTTGGCGTTGCAGGCGCTTTGTGGGTCGGATCAATTCTCTTCATTGCTCGCCCGATCTGGCATCGCCCACGGCGAAAAAGCACAGTTGGGACGGGTAACACTAGAGCAGATTGTGCGCCTGTACCAATTGGCGGCTGTAGAAACAGGCGATGAGATGATGGGGCTGTGGTCGCGTCCGATCAGGCCGCGTGCGCTGCAGCATCTTTTGACATCGGTGCGCGAGTCGACCTCGCTGTCGTCAGCGCTTTATCGGTTCTCGACATTCTGGAATCTGCTGCTTGATGACCATCGATTTGAGTTGGTGGATGCGAAGGATACTACAGTGCTGCGCCTTATCGCCCAGTCAGACAGCCCTCCGCAGCGTTTTGGACACATGTTGATCCTGAAGCTGGCCCACGGGATTCTGTCCTGGCTGGCCCGCCGCGAGGTTGCGTTGGAGAGTATCGCATTTGAATTTGAGCGCCCCGCATTTGAAGAGGATTATGCCGTTATCTTTCCCGCGCCTGTCACCTTTGGCGCCCGGGCCACATCGATCCATTTCGCCAACGCCACGCTGGGGCCGGTAAACACACGCAGTACCGATGATTTGGATCGCTTTTTGGAGAACGCCCCGCGTGATTGGGTTTTCACGCGCTCGCAAGAACATACGCAGTCTTTGCGGGTCCGTGCCTATCTGAACCAGTCAAGCTGGGAGAAGGCGCATCTTGCGGGTGCTGCCAAAGCGCTGAACATGACGCCGCGCACGTTGATCCGTAAGCTGGAGACGGACGGGACCTCGTTTCAGGCGATCAAAGACGGGTTGCGCAGGGATATTGCCATTCGCCGTTTGCAAATTGGGGATGCAAGTATCGAGGCCATCGCCCAGGACGTGGGCTTCGCGTCTGCAGCCAGTTTCCACAAGGCGTTTCGCAGATGGACCGGGGCAACACCGAGCTCGTACCGGCGGCGGCATCCTCTTTAGTAGCGATTTGTCACTTTCGGACAATCGGTTGTCACTGGGTGAGATGGTACACGGTGCGCAACCGGCGCTATTTAGACTTCGAAACACTTCTTACTGCGTGAAACTGCTTTGCTTCATTAACAGGCGTTGGCGAGATTGGATATTCGCGCTCAACTTAAAGGACCAGGCCCATGTCGTCGAAACTCGAAACCATCCTGACAGCTGCGCGCGATCATGCCCGCGATGTGATCGTGCCCAATGTGGATGCCTGGAATGCCAGTAAGGCTTGGCCTCGTGCGGCCTCTGACATGGCTGGCGCCGCTGGATTGACCGGTCTTTATGCGCCCCAGGAGTGGGGTGGGCAGGGTTTGCCACTTTCCGAAGGCATTCAGGTGTACGAGCAGTTAGGTCTGGGCGACGGGGCTTACGCTTTTGCGCTGTCCATGCACAATATTTGCACCTTTGCCGGCTGCGGATACGGGACCGACGCGTTCAAGGAAGCCTGGGCCCGGGATCTGACCTCGGGCCGCAAGCTTGCGAACTTTGCGCTGACCGAGCCGCAGTCGGGCTCGGACCCGATGAAGATGTACACCCGTGCCACGATCAACGAGGATGGCACCTGGACGATCAGTGGGTTGAAGGCTTGGGTTAGCTTGGCGACTGAGGCCGACATCTACTTCACGGTCGTCAAGACGAGCGACGCGCCTGGCCACAAGGACATGGCGATGATCGCGATCCCGGCGGATGCACCCGGTATCAGCTTTGGTCCGCTTTACGACACGCCCTCCTACAACTTTTTACCCATGTCCGAGATGTATCTCGACAATGTGGTGGTCAGTGAAGACAACATCATTCTGCCCATTGGCCA
This sequence comes from uncultured Litoreibacter sp., assembly GCA_947504205.1. Classification (GTDB taxonomy): domain Bacteria; phylum Pseudomonadota; class Alphaproteobacteria; order Rhodobacterales; family Rhodobacteraceae; genus Litoreibacter. Next base: position 12,064 of record CANNGL010000005.1, on the reverse strand, counting down.
GGGTCTGCAGGGCTCTTTGATGGCGATTGACATCGCGCGGGTTTCAATCGCCTCTGGCTGCTGCGGTCTGATGCAATCGGCGCTGGATACGGCGCTGTCCTATTCCAATAACCGTCAGATGTTCGGCGGAAAGAACCTCGATCTGGATGGCATCCAGTGGATGTTGGGCGAGGTCGCGACTGACCTTGAAGCCTCCAAGCTGCTGTATCGCAAGGCCGCAGAGGCACTTGGGACGCCCGAGGGGTCACTGATGGCGGCGCATGCCAAGCGGTTTGTCCCCGATGCTGCGGTGAAGGCCGCAAACACGTGCACGCAAGTGCTGGGGGGCATGGGTTTGTTGCAACCTTACGGGTTGGATCGGCTGTCGCGTTTGGCGCAGATGCTGCGGATCGTGGATGGCACAACCGAGATCAGTCGCGTTGTCATCGGTCGCGCGCTCCAGAAACGTGCGGCTGGTTTGCCGGACCTGCCCGTGCCAAAGGGATACGGTGAAACCGACAAGAGTGCTACGACCTTCGCAGCGGAGTAGCACGCTCTACCGACAGGAGTTTGTGCTATGCGCGCCATCCTTTGTACCAATTTTGACGGCGCGGATGCGCTTGAGTTTGGCGAAGCGCCCGAGCCTGCGCCGGCCGCCGATGAAGTCCTCATTGATGTGCGCGCTGCGGCTGTGAGCTTCATGGACAAGCTCATGGCCGAAGGCGGCTATCAGCTACGGCCGGAGTTGCCTTACGTGCCGGGAACGGATGCTGCAGGCATCGTCTTGAAGGTTGGCCGCGAGGTCACGAGCTTCAAACCCGGTGATCGGGTGGTTGGTCAGATGTGGCACGGCAGTTACGCGGAACGGGCCGTGACCAAACATTGGAAGTGCGCAAAGGTCCCGGACGGCATCGACTTCACGGTCGCCTCGACCATTCTGCACAACTACATGACGGCCTACCACGCTTTGGTTCAAAGATGTGCGTTGCAACCCGGAGAGACATTACTGGTCACAGGCGCCACCGGCGGTGTTGGCCTCGCCGCCGTGGACATGGGGCGGATGTTAGGCGCGCGCGTTCTCGCTGGAACGGGAGATATGGCCAAAGAGCAGGTGCTCAAAGACATGGGGGCTGAGGCGGTCGTCCATACGCGCGAAGGTGATCTGAAAGATCAGATCAAAGACCTGACAGACGGCAAAGGCCTGGATGTGTGCTTTGAGATGATCGGCGGCGACACATTTGTAAAGCTCGCCCGGTCCATGCGGTGGGGCGGGCGCATTGCGCCTGTTGGCTTTGTAAGTGGCGAGATTCCGAGCCTGCCCATGAACTTACCTCTGCTCAAGGGGTTTTCGGTTGTCGGCGTATTCGAGGGCGCTTGGGCGGATAAGTACCCTTCGGAAGCCAAGGACGCTGCAGATAAGATCATGCACTGGATTGCGAACGGTGAACTGCGCCCCATTATTGATCGCGTCTTGAAGTTGGAGGAGGCGCCCGAGGCCTTTCGAGCCCTGACAGAACGAAACGTAATCGGGCGTATCGTTTTGAAGCTCTAAGGGAACCAGGCATTCTCCATGTATATTGGCAAGTACAATCCCGCCGCTTCTTGCACTAGCCGCAATGACCGCTTTGCGAAAAGCCGCACCGCCGCATTTGATGTCATGGTCAACAGCAGCTTCGGGTCGGTTTCAAAAAAATTCGAACTTTTTTCTTAACGTTGTCGATTCACCAGCTTCCCGTCCGTCGTGTGGGTGAAGAGGCAAAAAGCCCTTCTCAAAAACACACGAGAGGACAGACACATGAATATCAAGAAAATCACTTTCTACACCGCTTGCGGCATCGCCGCACTGGCCGTGGGTGCCTTGGCATTGCCACGCTACGTCAGCATCGAACGCTCGGCCATGATGGATGCCGCGCCCGAGGCGGTGATCGAACTGGCGGCCTCGAACTCCGGCTATCAGGCCTTCAACCCTTACAAAGACCTCGACCCCAACCTGCAGGTGCAGATGTTCGGCCCGGCCTCAGGCGTCGGCTCCGGCTTCTCATTTGAAAGCAAGGACGGCGCGGGCCAGCAAACGGTGGCATCTGTCACCGCCGATCAGGTTGTCTTTGACCTTGATCTTGGCCCCTTGGGACAGCCTACACAGGCGATCTCGGCCATCGCAGTGGACGGCTCCACCGAGGTGACGTGGAGCATGGACATGGACCTTGGCATGAACCCTGTTTTCCGCGTCATGGGGCTGTTCATGGATGGAATGATAGGTCCGAATTTCGAACTTGGCCGTGCTAACATCGCTGATGTTGCCGCTTAATCCAACCGACGACAAAGGAACCAAAACAATGCGTTACACATTTCTTCTTTATTCCGACCCAGCAATGGCTGCCAACATGACCGAAGAGGACTGGGCTAAGTCCAAAGAAATCTACGGCCAGTATATTGGCGCCCTTCAGGAAGCTGGCGTCTTCATCGATACGGACTGGTTGCATCCGGCGGATACGGCAACGACCATCACGCTGGCAAGTGGCGAAAAACGGGTACAAGACGGCCCCTTCGCCGAGACCAAGGAAACGCTGGGTGGCTTCTTTGCCATTGAAGTCGAAAACCTTGATGAAGCAATGCAATGGGCCGAGAAATGCCCCCACGTTCACTACGGCAAGCTGGAAATCCGATCCTCTGCCATGGGCAGTGTGTGACCAAGACGGACGCACAGGCGCGGGCGGAAGATGTCGCCCGCGCCGCTTACGGCAAACTGATTGCGATGCTGGCCAGTAAGACTGGGGACATCATCGCTGCCGAAGACGCAATCGCCGATGCCTTCGTGGCCGCACTGAAAACGTGGCCCGAGCGCGGCATTCCAGACAAACCCGAGGCCTGGCTCTTAACCGTGGCCAAGAACAGACGCATCGATCAGGCGCGCCGGGATGCTCGTTTGGTCATCACAGACGAGGCAAACGACATGGCTGACGCACAAGCAATCGAACCCGAAGACGCCGAATTAGACGAACGACTAAAGCTCCTCTTTGTCTGCGCCCACCCTGCCATCGACGAAGGCATACGTACCCCGCTGATGTTGCAGACTGTGTTGGGCCTGGAGGCCGAACAGATTGCCAAAGCGTTCCTGGTGAAACCGGCAACGATGGCGCAGCGGCTGGTCCGCGCAAAGAAAAAAATCAAAACCGCCGGCATTCCGTTTACCGTGCCGGAACCCGACGCCTACCCCGAACGGATGGTGGCGGTCCTCGAAGCAGTATACGGGGCCTATTCGGTCGATTGGCTAGAGGGCGATGGCGATATCAGCCACGAGGCGTTCTTTTTGTCAAATGTCTTGGCCGAACTGGCTCCCGAAGACGCCGAGACGCTTGGCCTGACGGCCTTGATTGGTTTCATTGAAGCGCGACGGGACGCTCGCTTGAGCAACGGCGTTCTGGTTCCCGTGCCCGAACAGGATGTTGAGCTTTGGGACAACCAACTGATCGAACGCTCGGTGAGCGTGCTGACCCAGGCCTCATTGAGGCGCGCGCCCAAAAGCATACCCGGCCGGTTCCAGCTAGAGGCGGCCATTCAAGCTGTGCACGCGGCCCGATCCGTGACCGGCAAAACCGATTGGCGTGCGCTTTCGCAACTCTATTCCGGACTGATGCAGACCTACCCATCCATCGGCGGGGCCGTAAGCCGTGCCGCCGTCGTGGCCGAAGATGCGGGCCCGGCGGAAGGGCTCAAGATGCTGGACGTGATCGAATTTGACGGATTGGATACTCACCAGCCGTTCCATGCCGTGCGCGCCCATTGTCTTGCCGAACTCGGTCGGGCTGCTGAAGCTGCAGAGGCTTATGCAAAAGCAGTCTCTCTTTGCACGGATCACCCATCAAAACTGTGGCTTATGAAAAAAATCGAAGTCTTACGAAAAAAAATGTCGTGACCTGTCGATTGGCGACGTCGGTGTTCGTCGTGTGGGCATAAGGGAAGAAAAACTCTTCCGTCCAACAGAGAAAAGGAACACACCAATGACCTTCGTTTACACAGTTATCGCCATCGTTGCCGCAGTCGCTTTGATTGCGCTCCTCCTGCCACGCAAAGTCGTCGTTACCCGTCAAACACAGGTCGACATGCGGCCCCAAGACATCATCGCCCGCGTCGCCAGCACTGACGGCTTCCAGACCTTCAATCCTTATTGCACCACAGACCCAGACCTGAAGATTACGCCGTTTGGCCCCGCAGAAGGCACAGGCTCCGGTTTCCGCTTTGACGGTAAAGAAGGCAAAGGCAAACAAACAGTGACTGAGGTCACCGCCACCCGCGTCACCCACCTCATCGACCTTGGTGCCATGGGCAAGCCTGTGCAAACCATCGAGGCCAAGCCAAACGGCGCAGGATCGCAAGTAACTTGGACTGTAACCTCGGACATGGGCTTCAACCCGGTCTTCCGCATCTTCGGCCTCTTCATGGACCGGATGCTGGGCAAAACTTACGAGCTTGGCCTCAAAAACATCGCCGCCTTGGCGTAAACACAAGCGAACAAACTGCGAAGGCGGGCCTTTGGGCCGCCTTTGGTGTTGCAAAGCGACGATCGGGGTATTGCGTCAAAAGAGGTCGTTGGGGCGGATCGGGTGACCGCTTTGAAAGGCCGCACTGCAGCAACAATTATGTTGACTGAACGGCTGCTAAGGGCCGCCCAGGTGAGCAGCCCAATCAGTCAGATTTCGATGGCTTCGGCGGTCGCTAAGGCATCGTCGAGTTCAACGCCAAGGTATCCGACTGTGCTGTCCATCTTGGTGTGGCCCAGGAGGAGCTGAACGGCGCGAAAGTTTCCTGTCTTTTTATAGATTTGTGTCACCGTGGTTCTACGCATCGAATGGGTGCCGTAGGCGCTCGCCTCAAGACCGATCGAAGTCACCCAATCCCGTTCGATCCGCGCCATGGTCAGAATACTTCGACTACAATCTTACCTTTGGCCTGCCCGGTTTCGACCAAACGGTGTGCTTCACGCATGTTGGCTGCGTTTATCGGTGACAGGACCTTGGATACGGTTGTTCGGATTTTGCCTGCATCAATTTGATCGGCCACGTAAGATAGCAGGTGATGCTGTTCGATCATGTCCGGCGTCTGATGCATTGAGCGGGCGAACATGAACTCCCAGTGGAAGCTCGCGGCTTTCGTCTTCATCCCTGCCATTGGCATCGGCAGATCCGTATCATCGATGGACACGATCCCGCCTTGGGGCCGGACCAACTCCACCGCGGCGTTCCAATGCAGCATGTCGTTAAAAATGGCGATGTGATCGACATGCACAAAGCCAAGCGCGCGGACCTGTTTCGGCATGTCCTTACGGTGATTGACGACGTGATCCGCGCCGAATTCGCGCACCCAATTCTCTGTTTCAGGCCGTGACGCTGTTGCGATGACGTCCAGTCCGGCCTGTCTGGCCAGTTGGACTCCGATGGACCCGACACCGCCGCCTGCGCCGATAATCAGGATGGATTCGCCTTTGTTGCCACCGTCGCGGTCAATGCCAAGCCGGTCAAAGAGCGCCTCATAAGCCGTGATCGTCGTCAGCGGCAGGGCGGCCGCCTCGGCGTGGGTCAGAGACTTGGGTTTGTGTCCAACAATGCGTTCATCGACCAGATGATATTCCGAATTGCTGCCGGGTCGGGTGATGTCACCTGCATAGTAAACCTCATCACCGGGCTTAAAGAGCGCGACGTCAGGACCGACTGCGTCGACAATTCCGGACGCATCATAACCGATGATACGCGCCGATCTTTCGATCTTGTCCTTGGGAGCACGCACTTTGGTATCAACCGGGTTAACCGCGACGGCTTTGATATTCACCAGAATGTCGCGCCCCTCAGGCGTTGGTTTTTCGATTTCCAGATCGAGAAACGCATTACCATCCTCGACTGGCAAGTAGTGGGTAAATCCTACAGCTTTCATGGTTTTGTTCCTTTGAATTGGGTTAAGGATTAGGCTGCGACGGGAACGGAAGGATGTTTCCGCTCCTGCCAGATGATGAAGGCGAGACCGATTGCGGGCACGATGATCGCAGCGAAGGGGATGTAAGCTGCTCCCAGCGTGCTATCGACAACCGCGCCACCGATGATGCCGCCCAGAGCATTGGCGATGTTGAAGGCCGAGATGTTGGCCGTCGCAGCGAGCTCCGGTGCGTACCCGCCATGCTTCATGACGCGCATCTGCATCGGCGGGACGTTGGCGAAAGAAACCACGCCAAAGACGAAGGCGGCGGCAACGAACAGGTAAGGTTGCGAGGCCACCAGACCGACCGCGATCAGGGAGGCGATCATTGCGGCAGGCCAACCGATCAGGGATGCGCTGAGATTCTTGTCGGCCGTCTTGCCACCCAACGTGTTGCCCAGAACCAGACCCAGCCCGATGATGACCAGGATCCATGTCAGGGACGACCGCTCAAAGCCTGCGACCTGTTCCGCGATCGGCGCGATGTAGCCGTAGAAGGTCATGAACCCGACCCAGCCAAGCGTTGTGATAAACAAACTGGCCAGCAGTTGCGGATTGCGGAATGCACCGATCTGCGAGCGGATGGATTTCGGCTCTTCGGCATCCTGCGGCGGAATCGCTACAGCAATAGCCGCGGCAGCCAATGCACCAAGCAGGGCGACGACGATAAACGTCGTGTTCCAGCCGAACATATTGCCGATCCACGCGCCACCGGGAACACCCAGAACGTTGGCCAGAGTCAGGCCTGCAAACATCTGGCCGACCGCTTGGCCTTCCATGTCCTTTGCAACCAGCCGCGTCGCAACAACGGCCCCAATGCCGTAGAATGGCCCCTGTGTCAGGCCAGCCATGAGCCGGCTGATCATCAGTGTCGTATAATCAGTTGCAAAGGCTGTGATCAGGTTCGAGACGACGAAGAGTGCCATCAAACCGATCAGCACAACGCGCTTGCGGTAGCGGGCCAGCCAGAGTGTCAGGATCGGCCCACCAATAACGATGGCCATCGCGTAGGCGGTGATGAGGTGGCCCGCCTGACCTTCAGAGATATTCAGGCTTTCGGCCACCTGGGTCAGAATACCGGCAATGACAAATTCTGCCGTGCCGATGGCGTATGCTGCGAGCGTCAATATCCAGACTTGCAGCGGCATTTTCGATTTGAGGGACATGATTTGGTCCTCCTTCAGTTGATCAATGCGCCACCGTCGATGTCGATGACGGCACCGGTGACGAAGGGGTTGTCGATTGCGAAGAGGTAGCCAGCGGCCAGATCATCGGCAGAGCCGACCTTGCCCACAGGCAGTGATCTCGCGGCGTTATTGAGCATCGACGACCGCGCATCGCCCGTCATACCGGCATAGGCTTCGGTGTCGGTCAGGCCTGGGCTGACGATATTGACGCGGACCGGGGCCAGTTCCTTGGCGAGAATTTTGGCCACAGCCTCCAGCGCCGCGTTCATTGCGGTTTTGACGTAGGTTCCGGGCACCGTGCGCCGGGCGAGAAATCCGGAAGTCAGCGTGATCGTGCCGCCGGGTTTGATATGACGTGCGGCTGCTTTGGCGACGGCGACCGCGCCCCAGAATTTGGTCTCAAAGGCTTGCTTCGCGGCATCAAACTGCACGTCTTTCACCGCACCACCTGGCGCTGACGATCCGGCGGTGAAAATGACATGATCGACCGGACCTTGCGCATCAAAGTAGGCTGCAATCGCGGCCTCATCTTTCACATCGAGTCCGGTGGACCGGCTTGCCACTTCAACGGTTCCGTCGCGGTTTGCCAGCGCTGTTGAGACGGCTTTTCCGATCCCGGATGTGCCGCCGATGACGATGGATTTGGTTTCATTAGTAAAGGTCATTGGAGGACTCCTATTTCGCGGGCATAGGTTCATGGAAAACGGCTTCGATGAGCGGACCGGAAGGCGTGCGGAAAAACAGCCGCCGCTCGTCCAGCTCTTCGAGGTCCATCGTTGAATAGCGGATATCCAGAGCTTCGAGCTTGGCGCGGAAGTTCCTGTAGCCATCAAGATGGATGCCCACATGGTCGTAAGTTTCAGCGGCAGTATCCGTGCCGTAGCCACGCGCCCCGATCAGATGGATGATCGGCTTGTCACCGGCGTACAGCCAGTGGCCCGGAATGCGGTGGATCGCTTTGGGCCGGGCATGCTCTTCCAGCTCATCAAAGACTTTGAGCAGGAATGCCCGTGTCTCGGGCAAATCGCGTGTTCGGATGGTGATGTGATCGAGATGCATGATGATCTCCTTTCGTTGATCATCATCTACCGCCTACCCTTTACCCAAATAATTGGATAAATTCCTAAATGATAATTCGGAAAAAACGAATAATGAGACATCAATGCTGATCGAAAATCTCAAGCTCTTCCTGCTGATCGTGGAAAAGGGCGGGCTTGCGGCTGGGGGGCGCGAGGTTGGATTGTCGCCCGCGACTGTCACAGAGCGGCTCGCCGCACTTGAAGCCCATTACGGTGTGCGCCTGCTGACACGTACAACACGCTCGATAAGTCTGACAGACGAGGGCCGCGAGCTGGTCACGGGCGCCCGGCGCATATTGGTTGAGACGGAAGAGACAGAGGCAAAGATAAAGTTGGGGGTGGAGAAGATTTCCGGCACGATCCACATGAGTGCGCCAAGCGATCTGGGCCGCACACAACTTGCTCCGCTGCTGGATCAATTCATGTCAAAGCACCCGGAAATAGCAATCGACCTGACGCTGAGTGATGGAAATATTGATTTGGTCGGGCAGGGCATCGATCTTGCGCTGCGCTTTGGCGAGTTGTCCGATAGCACGATGAAGTCGCGCAAACTCGGGACAAACCGTCGGATCGTCTGCGCAGCACCCGACTATCTGAAGCGCAACGGAACACCCATGCATCCCGATGATCTCAGCCACCATAACTGCCTGATCATGCGCTTTGGAGCCAATACTGATCAGGATTGGGCTTTTGTAATCGACGGGCAGATGAAAACGCAGCGGGTTTTGGGGAACCGCATTGCCAATGATGGAGGCCTCATTCGGCGTTGGTGCCTGAGTGGTCAGGGAATTGCACGTAAGTCCGAATGGGACATCCGTGCCGATCTGGCAACTGGTGATCTTGTGGAGGTACTGGAGGCATTTTCAGCAGAACCGACCGCGCTTCAAATGGTCTATCCAGCTGGTGCGGTCCAGCCACGGCGCGTAAGAGCGCTGATGGAGTTTCTGGTGGCACATTTGGTCTAACGTCATGACGAAATAGGACACTCACGCTTAGCGACTCAACAGAAGCTTCGTCCACGATCTGTGAGTCCGCCACGACTAGAAATTTGCAATCGCCGCGAATGTCTCCTCCGACGGACCGCACCGCAGCATAGATGTCATTCGCCCAAGGTCAGCTCAGGGCCGTCTCGAAACTCTCAAAGTCCGCTTCCTGCGCTCGCCGGACCTGGGGATGGCGACCCAACCGTGTTTCTGATCCGCTTTATGGCAGCCAGGTCATCGTCACCCGTCTCACTCCCCTGCCCCGGCACCGATCAAGCCGTTAACCTTTCGGCACCGTACGCATCGTTAATCACGCGAGTGCGGTACGCGTGTAGCTACGGAAAAACTACGGGAACCCTACAGATAAACGACAGCGATTTTCCCTTAAAAATAAGCGTTAACCTATGATTCCAAGGGGTTTTGAGCCTCGCGCGGTCCCGCAACGCACGCACTGTTAACCTTTCAAAGAAAAACCCCGGCCGCTTGCACGGCCGGGGTTTTCAATGTCGTAGGGTGCGCGTTCATGCGCACCGATCTTACAGCCCGGTCGACACGTCGATCGTGTTGCCCTCTTCGAGGGTCACATAGGCCTTTTTGACGTCCTTGCGCTTGCCGAGTTGGCCCCGGAACCGCTTGGATTTACCCTTTGTAATCGTCGTGTTGACCGCTTTGACCTTTACACCAAAGAGGTTTTCGACAGCCTCTTTGATCTGGGGTTTGTTCGCGTCGATCGACACTTCGAACACAACCGCATTGGCCTCGGAGGCCATGGTTGCTTTCTCGGTGATGATCGGCTTGCGGATCACGTCATAATGTTCAGCTTTGGCACTCATTTCAAGCGAGCCTCCAGTGCTTCGACACCTGCTTTGGTGATCACCAGAGTGTCACGTTTCAGGATGTCATATACGTTGGCGCCTTGTGTCGGCAGCACGTCCAGACCGTCGATATTACGGGCCGCTTTGACGAAATCGCCATTCACTTCCGCGCCATCGATGATCAGAGCACGCTTCCAGCCCAACTCTTTGATTTGCTTGGCCAAAGCGCCGGTCTTGGCGTCCTTCAGATCGATCCCGTCAAGAATGACCAGCTCACCCGCGGCCTGCTTTGCAGACAGCGCGTGCATCAGACCCAGCTTCCGCACTTTCTTGGGCAGATCGTGCCCATGGCTGCGCGGTGTTGGGCCTTTATAGACACCACCACCCCGGAAGATCGGAGCAGAGCGCGCGCCGTGGCGTGCGCCGCCGGTGCCCTTCTGGCGATAGATCTTCTTGGTCGAATAGCTGACCTCAGAGCGGGTTTTCACCTTATGCGTACCAGCCTGCGCATTGTTGCGCTGCCAGCGAACCACACGCTGAAGAATGTCCGCGCGTGGCTCAAGCCCGAAGATGGCGTCGTCGAGATCGACGGAACCAGCCTTCTTGCCGTCCAGTTTGATCGCATCAGCTTTCATCGGACTTGTCTCCTTCTTCGCCAGCATCTGCGGCAGGTGCATCACCTTCATCGGCCTTGTCAGCTTCGATCGAAGCTTCGGCTTCTTCCAGTGCAGCAGCTTCCTGTGCGGCTTGCTCTTCAGCCAAACGCTTGGCTTCTTCTTCGGCTTCGGCAGCTGCAGCTGCAGCGGCTTCTTCAGCAGCTTTCGCAGCTTCTTTCGCAGCAGAAGCCAGAGCCGCAGGGTAGATCACATTTTCAGGTGTCGGCTTCTTGACCGCATCCTTAACTGTGACCCAGCCACCCTTGGAGCCCGGAACAGCGCCTTTGATCATGATCAGGCCACGATCCACGTCTGTCTTGACCACTTGCAGGTTCTGCGTTGTCACGCGGGCAGCGCCCATGTGGCCAGCCATCTTCTTGCCTTTGAAAACCTTGCCGGGATCCTGACATTGACCGGTCGAACCATGCGAGCGATGAGAGATCGAAACGCCGTGCGTGGCACGAAGACCACCAAAGTTGTGCCGTTTCATCGCACCGGCAAAACCTTTACCGATAGAGGTGCCCGAAACGTCGACAAATTGACCTTCGAAATAGTGAGCTGCGATAATCTCTTCACCCACCGGGATCAGGTTCTCTTCAGCGACACGAAATTCCGCGATCTTCCGCTTAGGCTCTACTTTGGCAGCCGCAAAATGCCCGCGCATCGCCTTGGATGTGCGCTTTGCTTTTGCCGTACCAGCACCAAGCTGAACAGCCGAATAACCGTCCTTGTCAGCGGTACGCGTGGCGACCACTTCGAGTTTGTCCAGTTGAAGTACGGTCACAGGAATCTGCTTTCCGTCCTCCATGAAAAGACGGGTCATGCCCACCTTTTTTGCAATTACACCAGAGCGCAACATATCTGATTGCCCTCCTTAAACCGAAATCTGAACGTCAACACCCGCCGCAAGGTCGAGCTTCATCAGCGCGTCCACGGTCTGTGGTGTTGGATCAACGATGTCGAGCAGACGCTTATGCGTACGGATCTCGAACTGATCGCGGGATTTCTTGTCGATGTGAGGTCCACGCAGAACGGTGAACTTCTCGATTTTGTTCGGCAAAGGGATCGGGCCACGAACATCAGCGCCGGTGCGCTTCGCAGTGTTCACGATCTCCTGTGTCGATGCGTCCAGAACCCGATAGTCAAAAGCCTTCAGGCGGATGCGAATATTTTGGCTAGCTACGGCCATTTCGGTTTTCCCTCGAAGAGGTGGAGGTTGAGAGGAGGAGCACCGCGCATCGGCACCCCTCATCGAACCTGAATTATGTTAGCCCCGGAGCGTCCGGGATCAGTGCGGGGGCCTTGCGGCCCACGCTCTGGTTTAGTCGATAATTTTGGAGACGACGCCTGCTCCGACGGTGCGACCGCCTTCGCGGATGGCGAAGCGCAGGCCGCCTT
>CANNGL010000004.1 GCA_947504205.1 uncultured Litoreibacter sp. | reverse complement strand
GCCGCAACGTGCAAGCCTTCTTCGCACTGGGCAACGACAGCGCTGCTGAGCGTGTTGTAAAGTAAGAAACCCCTCTTGGGGCCCGGCTTCTCTCCTCCCGTCCCCTCCCAAACGCCGGGTCCAAAGACCAGACCCCCTCGCAACCCAAGCGAGGGGGTTTTCTTATGGGTTGTAGTAAGTGCGATACCACTCGACGAAAGCCCGAACACCGGTAGCAACGTCGGTCTTGGGCGTATAGCCGGTAAGCGATTTCAACAGGCTTGCATCAGCCCAAGTGGCGGGCACATCACCGGGTTGCATATCCATCAGGTTTTTGTGGGCTGGCTTGCCGACAGCAGCTTCAATTTCGTTGATGAAGTCGAGCAGCTTCACAGGCGCACCATTTCCGATATTCACGACCCTCCAAGGTGCTACCGCCGACAGGCTGTCTCCGTCTGCGATATCTCCAGGCGAGGTTGGTCGAACAGGGGGCTCAGAGATCAACAGCCTGATACCCTCAACCAAATCCGTAACGTAAGTAAAATCGCGCTGCATATCGCCGTGGTTGTAGACGTCAATCGGCTCATCATTCAGAACGGCTTTTGTAAACTTGAAGAGGGCCATGTCTGGGCGCCCCCAGGGCCCATAGACCGTAAAGAAGCGAAACATGGTGATCGGCAGATCGTAGAGATGCGCGTAACTGTGAGCCATGGCCTCGTTGGCTTTCTTGGTGGCGCCGTAGAAGCTCATCTGACTGTCAGCCTTATCGGTTTCACGATAGGGCATCTGTGTGTTGGAGCCATAAACAGAGGATGTCGACGCCATTAAAAGGTGTTCACAAGGTGTGGTACGGTTGGCTTCCAGAACGCGGTGCGTGCCAATCAAGTTGGCTTCAAGATAGGCCTCTGGATTTTCAATAGACCATCGCACACCCGCTTGGGCCGCCAAATGCACAACGACGTCTGGCTCTTCCTGCGCGAACAGCTCTTGCATCAGCCCAGGTTCTTCAACTTTGCCCCGGACGGATTTGTAACCCTTTGACTGTAGCAGCATCTGCTCCCGACGTTCCTTTAGCTTGACGTCGTAATAGTCGGTCATCGCGTCAAGGCCGATCACCTCATAACCATGGCGCAACAAGGTGTCGGATAGATGGTAGCCGATAAAGCCGGCTGCACCGGTGATGAGAGCTTTGCGTGGAGCTGCAGACATGAGCGGAACCCGAAAATTGTGACGCGTCCTGCGTCGCGTATTTGAAGGTCGGGGTCAAACACGCAACCAATCAGCTTCGCGAATTCGTCTTCATTTGTGGCATCGCGGTTCTTTGTCTTGCTTTTGAGGTCCGATTGACGCTCAATCACTCTGAGCAGATATCGCAGGGGAAGCATCTTGAGCTTGCTGCGCCGAATTCTTGGGAAAAAACGACAGCGTTTGGAGGTGGCACCTGCTAAGCCCGGTCGCCCCTGTCCAAATCAGCCCCTCTTCGTAGTGGGTGATCTGCACGGACAATCTGATCTGTTTGAGCAGATGCTAGAGAAAATTGACGCTGTTATAGGTGCGGAGCAACTGCCAGATCCGATCCTGTGTTTCACTGGAAATCTAATTGACCACGGAGATGGAAGCGAGGCTCTGCTGCGCCGCATGCAGGAACTCACGCAAGAGTTTCCGCGCAATGTCGTATGTCTGATGGGCAACCATGAGCAGATGTGCCTGGAGTTTCTGAATGCACCGCAGGCAAGACATGCACGATGGTTGCGGGAGGGCGGGGCCGTCACCTGTCGCAGCTTTGGAATAGATCTGGTTGGCGAAGAAATTTCTCCGGATCAGGCAATTGCCTTGGCAGACGCATTGACCGAGGCGATGACACCGCCGCTGATCGACTGGATTACCTCCAGACCCACATCGTTGCGCAGCGGGAATGTGACTGTAGCGCATGCTGGCGCTGATCCGGCGCGTCAAATGGACGACCAGTCCGATCGTGTCTTGATCTGGGGCCATCCTGAATTTTTGAGTAGGGCGCGGGTAGACAATGAATGGGTGGCCCACGGGCATCATGTTGTGAAGCGAGCCAGTGAGACTGAGGGGCGAATATCGGTCAATACAGAGGCTTGGCGCAGTGGTGTACTCAGCGCTGCATATGTATCGCCCCCGGGGGAGGTTAGGTTTCTGACGGTGGAGCGGAGTTAGCTCACGATCTCCAAAGCGGGGCGAAGCCGGCAAACCACCCCTGAAACTTGGCCATCAAACGGTTTCCACGAGGATGCGCGGGAATGTCGTTATGCTGTAAGCGATGCACAATGACTTCGGGAGGGCAGGCCTGACGCGTCACGGGATCAAAGTAACGGGGATAATCGATCAACGCTGCATGAACCAACGCGTCAAGGGAGACTTTCTCGCGGCGTCGGTCGGATTGGGCCACCCGGTCGTCAGTCAAACCCCACCCGGCATAGAAGGGTTGGCCGTAGCAGCTGACCGGTATGCCTCTCATCAATGCCTCAAAGCCAAGAAGTGACGTCATCGTCGCAACCCGATGTGCCTTAGCCATCAGGGCAATCGGATCGGCGTCATTTGCGATTAAATCCGCCTCCGATGCGGGAATTGCCCCGTCGCGCAGTCCTGCCTCGACATCAGGGTGTGGCTTGTAGACGATATAGGCCCCGGGAAAGTCTGCGCGAACCTGCGCGAGAAGCGTTGAATTGTCCCGAACCACCGTTGTTCCGAACTTGATGGACGCGTCATCAGCAACCTGACCCGGTACTAGAATGACCTGACGTTCACCCGGCTCAAGCGATGCTGATTGCCCTTCCAGATTGTACTTGCTGATACCGCCTTCAACGATTGCCACGCGCAGCTTTCTTGCTCGTTCCAGATCAAAGGCGCTCAGTCGGGACGCGGTCGAAATCAACCTCTCCAGATCACTTGAGGACGTCGCATCGTAGTAGATACCAGTTTGGTCAGTCACCAGTGAGAGTGGTGGAATTAGATCTGCCCCCAGACCACGCGATCTGATGAACCCGTCTTCGACGCGCAAGACCCGTGTTTCCGCCAAGCGAGCCCGCATCTGCAAGGTATCGGTCATCTTGTTTGCCCAGATGAGAAGGGGTTTGTCGCGGGCAGCCTCGATCGCTTTGGCTTCATCCGTCACATAAGAGACCGCGCCGAAAATATCGTTCAGAGGCCTGCGCTTCCAAGGTTTCATGCCGAGCGCCACATAACCCTGCTTATCCGCCCGATGGGCATTGGCTCGCGCTTCGAGCGTGTCGAGAACGCGCTCCAGATCACAGAGCTCGTCAAGATAGGGATCATACCACTTGGGGTAATCCATCATGCAGCCCGCGAAGAGCTGCGCACGGCTGAGCTTCCTCTGGCGTCGGTCAATCGGTTGCCGATCGTCGGTCAGCCCCCAACCCGCGTAAAAAGGCTGCCCGAAAACGACGGGTTTATGCCCCGCCAGTATCGCTTCGAAACCCATCCCGGAACTGACGGTATAGACGGCGCGCGCGGCCTCCATCAATGCGTATGGCGAGGTTGGTTGATCCCAAAGCAGCATGTCGGGACCCAGCATATCGGGTGAGAAATGCCCGTCGCGATGCCCGGTCTGGCTTTCTGGGTGGGATTTGATGACAATTTGTGCACCCGGATGGTCTTCCTGAGCCCAAGCCAGCATCTCGCGAAAGGTCGAGGCATCGGCACTGCCGTGGGTGATAGAAGCGTCTCCGCGTGTTTGATCGATCACGAGAACGTATCCGGGGGCAGGCACGGGCGCATCTACCGGAAAGTCATTATATTTCGATGTGTTAAGCGCGATGATCCGTTCAATAGACTGTCGTGCTTCATTCATCTGAGATGTTTCATCGAAAGAGGCTGTGGCGAGATGCGTTTCGAGATCAGATGGTGCGGAGCTATCGAAATAGGGGCGCTGCCTGTCGATGGTCAAACCAATCGGAGGCTCCCCATCGCGTCCCGTGCGGATCGAGCGTAGAAACGCATCTTCGATGTGAACCAACTGTGCCCCGGTCAAATCACCCACATTTTGCCCACGACCTGACGTTGGGCTTTTCCCCCATACAGCGATCAAATCATCTGATGCGGGCTTGCCAAGCGTAAGGTTATAACCAGCAAGCTCGACTATGCGCCGCACCTGCTTTTGGGTAAAGAAACCTGTATTGAAATAAAAAAGCCGCGGACGGAGGGAGGCGCCGCCCACGGCCAGGTCTCCGGGTAGCCCCGGGATCACGTTAGTCTGCGCCAGCGGCGCTAGCCAAAGCATTGGCCGACGCAAGCGAGCCGGTCAGCGCGGAAATTGTTTTGTTCCAGGTCACAAACGGGGCTTCCGTCACATATACGGTGTCGTCGTCCCGGATCACAAAATCACGCGCATCGAACATGCCGGTTGGCTGTGTCAGATCAAGCACGTAAGCAAAACGCTGTGTGCCTTGCAGATCAGCCCGGCCAAGCACGGAGTTCGCGATTTCTGCCGGTTCGTTGCGGAACACAAAGATACCGGTCGGATCTGCCAAGTTCGAATTCAGCCCGCCAACCTGCGCAATGGCTTCGATGGCCGAAAGAGTTTGAGACGTGAATTCCAGTCGGCTCTGCGCACCGGTCGCACCGAGGACTGTGAAGGCTCGGGTGTCTTGCTCGACCAGAATGCGGTCGCCCGGACGTAGAGCGATGTCAAACTTGGGATTCGAGAACAGGTCCTCAAACCAAACCTTCGAACGATGTGAGCCACGGATCACGGTGATCTGTGCAATTTCTGGCGCGATGGTGATGCCGCCCGCCCGCGCGATCATTGCAGACAAGGTGCGGGTGGGCCGCTCGATCGCGAAGACACCCTGCTGCCCAACTCCGCCAACGATAGAAACGGTCGAGCCATCACCTGCCAATCGACGTACGATGACCTGTGGATCAGGTGTTTGAGTATCAAGCTTTTCGGTGATGATCCGACGCAAGGCCTCAGGTGTATTACCAGCAGCTCTGACTCGCCCCGCGTAAGGTACGAAGATGAACCCATTGCCATCAACCTGAATCTCGTCAAGCGGCGTGGCGTTGCCGCCCTCGGCGGCAAGCAGACCATCATCCACGTTCTCATAGATCAAGAGGCCGAGTGTATCACCTGCGCGGATCGTATCAGAGCCCAATACGCCAGCTTTCAGGAAACCATCGGCAAACCCCAGCACAGGTTGCACCGAAGTTGCGCGCGTAACGCGGGAGTTGACGGCTACGATGAACGCATCACCCTGCTTTTGCACAGAACCCGCGTAAATCTCTCGCTTACCCGGACCCGAACGAGGTAGGCCGCAAGAGGCCACCATGACGGCAACCAGAAAAAAGGCCGCAAATCGCGTACCAACAGGACCCAGTTTTAACACTTTGGGGTCTCCTCGATTAGAAAACTGCCTCGGTTTTTTCTTTTAAAGGTATAGAATCCTGAGGAAAAAGCCAGCCTTTGTTCTACGGGACAACATGCAACTGTTGCCGAGGCGTCGCAGTTCCTTGGGTCAACGCATCATAGGGATCCTCTGCCGCGAGCATCATATCCACCACTTGCCGCAAAAGCTGACGCCGACCGCCCGAGGAATAGAACCCGCCAGGAATTTGCGATGTTTCAAGGAGGTAGTGGCGATATTTGCGATAGGCGCGGCTGTCTGGTCGCGTCGGGTTGGTGAAAAAGTCGCTCAAAGACTGCTCGGAAACGAATTCTGGTTTGTTATAAACGGCGTCGCCAAACACCTTCAGGGGCAGACCGCGCCAGAGAACCTGCTGCGCAGCCGTGGAGTTCACGGTGACAGCACTGCGTGCTGTGTTGAGCAAAGCCGCCAATTTCCCACCGCGTACGAAATGCACCCGCTCCGAGACATCAAATTCGTGGGCCAGCGCGCGAATTTCATGCCTTAGAGGAAGCCGGCCATCCTCAAGGGGGTGCGCCTTGAGCACCATATGATGGTGCCTTGGCGCGCCTAGCGCGAACTCTTCGATAACCAGGCGTAGAAATTCCGACATCGAGTCGAACGGCGAATGCATCTGAAAACTGGCGTCGTGTTCGAGTTGCAGCAGACAGAGGTGGTACGGAAAGCCGCCTCTGGTGATGCGGCGTGTGGCAACAGCGCGTTCAAGCGCAGTGTAAGGAAGTGTCAGCAGGCGTTTGATATACAGCCGAAATTCCTGCGTCACGGTCAACGCGCGATGTGGTTGAAAATTCTTGAAATCGCCGTTCCTGAGCAAAACAAAATAGTGATACAGCGCCCCGTAGAAAATGTGCTGACGCATGTCTCCCCAATGTGCAGGGGCATCGGGCAAATCAAGATCGATGCCCTCCAGTGTTTCGCGCATCTGGTCGACCGACATTGTCATGAGCCTGGAATGCCCATTGGCGCCGTTGCGCTCATAAGTAACCCAATAGGGGCGCAAGTACCCTTCCTCAAACACATGTATTCTTAGGCCGAGTTGGGTAGCGATTTCGATGGCCTGCTCATGCACCTTCCGGGTGTCTCCGTACAGGACAAGATCGGTGATTTCCTTTTCTGCAAGAATGTCCCGCAAATGGGCGGGCCAGACCGATTGGTCCGCCCGGAAAGATATGAACTGCGACTTGGGAGACCAGAACGCCTGATCGCCCTTGTTGAATCCCACACGCCAAACAGTTGCGCCAGATTGGGCCAGCATATGCCCAAGTTGGCGAAAGAACGGGCCATGCGGTCCCTGAAGGAATAGAAATATCCTTGTGTCGCCGCCTCCGGCCATCGGATGTCCCCTTACGCGCCGGAGTGATCCGGCTTCAGCCTTGTCACACAGGTGAATATCCCTGCTTGGCGGCTAAATTACGGCATGGGTATATGTCATGATCCATGACGCCGCATATACATGGCAAAACTTGCGCAACCGTTTCGGGCGATATACGCATCATCTGTCACAAGGAGGCCACATGTTCACAGGTATTGTCACAGATGTCGGGGAAGTTCTGGATTTAGAACAACGCGGTGACCTGCGTGCGCGGATTGGGTGCTCCTATGATCCGAATGGAATCGATATTGGTGCCTCAATTGCTTGTGACGGGGTTTGTTTGACCGTGATTGATCGGGGTGCGGATGAAACCGGCTGGTTTGATGTGGAAATCTCCGCAGAAACCGTGAGCAAGACCAATATCGGTAGCAATGGCTGGCATCGCGGTCGGCGCCTCAACCTAGAACGTGCGTTGAGATTGGGTGATGAGCTTGGCGGGCATATTGTGTCAGGGCATGTCGATGGCATCGCCGAGATTGTCGAAATGGTCGAGGAAGGGGACAGCACACGTGTGACCCTGAATGCGCCCGCTGAGCTTGCTCAGTTTATTGCGCCAAAGGGCTCAGTTGCGCTGAATGGTACATCTCTCACCGTCAACGAGGTGCAGGGCACCCAGTTCGGGATCAATTTCATCCCGCACACCAAGGCCGTCACGAATTGGGGCGATGCAAAAGTGGGTGATCAGATAAATCTCGAAATTGATACACTGGCCCGTTACGTCGCCCGGTTGCGGGAATTCGGATGAGCGGGATCGGCCACAATAATGGCCCGACTATGGAGGCGGGTTTTGCTTGGCGCAAACATACCTGGGCCAAGGCCCGCAGTGACCTGTTGCCCAAGCTGCCAATCGAAGTAGTGCGGCGGCGCGTAGCGCGCGCCAAAGAGCTGGGATTGCCTTATAAGACCTACGCTTCCGTTCGCGCGTCTACTGGGCGCGATGTCGTGGGCTTCTTGTTTTCAAACAATGCTTTGCGCCTCATCCGCTCCCACGATGCCGTGCAACCTATCTATGCGGACAAGTTGAAGAACGTCTCCGGTGCAACAATGAAAGTGTTGGTGCATCGTCCGCTGTCGGCGGAACAGGTTGTCAATCGCCTCGAAGTTGTGGGCTTGCAAGTCACTGGCGATGAGGCGCCGCATTTCAACGCACCATGGCCGGAGATTTCACAGATGGTGAAGTCTCCGTGGATAGCGGCCAGAATTCCTGCCGATGGCGTGCTGGTGGTGGGCGATAGCACCCATGAACGGCTCTGGAGCGAGGCTGGCGGCTTCGCCTCGTATCTGACATCGCAGGAATTCTTCGACTGAGTGCGGGCTATGCCGCAAAGCTGCTTTTTTTGCCACTTCGGACGCGGGGTTGGGCTTTCCAACTGAGCGCTGTTGCTCTATCTCGCGGCGAGAAGAGGAGGCTGCCATGGCCGAACACGATTACTCAGATGCGATTTCCTCGGTTGAGGAGATAATTGATGATGCCCGCAACGGACGGATGTTCATCCTGATAGATCACGAAGATCGGGAAAATGAGGGTGATCTGGTGATACCGGCGCAAATGGCGACGCCCGAGGTCATCAATTTCATGGCCACCCATGGGCGAGGGCTGATTTGCCTGGCTTTGCCGGGTGAGCGTATTGATGCGCTAGGTCTGCCTTTGATGGCATCCTATAATTCTTCGCGCCACGAAACGGCTTTTACCATTTCGATTGAAGCTCGTGAGGGCGTATCGACAGGTATTTCCGCGCACGACCGCGCCCGCACTGTAGCGGTTGCCATTGATCCCTCAAAAACTGCGGCTGACATTGCCACACCCGGGCATGTTTTCCCACTGCGCGCCCGTGACGGCGGCGTTTTGGTTCGCGCCGGCCATACCGAGGCGGCCGTGGATGTGCCGCGTCTGGCAGGGTTGAACGCCTCGGGCGTGATCTGCGAAATCATGAATGAAGACGGCACCATGGCGCGATTGCCTGATCTGGTTGCCTTCGCGCAGCGCCACAACCTGAAGATCGGAACAATATCTGATCTGATCGGGTACCGGCGCCGGCATGACAACCTGGTCAATGAAAGCCAGCAAAAGGCAGTTAACTCCGAGTTCGGTGGCGACTGGATGATGCGGGTGTTTACCGACGAGACCGAGGGCGCCGAGCACGTCGTTCTGACCAAAGGTGATCTTTCAACCGGCGGTCCCGTTTTGACGCGAATGCATGCGCTGAACCCGATTGAGGACGTCTTGGGACTGGGGCCCAGTCCATCGGATGAATTGCCGCGCGCGATGGAGGCCATCGCGGCCGAGGGTCGCGGTGTTGTAGTGATGCTGCGCGATGTCCATATGAAGATTGATCCCGAAGGCGGCGTGTCGCCGCAGACCTTGCGCCAATATGGTTTGGGTGCGCAAATTTTGGCAGCTTTGGGCTTGAGTGAGTTGGAATTGTTGACAAATTCACCATCGCCGAAAGTGGTCGGACTTGAAGCCTACGGTCTGTCGATAACGGGCACACGAGCAATTCCAGTGGAAGGATGAGATATGGCGACCGCTGAGCAACATCATATTCTGGACCTGCCTGTTTTTGCCGAACCGGTCAAATTGGCGATCGTCGTCTCTCCCTACTACAAGGACATCGCGGCCGGGCTGATAGCTGGTGCACAAGCCAAAGCGAAGGGCTGCGACGCGAAGGTCGAGTTGATCGAGGTTCCCGGTGCGTTGGAAATCCCGCCCGCTATTCGTATCGCGCACAGACGAGCTGACTTCGATGGTTTTGTGGCCTTGGGGTGCGTCATTCGCGGCGAGACCACGCATTACGAGACTGTTTGCAACGACAGTTCGCATGGTCTGATGTTGCTGGGTCTGCAGGGCGTCAACTTAGGCAACGGTATTCTGACCGTGGAAAATCGCGCTCAGGCTGAAATACGATGTGATCCAAAAGGTTATGATGCGGGCGGTGGCGCAGCAGCGGCGGCCCTTCACTTGATCGCTCTTGAGCGCAAATATGGCTCGTCTGGCAAAGGGATTGGTTTCGGCCGCCCACTCGATGAAGATGATGGAAGTTTTCAGATAGCATGACCCAATCCGGCAATCAGAAACGCCAGATGCGTTCGGCAGCACGGCTTTACGCTGTTCAAGCTCTGTTTCAAATGGAGCATTCCGATCAAACGATTGACGCGGTTCGCGAAGAGTTTGAGACGCACCGCTTTGGAGCGACATATGACGAAGGCGAGATGGCCGAGGGCGATGTTGACACCTTTCGCGCACTGCTAGAGGGGGCGGTTGAACATCAGGCCTCAATCGATCAGATGACAGATCGAGCTTTGAAGGTTACATGGCCGATTGATCGGATCGATCCAACCCTGCGGGCGTTATTCAGAGCGGCCGGTGCGGAGATCACTGCAAAGAAGACACCTCCGAAAGTTGTGATCACGGAGTTCGTCGATATCGCGAAGGCGTTCTTTCCCGAAGGAAAAGAGCCAAAATTCGTCAATGCGGTTCTTGATCATCTTGCGAGAGAGGCAAGACCAGACGCATTCTGAACCAATCGGAATAAGCACCAGCGCTTTGCTCTAAAATATCGGTCGTAATGCCAATATCTTGTTGTCTCATGGTGTCAGACAGGACAATTTAGCGCAAATATTGTGGTTTGTCCGAGAGAGCCGAATGCGCATTGCCGTTATTGCCGGGGGTCCATCGTTGGAGCGAGATATTTCGCTGGCAGCAGGAGACGCATGCGCAAAGGCCTTACAATCGCTTGGATATGAAACTGCACTGTTTGATGCATCACGCGGGCTGGCCACGGAATTGGTGGGTTTCGCGCCCGATGTCGCGTTTAATGCGTTGCATGGGCGTTGGGGCGAAGATGGATGCTTGCAGGGACTGCTGGAATGGCTGCAGATCCCCTACACTCACTCCGGGGTCGCGGCCTCAGCTATCGCAATGGACAAAGTTCGGTGCAAGCGTGCATTCAAGGCAGCGGGTGTGCCGGTTGCCGACAGCATTCTTTGTCATCGTGATCAAATCGCCGCAGGGCACGTGATGGCACCTCCCTATATTGTTAAGCCCCATAATGAGGGGTCGAGTCTGGGCGGTTTCGCCTTGATTGAATCGGATCAGAGCGACCCACCTTCGATGCCTGCGGACGCCCGCGAGTTCTTTATGGTCGAAACTTATATCCCGGGTCGTGAACTGACCGCAGGTGTAGTGGATGGCAAGGGTCTGACGGTTTCAGAATTCATGATCGGTGCGTGGTACGATTACGGGTCGAAATATGAGTTGAGCGAGACAAACCGCAAGCTCCCTGCGAACTTGCCCGACGGTGTGTTTGCTTATTGCCTTGAGCTTGCAGAGCGCGCGCATGCGGCCCTTGGCTGTCGCGGTATCAGTCGAACTGATTTTCGTTGGGATGAAAGCCGGGGGCGAGACGGTCTGATTGCGCTTGAGATAAATACTCAGCCGGGGCTGCGACCGGATTCAAATATTGGACAGCAGGCCGCTTTGCTGGGGATCGATTTTCCAGAGCTTTGTAAGTGGCTTGTCGATGACGCCGGACTTAATCGGGACGATCCTCAAGCTGGTGATTTCCTGGATGTGGTCTCATGACAGTAGAAGCGCTTCGACGGTGTCGAGAAAAAGATTTGAGCTTCGAGGACACTTTTCGATTTCAATACATCATAGATCGAGATGATCTGAGCTTGCCTGGGTTTGTGTCTTACAGCTTCAACGGTTGGATTCTGCAAGCTGGCGCTGTTCTGCCCGTGGTACCAATCAGAGATGGGGCGGGGACGCAGATAGGGCTGTTTTTTGGTATCGGTGCGCATCATGACGGCACCCGGCCTGAGGAGGCGATAGCTCGCGGGCTTGCCAAAAACGGACGTGACGCACGGGCGCAATTTGAGGCGATCGTGACCGAAACCGTTGGACGATTTGGCGTCCTTATCGAATTGGAAGGGCAGCTACGGCTCTACACAGATGCCTCCGGCACCATCGGGGCGGTTGTGAACAGAAAGCTGCGACGGATCGCTGCTTCTTGTTTGCTTTGCGTGGACCGACCCATAGACCCAAACCCTTTATATTCACGGCCCAACACCAACAGAGAGGTGGAGTTTGGCTTCTCGCACACGCCTGACCGCCACGTTACGCGGATCAATTGTAACCACTTTCTTGATCTCGAGAGCTTCCAGACAAGCCGTTTCTGGCCCAATAGCGAAGATCAGTTTGAGCTGCCTTTTGACAGCTATGGCGCGGCGCTAGACGAGATACTGCGCTCAACGAGAAACGTGTTGACCAGCCTAAACGCGCGCTACACAACAAGCCTTCCTCTGACCGGAGGGCTCGACAGTCGGATCATCTTCGTCGCAGCGGGTGAGGAGGGGCGCGCCGGGTTCTCGCAAATCTATACCTATGTGCTGAGATCTATTGGTCGAATGGACGCCGCGATCGCCCGGCAGCTTTGCTCGACCAAAGGTCTGTCCCACGAAATGCATCTTGGACGCAGACCCATGCATCGAAATATGCTTCCTGCGACGGAAAAAGAGCGGGAGAAAGCAGCGCTGCAGTACAGTCTTGCTTCGGGTGTCTCTGGCCATCCGAAAGAGGAAGTAACCAGTGGCATCTACTCGCTGGTGGATCAAAACGCCGTCGTTTTACGAGGTCAACAAATACCGATCCTGCGCGCCTTATTCGTGGATACGGACGATCCCGATGACTTTACAGACGAGTATTTCCAGACAGAATTGCGCAGATTGCTTTCTTACAACCCTCCTAACCGGCGTGCCGACAAACGCATGTCGACCGAAATATCTGCATATTTGCAAGGCGTTCCCGGCGTGGTGGCCCCCAAAAAAGCTGATCTGATTTATTATGAAGTTGTCAATGCACCTGAACTGGCTGCAAATTTCGGTGGCAATTTCACCAGCTTTTACGTCTCGCCTTTCAACAGTCGTCGGCTCATCCAATTGATGATGAGTTTTGATACTAGCTATCGCCGTCGGCGCATGTTGTTTTGGCACTTGCTCATGCGGGCGGATCCAGAAGTTGCGGGGATCGGATCGATGCGGTTCGTGAAGGGTCTGGATTGTGAAGAAGAAACCCATCTTGCATGGCGCAGCGGCTTCATAGAAGCGCAGCGCTTGCTTTACGAAGCCGTCTTTCGCGAGGATTGCCCAGAAGTTCCCGTGACACCTTTCACGCTGGACGTGCTCTCTGACGAAGGCCACTTGGACTTGCCGAATACACGTGGATCAAATCAAAGGCGGCGCGCCACGACGTAACGTCCAGGTGCCATTGCATCCTTGTGCAGAGCTTCGACAATCTTGAAACCGGACGCCTCAATCCTCCGTTCAAGCTCGACGATTGGCATGAACCTTACAAACGGCGCCTTGCCCAGCCATTGCATCACGGGGATGATTTTCCGCATGATTTTGAAGCCAAAACTCGGTGTGTCCGACAGCACGACAGTCTTGGAGACAAACAACCCACCGGGTTTCACCAATCTCGCAATATGATCTAGTGCATCATCCAGGTTCTCCACGAGATGAAGAAGGTTATGAGCTAATACAACGTCATAGGGGCCGTCATCAGCGGAGTGCTCCAACACCTCCTTTGCGGCAAACCGAACGTTGGTCGTCCCTTCGGCCGCAGCTTTGTCCGCCGCGATGCGGACCATTTCGGGTGACAGGTCGGTAGCCATGACTTCCGCGACGTGGGGTGCCAAAAGCAATGCTGTCCCGCCAGTGCCGCACCCCATCTCCAAAATACGATCTGTCGCCTTGAGATAGCTTTGCGTGCGCTCAAGTGTCTGGTGGTAGTAGTCGACGTCAGAAATTGGGCGCTTGGAATACTTTTCAGCGATCCGGTCCCAGAATGCGATATCAGTCATGGTGTTTCTCCTATTTGGAGCGGGTCATAACTCTGTCAATATTCGTTTGGAATTGCCAAAAACTGTCGCTTTGATATGCATAATTGCATGAATTGGGCGGCGATATCATTTGATTGGAACCAAGTTCGCGCCTTCTTGGCAACCGCTGAGGAGGGGTCTCTCTCTGCGGCGGCCCGCGCTTTAGGGCAGACCCAACCTACGATCGGGCGTCAGGTTGCCGCGCTGGAAGAGGCATTGGGCGTGGTCCTGTTCGAGCGGGTTGGGCGGTCCCTAAGCGTAACGCCCGCCGGAATGGAGCTGTTGGATCACGTCCGTGCCATGGGGGAAGCTGCGGGACGCCTTTCGCTGGCGGCATCTGGCCGGGCGCAATCGGTCGAGGGGATTGTCAGGATTACGGCGGTTGATCTGATCGCGGCTTACATTCTTCCGCCCGTGCTGGCCCGATTGCGCAAGGAGGCACCCAACCTCGAGATCGAAATCGTGGCCACTAACGATATTCGTGACCTGCAGCAACGGGAGGCGGATATCGCCATTCGTCATGTGCGGCCAGATCAGCCAGACCTGATCGCCAAACTGTTGTTTGAGACAGAAGCGCATTTTTATGCCTCCAATCAATATATTTCGCGCATGGGCGCGCTGGATAGTTTGGAGGCGATGGCGCGTGCCGATTTCATCAGCTTCGGCGACCCTGAGGAGATCATCGCATCAGCCAAGAGCTTCGGCCTCTTGCTCACCCGGCGTAACTTCGGCCTGGGGTCACGCACTGGAATGGTCGCCTGGGAAATGGTGCGCCGGGGGCTTGGTGTCGGGATCATGGCGGATGGCATAGCAGCGCAGAGTCCGGCAGTGGTGCCGCTGCTGCCTGAAATTGCCGGGCCAACATTTCCCTTCTGGCTGACGACGCATCGTGAACTGCATAAAAGCCGCCGCATACGACTGGTTTTTGATATGCTGGACGAGTTTCTTGTGAGCGAAGAACGCAAGCGACTAAACGCCATCGGCATTTAGCTGGCTGTATTTTTTCGGTCTGACGCGGTAGAATCCTTCTATCGGTCCAAAGGAGCGCGCCATGCCTAAGCATATTCGGTTTCTTTTGAAACACGCCTGTTTTGGCGCATTCGTGGCCCTGTGTTTTGTGTCGCTGCTGTTGTGGTACAACGTGGCCGATCTTTGGTATCTCGTCACCCACACAGATGCAGGGCCATTGGCGCTTGGCATCATGACCGTGTTTTTTGTCATTACATTCGGCAGTGTTCAGATGGGCTTAGCCGTCATGGGGTTGGCCGACAAATCCGATGATAAACCGCCGCGCGGACCGAAAACCCCTGTTTTGGCAAAAGTGAGCCTGGGTGGAACAAAGACTAGTAATTGGTAAGAGCGACGGAACCACCACAACCGTAGAAGAACTTATCCCCGCAGACCTGTATATACAGGTGGGCGTCAGGTAACCGGACCAGGATCCGGACAGAGCCAACTCCCGCGGAATTGCTTAAGGCCACCGGAATGTAGTCTCCATGTCACGAGAAGGGCAGAACCGTCTCGAGTGACTTAGGCCTCGAAGACCCTTCTGACAAGGCCGTGCGACGTTTCTAGCCGGATATGATACCCTGTGTGGGCGGAGGAATTGATGATGGCGAAAGCTCAAAATAAAACTGCACCCAGTGATCAATCCGTTTTGGAGTTTCTCGAAGGAATTGAACATCCGGTTCGGCGCGCTGACGGTTTGGAATTGTTGAAGATATTCGAGGAAGTGACGGGCTGGGAGCCACGAATGTGGGGTACGTCTATCGTGGGCTTCGGTCGCTATCACTACAAATACGAAAGTGGTCGCGAAGGGGACTTCATGATCACTGGCTTTAGTCCGCGAAAGGCCAATCTCTCGATCCATATTCTGCCGGGCTACCGCGATCTCGGAGAAAAGATGACCCGTCTCGGCAAACACAAGACGGGAAAGTCGTGTCTATACGTCAACAAATTAACCGACATCGATACCGCCGTCCTGAAAGAAATCATTCAGGACGGCGTCAGCTACATGCAGTCAAATTACGAGACTTGGCGAGCGTGATCAGTCATGGATATCGGCGCGCATTCGACTGATGTGATCGTCCCAACCTTTGTCGAGCGCCAGGGTCAGCCCGAAAGCCTCCGCTCCTTGTGGCAATCCGATATGTTCTAGTGACAGACGCGTGCCGCCGGGCACATCCTCCAGCCGCCATTTAACGGTACTAACGGCATCTCCCATCGGCTTAATCGTGAACGTGTAGTCAAGCGCAGTGCAAGGTTCGGATTTTGTCACCGTCCCCCACATCAGTTTGTCTCCGGACTCGGTGCCGTACATGGCGTAGTCTTCCCCTGCGGCGAGTGGCACCTTTGGCTTGTGAAACCAAATCGCCAGCTTTTCCGGGTCAGTCAGATAGGTCCAAACAGTCTCCTTCGGAGCATTCAGATAGACAGATTTGCGAATGATTGTGTCAGGCATCGGGTTGGTCCTTTTCGATGGCGGTTTTCAAGTCTGACAGGCGGTCGTCCCAGAACTGGTCAAAGAATGAAAGCCAGTCAAATACAGGGGCAAAGCCTTGTGGGTTAAGGGAATTGATGCGTTCGCGGCCACGGGCTTCGACGTTTATCAAGCCGCCGTCTGAAAGCATGGTCAGGTGCTTCTTAACGGCAGCGCGTGTCATGTCGAAATTGTCCGACACCTCGGCTATGGTCATGGAGCGCTGGGTGAGATGCCGAAGGATTTGCCGCCGGGTCGGATCGGCCAACGCTCGAAAGGCGTGATGTTCGGTGTTCATTGGCGCACCGGAATGAAGTCGAAAGCGCCGGGTTGATAGAGGAATGTCACACATTCCTCCGTAGAGACACACGATGACACATGCGCCAGACCAGCCGGGATGTGGTAATAGGCGCCTGCCTTAAGCAGTGTGGCGCTATCAGGATCCTGGTCTTGGGCGACATGGGTCATTGTCCCACTCACAACCATCCCAAACATGTCCGATGACTTGGTATGAGGTGGGCTTACCAGCCCGCCGGGAAGGGCGACCATTGCCGCGTAGGGTTCAGTAAAGCGATCGCCGGTGAGCGGAGCGAACGCCACGCCCTCAGGCGTCTTCGCCCAGTTCAACTTCTCAGTTGGCACTGTCGTAATTGGTTCTGCGAGTGCAGGACCTGCTGTCACCACCGCAATCGCGAGAGCGTTTCTAAACATGATATCCTCTCATATGATACTTTTCGGTATCATTTATATGAAACCATTTGGTATCATGTAAAGTAAAATCTCACTTGATTTTTTGTTTACGTTTTGTTCACATGTGCGAAATGCCCGACGATCTGTCTCTCCAACCTGGCCAATTGCTGGCACGCGGCGTATCTCGTCACCTTGTGACGTTGGGCTTCTCAGCAGTTGAAGAATTTACTCCAGAACGTGGGAAGCGCGTCGATGTGATGGGATTGGGCCCTAAAGGAGAGCTCTGGGTCATTGAGTGTAAATCCAGCCGAGCCGATTTTGCGTCCGACAACAAATGGCAAGGGTATCTGGAATGGTGTGACCGTTACTTTTGGGCGGTGGATGAGCATTTTCCGACGGATCTACTGCCTGATGAAACGGGCCTGATCATAGCGGATGCCTATGATGCAGAGGTGATCCGCATGGCGCCGGAAGACAAGCTGGCTGCTGCGCGGCGCAAAGTCGTGGTCCAGAAAATCGCACGACACGCGGCCCTCCGCCTGCAAGGGTTTCGGGACCCGGATTTCGTGCAGCCGTGGGGATAGGCGTCGCGGTTTACTTAACTGCCCGCGCCCGCGCTGCGGCAGCGCGAATTTCTTCTGCAATTTCGTCAGCTTCATCAGGGTCAAAATCGAATGGAAGATCAACACCTTCCGCGGTGATGTAAAGGCGCACCATACCTTCGGTGGTTGGACCAATTTGAAGGTTGGCAGCAATTTCGCTTTCGCTGTTGATACCCATGAGCGCTCTCCTGATTGCGGGCTCGTGATAGTGGCAGGGTTGCCTTAAGGCAAGTCTTGCAGCTTTTGTGAATTCGGTCAGACTAAGGCTATGAGCGATGACACCGTGATCTTGAGGCCGTTCCGGGCAGATGACATCGACTGGTTGGTGGAGCGTCACGGAACGCTCTATGCCGAAGCCGAAGGATTTGATGCAACTTTTGCGCCTTTGGTGAATGATATTTTGGTTAACTTCCAAAACAATCATGATCCGGCGCGGGAGCGGGGATGGATTGCCGTCAGAGGGGAACATCGCTTAGGTAGCATATTCTGCGTCGCACTCAGCCCGACCATGGCAAAGCTGCGCTTGTTTCTTATTGTTCCAGAGGCCCGTGGACAGCGCCTGGGGCAACGTCTGCTCGATGCGTGCTTGAATTTTGCGCGCGATACCGGATACCGGGGCTTGTCCCTCTGGACGCACGAAAGCCACCGCGCGGCATGTGCACTCTATGAGAAGAATGGGTTTGTACTGACAGCCTCAAAGCCAGTCGAAAGCTTTGGACAAAAGCTGATTGAGCAGAGCTGGGAGATCACGTTCTGACCCCTTGCAATCGTCAGGGCTGATGGGTAAATCAGCATCAGTGCCGCCTTAGCTCAGTTGGTTAGAGCGCTTGATTGTGGATCAAGAGGTCCCTGGTTCGAGACCAGGAGGTGGTACCACCCTTACTTAGTTATTTATCTCGATTTCCCGACGCAATTGTCCGGATTGCCCGTCAAAGATCATGATGGTGTTTCGGTCGGTCACGACTGCAAACCAGCCTTGGCCCTGTGTATACGCAGTGGCCGTAACGCCCTCAGGCAGGTTCACTTGTCCCGGCAGTGTTATGCTCGGTGTCTGCAAGCGGATGACAATCAGTCCAATCAGCACTATGAGGCCAAGGATCATTGTGGCCGTCAAGACAGTCACGAGGCGCCGCAGAAATTTCAGATTAGGGGGCTCTTGGCCCGAAGTATCATCCATGTCCATGCGAATCCTGACCTTAGAGCTTCCGGAACAACCAGCGTCGCGCCTTGATAAGGCATTGGCAGAGGCCGTGCCAGAGGGCGAGGCGTTGAGCCGCTCACGCGTCACCAAGCTGTTGTCAGAGGGGGCGGTGTCCATAGGTGGTCAGGTCGTGGATATGAAGGCCAAACCCGTGGCTTTGGGGCTCTATGAGGTGGCATTCGTAGCGGCGACTGAAATTGAGGCCGGCCCCGAGAATATTCCCTTGAATATCGTCTATGAAGACGAAGCATTGATCGTTGTAAACAAGCCTGCTGGAATGGTTGTACATCCGGCGCCGGGCACGCCGCATGGCACATTGGTCAATGCGTTGCTGCATCACTGCGCCGATAGCCTTTCTGGTATCGGAGGCGAGAAGCGCCCAGGCATTGTTCACCGGATCGACAAGGACACGTCAGGGCTCTTGGTTGTCGCGAAGTCAGATGCCGCCCATCATGGTCTGGCCCGTCAATTCGAGAAACACTCTGCGCATCGGCGCTACCTGGCGCTGGCCTACGGTGTGCCCGACGGGGCAAATCCAAGACTAACCGGACTTCCGGGAGTGGGCTTTGAGCCGGGCAACATACTGCGCATTACGACCCATTTGGCGCGGCACAAAACTGATAGACAGCGACAGGCCGTTACGCGGACGGGGGGGCGTCACGCAGTAACCCGTGCGCGTGTTTTGCAGAGGTTTGGCCGGCCCGAAGTTCTCAGCCTGCTGGAGTGTTGGCTGGAAACTGGCCGCACGCATCAGATACGTGTCCATCTCAGCCATGTCGGGCATAGTTTGGTCGGAGATTCAGTCTATGGCAGGCCCAAGAAACTGGCAAAGGGTGCTCTATCCGACGTAGCGCTAGAAACGGTGGCAAAATTTCCGAGACAGGCGCTTCATGCCGCTGAACTCGGTTTTGAGCATCCAATCAGCGGAAAAAGCCTTAAATTTGAAGCGGCATTGCCTGATGACGTTCAGGAAATGTTGAAAAAACTACTATAAAACAATTTGTTAGTAGATTTCGTGACATAAATGTGAATTGCCGTAACATTCCCTTACATCGCTACAAACTCGTTCCTATATCTACATAAACTTAAGATGCACAGCGTATGTGCGCGAAGCTCAGTTGAAATATCCGGTGTTGCGTTCGTATATGCACATGACGCCAAACCTCAAAAAGGGGGGCATTAGAATGGCAAATTATACCACACTTCCGGCACCTAGTCCGGAGCAGGGCCTCAACAGATATCTGCAGGAAATTCGCAAGTTCCCGATGCTGGAGCCCGAAGAAGAATTCATGCTGGCCAAACGATGGGTCGAAGAACAGGATACGGAAGCCGCTCATAAGATGGTGACTTCACACCTGCGTCTGGCTGCCAAGATTGCGATGGGATATCGCGGCTATGGGCTGCCTCAGGCTGAGGTTATCTCTGAAGCCAATGTCGGCCTAATGCAGGCAGTGAAAAAATTTGACCCTGACAAAGGGTTCCGTTTGGCCACCTACGCGATGTGGTGGATACGTGCCTCGATCCAGGAGTACGTCCTGCGGTCGTGGTCAATGGTCAAGCTGGGCACGACATCTGCTCAAAAGAAGCTGTTCTTCAATCTTCGGAAGGCCAAATCCCGTATTGGTGCGCTTGAAGACGGAGATTTGCGTCCCGAGCATGTGCAGCGGATCGCGAATGACCTTAACGTCACCGAAGACGAAGTTGTCTCGATGAACCGTCGTATGTCAGGTGGTGATGCCTCCTTGAATGCCGTCATTTCGGCAGATGGTGAAGGTGCGACGCAGTGGCAGGATTGGCTTGAAGACGAAGATGCGGATCAGGCTGGCGATTACGAGGCCAAGGACGAGCTGGAATCCCGGCGCGAACTGTTGGCGGAGGCCATGGATGTGCTGAACGATCGTGAGAAAGACATTCTTATGCAGCGTCGGCTGAAAGAAAAAGCAGTGACGCTTGAAGAATTGTCGGGCCAGTATGACGTTAGCCGTGAGCGTATTCGTCAGATCGAGGTGCGCGCTTTTGAAAAGTTACAAAAGCGTATGCGCGACTTGGCGGCAGAAAAAGGAATGCTTACAGAGGCCTGATTGTTGCCCAACTGACGCCAAACTCTGAAAAGATAACGCCGGGGTACAAACGCCCCGGCGTTTTTTATTGGGTGTATAGAGGCGGGACAGATATGGAACGCGCAGGACAGATTAGACTTGGTGCCGACGACGTGGCCGCATTGGCCGAGGCGACAGGGTTGCCGTTGTTGGAGCCCGGAAGCGTGTTCATCGCGGACAGGCCGTCCGACATTCTGGAAGATGAAGGTCCGATTGCGGGACCGAAACTCAAACGTGACCCCCCCGGATTGTCAGATGATTTGCGTGAGCTGGAAGACGCTATCGAGATGGGCGATCATGATCTGATCGAGGCGTTCTTGGATCGGTCTCCAAACTTGAATGCACATTACGGTCCCTACAAAGGCTTCCCGCTACTTTGGGGTATGAGCGCGGAAGGTCGATCTTCCGAACTCGCAGCGATGTTAGTACGTGGTGGCGCAGATCCACGGTTTGCGACCCCTGACGGATATACAGCCTTACACCATATTGCGGGCTATCTGTTCGAAGAAGACGCAGAAAATCTCCAAAAGCTGGTGGCTGTGCTGAGAGAGGCTGGCGCAGATATTGAGGCGCGCACCTCGATGGGTGATACGCCATTGCTGCGATCCATCGCGCATGGAAGTACGAAAGAAATGGCGGCGCTGTTGGCGCATGATGCCGACCCTGACGTCAAAAGCGATTGTGTTGAGGGGCAGGGGTTGACGGCCCTGATGCAAGCCGCCACCGATCCTGACAAGGTCGAGCTATTGCTCGACTGCGGTGCGGACCTGCACGCGGTGAATTCACAGGGTCAAACCGCGGCAGAATTTGTCGGGGCGCATCTCAATAGTATGCCGAAGGCACCATCCCGTTTCCGCCAACGGCTGGGCGCGAAAATTGATCCAGAGCGTGAGGCCTTGGAGCACACGCTGGAGTTACTTTTGGTCGGTTGATCTACTTTTCATGGGTGGAGCCCTCAGCTAGCTTTGTGAAAAGCAAACGGAGGCCAACATGAAAACCGTCAATTGGGGCATTCTGGGCGCCGCTAATTTCGCCAAACAGCACATGGGCCCCGCGATACATGCGGCCAAGGGCGCGCGCCTTGCAGCGCTTGCGACATCCTCGCCTGAGAAAGCGCATGGCTTTCAGGAGTTTTGCCCAGACATCAAGATACATGACAGCTACGAGATGCTGTTGGCCGATCCCGAGGTAGATGCGGTTTATATACCGTTACCCAATCACCTGCATGTGGAGTGGTCGCAAAAGACAATGCGAGCCGGGAAACATGTGCTTTGCGAAAAACCTATGACGATGGGTGCATCAGAATTCGACAATCTGATTGCAATGAGGGACGAGACGGGCCTCATCTGTGCGGAGGCTTATATGATCCCACATCACCCGCAGTGGCAGCGGGCAAAGGAATTGTATGAGGCGGGGTCTATCGGCGACCTCGTCTTGGTGGATGTGGTGTTCTCTTATGACAACAGCGCTGATCAGCACAATATTCGCAACAGGCCCGAGACGGGTGGGGGAAGTCTACCTGATATTGGCGTCTATACGTTCGGATCCGGACGGTTTGTAACGGGCGAAGAGCCAGAGGCTGTTCAGGCGCGGATTAAGCGGGAAAACAATGTGGATGTCTTTGCCCATGTTACAGCGGACTTTCCGTCTTTTCGCTATTCGTCGGTAACCTCCATGCGAATGCATCCACGCCAGGAAGTAACCTTTCACGGACGCGATGGGCTTGTTCGCCTCACAGCGCCATTCAACGCTGGTGTTTTCGGCGAAGCACAGCTGGAATTGCACAAAAATGTGCATGGTGGTGGCGCGCCGTCGGTCACGATCGAGCGCTGGCCGGGCGTCAATCAATACGTGCTGCAGGTTGAGGCGTTCGGTCGGGCGGTGCGGGGGGATGCCGAGTATCCGGTAACACTGGAGTTTGTGAAAGGCACCCAAGCTATGATCGACATGGCTTTTGAAGCGGAGTAGCTGACTGGTGCGTGTAACTTGGCGCCGCACATCGATTTTGGCCTTTGCACTGGTCGGTTGTGCCGCTCTGTTCCTACTCGCGACGGTGTTCCGGCTCTATCAACCTGCCAACACGTTCCCCTACCTTACTAAAGAGCATCTTGAGACTGTTCAGCTCTCGCACGCACGCGCCGGCGGTGATTTACCGCAGGTGCTTTTTATTGGAAATTCCGCTTTGGTGCGCCACGACGTGCCAAGTTTGGTCGTCCAAGCGGCAGAGCGCTCGGGGCGATCGATATCAGCAAGTATTGCCGCGGCGAACGGTGTGCGCCTTGTGCAAGTCGCCCGAATTCCGGGGCTTAAACAACTACTCTCTGATGTCGAATGGGATGCTGTTGTGTTGCAGGAGTTTTCCCGAACGGCGCTTAGTCCGATGGACGCTTGGGTATCGCGCCGCACCATTCGTAACCTCGCGGCCTTGGCAGACGGTGCTGAGATCATAGTGATGCCGCACTGGCCGTCTGCGGCCAACCATCCTGTCTATGAGGGCGAACTCGGATGGCTTGAGGCAACGCCCGCCTCGCCAGAGGATTGGCTTGCCCGAAACAGGCGCCTCTTTGGTGTCTTGTCCGAAGATATGGGTGCAGCACTTGTGCCAACCGAAGACGCAATCAAGAGCGTGTCGCAAAATGGCAGTTCGTTCTATGCGGATGATCTGCATCATGCGAATGCAGACGGGGCAAAAGCGGTGGCGGACGTGATTTGGTTCACGCTCGCCCCCCTTCTGGATCAACGATAGGGGTGAAGGCTTGGTTCAGCTCTCCATCGCTTCCAATTCGTCTATAAAGCCTGAGATCATGCTGAGACCTTTGTCCCAGAATTTCGGGTCTGACGCGTCCAGACCAAATGGTGCCAACAGCTCCTTGTGGTGCTTGGACCCACCGGCCTTAAGCATCTCGAAATACTTCTCCTGAAAGCTCGGATCGCCCTCGGCATAGACCGCGTAGAGTGCGTTAACGAGACCGTCGCCAAACGCGTAAGCGTAGACATAGAAGGGGGAATGTACGAAATGCGGGATATAGGCCCAGAAGCTTTCATAGCCCTCCATAAAGGTGAAGGCAGGCCCGAGGCTTTCACCCTGAACAGACATCCAAAGCTCGCCGATATCTTCGGGGGTAAGTTCGCCGCGCCGCCGCGCATCGTGAAGCTTCACTTCGAAGTCGTAGAACGCGATCTGGCGGACAACCGTATTGATCATGTCCTCGACCTTGCCAGCCAACATGATCTTGCGATGGGCTTCATCCTTCGCCGCGCCAAGCATCTTCTGGAACGTAAGCATTTCGCCGAAAACGGAAGCAGTTTCGGCCAAGGTCAGCGGGGTCGAGCTTAGCATTTCCCCTTGCTCGGCGGCTAGGACCTGATGCACGCCGTGGCCCAGTTCATGCGCGAGGGTCATGACATCGCGTGGTTTCCCAAGATAGTTCAGCATCACGTAGGGATGAACATCTGTCACAGTAGGATGCGCGAATGCGCCCGGTGCTTTGCCGGGTTTGACGCCTGCATCTATCCAACCTTTTTCAAAGAACGGTTTCGCCAGATCAGCCATCTTGGGAGAGAAGCTGGAATACGCATCAAGCACGGTCGTTTTGGCTTCATCCCACCCCACCAGACGATTGTCCTCCATCGGAAGCGGAGCGTTGCGGTCCCAAACCTCCAACGTGTCGAGGCCGAGCCATTTACGTTTAAGTTCGTAGTAGCGGTGAGAAAGTTTCGGATAAGCAGTAACCACAGCGTTCCGCAACGCCTCCACCACTTCTGGCTCAACTTGATTGGAGAGGTGCCGACCAGTCTGCGCCGTTGGCATGCCGCGCCAGCGATCCTCGATCTCTTTTTCCTTGGCGAGCGTGTTGTGGACCCGCGAGAAAATCTTGACGTTTTCGCCGAAAACCTTAGCCAGTTCGCGTGCACCGGCTTCGCGTTTCTCGCGCTCTGGGTCGGTCAGCAGATTTAGTGTGGCTTCGATGCCCTGCGCCTCTCCATCGATTTCGAATTCCAGACCGGCGATATGCTCATCAAACAAGCGATTCCAAGCAGCAGCGCCGACAGTGGATTGGTCATGCAGGAATTTCTCTAACTCATCACTTAGTTGATAAGGCTTCATAGCACGCAGACGATCAAAAATAGGCTTGTAGCGTGCCAGATCTGCACTTTGCTCAAACAACGCATCCAGCTTGCTGTCATCGATGCGGTTGATCTCGAGTGAGAAGAAGACCAGTGGCGTGGTGAAGGTTGTCATCTTGTCTTGCGCATCTGCCATGAACTTGGCGCGCTCGCCATCTGTGGTATTCTGGTAGTAGCGTAAGCCCGCAAAAGACATCACGCGACTACCAACCATGTCGATCTTCTCGTATCGCAGCACGCAGTCTAGCAGTCCATCCGCGTCCAAATCAGCCAACTTGCCTTCGTAGTCGGTGGCGAAGGTTGCGCAGGCCTCTTCCAGCCAGTCCATGTCGCGCTTGAACTCTTTGGCCTCTGGCCCGTCGTAGAGATCGCTCAAATCCCATTCGGGCAGGTCACCGAGCCCGCCAGAGGGATCAGCGGCGTCACGAAGAATATGGCGTGGGGTCAGGGGCATGGGGCGTGGTCCTTTGGAAATCACTTTCACACAGACCTAAGCGGTGCAGCGCTGGGTCTCAAGTCTGGTTGACTAAAACAAAGCGTGTAGAACGGATCCAAGCGCCATCAGACCTATCAGTGTCACGCTGACGCCAACACCGGCGACGCGGTAAATGCCGGGTGCCTCCACGCTGTGCATACCATAGGCATGTGATAGTCGAGCCAAGATAAACGCGGCGCCAAAGATGTGGAGCACCGAGGCCGGTGTTCCCTGTAGTTCGAGCACCACAAGCAGAAGCAACGCGAATGCCGAATATTCGAGGCAATTGGCCTGTAGCCGCATGGCGCGCTCAACCAGTGCATTGTCGCCAGTCCCAATCGAGACTTTCTGGGATCGGCGAGCAAGCATGACGCGGACGGACAGACCCAAGAACAACAGAGAGACAAGCCCGACATAGATTGGTGCAATGGTCAGACTTGGCATTGGCGGATCCTATCGGGAGTATTCGTCATCATGCACAACCGCAATTGGTCCAACATCTTGCGTGTGAACTACAACTGCGTCTGCAGACAGACACAAAAGACCGTAAGCACCGGGCTCATCTATCGAGCTTGAGGAACTTTGTTCAGTCATCCTCATGGGCATCTGGTGGCAGGGGCTTTTGAACATCGTGAAAGGCACACCGCGTGCCACGCCCGAGATTGTGCGATGAACGTGGCCGTTGACCATAAGTGCTACATTGCCGTGTCTGTTGATCATTTCCAGTACTACGTCGTCATCCAGCAGCCTTATGCGGTCCATCCCCGGAAAACCCACATGGTAGGGAGGGTGGTGGAAAAACAGGATCACACATTTGCCTGCTGCCGCGGACAATTGGGCGTCGAGCCAGTCCAATCGCTTGGCGCAGAGTTTGCCTGCGTGGTGATCATCGCGGTAGGGCGGCCCGTCCAGGGTGTCCAATGTTATAAGCAGGGTCGCACCGAGATCGACTCTCTCCTGCACGAAACCAGCGGCATTGGGAGCGTTTGTAAATACATCCTGAAATGCCGCACGGCGATCATGATTGCCCATCATCAGATGGATGGGCAGATCGACAGTCTCGAGATATTCCTTTAGCCGAAGATATTGCTCTGGACGTCCGTGGTGGGTTAGGTCCCCCACAATCATGATCCTGTCAGCATCAGGATGCGTTGCGCGCGCCTGTTTCACGGCACGGTCAAAGCGTTCCAGCGGATCAAGGTTCAGGATGGTTTCGCCTTCTTCAACGATATGAAGATCGGAAAAAACTATGATCTTGTGGTCAAACATCGTGTCATCTTCTGCCTTAGACATGGCCCATAAGGGCGCGCTCATCACAGAAGCACGAAACAATAACGAATTGAAGACAGACAAAACGAAAGATCGAGCGGCACGTTGCTCGGGCTAGACGAGCCTACTCCAGTTCAACCAGCAGGTCCTTGGCGTCAATCTGCCCGCCGGGCTTCACGTGGACGGCTTTGATATGTGCATCGCGATCCGCGTGAATACCGGTTTCCATCTTCATGGCCTCGATGGTCAGCAACAGATCACCTTCTTTGACATCCGCACCTTGCTGCACGGCGACCGACGCCACGACGCCTGGCATGGGCGCACCTACATGATCGGGATTGCCTGTTTCCGCTTTGGGCATCTTCGCCACGACGGCGGCCGCCTTTCGGTCCGCGACCCGAATGACTCGAGGTTGACCGTTAAGTTCGAAAAAGACCTTTGCTTCGCCATCA
Organism: uncultured Litoreibacter sp.; assembly: GCA_947504205.1. GTDB lineage: Bacteria > Pseudomonadota > Alphaproteobacteria > Rhodobacterales > Rhodobacteraceae > Litoreibacter. Next base: position 494,490 of record CANNGL010000004.1, on the reverse strand, counting down.
TCATTCGTGGCCGAGCGTGCTTGCATTCGGACTTCCAGCGTTTTGCCAGGATCGATTTCGACGCTGATCTCCTCGCCCGGCTCCATGCCATAGAAGAATGTATGCGTCGGCAAGGTCCGAACTGGCCCGTACACCCGATGTCGCCCCATGTAGTCAAGAAACACCTTCGGATACATCAGATAGCCGTTCAGGTCTTCGTCATCGATACGCTTGCCCTCAAGCTCGGCAGACAAATCAGAACGCATGGCCTCAAGGTCCACCGCCTCCATGCATTTTCCGGGGCGTTCGGTCATTGGTTTTTCGGTTTTGAGAACCTTCTTCAGAATCGTTTTCGGCCAACCTCCGGGGGGCTGTCCCAGATTGCCGCGCATCATGTCGATCACGCTGTCCGGGAAGGCAACATCCTTCTTGGGGTCTTCCACGTCTTCGCGGGTCAGGCCCTGACTAACCATCATCAAAGCCATATCGCCCACGACTTTTGACGAAGGAGTTACCTTCACGATGTCGCCGAACATCTGGTTTACGTCGGCGTACATCTGCGCCACCTCGTGCCAGCGCTCTTCGAGCCCCATCGACCGAGCTTGCGCTTTGAGGTTGGTAAACTGACCGCCGGGCATCTCGTGAAGATACACCTCGGAAGCAGGAGCCTGCATGCCGCTTTCAAACGCCAAATAGTGACTGCGCACAGCTTCAAAATAATCGCTGATCTGGCGCACGGTTCCGATATCGATCCCAGTATCGCGTGGATCATTTTGCAGCGCTTCAACGATTGTGCCGAGCGTTGCCTGTGAGGTGTTTCCGGACAACGAGTCCATCGCACAATCGACCGCGTCCACACCGGCCTCGGACGCGGCCAGAATTGTGGCGCAGGCGATACCGGCAGTGTCGTGCGTGTGGAAATGAATGGGCAGACCAACGTCTTCTTTCAGTGCTTTTACCAATACGCGCGCCGCACTTGGCTTCAGCAGTCCGGCCATATCCTTCAGGCCCAGAACATGGGCACCCGCGGCTTTGAGTTCCTTACCCATATCTACATAGTATTTGAGGTCATACTTGGACCGGTCCGGGTTCAGAATATCGCCGGTGTAGCAAATCGTGCCCTCGCAAATTTTGTTTGCTTCGACCACGGCATCCATGGCCACACGCATATTTTCCACCCAGTTCAGACTGTCGAAGACGCGGAACACGTCTACGCCCGTCTCTGCCGCCTGCTTGACGAAGAACTGCACCACGTTGTCAGGGTAGTTCGTGTAGCCAACACCATTCGAGGCGCGCAGCAACATCTGCGTCATGACATTCGGCAAGGCTTTGCGTAGGTCGCGCAAACGTTGCCATGGGCATTCCTGCAAAAACCGGTAGGCCACATCAAATGTCGCACCACCCCAGCATTCTACGGAAAAGAGCTGAGGCAGGTTGGCGGCGTATGCGGGCGCAACACGGATCATGTCGATCGAGCGCATCCGGGTGGCCAACAAGGACTGGTGCCCGTCGCGCATTGTCGTGTCGGTAATAAGCAGCTGTTCTTGATCTGCCATCCAATCGGCGACGGCTTGGGGGCCATGCTCGTCGAGGATGTTTTTGGTGCCGTATGCGGGTGTCGTCGACTGCAGTGCCGGGGGCTTTGGCGCACGAAACTCAGCCGGCTTCGGTCGCCCCTCGGTTTCGGGATGCCCGTTCACCGTGATGTCTGCGATATAGGTCAGAATTTTGGTTGCCCGATCTCGCCGTTTCTTGAAATCAAACAGTTCGGGCGTCTCGTCGATGAATTTCGTATGGTATTCGTAGTTCAAGAACGTCGGATGCTTTAACAGGTTCTCCACAAAAGCGATGTTGGTTGAAACCCCACGAATGCGGAATTCGCGCAGGGCACGATCCATGCGCGCAATCGCGGCTTCCGGGGTCGGCGCCCAAGCGGTCACTTTCTCCAGCAGCGAGTCGTAGTAGCGCGTGATCACGGCCCCAGAATAGGCGGTTCCGCCATCAAGCCGGATGCCCATACCCGTTGCACCACGATAAGCGGTGATACGGCCATAATCCGGGATGAAATTGTTTTGTGGATCTTCGGTGGTGACCCGACACTGCAACGCATGGCCGTCCAGTTTGACGTCATATTGTGACGCAGTACCGGTTGCCTCCATGAGGCTTTTGCCCTCGGTGATCAGGATTTGCGCGCGTACAATGTCGATGCCGGTCACTTCTTCGGTTACGGTGTGTTCGACCTGCACACGAGGGTTCACCTCGATGAAATAGAATTCACCGGAATCCATATCCATCAGGAACTCGACCGTACCAGCGCACTGGTAGTTCACATGCTCGCAAATCTTCTTACCAAGCGCGCAGATCTGTTCGCGCTGAGTGCCCGACAGATAGGGGGCCGGTGCGCGTTCAACGACTTTCTGGTTCCGGCGCTGAACCGAGCAATCCCGTTCGTAAAGATGGTAAATCTGGCCGTGATGATCGCCGAGTATTTGGACTTCAACGTGACGCGCCCGCTGGATCATCTTCTCTAGATAGCCTTCGCCGTTGCCGAAGGCGGCCTCAGCTTCGCGACGCCCTTCAAGAACTTTCTCTTCCAACTCATCTTCGGAAAAAATGGGCCGCATCCCGCGTCCGCCGCCGCCCCAAGATGCTTTGAGCATCAATGGATAGCCGACCTCGGCCGCCTCTTTCTTGATCGCTGCAATATCGTCGCCCAGAACGTCTGTGGCCGGAATTACGGGTACACCCGCTTCAATAGCGACCTGTCGTGCGGACGCCTTGTCACCCAGAGCGCGCATGGTTTCCGCCTTTGGTCCGATGAAGGCGATGCCGCTGGCTTCGCAAGCATCAACCAACTCCGGATTTTCGGAAAGAAGGCCATAACCTGGATGAATGGCGTCGGCGCCTGACATCTTGGCCACACGCATAATTTCGTCGATCGAGAGATAGGCCGCGACCGGCCCCAATCCTTCGCCGATGCGATAGGCCTCATCCGCCTTGAAGCGATGAAGGCCAAGTTTGTCCTCCTCTGCGTAGACGGCGACAGTTTTCTTACCCATTTCATTGGCTGCGCGCATCACGCGGATGGCAATCTCGCCGCGATTGGCAATCAGGATTTTTTGGAAATCGGCCAAGTCTGTCCCCCCGAAGTTATCGGTCTTTTTGCAGTTGCAGCATCTTTTAGGCGCTAATTGCCGTCTGGTAAACCGCCGGAACTGGGTAGGCGAAACAAAGGCCTCTCAGCCAATCAGATTACGACAGATCTGATGCCAGACGCGTCGAAAGGTCAGTCCAGTCCTTTGCGCCAATCTGGCCCATATTGGCCTCAAGGTCTTTCTTCAGGATATCTGCAAGATGTGCGGGGCCTTTTTCGCCGATTGCCGCGAGAGCATAATGCCACGGACGACCCATCATTATGAAGTTCGCACCCAGGGCCAATCCGCGCAGAATGTCCAAGCCAGTCTCGAATCCGCTGTCAACGATGATCGGCAGAGAGGTGGCTTGGCGCACGTCTGGCAAGGACTGGATCGTGGCCGGACCCGCGTCGAACTGACGGCCAGCGTGGTTTGACACCCAGATCGCATCAACACCCGCTTTTTCGAGCGCCTGCGCGTCCGCACCTCGGCTGACACCTTTGACGATCAACGGTCCGTCCCATTCATCGCGCAGAGCATGGACGTAATCCCAATCTGGAGACGTACGCAGCAGATAACCCACATGAGCGGTTGAACTGCGCATGGATTTTCCCAGTTGAGCACTTTCAGCATACCCATCCATCAGCTTCATGCGTGGCATGCCGGTCTGCCGGATGCCATTTAGCCAAGCGGGACGAAGCGCGGCTTGCACGGCCAAGCGTCCCGTAAGTTTGGGCGGTTGGGTCAGCCCGCCCCGCGTCTGGCGTTCCCGACGGGATGCGACCGGGACATCAACAGTCATGATCAGCGTGGTGAACCCTGCCGCCTTGGCTCGAACCATCATGTCTTCGCGAATAGATTTGTCGCGCGGTGGGTACATCTGAAACCACGCGTTTTCACCAAGATGCGGTGCAACATCTTCTGGGGTCTGGGTCGCCACCGTTGACATCGAATATGGGATGTTCAGCGCGCTAGCCGATTTCGCAAGCATGTGCTCCGCTCCGGGCCAGATCAACCCAGACATTCCCACAGGTGCGATGCCAATTGGCAGATCGTAGGTTTGCCCCAGAAACTCGGTCGCGAGATTTGGTGTGAACTCGCCATGCAGGATTGAGGGATGAAACAGAACCTGATCGAGCTCCGTTCGGTTGCGCCTCAGCGTGCGTTCCTCGCCCGTCGCGCTATCCAGATATTCCCACACAAAATGCGGAATACGTCGTCGCGCAGCGTCGCGCAGATCCGAGACGGCGGGAAATTTAGCGTGCAAGTCCATTGCGTTTGCTTGTGCAAACAAAGACTTGCCTTGTCCAGTAGATGTTTGTGAACGAAATGCGAACACCTCTTTTCCTTCGGGCGCGCTGGCGCTATCTTTGCGAAATGAGCAGTTTCGATGAAAATGACGCGTTTGAGGCCGCAGCAGGGGGGCTTGCCGCTCGGGCAATGGCCGCGCGTGGGGCGCCTTATCTGGATGGTCTGAACCCTGCGCAGCGAGAGGCTGTCGAAGCGTTGGATGGGCCGGTGTTGATGCTGGCGGGCGCTGGGACGGGCAAGACGAAAGCGCTGACCACGCGGATAGCACATTTATTGTCCACCGGTCGGGCGCGTCCAAATGAAATTCTGGCTGTGACCTTCACAAACAAGGCTGCTCGGGAAATGAAAAACCGGGTAGGTACATTGCTGGGCCAAGCTGTGGAAGGCGTACCTTGGATGGGTACTTTTCACGCGATCTGCGTAAAGCTGCTGCGACGCCATGCAGAACTGGTAGGATTGAAGTCCAACTTCACCATTCTGGATACAGACGATCAGGTGCGATTGCTCAAACAGTTGATCGTGGCTGAAAACATTGATGAAAAACGCTGGCCGCCTCGGATGCTGGCCTCGCTTATCGATGGTTGGAAGAACCGAGCCTGGACACCTGAAAGCCTGCCGATCTCGGAAGCTGGGGCGTTTAATAACCGAGGTGGTGAGCTCTATGATTATTATCAACAGCGCCTGAAAACCCTGAATGCCTGTGATTTCGGTGACTTGCTTCTACACATGGTCACAATTTTTCAAAAGCACGACGATGTTCTGGCGCAATATCGACGGTGGTTCAAATACATCCTCGTAGACGAGTATCAGGATACCAACGTCGCCCAATACATGTGGCTGCGTCTGCTGGCGGATGGGCATACGAACATCTGCTGTGTCGGCGACGACGACCAGTCAATCTACGGCTGGCGCGGAGCCGAAGTTGGCAACATCCTTCGGTTTGAAAAAGACTTCCCCGGTGCCAAAGTGGTTCGACTTGAGCAAAATTACCGCTCGACCGGGCATATTCTTGGCGCTGCCGCCGGCGTGATCGAGGCCAACAAAGGGCGCTTGGGTAAGACACTATTTACCGATGATGACGATGGCGAAAAAGTTCGCCTGATCGGCCATTGGGACGGTGAAGAGGAAGCCCGATGGATCGGTGAAGAGATCGAGGCGATGCAGGGCGGGACGCGCGGCCTCAGGCCGTTCTCGCTGAATGATATCGCCATTCTCGTGCGTGCCTCTCATCAGATGCGGGCCTTTGAGGACCGCTTCCTGACCATCGGATTGCCATACCGCGTCATTGGTGGGCCTCGCTTCTACGAACGGATGGAAATCCGCGATGCGATGGCCTATTTCCGGCTGGCCGTGTCGACCGACGATGATTTGGCGTTTGAGCGGATTGTAAATACCCCCAAGCGTGGCCTTGGTGATAAAGCGGTTCAAAAAATTCAGATGTCGGCGCGATCCAATGGTGTCTCGTTGCATGAAGGCGCGCGGATATTGCTGATGTCGAAAGGGCTCGGCGGTCGCGGTGCTGCTGAGTTGCAAAAGCTGGTCGATGGTATTGACCGTTGGCACGGTCAGGTGCGGGCCGAGGCTGATACCCATGTCGAATTGGCGGAGATGATCCTCGACGAGAGCGGCTACACCGAGATGTGGCAAAACGATAAAACGCCCGAAGCGCCCGGACGCTTGGACAACCTCAAGGAACTGGTTAAGGCACTGGAAGAATTCGAGAACCTGCAGGGCTTCCTCGAACATATCGCTTTGGTTATGGACAATGACAGCGAAGATGCGACTGAAAAAGTCTCGGTAATGACGCTGCATGCCGCCAAGGGCCTTGAGTTTCCGGCCGTGTTTTTGCCGGGTTGGGAAGATGGCTTGTTTCCATCGCAGCGGTCCATGGACGAAAGTGGCCTCAAGGGTCTCGAAGAAGAGCGCCGTCTGGCATATGTGGGCATCACCCGCGCGGAGGAGCTTTGCACGATCAGCTTTGCTGGCAACAGGCGGGTTTACGGTCAATGGCAATCCTCGCTGCCCTCGCGTTTCATCGACGAATTGCCCGAGGAGCACGTTGATGTCCTCACCCCGCCTGGGCTTTACGGCCATCAGGGTGGTATCATGTCTTCAGCCTCGCCTGTGATGCAGGCCGCGGGCGCAAGTGATCTGCATGACCGGGCCTCCAAGGCGGATGTATATAATTCACCTGGTTGGCGGCGGTTGCAGGAGCGACAGTCGCAACGTGGAATGAGCCAACCTAGAGAGGGCGGAAACATCGTTATCGACGCGCAGGCGATTTCTGCGTTTACCGTCGGCGATCGAGTCTTTCACCAGAAATTCGGCTACGGCGAGATTATGGGAATCGAGGGCGATAAGCTGGATATCGAATTCGACAAGGCCGGAACCAAAAAGGTGGTGGGCAAGTTCGTAGTTTCAGCAGACGCCTCCAGCGACGTTCCATTCTGAAACCAATAAAACTGTGTGAAGATCCCCGGCGCACCAGTTCTCAACATGGTCGGAATTGGCGTCGAAGTGTTGTAAGATTCTACTTAGGCTGTCTTTAAGTCAGTCAGAAGTAGTGTTTTTTGTTCAAGAAATTTCGTCAGAGTCGTGAGATCGGATCAAGAATGGCAGGAAAAACCAAATCTGATCAAAGCGATAATCCAGCATTCCAGGGCGCAGCTAACGATAAGAAGTCGGCTCATACACATGTTGCTGGAAGATCCGACGCGCGGGCCAGTTTGGCGCTCAAGGCGGGCAAAATGGGGTCGTGGTGCTGGGACATCAAGGCAGGAACGGTAACGGGTGACACCTTTGTGGCCGATTTGTTCAACATCGATTTTGACGCGCAGCCTTGGCCAGAAGATACCATGTTCGCCTCCATTCACCCCGATGATCTGCCTATGGTTCAAATGGAAGTTGATCGCGCTTTCAAAAAGACAGATGAGTTTGAGGCCGAATTCAGGGATCGCGTGATCGATCCTGTAACAGGCAAAGAGGGCGTGAGATGGTTGGGGGGCAGAGGTAGCATCACCGCGCGCGATGCCACAGGTAATCCGCTGGAGATGATAGGAGTCAACTGGGACGCTACTGAACAGAAAAATCACGAAAAGCACTTGAAGATGCTGGCACGCGAAATGAATCATCGCGTCAACAATGCCTTCGCTGTCATACGTGCTTTGATACACGCGGGCGCACGACTGCCGGGAGACAAAAGCAGCTTCTCACAGACGCTGGCAGCCCAAGTGCAGGCAATGGCAGATACACATCGCTTGCTGGCGGAACTAGCTTGGGAAATCGAAGGCCCGGCGATGTTGCCGATACGTCAGATCCTTGAACAGGCACTGGAGCCTTGGCTGGCAGATGGTGTCGCGGAGAATGTCGTCGCAATAACTTATGAAGACGAGTTGCTTCTAACGTCAGATCAGGTCTCGGCTGTTGCGATGCTGGTCTATGAGCTCACCACAAACGCGATGAAATACGGCGCCCTTGGTCGCGCTGGTGGCGGTATCTCGATCTCCGTATCAAAGAATGACAACTCGACCGCAACGCTGCGATGGCGCGAAACACTTGAGCGGCAACTCCTCCGGACAGAAGACGTAGAGCATGGCGGGTTTGGCGAAACCCTGATTGATCACTGTGTGACACGCTTGGGGGCAAAGATGGATCGCGAGCTCAAGCCCGAGGGGCTCTATTTTGAACTGACTATGCAGCTTTAGCGTCAAGATACGTCGATCAGACGGGCGCCAGAACGGGCCAAAGTGAGGCGATCAACAACACGGCCATAATCCAGTTGAACGCGGTCAAACGCCGATGATTTGTTAGGACGCGCCGCATTTGTTGTCCAAGCAGGGTCCAGCTTGAAACGCTCGGTAGATTGATTGCCCCGAATACGGTCGCCACCAGAAGAATTGTAAGGATGGTTTGTTCTGGTGCGTAAACGGTCACGGCGGTTAGCGCCATGGCCCAGGCCTTGGGGTTTACCCATTGAAAAGCAGCCGCTTGAAGGAACGTCATCGGCTTGCCGCCACTCTGGCCGTCTTTGGGTGGGGCCGCCGTAGCAATCTTAAACGCGAGATATAGAAGGTAGATAATGCTGAACGCTTTGAGGACGCTGTAGCTTAACGGGTAAGCGTCGAAGACGCCCACCAGGCCAATCCCCACCAAGACGACCATCACAACAAATCCAAGGCCGACGCCAAGCATATGAGGGATCGTGCGTCGAAAGCCGAAATTTGCACCCGATGCCATCAACATCAGGTTGTTTGGCCCCGGTGTGATCGACGAAACAAAGGCGAATATCGCGAGAGCGGTAAGGATTTCATTACTCATTGCGCAACTTTATGCCGACAGGCGCGCAATTGGGTTGTTAATTTTTGCAACCCTTCTCTTTCTTTGCAACGTTATATTGCTATGGATGAAATCAGCGAAAAAATATTGCAACACCTCACGACGGATGGACGACTCAGCAACATTGAGTTGGCAGACCGGGTTGGGTTGTCACCTTCCGCCTGTTTGCGTCGCGTTCAGGATCTAGAGAAACGAGGGGTCATTAAGGGCTACCGCGCTGTTTTAGACCGAAGCAAGACGGGTGGCTCTTTTGTGGCATACGTTGCCGTCGGATTGAACAATCACTCAAAGGCCAGCCAAGAGGCCTTTGAGGCCTCTATTGCGCTCGCGCTTCAGGTGAAGGAATGCCACAACATCACCGGCACCATAGAATATCTGCTGAGGGTCGAGTGCGAAGACCTAGCGGCCTACAAGCACTTTCATACCGAGATTCTGGGAGTGCTTGAGCAGGTAAACTCGATCACCTCCTATATCGTGATGGGGTCTCCGAAAGACGAACGCGCCTAATAGTAATCCACAAAAAACGGCAGCGCGGGGGAGGACCGGCTGCCGTTCTCTTTTGTACGAGACGCTCTAAGGGAGGAGGGTGAGCGACCCGTAATTTGTGGCGACATCCTCAAGGGAGGAGGAGAGGATGCCACCTCACACCATCACCGGATAAAAGGGAGGAGAAATCCAGCGATGTATCTCTTCAAGCCTTGTAGGCTGCTTCGTAAGCGACACTTTTGAGGATCGATGGGTTCAGGCCCAGATCATCAAGTTCGCGTTTCGACATTGAGCGAAGCTCGTTCAGTGTGTGGCGGTAAACCCGATACCGTGCAAAGCGCTCGGCTACGTCGGAGAAAAGTGCAGTCGCGCGCTCTGTCAGCGCTGCGTTCGGGCGAGTTTGTGTCAAAAAGGCCATTATCGGACTCCTATCAAAAAGATGCAGGGCCATTTCTCTGGCGTGCACCATTACGTTTGTTGTGACCCATATTTGGGTATATGCTGCGCTGCGACAAGAGATATAACAAACAATGCTGCTATGCAGCATTTGCATGGCTTAACCTATTGAAAAATATAGTTAACGTAAGGGCAGTTCTCGGCGAAAATCAGCCTCTGATGCGCATTTAGGCGCCTTGCCAAACTGTTTTGCAGATTGGAAATTGGCATTGCCAGTCGTTTTGCCCTTGCCCTTCTGTTTGCGGGGTTACACCTAGTGTCTTGCAGTTTTCATCCAAAGGCCTTGTCTCATGACCCTCACAGCAAAAGACGTGAATGCGGCGCTTGAAACCATAGAATTGCCTGATGGCGGCAATCCGGTATCGCGGGACATGATACGAGCGCTGCAGATCGATGAAACTTCTGTTCGCTTTGTCTTAGAAGTGCCCGCCGAAAAGGCGCAGGTTATGCAGATGGTGCGCGTCGCTGCTGAGAAGACGGTCAAGGCCATTGCAGGTGAAAGATCCGTATCAGTTGTTATGACCGCTCATGGTCCGGCACCAAAGGCACCGCCGCCGAGCTTGAAAGTCGGGCGCCACCCCGAACCGCAGGCTGGTCCATCTAAACCGTCTGGTGTGGATCGGATCCTGGCGGTGGGTTCTGGAAAGGGCGGCGTGGGCAAGTCTACCGTATCGTCCAATCTTGCGGTGGCTTTGGCCCGCCAGGGACGGCGCGTTGGTCTGCTCGATGCTGATATATATGGCCCTTCGCAGCCGCGCATGATGGGTGTGAGCAAGCGGCCTGCGTCGCCCGATGGTAAGACCATCATCCCATTGCAGGCTCATGGCGTCACCATGATGTCGATCGGCTTGATGATGGACCCGGACAAAGCGATCGTCTGGCGTGGGCCAATGTTGATGGGCGCGCTTCAGCAAATGCTGGGCCAGGTAGAATGGGGGAGGCTTGATGTACTTATTGTCGATCTACCACCCGGCACTGGGGATGTTCAGCTCACGCTATGCCAGAAGTCCGACATCACCGGCGCGCTCGTGGTGTCCACCCCGCAGGACGTCGCGCTGTTGGATGCCAAAAAAGCGCTGGATATGTTTAAGACGCTGAATACTCCCGTGCTGGGCTTGATCGAGAATATGTCAACCTTTCACTGTCCCAGTTGTGGGTATGAAGCGCACATCTTCGGTCATGGGGGTGTCAAGGCCGAGGCCGACAGGCTGGACCTGCCATTTCTCGGCGCCCTTCCGATTGATCTTGAAACGCGCCTTGCCGGAGATAGCGGCACACCCATTGCCGCAGGCGAAGGTGCCATGGCCGAAGCCTATGGTGTGTTGGCAAAGCGTCTGGTTGATGGCGGTATGGCTTAACTGTACCCGAGATTTGGGCCTGCGACATACCGACTCTCGCACTTGTGGATAACTTGCAAAACGAATCACTTTGATTCATTGAAGGTTGCAAAAGCACACTGATTTTCGTGATTTTAGGAACCCAAATGCTCCCGAATTGAGAAAAATACGGGAATTCATGGGAAAACCAGTTACCAAATGATCACACAACATGTAGTGCACGTTCGGGCAAAGCGTACCAATTGAGGCGTGTTTTGCGCTCAATATTACTTACTCCAGCAACATCTAAAGCTAAGTTCTCATTTTTGCCCATAAAGTGGTGTTGATTTCCATGTTCTCCCATGGCACAACAATTCCACGATGAGGACGGGACATAAAAGGGGCATCAAGAACCCCAAGGCGACCAAAAGGTTTCATACAGGCACCCATTCGCATCGAACGACGCCAGGCCCTGCGCGAGCAGACATCCCCCCAGGTGGCGCGGGTCTGGCAACCTCCCCAAGTGGGACGAGGGCGGCGGTTGAACAGTGGCAGCAGTTCAACCGCCGTTTCCATTTCTAAGGCCTGGCGGGAAACAGATGGGGTCACGGGACAGTGGCACGACGGTTCAGAGGCGAAAGCGTCCACAAGGTGGACGGCAAAGGCAGGGTGTCTATCCCGGCCTCGTTTCGTCGCGTACTGGAGGATAGCGACCCAGACTGGACCGATGGGCTGACGCCAAATCTGGTGATCGTCTACGGCGGCTCTACTCAGAATTATCTCGAAGCTTACACCCAAGAGGCCATCAACGAGGTTGATGAGCGCATCTCGCGGCTGCCACGTGGTTCAAAGGCTCGCCGCGCACTCGAACACATATTCAACGGTCAGTCGCTTCCAACACAGACAGACGACACAGGGCGGTTAGTGCTGCCTGCGAAGTTGCGCGACAAAGTTGGTATAACGTCGGAAGCCTACTTCAAAGCGGCAGGCGATACGTTTCAAATCTGGGCGCCCGACGCCTACGAGAACAAGAACGCTGACATCGAAAGCTGGCTAGAGGGTCAGGGCGAAGACTTTGACCCTCTTACCCTGCTTGAGCTCGCAGATGTTCCTGCCGAGGGCCAATAGTCAATGTCGCCCGCCGCGCATATGTCTAGTCCTGATGCGCCGCACCTTCCGGTCTTGATAGATGCGATCCTGGATCATGTGCCTGCCAGTGGAACTTGGGTAGATGGAACCTTTGGCGCCGGCGGCTATACCCGCGCGCTTCTTGAGGCAGGTGTCGAGCGCGTCATTGCCATCGATCGTGATCCTCTGGCACATGAGATGGCGGAAAATTGGGCCGGTAGCTACCAAGATCGACTTATACAACGCAGCGGCACGTTTTCCGATATGGCAGCACTGTCCGAAGGATTTCTGCCTGTCGATGGGGTTGTTCTGGATTTGGGCGTTTCTTCAATGCAGCTCGATCAGGCCGAGCGTGGATTTTCATTTCTGAGGGACGGCCCCTTGGACATGCGCATGGGGCAACAGGGGATCTCTGCCGCCGAGTTGGTAAACTCGGCATCCGAGCCACTGCTCGCGGATATCCTGTTTCAATATGGAGAAGAGCGCGCATCCCGCCGCATTGCGCGGGCAATCATTGCAGCGCGGCCTCTGACAACCACACTTGAATTGGCGGATGTCATTCTGGCCTGCCTGCCGAAGTCAAAGCCGGGGCAAAGCCATCCTGCGACACGATCTTTTCAAGCGATCCGGATTGCGGTGAACGACGAGTTTGGTGAACTTATCAAAGGGTTAGAGGCTGCCGAGCAAGTCTTGCGGCCAGGCGGTCATCTGGCTGTGGTTACATTCCACTCTCTTGAGGATCGGATCGTAAAGAGATTTATTCAGTCACGTGCTGGCAAGTCCGGAGGGGGTTCTCGGCACGCACCGGCCACACAAGAAGTGGCCGCCAGTCTGATACCCGTAACGCGCCGCGCCGTCACAGCAACTGAGGCTGAACTGGAGCGCAACCCGCGATCCAGATCAGCAAAGTTGAGGGTCGCGCAGCGCACCGGTGCGCCAGCATTGGAAGGGCGTGCGCGTCTGGGTCTGCCAAAGCTCGTTGGAAAGGAACTGATTTAGTCATGCGTGGTATTTTGTTTGCAGTATCGGCGATCATCGTGATGGCCCTCGGCTACTGGGCCTATTCCGAAAACTACAAGACGCAGGATGCTTTGCGAGAGGCAGCTTCTCTTCAGCGGGCGATTGGGGTCTCGCGAGAAACGTTGAGCGTTCTCGAAGCCGAATGGGCCTACCTTAACCGCCCACAAAGACTGCACGATCTGGCCGCCCTGAATTTCGAGCGGTTGCAGTTATTGCCGATCACACCGGAGCAATTTGGCGATGTGGTGCAGGTGGCTTATCCGCCACGTGAAATCATCGTACCTGAACTCTCGCAACCCGTAGATGTGATTGGAGACTTGGAGGTCACGCAACCATGATCCGCACACCTCTACGTCCACTTGCACGCATTCTTTCAGCCCGCTCTCGTGGCGAAAATCCGGATGTGATTGAGCGCGAGAACATTCGGATGCGGCACGAGGAAATGCGCGACAAGATGCGCCTTCGTGCCGAAAGTCGTCTTCTCTTTGTCGGTGTGATGTTTCTTATCGGATTTTCGATGGTGGGCGCGCGGATGTCGGTGCTGGCATCGTCTGAAGCGGTCGAGCCTCTGGCCTCCGCATCAACAGCACAGATTGTGGCGCAGCGTGCCAATATCGTGGATCGCAATGGGCGTGTGCTGGCGACAAATTTGATAACGAACTCCCTCTACGCACAGCCGCAACACATGGTTGAACCAAAGCGGGCGGCGGAAGAACTGGTTCAGATCTTTCCTGATCTGGATTTAGCAAAGTTGGAAAAAGACTTCACGGGCAAGCGCAAATTTCTGTGGATCAAGAAGAAGCTAAGCCCCGAGCAGTTGCAAAAAGTGCATGAAATCGGAGAGCCCGGCCTGCTGTTTGGCCCTCGGGAAATGCGGCTGTATCCCAATGGCCGCTTGGCGTCTCACATTCTGGGAGGTGCCAGTTTCGGGCGCGAAGGCGTGCATTCCGCCGAAGTGATTGGCACCGCCGGTGTCGAGAAGGCTTTCGACCAATACCTACGTGATCCCGCAGAAGAGGGACGACCACTTCAGCTTTCAATCGATATGACACTTCAATCAGCGGCCCGGCGTGTCCTCTACGGGGGAATGAAGCTGATGAACGCCAAGGGCGCCACATCGGTGCTGATGGATGTGGGCACCGGTGAAATCCTTTCGATGGTTTCCTTGCCGGATTTTGATCCAAACACACGCCCATCCCCATTGGTGAAGGGCGATCCATCGGACAGTCCTTTGTTCAATCGCGCGGTTCAGGGCGTTTACGAACTTGGTTCGACGTTCAAGATATTTACGGCAGCCCAAGCGCTCGAACTCGGTTTGGTCAATCCGAGCACGATGATGGAAACGAAGGGTCCGATGACTTGGGGCAAGTACCGCATCCGCGACTTCCACAATTACGGACCGGAGCTCAGTGTCACTGACGTGATCGTCAAATCCTCCAACATCGGTACAGCACGTATGGCAATCAACATCGGAGCGGAGCGGCAGAAGGAGTTCTTGTCTTCGCTCGGCTTCTTCGACCCAACCCCCGTAGAATTGATTGAAGCGCCCTATGCCAAGCCGCTGATACCGAAGAAATGGTCAGAGATTGTCACGATGACCGCGTCTTACGGCCATGGCATGGCGGCGTCGCCACTTCACTTAGCTGCGGCTTATGCAACTGTTGCCAACGGCGGCACGAAAGTTGCGCCAACTCTGCTGAAGAAATCTGCGATAGCCCCGGGGCCGCGCGTTATTTCTGAGCGGACATCTGATCAGGCGCGCTCCATGCTGCGGCAGGTGGTGGAGCGGGGCACGGCGTCCTTTGCTAAGGTAGAGGGCTATGCCATCGGTGGAAAAACCGGGACAGCCGATAAACCAAAACGAACGGGCGGGTACCACAAAGACAAGGTCATCGCGACTTTTGCCTCGGTTTTCCCAATCGATAAGCCAAAATATGTGCTGATCGTCACCCTAGACGAACCGGTCGAAACTTCTGGCAAGAAGCCTCGTCGAACGGCGGGTTGGACTGCTGTTCCAGTCGCTGCTGAGATGATCCGGCGCATGGCGCCTCTCCTGGGCTTAAGACCAGAGATTGAACCTGCCCAGCTTTCCGGGGTAGTCAATACCCGTAACTAATCCGCGCGGAATAAAGAGCAGATGAGCGCAGGCAAAACATGCAGTTTAAACGCGCTCGGTCTGACAGCGCGTGACGGCCAGGAAGCTCAGGTTACCGGGTTGTCTGTGGACAGCCGCGACGTGAAGCCGGGGCACCTTTTCGCGGCGTTGCCCGGGGTGAATGCGCACGGGGCGGAGTTCATCAAATATGCGCTTCGTATGGAGTGCAGCGTTGTGTTGACCGATCGCCGTGGCGCTCAGATTGCAGAAGAAGAATTAGCGCAGTCGGATGCCGCGGTGGTCATAACTGAGGATCCGAGGCAGGCGTTGGCTTATGCCGCCGCGATATGGTTCGGGGCGCAGCCAGGCACTGTGGTGGCTGTGACTGGCACCAATGGCAAAACGTCAGTTGCCAGCTTCACAAGACAAATCTGGTCTGAGCTAGGGTTGGAGGCCTGCAATCTCGGGACAACAGGGGTTGAAGGCGCGTGGACTGCACCATCGGCCCATACGACGCCCGAACCAATCACGTTGCATCACCTACTTGCCCAGATGGCAGGCGCTGGCGTTACCCACGCAGCAATGGAAGCCTCGTCTCATGGGTTGGCCCAGCGACGCCTCGATGGCGTTCACGTTATCGCCGCTGCATTTACCAATTTCTCTCAAGATCATTTGGACTATCACGCGGACTTCGCCGAATATTTTGATGCCAAGGCGGGCCTCTTCAAACGCGTTTTGGCTCAGGATGGTGTCGCGGTCGTCAATGTGGACGATCCACGCGGGCAGGACATGGCATCTATTGCGGCTGACCGGCGGCATCGTCTTATCAAAGTTGGTTCAGGCGAAGGGGCTGACCTGCAACTGCTGAACCAGCGCTTTGACGCTACTGGACAAGATTTGCGCTTTGCTTACGGCGGCGAGGTCCATCAGGCGCGTCTGGACCTGATTGGTGGGTTTCAAGCATCAAATATACTGGTCGCGGCAGGGCTCGCCATTGGTGCCGGAGCCAAGCCGCAAGAAGTATTCCAGACGCTGCCTATGTTGTCGACGGTTCGTGGTCGTATGGAGCGCGCAGCAACCCGTAGCAACGGAGCAGCCGTCTTCGTCGATTACGCGCACACGCCTGACGCTGTAGAAACAGCACTGCGGGCGCTGCGACCACATGTGATGGGGCGTCTGGTGGTCGTTTTGGGAGCAGGCGGAGATCGCGATCCTCTCAAACGGCCTTTGATGGGCAAAGCTGCACATGACAACGCGGATATTGTGTTTGTGACGGACGACAACCCCAGAACCGAAGAGCCGGCCAGCATTCGGAGTGCCGTGATGGCTGGCGCGCCGGGTGCGACCGAAGTGGGCGACAGGGCCGAGGCGATCTTGCGCGCCGTCGATGCATTGGAGCCAGGTGATACGCTTCTCATTGCTGGAAAGGGTCATGAGACCGGACAGGTGATCGGGACTGATGTGCTGCCTTTCGATGATGCGGAGCAGGCCTCCATCGCAGTCGCTGCCCTCGATGGAGGTTTGGCATGACTTTGTGGACGTCGAAGGCAGCAGCAGATGCGACGGGTGGCCACGTCGTCGAGAAATGGGAAGTTTCGGGCGTTTCGATTGATACCAGAACCCTTGAGCCGGGCGATTTGTTTGTCGCGCTGAAAGATGTGCGCGATGGCCATGACTTTGTGGGGCAGGCGTTATCACGAGGCGCTGCCGCAGCAATGGTCTCTCACATTCCCGAAGGTGTATCAAAGGACGCGCCGCTGTTGGTGGTCGACAATGTACTGGAAGCGCTGGAAGCTTTGGGACGGGCAGCGCGCAGCCGGACACAGGCGAAAGTAATTGGCGTAACGGGTTCTGTTGGAAAAACCTCGACCAAAGAAATGTTGCGCGCAGCTTTGGCAGGGCAGGGCGTCGTCCATGCCGCTGAAAAAAGCTACAACAACCACTGGGGCGTGCCTCTGACCTTGGCACGGATGCCCGCTGAGACAGATTTTGCGATCATCGAGATCGGCATGAATCAACCCGGTGAGATAGCCCCGCTGGCAAAGATGGCTGATCTCGATGTTGCCGTCATTACGACAGTTGCCCCGGCGCATCTGGAGGCGTTCGCCTCGGTTGCCCAGATCGCTGAGGAGAAAGCCTCGATTTGCGAGGGTTTGCGACCGGATGGCATCGCTATTCTAAATGCCGATATTGAGACTGCGGAGGTATTGCAAAAGGCCACTCCAAAGTTTGAAACCTTTGGCAGTGGACAGGCTGACTGGACGCTGACGGAGGCGACGCCTACTGCCGACACCACTGTTTGCCGCGCCGAGCATCAAGGCACCGCGATCCTCTTTAAGTTAGGCGCGCCGGGACGGCACTTTGCGATGAACGGTCTGGCGGCCCTGGCTGCGATTCACGCGGCGGGGGGCGATCTGGGGCTGGCAGCATCAGCGTTGAGCCAGTGGCAGCCACCCGAAGGACGTGGCCGGCGCAAGTTCATTCTGTGTGACATCGTGGATCGCGAGGCGGGCATTGACCTGTTCGATGATGCTTATAACGCAAACCCGGCCTCGGTCGCGGCATCCTTGGATGTGTTGGGCGCGGCCACTCCCCCAAAGGAGCGTGGGTCGCGGGTGGCCATTTTGGGTGACATGAAAGAGTTAGGCCCGACCGAGGGCGATCTCCATGCCTCTTTAGCGATGCATCCAGCTATTGAAGCAATAGATTGTGTGCATACTGTCGGACCTTTGATGAAGCATCTCCACGACGCGTTGCCTGCTGAGAAACAAGGCCGGTGGGCACAGACGTCAGCAGAACTGGCAGCGGACGCGCGCCATCTTGTTCATGCAGGAGATGTCGTGATGGTCAAAGGCTCCCTGAGCATGAAAATGGCGCAGATCGTTGACGCCATAACGAAATTGGGCCAAGCGATAGACGAAAAAACTGAGGGACACCACTAGATGTTGTATTGGCTTACCGCGTTCTCGGACGGTGGCGATTTCTTCAACCTGTTTCGTTACATCACGTTCCGCGCTGGCGGGGCTTTTTTCACGGCGTTGATTTTTGGATTCATGTTCGGAGTGCCATTGATCAACTTGCTGAAGCGAAAGCAGTCAAACGGCCAGCCCATTCGCGATGACGGCCCAGAGGGTCATCTTCTCACCAAGCAAGGCACACCCACCATGGGTGGCGTGTTGATATTGGGGGCGCTGACCGTTTCAACCCTGCTTTGGGCGCGGCTCGACAACGGCTTTGTCTGGACCGTTTTGCTTGTGACGGTAAGCTTTGGCTTGGTTGGTTTTGTGGATGACTACGCGAAAGTCACCAAGAATTCACATGCAGGCCTTTCTGGAAAAATACGTTTGTTGATCGGCTTCCTGATAGCGGCCTGTGCTGGATATGCCGCCACATTGCTTCATCCAGATGATCTGACCAATCAGCTTGCCCTTCCGGTCTTCAAGGATGTGCTGGTCAATCTCGGTATCATATTCATTCCCTTTGCCATGTTCGTTATCGTCGGGGCGGCCAATTCGGTGAATTTGACCGATGGTCTTGATGGGCTGGCCATCATGCCTGTCATGATCGCCGCTGCCGCATTGGGCATAATCGCTTATGCAGTTGGTCGGGTCGACTTTACCGAATACCTCGACGTGCACTATGTGCCGGGCACTGGGGAGCTTCTGATATTCTGTTCCGCACTGATTGGTGGGGGCTTGGGTTTCCTTTGGTATAATGCACCACCTGCGGCCGTTTTCATGGGCGACACTGGCTCACTCGCGCTCGGCGGAGCATTGGGTGCAATCGCCGTGATGACGAAACATGAGCTGGTTCTAGGCATCATAGGTGGGCTGTTCGTGGTTGAAACGCTGTCCGTGATTATTCAAGTGCTCTACTTCAAACGCACTGGAAAGCGCGTGTTCCTGATGGCACCCATTCACCATCATTTCGAAAAGAAAGGCTGGGCAGAGCCTCAGATCGTGATCAGGTTCTGGATAATTTCTTTGATCCTGGCGATGATCGGTCTGGCTACCCTCAAGATAAGATGAAAACAGCACTGGTCACTGGCGGAAATCGAGGGATCGGGAAGGCTATCGCTGCGGGGCTGCGTGATGCAGGGCTTCGCGTCATTATCGGTGTTCGTGATCCCGATCTTGGGGCTGCTGCGGCTTCCGAACTTGGCGTGGAAATGAAGCGCCTTGATCTTGCCGATCCGGTCTCCATCACTGAAAGCTTCGCTTGGGTTGGGGAAATCGATGTTTTGGTGAACAACGCAGGCATTTTAGAGGATGTCAGCTTCCTGGAGGCCAACGAGAATTTCGCACGATCAATGCAGATAATGGTGCGCGGGCCGTTTGAACTGATGCGCGCAGCCAAGCCTGGAATGATCACCAAACGCTATGGTCGGATTGTAAATGTCTCATCGGGTTGGGGGAGTTTCTCAGAGGGATTTGGCGGGGGCGGCGCCTATGCCGTGGCCAAGGCCGCCCTCAATGCGCTGACGCTACGGGCATCGCAAGAGATGCCAGACTACATCAAATGCAATGCAATGTGCCCCGGTTGGGTCGCCACACGGATGGGTGGAAATCAAGCACCGCGTAGCCCGGAAGACGGAGCGGACACGGCGATTTGGCTTGCAACTTTGCCCGAAGGCGGGCCGACTGGTGGCTTCTTTCGGGATCGAACGGAGATCGACTGGTGATCGCTGCGCAAGGCTATAAGGGAATGACCGTGGCCGTTCTTGGACTGGGTCGATCCGGCTTATCGGCCTCACGGGCATTGCGGGAGGGTGGCGCAATCCCAATGGTTTGGGATGACAATGAAGAAGCTCGGAATAAAGCTGTTTCGGAAGGGTTCGAATTGCGCGATTTGACGAAGCAGGAAGCCTTTGAGGGCATTGCCTGTTTGATCGTTTCGCCCGGCATTCCACATCTCTACCCTGAGCCAAACCGCGTAGTTTCTGCTGCGCAGGCTGCTGGCGTTACGATCGATAATGATGTCTCCCTGTTTTTTAGGTCCTACGCGACGAAAGACTGGGAAAAGTTCGATCAATTGCCCAAGATAATTGCGGTGACTGGCTCGAATGGGAAGTCGACCACGTGCGCGCTGATCCACCATGTGCTGGATCATGTGAATCGCCCAACCCAGTTGGCCGGGAATATAGGACGCGGTGCGCTTGATCTTGATCCTGCTGTGGATGGGGAGGTTGTGGTTCTAGAACTCAGTTCTTACCAAACCGAACTGGCGCGGGCGCTCACGCCTGATGTGGCCGTCTTTACCAATCTGACGCCGGACCATTTAGACCGCCATGGTGGTCTTGGTGGGTACTTTGCG
This sequence comes from uncultured Litoreibacter sp., assembly GCA_947504205.1. Taxonomy (GTDB): domain Bacteria; phylum Pseudomonadota; class Alphaproteobacteria; order Rhodobacterales; family Rhodobacteraceae; genus Litoreibacter. The sequence goes on along the minus strand of CANNGL010000004.1, from coordinate 473,917 downwards.
GCCAAACGCCGACTTTTCGCCGAGGGCGGGCCGGATCGGGCTGTGATCGGCGTAGATGAGGCAGAAGGCAGATATCTGGCGGGGCAACTGTCTGTGGGGAACGGAGATGACCGGGTCATTCGCGTGTCATCAGGACAAAAGCTGAGCGGAGCGGGTTGGAGTGTTTTTGCGAAAAAGGGTTTTCTCAGCGAATGGCGCAAGGGAAAACAAATCGCATCAATCGACTTGCGCGGTATCAGAGGGTTGCCCGGAGCACATAATCACCAAAATGCCTGTGCGGCCTACGCTGCTTGCCGATCCGTGGGCTTGGCGCCACGTGTCATCGAAGCCGCATTCACTTCATTTGCCGGGCTGCCGCATCGCTCTCAACGGGTTGGCGAACTGAATGGCGTCGCCTTTGTTAACGACAGCAAAGCGACAAATGTCGATAGCGCGGCAAAGGCTCTTCAAGCATTCAAATCAGTTCGGTGGATTTGTGGCGGTCTAGAGAAAGAGGGTGGTCTAGAAGGTCTGAAGCCACATCTGGACTCCGTGACGAAAGCCTATGTTATTGGGCGTGAAGCCCAAGGGTTTGCTTTGCAGCTCGGCGACGTGCCCAACGCGGTGTGTGGCACGATGGCCAAAGCTGTGGAACAGGCTGTTGCGGAAGCTGAAGCAGGCGATACCATCCTACTTGCCCCGGCCGCCGCCAGCTTTGATCAGTATGACAGCTTCGAAAAACGGGGCGAAGACTTCATCAAAGAAGTAGCAAAGCACCTTTAGTCAGCGTATGCAGCCGCAATGGTCTCGGCATCAAGTTCTGTCTTGGCTGTCACAGGTTGACTGGATTTTGGATCAAAGAACGGTGTTTTCTTCCACAAACCTGCGGCTTTCTGAATAGCCACTTTCTTCAGGGTCCGCTTCATCACGCGCGGACCGCCAAAGTCTTCGACAGGTTTGAGGGCTTCCTCTGTTCCGACATGGGCGATGACTGGTCCGAGCGCGTCGACATCGCTCAGATTTGCAACCGGAATACCCGCTAGCGGAAACTGTGGCGTGGCCAGAGTGTTGGCAACGGGCGTGTTGCAGCATTTTGCATACCACCGATAAACACCGTCCTCGGTAAGCTGAATGAAGGCCAATTGCTCTGCCCCTTTCAGGTTCTTGATTTGGTTTGCCATGACTTGATAGATTTGTGTGCCACCCGCTTCATCGAGCAATCTGCCTTCTTGCGCGAGATGCTTGGCATAAGCTCGGCAATCACTGCAGTAGCAGATCAGGTGATTTCCTTTTTCTGTACCAACCGGTGAGATTTCGGCGCTGAGTTTGCCGCATTGGCAGGAAAGTGTGCAGGGACTGGCCATTTTTTGTCCGCCTTTTGTGCTCGTTTACGCTTAATTCTAGACCCCAACGGGATTAATCGCTACACTAAACAGATAGATCCGGGACAACCCGGACATCGAGGCAGTTAAGGCGGTATTTTCATGACCGAGATGGTGTACGGCACCGTGACCGCGCGTGCGGGCGAGCCGATCCTTCCCAAATGGTGGAGGACAGTCGATCGTTGGTCGATGACCTGTGTGTTCGCCCTTTTTGCGATCGGGCTTTTGTTGGGTTTGGCGGCATCACCGCCGCTGGCCGAGAAGAACGGCTTACCGCCTTTTCACTATGTGACCAAACAAGCCATTTTCGGTGGTATGGCGCTATCGACAATGGTGATCGTGTCGATGATGTCTCCCAGTTTCATTCGGCGCGTAGCCACGCTCGGTGCATTGGCTGCAATCGTCGCGCTAGCACTTTTGCCTTGGTTCGGCACCGATTTTGGTAAAGGCGCGACGCGTTGGTATTCGCTTGGGTTTGCTTCTGTGCAACCCTCTGAATTTCTCAAACCACTGTTCATCGTTCTGTCGGCTTGGCTGATCTCGGCCAGTCAGGAAATCAATGGACCTCCGGGCAAGCTCTATTCATTCGTTCTTACGATGGTTGTTGTCAGTTTCTTGGCCTTGCAGCCGGATTTTGGCCAGGCGTGCCTTGTTCTGTTCGGCTGGGGTGTCGTTTATTTTGTGGCGGGTGCGCCGCTGATCCTGCTCATGATAATGGCGGCGAGCGCCGTCATGGCAGGCGTTGGGGCCTACAACTTTTCAGAACACTTTGCGCGCCGGATCGACGGATACCTGTCGGCCGAGATAGATCCGCGTACGCAATTGGGATACGCAACCAACGCGATCCGTGAAGGGGGCTATTTTGGCGTGGGGGTCGGCGAAGGTCAGGTGAAATGGTCCCTACCGGACGCGCATACTGATTTCATCATTGCCGTTGCTGCCGAAGAATACGGTCTGGTATTGGTCCTGACGATCATCGCGCTGTTCGCGATTTTCACGGTTCGATCACTCTATCGTCTGATGAAAGAGCGCGACCCATTCATCCGTCTGGCAGGGACAGGTCTTGTGGCGTTATTCGCGATGCAGGCGATTATCAATATGGGTGTTGCTGTGCGGCTGCTGCCCGCCAAAGGAATGACGCTGCCCTTCGTCTCAAACGGCGGATCCTCTTTGGTTGCAGGCGGTATTGCGCTTGGAATGCTTCTTGCCTTCACGCGAAGCAGGCCTCAGGGAGAAATCCGCGACATATTGCTTAGCCGAGGGCGCCGATGACAGGTCCGCTCATGGTCATCGCCGCTGGCGGAACCGGCGGTCATATGTTCCCAGCCCAAGCGTTGGCAGAGGCGATGTTGGCGCGAGGATGGCGGGTGAGGCTGTCAACGGACGCGCGTGGGGCAAGGTATACTTCAGGATTTCCGCACACAGTGCAAATAACACAAGCCAAGTCGGCGACTTTTGCGAGAGGTGGTCTGGCGGCCAAAATGGCAGTCCCATTCAAGATTTGCGGCGGCGTTTTTTCCACGCTCTTCAGTTTTTTGAAAGACCGGCCCGCCGTCGTTGTGGGGTTCGGAGGATATCCCTCAATCCCGGCGATTGCTGCAGCGCGCCTAATGAGGCTTCCTCGCATGATCCACGAGCAAAACGGTGTGCTTGGGCGGGTCAATGAGCTGTTTGCCAAACGGGTTGATGTGGTCGCCTGCGGAACCTGGCCGACAGAGTTGCCAGAGGGTGTGCAGGCGGTCCACGTTGGCAACCCAGTACGCCGCGCCATTATTGAACGCGCCGAAGCCGCTTACATTCCACCGGGTGATTACCCTCTCAGCCTTGTGGTAATTGGTGGCTCACAGGGCGCGAGAATATTAAGCGAAGTTGTACCTCATGCGGTTGCAGCTTTGCCATCGGAGATCAGGGACCGCCTGCGTGTCGCTCATCAGGCGCGAGAGGACGATGCCGAGATGGCGAAAGAGGTGTATCTGCAAGCAGGTATCAGCGCTGAGGTCGAGCCGTTTTTCCACGATGTTCCGCGACGCTTTTCAGAAGCACAGCTGGTGATAGCGCGCTCAGGCGCGTCGACCGTGGCGGACTTGTCTGTTATCGGCAGACCGTCGATTCTGGTTCCCCTTGCTGCTGCGATCCGTGATGAGCAGACGGCAAATGCCCGCGGCCTCGTTGAAAGCGGTGCGGCGATCATGATCCCAGAAAGTTTGTTTGAACCCAAGTCACTGGCGGAGCAAATCGCTCTGGTTCTTGGAAATCCGCAAGCCGCGGTCAAAATGGCTCATGCCGCGCTGGCAACGGCTAAACCTGACGCTACGGAACGGCTGGTAGAGCTTGTCGAAACTCTTGCAAAGAAACCAACATGAACGCTGCAGCAACAAAACTCCCGATCGAATTGGGTGCCATACATTTCGTCGGTATCGGCGGCATCGGTATGTCGGGGATCGCGGAGGTTCTGTTGAATCACGGCTACACCGTGCAGGGTTCAGATTTGAAAGCCTCGAAGATCACCGATCGTCTCAAAAGTCTCGGGGCCACCGTATTTGAAGGCCAGCGCTCGGAAAATCTTGATAATGCGGATGTGGTTGTCATCTCATCGGCAATTAAGCCGGGCAATCCGGAGTTGGATGCGGCGCGTGCGCAAGGGCTTCCTGTTGTTCGACGCGCCGAAATGTTGGCCGAGTTAATGCGGCTCAAATCCAATATTGCCGTTGCTGGTACCCACGGGAAAACGACGACAACCACGATGGTGGCAGCACTTCTTGACGCCGGCGGCATTGACCCGACCGTCATCAATGGCGGAATTATTCACGCCTATGGCTCTAATGCGCGAGTAGGGCAGGGAGAGTGGATGGTTGTGGAGGCCGACGAAAGCGACGGAACTTTCAATCGGCTGCCCGCCACCATTGGTATTGTCACAAACATCGATCCCGAACACATGGAGCACTGGGGCGACTTTGATGCGCTGCGACAGGGATTTCTGGACTTCGTTTCCAACATCCCGTTCTACGGGTTGGCTGTGTGCTGCACAGATCATGCAGAGGTGCAAAGTCTCGTGGGCAAGATCACTGATCGCAGGGTAGTAACTTTTGGATTTAATGCACAAGCCGACGTGCGCGCTGCCAATTTACGATACGAGGGCGGTGTCGCCCATTTTGACATCGCGCTTCAGGCAGATGAAATCGTGATTGAGGACTGCGCTTTGCCAATGCCCGGTGATCACAACGTGTCGAATGCCCTGGCCGCAGTCGCAGTTGCGCGGCATTTAGGTATGACGGGCGAGCAGATCAAAGCCGCTCTGGCGTCCTTCGGCGGTGTCAATCGCCGGTTCACCAAGGTCGCAGAGATTGATGGTGTTACGATCATCGATGATTATGGCCATCATCCTGTTGAGATTACTGCAGTCTTGAAAGCCGCGAGACAAGCCGTCGCCCACAACGAAAACGCGCGGGTCATCGCGGTGCATCAGCCTCATCGCTATACACGCCTACATGACCTGTTTGATGACTTTTGCAGTTGTTTCAACGATGCTGATGTTGTCGGCATCGCCGAAGTTTTTGCTGCTGGCGAGGACCCTATTGAAGGGGCGTCGCGCGATGATCTTGTCGCTGGACTGGTGCGCCATGGCCACAGACATGCACGCCCCGTTGATGACGAAGCAGCATTGGTCAAGCTGGTTCGCGAGCAGGCTAAACCCGGAGATATTGTTGTCTGTCTCGGGGCCGGCACAATCAGTGCATGGGCCTATAGTCTGGCCGAAGTACTAGCGGACCGATAGCTGGTCAAAAAAAACGCCAAGGTGGGAAAACCCTGACTTTTCAAACACCAAGGATATGTGCAGAGTAACAAAGTAACCTGTGCTGGGTATCAAACTATATGAGTCTTTCGCTGATCTTCGCTGCCCTATGGGCGCTTGCGGCCACTTGCGTCGCGCTTTTGCCAATGCGCTATCAATATGTGCCTGGCGTTGCGCTGCTCGTCGCTGCACCGTTTCTCATTGGCTATATCGGTCTCCAGCACGGAATCTTCCTTGCACTGCTTGGTTTGATTGGCTTTGTTTCGATGTTTCGCAATCCGCTGATCTACTTTTACCGCCGGGCGCGTGGCGAACATCCGGAGATCCCCCGATGAGCTGGTCACTGATCCTCGGCTTCCTGTGGCTGATTACAGCGAATTTCATCGCGATGCTGCCATCAAAGGATAAGCACTGGCGAAATGCATACGTCCTGATTGCGATCGGCATCCCACTACTGGGGTGGCTGACCTGGGAGAATGGGCCTTGGGTCGGTCTGGTTGCATTGGCCGCGGGTGTATCGATATTGCGTTGGCCTGTTCGGTATCTGGGGCGCTGGATGAAGCGTAAAACTGTAGGTCCCGCGGAATAACCTTCTGAAGTGAGTATTTGCACGCTGCGCGGCTCTTGGCTGCTTGGCAGTCCCCTCGTTTTTGCCTATCTCATGCAAAACGATATCGAGGCATGGCGTGGACTTCCCGAATACAACCGGCACTCTGACACCGGACCGCGAACTGGCGGACCTGACTTGGCTGCGCGTCGGGGGCCCCGCTCTGGCGTTGTTTTTGCCTGCCGATATCGAAGATTTACAAAGCTTTTTGATCGCGCTCGATGCGTCGATCCCGGTCTTTCCTATGGGCGTTGGATCAAACCTGATCGTTCGTGACGGCGGATTGGATGCCGTCGTGATACGCATGGGGCGCGGGTTCAATGGCATCGAGATAAACGGCAATCAAGTCACCTGCGGCGCGGCCGCGCTTGATGCCCATGTGGCACGAAAATCCGCAGATGCAGGGCTGGATCTGACATTTCTGAGAACAATTCCCGGCGCGATTGGCGGTGCCGTCAGGATGAACGCAGGCTGCTATGGCTCTTATGTCTCTGATGTATTTGTCGAGGCCAAAGCGGTTACGCGGGCAGGAGAGTTTGTCACCCTGAAGGCGAATGATTTGAACTTTGCATATCGTCAAAGTGATTTGCCCTCTGGAACAGTGATTGTTCAGGCGACACTCCGAGCACCTGAAGGCGATCGTGAAGTGCTCCATACGAAAATGACAGATCAACTGGCCAAGCGGGACGCGACGCAGCCGACAAAGGAAAGAACCGCTGGAAGCACGTTTCGAAATCCCGTCGGATACAGCTCTACAGGTGAGGCAGGTGATGCCCATGATCTGAAAGCGTGGAAGGTGATCGACGACGCCGGAATGCGCGGCGCGCGGCTGGGAGGTGCTCAGATGAGCGAGAAGCACCCCAACTTCTTGATCAATACCGGATCGGCATCGGCGGCAGACCTCGAAGATTTGGGTGAAGAAGTCCGGAAAAAGGTTTTCCAAAACAGTGGAATAGAGTTAAAGTGGGAAGTGCATCGGGTAGGCAACAGGCGCCCCTGAAGCTCAACTACAAGATATAGCGTCCGCAAAGGACGAAACCACAATAAAAGCTCCAAAAAGGGGCGGCACAGGCACATAAGGCGGGTCAATGTCGAGCGGGACACCCACCAAAGTCGCAGTATTAATGGGCGGCCCCTCTGCTGAGAGGGGGGTCTCTCTGAGTTCTGGGCGCGATTGCGCGCAGGCCTTGCGCGATGCCGACTATAATGTGGTTGAGTTGGATGCGGGCCCTGATCTTGCGACGCAGCTCGAGGAAATCGCTCCGGACGTCGTTTTCAATGCTCTTCACGGAAGGTGGGGTGAGGATGGCTGTGTTCAGGGCCTCCTCGAATGGATGCGCATCCCCTACACCCATTCTGGTGTGCTTGCGTCCTCCTTGGCGATGGACAAAGAGCGGACTAAGCAAGTTTACCGAGTGGCAGGCTTACCTGTCGTCGAGAGTTTGCTGGCACCGAAGCGTGACGTGATAGCCGCTCACGCGATGCAGCCACCCTACGTGGTCAAACCGTACAATGAAGGCTCCTCTGTTGGCGTCTATCTGGTGAACAAAGACGCCAACGGTCCACCTGTATTGGCAGATGACATGCCTGAAGTGGTGATGGTCGAAGCCTTCGTGCCGGGGCGCGAATTAACCACCACCGTGATCGGCGATCGCCCGTTGACCGTGACGGATATTCTGACAGATGGCTGGTACGACTATGACGCCAAGTATGCTGAAGGCGGCTCGAGCCATGTGGTCCCGGCTGATATTCCCGAAGATATTCACCAGCTTTGCCTGACCTATGCTCTTAGCGCCCACAATGCGCTCGGCTGCCGGGGCGTGTCTCGTACCGATTTTCGCTGGGATGAGGCAAAAGGGGCGGATGGCCTGATTTTGCTCGAAACCAATACTCAGCCTGGAATGACGCCGACATCTCTCACGCCGGAGCAAGCAGGTGTGATGGGCATGTCGATGTCCGAACTATGTGCGTGGATGGTGGAGGATGCGTCATGCGATCGCTGAGCAGCCGCAAATCCTTCCGCCGTGACCCGGCTCCGAGCCGCTGGTCCTATCGCTTCCAGCGGCTTTGGTTGACACCAACCTTTCGCCAAGTGGTGCGTGTCGGTATGCCAAGCCTGTTGGTTCTCGCTGGGCTGGTTGCATATTTGTCTGATGCGGATCGTCAGAGAGCCATCGGTGACGCATTTGCGGATATGCGCAGGTCGGTAGAAGAGCGTCCCGAATTCATGGTGAAAGTCATGTCAGTGGGCGGGGCATCTGATGCGTTGGCCCAAGACGTGCGGGATGTACTGGCTGTTGACCTGCCTCTGTCGAGCTTCGATCTTGATCTTGAATCAATGCGCAAAGAGGTCGAAAGCCTCGACGCCGTGGAGCGCGCCGAAGTTCGAGTTCGGTCCGGTGGTATCCTGCAGATCCGCCTGCAAGAACGTGTGCCTGCTATCATATGGCGCGGGGCTGATGGGTTGGAGCTTCTTGATCTGGGCGGGCATCGCGTGGATGTGCTGGAGCGGCGAGCGGATCGAGCTGATCTGCCAGTGATCGCGGGCGAAGGGGCATCTGAGGTTGTTCAGCAAGCATTGGAATTGCTCGAGCGTGCGGGGCCGATCCGAAGCAAGATACGCGGCTTGGTACGCGTAAGCGAAACCCGGTGGGATCTGGTTCTGGATAGCGGACAACGCATCATGTTGCCCTCAGATCGACCTGGCCCGGCGCTTGATCGCGTTCTGGCATGGAATGAAGCGCAGGATCTGTTTGCCCGTGATGTGACCCATATCGATATTCGTAACGCTCAGCGTCCGACGCTGCGCATGTCTGCCAATGCGGTGCAGTCGTTGAAAGAACTCCAAGGAATTGTCGTGAAGAAGGACGTCGCCGAATGAAGGATCTCTACCAGTCCCAACGTGCCATGCGGAACAAGCGGCAGGCTGCGATGCAACGTGGTGTGATTGCCGTTCTGGATGTGGGCTCTTCCAAGATCGCATGTCTCGTTTTGCGCTTCGACGGCCCGGAGCGCTTTCAGGACAGCGATGGGTTGGGCACCATGGCCGGGCAGTCTGCTTTTCGGGTCATAGGGGCGGCAACCACGCGATCCCGCGGTATTCGCTTTGGTGAAATCGATGCCATGCATGAAACCGAGCGTGCAATCCGAACTGCCGTACAGGCAGCACAAAAAATGGCAAACGTTCGCGTTGATCACGTCATTGCGTGTTTCTCAGGCGCTCGGCCAAGGTCTTATGGCTTGGCAGGAACGGTTGAATTGCACGACGGCGCCGTAACCGACAATTGCGTCGCGCGTGTTCTGGCAAGCTGCGATGTGCCTGACTACGGTGATGAGCGGGAGATTTTGCACGCTCAGCCGGTTAACTTTGCCGTGGATCACCGATCTGGCCTTGGCGATCCCCGGGGGCAGGCGGGCAATCAGCTTTCCGTCGATATGCACATGCTGAGCATTGACCGTACGCCAATCGAAAACCTGCTCTATTGTATCAAGCGGTGTGACCTCGAACTCGCAGGAATCGCCTCGTCGGCTTATGCGGCGGGCATCTCATCGTTGGTTGAGGACGAGCAAGAGCTCGGGGCAGCCTGCATCGATATGGGGGGCGGGGCAACCGGGCTATCGATCTTCATCAAAAAACACATGATTTATGCCGACACCGTGCGTATGGGCGGTGATCACGTCACGTCAGATATTTCGCAAGGTTTGCAGGTACCCCTTCCGATGGCGGAACGGATCAAGACATTCTACGGCGGTGTCGTTGCGACCGGGATGGACGATCGTGAAATGATCGATCTTAGCTCGGATACGGGCGATTGGGAGCACGACAGGCGATCCGTCAGCAGGGCCGAAGTGATTGGTGTTATGCGTCCACGGGTTGAAGAGATACTGGAGGAGGTGCGCGTCCGGCTGGATGCGGCCGGTTTCGATCATCTTCCCTCGCAACGCATTGTTTTGACCGGGGGTGGTGCGCAGCTTCCGGGATTGGATGGTCTCGCCTCCAAAATTCTCGGTCAGCAAGTGCGTCTGGGGCGCCCATTGCGTGTTCAGGGTCTTCCACAATCGGTGACCGGACCGAGTTTCGCAAGTGCGGTAGGCACCTGTCTGTTTGCGGCACACCCACAGGATGAATGGTGGGATTTCGACATTCCTGTCGACGGCTATCCGGCCCGCTCGCTTAAGCGCGCTATGCGATGGTTCAAAGACAACTGGTGATCAAAAGTGAGTCGCCGGGCTCAAGATTCACGGGCCGACATTGCTGCCTAGCGGGCAATTATATTGGTCTGCGTGGCGAATTCCGCAAGATTTGGTGATTTCAGCGAGATACCGCCGATATTCGCCTTAAGATTTCCATATTTTGTGGTAATTTTGCCGTTTTTCACGTGACGCCATAGGCTTTCATCGGTAACATTAGTCGAAAGAGGCAAAACATAAGAAATGGCCGGCAAACAGGCCACGAGTGAACAGTTTAGACAGGCGGACCCACAGCATGACTCTCAATCTTCGGATGCCAGACCACAATGACCTGAAACCTCGCATCACCGTGTTTGGTGTCGGAGGTGCCGGCGGCAACGCCGTCAACAACATGATCGAAAAGGAACTTGAAGGCGTCGAGTTCGTTGTCGCGAATACAGATGCACAAGCCCTGCAGCAGGGTCGTGCTCCGGCAAAAATTCAGATGGGCGTCAAAGTGACCGAAGGGTTGGGCGCTGGCGCGCGGCCGAATGTGGGTGCGGCCGCAGCCGAAGAGACAATTGAAGAAATCGTAGATCACCTGGCCGGGGCACACATGTGCTTCATCACGGCAGGTATGGGCGGCGGCACTGGTACCGGCGCCGCGCCGATCATCGCGCAAGCCGCACGGGAACTTGGTGTTTTGACCGTGGGCGTTGTCACCAAACCGTTCCAGTTCGAGGGCGCAAAGCGCATGAAGCAAGCTGAAGAAGGCGTTGATGCCCTTCAGAAAGTTGTCGATACGCTGATCATTATTCCCAACCAGAATCTATTCCGCCTTGCCAATGAAAAGACAACCTTCACCGAAGCGTTCTCGATGGCTGACGACGTGCTGTATCAAGGTGTCAAAGGTGTGACCGACCTGATGGTGCGCCCCGGCTTGATCAACCTTGATTTTGCAGACGTACGCGCCGTGATGGACGAGATGGGCAAAGCCATGATGGGCACAGGCGAAGCCGACGGCGAAGATCGTGCTGTTCAAGCTGCCGAGAAAGCGATTGCCAACCCGCTGCTCGATGAAATCTCCTTGCGCGGCGCGAAGGGTGTGCTGATCAATATTACCGGTGCGCATGACCTTACGCTGTTCGAGCTGGATGAAGCCGCGAACCGTATTCGTGAAGAAGTTGATCCTGACGCTAATATCATCGTTGGTTCGACACTTGATACGTCTATGGACGGCAAGATGCGCGTCAGTGTTGTTGCAACAGGCATTGACGCCAACGAAAGCGCGCATGAAACACCAGTGCCACGCCGTAGTCTTGCAGCACCTCTGAACACGGACAAAGTGGCAGAAGAAGCAGTTTCCGAAAATTTTGAAGAGCAGGCCATTCCGGCGGCGGCTGCGGCGATGACCCAGCCAGAAGAAGTTGGTGAGCCATCCTTGTTCGAAGACTTGGGTGATGTTCCAGAAGATGATGGGCTCCCACAGCCGGTATATCAGCCTGCGCCACAGCCTGCCTTCGCACCGGCTGCGGAAGTGCCAACAGCACAACCTGAAGCAGTGGCACGCGCGACTGAGGCAGGGAAGCCCTCGCCAGAAGCGATGCAACGTCTCCGTGCGGCGGTGAGCAAGACACCTACGATTGAACCACTGGTAAGCGAAGATCGTGAGGAAGCTTCGGCTGAACGTCCAAGGTTTGGTATCAACTCGTTGATCGGACGTATGACCGGACATGGTGCAGAAGCACACGAGTCGGGACCTGCTGCGACAGCGCAGGCGCGTCAGCAACCAAACATCAGCGCCAGACCCGAAGCAGTTGAACCTGATCCAGAGCAGGAAAAAATCGAGATTCCAGCGTTTCTGCGGCGTCAAGCCAACTGATTAAAAGCAGTATAACGTAGCGTTACTAGGCCGGGGCAACTCGGCCTTTTTCGTTTTAGAAACAGCGCCTTACCGGCGATATTTCAGATATCGTTCACAATATTACATATATGTTGCAAACCGTCATAAAGAGTGAGTTGAGGCTTCAGCTCACCGTCCCTATTTTCCCCTCAGTGGACCAAGGGGCTGGTTCAAGAAGTTTTATGTTTCCGAAGAGCTCCCGAAGGAATGGCAACGTGCAAGCGACGCTGAAATCAACAATACGGTTTGAAGGCAGAGGTCTTCATTCAGGCAAAGACACATTGATGTCTGTGCATCCTGCCGCTGCAGGATTTGGTATCTGGTTTCATCGGACAGACATCACTGATCGCGATGCCATGATTCCGGCCCTTTATGACGCCGTGGATGAAAAGCCTTTGTGCACGCGGATCGTAAACGAGGCAGGCGTTGCTGTTCTGACGATCGAACACATCATGGCAGCTTTGGTTGGCTGTGGCGTCAACAATGCCTTGGTCGAACTAAACGGCCCTGAGGTTCCGATCCTTGACGGTTGCTCTGCAAGTTTTGTGCGAGAGATCGTTGCCAAGGGTATTCAACCCCAAAGCGCACCGCTCCACGCAATTGAAATCCTCAAGGAAGTTCGTGTCGAAGATAATGGTGCCACAGCGGCATTGTCGCCTGCTGGTGCGCTTGAGATCGACTTCCAGATTGAATTCGCAGACGCCGCCATTGGCGCGCAACAAAAATCGCTCAAAATGGCGAATGGAACTTTCGTGCGGGAACTGAGCGATAGCCGCACATTCTGCCGAAAATCCGACATCGACATGATGCACGCCAACGGGCTGGCCCTTGGTGGCACCTATAAAAACGCCGTGGTCGTAGATGGCGATGACGTTCTCAGCCCGGGCGGTCTGCGCCATGAGGATGAAGCCGTGCGCCACAAAATGCTAGATGCGCTTGGTGATTTGGCTCTAGCGGGTGCGCCGATCTTAGGTCGTTACACCGGTGTTCGTGCAGGACATGCATTGACCAACCGCCTGCTTCGCAAGCTTTTCGCGACGCCTGATGCCTTCCGGATCGTGACCTGTTCAGATAGCCAGTTGCGTCATTTGCCGGGCGTAGGTGTGAAAGTAGCCGATTTGGCCGAAGTCGCCTAATTCGGCATATTTCGTCGTGCGCGAAAAAGACCACCAAAGACGTTTTTCATCTCAAAGAGTTGTGCTAAACCCGGTTCAACGGTCGTGGATGATACATCCGCAAAACGACGAGCACGGGGTATGCGGGGCATGACGCGCAGCAGATCATTGCGAAATAGTTCGATTATTGTGTTGTTGGCTATCAGCCTTGCGGCATGTTCGGGGCGTGGTGGCGACCGCCAAGGGTTCTTCTCCAACTTTTTCTCATCGAAAAAGGAAGCTCCTCTGGAATCACTCGCGCCCGAACAGATCTACAAACGCGCGGAGCTGGAGCTTGAATCAGGTGATGCGAAGGAAGCCGTGCGACTTTTCGGTGAGGTGGAGCGTTTGTATCCCTACTCGGAATGGGCCAAACGCGCGCTCATCATGTCCGCTTTCGCGTTTCATGCTGATCGGGAATATGAGCAGAGCAGGGCGGCAGCACAACGGTTCATAGATTTCTATCCTGCCGACGAAGACACACCCTACGCGCAGTACCTCCTTGCCATCAGTTATTACGACCAGATTGACCAGGTTGGACGCGACCAAGGCCTGACATTCCAGGCACTTCAGGCGCTACGCACTGTTATTGAACGGTACCCGAACTCCGAATATGCAAAGAGCTCAATCCTGAAGTTCGACCTTGCGTTCGACCACCTTGCTGGCAAAGAGATGGAAATCGGGCGTTACTATTTGAAGCGCGGCCACTACACAGCTTCGATCAATCGCTTTCGTGTTGTTGTCGAAGAATTCCAGACGACGACCCACACAGCCGAAGCACTACATCGTTTAGTCGAAGCCTACCTGTCGCTTGGCCTGACCGACGAAGCGCAAACAGCGGGTGCCATCCTTGGGTACAACTATCAGTCGTCCGAGTTCTACGATGACACTTACCGGCTTTTAACAGGGCAGGGACTCGAGCTTGCACCACGCGGGACGGGTTGGTTGGTTGATATCTACCGTCAAGTTATCCGGGGTAAGTGGCTGTAACGCCGGGCTGGGAAACCGGGCGTTGGCCGGAGAACCGTTATGCTGCGCTCTCTAGACATTAAAGACATGTTGATCATTGACCGGCTGAGCCTTGAGTTCGAGCCGGGTTTGAATGTTTTGACGGGGGAGACAGGCGCAGGCAAATCAATCCTGCTCGACTCTCTTGGTTTTGTCCTAGGGTGGCGAGGCCGCGCGGAACTGGTAAGGCAGGGCGCAGAGCGCGGCGAGGTCATGGCCGAGTTTGAACTTCCGGCAGATCACGGGGCGTGGCATGTGCTTGAAGAGGCCGGGATCGAGGCGGACGGTGAGTTATTGCTCCGCCGTGTCAATCATTTGGACGGACGTAAGCAGGCTTATGTAAATGACCGACGTGTGTCTGGCGAGGTTCTCAGATCGCTGTCGGAGGTTCTGGTTGAGCTGCATGGTCAGCATGATGACCGGGGCCTTTTGGACCCTCGGGGTCACCGAAAACTACTGGACGCTTATGCGGGCATTGATCTGAGCAAGACCAAGGATGCCTGGCGGGGTATGTCGTCGGCGCGGAAAGCTCTGTCTGAGGCGAAGGCCGCCCTTGAAGCGGCCCAGTCCGAGGAAGATTTCCTGAGGCATTCAGTTGCGGAGCTGGACAAGCTTGCACCCGTGGCTGGTGAAGAGGCTCAGCTTGATGCACGACGTCGATTAATGCAGGCTGGGGAACGCATCCGAGATGATATTCTGAAGGCGAACCAAGCGCTTGGGCTGGAAGGCGCGGAAGGAACGCTGACCGATGCGCAACGTTGGTTAGGCGGCGCGGCAGATGAAACCGAAGGCCGCTTAAGCGATGCCATCTCTGCACTGGAACGGGCGCTTACAGAACTTGGAGACGCCCAGGACGGGGTTGCGGATTGTCTGCGGGCGTTGGATTTCGACCCCTCGGAGCTTGAGCAGGTAGAGGATCGTTTGTTCGAGATGCGCGGGCTGGCGCGAAAACATGACATTCTTGCGGACGATCTGGCAGCATTTGCAGAGGTGTTGCGCGCTCGGTTAGAGGCTGTCGACACGGGCGCTGCATCTATTGCGAAGCTCGAAGCCGCTTTGGAAGAGGCGACTGCGAAGTATGATCGCGCGGCGGCTCGGATCTCGTCGGCCAGAAAGAAATCGGCTGCTTCACTGGACAAAGCGATGGCAAAGGAGCTTGCGCCGCTGAAGATGGAGCGTGCTGTATTTGAAACCCTCGTCGAGCAAGGTGATGCGGGTCCCGAAGGCATGGACGAAGTCGCCTTTCGTGTGGCGACAAACCCGGGCGCACCGTCCGGCCCCCTCAATAAAATAGCGTCGGGCGGAGAATTGTCCCGGTTCCTGCTTGCTCTGAAGGTTTGCCTGACGGAGGACGCATCTGGTTTGACCTTGATCTTCGACGAGATTGACCGGGGTGTCGGCGGCGCAACCGCTGACGCAGTCGGGCGGCGTCTGGCCGCGTTGTCGCAAGAGGCGCAGGTGCTTGTCGTAACCCACTCCCCGCAGGTCGCGGCTTTGGGTGGGCACCATTGGCGGGTAGAAAAGAAGATCGCGGGCGATCAGACCTTATCGACGGTTACCCCGCTAGATGCGTCCGCGCGTGTGGATGAGATAGCGCGCATGGTCGCAGGCGATATAGTTACCGACGCTGCCAAGCAAGCTGCCCGCGCGCTGTTGGCAGGCTGAGATTAAGCGCCATCGCAGGTCCAGTGCGGCAGAGATGCGATCTAGTTCACCTGCACCAGTTTTCCCGGGTTGAGAATGTTTTGAGGGTCAAAGCTTCGCTTGATGTCCGCCATGACGTTCCATGCATCACCGTGCTCTTGTGGCATGTACTTCATCTTACCCATGCCAACGCCATGTTCTCCGGTTACCGTGCCGCCGAGTGACAAAGCGCGTTCGACCATCGCATCCGACAGGGCCTTGGCCATTTTCAACTCCTTTGGATCATCAGGATCGATCAGCAAAATGGCGTGGAAGTTACCATCTCCGACGTGACCCAGAATTGGGCCCTCAAGATTGGATGCTTCAATATCCGCCTGCGTCTCGGTGACCGCCTGAGCCAGCTTACTAATGGGCACGCAGATGTCTGTCGACATCGCGGTGGCGCCTTTGCGGGATTGCAGAATCGCGTAGTAACCATCGTGCCGCATGGCCCAAAGGGCATTTCTATCCTCTGTTTTGGTTGCCCATTTGAAGCCTGATCCTCCCATGTCCTTCACGATTTCGCCGAAACGTTCGGCATCATCGGCGACCGCAACCTCGGACCCGTGAAATTCGATCATCAGATGTGGCTTTTCGGGGAAGCTCTCGTTTGCATAAGCATTGAAGGCGCGGGCGGTTGCAGCATCAACAAACTCAATTCTGGCCATGGGAATACCCATCTGGATTGTCGTCATAACCGTTTGCACTGCGTCTTCCAGCGTATCAAAGGCGCAAACGCCCGAGGAGATTGCTTCCGGCTGACCCTGCAGCTTCAGGGTCAATTCCGTGATAAGCCCAAGCGTGCCTTCAGACCCTACGAACAAATGAGTGAGGTCATACCCCGCTGATGTTTTTCTGGCGCGCGAACCGGTGCGGATGATCCGTCCATCTGCCAATACCACCTCGAGGCCCATGACATTGTCGGCCATCGTTCCATACCTGACGGTCGTCGTGCCTGAGGCGCGGGTTGCTGCCATCCCGCCGATTGAGGCGTTGGCCCCGGGATCGACAGGGAAAAATAGTCCCGTAGCGCGCAATTCATCATTGAGGGACATTCGGGTGATCCCCGGTTGCACGCGGACATCCATATCTTCTGCGTTAATCTCGACGACCTTGTCCATTTGCGCGAAATCGACTGTGATCCCGCCGCGCAATGCAAGCGAATGCCCTTCAAGCGAGGTGCCTGTGCCCCATGGGATGACGGGGCAATCGTGTTTCGCGCAAATCTTGACGATCTCGCTCACCTCTTGGGTGGTTCTAGGATAAGCCACGGCATCGGGTGGCATAGGTGCGTAATATACTTCGGAGCGGCCATGAACATCGCGATCAGACTTGGAGGTGGTCAATCTTTCACCTAAGAAAGAAGAGAGCTCAGCGGTCGCGGCGGCGATGGTCATAGGGCATGTCCCAGTTGAGTTTCGTGTGATTGCGGAACCGTAATGCGGTGATCGCCCCAGGGAAAGAGCAAGGCTATGGCCGGGCCAGACACATCCCGTATTCGCCAGCAGGTTGGCGAAGTTGTTGAAGCCTGTAAGTCGGGCTGGCATGTGATGCGGCATCGCGGACCGTCTCAACTTCAGTTTTGGTTCATCGCACTTTTGATCGGGATAGGCGCAGGCTTCGCCGCGCTTGGGTTCAGATTGGGAATCGAGTTTCTGCAAAGCTTGGTTTACGGCTCGGACGACGTTCGCCACATACGCGACCACGCAGCAGGCCTGCCTTGGTATTGGATCGTGTTAATTCCGATTTGCGGCGGGCTGGTCGTCGGTTTCATCCTCAATGCGTTCACCGACGATGGGCGGGTCCGGTCCGTGGCAGATGTGATCGAGGGCTCCGCGCTACATAACGGTCGGGTTGAAAAGCGCGCGGGACTTGCATCTGCGTGTGCCTCCTTGATCACGCTTTCAACCGGCGGGTCTACTGGGCGGGAGGGCCCTGTCGTTCATTTGGCGGCAGTTATCTCAAGCTGGGTAAGCGGTCTGATCAAGGCAGACGGGATAACGGGGCGGGATCTGCTCGGCTGCGCAGTGGCTGCGGCTGTCTCCGCGTCGTTCAACGCGCCGATTGCTGGCGCGCTTTTTGCACTCGAAGTCGTCCTGCGCCATTTTGCGGTCCATGCATTTGCGCCGATTGTGATTGCTGCTGTTGCGGGCACCGTTATCAGCAGATGGCAGTTTGGCGATGTCGCAGAGTTCTCGCTGCCATTGGATACCGCTTTGCGGTTCTACATCGAGCTGCCTGCCTTTCTGTTGCTTGGGTTATTGTGTGGTCTTGTTGCCGTTATTTTGATGAAGTCGATCTTCTGGTCGGACGATTTGGGTACTCATGTTCAGAACAAGATTGGCTTTCCCCGATGGGCCCGTCCGGCTGTTGCTGGCGCGCTACTTGGCCTGCTGGCCATCTGGTTTCCGCATATTATCGGTGTCGGCTATGGGACAACCTCGGCAGCCCTGACTGGCGATCTCCTGCTGTGGGAGGCCGTTGTGTTTGCTGTGCTCAAGGTCGTCGCCGTGGCGATTACGATGGCTGGTCGAATGGGCGGGGGTGTCTTTTCGCCTTCGTTGGTGGTGGGGGCTTTGACTGGGTTAGCATTCGGGTTGGTCGCTACAGGGATATTCCCTGACGTGTCCGGTTCCCAGACACTTTATGCCTTGGCGGGGATGGGGGCCGTCGCAGCAGCTGTGCTGGGAGCACCGATATCAACCACGCTGATCGTGTTTGAGCTTACCGGGGACTGGCAGACCGGGCTTGCCGTTATGGTCGCTGTGTCTCTGTCAACGGCTTTGGCATCCAATCTCGTGGATCGCTCGTTCTTTTTAACACAGTTGGAGCGTCGCGGGGTTCATCTTGCGGCCGGACCGCAGGCCTATCTTCTGGCAATGTTTCGCGTGCAGAACGTGATGCGTGGGCCTGATCACGAGGACGCGGCGGATGAGGACGCAATTTGGGCCGTAATTGAAGAGGGCGAATATGTGGATCCCAATGCGACGCTAGAGGATGTCATGCCTGTCTTCGAGAAGACAAACCGCGCTTTTCTACCTGTTGTCACCCTCGGCAAAGAGGGTGAACCTCCGACGATCTTGGGGGCGCTTTTTCAGGTTGATGCACTCCGGCAGTATAACCGTGCGCTGGCGGCTACCGCCGCCGAGGAGCATTCCTGAGGCGACTAATCTAGGTTTTCTCTACAGTGACCTTATCGGGATAAAAGGCCAGATGCCCTGCGATGGCTTCGAGGCCGGCCTTTGGTGTCTCATAGGACCAAGCCGCATTGGCAATGGGGCCGCTTTTGGCTTGCAAGGTAAAGTAGCTGGCATCGCCCTTATGGGGGCAATGAGTTGCATGATCGGACTGATCAAACAGGGCCATCGCCAGATCCTTGCGCGGGACATAAAGCACAGGCGCATAGTCGCCCTCCTGCAGCTCGATCACCTCTGAGCTTTCCCCGAGCACAGCGCCACCGCCTCGGATTGAATAGGCGCCGGGGGCGTCACGCAATGTGATATGATCACCCATTTATCTGTCCTCAATTCTGTTGGGGTTCAGTGAGCATTGAAGATGACAGGTTGGTGTCAACTTTCAAGGGCAAAGGCCGTTACAAGGCGGCTGTGGCCTGTTCCAACCAAACTGCGAGATCCCCGGAGACTGTCAATTTCGACCTGATTTCAGCATGATAGGCGTTGATCCAATCGACCTCTTCCGGGCTGAGCAGCGCTGTATCGATTAATCTGCGATCGATAGGCACCCAAGTCAGGGTCTCAAAGCTGAGCATGTCCCGGTCGTCAGCACCCGCCGGAGGCGTTGCGGGTTCGACAACGATCAGGTTTTCGATCCGGATGCCGTACTCTCCCTCACGGTAGTAACCCGGCTCATTGGACAGGATCATCCCGACCTCAAGCGGCACCTCGGACACTCGGCTCAACCGTTGAGGTCCTTCGTGAACGCAAAGATAAACGCCCACGCCATGTCCCGTTCCATGGTCATAGTCGCGCCCATCGCGCCATAGAGGGGCGCGGGCCAGTGCATCGAGATCACGACCGGCCAAGCCCTTTGGCCACCGCGCGAGGCTGATGGCAATCATGCCCTGCAAAACGCGTGTAAACGCGCGCTTTTGCTCCGTGGTGGGCGCCCCGATGGCAATTGTTCGGGTAATATCGGTTGTGCCGTCCACATATTGACCGCCGCTGTCGACCAACAGAAGGGAGTTATCCTCCACAGTCCGGTTGGTCTCTTCTGTCACCCGGTAATGAACGATGGCGCCGTTAGGGCCGGCTCCGGAAATCGTATCGAAGCTGATATCACGCAGGGCGTTGGTGTTGCGTCGAAAACCTTCGAGCGCGCGCACAACGTCGATTTCGGAGAACTTGCCGGGGGTTTGTGCGTCGACCCATGCGAGAAATTCGATCATCGCATGGGCGTCGCGCAAATGGGCCTGCTTGGTGTTGGTAATTTCGGTGTCATTCTTGCGTGCCTTGGGCAGGATACAAGGATCATCATCGAAGGAAATTTCGATTTCGGCATCTTCGAGGATTTGGCTGACAGCTATGGGCGCGGTTTTTTTGTCAACACGGACAGGGCCTTGCAGGGTTTTCAAAACCCCTTCGAAGGCGTCAGGGCCATGTGGCGTGATGTTGGGATCGGGGCGCATATCGACCAGCTTGGCGGGATCGATGAAGAGATCGACATGCCCGTCGTCATGGAGGATCGCGAAGGCATGCACGACGGGGTTACGCTCGATATCGCTGCCACGGATGTTGAGCAGCCAGCAGATTGAATCCGGAAGCGTGAGGACGGCGGCGCGTTCGTCGTTCTTCTTCAAGGTTTCGGCGATACGCGCGCGCTTGTCGCCGCTTTTTTCTCCCGAAAGTTCAAGAGGGTAGGGCTCGACCTTGCCTTGTGGCGGGGTGGGGCGGTCGGTCCAGATGCGGTCTACCAAATTGTCCCCGGCAAAGAGCGTTATGCCGGTGCCCTCCAGCGCTTTGAGGGCGCTGTCTATGTCGCCTTTGGTATGTAGCCAGGGGTCATAGGCGATGGCGTCGCCATCGCTGCAATTCGCCTTCAGCCAAGGGCCAAGTTGGGTCTTGGGCCAATCCACTGGGGTGAACACGTCCATGTCAGATTGTTGTTTGATTTGAACGGTGTAGCGGCCATCGACGAAGATGGCAGCCTTGTCTTTCAGGGCCACGCAGAAGCCCGCTGAGCCCGTAAATCCCGTCAACCATGCCAGCCGCGCATCGGCGGGCGCTACATATTCGCCTTGATGGGCATCAGCGCGAGGAATGATAAAGCCGGTTATGTCTTCTTTATCAAACTCTTCGCGTAGCTTTTTCAAGCGCGGGGGGCCTTGATCGGGGGAGGTCGGGCTGTCGAATGTCTGAAAAGTCATGCGCGCAAGTTGGGCTGAATTTCAGGGCGCGGCAAGGGCCAAAACGCCCGTCCGGACGGTGTATGGCAGAGCGTCTGGCTGGGCGTATGGCTCGCGTATGGCACCTGCGCGCGGTTGTTGGCGTCCCCGTGCAACGCCTGCTGGGGCGCAACGGGTCGGTCGCGGACGCTCCGCGGGGGATATTTTGAAACATGGGAAGATGGCAGCACTCTCGGAGAGGAGATCAGCTTGCGCGCTTCATCCCCATGACGCGAGCACGCGCACGCGGATCACTATCGAACAGGGCGGCCAGCTGTTCGGTCATGGCGCCCGCCAGTTGCTCAACATCGGTGATCGTCACGGCGCGGTCGTAATAGCGGGTCACGTCATGGCCGATCCCGATGGCGATCAGTTCCACTGCCCTGCGTTTCTCAACCATGGCGATCACATCGCGCAGGTGTTTTTCGAGGTAGTTCGCGGGGTTGACGGACAACGTTGAATCGTCAACCGGCGCGCCATCGGAGATGACCATCAGTACCTTACGGCTTTCCGGGCGGCCAATCATGCGCTTATGTGCCCATTCCAGGGCCTCGCCATCGATGTTTTCCTTCAGCAATCCTTCTTTCATCATCAGGCCGAGATTTGGTCTGGCCCGGCGCCAAGGTGCGTCGGCAGATTTGTAGATGATGTGGCGCAGATCGTTGAGGCGTCCGGGCTGCTGTTCGCGCCCTTCGTTCAACCACTGCTCGCGCGCCTGACCACCTTTCCAGGCCCGGGTGGTGAAGCCCAGAATTTCAGTCTTTACCTGGCAGCGCTCCAACGTACGCGCCAGGACATCGGCGCAGATCGCAGCAATGGAAATCGGACGACCCCGCATGGAGCCCGAGTTATCGAGCAGAAGCGTCACGCAAGTGTCGCGGAACTCGGTGTCTTTTTCGACCTTGAAGCTGAGGGGTGTGGTCGGATTGGCCACAACCCGAGCAAGTCTGCCGGCATCCAGGATGCCCTCTTCCAGATCGAACTCCCAACTTCTGTTTTGCTGCGCCTGCAACCGACGCTGTAGCTTGTTGGCAAGCCGCGAGACGGCTCCTTTCAGCGGCTCCAACTGCTGATCGAGATAGGCCCGCAGGCGCTCTAGTTCGGCGGGCTCGGCCAGATCTTCAGCCTTGATCTCTTCATCGAACTCTGTCGAGAACACGGTGTAGTTCGGATCCGCATCGGAATGGGGGGGCGGTGCAGGGGGCTCCATCGGCGCGTCGCCTTCCGGCATTTCGGCCTCGTCACCCATTTCCGCATCAGCCATGTCGTCAAGTTGCACGCTGGCCTGCGAGGCATCCTGCTGTTCTTCCTGAGATTGCTCAGGCGAGGCTTCCGCGTCTTCGGAATTTTCCTGATCATCGGCATTGGATTGATCGTCTTCTGCCTGATCCTGTTCGTCGCTTTCTGCCTGATCGTCGCTGTCATCCTCGACATCATCAGGGTCATCGCCAAGCTGGTCGCCATAGCCCAGATCGTCGATAACCTGGCGCGCGAATTTGGCAAAGGCCTGCTGATCGTCGAGCACATCCTGCAGGTTCTCCAGAGTGCCGCCTGCAGCGCCTTCGATGAAATCCTTCCAAAGGTTCATCACGTTCTCGGCGCCAGCGGGCAACTTGCGACCGGTTGCGAGGTGCCGGATCAGATAGCCTGCCGCGACCGAAAGGGGGGCCTGTGAAGCCTCATTGATCTGCGCGTAGCCTTTCCGGGTCGCTTCGGTGGCGATCTTGGCGTCGATATTGCCTGCTGTTCCCGGCATGGTGCGGGCGCCCATAGCCTCGCATCGGGCGGTCTCCATGGCATCGTAGAGATCGCGCGCCATGTTGCCTTGTGGTGCATATTTTGCGTTGGTCCCGTCATTGTGGAACCGGCGACGCAGTGCATAGGCATCAGCCGTACCGCGGGCCAGCATAACCTCGTCGCGGGTCATCCGGCGTGTGACCTGAGGCAGGCGAACCTGATCATTCGTCATGCCTGGCGGATCCACCGTGAAGCTGACGCTCATCTCTGCATCATTGGCCAGCGTCTTGGTGGCTTCTGCCAGAGCCTTTTTGAACGGCTCAGAAGGGTTGTCGGATGGTTTGCTCATGGCATGACGGACATTCGTACGATGGAACAGGTGTCGGAGTCGGAGTTCCAGACAGGGTCGGTGCTGAACGCGTTGCCATCTGCCTCGAAATTCATCTGATAGCGCGAGATATACGTGTTGGAGACCTCAAGAACGGCTTGGATAAGCTTATCATCCGTGCCGGTCTGGTCTGCGGTTTCGCGCAGTTCTCTGGCCCGGTCCAACAGTTGTTCGATCGTCATTTTTGACTGACTGACGGTGTCTTCGCTGAGTTTATCGACGCCTGTGTAGTTCAGCACTGACAGATAGAAGCCAGCGCAGCGGATCATGGCGAATTCCTCACCCTTGCCGTTTTCGTCGAGCTCGGTGCGCAGCGACGCCAGATCGCTGACGGCTGCTACAGTCGCCGAGGTGGTGAAAAGCACGGCGCTGGCGGTGGCGAGTGCCGCACGAACGGAAGATGTTTTCATGAGGGTTCCTCCCGGTTGGACCGTGCCAGATCAAACAGGACCTCCACATGGACATCAAGGGCATCGATCACCCTGTACCCGGGATCGTGATCGTCAAAGGCCAGATTGAGGTCGGTTCCGGCCAGAACAACGGCTTCGGCGCCTTGTTTTTCGACCATTTCACGCCCGGCGGCGAAGAAATGCTGGCGGTCGGTGTCGGAGCAGCGGCCAATGACGGCCATGTCGCGATAAACACGGCCCAGTTCAACAAGATCTTCGTTCGGGGCGACCGCTTGGGTCTTGCTGAGTTGGCCATAGAGTTTGGTGCGCATCACGACTTCGGTGCCCAGGAGGCCAATCTTGCCGATGCCCTGTGCCGCGAAGTGATCGTCGAGCGGGGTAACGCCGCTGATCAGCGGCAAAGAGGACAGAGGCACGGTTTCGTCAAAGCAGAAATGCCCGCCGAGGGAGGTGATGGCCGCATGGGTGGCCCCGGCGGCTTTCAGATCCTCGACATGGCGGGCGTAAATCTTGGCCTGTGCCGCGCGGTTGTCGGCAAGGTTGTTCTGGATCAGGGCCTGAACATCGGCATGCACGATGGTCATGTCGATATGGATGCCTGCCCGCCGTGCCAGATCGGTGAGGCGTTGGTAGTACACAATGGTGGCCGCCGGACCGATGCCGCCGATCAGGCCGAGATGTGCCATTATCCCAAGCTCACGCTGGCCGCGCTTTCGGGCAGCTCTTCGTCGAAGCAGCGTTGATAGAATTCCGCCACGGTTTCGCGTTCCAACTCGTCACACTTGTTCAGGAAGGAGGTGCGGAATGCGTAACCGACATCTTTGAAGATCGTCGCGTTCTGCGCCCATGCAATCACTGTTCGAGGTGACATGACGGTGGACAGATCGCCGTTCATGAAGGCGGTGCGTGTCAGATCGGCGACGGTGACCATCTGGCCGATGGTCTTGCGGCCTTTCTCCGTATTGTAGACCGGAGTTTTCGACAAGACGATCTGCGTTTCGGCGTCGTGGCTGAGGTAGTTCAGCGTGGCAACGAGAGACCAGCGGTCCATCTGGCCTTGGTTGATCTGCTGCGTCCCGTGATACAAGCCGGTCGTGTCGCCGAGGCCAACGGTGTTTGCTGTCGCGAAGATGCGGAAATATGGGTGCGGGGTGATCACCTTGTTTTGGTCAAGCAGCGTCAGCTTGCCGTCGACTTCCAGCACGCGCTGGATCACGAACATCACGTCCGCGCGGCCCGCATCATATTCGTCAAAGACGATGGCGGTTGGGTTGCGCAGGGCCCACGGCAGAATGCCTTCCTGAAACTCGGTGACCTGAACACCGTCCTTCAGTTTGATGGCGTCTTTACCGATCAGATCAATCCGGGAGATGTGGCTGTCAAGATTGACGCGCACGCAGGGCCAGTTCAGTCGCGCGGCAACCTGTTCAATATGGGTCGATTTACCTGTCCCGTGGTAGCCTTGGATCATGACCCGGCGATTGTGGGAAAATCCAGCAAGAATGGCGAGCGTCGTGTCGGGATCAAACTTGTAGGTCGAATCCAGATCAGGCACGCGCTCCGAGCTGTCAGCAAAGCCCTTGACCGTCATATCGCTATCAATGCCAAACACCTCCCGAACTGAGATTTCCTCGGTTGGTTTTGCGCTCAATTCCATGCCGCCATCGGCCATAACATTCGTCCCTTACACTCGGCGTTCCGCGTATCCCGCGTGGGATGCAACATATCGTTCTCAAGGGCAAGGGAAAGGGGAGAATGTGATCGGGCCAGTCACAACAATCCGGTGAGGCCAGCAGCGGCCTTGTGACGGGCGGATCGCTCAGGCAATGTGGTTGTGCGAACCATGTCAGAGGGTAGGTCAGCCGGTGCAGGATTTCTCCCGCTTCAAGAACATCTTGTTGTTCTCGATCGAGGATCTCAATGACTGGATTGAACCGTTGGGTGGGCATCCTCAAGCGGTGACGCCCAACCTGTCGCGTCTTGCCAAACGCGGGATCAATTACACGCAAGCGTTCACAACCTCGCCAGCCTGCGCGCCGGCTCGCACGGCGGCGCTGTTCGGGCAGGGGCCATGGCGGACGGGCGTTTACGGCAACGACCAATCCTGGGCGATGCAATATCCGCCGGGCGCGCGCCGCTCAATTGTGGGCCAAGCGCGTGCGGCGGGATGGACAACAGTCGGAGCGGGAAAGGTGTTTCATCTCGGGCGCTCGGGCCTCGATATGGAGGACTGGGACGCTTTCCATCATCTTCCGGGGGAAAGGTTCACGCCACGCAGCACCGCCGCGAAGCGTGGGCATCTCAAGGGGAATGCGGACTTTGGACCTGTGCCTGACGATGTGGTTTTGCATGATGAGCTTCACGCAAGCTGGATGATGGACAATATGGAAGCCGGGGCAGAGCAGCAGTTCTGGGCGTTGGGCACGTTTCGCCCTCATCTGCCATTCATCGTGCCCCAGCGGTATTTCGACATGATCAAGACCCCCGTGTCGCAGCCACCTTCCTTTGGCAATCGGGCATATGACCCCGAAGACCATACGGATCTGCAGGGGCTGTCGCCCTTTGCCAGAAAGATCTCGCGTCGGTGGACGGGTCGGGTCTTGCAGAAAACCGGAGAATACGAAGCCTACCTGCATGCCTACCTTGCGTCAGTCGCGTTCGCGGACCATCAGCTGGGGCGTTTGCTGGACCACTTGGAGGCCACGGGGCTGAGCGATACCACGCTAATCCTGCTATGGTCGGATCATGGATGGCAATTCGGGGAAAAGCTGGCGTTTCGCAAGTTTACCCCGTGGGAGCGATCTTTGCGGGTGCCGTTCATGATGGCGGGGCCGGGAATAGCGCCGGGCCAGTCTAACACGCCAATTTCACTGCTTGATTTATACCCGACATTGCTCGATCTGATCGGAAGGCCGCCACCGCACGTCCTTGACGGGCAATCGCTTTGGACGACTGCGTCGCGTGGACCTGCGATTTCGGTACATTGCACGGACAGTTCAGGCGCGCCGGGTGGTGATCTGATGTCCGTCAGTCTGCGGAACAAAACCCATCGTTTGATCCTGTATCATACCGGGTTGGGGGAACTTTACGATCACCGGACAGACCCGTTCGAGCACCGCAATTTGTTGCGTCCGCGGCAGTTGATCAGCGCACAGGAATTGCCGCCGGACGCACTTGAGTTGATAGATCATGTGCCGGATATGGTGCCGCCCAAGACATTGGAAGACTTGCCTGATGACCTGCCCACGCGGTTTCGTGCTTGGTCCAAGGACGGGAAGGGACGTGGGGACGTATTGGCATAGCGCCAGGTTGGCGCCATGCTGGTTCAGTGCTTGAGCGCGTGACACTCAGTCGACGAAGTTCCGGCTGACTTTGATCTGATCCCATGCCCAGACGACCTTTTGCAAATGGTCTTCGTCGGCGCGGTTGCCGCCATTCATGTCTGGATGAAGGTCTTTGACCAAGCCTTTGTATTTTCTTCTCAAATCAGTTTTGGTCATGGAGGCGTCGCCTTCGAGGATTTCGAGCGCCTGACGTTCTGTCGGGGGCAGTTTCCGCCCCTTGCCGCCCGAACCACGTCCCGGATTGCGCGTGGCATTTTCGCCAAGCACGGCCATCGGATCATCCACGCCAAGACGCGACCAAGCGCGTTGCTCTTCGCCTTTTTTCAGGGGCTTGGTTTCACGCTCCCAGACCCGGTCGGATGACATCTGGCGCTCCATTTCCTCCTGAGTGTGGGTTTCGAAGAAATTCCATTTCAGGTTGTATTCGCGCACGTGGTCTTTGCAGAACCAATAGAAGTCATCGAGGACATCCGGGCTTTTGGGCGCGCGGTATTGCCCGCGCTCGGTGCAGCCAGGAGCTTCGCATTCGCGCTGCGATGTTTCGACAGCCCCAGACATTCCGCGGCGGCCTTTCGAACGACGCTTCTTGTCGGTTGAAACTGAGATATCAAATTCAAATGGATCAAATGGAGGACGTCCAGCCATGGCATTACCTTTTCGACTCGGAGAAGACAGTTTAGGGATTTGAAGCCAGAGGTGAAGAGGAAAGGTGCAGAAAGATGCTAGTCGCTGACGAGATAACCGAAAAACTGAACGCAGCCTTTTCACCGCGCGAATTGGTGGTGGTTGATGACAGCGAAAGCCACCGCGGCCATGCAGGTTACCAAGAGGGTGGTCAGAGCCACTTCAACGTTCGTTTGGCCTCGGACAAGCTGTCAGGCTTGAGTCGGATTGCGCAGCACAGGGCCGTACACAAAGCTCTGGGACCGGAGTTGATCGGGCGCATACATGCGCTTGCGTTGGATTTGTCAGACTAAAGCGTCAGATCGCGACTTATTCTGCAGCGACCGTCGAGCGCTCGCCGTTTTCGTCTTCATCATCTTCTTCGGCCGCTTCAGCCAAATCCTGATCTGCTGACATGGTTAGTGGCGGCTCGTCCGCTTGCTCAGAAATAGCGGCAGGGGCGGCGATCTCGGTTTCGTCGGGAATCGCGGCGGGCGCGGCAATAAGCGGGGTAAGTGCTTCTGCCGCATCAGCGATTTCTTCCTCCGCTTCGGTGACCGGGCGGCGAAAAACCAACATCGAGTGATACTTCACTGTCCGACCGGTCAATCCTTTGCGCTCTTCGCAGGGCAGGGTGTCGGCACGCAGATATTCCCAGCCGTCGGACCCCATCTCGTTCATCACCACGCTCAGTGCATTCGCAAATTTGGCCTCGGTGCCCCGAACGCCTTTTGCTGATTTGCCTTTGCGGGGCGCAGGTATCGCCCGATATTCGAATTGATTTTGCACCGTCACATCCCCTTGCTCGGCCACCGTGAGTATTTATGCGCTTGAGTTGAGAGAATCAAATCATGTGCAATCCGTGTTTGCTTTGCGTCTACAAGTGCGACTTCTGGAACACGGCGGCGGGCAGTTCGTCAACGCGAGCACTGCGAAAACGGGGCTGAGCGGCGGGATTGCGCGCGCGTCGCCGGAAAAGGCCCATAAGACCTATCGCAAGCCAGCTGATTTGGATCAGAAGCGACGCAAGATTGAAGGCTGAGATAAGCGATATCAGGACGCATAAGGCGCCAAGCATATTAATGATTGTGAAAGCTCCGCCATTGCCGTCCAAGAGGCCAAGTTGCAGTGCTGCAAAGCCACCAATGTAAAAAATAAAACCAACCACTCCAATGGCTTGCAGCACTGCGTGATGATCAATATCAGCGCTCAAATAAACCAACCACTCCATCACTCGCCACCCTGATATCTACATCTTTAAAATATGAACACTGTTCATAAATCTTGTTATACAGCGAATTTCCCTTGCGGCAAGTAAAAAATGAACACTGTTCAAAATAAATATAAAACGCCATAGATTAGCTGGCGAAATTAAGCGCCAAATGGCTGGGAAACGCGATGTGCTTTGTTCGACGAGGCGGGGTTAGCCGGACAGCTTCTGTGCCACGATCTGATTGACTGCTTTCGGGTTCGCCTTGCCGGCGGTCGCTTTCATGACCTGGCCCACGAACCACCCAGCGAGTTTGGGATTCTCTTTTGCCTTGGCGACCTGATCGGGGTTATTGGCAATAATCTCATCGACAGCGGCTTCAATAGCGCCGGTATCGGTGACCTGCTTCATACCTCGCTCTTCGACGATTTTCGCTGGATCGCCGCCCTCGGTATAGACAATCTCGAACAGGTCCTTGGCAATTTTGCCGGAAATCGCATCGGACGAGATCAGTGCGATGATCCCGCGCAGCTGGTCGGGGCTCACGGGGCTCTCGGAAATATCCTTGTCATCGTCTTTTTTCAGACGGCCAAAAAGCTCGTTGATCACCCAGTTTGCCGCGAGTTTTCCGTCGACGCCTTCGGCGGTTTCTTCGAAGTAGGCGGCGTTTTGAACCTCGGCGGTCAGAACCGACGCGTCATATTCGCTTAGCCCGAAATCCGCCATGAAGCGGGCGCGCTTTGCATCCGGCAGCTCTGGCAGCGAGGCTTTGATCTCGTCAACCCAGTCTTGTTCGATCTCTAACGGCAGAAGATCGGGGCAGGGGAAGTAGCGATAATCATGGGCCTCTTCCTTGGAGCGCATCGAACGCGTTTCGTTTTTGTCGGGATCATAGAGGCGCGTTTCCTGCACGACCTCGCCGCCCGCTTCAACGATTGCGATCTGGCGGCGCGCTTCGACATCGATCGCAGCCTGAATAAAGCGCATCGAATTCATGTTCTTGATCTCGCAGCGGGTGCCGAGATGGGAGAAATCCTGAGTTTCCTGATATTTCTCATATGCGCCAGGCTGGCAAATCGAGACGTTGACATCGGCACGCAGGTTGCCGTTCTGCATATTACCGTCACATGTCCCCAGATAGCGCAGAATTTGGCGCAACTTGCCGACATAGGCGGCAGCTTCTTCGGGGCCGCGAATATCCGGGCGGGAGACAATCTCCATCAGCGCCACGCCGGTGCGGTTGAGATCGACAAATGACATGTGCGGATCCATGTCATGGATCGACTTACCTGCATCCTGTTCAAGGTGAATGCGCTCGATACGCACTTTGCGCGCAATGCCGGGCGCCATATCAACCAGCACCTCACCTTCACCCACAATCGGATGATAAAGCTGGGAAATCTGGTACCCCTGCGGCAGGTCGGGATAAAAGTAGTTCTTCCGGTCAAAGGCCGAATAGAGATTGATTTCCGCCTGCAGGCCAAGGCCAGTCTTGACCGCAAGGGCGACACATCCCTCGTTGATCACCGGCAGCATACCGGGCATGCCTGCATCGACGAAGGCCACGTTGGAGTTTGGCTCGGCGCCGAACTGCGTGGACGCCCCCGAAAACAGCTTGGCGTTTGAGGCGACTTGCGCATGGACTTCAAGTCCGATGACCAATTCCCAGTCCTGCTTTGCGCCCGCGATGACTTTGGGCTTCGGGGTGTCATAAGTCAGATCAAGCATGTCACGCTCCAACGGTTTCTCAGACAAGCGTTTAGGACAGGCAGGCGAGAGGGGCAAGGTCGCGAAACACGTGTTGTGATTGGACCTTTGGTACCCGCAGGGGCATGATTTCAACATGCAACGCATCGCGGCCATAATGACGGCTCTGACGATTTCCATGACGTCTGCTGCATCGGCGGATGCCATTGAGGTCGACCTGGAACTTGTTCTGATGGTGGATGTGTCGCGCTCGATGACGGAGCGGGAGTTGGAAATCCAGCGGCGGGGTTATGCGGCGGCGCTGCGGTCGGATGCCGTTTACGCAGCAGTGCAGTCGGGGCTGCTGCAGAGTGTTGCCATGACCTATGTGGAATGGGCCGGGACACAGGAGGTGATTGTCGATTGGAGGGTGCTGCAAAGCCGCGATGATCTTGAGGCCTTCGCCAACATTCTGACGACAAAATTCAACCCCGCCTTACGCCGGACCTCGATTTCCGAGGCTTTGGTGTTTGGCATGCGCGAGATCGAAACGAATATCTATCAAGGTATCAGGCAGGTCATCGACATCTCAGGCGATGGTCCCAACAATCAAGGCCGCCCCGTCACCCGTGGTCGGGATGCAGCTTTGGCAAAAGGGATTGTGATCAACGGCTTACCCCTTATGACACAGGAGGGGATGGGCAGCGCCTGGCATCTGGACCGGCTCGATCTCTACTATCAGTCCTGCGTGATCGGAGGTCCGGGCAGCTTCGTCATTCCCGTGCTCGATTGGGATGATTTCGCTGAAGCCGTTCGCCGCAAACTGGTGCTGGAAATGGTTGCACGACCCGTCGAGGCGCAGATCGTCCCTGCGCAACTGCGCGAGCGGGACCCCACAGATTGCCTGATTGGAGAGAAGATCTGGCAAGATCGTATGCGCTATTGGTACGACGAATAGGCGGTCCGTGCGCCCCAATCGTTAACGCAGCGTCCGACCGAAATTCGATAGACGCAGCGCCTGTCCGGAAAGCCCTTATTTTCAAGCAAAACCGCTGTCGTTTTCCCGTAGGGGTTCCGTAGTTTTTCCGTAGCTACACCGTGTCGGGGATTGGGGTATCGAAGCAGGCTTGCTGCGAATTTGGTTAACGCCTGCATTCTGGCCGAAAATTCCACCCTTTCGACAATATCTGACCACAACTTGTCGGTTCAAAGAGAAAAAATTGAGGGGTTAGCAGTGATTTTCCGCAGCAAAACGAACAAGACGTCCGGAGACGGCCGGCAGGTCTCGGTCATTTTGAAACGTCAGGTGCCGATCCGGTTCGATGAGCCATCCCGATCCTGGCTAGGTGGCCTCCCTATGATGCCCACGCTCGTCAAATGGCCGCGCGACAAAGAGGGCGCACCGCTTCATTTCATTGCGCAGGTTGCCTGCGAGGATTTGCCCGCAGGCCTGTGGAATGGCCAAGGGCCCCGCAAAGGTTGGTTACTGCTGTTCGTTGAAACCCTGAAACTTGAGGACGAGGCAGAGGGCGGCATTGTTCAGACGTTGCATATCAACCGCCTTGGTCCGGAACGCGAACCACCCAAGGACATGCCAACGGTCCGGCATACGATGTCCGATTACATTGATTACACGAAGCCAAACATCCGGCCGGGTGTCCCAAAACTGTGGCGCAAGTGGCCCGTCGACCTTGTAGAGCAAAGCTATGTCGTCGATGGCAGCGACGACGATCTGAATGGATCGCCGAATATTCCCGCAGAAGAGCTTTATGACGCCCCTGTTGCGACGCGTGGCCTTTATGGCGCTGAAGATCTTGGCCTGGACCGTCCGTTGACGTGGCGCGGCGCGCTTTACGTCGTGGAGGGGCTTGTCCGTGACTTGAAGCCGGATGAATTTGAACGAAATTTCACCGGCTCTTTTGGACTGCTCAATGCACCGGAGCCCGATCAGAGCGAGTTCAACGAAGAATACCAGCGACGTGTGAATGAAAACCCGGCCTGTGCGGACCGTGAAGTCGGCTGGGGCCCCAGAGTGGGCGCCATCACCGACCAGATCAGGGCTGATCTCGCGGCAGAACGGCGCACCGGTTGGATCATGCGGTCGTACACGGCGCTCGAAAAAGAAAAGGCGCGGTACGAACATTGGAAGGCAAAGTATCAAGAGGACCTCGAGACCGCGGGCGATAGCCTGGACGCCAACAAACTGGCGGACCTCAAAAGCCGGATAGAGTATCAATGCGAGTGCATTGAGAAAACGGAAGAGGCGCGGGCGTATCTCGATGAGCTGTTTGCGCCGTATAGAGATGCCGAAGGGGAGAAAAGATTTACCGCCGAGATCAAAGCCCTTGGTGAGGCACATCTTGCTTGGGGGCAAAGGATGGCCGCAAAGCTCAACCAGTACCTGGACCTCATTCGAACCAAGGATCTTGACGCACCGCTATCGGCTGCCGACTGGGCCGCGATAAAGGGCGAATTCAACGCCGAAAAAACTGTGTTTTGGTGCGCTGTCGACTCTCGGGTTCTGAAGAAAGTGGAGCGATCTCTCTCGACGAAACGCTATCTGGATATGGCGATCCGGGAGGATTTGCTTGATCTCTATACCCGCGACGACGACGCGCTTAAGGCGCTGAGCGGTGATCAGCGCGAGATATTGGAGCAAAAGCTGCGCTATATGGACGAGGGCGTGCCACATCGGCTGGGCGGTCAAGCCAACCCGATCCAGGAGGGCCCAAGTCCAAACGACGAGCTTCTCTTTCAGATCGCATCGGATCGCGCGATGGGCTGGATGTGGGGAGACCTTGGCGCGCTATATGTCACCATTGCTCCGAAACGCCTGCGGGGCAGTAAATTCAGCGCATTGCATGCCATGATCGAGGGATCCTGAGAGGATCAAGTGCGCCTCTGAAACCGAGTTGCGAAAGACCAGACCCCGGAGGTGGGGGGTGACCCTTCCCCTGACCGGCTACAGCGCGTGGCTCAGGGGTGGCGATTGGAACAGAGCCGACCTTACGTGAAGGTCGGCTTTCAGAGTTGCGATGATCAATTTGCTCGGATCATGGGTTGTTGAAGGCCCACTGTTGGGCGATTTTCCGGGTAGTAAAAGCCCGTTCCATCGACATGCTTGCCCCCCATGAAAAGCATGTTTGGCGTATCTTCTCGCACATAGAGAAAGTCATGGTCGGTCACGAAGGCGCTGCCTTCCACGAACTTGAGCAAGGCACATGGCTGTCCGAGAATATCGCGGGTCTCACCGACGACGAATTCACCCTCACCACACGCTCCATCTGGGAGTTGGTTCAATTGCTCGGCCATGGGCGGCGCGACAACCGTCAATTCAAGCTGACGATTCAGCAAGTAGTCTTGTGACCAGGCGCCATCGGCCGCCGGGTTCGCATCATGCCAGACGACTTCTCCGGCAAAGTCGTAGGACACCGCTGGAATGGTGCAGGCACTGTCTGCATAAACTGTGATGTTTGCTTCGAAACCGCTGTCGGCGTCATAGGTGAAATCGCGGGTCAGATAGGACGGTGTGGGTGCAAGTTCAGGATTTTCAGCGTTTTGCTGTGGGCGCATTTCGCAACTGATGGAGGTCCAGGTGCCGACGATGCGGTCCTGGAGTCCTTCAAGCGAAGTGTCTTGCGCGACAGCGGTGTTGGCCAGTGCGCCGATTGCAACGAGGGATGCGGCTAGGGTCTTCATGTGTCTCTCCATCTGTTGACGATGGAAAGACAAACTGCGCATATCAGTCGATACTGCAACTAGTCAAAATAAAATGAGATAGTCATGAAAACGGAACCATTGACGCCCGATCCCGATGTCAAAGGGTGCCCGGTGACCTATTGCCTTTCCGTTATTGGAGGAAAATGGAAGCCTGTCATTCTGTTTTGCATTGCGAACGGCGTTGATCGATTTGGTGCCATGCAACGGTCCGTGCCAAAGATCACGAAGCAAATGTTGACAAAGCAATTACGAGAGCTTGAGGCAGACGGCTTGATCTCTCGCAAAGTTTACGCAGAAGTTCCCCCGCGCGTTGATTATGCTTTGACGGATGTCGGGCGAACAGTCTTGCCGATCATCGAACATATGGAAGCTTGGGGCAAAGCCAATTTGAAATAGTGGTCATTCGCCGCGACCTCACAAATGGACAAGTTGGGCTTAAAGCCGACATACTTCGCTCTTCTGACAGGGCTTTGCTTGCACGTGGCGGCCTCGTGGTTTTCGAGGCTTCTCCGCCCGGTGTTGGAGATATCGCGGGTTTCGGGCAGACTGTGGGTGGCGTGGCATAGGGTGCCGCCGGAGTTTGTTTGAAAGGCTATTTCATGAAGAAGGTTTTAGGGGCGGCAGCCTGTGTGATGCTGAGTGCTGGCATGGCCAGTGCGGAGATGACGTTGTCATTCAAGTGGGGCGGTATTCCATCCTGCACGACGGGCAACCCGAACCGGGTCTCAAACCCAGAATTTGTGCTCAAGGGCGTGCCGAAGGGGACAACCAAGGTTGTCTTCAAGATGCGCGACAGGGACGTGCCGAGCTATAATCACGGCGGGGGTACGGTGAAGATGTCGGGCTCAGGGAAGGTGCCGTCCGGCGCGTTCAAGTACAAAAGCCCATGCCCGCCAAGCGGCAGCCACACATATGAGTGGACCGCGACAGCCAAGGCCGGGAGCAAGACGCTGGCCACGGCCAAGGCCCGGCGGAAATACCCGGAATAGGGCTGCCATCCGCGTTTTAGTCGACTACTGCGTGGGGAAGTAATCCTCGCAGCCGCCTTCGCGGTAGACGTCAGCGGTGCAGCAATGCAACCCGCCGCCGAAGGCATAGGCGTCGCGCAGATCGACCTCGACCACTTCCATGCCCAGCTTGTCCATCTGTTCGGCCTGATAGACCTCTGATTTCTCGACACAAACTGTCTTTGGATCAAGCACGAGGACGTTCATGCTGAGCCATGTGGACGAGTAGCAGAGCGGCGGCGGCGCGTTATGCGCAGGCTGTGCTGCATCGACGATTTCCCAGTCATTCTTTTCAAACATTGCGCGCTGGTCGTCGGGCAGGCGGCGCTGGGGATTGTTGAGGATCAGGCCGGGGCGCAGCGGTGTGAAGGTCGCGTCGATATGGATCGGGTAGGGATCGCCGGGAAAGTTGACCGTGTGCACGCGATGATCGGGGAAGTGGCGGCGCAACCACTCGATCCCCTTGAGATTGGTGGTAAAGCCATGCTGCACGACCAGATCGCGGCCAAAGCGCAGTACGTCCGCAGCATCGAACAGAGGCTCTTTTTCGGTGGTGACGAAAAACTTCTCTGCCGCCCATTGCAGGCGCTTTTCGACGCCGATTTTGTCGCTGAGATAGTCCGGGTGATAGTCCTCGTCCGTCAGGCGCGGTTTGGGTGCGCTTTCATGGCGGAAATTAGGGTCTTCGTCGAAATACCGTTCCATCAGCGGGCGGTAGTTGAGGTACTCGAACCAGCGGCAGCGATAGGACATGGTGGCTTCAAGCATCTCGGAGCCAACGGTGAGAAGCACGTCGCGCGGGGGCATACAGCCAAACTGGCTGTCGGTGTGAAAGTCTGGCGTGGTTGCTGGCTGCGAATGGTCGATGGAGACGGGGCGGTCGACGCGAACGCCGCGCTTTTCAAGTTGGGCCGCAAAGTTGTCGAGAAGCTCGTTGGCGCGGTCGATGGTTTCCTGGGGGCGGCGGCCCCATTGGCCGCGCATGTCGCTGTCTTCGGGAACTTTCGCGTCCAGTGCAGGCTCTTCGGGCGGGATATGGCAGTCATCCGCGCGGCCAACGATCACATGTTTCAGCGGGTCCCATTCGTTCCAGCTGTTCACTACGGTTTTCGCGGCCATATCATCCCTCCCTGAATTCACGCCGACGCGGTTCGTGCCGATTTTGCGGGCGAGGGTCAACCCGTCAGTTTGTATTTCTCGTAGGCGATGTCTCCGGTCCATCGCCAGAGCGCCAGAAGGGGTGATTTGTCGGTGACGGATTTGTGCGGCGCCATGGAGGGGTGGTGGATGATGTCGCCGACGCTGCGGCTGATCAATTCATCGTCGTTGCAGGACCAGAAGGCCTGACCTGCCAGCATGATGAAGGTCTCTTCCGCGGCGTGTTCGCGTGTGACGTAGTTGAGGGCTGCTGACTGAAAGAACAGACCAATGCGGATGTCACTTTGCGCGAACATGCCAGTTGGGCCTATCAATTCGACGGTGAGCATGTGGCGGGCAATGTCTTCGCGGATGCGCCCATCAGAGAGGCCCGAATAATGCCAATCCAGTCTGGGCAACACGGTTTGAATATCCGGCAGGCATGGATGCTTGCGCTCGCGGGTAAGTTGGTTCAGCGCAGAGAGGTCAATCGCCGGTGGGCTGGCAGGCAAAGCTGGGGTTTGCGCGGCGTGCTCGGTCAGAACCTGCGCGGCCAACGCCCCGCCGGGACGTGATTCTCCGGCGAAAAGCTGCGCGAGATCAGCGAAAAAACGGCTCAATATTTGGTCTGACACAGCGATTTTCCACGTGATTTCGAGCCAATATCAGCAGAATTCTGCCGTTGTTGCCGATCTGGAAACGACATGGCGATGTCGCGGCGCTTGCCCATTGTCAGGACTGCCTGCTTCTGATTGACTGTCTCGCCATGCGGTGGGGGCTGTCATATTTCTTTAGTATTGCCATGGGCTTGGCGGCCCATGCTGAGGTATCGCATGAGCCTTTAAGTGCCGTTGCGCCCGCTTCTGTCGGGTTGATTTCCGGGCCAGAGGTGGCGGCTGTGCGACCGACGCCGCGCGACGATTATCTGCCCCGGGCGCGCTGGGATTTTCACGAGGACGGACATCTTTGGACACGCAGCACCATGTCGGCGCTCAAGGGGCACGGCCAATCGCTGGTGGACATGGAACCCAACGATATTCGCGACTGGTGCCCGGCTTATCCAGAGAACCAGCCAGAGGCGCGCGCGGCCTTCTGGACCGGGTTCTTGTCGGCACTCGCCAAGCATGAGAGCACGTGGAAGCCGCGCGCGGTCGGCGGGGGTGGCAAGTGGTTCGGGCTGACGCAGATTTTGCCAGCCACGGCGCGGGGCTACAAATGCCGGGTCGGCACTGGCCAAGCGCTGAAGAACGGATCAGCCAATCTAAGTTGCGCGGTGCGCATCATGGCGACCACTGTGACGCGCGACAACGCAGTGGCGCGCAAGACGAACGGACGTCTGGGCGGCGTGGCTGCGGATTGGGGACCAATGGTCAATTCCAGAAAGCGCAAGGAAATGGCGGCGTGGACCCGCAAACAGACCTATTGCCGGTTGCTGAGTTCTGTCAGGCCAAATGAGCGCCCGTTCCGTCAGGCGGCCGAAGCGGAGGCTGGCGCGTCCGAAATTGTCATGCGCGCAGCGGCGACGCCAATTCTGGACTAACGCCCGCCAGACACATCAAGACAGGTGCCGGTGACATAGGATGCGGCTTCCGAGCTGAGCCAAAGGATCGCATGGGCGACCTCTTCGGCAGCGCCTGCGCGTTGCATCGGCACTTTAGGAGCCATTTCCTCGGCACGGTCGGGTTGGCCGCCCTTGGCGTGGATCGCGGTTTCAATAATGCCAGGCCGGACGGCGTTGACCCGAATGCCTTCGGTCGCAACCTCCTGTGACAAGCCCACGGTGAAGATGTCGATGCCCGCCTTGGTGGCGGCGTAATCGACATATTGGTTGGCCGCGCCCAGCTTTGCCGCGGCAGAGCTGATGTTGACGATTGCTCCGCCTTCGCCACCATAGGCGCTGGACATGCGCAACACGGCCTCCTGCGCCACGAGAAACGCGCCGATCAGATTGACATCGACCATCCGGCGCAACCGCTCGGCCGACATCTCATCCACCCGAGCGGCATTGTCGACGATGCCTGCATTATTGACCAGAACGTCCAGCTGGGTGAAGGCTGCGTCAAATTCCGTAAACACCCGCGAGATGTCTTCAGGCTTGGCCACATCTCCTTGAAAGATATGGGTAATTGCGCCCTCATCTTCGCAAAGTTGAGAGACCAGACGGGCGCCCTTGTCGTCAGAATTGTAGTGAATGCCGATATTGTAGCCGTTCTTGGCTGCCAGCACCGCCGTTGCGGCCCCGATGCCGGTGCTGGCCCCGGTGATCAGCATATTTTTCTTCTGACGCATCTTGTGTTCCTACGTGGTTTCGGGCGGGCTTAAAGATGGAACGGGGCGAATTTATGGCCCGTCAGGCCAGAATTCGAGTTACCATTTCTGTTGTGTCGCGGCTCAGGTTAGGGGCGGATTTGATGCGTTCCAAGGTCTCGCGGATCATGCCCTGACGGTCGGCGTCAAAGCGCCGCCATGTCTCGAAGACGGAGGTCATGCGCGCGGTGGTTTGCGGGTTCTTGGCATCGAGCTTGATCAGCCAGTCGCCCATGACCCGGTAGCCGTCGCCGGAGGCATCGTGAAAGCCCGCAGCGTTGCCACCCAAAGCGCCGAAGACGGCGCGGAAGCGGTTGGGGTTTGTCATGGTGAAATCGGGATGGCGGGTCATTTCTTCGACCTTAGGGGCTGCGTCGCTCATCTTGGCGTGCATGATCTGCATGGCAAACCATTTGTCGATCACCAGACGATCGTTTTTCCACTGATCGTAGAAGGCGGCGTTCTGGCTGTCGCCGACCTCGGCGCGCAGAAGGCAACTCAGCGCGGCCAGTTGCTGGGTCATGTTATCTGCGCTGTCATATTGCTTGGCTGCCTGAGCGCCACCGTCGAGCCGGGACAGAAGCGACAGCGCGGTGTTGCCCCAACTGCGTTTGGACGCGCTTTTGGCATCGGGCGCGTAAGGGCCATCGATCTGCATTTCGGCGTAGATGCGCGGCAGCAGATCTTGCATTGCCTGGGCAATGGATTGGCCAAGTGTCTGGCCTGCAAGGTATATTTTCGTTGGGTCAGGCGTGATGCCACCATCAAAGAGGGCTTGCTGTATGTCGTCATTCGACGGCAGGTTGAAGGCGAGTGCCTTGAAATCGGGATCAAGGCGGTCATCGCGGGCCACGGCCACCAGCCCGTCGAGATAGGCCTGATCGGGTGCCGCGTCGTCCGCAACCATGCGGATCAGAACATCACGGGCAAGGGCGCGGCCCGCTTCCCATTTGTTGAACGGATCGGTGTCATGGGCCAGCAGGAATGCGCGATCCGCGTTGGTCTGTTCGCGTTCGAGGATAATCGGCGCCGAGAAGTTGCGATTGATCGAGGGGATGGGCTTCGCCGCCAAACCCGGAAAACGGAATTTGTGCACCTCGTCGGTGACTTCGCAGACATGTGTGGCCTGAATTTCGGTACCATCTTCGGCAAGCAGACCGACAGCGATCGGGATCACCTTGGGATCCTTGCTGTCCTGACCCGGCGTGGCGGGCGTGCTCTGCTTGAAGGTCAGGGTGTAGGTGCCATCATTCCAGTCCTCGGATATCTCGACCCGCGGCGTGCCGGCTTGTGAATACCACAGCTTGAACTGGCTCAGGTCGCGGCCTGTGACGTCTTCGAAGCATTTCAGCCAGTCCTCGATCGTGCAGGCTTGTCCGTCATGCCGGTCGAAATAGAGATCGCAGCCCTCATAGTATTTCTCGTCACCGATCAGGGTTTTCAGCATGCCGATCACCTCGGCGCCTTTCTCGTAGACCGTGGCGGTGTAGAAGTTGTTGATCTCCACAAAACTTTCTGGCCGGACGGGATGGGCGAGCGGGCCATTGTCCTCGCGGAACTGGCGGGCGCGCAGGGCTTGAACATTGGCGATGCGTTGGGTGGCTGCCCCGCGCAAGTCGGATGAGAATTGCTGATCGCGGAAAACGGTCAAACCTTCCTTCAGGCAAAGCTGAAACCAGTCGCGACAGGTGATCCGGTTGCCGGTCCAGTTGTGAAAGTATTCATGCGCGATGATAGCTTCGATACGTTCGAAATTTGAATCTGTAGACGTCTCAGGGCTGGCGAGAACGGCGGAAGAGTTGAAAATGTTCAAGCCTTTGTTCTCCATCGCCCCCATGTTGAAGTCGTCCACGGCAACGATATTGAACAGATCGAGGTCATATTCACGGCCATAGACCTGCTCGTCCCATTTCATCGAGGCGATGAGCGCTTCCATCCCGAATGCACATTTGTGCTCATCCCCGGGGCGCACCCAGATATTCAGCTCGACCTGTTTGCCGGACATGGTGGTGAAGTGGCCGGGATGAGCGATCAGATCGCCCGCCACGAGGGCAAACAGATAGGCTGGTTTGGGCCAGGGATCATGCCATTTGCCGCCGCCCAGATCGTTGCCGTTGGACAGTTTGACCTTTTCGTCGCCTTCGATTGTCACGGAGAAGACGCCCATGACGTCTGGTCGATCAGGATAGTAGGTTATCTTGCGGAAACCCTCGGCCTCGCATTGCGTGCAATACATGCCGTTCGACATGTAGAGGCCTTCGAGAGCGGTGTTCGTGGACGGGCTAATTTCAACCTCGGCCTCAAAGACAAAAGGCGCGTCGGGCACCAGAGCAGTCAAACCCAACTCGGTCAGTTGAGGTGTGATCTCGGCCCCGTCTATCTTGGCCCATTTCAGGTCCAACTCCTCACCATGGAGATAGAAAGTGTTGTCCTTGGCCTCCGGGTTTGGACGAAACGCGATTTTTGAGATCACCCGGGTCGCCGTGGGATGCAGCTTGAAGGTCAGCTCCACCTTATCAACGAGATGGGCAGGGGGCGTATAGTCCGACAGGAATATTGCTTTGGGCGTGGCGTCTTTCATGGACCGGATTTCCCGTGTGATGGAACCAAAGAACAGTCTCATACGTTAGGTCTCCGAACGGGCGGCGGCAATGCCGTGCGCCTAAAACACTGTAAAAATTTAGGAGGTCATCTGATGTCTGCTCCAGACACCAATGTTGAACGCCAAGCTCATAATCACAGACCGGCCCTGTCGGGGATCACCATCGCTGTCCTGTTTGCGGCAATCCTGTCCGTAGGTCTGGTGGCTTGGGTGGTCTACCAAGGCGGTGAGCCGGAGGGCGCTGCATTGCAGATTGATGGCCGCACAGGCGCCGCCGCGACGGTGGACGAGTAAATTAGCGTCGGAGCCTTGTTGCGGAAGGCCGACCGTCTAGGTCTAGGTCATGTCTGACACCACCGCACTGCTCTGGCTAAAACGCGATTTACGTTTGGAAGATCAGGCCGCCCTCGCGATTGCGCGAGAGGCGGCTGATGTCATTGTCCCTGTCTATATTGTCGAGCCGGACTACTGGGCGTTGTCGGATACATCCGAGCGCCAGTGGTTGTTCATTCGCGAGTGTTTAGCGGAGCTATCCCGCCAATTTTCAAATCTTGGCGCGCCATTGGTCATCCGAAAGGGCGATGCGGTCGAGATACTTGCCCAACTTCAAACCGAGACCGGCGCTTTGCATTTGATGTCGCATGAAGAGACCGGAAATCTTTGGACATATCAGCGTGACCTGAAGGTCAAGGCTTGGGCGCAGGCGCAAGGCTTACGGTGGCAAGAGGTGCCGGGATCAGGCGTCGTGAGGCGCCTGAAAACCCGCGATAAGTGGGCGCGCACGCGCGATCAGTTCATGAATCGTCCGCAGATCACTGCGCCTGCCGCGCTCAAGCCGCATGGTGTCTCTCCGGGGGAGTTGCCTGATTTGCAAATGAATTCAGACCCTTGTCCAGAGCGCCAAATCGGCGGGCGCGAGGCGGCTTTGTCACTGATGGGTGGGTTTTTGACCGAGCGCGGTCAAACCTATCGCAAGGCAATGTCCTCACCGGTCGAGGGAGAATGGGCCTGTTCTCGGCTCAGCCCGTATCTGGCCGCGGGGGCATTGTCCGTTCGGGAAGTGGCGCAAGCGGCAGCGGCGCGCAAGGCGGAGGTCGCTGGCACTAAGACCGGCTGGATCGGGTCGATGCGCTCGTTCGAAGCACGGCTCGCGTGGCGCGACCACTTTATCCAGAAGCTTGAGGACGAGCCACAGATGGAGGCCAGATGCCTGCATATCGCCTATGAGGGGCTGCGCCCCAGCGAAAGTGATCCGGCAAGATTGCACGCGTGGAGCCACGGTGAAACAGGGTTGCCCTTCCTTGACGCCTGCATGCGATTTTGCCGGGCCACCGGTTGGCTGAATTTCAGGATGCGCGCGATGGTCACGGCGGTTGCTTCCTACCATCTTTGGTTGGACTGGCGCAGCCATGGTCCTGTGCTGGCACGGCTGTTTACGGATTATGAGCCGGGCATTCACTGGAGCCAGGTTCAGATGCAATCGGGCACGACCGGCATGAATACGGTGCGGATCTACAACCCGGTGAAGCAAGGCACGGATCAGGATCCGACAGGTGTGTTCACCCGCCGCTGGTGTCCGGAGCTTGCCGATGTGCCTGACACATATCTGCAGGAACCCTGGCGTTGGGAGGGGGCCGGGCGGCTGCTTGGCCGTGGTTATCCCGAGCCGATCGTTGACGTGAAGGCCGCAGCCAAAGCCGCGCGGGACGCGGTCTGGGCCGTGCGCAAGGGCGAGGACTTTCGCAGTGAAGCCGCGCGGATCGTGGAAAAGCACGCCAGTCGCAAGGATCGGCGGTTCGTCAATGACAGGGTGAAGCGCAAACCCGTACGGCGTTCGCCCCCGTCAGACGGCCAGATGAAGTTCGACCTCTGATGGCAAAGCATCGCAAAAAGGGCGATTTGCCACAAAAAATCTGCAAAAGCTGCGGGCTGCCCTTTGCCTGGCGCAAGAAATGGGCGCGGGACTGGGAACAGGTCAGATATTGCTCGGAGCGCTGCAAGCGCGCGGGCGCAGCACCCATTGAGCGCGACGTTTCCAGATAGGTCGCAGTCAGAGTTGCCTCTGACCGGCATATCCCCTACCTACGCATTCGTCTTTGTGCGCGGCATACCAATGTGCACCATCAGGGGAGAGCAGACGATATGAGTGACAGGCAGATCAGGGACGGCTTGCATGTGGCGGCCGAATTGGTGGATTTCATCGAAACCGAAGCATTGCCCGGGACAGATGTGAGCCCTGACGCGTTTTGGGCGGGTCTGGCCAAGATCACCGCTGACTTGGCGCCCAAGAACCGCGAGCTGCTCGACAAGCGCGACAAGATACAGGAGCAGATCGATGCGTGGCATGTGGAACGGCGCGGCACACCCCATGATCACGAAGCTTATAAAGCCTTCCTGACAGAGATCGGGTATCTGCTGCCGGAGGGAGATGCTTTCGAAATCGATACGGCCAATGTCGACCCTGAGATCGCCGAAGTTCCGGGGCCGCAGCTTGTCGTTCCGATCACCAATGCAAGATACGCGCTGAACGCCGCGAATGCGCGTTGGGGCTCGCTCTATGACGGGTTTTACGGCACCGATGCGATGGGAAG
The DNA here is from genome assembly GCA_947504205.1 of uncultured Litoreibacter sp. Classification (GTDB taxonomy): domain Bacteria; phylum Pseudomonadota; class Alphaproteobacteria; order Rhodobacterales; family Rhodobacteraceae; genus Litoreibacter. The sequence continues at coordinate 430,035 of CANNGL010000004.1, read as the reverse complement.
CGCGCCACCAAGTGGCGGGTATGATCGGGGCCGCGGCGCGCGTGTTGTGGCGCGGGCGCGGGTCTTTCTGGATGAGGCGTTTCCGATTGAAGGCACATCGCATGCAGATGCGCGGCGGTATCACATCCATAATGATGCGTTGCTGATTGACGATCAACCTCTTGTTCAGCCAGAGAAATTTGCAGGATACCGGGGTGACCCAAAGGCACCGGACGCCGTGTTGCTGGTCAATAACGGGCTGCATGTCGAGCTGATTTTCGACCGCGCTCATCCGATTGGTAGCCGCGACCAGGCGGGGCTTGCGGATGTTGTGCTGGAGAGCGCGATGTCAGCCATCATGGATTGCGAAGATTCCGTGGCATGTGTGGATGCCGAGGACAAGGTTGTGGCCTATTCGAACTGGCTGGGTCTGATGAAGGGTGATCTGACTGCGGAATTGACCAAAGCCGGAGAGAAGATCACCCGGCGCTTGAGCGAGGATCGCACTTTCGTGGGGCCGGATGGCTCTGATCGCGTCATCAAGGGGCGGGCGCTGATGTTGATCCGCAATGTCGGTCATCTGATGACGAACCCGGCGATTCTGGATGCCGAGGGCAATGAGACCTTTGAGGGGCTGATGGACGCCTTGGTCACCGTGATGATCGCCATGCATGATCTCAAGCGCGAGAGCGGAAATTCCGTGGCGGGATCGGTCTATGTGGTGAAGCCGAAGATGCACGGACCCGAAGAGGTGGCCTTTGCTGTCGAAACATTCGACATGGTCGAGGACATTCTGGGGCTGCCGCGCAATACGGTGAAGATCGGTATCATGGACGAGGAACGCCGCACCTCGGTGAACCTCAAAGAATGTATCCGGGCTGCCAAGTCCCGCGTGGCGTTCATCAATACCGGATTTCTGGATCGCACGGGCGATGAAATTCACACCTCGATGGAGGCGGGGCCGTTCAGCCGTAAGGATTTCATCAAGCGCAAAGCCTGGATCAATGGTTACGAAAACCAGAACGTCGATATCGGGCTGGAATGTGGTCTGCAGGAGCGTGCTCAGATCGGCAAAGGCATGTGGGCGATGCCCGACCAGATGGCCGCGATGCTGGAGCAAAAGATCGAGCATCCGAAGGCCGGTGCGAATTGTGCTTGGGTGCCAAGCCCGACCGCCGCAACACTGCACGCGCTGCATTATCACAAGGTCGATGTCTTTGCGGTTCAGGACCGTTTGAAAGCCGGTGGTCGCCGGGCCTATGTGGATACGATCCTTGATATCCCGCTGGCGGCATACCGGAAATGGAGCGATGCCCAGATCAACCGCGAGGTCGAGAACAACGCCCAAGGTATTCTGGGATATGTTGTGCGCTGGGTGGATCACGGGGTGGGCTGCTCGAAAGTGCCCGACATCAACGATGTGGGTCTGATGGAAGACCGGGCAACCTGCCGGATTTCAGCGCAGCACATTGCCAACTGGATGCACCATGACGTGATCTCGTCGCAGGACGTGATGGCGGCGATGCGCAAAATGGCGGCGGTTGTGGATGCGCAGAATGCCAGTGATCCGAGCTATCAGCCGATGGCGCCCGGATTTGACGGAATAGCCTTTCAGGCGGCGTGTGATCTGGTGTTCAAGGGCCGTGTTCAGCCATCGGGATACACCGAGCCCGTGCTGCATCAGCGGCGGTTGGAGCTGAAGGCCAGCTAGAACGCGTCACCCCACGCACATCATTTGTGCGTCTGAAAGCTAGTGTCCTGCCCGCGTCTTGTGCTATCTCGCGGGCAGGGGACATGGACTGAAGGTATTGTTATGGCGCGGCCTGTTATCGGCATTATCGGAAATTTCTATCTGATGAATGACGAATACCCAACCCATGCGGGCGGGCGCATGAACTCTGAAGCCGTGGCAGAGGTCTGCGGGGCGATGCCGATGATTGTCCCGACTGACCCGGATCTGGTGCAGGTCGAAGACCTGATGGCCAATTGCGACGGCTTCCTGTTTACCGGCGGGCGGCCGAATGTTCATCCTGAAGAATACGGCGAAGACCCAACCGAGGCGCATGGTGCTTTTGATCGCGCGCGCGACCGGGTGGTGCTGCCCTTGATCCGCAACTGTGTGGCGACGGGATTGCCCTTTCTGGGCGTCTGCCGTGGCTTTCAGGAGGTGAATGTTGCGATGGGTGGCACGCTCTATCCTGAAATCAGGGATTTGCCGGGGCGCATGAACCATCGGATGCCGCCTGACGGCACCATCGAGGAGAAGTTTGCGCTACGCCACGAAGTACGGTTCTCCGAAGCGGGGCCCTTCAAGGCGTTGATGGGCGATACGACGGTGATGACCAATACGCTGCACGGTCAGGGTATCAAGGAACCCGGCGACCGCATTGTGATTGACGGATGGGCACCTGATGGCACGCCTGAGGCGATCTACATCAAGGATGCCCCTGGATTTTCCCTGTCAGTTCAATGGCATCCGGAATATTGCGCGGCTCAGGACCCGGTGTCCCGACCCCTGTTTTCGGCATTTGGACAGGCGGTCCATCAATGGCGCGCGCAGAAGAACACATCAGTCATGAAGCAATCTGCCTGAGCGACTTGGTTTAGGCTGTCAGAATTTCGCTGACTTTTAGTGCGCGCATCGGGTTGCCGTCGATCTTCAGCTTGCCCGTCATGACGGCTGTCACCGGGTTCTGGTCACCTGACAGGATATTGCGAAAGAGCGCTTCGCTGCCCTTCATCACAAGGTCGGTCTGATCCTCGTCGGTGGCTTCGCGGGCGCCGGTCTCGTCGAGATGCACCCGGCCATGATCCTTTATGTCGAGGATGACGTTGCCCTTGATGCCCGAACGCGCCTTATCGTCGAGATTGGCGATGAAGTCGGCGATAACATGTGGCATGGGCAAGCTCCTTTTCCGGGCTCACCTTGTCGGCTGAGCGGCCCAAGGCAAGCGAGACGTCACGTCAGAACCCGTAGAGCGCAACCGGAGCATCCAGGAGGATGGTTTGTCTGTCATCTTGGCCCGTGACAACTTCGTGGAAGCGGTCGAGCAACAGCCCGGCATCCGGCATCTGGGCATCTGCGAGCATGATATAGGGAAAATCGGACCCCCAAAGACAGCGGTCAGGGTTTGCGCCCACCAAAGCCGCGACAAATTCATCGGCCGGCGTATAGGGCGCGTTGCTGACGCGATACAGGCCCGAGAGTTTGACATAGGCATGCCCCTCCGCAACCAGCGAAATCAGGGTTTGGAAGCCGGGTTCCTCAACACCGAGGCTCAGATCCGGCCAAGCCAGATGATCAAGGACCACCGGGACGGGGCAGGCGCGAATATCTGCGGCAAGCTCTTCGATATGCAGATGGCTGTGAACCAGCATCTGGATATGCATGTCGCGGTCATTCAGTGCGGGCGCAAGTGCAGTGGCTCCATCCCATGTCAGGACGCCGCCATGGACGTAATTCAGGCGTATCCCCTTGATATTACTGGCTGCAAGCGTATCCAGCGCTACTTCGGGCGCGCCGTCTTCGACCAATCCGATGCCGCGGGCCTGATCGCCGAGACGGCTGATGGCTTCCGAAGTGACGGTGTTGTCGGCCCCATAGAGGATGGAGTGCACGACGACCGTCCGGGAGAAGCCAAGCGTGTCGCACTGGATTTTGTGATGGTTGAGAAAGTCGTCCATTCTGAGACCCTCTGCCGGGTCTTCCACACGCTTGTCCCAGAGTGGAAATTCATCAGGGGCGGCCAGAATATGAACATGGCTGTCCACCGCACCTTGAGGAGCCTTTTGCTTTGGCGACGAGGCTTTTCTGGGTGGAGCGGAAACAGGTAACATGGGCGTCAAATTAGCTTGGCTCTGCGAAACACGCCATGTCCAAAATCTACAAATTTTTGAGTTGGATATTCATCCATACGTCTCAAGCATGGCTTTGAGATCGTCCAGCGTGTTCGCCTCTGAAATCGGTTTGTCGTGGCGCCAGCGGGACATGCGCGGGAAGCGCAGGGCGACGCCTGATTTATGCCGGGGCGAGGATTGAATGCCTTCAAATGCGATCTCGAACACGTGTTGCGGTTTGACGGAGCGCACCGGGCCAAAGCGTTCTTGCGTGTTTTTGCGCACCCAAGCGGTGATTTTGCGAAACTCTGCATCCGTCAGGCCCGAATAGGCCTTTGCGAAGGGGACCAATTGATTGCCGTTCCAGACGGCGAAGGTGAAATCGGTAAACAGGTTCGCGCGCCGGCCAGACCCGGCCTGCGCATAGATCATCACGGCGTCGATCGTCAGCGGATCGACTTTCCACTTCCACCAATCGCCCTTTTTGCGACCCGCAAGATAAGGTGACTGAGCGTTCTTGAGCATCAGTCCTTCGGCGTTTCGGTCGCGTGATGTGTCGCGCAGATCGGCAAGCGTCTGCCAGTCCTCGAATTCCAAGGTCGCAGACAGGCGCAAGGGCGCTGTGTCGGGGACGGATCCGATCAGTTCTGACAAATAGGTCCGGCGGGTCTGATAGGGCTGGTTGCGCACATCCTGTCCTTGGTACTCCAACACGTCATAAGCGTAGAGAATGGCTGGAGCCTCCTTCAGAAGCTTCTTCGGCACCGTTTTGCGCCCGATGCGTTTTTGCAGGGCATTGAAGGTGAGAGGGCTATCTTGGTCGAAATCCCAAGCGAGAATTTCACCGTCGAATACGGTACCATTCTCAATAAAGTCAGGGACTTGTGCAAATTCAGGGAAGCGATCGGTGATCAACTCCTCGCCGCGCGACCAGAGGAAGTGCTGATCGTCGCGAATGATAAGTTGACCTCGGATTCCGTCCCATTTGAATTCGGCGGACCAATCCTTTGGGTCACCAAGGGCGTCGAGGTCCTCTAGCTGATAGGCCAGATAAAACGGGTAGGGCTTGGAGGCGTCTGCCGTGGGATCGTCGGTCAGGATCAGGTCTTCGAATGTCGTTGTGTCAGGGGTCCAGTCGCCCATGATCCGGTGGGCCAGTGTGGCCTCTTCCACCTCGATTGCCTGTGCCAGAGCGCGGGTCATCAGCTTTTGTGAGACCCCGATGCGCAGTCCACCCGTGATCAGCTTGTTAAACAGGAAACGCTCGACCGCAGGCAGGCTATCCCATGCGTCGAGCACTTGCTGTTTCTTGACCGCGACGTCGTGCTTGCCGAAATCACGCACGATGCTCAGCCAATCGGTCAGACTGCGCTCTGATTGTTGTTGAGCCGGGGGAAGCACCAGCGCGATTGTCTCCGACAGATCGCCTACGATGGGGTAGCATTCCTCGAACAGCCAAAGTGGGATGCCGGCGCGTTCCGCTGCCCATTCCCGCAGCAATGTGGTTGTGACACCGCGTTTGGGTCGCCGACCCGAGAGCAGGGCGATGGTCCAGAGTTTGTCGTCGTCCGGAGCGGTGCGGAAATACTGGGCGAGTGCCGCGACCTTGGCGTTGGTCTTGGTCGTTTGGTCAAGCGATGTGAACAGAGTGGCAAAAGCTTTCATGACGCTGTCCCGAGCCGATGGGCGTTTCTGCCGGTGCCGCGTGATTTACGGTTCATTCCACCACCTCATCGGCGGCAGGGTCGAGGTTTTCGCCTTCGAATTCTGTCTCGACGATGCCCGCGTCGAAGCCCTGTTCGGTCAGCCAGCGGGAAAACACGGACGTATAGCCGTGGGTGACGAAGATGCGTTCGGCGCCTGTTGCCTTGATGGCGGTATTCAGCCCCTCCCAATCGGCATGATCTGACATCACAAACCCACGGTCTGCGGACCGGCGGCGGCGCACGCCACGCAGCGCCATCCAACCCGAGGCAAAGGCTGTCGAGGCACCGGGGAACCGCCGCATCCAGGGCCCGCCCATGCCGCCGGGTGTGGCAAGAACAAGTGCCCCCGGATAATCCTTGGCATTTGTGTCTGGCGTGACATGGATGGTGTCCGGCAGGCTCAACCCTTGCGCACGTAGAACCGCATTGGTGTTTTCGATCGCACCATGGGTCAGGATGGGGCCCATCGACGCGTCGAGGCTGGCCAGAATGCGCTGTGCTTTTCCAAGAGCGTAGGCCCCCAGAACCGAAAAGCGCCCCTCGGCCTGATTTTTGGCCCACCAGGCGTGGATTTCATCGGTCACTTGTTGTTGCGGCGTCCAACTGAAGGCAGGCAGCCCGAAGGTGCATTCTGTGATAAACGCGTGGCACGGCACGGGTTCGAAGGCTTCGGAAAATCCGTCATCAACCGTTTTGTAATCACCGGATACGACCCAGACCTCGCCCGCGACCTCCACCCGGATTTGGGCTGATCCCGGAACGTGCCCAGCGGGGTGAAACGATACTTTCGCATCTCCAATTCGGGTTTCGTGGCCGTAGGGGGTTGTTTCCAGATCAATCTGGCCAAGTCTGTGGCGCATCACGGGTGCTGCGGCCTCTGTTGCCAGATAGCGTTTCATTCCGTCGCGGGCATGATCGGCGTGACCATGTGTGATCAACGCCCGATCGACAGGGCGCCACGGGTCGATGAAGAAGTCTCCTGCGGGGCAGTAGATGCCTTGGCGGCGAAATTCGAGAACCATGATGCAAGTTTAGCGCAACCCAGCCTCTTGGCGAGGGCGATCATGGCGCATAGGGTCGCCAAAACGCCGATAGGAGGACCAAAATGGGTTATTCGGATTTCAAAGCGCGGATCATGGCCGGTGAGCGGATGATCGGTACATTTATGAAAACACCGGCCCATGAAGTGGTCGAGGTGTTGGCAAAGTCAGGTCTGGATTTTTTGATCCTCGACGCGGAACACGCAGGATTTGATCGCAGATCGCTTGATGTGTGCTTGGCTGTTGGACGAGCTATGGACTTCCCGTTGCTGGTGCGGGTGCCTGATGGAACGCCGTCCGAGTTGCTCAAAGCGCTTGATGCAGGGGCCGTTGGCGTTGTCGTGCCCCATGTTGATAGTGTCGAAAAGGCGCAGATGTTAGGCAAAGCGGGGCATTTTGGTCATGGCGGTCGCGGATATGCAGGCTCGACCCGCTGGGCCGGTTTTGCGACGCGTCCGATGGCCGATATTCTGGAGCAGTCTGGCCGCGAGACGATCATCATCGCCCAGATCGAAGAGCCGGAAGGCGTGGACAATATCGAGGGCATAGCTGCCGCAGATGGCATAGATGGCATATTCGTGGGGCCAGCCGATCTGAGTGTGGCCTTTGGCAAAACCGATACAAGTTCGCAGGAACTGATCGACTCCATGACCAAGGTCGGAGCCGTCACGAAAAAGGAAGGTTTGGCCTATATGACCTTTGTGCCAAATGCCGAAGCCGGGCGAGACTGGGATCAATACGGGTTTAATGCATATGCCGTGGCCTCGGAGCATACTTGGATGCTTCAAGGCGCGAAGGCTGTCGTGAAGGGGCTGAAGGAGTAGCGCTGCGTTGCAGCATCTGCATGGCGGGATTGCAGCTTTGGGCGATGTGGGGGGCGGCGCATGGGCCTAAGTGTTGGGCAACGCAACACCTAAACGAGGTTCCTGATGTACCCGCAATCCACCGACATCGCTTTCATCGAAAATCGTGCCCGCCAGCTTCGCGCTGACGCCACACGCGCTTTCTTTCGCTCATTGTTTGCAAAACGTCGTGCGTCCTCGACCCGCACCGTGACTGCCTAACTTTCGACATAATTGGCGACAATCGGTTCCATGATACCGATTGTCGCGATCTCAACTGCTGAGATCGCAAGACATCTATCCTTAATTTCTGAAATTGGCTTAATCTCCAATGATACGTTGATGAAAATCGCGTGGGTTGGAGGACAGCGAATGAGCGCATTCAAGTTGATCGTGGCGATCTGCCTGGTTGCCAGCTTGGCGGCCTGTGGGTCTGTAGGTGGGATAACTCGTGGAGCCAAAGACGGCGCCTCCACAGGTCCCAAAGAAGATCTTACAAAAGTCAGCGCCAATTGGTCTGTCGCCAATGTTCGCGTCACTGTACCCGAGACGCTGAAGGTCTCCGAGGCCAACAGATACTACCCGATTGGTGATATTGTCTGGCGGGGCGAGCCGTTTGGCGATCGCAAGGCGCAGGTGGCCAAGATTATGGATGATGCCATGACCCAGGGTGTCGCCCATCTCGACGGGGCCAAGTCAGTCTTCTTTGATGTGGTTCTTCTGCGGTTCCATTCGATCAGTGAAAAGACCCGTACGACCATCGGTGGCGTGCACAATATCGAATATACACTACAGGTCACTGACGCGGCGACCGGGCAGGCCATGCATGGACCGCATTTTCATGAGATTTCACTGGATGCGCTGGGTGGCGATGAGGCCTTTCAGGCCGAGCGCAAGGGGCAGACCCAAAAGGTTCGCATCACTCAGCATGTGATTGGCCTGATGCGTGCGCAGTTCCCCGGTCGACAATTCGCCGCGACCCGCGCCCATAATATTCAGGCCAGCGGCACTATGCTGATTGAAGAGCATGGTCTCTGAGGCGGGATCACAGCAAGCTTTCGCAAACTGTTAAGACCGTATAAGGGGAGGGCATGTTGTCCACCCCGCTTCCCGTCTTGCGACTGAAACCGAAGGCAGATGCACGCGCAATTCGCCACGGCGTGCCTTGGGTCTATGCCGATCAAGTGGTCACCGACCGGCGCACGAAATCGCTGAAACCCGGAACTCTGGGTATTCTGGAAAGCACGGATCGGTCGCCTCTGGGGTTGTTCTCTGTCAATCCGGGCTCGAAGATTTTCGCCCGTCTGATTGATCGCGATCACAATGCTATTGTCGACACGCCATGGTTCGTGGAGAAGTTTCAGGCTGCGTTGGAGATGCGACAGCGTTTGTATGCGGAGCCGTTTTACAGGTTCATCCATGCCGAAGCCGATGGTCTTCCGGGGGTTATCATCGACCGGTTTGGTGATGCGGCTGTTGTGCAACCCAACGCAGCGTGGGCCGACAGCCTGTTCGAGCCGCTTGTTGAGGCTCTGGTTCAGGTCACTGGTGTTTCGCATGTTCTGAAGAACGCGAATGGCCGGGCGCGGAAGCTGGAAGGGCTGGATGATCAGACCGGTTGGGCGCGCGGCGGGGTTGATGCGCCAATAGATGTGCCGATGAATGGGGCGATCTACAAAGCCGACCTGACAGGCGGCCAGAAAACGGGATTGTTTTTCGACCAACGTGAGAGCCATGCCTTTGCAGCGCGGCTGGCGCGCGGTGCATCGGTGCTCGACATCTTCTCCCATGTGGGAGGGTTTGGGCTTGCCATGTTGGCAGGAGGTGCTCTGCATGCGACCGCGATTGATGGCTCGCAAGCGGCTCTCGATCTGGCTGGCGAAGGCGCCGCAACGATGGGGATGCAGTCACGCTTTGCAGCGTTGCGGGGCGATGCTTTCAAGACGACTGATAATCTGCTGGCCGAGGGACGCCAATTCGACGTGGTGATTGCCGACCCGCCGGCATTCGCGCCGAACCGCATGGGGTTGCAAAAGGGATTGCGCGCCTACGAACGTGTGGCGCTTCATGCGGCCAAGTTGGTCGTGCCGGGCGGGTATCTGGGCCTGTGTTCATGTTCACACGCGGCGGAGCTTTCCAAGTTTCGCCAGAGCTGTATTCGCGGGATCGGGCGGGCCGGGCGCATGGCGCAACTGATCCATACCGGAGCGGCGGGACCGGATCACCCGGTGCATCCCAATCTGGCCGAAAGCAGCTATCTTAAAGCTCTGTTTTTCCGGATTCAGTGATGCGGATCACGCTGGATGCCTGTGTGCTCTATCCAAATGTGCTGCGCGATATCCTGTTGGGTGCGGCGCGCCTCGGACATTTTGACCCGATCTGGTCGCCACGTATTCTTGAGGAATGGGCGCGCGCGACACTCAAGCTCGGGCCGGAAGCGGAAGTGCAGGCGCGGGGCGAGATCGCAGTGTTGCAGGCGGCTTGGCCAAATGCCTCAGTCGCGCCACGTGAAGGAGACATGGCCCGGCTTTGGCTGCCTGATCCGGACGACATTCACGTGTTGGCGACGGCTATTGCGTCCTCAAGCGATGCTATCGTGACACTGAACGCAAAGGATTTTCCCAGAGGCGAGCTGGCTGACCAAGGCCTGAAACGTATTGCCCCCGATGAATTGCTGACGGAGTTTTGGCTGACGGATGCCGACGGGATCGCGGGCGTTGTTGAGCCGATCTTCACGGATGTGCAGGCCCGGCTTGATCAGGAGATTACCCTGCGCGGGCTTATGAAACGTGCGAGATTGCCGAAGCTGGGCAAAGCCTTGAGCCGTTAAGACTGCAACGTTCCCCATTTTTGTTCGTTCGCTTCGATGGCCGCAATGCGTTCGGCGGTTTTGGGATGGCTCATCAACCATGCCGGGGCAGCGCCGCCCATCGCGCCTGTCAGTTTTTCAAGCTTTTCAAAGAGTGATTTCTGTGGACTCGTTCCTATACCCGCTTTGGTCAGCAAGGCCGAGGCGTAGGCATCCGCCTCATACTCATCCTGTCGTGACAGCCGCGCGGCCAGCATCGAGGTCAGTATGTTGGCAAGCCAAACGCCGATGCCCGGAATGAGACGCCCCAGCACCGTCGCGAGAGCGACCCTTATGGCGTTTTGGCCGGAGAAGTCGATCATCCGGCGTCTAGAATGGCCCAGAGCTACGTGGCCCAGTTCATGGGCGATCACCGACGCGATCTCCTGCGCGGTGACATCGCCTGCTTTATACTTGTTGAAGAAACCGCGGGTGATAAAGATGCGGCCGTCCGGTGCGGCCAATCCGTTGACCGGATCAATTTCGTAGATATGCACCTTGATGCGCGGCAGAGACAAAGCATCGGCCATCGCGGTGTTGAGTTTCTCAAGCTCAGGGTCTGCCAGGCGCGTCGATTGCTGGTCAAGCGTCCGCTTGGTGTTCCAGGCGGAGAATTTGTACATCACCAGCCCGTAGAGCAGGGCGAGCAGAATCGGTGTGAGCTTCAGCATAGGGAAGATATGGGGCGCTGATCGGGGTTCGGCAATGCCCCTTTGGCGGATTTGTTTCATGGGTTTCACGGTCTGTGATCGGGTTCTCACGGGGGTGTGAGCCTGTTTGCCGGGATGGGGATGTGTCTGTGCATGAATGCGCAGAACTACGGTGTTTTTCGATAAAACACGCATTGAGACACGCAAACTTCTCCCCCATATTCATCTCATCAAACGGGCAACAGCCCATCACACACAAACAAATCCTAACGGAGTACGAACAATGAAAACCCTGATCGCAACAGCCATCGCCCTGACCCTTACAGCCCCTGCTTTCGCAGACACATCTGCCGCTCAAGCGCATTTCGCCCTCGGAAATGACAGCCCGGCAGAGCGCATCATCGGCGACACATCCACCGGCAACCCAGAAGCCGCTCTGGCGAAATTCCGCGCCGTCAAAGACTCAGCCGCAGAGCGCGCTGGTGCCGTCAACCTCAACAACGACGTCACCGTCAGCCGCAACGTGCAAGCCTTCTTCGCACTGGGCAACGACAGCGCTGCTGAGCGTGTTGTAAAGTAAGAAACCCCTCTTAGGGCCCGGCTTCTCTCCTCCCGTCCCCTCCCAAACGCCGGGTCCAAAGACCAGACCCCCTCGCAACCCAAGCGAGGGGGTTTTCTTATGGGTTAAAGCTCAAAGAGCTGGGGCTCATGCCGCGAGAGCCGTTCGACACCAGTTTTCGTGACCAACACGCTGTGGCCAAGACACATGGCGTGGCCTGCGTCACTGTCCATCAGGATCATATGCAGAAAGAAAACCTGACCAGCCTGCATTTTAAGAGGATTGTTTTCGTAAAACATCGGGAAATCGACCCAGATCGGGGTGTAGACAGCCCCCATCCCATAGCCGCAGGCCTGAAGTCGATGCTCTGATAACCCTCTGTTGTCAAAGACTTGCGCATGGGCCGCATAAACATCCCCCATGGGCGCGCCGGGTTTGATCGCAGCTTCGCAGGCCTCTAGGGCTTCTTTGCAGGCAGCATGCATCTTTCTCTGAGTTTCCGTGGCTTGACCGATGACAAGCGTCTGCATCATCGCGGCGTGATAGCGGGCATACGCACCGGACCATTCCAGTGTCAGTTGATCGGTAGACGACAGATGACGCCGCCCGGAGAAATAGCGGCACAGCAATGCGCCTTCGCCTGATCCGATAATAAATTCGTTGCCGGCATAGTCGCCACCGCCTTTGAAGACAGCGCCCTGCATGGCGGCCAGAACGTCGCCTTCAAACACGCCCGGCCCGGCGGTTTGCACCGCGGCATCCAGAGCATCGTCCGATAGCGCCGCGGCCTTGCGGTGCATCTCGATCTCTGCGGGAGATTTCAGGCGGCGCTGCGCGCGGATCAGACCCGACGCATCGGGCAGATCGCCCAAGGTGGCCCGCACGCGCTGCCCATTGAGGTCAGTAAGACCTGCGGTGTCGCTTTCCATCGCAAGCTTCGCATTGGCCAGCCCCATGGAATTCAGCAGATTTTTCAGATCATCGGCTGGGTTTGCCCCTTCAAATTCGGGCCAGATGTGAATTTGGTCGTCTTTCAGCGTTGAGGTCAGTTGCGCCTGTCTTAGATCAGGCATGCGTGTAAGGAGCGCGATATCGCCATCTGCGGTCAGCACCATGCATTGGAACATGGCGAACCCGAAAGTGTCATATCCCGTTAGCCAGAAATGGCTCTCAGGCGCAAAGAGCAGGATCGCGTCCAGGCCGGCTTCTTTGACCGCCTTTGCCGCGCGGCTCTGGCGGGTGGTGTATTCATCAGGGCTGAAATGTTGGGGCATGGGGTTATCCGCGTGACAACAGACGCATACCGCGGGAGATACCCTCCAAAGTCATGGGCACCATGCGGTCTTTGCCAAAAATGTGCTGGATCATGTCAACGGACTGGGTGTAGCGCCAATACCGTTCTTCAAGGGGATTGATCCAAAGGGTCTGAGGCCATTGTTCGGTAGCGCGTCGCAACCATGTCTCGCCCGATTCCGGATTGTGGTGTTCGTTCGCACCACCGGGATAGGCAATCTCGTAGGGTGACATCGACGCATCTCCAACGAAGATACATTTGTAGTCGGAGCCGTAAGTCCGCATCAGTTCAAGCGTCGGGGTTTGCTCCTGCCAGCGACGACGATTGTCTGTCCAAACTCCTTCATAAAGGCAGTTGTGGAAGTAGTAGCTCTTCAGGTGCTTGAATTCGGAGCGGGCAGCGGAGAACAGCTCTTCAACCACACGAATATAGGGGTCCATCGAGCCGCCAACATCCAGAAACAGCAGCACCTTGACGGCGTTGCGGCGTTCCGGACGGGTCACCACATCCAGATAGCCGTGTTCCGCGGTGGCGCGGATCGTGCCGTTGAGATCCAGCTCATCTGCAGCCCCGTCGCGGGCCCATTGGCGCAAGCGCTTCAAGGCCACCTTGATATTGCGGGTGCCCAACTCAATTGTATCGTCGAGATTGCGAAATTCTCTTTTATCCCAGACTTTTACGGCGCGCTGGTGACGTGATTCCTGTTGGCCGATGCGCACGCCTTCGGGATTGTAGCCATATGCGCCGAAGGGCGAGGTCCCCGCAGTTCCCACCCATTTTGACCCGCCCTGATGGCGCCCTTTTTGTTCTTCGAGGCGCTTTTTCAACGTCTCCATGAGCTTGTCGAAGCCGCCCAGAGCTTCGATTTCCGCTTTCTCCGCATCGCTGAGATGTTTTTCAGCCATCTTCTCCAGCCAGTCTTTCGGCAGGTCGATCGCCTCCATCACCTGATCGAGTGAGATGTTCTCGATCCCCTGAAATGCCTCCGAGAAGGCGCGGTCAAAGCGGTCGAGATGGCGCTCGTCTTTTACCATTGCGGAGCGGGCCAGATAATAAAATCCGTCGACATCGTAGGTGACAAGTCCGGCGCGCAACCCTTCGAGAAAGCTCAGAAATTCACGTAGCGAGACGGGGATTCCGGACGATCTGAGCGCGTCGAAAAACGGCAGAAACATATGGATTTATCCTGTTGCGGAGCGGGCCAGGAAGATCGCGAGAAACAACCCAAGTATCGCGAAGATGATCGCGAACCCGGCTGCGTATTGAGCAATGTCTTTGCCGTTTCCACCACGGCGACGGGCAATAAGCCCACCCCAAACTGCGCCTAAAATTGCGCCGATCACTGGTGCCATTTCGACTACCCTTGTGTGGGAACGAGCGCCCGGACCTCTGCCAGACGCGCGCGCACGTTGCGTTCTGACCCAAACCCATAGCGCCCCCAAGCCAGCGCGTCACGTCGAATTGCAGCGCCTGCGGCTTTTCCGTCTGATCGTTCAACGGCTTCTGCTTTGATCATCAGGAGCGTGGCCAGCAACGCGGCGTTTTCCGAACCGCGCGCGGCGGGCAGGGCTTCATCAACGATATTGCGAACGGCACCATATTGGGCTGAGGACAAGGCGAAGGCGGACATCTGTGTCGCGATATGGGCGGTATGGACAGACGCGCCATAGAGCGCTTTATAGAGATTGCTGGCTTGCAGGAAGGCGGCGATCGCCTTTTCCGGGCTGCTGGCCAGAGATACCCGGCCCTGAACAAACAGACTGAACGCCAACCGATTGTCGCGCCAGCCCTGCGCCTGAGCGATGCGCACTGCCGCATTGGCGGCATTCGTTCGACGACCGCTGGAAGATCGCAAGGCCAAGGCCGCTGAAATCTGGCGGTTCCAATCCGAATTGATCGATTGCGGAACGCTTGTGTTGGTATAGTTGCCGCGTGGGTTGAGCCGTGCCAAGACGCCCGGGATAACCTGCGCTGCCTGTTGACGGGTCATGCCATTGCGCATTTGTGGCGAATAATGCGCGCGCAGGATCAGCATATCGAAGCCGGTCAGAACCGTATGGAAATTGTCGTCATTGAAAGTGGAGTCCGGCAGCCTGTACAGGTCGTTCAGCGGCCCGAGCGCTTGTGCAATTTCCTCGTGTAGGCAGTCGCGTACCTCTTGAGGGCTGACATCTGAGGGAATGATAACGGTCGCTTTCTCACGCGACTTGAGTTTGGTCCAATCGGTCAGCCCACGTCCACGATTGCGCTTGAAGTCTGCCCAGCCCGCGACGTTCGGGACCACGAAACAGGCAGCTTGCGGCACGGCCTTTTGTAGCGTTTTGCGTGGAATGGCTTCCACAAAAATCTGTGCCGTTTCACCACGCTGCGCGCGGCTGATGGGTATGCCTGCTTCGTTACGCAGTCGCGACAAAAGCTGTCCGAGATCCCGTTCCAGGTGACCGGGAGCGCCCGCGTTTACACTGACTTTGATCGGACCTGCAAAGCGCGTCATGTAGGGCAGTTTGCGACCGCTCTCCATTTGGAAGGTCAGGTCCAGATAGTCTTGTGCAATCTGGGCGTTGGGGCGGCGCGGGTCGGGTCCGCGACGTGCTGCAAATGTCTTCATCGGCGGAAGATCAAGGGCGGTGGCGGGCGCGCGGCGGTCTGCCACCTCGGTCTGAGGGGTTGGAGCGCAAGCGCTCAGCGCGACGAGAATCGGGAACAGGTAACGCAGCATCAGGCGGTTATACTTCTTTTATATTGTATAAAGGGGGTTTTTTGACCGACGCGGTCGTAGAGTTGCCTTGCGGTCACGTTGAAGTCTTGGGTGAGCCAGTAGACATTTGGGCTTCCGGCCTCGTCTGCGGCGGCATAAACCGCCTCGATCAGGGCCCGCCCGATACCTTTGCCGCGCACGAGCGGGTCGGCGTAAAGGTCTTGAAGATAGCAGACATTTTCGCGCCGCCACCCATGACGGTGGAACAGGTAATGCGTTAGTCCGACGGCTTTGCCATCAAGCTCTGCGATCAGTCCGTGAAACTCGTGGGGATCATGGCTCAATAGCCTGTCAAAGCTGCTCTGATACACCTCTTCAGGCACAGAGCTTTCATAGAACGTGAGATAGTCAGTCCACAGGCGGCGCCATGCAGGTTCATCATCCGCTGTCAGTGGACGTATCAGCAACTCAGTCATCAGGATCGACCCCCCAGTCTGTCCTTTGAGGGGAGTGGTAGCGCGATTTTTGGCGCGTGTGAACCTCGTCTACTTTTTCGTGACCTAACGTTGTGAACGGGCCATGAAGGCCAACCGTTCAAAGAGGTGAACGTCCTGCTCGTTCTTCAACAGCGCCCCGTGCAGTTTGGGCAGGGCCGAGTTCGCATCCGCTTTCAAATCCTGCGCCGTCAGTTCTTCGGCCAGAAGCAGTTTCAGCCAATCCAGCACTTCAGATGTCGATGGCTTTTTCTTGAGACCGGCCTGATCGCGGATTTCGTAGAATTGGGTCAATGCGGTGGTCAGCAACTCACCCTTGATGCCGGGATGATGGACCTCGACAATTTTCTCCATCGTCTCGATGTCAGGAAAGCGGATGTAGTGAAAAAAGCAACGGCGCAGAAAGGCGTCGGGCAGTTCTTTCTCGTTGTTTGATGTGATGATAACGATTGGCCGTTGTTTGGCGGTAATCGTCTCTCCGGTCTCATAGACGTGGAACTCCATCCGGTCGAGTTCTTGCAGCAGGTCATTGGGAAATTCGATATCGGCTTTGTCGATTTCGTCGATCAGCAGCACGCATTTTTCATCCGCATCAAACGCCTGCCACAGTTTGCCCTTGCGGATGTAGTTTCTGACGTCATGCACGCGCTCGTCGCCGAGCTGGCTGTCGCGCAGCCGACTGACGGCATCGTATTCGTACAGGCCCTGCTGCGCCTTCGTGGTGGATTTGACGTGCCACTCGAACATCTTCAGGCCGAGAGCGCTGGCGACCTGTCGCGCCAATTCGGTTTTGCCGGTGCCGGGCTCGCCCTTTACAAGAAGGGGGCGCTCCAGCGTAACCGCAGCGTTCACGGCCACTGTTAAATCTTCAGTCGCCACATAGCTCTCGGTGCCGGAAAACTTCATACGGTTCAAACCTCTTAGCTGTAGACAGTCTTGCGGGAACCGCCTGTTTGTTCACGTCGCATTGATAACGCGCCTTATCTGCGTGACAACCCCATGACGATACGTTACGTAGCGCGCGGGAGAGACCAAAAGAAGAGCGGTTTGAGTCGTACAACTCTCAGGTCTTTGTTTTTTCTATGGGGAAATTGGCAATGAAAGCTGAAGTTTTTCTGCCCGAGGATTACCGTCCTGCGGACAGCGAACCCTTCATGAATGAACGTCAGGTAGAGTATTTCCGTCGCAAGTTGCTGGACTGGAAGAATTCGATCCTCGACGATACCAACACCACAATTGAAGGTATGCAGGACGCCACACGCAATATCCCGGATATTGCGGATCGCGCGTCCGAAGAAACAGATCGTGCGCTGGAGCTGCGCACTCGGGATCGCCAGCGCAAGTTGATCGCAAAAATCGACAGTGCGCTTCGGCGGATCGAAGAAGGCGAATATGGCTATTGTGAAGCGACCGGTGAGCCGATTTCGCTCAAGCGTCTGGATGCTCGTCCGATTGCAACCCTGAGCCTTGAAGCGCAGGAACGTCACGAGCGCCGCGAAAAAGTGCATCGCGACGATTGATCCGCGGTAAATCTGAAATTTGAAACGCCGGGCTTTTCGCCCGGCGTTTTTTCTTTACGGTGGCGGGATGATTGCAACCTTCGCGCTTGCCGTTTTTCTTCTGATCATAACCCCGGGGCCGGGGGTTCTGTCCTTGGCTGGTGTCGGTGCAGCATATGGGTTTCGTTCGGGTTTTAGGTATTTTACCGGGCTTTTCATCGGAACCAATCTGGTGGCGCTTGCCGTCGTGACGGGACTTGCGGCACTGATCCTTGCCAATCCGACAATACGAACGGTGCTCCTCGTCGCTTCCACCGCCTATCTTCTTTACCTTGCTGCAAAAATTGCACTGGCCGGATCAAAAATTGGATTTTCAGCGGCCAGCCGTCAGCCCGGTGTGCGGGACGGGCTTTTGCTGCAAGCCATCAACCCAAAGGCTTATGTCGTCAACACGACACTCTTTTCGGGGTTTCTCATGTTTCCAGAGGCTTACGCGGCGGAAGTGATGCTAAAATTCCTGATCGTCAACGCGATCTGGGTGCCGCTTCACTTCTTGTGGCTTTGGACGGGATCCCGAATCAAGGCGATGAACTTGTCGGCAGGTACGCAACGTATCATCAACTTCGGTATGGCCTTGGCCATGTTGGGGGTGGTGGCGCTGGCCAGTTGGACTGCGCTGACCTAAGCGCGCTGTGATTGCTCGATGAGACAGCGATGGGGCGCCTAATCTTCCCTAGGCAGCCAGTTCGACCCAGACCGGTACGTGATCTGATGGCTTTTCACGCCCGCGAATGGCGCTGTCGATCTGACAATCGACCATGAGATCTGCACATTGCGGGGTCATCAGGAAATGGTCGATCCGAATGCCGTCATTCCGGTTCCAAGCGCCCGCCTGATAATCCCAAAAGGAATATTGCTCCGGCGCCTGATTGCGCACCCGAAAGGCCTCGGTGAAACCCAGATTTTGGATGCGCCTGAATGCAGCGCGGCTTTCCAGCCGAAAGAGCGCGTCGTCGCGCCAGCCGTCCGGTTTTGCGGCATCTTCTGCCTGCGGAATGATATTGTAGTCGCCGGCCATCAGGGCAGGGGCCTCTCCCGCCATCAAATCTTGCGCGCGGGCGTGGAGCCGTTCCATCCAGGCCAGCTTGTAATCATATTTGGGACCGGGGGCCGGATTGCCATTCGGCAGATAGAGCCCGCACAAACGGACCGCATGTTCATCGCCCATAACAGTGGCCTCGATCCAGCGGGCCTGCTCATCGGTATCATCGCCCGGTAATCCCCGCGTGACATCTTCAAGCGGTAGCTTGGAGAGTATCGCCACGCCGTTAAAGCTTTTTTGTCCATGAGTTTCAACATTGTAACCCATGTCTTCAAAGTGCTCGCGGGGGAAATTTTCGTCGACGGACTTGATTTCCTGCAGCAACGCAACGTCTGGTTGCGCCTCACTCAGCCAATCGCTTAGTGCGCCGATCCGGGCTTTGATCCCGTTGATATTGAAGGTCGCTATTTTCATGACCGCACTATCTGTCAGGCGCGTCGGAGCTACAAGCGATTTGAGCGTTTCCGCTCTGCAACAGCCCTGCCACCCCTTGCCAATCGTGCCACATTTGTGCCTTAATTCACGCCTAAATGTGACACAATAACTGGCAGAAAGCCGGACAAAAAAACATATGAGGCAGTGATGAGAGCAGTCATCCTGATGATAAGCCTTGTGGCTTTGAGCGCTTGCGGCGTGCCGCCAGAAGAAGATATCAGTTCGCGCGGTGAATTTTCACCGTTGCAAAGCTCGTATTTCGTGCCGGTAACGGACACGACGCGTGAGGCTTTGGAGAACTCTGATGCATGGGCTGAAACCCTGGCATCATATCGTTGATTTTACATTGAAAACGACGTGCCACACCCGCAGGAGGAGGTGGCATTCGGATTCTCGATCACGAAACGCGCGCCGATCAATTCATCAGTGAAGTCTATAACTGCGTTTTCCAGAAATGGCAGCGATACGGCATCCACGACGACCTTTTCGCCGTGTCCTTCGAGGATCAGGTCATCCTCAGCCACATCGTCAAGCTTGATTTCATACTGAAACCCTGAACACCCACCCCCTTCGACAGCAACACGCAGGGCTTGCCCTTTATCCGCGGCACCGATCTCGGCGAGGCGATCAAAGGCGCGGTCGGTGACTTTTGGTGGCAAGGTCAGCATTGCGGGTTTTCCGGTCTCGAAACTCTTATGGCCGTAATATATGAAGCCTTTGGGACAGGAACAAGTTTGAGGCAAGGCCAAATGGCACTGGCACCCTATGCGTGCGACCCGGCGGAGAGCCGTGGCCGTCTTCATCTGGAAGAAGAAAGTGCGTTTCGGTCCTGTTTTCAAAGGGATCGGGACCGGATCATTCATGCCTCCGCCTTCCGGCGGCTCAAGCATAAGACCCAGGTGTTTATCGAACATGAGGGAGACTACTTCCGTACTCGTCTGACCCATTCCATTGAAGTGGCGCAGGTCGCGCGTACGATTTCAGGTGTACTTGGGTTGAACTCTGAACTGACCGAGGCGGTGGCTTTGGCCCATGATTTGGGACATCCCCCGTTCGGGCATACGGGCGAGGATGCGTTGAACGCCCTCATGGAGCCCTATGGCGGGTTTGATCACAATGCGCAGGCCGTCAAGATCGTCACTTCGCTTGAGCGCCATTATGCGGAATGGGATGGGTTGAACCTGACTTGGGAAAGCCTTGAAGGTATTGCCAAGCATAACGGTCCCGTCACGGGTCAATTACCGCCTGCCTTGGCGGGATATGACGCAGTGCATGATCTGGAGCTTGGCACCTATGCCAGTGCCGAGGCGCAGGTGGCCGCGCTAGCCGATGATATCGCCTACAATAACCATGATCTGCATGACGGGTTGCGGGCTGAGCTTTTCTCGACCGATGAACTGGCTGAGCTGCCGATCGTGGACGCGTGTTTTGCGCAGGTTGATGCGCTTTATCCCGGGCTGAATTACTATCGGCGCCGACATGAAGCGCTGCGCCGCTTCTTCGGTATTCTGGTGGAGGATGTGATCGGGCAGGCGCGCGGGCGTTTGCAGGAGCTTGACCCGCAAGGCGTTGCCGACATCCGCGGGGCCGGGCGCCCAATGGTTCAGTTTTCCAATGGTTTATGGCGCGATCTGAAGATGATCCGAGAGTTTTTGTTTATTCGTATGTACAGAGCGCCGACCGTTATCGAGATGCGCGAACAGGTCACTCAGGTGATCGAGGAATTATTTCCCCTGTTTATGGAAGAGCCGGAGCTCTTGCCCAAGCAATGGCGCAAGGATGTCCAAGAGGCACAGGGAGAGGTCGCGTTGGCGCGCATCGTTGGCGACTACATTGCCGGAATGACCGATCGTTTCGCTTTGCAGGAACATCACCGATTGATGAAAACGTAGCCCAACTGACGGGAAAGACTTCGCCCTGCATGCGCAGGAGCGATCCAGCTGGGAGGGGCTGTCTGCCCCTCCCAGACCCACCCCGAGGATATTTTGAAACGCAGGAAGGGGATGGACCCCGTTGATGTCCGTGGTAAACCGCGCGCGAAGGATGCAGGAATGACGCTATGAACCTCTTTGCCGAGATACGAGTTCTCGTTGTGGATGCCTTGGATGTGCTGGTGGCCGAAGGGCGCCTTCCGGCTGGATTGGCCTATGACAATATCGCGGTGGAACCGCCACGTGATGCGGGACATGGGGATATGGCGACGAATGCGGCCATGGTCTTGGCAAAACCTGCGGGATTGAAGCCGCGTGACATAGCGGAAGCATTGGCAGGCAAGCTGGCGGAGGATGCCCGGATTGATCTGGCCGAGGTTGCCGGGCCGGGCTTTTTGAACCTGCGGCTGACGGCGGATGTCTGGCAGGGTGTGGTGAAAGCCGTTTTGCAAGGCGGAGCGGCGTTTGGTCGGTCTTCGCTGGGGGCCAGCCGCAAGGTGAATGTCGAATATGTTTCGGCAAATCCCACGGGGCCCTTGCATGTGGGGCACACGCGCGGGGCGGTGTTTGGGGATGCATTGGCCAGTTTGCTGGATTTTGCAGGCTACGATGTCACGCGCGAATACTACATCAATGATGGTGGCGCTCAGGTTGATGTGCTCGCCCGCTCTGTCTATCTGCGCTACCTTGAGGCCCACGGCCAGGAGGTGGCGTTTGAGGATGGCACTTACCCCGGCGACTATCTGATCGCGGTGGGGCAGGCGCTGAAAGATAAAGTCGGCGACGCCTATGTGGACAAGGGCGAGCAGTTCTGGCTGGCGGATATTCGGGAATTTGCCACTGAAGCGATGATGGATCTTATCCGGGCGGATCTGGCCGCTTTGGGTGTGGAGATGGATGTCTTCTACAGTGAAAAATCGCTTTATGGCACCGGGCAGATTGAGGCTGCACTGGATGATCTGGAAAGCAAGGGATTGATCTATCAAGGCGTGCTGGAGCCTCCCAAGGGGAAGAAGCCCGAGGATTGGGAGCCGCGTGAACAAACACTGTTCAAGTCGACTGAACATGGCGATGACGTCGACCGGCCGGTAAAGAAATCCGACGGAGCCTGGACCTACTTCGCGCCAGATATTGCGTATCACTAT
Organism: uncultured Litoreibacter sp.; assembly: GCA_947504205.1. Lineage (GTDB taxonomy): Bacteria > Pseudomonadota > Alphaproteobacteria > Rhodobacterales > Rhodobacteraceae > Litoreibacter. Next base: position 407,976 of record CANNGL010000004.1, on the reverse strand, counting down.
GACAAGATTTCCCGAGGGTTCGACGAGCTTATCGATATCTTCGGTGCAGATCACGGTGGCTATGTCAAACGGATGAAGGCGGCTGTGTCGGCGCTCTCGGACGCGCGGGTGCCGCTCGATATCAAGCTGACCCAACTGGTGCGTTTGTTCAAAAATGGCGAGCCCTTCAAGATGTCCAAGCGGGCAGGCACATTCATTACATTGCGCGATGTGGTTGATCAGGTTGGCGCCGATGTGACCCGGTTCGTGATGTTGACCCGGAAGAACGACGCGCCACTGGATTTCGATTTTGACAAGGTTCTGGAGCAGTCGAAGGATAACCCGGTCTTCTATGTGCAATATGCCCATGCGCGGGTGGCATCGGTTCTGCGAAAGGCAGCAGAGGCAGGCGCAACTCCGTCCGATCAGGAGCTGGCACAGCAAGACCTGTCTGACATGCAACATGATGCGGAAATCGTGCTTGCCAAAAAGCTGGCCGAATGGCCGCGTCTGATCGAGATTGCAGCGCGCACGAACGAGCCGCACAGGGTTGCATTTTACCTCTACGAGCTTGCCGGGGAGTTTCATGCCCTATGGAACCGGGGCAACGAAGCTACCCATTTGCGCTTTTTGGACGAGAGCGGCGCGCCAAATCTGCCAAAAATTGCATTGGCACGGGCCACGGCGATTGTTATTTCCGCAGGTCTTGGTATTCTAGGTGTAACTCCGGCTCAGGAAATGCGCTGACGCAAATGATCAGCTGGCCTGCCGGAGCGCAGTAAAGAATATGCCACCGGGGCCAACTCGGGGCGCAGGCAGAGGCGAGCAGGAATGGCAGACATGGATTTCGACGCATATGGCGCGTCCGACCCGGCGGCAGGCGGGTTCTTTTCCCGTGTGATGAATTTTGTCGGGGCGGCCAGTTCAGTTGCGTTGGTGATTGGCTTGGGTGTGTGGGGCTATCAGTTGACCGTCAGAGATGTCAGCGGCGTTCCGGTGATCCGAGCCTTGGAAGGACCGGCGCGTGTTCAGCCTGCTGATCCCGGAGGGCAGTTGGCCGAGCATCAAGGGCTTGCCGTGAATTCCGTCCAGGCGGTTGGGGAAGCTGCGGGGCCAACACCTCAGGTGATCTTGGCGCCTGAGCCGATTGATCTCGAAGAGGAAGATGTTGCGGCATCTATCGTCGTCGAGGAGGAACCAGCGACCGAGACGCAAGTGGCGCAATCGAGCGAGGCCGAAGAAACAACGGACCCGATAGCGCAGGCTTTGGCCTTGGCCAACAAGCTTGCAGAGGGCGAAGAGCCATTGGCCGCCGTGGCGGATGAAGCTGCCTCTGCGGAGGTGCAGGTGACACTGGCCTCGGCAGTGGCGGCAGGCATTGACCCAGCAGTTCCCGGCGTCAAACGCTCGCCGCGTCCAGACACCCGTCCCAAGATCGACAGGACGAATGTTCAGCAGGCCGCGGCAATCGCAGCGGCAGTCTCTTCTGTAACCGAAACCTCGCTGGACGTTGATCCTGGCACAATCGCTTCGGGCACACGGCTGGTGCAGCTGGGCGCCTTTGACGATCCTGAAACCGCCAGAGCGGAGTGGGACAAGATTGCAGAAAACTTTTCGGATTATATGGAAGGTAAGGGGCGGTTGATCCAGGAGGCGCAATCTGGGGGACGTAAATTCTACAGACTTCGGGCCACAGGGTTTGCAGACCTGAGTTCGTCCCGCCGCTTCTGTTCCGTTCTTGTCGCGGCAAATGCGGCTTGTATACCGGTTCTGGCGCGATAAGTGCGTGAGCTCGGCGCCTATATATTTGGCTGTACCGGGACGGAACTTTCCCCAGAAGAACGAGCCTTTTTCGCCGAGGCTCAGCCTTGGGGCTTTATCCTGTTTGCTCGAAATATCGAGACCAGGCAGCAGCTTAGACGACTGACGTCATCGTTGCGGGATGCCGTCGGCTGGCAAGCGCCGATCCTGATTGATCAGGAAGGCGGACGGGTTGAACGGATGACCGTGCCGGAATGGCGACATTACCCTCCGGCACTTGATCAGATGGAGATGGCGCGTGATCCGGCGCGCGCAATGTATCTGAGAAATCTGTTGATCGCCTCTGACTTGCATGCTGTTGGGGTCGATGTGAATTGCGCACCTCTGGCGGACGTGATCTGGCCCGAGAGCCATCCCGTTTTGAGAAACCGCTGCTATGGCTCCGACGTAGACACGGTCGTGGAGATGTGCAGATGGGTCGAACGGGGCCTGCTGGATGGTGGCGTGCTGCCGGTGATCAAACACATTCCGGGCTATGGGCGGGCCGTTGTTGATGGTCACAAGGACCTGCCGGTCGTGGATGCCCCTTATGAGGAATTGAGCGCGCTTGATTTCGCGCCATTTCGCCAGCTAAACCATATGGCAATGGGAATGACGGCGCATATCGTATTTCCCTGCATCGATGATCAACCCGCAACGGTTTCGGCACCAGCGATGAAGATGATCCGGGACGAGATCGGATTTCAGGGTTTGATCATGACAGACGACATCTCGATGGAAGCGCTAAGCGGTGATGTCGTGACGCGGTCGTGTGCAGCACTTCAGGCGGGGTGCGATCTGGCTCTTCATTGTAACGGGGTACTGTCTGAGATGCAGGCGATTGCCAACTCAGCAGGGCGCTTGTCAGAACTTGGCAGCGCACGCGCAGAGCGGGCCCTGGCGTTGCGCCAGCCCCCGGCAGAGATTGACATTTCCGCCATCGAGGCAGAGTTTCACGGCCTATTGAGCGGATAGGCAATGACCGAAGACGACACATGGGATGAGACCGCTGAAACGGATGTGGGCGCCCGCCTCGCGGCGGAGGCGCTTATCGTCGATGTGGATGGTTTCGAAGGGCCGCTTGATCTGCTGCTGACGCTCTCGCGCACGCAGAAGGTCGATCTGCGAAAGGTCTCGGTGCTGCAATTGGCCGAACAGTATTTGACCTTCATTGAGCAGGCGAAAGCTCTGCGGCTTGAATTGGCAGCGGATTATCTGGTGATGGCCGCATGGTTGGCGTTCCTGAAGTCCCGCTTGTTGCTGCCTCCCGACCCTGCGGAAGAGGGTCCATCGGGCGAAGAACTGGCTGCACATCTGGCTTTCCAGCTTGAACGGTTGGCCGCCATGCGGGATGCGGCGGCAAAGCTGATGGCGCGGGACCAGTTGGGGCGAGACTTCTTTGTGCGAGGTGTGCCCGAGGACGTGACACGTGTGCGCAAAGTGACCTACACAGCCACGTTGCTCGACCTTATGCAGGCCTATAGCCGGATACGTACGAAAGACGAATTCCGACCGTTTGTGATGGATCGGGAAAAGGTTTTCACCATGGAGCAGGCGCTCGACCGGATGCGGGGCCTGATCGGATTTGCCGGTGAATGGGGCGATCTGATGAGCTATTTGCCGGACGGATGGGAGACCGATCCGCAAATGCGCCGCTCGGCCACTGCGTCGACCTTTGCCGCGTCGCTTGAACTGGCAAAGCAGGGGCAGATTGAATTGAGGCAGGGCGATATTTTCGCGCCAATTGAGATACGGAAGAAATGACGGAACAAGAGCAAGAAGAAAGCCTGTTCGAAGCCCCCCCAATGGGCGAACAAGAGCGGATGGTTGAAGCGATCCTGTTTGCGACAGCTGAGCCGATTTCCGTGCGTGAGATCGAGGCCCGGATGCCTCATGGGTCTGATCCGGCCGAAGCGTTGGTTCACTTGCGCAAACGCTATGAAGGACGTGGGGTGCATTTGGTTCGGGTCGGTGATGCCTGGGCTATGCGAACGGCAGGTGATCTTGGATTTCTAATGCAAAAAGAGACGGTTGAGACCCGAAAGCTCAGCCGCGCTGCCATCGAAACGCTGGCCATTGTGGCCTATCACCAACCGGTGACGCGGGCGGAGATCGAAGAAATTCGCGGTGTTTCAGTCTCTCGCGGTACAATAGACCAGTTGTTGGAACTGGAATGGATCCGGTTCGGGCGTCGACGCATGACACCGGGTCGTCCCGTGACGTTCGTTGTGACGCAACACTTCCTTGATCATTTCGGCCTAGAAAATGCGCGCGATCTGCCGGGCCTCAAGGAACTGCGCTCAGCAGGTTTGCTGGACAACCGACCGGCACCCGCGATTGGCGAGGGGGAAGACGATGACGATGAGGACGAGGGCGAGACAATCCTTGGTCAGGACGAGTTGTTCGAGGAAGAGTAGAGAGACCCGGCTAGGGTGAAGTGATAGAGGCAAGATCATGAACCAGATGATGAATATGGTGATACGCATGGTCATGCGGCGTCTGGTCAATCTTGGTATCACCAAAGGGGTCGATGCTTGGGCGAAACGGCAGGGTCGTGACGACGCGACACCCGAGCAAAAGGCCCAAACCGCAGAAAACAAGAAGCGCGCGAAACAGGCAATCCGGATGACACGCCGGATCGGTCGCTTCTAAGACACCGGCTGAGGCAGCGACTATGACACTTCAACACGCCTCGCCCGTTAACAGACCGCAAAATGAACGCCGAACAGCACCCATGCGGGGGATCGTCCTGATGGCGGCAGGCATGTTTCTGTTTGCAGCCGTTGACACCCACGCCAAGTATCTGACGGCCAGCCTGCATCCAATCCAGATTACATGGTCGCGGCAGCTTGGTCTGCTGCTTGGAGTTTTCATAATTGTGGCGATCAAAGGGGCGGGCGTTTTGCGCTCAAGCCATCCCTGGCTGCAAGTTTCGCGCGGGGTGATGGCCGCCTGTTCGGCCACGATCTTTATTGTCGCAGTAAGCTATGTGCCTTTGGCAGATGCTATTGCGGTGACCTTTGTGGCCCCCTTTATTGTGACAGTTTTGGGGGCGTTGATCTTGCGGGAGAAGGTCGGAATCCGCCGCTGGACCGCGGTTCTGATCGGATTTGCAGGTACCTTGGTGGTGATCCGTCCGGGCTTCGGCGTGTTTCATCCAGCGATGTTTCTGGTGTTGATCGCTGCGGCGGCTTTTGCGCTACGCCAAATCCTGTCCCGGTTTTTGAGCGGTGGTGATCCGGTTGTCACAACCGTTGCCTATACAGCGATTGTGAGCGTTGCGTTGTTGAGCATTCCGCTGCCTTTTGTCTGGAAGACGCCGATATGGGGTCTGGAAGCTTTGCTGCTGGTGTCGATGGCGCTTATTGCGGCATGCGCGGAAACCCTCGTGATCATGGCGCTTGAAGCTGCTGAAACGGTGGTCGTGGCACCCGTGCATTACACGATCCTGATCTGGGGAACCTTTTATGGCTGGATGGTTTTTGGCCAGCTTCCCGACTTTTGGACATGGATCGGGGCAGCCATCATCGTGGCAACTGGCATCTATACCCTGAACCGGGAGAGGCTCGTCGCCAAGGGGCGGGCCACGGAGGCTTAGGTCATGCCTACGTCGAGCGCGGAGCCTCCGGCGGGGATATTTACGAACATGGGAAGCCGGACATTAACCTTAGTCGAAGGTTAAGAGGGGGTGGTAAAGTGTTTTGAGAGCTTGAGTCCTTGGCCCTGATAATTGGATTTAATGTCTTTGCCATAAAGCTGCCGGGGCAGGGCGGACATATGTTCATAGACCAATCGACCAACGATCTGCCCGTGTTCGAGGACAAAGGGGGCTTCGTGACAGCGGACTTCAAGCACGCCACGCGAGCCAGAACCACCAGCCTCCGACCAGCCGAAGCCCGGATCGAAGAACCCCGCGTAATGCACGCGGAATTCGCCGACCATGGCAAGGTAAGGCGCCATTTCTGCAGCTTGCATCGGTGGGATCGCAATCGCCTCCCTGCTGACGAGAATATAGAAGGCGCCGGGGTCCAGAATGATGCGACCCTCGCTCGTTCTGACTTCTTCCCAGTAATCAGCGGGCGCATAATGGGCCAGCTTTCCCAGATCAATCACGCCGGTATGCGGCTTGGCGCGATACCCGACCAGATCGCCAGCGGCGGGTTTGAGATCGACGGAAAAGCCCAACCCATCGGAAATCACGGGATCGCCAGAGACAATCGGCGTTTTTGCGTGGAGTTCCGCCAGTTCGCTGTCGCTCATCAAGGTTTGTCCTTGGCGAAAGATAATCTGGTTCAGCATCTGGCCTGATGTGGCCACGACAGAAAACGAGCGCGGGCAAATCTCGACGTAAAGAGGTCCGTCGTAGCCTGCCGGCACCCTGTCGAACTCTGTTCCGTAATCGGTAATCACCCGGGTCAGCAGATCAAGCCTGCCGATCGAGGATTTGGCAGATGCGGCGGCGGTCATATCGGCGGGCAGCTTTAGCGTTTCGAGTAGGGGCACCACGTAAACGCAACCCTTTTCCAGAACTGCGCCATTGCTGAGATCAATCTGGTGCATCGTGAAGTCGCCCAGCCGCTCCAGTACGGACTTTTCTCTTCCGGCAAGAAACGACGCGCGCACGCGGTAAGCGGTCTGTCCAAGGCGCAGATCCAGAGAGGCGGGTTGGATCTGGCCATCGGCAATAGGCTTGGAGGCGCTGATCCCGCCACGATCAAGCAAGTCTTGCATTTGATGATCGGCTAGAACGCCGTCAGTCCAATCCATTTGTCTCCCCCGTCAGAACGTCAAAACGCCCGCGCCGCCAGGGCCACGGGCGTTTGATGAATGGTCGGGCTAGCAGGACTCGAACCTGCGACCTTCCGTCCCCCAGACGGACGCGCTACCAGGCTGCGCCATAGCCCGACGATCGCTTCTTCATAGCCATTTTGCGGGCAGTGGCAAGAGGGCGATGGATCAGTATGCGATGACCGGTTCAGCGCGATGGTCCGTCATCACCCACGCGGCTGCGCAACGACTTCAACCGGTCATACAGAGCGGTCAGTGTGTCAGATGGCGGGATCGAACCCGGCTCATGACGGCGGATTGCCTTGAGCGTCGCTTCAGACTTCTTAATGCGGTCGCTGATTTTGACGTCGTCAAGCTCTGGGTCGGGATCGATGTGATCGATTGCACCCGCTGTTGAGGAGGCTTCGACCTCGTCTTCTGAGGGCGCTTCCCAGCCTTCACTGGCCTCGGGGTCAGCCTCTGCTGAGGCGGTGGTGGTTTGCTTCGCCGGTTCATCCGAGGGTTGCTTGTCCTCATCGGCATCAGCGGCAGCGCCGCGACCTTGAAATTGCAAGACGTTATCGGGATCATCATCGGTGTCGACATTGATGAACGGCGCTTGCTCAGCTGTATCACTGTCCTCAGGCGGCGTGGCCAAGGGTGGCTCAGCAACGGCAACAGGTGGTTTGGCCTTGCGGGCCTGCGCGCTGCGTGCACGCCTGCGAGCCCGTCGCGCCTTGCGGCGCTCGGCAGCTTCTTCGTCGGTCGGCATATCCAGCGGCGGAGATTGGGTGCTGATCTCTTTGACACCCTCTTCGGTGATCATCTTCTGCACACCACGAATGGTTAAGCCATCGTCATGCAACAGCTTTTTGATGCCGCCGATCAGCAGCATATCTTCTGGTCGGTAATACCGACGGCCACCCGCTCTTTTGACCGGCTTGATCTGACTGAATTTACTTTCCCAAAAACGCAGCACGTGGGCTGGCACGTCTAGCCAATCTGCCACTTCGCTTATGGTTCGAAACGCCCCCTGCGCTTTTTGTGCCATATAGTCTTTCCCTTAGGCGTCTGTGCTTAGCTGCGGTTGCCCTCAGCTACGCGGTCTTTCATCAAGTGAGAGGGACGGAATGTAAGGACGCGACGGGGGTGAATTGGAACTTCCTCGCCGGTTTTTGGATTACGGCCGATCCGAGCAGACTTGGAGCGCACCGAAAATGTCCCAAACGAAGAGATTTTAACTTGTTCACCGTCGACAAGAGCGTCGGACATGTGATTGAGCACGGCTTCGACCAAATCAGCGCTCTCGTTGCGGGACAAACCCACCTCCCGAAAAACTGCTTCGCTTAAATCCATGCGTGTCAGTGTCGTCGAACTCATAATGTCCCCCTCTGAATTTTTAACAACACTAGGGGCGCGGTAATTTCCGAGTCAATATCAAGGGGTTGGAACGTCACGTTTAAGCAACATTTTACGTCTCACAGGCGTAAAACGACCGCTCCCCACGCCAATCCGCCGCCAATTGCTTCCATAACAAGGAGATCGTGTGGCGAAAATTTGTTCTCGGACTTGGCCACTGAGAGGGCCAAGGGAATCGATGCGGCAGAAGTGTTGCCATGATCCTTGACCGTCAGGATCACCCGGTCCATGGAAACACCCATCTTCTGAGCGGTCTTTGTGATGATCCTTGAATTGGCTTGGTGGGGCACAATCCAGGACACGTCATCCGACGTCAGGCCGGCTTTATCGAGCGCTGTTTCGGCTGTTCGAGCCAGTTTTTCGACGGCATGCCGGAACACTTCTTTGCCCTGCATGACCAGAACGCCGGCCGTCTGGGTTGATGACACTCCGCCATCTACGTAAAGCAGGTCGCGGTAGCGACCATCAGAGTTGAGATCAGTCGCCAATATGCCAGCGTCGTCCGAGGTACCACTACCGGTCTGCGCCTCCAGCACAACTGCGCCCGCGCCGTCGCCGAACAAGACGCAGGTCGTACGATCTTCCCAGTTCATAATCCGGCTGAAGGTTTCCGCGCCGATGACGAGAACCCGCTTGGCTTGATCCGACAGGATCAGCGCATTGGCATTGGCCATGGCATAGACAAATCCTGCGCAAACAGCCTGCACGTCAAAAGCAAACCCTTTTTGGATGCCCAAGGCCGCCTGAACCACGGTGGCCACAGAGGGGAATGTTGTATCCGGGGTAGAGGTCGCAACTACGATTGCATCGATGTCTTCGGCCTGCATGCCTGCATCCGCCAGGGCAGCGCGTGCGGCTTTCTCAGCCAATTCAGAGGTAAGTTCACCTTCTGCAGCGAAATGGCGCCGTTCGATCCCTGAGCGAGAACGTATCCATTCATCGCTGGTATCTATCCAAGTTTCGATTTCCGCGTTCTCGACCACACGCTCAGGGAGATAGTGTCCTACGCCTTTTAGTACGGCTCTGACCGTCATGATACGCCCTTGCTTGGTTCCCCAGTTTCATCACCTTGGGCGTCATGTGCCAGGGATGCAACCCGCGCGGCGAGTTTCTCCTGAAAGCCCGATTGTGCCAGCGTGAACGCAAGTTTTATTGCTGCGGAAACGCCAGTTGCATCTGCTGATCCGTGGGATTTGACGACCGTTCCGTTAAGCCCCAGGAAAACGCCGCCATTCACACGCCTTGGGTCGATGCGTTTGCTAAGCCGTTGTAACGAGGTCAGGGCCAGAAGGGCCGCGATCCGGCTCAGCGGGGTGTGTTTGAAGGCGGCACGCAGCAGTTCTGAGATAAGCCCGGCAGTGCCTTCCGCTGTTTTCAGCGCCACATTGCCGGTGAAACCGTCGGTAACGATGACGTCGACCTTGTCGGTCGGAATATCGCCACCCTCAACAAACCCCACGAAGTCGAAGTTGTTCTTCTCGGCAGCGCTGTAGATGATGTCATGGGCAACCTTCAGTTCGGCGCGGCCTTTGTGCTCTTCAGTGCCAACATTCAGCAGCCCTACGCGTGGGCGAGACAATCCAAACCCATTGCGCGCGTAAGACATGCCCATCAGGGCATATTGCAACAGATCATCCTGATCGGCACGAATATCGGCCCCGACATCAAGCATGATATTGAACCCGGAAGGGTTGCGCGATGGCCAGAGACAGGCAATCGCCGGGCGGTTCACACCTTCGAGCTTTCTAAGGCGGATCATCGAGACTGCCATCAAGGCCCCGGTATTGCCGCAGCTTACGCAAACCTCGGCCTCTCCGTCACGCACTGACTCGATTGAGGACCACATCGAGGTCTTTTTGCCGTGTCGCATCACGTGGCTAGGTTTCTCATCCATCGATACCACATCGGCGGCGTCACGGATTTCGACGCAGTCCTGAAGCTTGCGCCTCTTTATCAAAGGCTCAAGCTCGGCTTTCCTGCCGTGCAATATGAATCTTAGATTGGGGTTCTTGGCGACAGACTTCGCCATCCCTGCGATAATAACCGCAGGGCCTTGGTCGCCCCCCATGGCGTCAATCGAGATAACTGTGTTTGGACCGCTCACCCGAAGGCTCGTTTCTCTGCCATTATTTTAAGGCAGAGCGTAGGCTTATGCGACGTCTTCGTCCAGTTCGATCTCGTCAGTCATGGCAACAACTTCGCGATCTGCGTAGTGGCCGCAAGACGGACAAACGTGATGCGGGCGCTTCAGCTCACCGCAGTTTGTGCATTCGTTTGGATTCGCTGCCACGAGGCTATCGTGGGACCGACGGTTATTCCGGCGGGAGCGAGATACTTTATTCTGCTGGACAGCCATGTCTCAACCTCGAAGTTTTTGGGGCGCAATCCATGCGCCGCTATATGCGAAAGACCCGTGACGGGATTTCCGCCGCTCATAGTGGAGTGCGGCGGTCACGTCCAGACCGTAAATCTCAAGAGCCGCGGAAAATACGCAGTTTGTTTGGTTTGGCAAGGGATTCGTTTGTGCTTATTCGCCGCTTTCGAGCTTTTTCTTAAGATCAGCCAGCCCGGCAAAGGGTTTGACGGCTTCATCGGTCAGCGGTTCAACACCTTCTTTCGCAAATTGGTGCGTTTTCAACTCAGCGTCTGGCAGGCGCGGATATGCTGGCAGAGCCAGTGAAAGAGCTTCCCGTGCCAATTCAGCCAAGTCCAGCACTTCTGGCACAGGCTCGCTTTCGTCATCCTCGGGCATCTCAAACTCCGCTTCTTCGGGCGCTTGCCAATCGGAAGCATAGTGGCGGATGAGGTCTTCTTCTATGCGCGTGGTCACAGGTTCAAGCGTAACACGGCAGGGTTGCACGACTGTCGCGCCCAGATGGGCCTTCAAAGTCCAGTCTGCCTTGCCGGAGGGCGCCACTGTGCCCTCAAGCCGTAATTTGCGCACGGCGGAGATATCCAGATCATGAGCCAGGCTTTTCAAAGCGGCATGGTCCGGTTCAAAGTGAAAGCTCGTAGGCGTTTTGCTTTTGAGCGCATCAAAGCGCAATTGCTGAGACATGCGGTTTATAGCTTCCTTTCTTGATCCTCTCGCGGACCTTCTGTAAGCCTTTTGCAAAGACAAGGGCAAGTCGAGGGCAGTATGGGCCACGGGTGGGACGACAAGATCAAACGCTTGGCGTGGGTAGCGGCAATAACAGTCGTTGTGAGCGTTGCAGCTTGCTCGGAAGTGATCCGCAATCACGGATATATCCCCAACCAGGAAGATCTCGATCAAATAGTGGTAGGCGTCGACACGCAAGGCTCGGTCGAGACGCTTGTTGGCCGTCCGTCAACATCCGGTATTTTGCGTGACACCGCTTGGTACTACGCAGGTTACAAAGTTCGCCATTTTGGTGCGCGAGCGCCCAAGGAAATAGATCGTCAGGTTTTGGCAATCAGCTTCGCAGAAGATGGGACCGTCACCAATATCGAGCGGTTCGGGCTTGAAGACGGCCGTGTGGTGACCTTGTCGCGCCGAGTGACCGAAACCACAGTGCGCGACGTGACCTTTATCCGCCAGATCATACGTAACTTCGGTCGGATCGATCTTGGGGAGGCCTTGGGCGGTTAACTTCTAAAGCTGCCTGATATCGATTACGCGCTCAGCGTTTGGATCTGAGCCCAGAGCGCATCGGGAACATCAACCGGATCAAGTGTCCGGCGGCTGGAGCCGGGGAGGCGCGCGCCGTCCTGTTCGGCCACCGCATCAGCCAGACGCGCGAAGCGATCTGCGAACTGGTCGGTATAGGTGCCCGGATCCATCAGTATATAGAATTGACCCAGCCCATGAGGTGGACCGTCAGGCAACTTCAAACCCCCAACATCCAGTGAATTGACCGAGCCGGTCATTCCCGCAGCTAAGATTTCGGCCATCAGGCCAAATCCCCAGCCTTTATATCCCCCGACCGAGACCAAGCCACCCTTCAGCGCCGCCTCAGGGTCGGTTGTTGGCTGGCCGTTCTGGTCGACAGCCCAACCCAGCGGAATTTTCTCGCCCGCGGCCTTGGCCATGGTGATCTTACCCAACGCAACTGCTGAGGTGGAAAAATCGAAGTGCAGGGCAGGTGCGCCATTGCCAGGCACCGACATCGCGATCGGATTTGTTCCTATGACGGGCTTGTTACCGCCCGGTGGCGCTACGATGGGTGAGGCGTTGGTGAAGCCGATTGCAATTAAGCCCTCGGCGGCGATTTGCTCTGTGAAGAAACCCAAAGACGTGCAGGTATGCGCGTGGGCGATTGCCAATGTCGCGCTGCCATTGTCACGCGCGGCTGCGATGGCCTGGGGCAGGGCGCGACTGAACGCAGGTTGGGCAAAACCGAAACGCGCATCTGCCTTGACGGAGCCGGGGCGCGGTCGCGTGACCTCCGGCTCGACATCCCCCTTCACACGGCCCGATGCCAGTTGCGTACAGTAGCTTTCAACATAGTAGAGTCCGCAAATGATGTTTCCGGTTTCCTCGGCGCGTCTCACCGCTTTCGCGACCTCGGTCGCGATCCACTCGGCAGCTCCATGCTTTATTAGCGCCGTTTGGGTGGTATGTTCGATTTGATCAAGTGAGATCCCAGGCATCACGTGTTTCCCTCTGCAAGTTCAGCAAGCTCCAGCCATTCTTCTTCAGCGGCTACAAGTTTTTTTTGTCGCTCAACAAGAGCTTGCGTTGCTTTGTTAAACTTTTCAGGTTCGCGCGAAAAGAGAGCCGGGTCAGATAGTAAATGTTCTAATTTTGCTATCTCGCTCTCCAAAGTCTCCATCTCTGCGGGCAGCTTTTCAAGGCGGTGAGCTTGCTTGAAACCGAGCTTGGTTTGAGACGTTTTCGGTTTTTCCTGTTTTGATTTTTGTCTTGGTTTTTCGGGACTTGTGGCGTCTTCTTCAACACGTTGAGCCAGATAGTCTGACCATCCGCCTGCATAAGCTGTCGCTTTGCTATCCTTCAGGGCGATTGTCGTCGTCGCGACACGGTCAAGAAAGTCCCGATCATGGCTGACCAGCAGCACGGTGCCGTCGTAGTCACCAATCAGTTCCTGCAACAAATCCAGCGTCTCAATATCCAGATCGTTCGTTGGCTCATCGAGGATCAACAGGTTCGACTCTCGGGCCATGATCCGAGCCAATAATAACCGGGCCTTCTCACCGCCGGACAAAGAATGGATTGGCGCACGCGCCTGAGCCTCGTCAAACAGGAAGTCTTTTAGATATCCGACCACATGTTTTGGTGTCCCACGCACCATGATGTGATCACCGTGGCCGCGTACACGGGTAGAGGGGTCCTCAGTCAAGGCGTCCCAAAGCGTATCGGTATCGTTCAGGGCGCTCCGGTTCTGATCAAAAATCGCTGGGATCAAATTTGTGCCCAGCTTTACAGTCCCCTCATCGGGCGTCAGTTGACCGATCAGGATGTTCAGTAGCGTGGTCTTGCCCGACCCGTTCGGTCCGACCAAAGCTATACGATCACCACGTGCGACTTTCAGTGAGAAGTTTTGAATAATCGGTTTGTTTTCAAAGGCGTGGGAGACTTGATCTGCTATGATCACCTGCTTGCCAGACTTTGGACTGGCCGACATCTCCATCGCGGCAGTGCCTTGGCGCTTGATCTGAGATGCGCGCTCCGCTCGCAAGTCCTGTAGCGCACGCACGCGTCCCATATTACGCTTCCGGCGCGCAGAAATGCCTTCAACGGACCAACGGGCTTCTGCCTTGATTTTCCGATTGAGCTTATGCCGAGCGAGGTCCTCCTCCTCCCAGATTTTGTCTCGCCATTCCTCAAAGGCGGCAAATCCCTTGTCTTGCCGCCGAACCTGCCCGCGATCAATCCAGAGCGTTGCTTTCGTCAAGTTGTTGAGAAATGCGCGGTCGTGGGAAATTAGCACAAAGGCGGCGCGTGTCTCGGACAAGTGGTTTTCCAACCAGCCTATCGCCTCAATATCCAGATGGTTCGTGGGCTCGTCTAGCAACATCAATTCCGGCGCTTCCGCCAAAAGCTTGGCCAGTGCGGCGCGGCGTCTTTCCCCGCCAGATGCTGTTTTCACGTCGGCCTCAAGGTTCAGCTTCAAACCCTCTGCCGCGGCTTCGATCAGATAGGTCTCTGACGGCTCCAGCGCGGATAATGCGAAATCTCCCAGCGTAGAAAATGCCGAGATATCAGGGTGTTGCTCCATGTACCCAGCGACGACACCGGGAGCGGTGGTCAGACTGCCGCTGTCGGCCTCTGTCAGACCTGCCATGGTTTTCATCAGGGTCGACTTACCCGATCCGTTGCGCCCAACCAGAGCCAGCCGATCGCCGGGCTGAACAACGACGTCCAGATTGTCAAATACGGGATCACCGCCGAAAGTCAGTGAAATGCCTGAGAGTTGAAGAAGAGGTGCGCGGGCCATTTTTCTGAGCTACACGCGGGCGGGTTGCGGCGCAATCCCCTCAGCCAGCAACAGCCCTCAGCAAACGCTTTCTGGTGGCCGGAATTGCGCGGATTTCTACGCCTGTAAAGACGTGTAGGGTGTTCATGTCACGATCGACCACGGCATGATCGGACACCCATCCCCCCATCATCAGATATGTCTTGAGAAGGGGTGGCATGGCACGTGCTGCAGCTTTCAGATCAGGTTTACGCAATCTTTTGCGGCCAAATGGGAAAATGCTGGGGGCTTTGACACAAGGCAACCAGCGTTTTGGGGCCAAGTAGCGGTCTTTTAGTAGGGAAAAGGCGTCGATGTAGGCGTCTTCGGACGTTCCGGAAAATGAGGAGCAGCCAAAGAGCAGCTCAACGCCGGTTTCATCAACGAATTTGGTCATGGCTCCCCAAGCTACGCGCAAAATGTCCGGATCCTGATAATCGGGATGAACGCAAAACCGCCCAAGTTCCACCATTGGCCCATCGAAATCTGCGAGACGCGACAACTCGTAGTATTGGGCCGAGTAACTTTTGGATATCGCGTTGCCGTTCGGCAGAGACATCAGGCGGAAACATGCAACGACATCGCCTGAGATTCGCTTTTCTACGAGAACGTGATGGCAGTTCGCATCGAAGTCATCATGATCAGGTGCGCCATCGCGAAAGGCCAAGCTGCGTAGGGCATGCGCTGCATCTAAATCAGCTTGGGTCTTGGCAAACCGGGCTCTGTACTTGCCGCGCATCAGGATCGACATACCTGCCTCCACTCGTAATCCCTTTAAGAAAAGGGTGTTGCATCTTAGATTGTGCCTGAACCGAGCTATACGCAATGCTTGTGACAAAATTCTATCGGGTGCCAAGGAGAAAGTTATGGTCGAAAAAGTGATCAAGACAGATGAAGAATGGAAAAGTCAGCTTTCCGATCTGGGCTACAAGGTGATGCGCAAACATGGCACGGAGCGCGCCTTTACTCATGACGATTTTCCCAAGGCGCCGGGCATGTTCTATTGCAAAGGCTGCGGCACGGCCGTGTTTGACGCGTCGACCAAGTTCGACAGTGGCACAGGGTGGCCATCGTTTTACGCGCCGGTCGAGGGTGATGTCGTGGCAGAAAGCGTGGATAACAGCTGGTTCATGAAACGCACCGAAGTGCATTGCAATGTGTGCGACGGTCATCTTGGGCACGTCTTCCCTGATGGGCCGCAGCCCACCGGATTACGCTACTGCATCAATGGGGTCGCGCTTGAGTTCGAGCCAGACGAGAGCTAACGCGTCAGTTGTGTGATCCCGACGCCCAGAGCCATCACCAAAATACCTACGGCTCTGGTCAGGCTCAGCGTTGTTTGGCCAGCTCCGAATAGCCCGAAGTGATCAATCAACGCGGCTGAGATGAGTTGTCCCAGAAGGACGAAGAAAACCGCATTCCCAACGCCAAAATGCGGGGCAATATAGGTGATAGAGAGCACATAAAAGGCGACCAACACGCCTGCCAGCCAAAGGTATTTCGGGGCCTGCAATGCCGCAATTATGGCTTTTGGTCCGGTGAACAACGTCACGCATAGTGCGGAAACCAGCGCCACGCTGAACAGCACGACCGATGCTGCCGCCGGTGCTCCAATCAGTTTTCCCAGACTGGCATTGAGGGCTGCGAGAATGGGAATACCCACACCGGCAGCCAACATGATCAGAGCATATGCGGGTGTGGACATGTCGGAGCCTCCGGCGGGGATATTTGCAAACATGGGAAGGGCGTTTTACCCCTGAAAGAGCAATTTCTAGTAGGTTGCGCGCCCACCGGAGAGGTCGAAGACGGCCCCGGTGGTGAAGCTGTTTTCGGCGGAGGCCAACCAGGTGATCATGTTGGCGGCTTCCTCGACTTCCAAAAACCGCTCGCGTGGAATCTTGGAAAGCATGTAGTCAATATGCTCTTGGCTCATCTGATCGAAGATGGGTGTCCGGGCAGCAGCAGGCGTGACGCAATTCACCGCGATGTCCATGTCGGCATTTTCTTTACCGGCGGACTTGGTGAAGCCGATAACGCCCGCTTTCGATGCGGAATAGGCGCTGGCGTTCGGATTGCCTTCCTTGCCAGCGATTGAGGCAATGTTGACGATCCGGCCATAGCCGCGCTGACGCATGCCAACAAGCAACGCTTTGTTTGTATTGTAGGTGCCTGTCAGGTTCACGTCGATGATCCTGTGCCACGCAGCATCGTCATAGCTGGTTACCGGCGCGTTTGGCCCCGCAATGCCTGCCGAGTTGACAAGGATATCGACAGGACCTGTCGATAGTTCAGTCTCCTTTAGCGCGGCTTCGACAGAGGCCATCTCTGCGATGTCGCAAGCCACGGCGCGGCCGTCTATTTGAGCCATGGAAGAAATATTGTCATCTGACCTATCCCACGAGATAACCTTGGCCCCTGAGCTTGCCAGACGTTGAGCGACCGCAAAGCCAATGCCTTGGGCGCCGCCGGTAATAACCGCTGTTTTTCCGGTCAGATCATATGTGTTCATTGGCAAGTTCTCCAATTTCCCCATCAAGCTGACTGCAATTATGAGTGATTGCAAGCATCGGCTAATTGGCGATTGGCTGCGGGCTTTGTTCAACTGCAGATGTTGGAGAAATCTGCACCATCCCAAGGCGGAATGACCCGGGTTTGCGGCAAATCCTTGATCGGGAAAACTTTCGACAACATCTTGCGCAGACGCTCTGTTCGGGCCGCGTCAGGGGCAAGAGCTGTGCAACAAACATATTCCTCTACGATGGCGCCCTGTTGTTCGTATCCAAAGTCCAAGAACTCTTTGTCAGTCGTCAAATCGTAAAGGTAAGGGTCTGCCGTCGCTTGGTGCTCGCGCGCCGCTTTTAAGGGATGGTAGCCGGTTTTGTTCCGGTTCTGCCACTGCCAGACATGGGTCATCTCATGCGCCAGAAACATGGCCTCCAGCAGGTAAAGCTGTTCCGGGTAGCCCTTCATGTAGTTCGGCAATGCATAGCTATGGTTGAGCCAGATCGAGTTGAACAGGGCCACTGCGGCTGGTGCGCCTGACACAATGTCAGTTGTCGGTTCGGGCAATATGCGTTCCTGACAGCTCAGGCGGGGGCGCTTGGGAATTCGCAGCGTGTAGGCCCGGAGAGGCGCGTGGTCGATCAGGCGCACCTTGGAGGTGTCCAATCCGGGCCCGTGAATTTTATCCAGAAAGTTGCGTTCTTCAACGGTCAGGGGACGACCGCAGGCCGCAAGGAGAAAGAGCAAAACAACGGCAAAACGCATGTCGTGACTTTGCGCAGGAAATCGCAGGGCGACAAGATCAAATTGATCTATCGCAAGGCGTTTGGCTGCGCGACGCCCTAGATTGGGGTCAGCATCAGGAGGAGCCATATGAAGCGCGCAGTTTGGTATCTGGGAATTATCGTTGCCCTTGCGGGATGTGTTGAAAGCCAACCGCCAACGGGCAAGATGCTGTTCGCTGAGAACTGTACTGCGTGCCATGGCGCGGGCGGGCGCGGTGACGGCTGGATTGCCGCGGGGTTGACCCGAAAACCTGCCGATCTCACGCGCATTTCACAGCGCAATGGCGGTGACTATCCATTGGCGCAGGTTCTGAGTGCGATCGATGGCTTCCATCGCAAGACATATGACGACTCGGTCATGCCCGAATTTGGATACCTGTTCCAAGGACCAATGACACAGGTGGATACGGGCGACGGCACCATGACCCCGGTGCCTGAACCACTTCTGGCTGTCGCGGAATATCTCGAGACCCTTCAGGTGCCCTGAAGACCAAAAACACAACGCAGGAGGATCCAATGGATAGGAAAACATGTGCTCTGGTACTTGGTGTTTTGGCGTGCACCGAAGCGGCGCAGGCCGAGGATATCGCAGAGGGCCGCGAGGTCTTCGAAACATACTGCACCGCCTGTCACGGGATGGAGGGGCGCGGCAATGGGCCAATGTCAGCCATCCTCACGCTGTTGCCCGTCGATCTGACAAGACTGAGCGTTGAAAATGGGGGAGTGTTTCCGACCCGGCGTGTGGTGGCCCGTATTGATGGTCGCGACCCATTGGTCGCGCATGGCTCGCCCATGCCAGTCTTTGGTGAATTCTTCGAAGGGAAGGGTGTGGCCATGCGGATCGAAAACGGCGCCACGCTGATGACCAGCCAGCCCGTTGTTGATCTAGTGACTTATCTCAAGAGCATTCAGGCGCCCTGAACGGGTCTTTCGCGCGCGCGAAGATGAGTAGAAAACGCCGCGTTTCCCCCTGAAATAATGGTTAAAATGTGGCATTCGGGCGGGATTGCGTCCGAAATGTGGCGGCATTGTTTCCATACTATGTCTTGCATGTGTCTCGGGTGTGGCTGCTATACTGAACACGTTACGAGTGTTTGTGTGACTGGGGGAATGTGATGAGTAATACGACCGGTTTCGGCCGAGGATTGTGTGTGGTGATTGGCCTGTCTTTGGCCGGGATCGGACAAGGACAGGCGTTCATCGCCAGTGAAACCGGGGCTGCGCCGCCACAACAAGCGCCAACTCCAAAGGAAGATACGGACCTGTTTGATACGCCGCTATACACTCAAAGCGTGCGGAACAGGCGGCAGAAATCCGCGCCGCGGGGTCTGGTTGTGCGCGATGATAGTTGCTTCGCGGGCAAATACGAGAAATGTGACTGAGCCCGTATTTGGCCAGCTTTTATTGAGCAATCGCGGTGACCGGTCGCGATTGCTCAATGCTGTCTGAAGGAACCTTTCGCCCCGGTGCGACGTTGTATTGCCAGAACCGCAACGCGAAAGGAGATCCAAGATGAATTGGGACGAAATCAAAGGCAACTGGACACAAATGAAGGGCAAGGCGCGCGAGACATGGGGCGAATTGACCGATGACGAAGTGCAGGAAGCCAAAGGCGATCGGGAACAGCTGATCGGTAAGATCCAAGAGAAATACGGGATCGCTCGCGAGGAGGCTGAAAAGCAGGTCTCGGAGTGGCAGAACTCGATCTAGAGTTCTGAGATTGGGGAGGAAGACGCCGCGCTGGGGGAGGCCCCGGGGCGGCGTTTTTATGTGCTGCGGTCAGATACGTCAGGCACAGTAGTGTAGACGGCTTCCAGGTGTCAGCGTTTGCGACGCAGCCGCAGTAGACCACCCAGACCTGCGATCAACAGCAAGCCAGAGGCAGGTAGAGGCACCGCAGGCGCGCTGTCATCGTCCAGCATCACATCGAAGCGCAGCGTGACCGCATCACCGAAGAGCAGTGGGTCGATGGCATCGATGTTTATGAAGATATTACTGAAGCCGAGCGGGGTGTTGTTGAAAAAGCTCGAAGAAACAACGGGATCAGAGGCGGCCGTATCGTCGCCAGAAAACGAAGCTAGGAAGTCTTGCACGTTCTGAGAATTGGCAGGAGTGCCGCCGCCGAGATTGAACGCGATGGATTTGATTGGGGTTTGATCTGTGAAATTCAGTCCGGTGAGGCGCAGCGACAGGGAGTCGACGAAGTTGCCGGAGAAGCCGACATCAAAGCTGTCGCCATCGACCCAATCGATGAAAACCATCGTGCCCTGATAATCGAAACCACCGTCGCAGCTGTCGCCGTCGAAGGGGTCACACAGGCCGCTCTGGGCGAAGGGTGTGACGCTCACGCGTGGCTCATCGGGGCCAAAATCACCTTGAAAATCAAAGGGGCTCGCAACGACAGAGGCCATTGCGCCCCCGGTCAGGGCCAGCGTGGCTATGGCGGCTAAGACTGAACGATACATGAAAAATCCTCGAAAACTACATCCGCAGATGACGTTAGGGAAAGCAGCGGTGTGAGTCAAAGGCATGTTGGGGTGGTCTACGGGATGGGCCGGGCAAATTGTTGTCGAAGGGCCTTATTTTCATGGGAAGTCGGCGTATGGCGCAGGGTATGGCAGAGCGTATGGCTGGGCGTATGGCTCGTGTATGGCACAAAGCGCTTGGGCTCAGCGATCTGATCGCCTTCCTGCGGGGTGGCGCGGCGCGTGGGTTGGACACCCACCCTACGCAATCAAGTATTAACCCATAAGCCGGTAGCGTGAGGGTCATGTCTTGGTATCGGCGCAGCTCCGTTAAAGGTGGAAGCTTCTTTTTCACGGTCAATCTTGCGCAACGCGGATCAGACCTTCTGGTGCGAGAGATTGAGCATCTCCGGGATGTCGTCGCCGAAACGCGTCTGGTGCGACCCTTCGAGATCAATGCGATGGTGATTTTGCCGGACCATCTTCATGCGGTTTGGACTTTGCCGCCGGGGGATGCCGATTTTTCCACCCGTTGGGCGGCGATAAAGGCGCAATTCACCCGCAGGGTGCGGGTTCACCCCGCGCGCCGGTCTCAGTCGAAAATTCGGCGGCAGGAAGGCAAAGTGTGGCAACGCCGGTTTTGGGAGCATTGCATTCGGGATGAGGCCGATTACCGGGCGCATGTGGAATATTGTTGGGGCAATCCGGTGAAACATGGGTTGGTGGATCGGGTGGTGGATTGGCCGTTTTCATCAATACATCGGGACATTCGAGCAGGCCGCGTGGCCCCGGAATGGACCGGGCAGGTCACGCAAGGCGATTTCGGCGAGTAGAGTGGCGGCCGCCCGGCGTCCATGACACAGGCGCGGCACCGCGTAGGGTGGGGTTCCACCCCACGTCCGTCCGGGAGGAAATTGGGCATGGCGCGGTATGCGTCGATATTTAAGCGCCGATGCGGTGTGGTGTTCGTGTGTTTTTGCGCGCGGAGTCGGATCCGGCGGGGTTTGCGACGTTGCGTGTTCCGCGTGGCGCAGGCCGCCGGTCGGTGTGAGTAGGGTGGGGTTTAACCCCACGCGGAGTGTGGAGCATTTGCGAAGGGTGCGTGGGCTCGCGTGGTTGTGTGAGTGTCGGTGACGCGTGGGTTAGAAACCCACCCTACGCGTGTTGCCACAATGCGCTTTGGCTCAGAGGTCGGATCTCCACCCCGCGGGACAGCGATGCGCGGTCGTTTGGATCGAAGACGAGGAAAGTGAGTGAGTAGGGTGGGGTTTAACCCCACGCGGAGCGTAGAGATTTTGCATAAGTGGGTCGGGAATGCGGTTTTTTTGATTGCCAGTGACGCGTGGGTTAGAAACCCACCCTACGCTTGCTACGGTAAGCGTTGGCACCCGAGATAAGTAAAGTGTTAAACGCTCAGTATGAAGGATACATCGAGTCTCAAGCCGTGAATGCTGATGCCAATAAGGAATTGGTCTTTGACGATTATTTCGATGCCATTTGCGATCTTAAGAAAAGTTCGCAACTTGCCATACAGCTAGCCTCAGACAATCTCCCCAAAAGTGTCTTAGCGGTGCAAAGAATGAAGGGAGCGGCTCAAGCAATGGAGACTTGCGCTAAGGTACTGTTTCAAAAATTCATAGCGCTTCTCCCATGGTCGATTGACGATCAGATGAACGCCCATTTTGAGAACTTGATTGCTCCCATGCCTTCAGTGTCTGAGATCGACTTTGTCGCCCGCGTGCAAATGCTTTCTTCGAAGATCAACGATCAGGAGAGAATTGAATGGGAAAGAATTCAAAACATGTTTTCTGCTCAAGTCAGGTTGGGGCAAATTCGTCGACGAAGGCAGGAAACGAATGGTTCGCTCGAACTCAGGCTGCAAGCGGAAAGCGAGTTTTCTTCGGAGATAAGATCTTTTCTCTATGCTTGCAGAGCATATCAAGATGCAATTGCATGTGCAGTGATTGAGTTTGCAGAAAATGCTAATCAACCCGGAAAGCACACTTCAATGGACAATCTACTCAAGAAGCCTGAGCCAGACTTTGTGGCGGCGCTAGAGCAGGTGACTGGATATCAGACTTGGTTCAATGAAATGCGCGACTTGCGCAACTTGGCAAAAGTTGGTGCTCTCGCTGAGTTACATGGTTTTGGACATGGATTATATGTAGTTTTTCAAGATGCTCGTTCGGGTACGCATGTTGCTATCGGTTCAAAAAAATTTGGTATGAAGCAGGCAGCGGACGCGCTGAAGTACAGTGCGCATTTAATGCGGGAGATTTGCCCGAATAGGTCGCCCTAAACATCCACATCCTCAACGAACCGGGCGTTCTCCTGAATATACTCGAACCGGAGTTCGGGCTTTTTGCCCATGAGCCGCTCGACCAGATCGCCAGTCTCCCCCGGCATGTCCTCGTCGATGGTGACGCGGATCAGTTGGCGGGTGTCGGGGTTCATCGTAGTGTCTTTGAGGTCCTTGGCGTCCATCTCTCCCAAGCCCTTGAAGCGGGAGACGTCGATCTTGCCTTTGCCGCCCAGACCTTTTTCCAGCATCTGCTCTTTTTCCATCTCGTCGATGCAATAGACGCGGCGCGCGCCCTGGGTGAGGCGGAAAAGGGGCGGGCAGGCGAGGTAGAGGTGGCCCGCGTCGATCATTGGGCGCATCTGGGTGAAGAAGAATGTCATCAGAAGCGAGGCGATATGCGCGCCGTCCACATCCGCGTCAGTCATGATGATGATCTTGTCATAGCGCAGATCGTCGAGGTTGAATTTCGTGCCCATGCCAACGCCAAGCGCCTGACAGAGATCGCTGATCTCCTGATTGGAGCCGAGCTTGGAGGAGGCGGCCCCCAGCACGTTCAGGATTTTGCCGCGCAGGGGCAGAAGCGCCTGATTGGTGCGGTCGCGGGCCATTTTGGCGGAGCCGCCAGCACTGTCGCCCTCGACAATGAATAATTCCGTGCCGTCGCGTGTTTGAGAAGAACAGTCCACCAACTTGCCGGGAAGGCGGAGTTTCTTAGTGGCGGACTTGCGTTGTGTTTCCTTCTCGGCCTTTCGGCGGAGGCGTTCCTCGGCTCTCAATATGAGAAAGTCGAGGATCGCCCCGGCCGATTTGGTATCTGCGGCCAGCCAGTTGTCAAAATGGTCGCGTACGGCGTTCTCGACAAGGCGCTGGGCCTCGACCGTGGCCAGCCGGTCTTTGGTCTGGCCGACAAATTCCGGCTCGCGGATGAAGCAGGAGACCAAGGCGCATCCGCCGGTGGTCAGATCATCGCGGGTGATGGAGGTGGCCTTCTTGTTGGAGACCAGTTCGCCGTAGGCGCGGATGCCCTTGAGGATGGCGGCCCAGAAGCCGCTTTCGTGGGTGCCGCCTTCGGGGGTGGGCACGGTGTTACAATAGGACTGGATGAAGCCGTCGCGCGACGGGGTCCAGTTGATCGCCCATTCCACCTTGCCGGGCGTGTTGAATTTTTCCTGAAAATCGACGGCGCCGGCGAAGGGCTGATCGGCATAGGTGGTGGCGGGGCCAAGGGTTTCTTTCAGGTAGTCCGACAGGCCGCCGGGGAAGTGAAAGGTGGCCTCGGTCGGGGTCTCACCGTCGTCGATGGCGGTCTTCCAGCGGATCTCGACGCCGGAGAACAGATAGGCCTTGGAGCGGATCGACTTGAACAAGCGGGCCGGTTTGAAGCGGTGATGGCCGAAGATCTCTTCATCAGCGTGGAAGGTGACGGTGGTGCCGCGGCGGTTCTGGGTGGAGCCGACTTTCTCGACGGGGCCGAGCGGTTCACCGCGCGAGAAGCGCTGTTCGTAGACGGTCTTGTCGCGGGCGACCTGCACGACCATACTATCGCTGAGCGCGTTGACGACCGAGGCGCCAACACCGTGCAGACCGCCGGAGGTCTGGTAGGCCTTGCCGGAGAATTTGCCGCCTGCGTGGAGGGTGCAGAGGATCACCTCCAGCGCGGATTTGTCGGGGAATTTCGGGTGCGGGTCGATGGGGATGCCGCGGCCGTTGTCACTGATGGTGATGGAGTAGTCGTCATTCAGGGCGACTTCGATGCGATTGGCGTAGCCTGCAACGGCCTCGTCCATGGAGTTGTCGAGCACTTCGGCCACCATGTGATGGAGCGCGCGCTCATCCGTGCCGCCGATATACATGCCGGGGCGTTTGCGCACGGGTTCCAGACCTTCGAGCACCTCGATGGAGGAGGCGTCATAGGTGTCACCTGACGGGTTGAGTAGATCGTCTGCCATGTACCGCTCTCGTTTTATTTTGCGCAAGGATACGACAGCGGCTGGGCAAAAGAAAAGCCCGGCCGCAGGGGCCGGGCTTTAAAATTTCTATAGCGTCAGTTTATTTGCGCGCTTTGCGCATAACGCCCAAGCCACCAAGACCTGCGAGAAGCAACCAACCGGCTGCTGGCAGTGGCACTGGTGGGATGTTTGAATCGTCACGATTCAGAACACCGATGAACAGGAAGTCATTTGCCTGACCATTTGGTGTGTCACCTGTGTCGACCCAACCGCGACCAACATAGGTCGAGTTGTCACCGCTCAAACGATAGCCGTCATTCAAGAACTCGAAGGAGTTCATTGGATCGTTAGGACGTGCTTTCGCGCCAAGAGCGTGGCCGTCGATGGAACCCGCAGATGCCAAGCTTGTTGAAACAAACGAACCGTTTCCGGGAGCATTCGTTGGGTTAACAATGTTGTAGAAAACATTCACAGCGGCACCGAAAGTTCCGTCTGCGAAGCTTTGTACCATTGTGCCCGAGATGACTGCTGTACCGAGGTCGGTGTCATATGTCAGCTGTGCACCACCATTCGAGAACGAATAGTGCTTGCCTTGCTCATCGAGGCGCAAGCCATATGAGTAAGGTGGCGTGTTAGCCCCATCAGGGTGGTCAAACAGATCAAAAACATAGGTTGCTGCTACAGATGCGCTTGCTGAAAATACCAGCGCTGCTGCTACAACAAAGCCAGTCAGACCTGTTCTGGTTTTGTGTAGAAGTTTCATATCCCCTCCATCACTAATTAAAAAACGTCTCAGCAACTCGCACCGAAACAACGACGGCCAAAACGTACCATTGACACAGTTTTGACGCAAGCTTTCCGTTAACCAGACGTTAAGCTTCTGGTCAGGTGGAAGACCTGGCCGCAAAAAGCTTACGTTTGGTAAGCGAGAGAGAGCATAATTTCTAGCGATATCCTCTTAATATATTGAAATATATGCGTTAAATATCTCGAAAAGATTTGAGCAACCCGAGTGCTGCGCCCTGTGAGATATACTTCCGAGTATATGAACCCAGCCCGTTGAAGCCGTACCGTGATACCGACCTCAAGATTTGCTTTGCTGATTTGGGCATCACGCTCCGAATCGAATGTGGCAACAATGCGGCGATCCGGTGGGTGTAAATCCGCCTGTGCGTGTTCCTGCATTGGCCTATCGGCGGCTTTCTTCTGACAGGCCTGTCGGGCTGGGTAGGAGCGTTGGTTGTGCGCCGATTTCACCCATAAACGCGCCTCCGCCGCCAAACTAATGCCAAGTTTCGAAGCGATGACCGCGCTATGAAACGTTTTGTTCTTATCGTTCTGCTGATCTCGGTCCCCGGGGTGCTTTATTCCCTCGTGCAACCGGGCTCATCTGAGAATGTGCAGCGCTGTTACAGCTATCCCGAAAACCTTGAGCAAACACAGGTGGCGTGCGGTGCCTTGCTGGAGGGAGCATCCCTGTCTGCGGCGCATCGTGGGGAGGCCTATTTCTATCTGGGTTTGGCCGAGGATCTTTTCGGCGACAGGGCTTTGGCCTTCGATCACTACGGCGCAGCGATTGAGTTGATCCCGGAGCGCCGGTCCGCCTATTTCAACCGAGCCAATATTCACCAGAAGGAGAAGCGTTATGAAGAAGCGCTTCGAGAGGCGCGCATTTTTGAGACGCGTTGGCCCGATCTTCAAGATGATCTGTGGTTCCGGTCCCAAAGGATCGTCTATCGCTCGCTGGAACGGCTTGGACAGGATTTCGAGGCCTACGATGTGGCCAGCGCGTATCTGGAACTACGCCCAGACGATTTGAACGCGCTGCGCTGGCGGGCGTGGTTCCTGAAAGACCACGACCTTGGACTTGAGGTGCGTGACCGCTCGTTATTGCGCGTTATCGATGTGAGCCGGATCATCGAATTGGCCCCCGGTGATCGCAGGGATTACGAACAAAGATCAGAGCTTTTTGCCGCTCTGAACCTCAGCGTTCTGGCTGCGGACGATGCGAACAGGGCACTTGATCTGATCAAGGCCGAGGCTACAGAAAATGACGGATTGAGCGATGATCAGATGTCAGTGATCAGGACCTCTCAGGCCGCAATAAAAGAGCTTCGTGAGATTGTGCTTTCCCGGATCGCTGAGAACAGCGTGGCCACCATGACCTGGGAAAATCACGTAACCCGATCAGCCGACTATTTTCGGTTGGGGGAGATCGATCTGGCCTTG
The DNA here is from genome assembly GCA_947504205.1 of uncultured Litoreibacter sp. Taxonomy (GTDB): domain Bacteria; phylum Pseudomonadota; class Alphaproteobacteria; order Rhodobacterales; family Rhodobacteraceae; genus Litoreibacter. The sequence continues at coordinate 381,345 of CANNGL010000004.1, read as the reverse complement.
ACCGATCTTTTGCAGGCAGATGCGCTTAACCCCGGGGTCGTGCCGGCGGGGGCCGAGGCGCACTTCAAAGCCGTGGGGGCCGTTCTCCAGAAGGTGGGTCTGCCAGCCAGTTCGCATTTGGATCGAAAGCGGTAGACGCGGATGAATTTCGGGCGTAGCGATGTCGCATGGCCCGAATTTCGCCCACACTGATTGCGCCGCTTTCGGCGGCGCTTGCCGCAACGCTGTTCTCCATGAACGACGTCGCGATGAAGTTTTTGTCGGGCGACTATGCACTGCATGAGATCGTTCTGTTCCGTTCTTTGATCGGTCTGATCCTGTCTGTTTTGATCATGGCCCCCTTGGCCGGAGGGTTTCATCTGCTGAAGACCCGCAGGCCGGCAATGCATGTTTTGCGCGCGTCATTCGTGATTTTCGCGAACATGATGTTTTTTCTCGGACTGGCCGCCATGCCATTGGCCGAAGCGGTTGCACTGTTCTTCGTTTCGCCATTCCTGATCTCGATCTTTTCGGTGGTGTTTCTTGGCGAATATGTCGGTCCGCGCCGCTGGGCTGCAATCTTTGTTGGCATGTTGGGAGTGCTTGTTGTTCTGCGGCCCGGCACCGACGCGTTTCAGGCGGCCTCGCTGTTTCCGATCGCGGCAGCCTTTGGCTATGCGGGGCTTCACATCATGACGCGTGCGTTGCGGGGAACCGAGAACGCGGTGTCGATGGTGTTCTACATACAGTTGGTGTTTCTGTTGCTTTGCATCACCCTTGGGCTGACCATCGGTGACGGCAAGTTCGCAGGCACCGGCAACCCGTCACTGGAGTTTCTGTTTCGGGCGTGGACTTGGCCTGCGCAGACCGATTTCCTTTTGTTTTTGCTGCTGGGTGCGTTTGCCAGCATCGGAGGGTACTTTATTTCGCAAGCCTACAGGCTGGGCGAAGCGGCAATGGTGGCTCCGTTCGAATATCTCGCACTTCCATTGTCGATCCTCTGGGGTGTTCTGGTCTTTGGCGAATGGCCAGACCTGATTGCTTGGCTCGGGATCGGTTTGATCGCGGGCGCTGGGCTCTACACGGTCTGGCGGGAAAACCGTGCGGCGGGGCTGCGCAGATGACGTTCAACGGACATTTACGCGCGGTGCTCGTGCTGGGTTTGCCTTTGGTGGGCAGCCATCTGGCGCAGGTGGCCATCGGTCTTGTCGATACGCTGATGCTAGGTCGCTATTCTGTCGAGGCCTTGGCGGCTTCGGTGCTGGCAACCTCGTTCTGGTTCGTGGTTTTCATCGTGGGCTCGGGCTTTGCTTTTGCGGTCATGCCCATGGTGGCCGAGGCATCGGGCAAGGACGACGAACAGCGCAGTCGTCGCGTGACCCGCATGGGGCTGTGGCTGTCGATCCTATTTGCGGCGGTCTTTTTGCCGGTGATGATCTGGTCGGCTCCGGTCTTCGGGCTGTTGGGGCAGACAGAGGTAATGTCGCAGGGCGCACAAGACTATTTGCGTATTGCGGGGTTTGGGCTGTTTCCCGCGCTGGCCGTGATGGTTCTGAAAAGCTGGCTGGCTGCGTTGGAGCGCACACAGGTGGTGTTCTGGGTGACGGCGGCGGCGGTGCTGGTCAATGCCGCGCTCAATTGGTTTTTGATCTTCGGAAATTGGGGATTTCCCGAAATGGGGTTGCGCGGGGCGGCGCTGGCCTCCGTTGGCACGCATATCCTGACGCTTGGCGCGTTGATGCTGTATGGCAGACAGGCGAAGGGTTTACGCGAACAGTCCTTGTTTCAGCGCATCTGGCGGCCTGACTGGCCAGTTTTTGCAGATGTGTTCCGGTTGGGCTGGCCTATCGGTCTGACCAATCTGGCAGAGTCTGGCATGTTCTCAGCGTCGGCGCTTCTGGTCGGGCTGATCGGCACGATCCCCTTGGCCGCCCACGGTATCGCGCTTCAGGTCGCGTCGGCGACGTTTGTGGTTCATCTGGGCCTCAGTCAGGCGTCGACGGTGCGCGCAGGAAGGGCGCTTGGTCGCGGCGATATCGCAGGTTTGGGGCTGGGTGGCATGGCGGCGTTGGCCTTGTCGATGGCGTTTGTGGCGTTGACCGTGGTGGTGTTTGTCGGCGTACCGGAGCCCATCATCTCTGCCTTCATCGGGCCTGAGGAAACCGAGCGCGCTGCTATTTTGCAGATCGGGGCATCGCTTTTGGCCGTTGCCGCCTTGTTCCAGTTGGTCGACGCGGGGCAGGTTATGGCGCTGGGTCTGTTGCGCGGTATTCAGGACACGCGGGCGCCTATGTATCTGGCGGCGTTTTCTTATTGGATATGCGGTATCCCGGCGAGCTATCTGATCGGTATTCATTGGGGATATGGCGCGGTCGGTGTCTGGTTCGGGCTGGTGGTCGGGCTGATCCTGGCCTCGGCGCTGCTGTGGTATCGCTTCTGGCGCAGCTATCAGGCGATGCGTCTGACAACGGCCTGAAGCCTCAAAAGCGCTCAAACCGGCTTCGCTTCCGCTTGCAGGGTGGCCGGGCTTGGCGTAATCGGAAGGTCCGTTCTGATCGAGGAGTTGGCCGATGCGCCTGAGCCGTTATTTTCTGCCCGTCCTGAAGGAAACCCCAGCGGATGCGGCGATTGTCAGCCATCGCTACATGCTGCGCGCCGGGATGATGAAACAGGCGCAGGCCGGCATATATTCCTGGTTGCCGCTTGGGTTCAAAGTGCTGCGCAAGCTTGAGAACATTGTGCATGAAGAGCAGGTCCGCGCGGGACATATCCCGATGCTGATGCCCACTTTGCAATCGGCGGATCTCTGGCGCGAGAGCGGGCGCTACGAGGATTACGGCGAAGAGATGCTGCGGATCACCGACAGGCATGGTCGCGACATGCTCTACGGCCCGACCAATGAAGAACTGATCACAGATATTTTCCGCAGCCATGTCTCGTCTTACAAGGACCTGCCACTCACGCTTTACCACATCCAATGGAAGTTCCGCGACGAGCGCCGTCCACGGTTTGGGGTTATGCGTGGTCGCGAGTTTTTGATGAAAGACGGCTACAATTTCGACCTCGACAAGGACGCCGCGCTCCACGCCTATAACCGGCATCTGGTGAGCTACCTGCGCACCTATGAACGCATGGGGCTGCAAGCCATTCCGATGCGCGCCGATGGTGGTCCGATTGGCGGCGATTACACACATGAGTTTCTGGTGCTGGCGGATACGGGGGAATCCGAGGTGTTTTACGACAGCGCCGTTACCGATCTGACCTTTGGTGATCGTCAGATTGATTATGATGACGTCGCGCAGTGCCAAGGCGTGCTGGAGGAATTCACGACCCGCTATGCCCGCACCGACGAAACCCATGACGAGGCGCTTTTCAATGAGGTTCCCGAAGATCGCCGTCGTGTCGCGCGGGGGATCGAAGTGGGACAAATCTTCTACTTTGGCACCAAATACTCGGAAGCCCTGGGCGCAAAAGTACAGGGGCCTGATGGAAAGCCCACCGCCGTGCATATGGGCAGCCATGGCATCGGCGTCTCGCGTCTTGTGGGCGCAATCATCGAAGCCTCCCATGACGACAAGGGTATCATCTGGTCCGAGGGTGTGACGCCGTTCCATTGTGGTATCGTCAATCTCAAGCAAGGCGATGCGGCGGCGGATGCCGCCTGCGAAAGCCTCTATTCCGAGCTGACCAATGCCGGGCTTGAGCCCCTATATGACGATCGCGACGAACGCGCTGGCGGCAAGTTCGCCACAATGGATCTGATCGGTCTGCCATGGCGCATCACGGTCGGCCCGCGCGGGTTGAAAAATGGTGTGGTCGAACTGACCTCTCGCCGGACCGGTGAAAGCGAAGAGATGACCCCGGACGCCGCGGTGAAAAAGGTCGTTGCGATCTACACGGGAAAATAGCGCGAAGGCGGCTTGGAGGCCGCTTTCGACGACAGACGTTCAGCCCTCCGGAATGGCGACGCCAAGCTCGCTCAGAAGGTGATAATAGGCGAGAATGGTCAACACGCCCAACGAGGCCGCCGCGATCACTTTGAATTTAAACCCGTGTTTATGTGCAGTCTTGCGCTCGTGGTGGCCAGTGACGTCCATCATCTCGTCCCCGAACCAGATCGACAGTCCAGTGCCCAAGGCAGAGAGCAATAATATCGACCAGTAAGGCCAAGGCTGTGTCAGGATTGCCTGTAAGAGCCGTGTCAAAGCGCTATCGTCATAGGCGGTTGGTGCGATCGTCAAGGCGGTCAGATTGATTGCAATGGCAACCGCCCAGACAACGACCTGCGTCCAGATCATCCGCGTGCCGAATAACAATCTGACCGGGAAGGCCACAATAAACCCGCCGTCAGCAACGGGTGTGCAAAGAACGAAAAAGCTCCATGAGAGCACAGAAAGCCAGGCGCCGGTCGCCGCGTCAAACTTCCAGCTCATATATGCAAAATAGGCAATCAGAAGGCCAATCAAGATCAGAAATCGCCAAAGGCTTTCGCGATGCGTGCGGTGTTCGAGCTTCAATGACATGGGCGTTCTGAATGTCCTTCGGTCTTGTCGGATCAAGGGCAGCTGTTCCGTTCACTACAGCACTGATTGCCCCCCAATACCATGCCCCTTACGCCTGTTTTGAGCGGCAAATTCTTGGTGGCAAAGTCGGGCGCTCTGGGTCAAACCACCCGGTGGCACCTAGAGCGCAATCGTCTGATTGCGGCAGGCCAGATCATCGTGGCGCTTGTGTCAATTGCGTCGAGGGTGGGTCCCAAGGCTGTGCCATTTCCTCGAACACCACGAATTCCGGCAGGAAGTCAGACGGATCGTCCATCGTGGCGGCATAGATATAAATCCGCTCAGGAAACCTTTCAGTTCGACTTGTCATGGGAGACCCGCATTCAGGACAAAACCCGGAATATGTCGCTGCGCCGTTGTCGCTTGACGATTTAAACTCCTTGATCGAGCCAGAGACGTGAAACTGGTCTGACGGGATTGCGAATGCCGAAGAGTGGCCAACGCCGGTTGCGCGCTGACATTTTCTGCAATGGCAATTGAAAGAGAATTCTGGCTCTGCCTCGGTTCGGTATTTCACCGCGCCGCAAGCGCAGCGTCCCTGAATAGTTGTCATCACAAGCCCTCCTTGGATCTGACGTTTCCGGCCTGAAGAACCTGCTTCAGTTTGCTGAGGCCGCTGGACCAGCCAAATTCCAGCGCTTTGACGGCATCGCGATTTGGAAGCTTTTCATGAAGCAGTGTCACACGGACGCCTCCACCCTCGGGCGAAAACCGGATGCTCACCAAGGTTTCACGGCCCCCCGTCAGTTCCGTGTTTTCTTCAGTTTCCCACGTGAACGAGAGAAACTCAGCGGGATCAACCGACACGTAGTGACCTGTGTGATGTGAAATCTCGCCGGAGTCCGAAATCATTTTGAAGCGCCATTGGCCGCTGACCCGGACATCCATTTCCAGCACTTCGGCCCGATAACCGACCGGCCCGAACCATTGCTCGATTTTGGTGGGGTCAATCCAAGCGTCGAAGGCCCGTTGGGCATCTGCCGCGAACCATGTGGAAAACCTGACCTCGCATTCATTGCCCATCGGTTTCCTCTTGAGCCAGGAATTTCCCGAGTGACTCGAGGCTTCCACCCCAGAAACTGGAATATTTTTCTGCCCAGCTCAGCGCGGGCCGGAAACCACTTTCGTTCAGTTCAATGAGATGCCGTCGGCCATCGAGAGTGCGCTGGATCATACCAGCCTGTTCGAGCAGTTTGAGATGCTGGGAGATTGCCCCGGGCGTGATACCATGATCCGCACTCAACCGATTGACTGCCTGTGGTCCTTCAAGAAGCCTGTCGAGTATCTCCCGCCGTACGGGGTGAGCCAAAGCCGAAAATACTGAATCAGCGCCAGTCATAGTTTAGATATCTCTTTATTGTTTAGTTTTATCTAAAATAAATAACTATCCTGATGTGTCAACGCCTATCTTGAGGCGCAGGAAGGCTTTTGTTCTGGAATTGAGCAAGGCCAGTCGACCCTGGATCGACAGCTTCTTACAAGGCAGGCCTTTGATCGGGATCAAGGCGTCCCGAGCCATTGGTTGCTAGACCACGGGCATTCTTCGGAGGATAGGCGATGACCTTAGACAGAGTGGGGCGGATTGTCTGGCATGACCTCTTCACGGATGAAGCAGAGGCCGCGCAGGCCTTCTACGAAAAGGTGGCAGGCTGGAGCTATATGGTTGAACACGCGACCGATTTTGCATGGGGCGGCGGGGCGAGGGACTTTGTTCTGGCCCTAGCCGGCGATGAAGCAGGCGCTGGGTTCGTTGCGCGTGAGGCTGTGCAACCCAGGGGTTGGGTGCCCTATGTGGAGGTTGAGGATGTTGATGCCAGCGCCCATGTTGCGTCGAAGCTGCGGGGCAAGGTCGAAAAGGAGCCCTTTGAGGTTCCCGGTGTCGGGCGCAATTGTCTGCTTCGTGATCCAAATGGCGCGCTGCTGGGAATTTGCCTGTCGCGGCACAGTTTCCCGCCGCCGACGAAGCAATTTGGCGCTGAAATCTATCTGTCGCAGGGCGACGCATTTCCCGAAGGTTTTTACCGCGAGCTGTTTGGTTGGAGTACCCAACCGCAGGAACAGGTGCCCGATAGAGCCCGGCCAATCACACGGGCAGGGGGCGTTGTGGGACGTCACATGTCAGTCGCGTCCTTACCCGGTTCGCGCCCGGCATGGGTCCCAGCGATCCGGGTAGCGCAGCTTGCTAAGGTGATGCAGCGGCTGGAGGAGTTCGGCGGTGAGGTGCTTGATCCGGCCAAAGGCGGAAGGAAGGGTGTTGGGGCCGCGCTGTTCGCCGATCCGGACGGGGCGCTTGGCTATCTGGTGTCAGATTGAGGCTCGGATACCTTCGGTTTTCAAAAATTCACCGGTTTCTCGGGTTCATCCCACCGCAAGTGCTATCCGAGTGCGCTGAGCACGGCTTCGGCGCAGGTTTTGGTGTCTGCGGTGCCGCCCAGATCTTTGGTGCGGGTTGCGTCTGTGCTCAGAGCGGCTTCCATCGCGGTCTCGATCTCGGCGGCGGCATCGGCCTCTCCAAGGTACTCGAGCATCATGGCCGCGGACCAGATAGCCGCGATCGGGTTGGCGATGCCTTGGCCCGCAATGTCAGGGGCAGAGCCGTGCACAGGCTCGAACATGGACGGCAAATCACCGGTGGGGTTGATGTTGGCCGAGGGCGCAATGCCGATGGAGCCAGCCACTGCCGGGCCCAGATCTGACAGGATGTCCCCGAACAGGTTGGAGCCTACGACCACATCGAACCAGTCCGGATGCAGCACAAAATGCGCTGTCAGGATGTCGATATGAAACTGCGCCGTGTCGATGCCGGGATGGCGGGTCTTTGCGGCCTCGAACCTTTCGTCCCAGAAGGGCATCGTGTGGACAATGCCGTTGGATTTCGTGGCGGAGGTGACGTGTTTGCGTTTCCGGGTTTTGGCAAGCTCAAAGGCGTAATCCATGATCCGATCGGTGCCATGACGGGTGAAAACGGCCTCCTGCGTGGCCATTTCCCGGTCCGTGCCGGAAAAGATGCGTCCGCCGATCTCTGAATATTCGCCTTCGACATTCTCGCGCACGACGATGAAATCGATATCTGCGGGGCCGCGCCCGGCCAGGGGTGAGGTGATCCCTTTGAGCAATCGCACCGGGCGGATATTGGCGAACTGGTCCAATTCGCGGCGCAGCGGGATCAGCAGACCCCAGAGCGACACGTGATCGGGCACACCCGGCCACCCGACGGCGCCCAGATAAATCGCATCATGGCCCTTGATCTGCTCGATGGCATCCTGCGGCATCATCAGACCGGTTTCGGCATAGCGCTGGCATGACCAGTCAAACACATCCCACTCGACCTTGAAGCCGTGGCGCTGCGCGACCTTGTCGACGGCCGCTTGCCCCGCAGGAATAACTTCTGGGCCGATGCCATCCCCGGGGATCGTGGCGATGCGATAGTTTTTCATGTCTGCGACCTTTCAACCGTGCTTGCGCGCACCATGAGGCTTGAAGCGGCAAAGTGCAATTAAGCGCCAAAGGCGCTGGGACGTATAGCCGATGCGGCGGAAATCCGAGTGTTCCAACGTGGCTCGGTGGACGCCAGCCATTATCCCACTAATTTGGTGTGCAAGCGTAGCGAAGCGATGGGTTCAGAGCAGCCATGACAACGGTTATCATTTTGGGAAGTGGTCCCAGTGCTGTACAGAGCCGTGCGCTACCGAAATCGGATTTTGATGCGTTGGTGGCGATCAACAACGCATGGCAGGTGCGCCCTGATTGGGATTATTTGATCTGCCCCGACGACTTCCCCGAAGACCGAAAGCCCGAAACGTTGGATGGACCACAGGCCGTCGTCGGCTCGGCCGAGTTCGTGCCCGCGACGAATGCCTTCGGCGGGTTCGTCTTTGCCGGGGGCACAATGGCATTCACGGCTGGTTATTGGGCTTTGGCGGCTCTGAAGCCGGAGCGCATGATCTTCTGGGGCTGCGATATGGTCTATCCAAGCTCTGGTAACACGCATTTTTATGGATCTGGCACACCTGACCCGCTGCGGGTCGACCCGACGCTGCGGTCCTTGGAGGCAAAATCAGCCCGACTGATGTATTTCGCAGCCAAGCAGGGCTGCACGTGTCTACGTGCGCCGGAGGGGGAAAGCCGTCTTGTCTTCCCGGTTCAAAGCAGGCTGGCGCAAATGCAAGACACGCAATCTTGGGCGGATCATCCGGCCTTTGCCGAGGCACAGGAGGCGGAACGCGCTCTGGGCTATTTCGTCGAAACCGGCCGCTATTGGGAACAGGCGGATCGGTTTGACCTGTCAGAGCTGGATCACGTGGATCGTTTGTGGCTTGAGGCCGTCAGAGTGGCTCTGCCGGAGGTACGCAACGCGGTCGCGTGACCGGTGGCCTTCAGCGAGATCACGGCGTCTTGAGGCGTGGCGCGCGCCTGCACTTGACCTGAGCAGCGGTTGAGCGCATCTCTTGGTCTGAATGAGCAGGAGGGCCCGCAAAGTGGCTCAGAATACAGCCCCGTTTTCCGCTTTTGAATGGATGATCGCCTGGCGATATCTCCGCGCGCGTCGCTCCGAGGGCGGTGTCAGCGTCATGACATGGATTTCCCTGATCGGGATCACGCTTGCGGTTGCGGCGCTGATCATCACCTTGGCGGTCCGCTCGGGGTTCAGATACGAGTTTGTCGACACGATCCTTGGCGCGAACGCCCATGTCACGGTCTATTCTGCCGGGCAAGTGACGGAGGCGGGAGCGTTTGCCCGGACAATGTCGGATTTTGAACCGCTGACCGAGGCAGTCGCCGCCGTGCCCGGTGTGGTTCGGGCGGCCCCCTTGGTCAAAGGTCAGGTCTTGGCTGCCTCCAAGGGGCGGAACGCCGGGGTGGAGGTATTTGGCATTTCTCCGGATGACTTGCGCGATATCAGGCGCGTCGTCACCCCGGAGGAAGCCTATGGAACAATCGACGCGTTTGGATCTGCCGACAGCTTCGGTGGCGGTATTGCCATAGGCTCGGGCGTGGCGCGCGAGCTAGGGGTGACCGTCGGCGACCGGGTTAAACTGATCGCGCCGGAAGGGGTCAAGACAGCCTTTGGGACAAGCCCCCGGATCGCGGCTTATGATGTCGCCTATATCTTCAGGGTTGGGCGCTATGACATTGATCGCACACGGGTTTATATGCCGTTCGCGGCAGCGCAGGAATACTTCAATCGCGAGGGAATGGCCGACGAGATCGAGGTGATCCTGGACAATCCGGAAGATGTTCAATCCATGCTGACACCGTTGTCACTGGCCGCCGGAGAGGGCGCTTTGCTCTGGAGTTGGCGCGACAGTTCCGGGGCCTTCCTGCAAGCGCTGGAGATGGAGGACAACGTGATGTTCCTGATCCTGTCCATCCTTGTGCTGATTGCCTCGATGAACATCGTCTCCGGGCTCATTATGCTGGTCAAAAACAAGGGGCGCGACATCGGTATTCTGCGCACAATGGGGTTGAGCGAAGGCTCTGTGCTGCGGGTGTTCTTCATTTGTGGCGCGTCGATCGGAGTGATTGGCACCATTGCGGGACTGATCCTTGGATGCCTGTTTGCCATCTATATCGACCCGATTTTCGACATGGTGAACTATGTCGCAGGTGGTGGCGTTTGGGACCCGTCGGTGCGGCTGATTTCGCGCCTTCCGGCGCGTTTGGAAATGTCTGACGTTATGTCTGCGATTTCCCTATCGCTTTTCCTGAGCTTTGTGGTCACGCTGTTTCCCGCCCGCCGGGCCGCGCGTATGAACCCTGTCGAGGCACTGCGCTATGAGTGACGTCATCCTTCAGCTCAATGACATCGTCAAAAGCTATAATCACGGCAAACCGAACGAGATCGAGGTTTTGCGCGGGGCGAGCCTGAGCCTTGAGAAAGGCGAAGTGGTCGCGATGGTCGCCCCCTCAGGGGCTGGCAAGTCCACATTGCTCCATATTGCGGGACTGCTGGATACGGCGGATCGTGGTCAGGTGACGTTATGTGGGGAGGATATGACCCACCGATCTGACCGGGCGCGCACCGCGGCGCGACGCACGCAGGTGGGGTTTGTCTATCAGTTCCATCATTTGCTGCCGGAATTCACCGCTGCCGAGAATATCGTGCTGCCGCAACTGGCGGCGGGTCTCGGATCGAGTGCGGCGCAGTCGCGCGCCAAGCGCCTTCTGGCAACCGTCGGTGTCGATGAGCGGGCGGGGCATCGCCCGGCCGAGATGTCGGGCGGAGAGCAGCAACGGGTGGCCTTTTGCCGGGCCTTGGCCAACGAGCCTGCGCTTTTGCTGGCCGATGAGCCCACTGGCAATCTTGATCCGGCGACATCCGATCAGGTGTTCGACAGTCTGATGACCTTGGCCCGAGACACGGGACTTTCAGCGCTAATCGCGACCCATAACATGGAGTTGGCCGCGCGGATGGACCGCACGGTCAGGCTCGAAAGCGGCGTTCTGGTCTAAAGAATGCCTTGCGCCGCGATCATCACGACGCCGCACGCCAGCACATAGCCGGCATCAACCCAGGTTGCCTTGCCGGATTTCTGGCTGAACAGGTCCATGCCTGCCACGAATAGTGCCACGGCAAGCACCGCACCGATGGCCACAATAATTGCGCCTGCCGTTTCGGTGATGCCGATGATCAGGGCCAGCACGAGCGTGCCGGCCAATTGTATCACCATCGCCAATAGCGGTGGAGCGTCGGGCGGCTGAATGTTGTGACTGCCCGCGCTCCAGGTGGTGCCGAACAGCTTCGGGCTGAACCAGAGCATACCAAGAGCAAATGCTGCAATCGTTCCCAGACCAACCGCAGGCCAGTTCATCAATGCGATATCCATCACTGCCACCCCGTTTACGCTGCCAGTGCGGCATCGAGCGTATCGAGAATGCCTGTCCAGCCACCCTGATGATTGTCGCGCGCTTCCTCGTTGGCGAAGCGGACATGGGTTAGCGTCACGTGGGTGCCCGTTTTGGTCGGAGCAAAGTCCAGCGTCACGGTGCTGTCCTCGGCGGAGTAGGGGCTTTCCCACGTGAAAACGATGCGGTTGTGTGGGTCGATCACCTTATAGGTGCCCGCATGCGGGATCTCGCTCTCGGCCTGCATCACGATATCGAAGCGCCCGCCCTCGCGTGGATCGTTTGAGGCGCGGGGTACAGACATGCCGGGCGCAGGCATCATGAATTTTTGCAGCATTTCGGGGTCAAGCCATGCGTTGAACACGGCCTCCTGCGAAGCGTTGATCGTGCGCTCAACGGTCAGGGTCAGGTCAGTCATCTTCGGTCTCTCCTTGAGTGATCAATTTGTCGAGCGCTTCCAGTCGGAGTGCCCAAATCGAACGGAGGCCTGCGAACCAGTCATCTATGGCGTGAAGGGGGTCCATCTGGACCTCGATCATATGCTCGCGCCACTCGGTCCGGCGGATCACAAGCCCTGCACCCTCCAGCACCTTGATGTGCTTGGAGACGGAGTTCAGGCTCATGTCGAATTGCCGATGAATATCCGTCACGCGCATGGGCCCGTTCTGTGCGAGCAACGTCAGGATGGACCTGCGCGTCGGATCACTAGCAGCCTTCAGGATATCGTTAAGCGAGTCAGGTTCTTTTCGTTCAACCATAAGGATGAATAATATGCGACAGCCGATCAGTCAACCTTTTAGGTGAATGACAACGCTTCCGCGGCGCGAAGACGAAAAATCTGCCCATCTCACGACAAAGCGTCACGCAGCCGATCTAAGCTGCGCGTTCCAGAGATTGAGTTTGGTCTGCAGGTTAAGTGAAAAGCTTGTCTGCTGCGTCGATGATGCGCGCGCGCGTTTCGGCCTTTTCCATCAGGACTTCGTGCTCACCGCCGTCGATGACATGCAACTCGCCGTTTTGCCAACGCGCCGCGCGATCATGGATCGCATCCACATCCACTATGCGCTCATTGCTGCCCATGAAAATCTGGGCAGGCTGTGTGGGCGAGGGGCGTTGTGTCAGCTTGCGGCATTCCCGCAACGCTTCATTGACCCAGCCAAGGGACGGGCCGCCCAGAGCAAGTTCGGGATGCGCATCAAGTTGCGCCTTCATGAAGTTGAACATGTCCGGATCAGTCGTCAGCATGTTGTCCTCGAACGGGGCAATGCGAACGTATGTTTCAAGCGCAGTTCCCGGTGTCAGCAAATGCGCAAACCGTCCGGGGCGTGACAGGCTCGATACGGTCCAGCCCAGAAGGCGCTTTTGCGGCGTGGCCGCGATGCCCCACATCGGACCGGTAAAGACGACAGCAGTGATGTCCTCGCGCTCAAGGCAGGTCCGAAGACCGATGCAGCCCCCCATGGAATGCGCGATAAGCGACAGCGGTTTGGGAAAGTCATGCTCCTCGACCAGACCGATCATCGCTCGGACGTCGTGCTGGAAGTCGGTGAACTTCTCCACATGGCCGATCAGCGGCTCCTTCAGGAACCGGTGGGCCAACCCTTGGCCACGCCAATCGATAATTGCAACGGAGAAGCCCTTTGCGATCAGATCAGTCGCAGTTGGTCCGTATTTCTCGATATATTCGGTGCGGCCCGGAAAAATCAGAACCGTGCCGCGATCTCCGCCCCGCCAAAGAGCTACGCGAATCCGGACGCCATCCGCGGAACTGACCCAATAGGCCGTGCCGCCAGACGGCGCCTGAGCGATTTCTTCAAAAAGCGGAGCGGGGGCAGTCACGACAGAACGGTACCCAGCTTCATCGCTGTGCCCATATCACCATCAACAGTCAGTTTGCCTGACATGAAGGCAGCCGTGGGGTTCAGGTCACCTTCAAGGATTGCCTGAAATGTTTCTGAGTCAGCAGTCATTGTGCATTCGGCATCTTCATCGGCGGCGCGCACGCCAGCACCATCAACCATGATCGCGCCTTCGTCTTCGATGACAAATTTTACTGAACCGTCAAACTCACCATCCATCTTCTCGGACAGGGCTACAACGGCTTGATTTATCACTTCGCTCATACTGCTCTCCATAATTTGTGCATTCGGACCCTCGCCATTTGCGAAAACCCCGCTAAGCTTGAGTGTGTTATGGGTGTTTCGCGTCATATCCTCAATACTGTCGTTGCGGCATTTTTTCTCTCTGGACCTGTTTTTGCGGGTGCAGAGGAGCTTGATCGGCTGTTTCAGCGCCTTCAAGCAGAAGAATTGCCCGATTGGGAGCAGGTAGAGCAAGAGATTTGGGCCGAATGGTCGCAGTCTGGTTCGGCCTCAATGGATCTGTTGTTGCAACGGGGCCGCGAGGCGATGCGCGGCGGAGACATCGATGCGGCAATTGAGCACTTCACGGCGCTGACCGACCATGCCCCCGATTTTGCCGAGGGCTGGAACGCGCGGGCAACGGCATTCTTTCAGGCGCAACGGTTCTTTTTGTCGATTGCAGATATCCAGCGCACATTGGCGCTGAACCCCCGCCATTTCGGTGCTTTGCAGGGGCTTGGGCGCATATTGGAAGAACTGGATGATCCGGCCAATGCATTATCCGCATATGAGGCGGCGTACTCTATACATCCCCATAGGCCCGGCCTAAAAGATACAATCGAGCGGTTGCGGGTGAAGACCGGCGGCCAGGACCTTTAAAGCTCTGACGGACAGGCGTTATTGATGCGCGACCATATCTCCGGCACAGGCCGGATCACAGCCGTTTTGGGGCCTACGAACACCGGCAAGACCCATTACGCCATCGAGCGTATGTTGGCCCATCGCACTGGCGTGATTGGCCTGCCTTTGCGACTTCTGGCGCGCGAGGTCTACGACCGCATTGTCGCTTTGCGTGGTCCGTCCGTCGTGGCGCTTGTCACCGGCGAAGAACGTATTGTGCCAGAGCGCACGCAATACTGGGTTTGCACGGTCGAGGCGATGCCGGAGGGGATGGGCGCAGATTTTGTCGCGATTGACGAAATTCAGCTTTGTGGTGATCCGGAGCGTGGACATGTCTTCACCTCGCGGCTGTTAAACGCCCGCGGGTTGCACGAAACGCTGTTTATGGGCGCCGAAACCATGCGTCCGGCCATTGCGGAACTGATCCCCGAGGCGCAATTCATGAAGCGTGAGCGTTTCTCCGAGCTCAGCTATACCGGCTCGAAGAAAATCAGCCGCCTCAAGCCGCGATCTGCGATTGTCGGGTTCTCGGTCGAAAATGTTTATGCCATCGCCGAGTTGATCCGGCGTCAGAAGGGCGGTTGTGCTGTTGTCATGGGCGCGCTCAGCCCGCGCACCCGCAATGCGCAGGTCGAGCTCTATCAAAATGGCGATGTGGATTATCTGGTTGCGACGGATGCTATCGGGATGGGCCTGAACCTTGATATCTCGCATGTCGCGTTCTCAGCGCTCGACAAGTTCGATGGCAGACGGATGCGCCCGCTAATGCCCAATGAGCTGGCGCAGATTGCCGGGCGTGCCGGGCGCTACACGGAGCCGGGCACATTTGGCGTGACGGGTGAAGCGCGCGCGTTGGATGAACAGGTTGTCGAACAGATCATGAATTCTCGTTTTGCGCCGCTCAAACAGCTGCAATGGCGCAATGATCGTCTTGAATTCGGATCGGTCGAACGTCTGATCCGCTCGCTTGAGATGCGCACCGAGGACGATTTGCTGCACCGGGCGCGCGAGGCCGACGATCTGATGGCGCTGAAATCGCTCTGGCAGATCGCTGAGGTCGCCGCCCGTGTGACCACGCCTCAGAGTGTGAAGCTGCTTTGGGATGTGTGCCGTATCCCTGATTTTCGCGGGATTTCCCATGGCGAGCACACCAGCCTGCTGGAGAAAATCTTCGGATTTCTGCATGATGACGGGCAGATCCCGACAACGTGGTTTGCGGGCCAGATCAGCCGCATCGATCGCAGCGACGGCGATATTGACACATTGTCGAAACGATTGGCGTATATCCGCACATGGACCTATGTCGCCCAGCGAACGGGCTGGGTTGAAGACGAAAGCCATTGGCGCGGGGAGACACGCGCTGTAGAAGACCGATTGTCAGATGCGCTCCATGGCGCGCTGACCCAAAGATTTGTCGACCGGCGGACATCCGTTTTGTTGCGGCGGTTGAAACAGAAGGAGAGCCTTGTGGCTGACGTGAATGACAAGGGTGAAGTGACGGTTGAGGATCAGATGATCGGCCGTCTGGACGGGTTCCGTTTTCGCCAGGACCAGACTGCAACACCTGAGGAAGCCAAAACGCTTCGTCAGGCGGCATTGGCGGCGCTGACCCCGCATTTCAACCTGCGTGCTGACAAGTTCTACAACGCGCCCGACACTGAGATGGATTTCACCGAGCAAGGTGGTCTGATGTGGGGTGAGATGGCCGTGGGTAAGCTGGTCAAAGGGACAGAGTTGCTCAAGCCGGGTGTGGAAGCCTTCGTTGATGAAGAAGCCGGAGCGGATGTCGCCGAGAAGGTCAAACGCCGCTTGCAACACTTCATAGACCGCAAGATTGCTGCTGGTTTCGAGCCGATGATTGCGATGGCCAAGGATGAGGCGCTGACTGGGCAGGCCAAGGGCTTTGCGTTCCAGATGGCAGAGGCTCTGGGCGTCATCCCGCGCGACAAGGTTGCAGCAGATGTCAAAGCGCTGGATCAGGAGGCGCGCGGTGCTCTGCGCAAGCATGGCATCAGATTTGGCCAGTTCACGATTTTCATGCCGTTGCTTCTGAAACCTGCGCCGACACGCTTGCGGCTGGTATTGTGGGCCCTGGATCAGGGCTTTCAGGAATTCCCCGAAGCGCCACCTGCGGGTCTGGTCACGGTTCCCGCCGTCGTTGATGCCCCGGATGGCTACTATGCCAATGCCGGGTACAGGCTGGCAGGGGAGCGGGCGATCCGCATCGATATGCTGGAGCGGCTCGCTGATCAGTTGCGGTCCGAGGACAGTCGCGGTGGCTTTGAGGCCAAGGCGGACATGTTGTCGATCACCGGCATGACGTTGGAACAGTTTGCGGACCTGATGCAAGGCCTTGGATATAAAGCGGAAAAAGCTGAGCGTGTGAAGGTCAAACCCGTCACCGAGGTCATGCCGAACGCGGCCAAGGATGTGGCCGCTGACACGCCGGTTATGGACGTGGCTGAGGCTCCCGAGGGGGCTGTGACAGGCGAAAGCGCGCCAGCGCCCGCCGCTGATGTCGTGACCCCTGATTTGCCGGACGAGGGAACAGCGCCCATTGCCGAAACCCCGGCAGATGCTCCGGCAGCAGACCCCATCGCCGAAGTCGCAGATGGCGAAACCCCCACCGGACAAGCCGCAGACGCGGCCATAGATGGCCCTGAAATGGAAGTGTTCTACACCTTCACATGGGGTGGGTTCGGCAAAGCCCGGCAGCAAAACCGTGGCGGCGGCAAACCACGCGGTGAGCGTGCCCAAGGCAAAGGCAAGCCAAAGGGTAAAGGCGGGCCGCGTCGTGACAAGGCGCAGAGCTTCTCGGCCAGACCGCCGAAGAAAGAAAAGGCCATTGATCCTGATAACCCGTTTGCAGCAGCCCTGATGGGCCTCAAAAAGGATTGAGTGCCAAGCGGGAAACCTTGCGGCTCGACAAGTGGCTCTGGCACGCGCGGTTTTTCAAAACGCGGACACTTGCGGCGAAACAGGTCAATGGCGGGCATGTCAGGGTAAACGGGGAGAAGGCTGCGAAGGCCTCCCATGCCGTAGGAGCCGGCGACACGCTGACCTTTGCGCAAGGACGGATCATTCGCGTCGTCGAAATTGCGGCGTTGGGCACACGGCGCGGCCCGGCCCCGGAGGCGCAGGCGCTCTATGTCGATCATACGCCGCCATCCGAGCCAAAAGCCAAAGGGCCGGGGGCTGATCGGGTTGGCGGGCGCCCGACCAAGAAAGACCGGCGTGATCTGGACCGCGCCAAGGACACGCTTAACAACCCGTGACGACAATGCGCCTTGAATGATCTGACGGCCTAAATTACACCCTGCTACGACCCAAGTTTCGGACCCTCTTATGACCTATATCGTCAATGATGCCTGCATTGCCTGCAAATACACTGATTGTGTGGAAGTCTGCCCCGTAGATTGCTTTTACGAGGGTGAGAACATGCTCGTGATCCACCCGGATGAATGCATCGATTGCGGCGTCTGCGAGCCAGAATGTCCAGCAGATGCGATCCGCCCGGACACCGAGCCGGATACCGAGAAATGGGTCGAGTTCAATCGCAAGTATTCCGAGATGTGGCCTGTCATCATAACGAAGAAAGATCCTTTGCCAGATGCGGATGACCGCGATGGCGAGGAAGGCAAGCTGGAGAAGTATTTCTCTGAAGCACCGGGCGAGGGTGGCTGAGCGCCAGTTTGATTCGCATCAGCGATGCCGCGACGCGGCGTAATATGCCTTAAAAACAAGGTTCAGGCGCGCCTCGCGAGGCGGAGCGCTTTGATTTCAGTCGTTTTTGTGTTACATTCTGCTCGAAGATGGCAGACATTATGACCTCATAGCCACCACGCTTCGAGCGATGTCACCTTGAAAAATGAGATAGATTGACCGGAGGAATTTCCCCCGGGCTGTCTTTTTCGCTGTTTAGAAAGGCCGGATGGCCGCTTTAGGGAAGACGACTATATGAGCAAGAAGAAACCGGAATTCAGCCCGAATGATTTCGTGGTCTACCCGGCCCACGGTGTGGGTAAGATTGTCTCGATTGAAAATCAGGAAGTCGCCGGCATCGAGTTGGAATTGTTCGTGATCGCGTTCGAGAAAGACAAGATGACATTGCGGGTGCCAACCCACAAGGCGACCGAAGTGGGAATGCGGTCTCTTTCATCGCCTGACGAGGTTTCTCGTGCGTTCACCACGCTGAAGGGCAAAGCACGCGTCAAACGGGCGATGTGGTCCCGCCGTGCTCAGGAATATGAGCAGAAGATCAATTCCGGCGATCTGATCGCTATCGCAGAGGTTGTTCGCGATCTGCACCGCCACGGCGATCAGCGCGAGCAGAGCTATTCCGAACGTCAGCTTTATGAAGCGGCGCTTGAACGTCTGACACGCGAAATCGCAGCGGTAAGCGGTGAAGAAGAACCGATTGCACAAAAGCAGATTGACGATGTCCTGATCAGCCGCGCGGCCTGATCACGTCTCAACATTTACGGAAGGCGCCTGTCCCTGTGGCAGGCGTTTTTTTTTGGCGATTGCCCGATCCGCTGTTCAGGCCAAGGCCAGCAAGACGACAAGAATTGTGACCTCGGCCACCTGTTGGGTCATGCCCAGAACATCGCCCGTTTGCCCGCCTATCTTAGCTGTTGCCAGCCGGGCGCAGGCGAACCCTGCCAGAACCGCAGCCAGGATCACCCAAAGCCCGGTCCAGCCCAGCAGAAGCACGGTTATGCCCGCAGCAATACCTGCTGCGATGCGGGTATTCGACTTGCCGGGACGGCCCGTGGATTTGGACAATCCATCGTCTCTCGCATTGGGCAGGGTATCCATCACAAAGACCATTGCAGCGCGGGAGACCAAGGCGGCCGCGATCAAGGGCGCCAGCACCGATCCCGCGGCAAAAAGCGCGCTTAGAGCGGTCCAGCGCAGCAGGCAGAACACCACCAACGCAAGCGCGCCATAGGTGCCGACATGGCTGTCTCGCATGATCTTCAGTCGCCGATCCCGGTCCCATCCGCCCCAGAACCCATCGGCGCAATCGGCCAAACCATCTTCGTGCATCGCCCCTGTCGTCGCGATGAGTGTGGCCAGAGCCAATAATGCCGCAACAGGGGCGGGGATGTTGACCGCCAAAGCGCAAAGGCCAACCAGACCAGCCAGCGCTGCGACCAACAGACCAGCAAGAGGATAGGCCCAGGACGCCTGCGCCATATCCTCATCTTCTGCCAGAACAGGTGCCGGGAGTGGCAACCGGGTGAGAAGCATCACGGCGATGCGGATTCCGCGCAAGCCCTTCATCAACTTGTCGTTTTTTTGTTGCAAAGGCGCAGATTCCAGACTTGCTCAGGCCATAATGACGCGTAAAGAGATGAGAAAGAAATTTCAACTCTGGAGCGCCGTATTAAATGACATCTTTATTTAGTACCCTGTCTGAATTTCAATCAGTGTTGTCAGATATGCCGGGGCCGGATCGAGACGCGATTGCCGGTGCAGAGGCGCGAAATGGTCAGCTTACTAAGCCGCCCGGCGCACTGGGTCGGCTGGAAGAACTGGCGCTCTGGTATGCAGGATGGCGCGGGACGGATCGGCCCCAGATCACCGCACCGCAGGTGCTGGTATTTGCTGGCAATCATGGTGTGACGGCGCAGGGCGTGTCGGCGTTCCCGGCAGAAGTGACCGCGCAGATGGTGGCCAATTTCCAGCATGGCGGCGCCGCGATTAACCAGCTCAGTGATCTCCATGGGGCGAAACTGGATGTCCACCCGCTCGATCTGGAGACACCGACGCAGGATTTCACCACAGGTCCGGCGATGAGCGAAGAGGAGTGCGTCGCCGCTTTGCAGGCAGGCTGGACGGCCGTTGACCCGGAGGCCGATTTGTTGGTCACGGGCGAGATGGGCATTGGCAACACGACATCCGCAGCAGCCATCGGCGCAGCACTCTACGGCGGGAATGCTGCCGAATATACGGGCCGGGGCACAGGCGTGGACGAGGCGGCTCTGGCGCAAAAAATTCGCGTCGTGGCCTCAGCCCTTCGGGCGCATGAAGATCATCTTGATGAACCGCTTGAAGTATTGCGCAGACTGGGCGGTCGCGAGATTGCCGCCATGGTCGGTGCCATTGCCGCCGCGCGGTATCACCGCGTGCCAGTTATTCTGGATGGGTTTATCTGCACCGCAGCGGCCACTGTTCTGGCAGAAGCTCAGGACGGGATGCTGGATCACACGGTTGCCGGGCATCTGTCGGCAGAAGGCGCGCACAGACGCATGCTCAACGCGCTGGGGAAAGAGCCTTTGCTGGCGCTGGGTTTACGTCTGGGCGAGGGTTCAGGTGCCGCTCTTGCGATCGGTATCCTCAAAGGGGCAATAGCCTGTCATTCCGGCATGGCCACCTTTGCCGAGGCGGGGGTCAGCGACAGCTAAGGCGGGCCGTCAAGCGTCCCCTTGCGGTCCGTCATCCTTCACATCCTTTGCCCGTTTCTCATTGAGCATACTTAGAAGCGCTGTTTCGAGGTCCCGGTTCAGCTCACGCGCCTTTTCGATATAGGCGGGATTGTTCCGGGCGTCCTTGTTCGGATCCCAGACGCGCGCCAATTCGGCCATGCCGTCACGATCCATCTTGTAGAAGGTCGTTTCCTGCATATGGGCCTCGTATTCGGTCAGGCCCATATTTTCGAGAACGTACCGACCGGCCCGCAGAGAGCTGTCAAACATCTCCCGCACGATATCATTCGCACCGGACCGGTAGAGTTGAAACACATGCTGCCGGTCATAGGCGCGCGCGATGATATGAATGTCCGGTCGCGCTGACCGCGCATAGGCCACCAGCTTGTTGCAGGCATGTCGATCATCAAGGCAAACGCATAGTATCTTGGCCGTTTTCAATCCCGCTGCGTGCAGCAGGTCGGGCCGCGTCGGGTCGCCGAAATAGCCTTTGAAGCCAAAGCGGCGCATCAACTGCACGGTTTCCAGATCATGGTCCAGAACGGTTGTCTTGAAGCCCGATTGGCTGACCAGCCGGTTCACAACCTGTCCGAACCGTCCGATGCCCGCGATGATGACGTCGCCCGCCTCGTCTATCTCATCGGCGGGGTGATCCTCGATCAGGTCTGACATGCGCTTGGCGATCAGATCGTTTGCGATAAACAGCAGAGGTGTCAGCAACATCGACAGCGCAATCACCAGCAGCAAGGTTTCCGCCAGAGCTTCCGGAATAACACTTTGACCCAGGGAGAAACTGACGAGCACGAAACCGAACTCCCCGGCTTGGGCAAGTGACAGCGTAAAGAGCATCTTATCGCGCCTGCGGATGCGAAAGATGATCGCCAGAGCAAGCAGAACAGTGGCCTTGATCACCATAAGACCAAGAGTCAGGCCGATTATCGTGATTGGCGCCGCAAACAATGTGTTGAAGTTGATCCCGGCGCCTACGGTGATGAAAAACAGACCCAGCAACAAGCCTTTGAACGGCTCGATATCGGCTTCAAGCTCGTGGCGGAATTCCGAGTTTGCCAGAACGACGCCAGCGACGAACGTGCCAAGGGCAGGGGACAGCCCCACGATGGTCATCAGCACGGCCACACCAACAACAAAGAGTAGGGAAACCGCCGTATACATCTCGCGCAGACGCGACATGTGGATGTAGCGAAAGATCGGGCGGGTCAGGAAATGCCCTGCCAGAATAACAGCCGCAATCGCACCGATGGTTACAAGCGTGACGCCCCAACCCGGAAGACCCTGGATCAGGGACATGACCTCGGCGCCATGTTCCGCTGCTCCGTGCTCCGCTTCGGCGTGATCAGACGCGCTCTGTGCTGTAAGTCCGGGAATGGCCAGCAGGGGGATCAGGGCCAGCATCGGGATCACGGCAATATCCTGTGTCAGCAGGACCGAGAAGGCAGATCGCCCACCGCCCGTTGCCATCAGGTTCTTCTCGTTCAGCGTTTGCAGGACGATCGCGGTTGAAGACAATGCGCAGCTTAGTCCAACGGCCAAGGCGATGGTCCAAGGCTGGCCCAGTGCCATGACGGCCGCCATGATAAGGCCGGTGGTCACGCTGACCTGCAGCCCGCCCAGGCCCAGCAACTTGCTGCGCATGTCCCACAATGCGCGGGGCTCAAGCTCCAGTCCGATCAGAAACAGCATCATGACCACGCCGAACTCGGCGAAATGCTGCAAATCCTGAGTTTCGCTGCCAACCAAACCGCTGGCCGGGCCAATGATCACCCCGGCCAACAAATACCCCAGAACAGAGCCGAGACCCAAGCGCACCGCTATCGGGACCGCTAGGCAGGCCGCCAGCAGGTATATCGTTGATTGAAAAAGAAAACCGTCCATGGATCGCCCAATGGATTCTTGCTGGGTTCAGTATCCCATCTTGCCTTCAGAAAGACAAAGCGATTGGGTCAGACGTCTCAGGACCGACGACGGCGGCGCGCGAACCCGAGCAAACCAAATGCCAGCAAGGCTGATCCGCTGGCCACCAGCGATGGGGGCACAGGGACCGGCTTGGGCTCTGCCAGAAGATAGTGAATATCCGCGCCGACATAGCCGAAGAAACGCGAACTTGCGGGACCGAACAGGGACGCAGTGACATCCCATGTCCCTGCCGAGCTGGACAGTTCTGAAATCTCGACGCTCAGCTCCGTGCGGAAGTTGAAGCCATTTGCAAATTGAAGCGCATCGGCTCCCAGAAATGTTGCGTTTGATGTACCGCTGATCCGGTTTGAGAACCCGTCAAAGCAACTGCCTGTGCCGCTGGATTCGCAGGAGGCCGAAAGCTCAAGAGGGGCAAAATTGGTCATTCGATGGCGCACCATCTGTCCCACAGCGTCCTTGGTTTCGAAGAATGTCGTAAGACCGAATTTGACTTTGCTCGCCAATTCGCCCGCGCTGTTTCTGATATTGGCCAGCAATTGGATCGGGATGTCGTAGTGATAGTTCATCAACACGGCCCGGACCTGATCGTGCTGATTGGTTTGCAGGCCGCTGCTGCGAAAGCCCAAATCAAGCGCGCCGGTGGCATTTCTGACGTCGGAATTGGTCCCGACCGAAGGTGTCACGGCAACATGTGTTTCGACTGCGCCCGAGGACGCGCCAGCAAAATCATCTTTATCGAAGAAGTATGATACGGTCCCTGCGCTTGCCGCGGAGGCACCGGAAATGGCGATCAGCAACGTGCTAAGTGCCACTAAACTTTGAACAAAATACATAACAAAAATACCTGACTTAGGGAGCCAAACTAGATGTGGTGCTAATCTAGCTTACAAACGCCAAATCTCAAAGTCACAAAAGCCGAAAATGCTTAGAGTGGTAATGGTGCATCATCTTTGATCTGGTCCATGACGATCTGGCTTTGGACCCGGCCCACGGCGGCATGGGGCAGCAGGATTTCCTGCACGATCCGGTTCAGCGCCGACAGGTTCTCACATACAATGCGCAATAGGTAATCCGCCTCTCCCGTCAGGGTCCACGCCGCAATGATTTCCGGTTGCGTGCGCGTCAGTCGCAAAAAGGATTGATGCGCTTCGGGCGTGTGGGTTGCGGTCTGAACTTGCACGAAGGCTTGCACATGCAGCCCCAGTTTCGCGGCATCCGCCCGGGCGTGATAGCCTGAAATGAACCCCTCTGCTTCGATCCTTTGTTTGCGCCGTCCCGCCTGGGAGGGTGACAGGTTCAGAATTTCGGCCAGTTGTTGGGCGGTCATGTGGGCGTTGGTTTGAAGCGCATCTACGATGCGTAGATCTATCGAGTCCAGCTTGGTCATGCGTACATCCCGCGTAAATTTCGAAAATATGACTGTAAACTAGCATGAAATCTGGCTTAGGCCAGAATATTGCGCTGAAACCGCATGGAGTATGCGTTATTTTTCTCTCAAAATCATTCAAGCAGGAGCAACACTATGGGTCCCTTTCCGCATGACGCCCCCAAAGCCACCATCTCTGACGCCAACCCGGCGGGCACCGATGGGTTCGAGTTTGTGGAGTTTGCGCATCCGGAGCCACAGGAGTTGCGCGATCTGTTTGCGAAGATGGGATATGTGCACACCGCGACCCACAAGCGTAAAGCCATTGAGCTTTGGCAGCAGGGCGACATCACCTATGTGCTGAACAATGAGCCGGACAGCCACGCGAAGACGTTTGTCGACGAGCATGGCCCCTGTGCCCCTGCGATGGCCTGGCGGGTGGTCGACGCGCAGCACGCGTTTGAGCATGCGATCTCGAAAGGGGCCGAGCCATATACCGGGTCAGGCAAGACGATGGATGTTCCCGCGATTGTTGGCATCGGCGGCTCGCTGATCTATTTCATCGACAAGTATTACGAGGCGAACCCCTATAATGAGGAGTTTGACTGGATTTCATCCGCACATCCCGAGGGGGTTGGCTTTTACTATCTCGATCACCTGACCCATAACGTCTTCAAGGGGAACATGGATGTCTGGTTCAAGTTCTACGGCGACCTGTTTAATTTCCGCGAAATCCGCTTCTTCGACATCGAAGGCAAATTCACGGGTCTGCTGAGCCGGGCTCTGACATCGCCATGTGGCCGCATTCGCATCCCGATCAACGAAGATCGTGGGGAAACGGGCCAGATTGTCTCTTACCTCAAGAAGTACAAAGGTGAGGGCATCCAGCATATCGCTGTAGGCGCACGGGATATCTACGATGCGACCGATCAGATATCTGAGAACGGCATTAAGTTCATGCCGGGGCCGCCAGACGCTTACTATGATCTGTCGCGCACCCGCGTTGTAGATCATGAAGAGCCGCTTGATCGTATGAAGAAACACGGCATCCTGATCGATGGGGAGGGCGTCGTGGATGGCGGTGAGACGCGTATCCTGCTGCAGATCTTCTCCAAAACTGTGATCGGCCCGATCTTCTTCGAGTTCATTCAGCGAAAAGGGGATGACGGCTTCGGGGAGGGCAATTTCAAAGCCTTGTTTGAATCCATCGAGGCCGAGCAGATCGCGACCGGCGAAATAGACGCGGCCTGACCTACAGCAATTTCTCCATGCGAAAATTCTCGAGCGTCACGCCGTGGCGCTCGACGATCTGTTTTTCGATCTCGGTCCAGCCCTGCCGCTTGAAGAAGGGCCGGGCCAGATGGCTGGCCTCCGTCGTCAGTTTGGGTTCGCCGCGATTATTCGCCTCGGCTTCGATACCGTCATAAAGCTGCGTGCCGATCCCGAACCCCTTATGCTCGGGCAACACATAGGCGAGATCGACATATCCGCCGTGGCGCAGGCTCATGAAGCCCACGATGCGCCCCTCCACCGTTGCAACAAGCGTGAACTGATCCCCCAGACGTGCATTCCATTGATCAGGCATCTTGTCAGTCACTGCCCATGCTCGACGCTGACGTTCCGAATAGTGGCTGGCCGTACCTTCCCGCACGGTTTTGAAAAAGACACCATGCAACGCTTCGGCCTCGCCCGCGCGGTAAGGTCGGATCGTGATGGGAAAAGCTGGTTTCGCGGGATGGCCCATGCGGGGTCCTGACGGCTGTTGATCTGACCTATGTAAAGCCAAACGCACAGTGTCTACAATGCGTGACATTTCACGATTTGGCTAAAATTCTCCACCTGCAATTTGGATGGCTTGGCCATTTACGCTGCCCGAGCTTTCGGAACACAGCCAAAGCGCCGCCTCTGCGACCTCGTCGGGCGCAATCAGCCGCCCATGAGGATTGGCCCCGACCATGATCTTGCGCGCAGAGGCCTCATCCATCCCCGTGCGCTTCATGATGCTTTCGATATTTTGCGGCACGATGTCCGTATCCACATAGGCAGGGCAAAGCGCATTGAAGGTGATGCCTTTGCCAAGATAATCCGCCGACAGGCCGCGGATGAGCCCGATCATTCCGTGTTTGGAGGCGGTATAGGCGGGTGCACCTTTCAGTCCTTTCAGCCCAGCAATTGAGGATACAGCGATAACCCGTCCCCAACCGGCCTCCTGCATCGCGGGCAGACAGCTTTGAATCGTCAAGAACGCCCCATCGAGATTGATGCTCATCATATTGCGCCAGAACGCGATATCGGTTTTCAGGATTGTCTTGCCCTCGGCGATCCCGGCATTGGCCACGCAAATGGCAATACCGCCGCGGGCCTCCTGCGCTTTTTGCACACCGCCGTATACGGAATCGGGGTTCGCGACATCCATCGTGATCGGGTGCAATCGCGGCGTGTCCGACGCCGCTTTTTCGAGCATTTCCAGACGTCTGCCCGTGATCGTGACCTCCGCGCCTTGTGCCGCCAGCTGCTGCGCGATGGCCAGCCCGATGCCGGTGCCGCCACCCGTGATCAATGCATGTTTGCCCTCTAAGCTCATGGTACCACCAGATTTTTTCAATTTTCACGCCACTCTAACGCACCAGCATCGCAGGTCCAGCGAGACATATTTGTACGTTGTGACGTAAGGTCGGCGCATGAATCCTGCGCGTGCCCTAAGGGCATCTGCTTGTAGAGCGCGATCCTGCAATGATAAAGCAGCCTGAAATCGCACATGAAGACGTTGGAAACGAGGGGACCAGATGAAGATCGGCTCACCAAAAGAGACCTTTGAAGGCGAGAACCGGGTCGCGATGACGCCCGAAAGCGCAGCATTTCTGCAAAAGCTTGGCCATGACTGTGTCGTCGAGACGGGCGCGGGGGCGAATGCGGGCTTTTCCGATGCAGATTACAAGGCCGCCGGCGTCGAGGTTGTCAAAACCGCCGCTGCCTTGTGGAAGGCGGCCGATGTGGTCGCCAAGGTTCGCGAGCCCGATGCCAATGAGATGAAACGCCTGCGCGATGGGCAGACGCTGATTTCATTCTTCAACCCTGCGGCCAACGAAAAGAAGATGGACGCGGCGGCCAAGAAAGGCGCCACGGTCATCGCGATGGAGATGGTCCCACGGATTTCGCGCGCTCAGAAAATGGACGCCTTGTCGTCCATGGCAAACATCGCGGGCTATCGTGCTGTTATTGAAGCGGGCAACAATTTCGGTCGGTTTTTCACTGGTCAGGTTACTGCCGCGGGCAAGGTGCCGCCTGCCAAGGTGCTGGTCGTCGGTGCGGGTGTGGCCGGTCTGGCTGCTATCGGTACATCGACCTCGCTGGGCGCGATCACATACGCCTTTGATGTTCGCCCCGAGGTGGCCGAACAGGTTGAATCGATGGGCGCTGAATTTGTCTTCCTCGATTTTGACGAAGAGCAGCAGGATGGTGCGTCCTCGGGCGGCTATGCATCTGTTTCTTCTCCTGAATTTCGCGAGGCGCAGCTTGCCAAGTTCCGCGAACTGGCGCCAGAGATGGACATTGTCATTACGACAGCTCTGATCCCGAACCGCGAAGCGCCTGAATTGTGGACCGAGGACATGGTCGCGTCGATGAAGCCGGGCTCGGTCATCGTGGACCTTGCCGCTGAGAAGGGCGGCAACTGCAAACTGACCGTGATGGATGAAAAGATCGTGACCAAGAATGGTGTCACGATTATCGGCTACACGGATTTCCCAAGTCGCATGGCCACGCAGGCTTCGACCCTTTACGGCAACAACATCCGTCATATGATGACCGACCTGACGCCTGAGAAGGATGGTGTCATCAACCATGACATGGAAGATGACGTGATCCGCGGGGCAACTGTAACCCATGCCGGTGATGTGACCTTCCCACCGCCGCCTCCCAAAGTGGCGGCTATCGCGGCGGTCACCAAGGAAAAGCCCAAAGAGCTGACGGCCGAAGAAAAGCGCGCGGAAGAGGTTGCGGCCTTCAAGAAGCAGACGCAGACACAGGTCGGGATGCTTGCCATAGGCGCAGCGCTGGTTCTGGGGGTCGGTCTGATCCCGGGCATGCCAGCCAGCTTCATGCAGCACTTCATCGTGTTCGTTCTGTCCGTCTTCATCGGGTTCCAGGTGATCTGGAATGTGGCGCACAGCCTGCACACGCCTCTGATGGCGGTCACAAACGCAATTTCGTCGATCATCATTCTGGGCGCGCTGATCCAGATCGGATCGAGCCATCTGTTGGTCACCCTGCTGGGCGCGCTTGCAGTCTTCATGGCGTCGATAAACATTTTTGGTGGTTTTCTCGTGACACGGCGCATGCTCGCCATGTTCCAGAAGTCATAAGTCGGGAGTAGGGTTATGGAAAACGCATTCACGATTGCGGCCTATGTGGTCGCTGCGATCCTGTTCATTCTCTCGCTTGGGGGACTGTCGGGGCAGGAAAGCGCTAAACGCGCTGTCTGGTATGGCATTGCGGGCATGGCATTGGCCGTGTTTGCCACTCTGGTCGGGCCTGGATCGGGCTATTGGCTTTTGTCACTTATCCTGATCGCAGGCGGCGCGGCCGTTGGCTATCAACTGGCCACCAAGGTCCAGATGACACAAATGCCGGAACTGGTCGCGATCATGCACTCGCTGGTCGGGCTTGCGGCTGTCTTCGTGGGCTTTAACGCTGACTTCACCATTTCGATGGTCGAAGCGGCAAAGGCGGCAGGCGAGACGGTTGAAGGCACATTCGCAACGCTTGTGGCGAAGAAAACCCCGATCGAGATCACCATCCTGCAAATCGAACTGGTGTTGGGCGTCTGGATTGGTGCCGTGACCTTCACCGGATCTGTGATTGCTTATGGTAAGCTTGCAGGCAAGGTCGACAGTTCGGCCACAAAACTGCCGGGCGGGCATCTGCTGAACGCTGGTGCAGTGGCCGCGTCACTTCTGTTTGCGATCTGGTACTTCAATGGCGGTGGCTTCTTTGCCCTGTTCGTGCTGACGCTGCTGGCGCTTTTCATCGGCTATCACCTCATCATGGGCATTGGCGGCGCGGATATGCCGGTCGTGGTTTCCATGCTGAACTCCTATTCCGGTTGGGCTGCGGCTGCGATTGGCTTCTCGCTTGGCAATGACCTGCTGATCGTCGTGGGCGCGCTTGTGGGCTCCTCCGGTGCGATCCTCAGCTACATCATGTGCAAGGCGATGAACCGGTCGTTCATCTCCGTGATCCTGGGCGGCTTTGGCGGCCCAGCGGGCGAGCAGATGGCCGTCGAAGGCGAACAGGTCGCGATTGAGGCCGATGGTGTTGCCACGGCGCTCAACGACGCGGATAGCATCATCATCATTCCGGGCTACGGTATGGCTGTTGCACAAGCGCAGCAGGCCGTCTCGGAACTGGTGCGCAAGCTGCGCGCCAAGGGTAAGAATGTGCGGTTTGCCATCCACCCGGTCGCCGGTCGTTTGCCCGGACACATGAACGTGCTGCTGGCCGAAGCCAAGGTGCCTTACGACATTGTCCTTGAAATGGATGAGATCAACGAGGACTTCCCGGATACGGATGTGGCCATCGTGATCGGCTCCAATGACATCGTGAACCCGGCGGCACAAGAAGATCCAAACTCCCCCATCGCGGGGATGCCGGTTCTGGAATGCTGGAAGGCCAAGCAGGTGTTTGTCTCCAAGCGGGGGCAGGGCACCGGGTATTCCGGCATCGAGAACCCGCTGTTCTTCAAGGACAATACGCGCATGTTCTATGGCGACGCGAAAGAGTCGCTCGACAAGCTTTTGCCGATGATCGACTGAGATCGGCCGCCAAAAGCTGGACGTTTCAACATTGGACGCCCGCAGTGAAAGCTGCGGGCGTCCGTGCTTTGTGCGACGGAAAGTCTGCGCTGCTGCGTGAAAGCCTTGTCTGACAAAACAGGAGGCAGACCCATGAACAAAGCAATTCTCATATTGATCGCCGCAACCGCGACAGTGACTCCACTGGCCGCATATGCCGACCAGCGCGCCAACGTGCTTGATCGGATCGAAGACAGGATCGACCGGCGTGAGGATCGTATCGACCGCCAGACCAATAACGGCCCGCGAGACCTGATCGAAGATCGTATTGACCGACGCGAAAGCCGCCGTGACCGCCGCGGTCTGGACAGCCCAGCGGTGGTGAACAGGTGGGAGCGACGCTCGTGGAGACGCATCTGGCGCGCCAATAACGCGGGATAGCGCGGCGATCCTGGGAAGGCACGGGGGCACCCGGGCTTTCCTTTCTGCCCAGCCGGGCCAGTTAGAGCGTCATAACAGTTTGGAGGTTGTCTATGCGTCTGGTTTCAATTTTGAGCGCCGTGTTGTGCTCCACCGCGGCTTACGGGGATGTGCAGGTCACGTTTAGTGAAGGCGCTCCGAAGGATCGTTTCACGTTTCGGACGACCGACGCCTGCCTGAACGGGCCGGTGCGCTTGACGGTCGATTTATCCGGCTCCGAAGCAGGTCTGTTGTTCGATGTCACGGGTGAGGGGGCAGGCGTTGAGGTGTTCCAGCCCTTCGAATTGGTGGCTGGTGGCGATCTCGTTTCCGGATCAAGCACTGTGAAAGATGGTGACACGGCTTTGACCCTGTCGCTGGACGCGTTTCCGAAGGACAGCGAAGTCGCTTTCACAATTGATTTGGATGACACGCTTGGAGGGCGAGAGATTACCGTCAATGGCGCGGAAATCACAGGTGCCACAGTCACGCTGAGCGGTGACTTTGCGACTGCAACTGGTGTGTTCGACGCAAACGCGACCGCGCTCATAGCTATTCCGGACTGCGTATCCTGAGGCCGGCTAGTCGAGACTTCGCCGCAGTTTTGTTGATCAAGATTGCGGGTATGAAATGGCAAACGGCGGCGCTGGAAAAGCACCGCCGTTGCACTGCGCAGATTAGAATTCTGCGCGTAGCTATCTTAGCTTAGTTTGTTGCAGCAGCGGCTTCTGCCGGGCTGTTTTTCGGTGTCAGCTTGCGCATGGCTTCGATCTTGGCCATCCGGGACACTTCATCGTCCTGCATGAAGGTCATCCGCTCGGCGGCGCTCATGTTCGACAGGGCAAATTTCACTTCCGCTGCAGTCACGTCACCCATCGATGTGTCATAGACGATGCGCTCGGCTGCGGCTTCGTTGCTCAGGGCAAACAGCTCTTCCGCGGTCAGATTTTTAGACAGAACGTTCTCTGCAAATGCGGGTGCTGTCAGAGCAAACGCGATAGCGGTTGTTGCAATAATCTTTTTCATTGTTGGTCTCCAGTTCTTGTCTCAGTAACGCGGCGATCGTCGCTGCGTCTCTGGGAAATAACGGCGCACCCCGCGGATGGTTCCGGATTTTTTTCGCTTTTTTCCGGCGGGCCAAAAATGGCGCGGGTCAGGGCATTGGATAGATCGCGCGCGTAAGCGCAGGAGCTGTGCGCGTCGGTGCGGATTTAAGAGATTTTCCAAATTACATATTATTATCAATACATTGTGGGCTGTTTCTCGGATCGATTATCATGGCGACGCAGGGGTTGACCGATTGGTCTGGTCTTTTGATTTGCAGCTTGGCGCGGAACACTGTTTTCTGGTGGGAAATTATTGGGAAAGACGCCATGACCGCTGAATACACACCACCAAAAGTTTGGACTTGGGAGCAGGAAAGCGGGGGAACATTCGCCTCGATAAACCGGCCAATCGCGGGCGCGACGCACGACAAAGCCCTGCCGGTGGGCAAGCATCCCCTACAGCTTTATTCGTTGGCGACGCCAAACGGCCAGAAGGTCACGATCATGCTTGAGGAGCTTCTCGCGCTCGGCCATGAGGGCGCAGAATATGACGCGTGGCTGATCAAGATCGGCGATGGCGATCAGTTCGGATCAGGCTTTGTTGACATCAACCCGAATTCAAAAATTCCCGCCATGTTCGACACCACAAACGATACGCGGGTTTTCGAAAGTGCATCGATCCTGTTCTACCTGTCGGAGAAATTCGACAGCGCATTTCTTCCCACGGAGCTGAAAGCGCGCACGGAGTGCATGAACTGGTTGTTCTGGCTGCAAGGGTCAGCCCCTTATCTTGGCGGCGGTTTCGGTCACTTTTATGCCTATGCACCGACCAAGCAGGAATACCCGATTAACCGGTTTACCATGGAAGCCAAGCGTCAGTTGGACGTCCTTGATCGGCATCTGGCGGAACATGAATATCTTGCAGGCGATGACTACACGATCGCCGATATGGTCACCTGGCCGTGGTACGGACGTACGGTGCGTGGGGAAAGCTACGACGCCGGAGAGTTTCTGGATGTTGGCATCTACAAGAACGTTATTCGGTGGGAAGAACAGATCAGCGCGCGGCCTGCCGTGCAGCGCGGCCAGATGGTCAATCGGGTAAACGGACCGCTGGAACTGCAATTGCACGAGCGGCATGACGCGTCGGATTTCGAGACAAAAACACAGGATAAACTGGAAGGCTCTGCTGGCTGACAGGGGGCTGCGGTATACCGTTGCACACGCCTAACATACGGAAATAAAACAAATTTATAGTTGACGCCTCGCTGAATTGACGTATTTGAGCGGTAGAGAAGGAGCGTGTGCGCCATGTCGCCGATCAAAGACCACCCATTGCGCTATGCGTTGGCAAATGAATTGCACGCCCGGCCGTTTCCGTCGCTGACCGCGCCCTGTCACGCTGCTTATCTGGCGATAAAACAACCCGTTGATGCCTCGGCGCGCGACAGGTCCGCAGACCGCGATCACCTGCTTGCGCTTCTGGATCGCTACGGTGCCACGCACCCCAAACCCGGTGCGACCCACTGGTTTGGACAGCTGGGGCGGCATCAGTTGAAATGGGAAAGCCATACGGAATTCGTGACCTACACCCTGTTCGGGGATGGTGTTGCAGAGCGGCCGTTTGACGGATCGACTTTCGCTGCTTTCCCTGAAGACTGGCTGGCTGAGGCGCCGGGCGTGCGGATGACGTCGGCCTTGCTGCGCGTCGAGGCTGCCCCCTCGGATGAAGCGCTGGAAGACAGGTTGGCGGAGTGGTTCGTCCCCGAAAGCCTGGCCTGTAGCCGTGTTCTGGATGACAGCGCCACCATCGCAGGCGATTTCCGGATAGATGAAAACGGGCATATGCGGTTTGCGGTATTCGTTCGGCCCGATATCGGCCCGCGCCGCCTGGGCCGCGTGGTCCAGCGCCTGTGCGAAATCGAAACCTATAAATCCATGTCCATGCTGGGCCTGTCGCGCGTGCGCGATCTTGGCAAAGGACTGACGGAAATGGATGAAACGCTGACGCGGATCATGAGCGATATGTCCGGCCAGATGGACGGGCCTGCGACCTCGGCGGATGATACGCTCACGTCGCTGCTGTCTGTTTCTGCTGATCTTGAGGCGATGGCGGCCAAATCATCCTATCGGTTTGCGGCGACCCGCGCCTATGAGGCGTTGGTCAATCAGCGCATCGAGATTTTGCGCGAAGACCGGTTCATGGGTTTGCAGACGTTTGCCGAATTCATGATGCGCCGCTTCGATCCGGCCATGCGTACCGTCATGGCCACAGACCAACGGATCAGATCCATGTCGGATCGCGCAACGCGCGCGTCTGATCTGCTGAGGACACGGGTCGATGTAGAACGCTCTGCGCAAAACCAGACCCTGCTCGAAAGCATGGACAGCCGCGCCGACCTGCAACTGCGCTTGCAAAAGACCGTCGAGGGTCTCTCGGTCGTAGCTATCAGCTATTACGCCGTCAATCTTGTGCTCTACATGGCGTCACCCTTGGGCGACGCGGCGGGTCTGTCCAAGCTGGTCCTGACGGCCTTGCTGACACCTCTGGTCATTCTGGGCGTCTGGTGGATGGTGCGTCGGATCCGAGACAGTATGGACAAATAAGACTGCATATCGCGGTATAATACGGCCCCACACCTACATCTAGTTGACTTTCATGAACGAACTGCTGAAAAAATAGGCGAAGTGTCAAAAGACACAGGCATACCAGGAAAGGTGAGGGAACATGGAAAATCTTATTGCACAAGCGATCGGTGGTGCACTTGGCGGCACGGCTGGCGGCAAAGTCATGCAAGGCAGCAACATGGGTGGCATTGGCAACCTTCTTGCAGGCGCTGTCGGCGGTGTCGGCGGCGGTCAGTTGCTGGGCGGATTGTTGGGCGCTGCGGGTGGCGATGCTGCAGGCGGTATGGATATCGGCGCGATGGCGGGCAATCTTGTCGGCGGTGGTGTGACCGGAATGATCGTTCAGATGGTGGTCGGTATGGTCGTCAAGAAAATGCGCGGCTAAGTCGACACGTCCTGTACAAACTGTATCGAAAAATCCCTGCCGGACATGTGTGCGGCAGGGATTTTCTTTTGTCTTTTTTCGACAGGTCAGCGGCGCTGTAACAGAGGTAGCATCCCAAAGAGATTTATGGCTCCGCCGGGGATATTTTTGAACATGGGAAGGGGCCCCATCACCCCCGTCACCGGCCGCGAATTCTGGGATCCAGCGCGTCGCGCAAGCCATCGCCCATATAGTTGACGCTGAGCACGGTGAGCGAGATCAGAGTGCCCGGCCAGATCACACGTTCAGGGTAGCTGACCATGCGGTCCACGCTGTCATTGAGCAGCCGACCCCAGGTCGGGAAGTCGGGCGGAAAGCCGAAGCCCAGAAAGGACAGGGCGCTTTCGGTGATAATGGCCGAGGCGATGCCAAGTGTTGCGGAGACCATGATGGGTGACATCACATTTGGAAGCACATGACGGGTGATCATGTTGCGATCTGAGGTTCCGATGGAGCGCGCGGCGAGCACGAATTCTCGTTCTTTCAGGGCCAGCACGTCGCCGCGCACGATGCGCGCCGTTTGCATCCAGGACGTGATCCCGATGAGCGATACGATCAGCACGAAGATACCGCCTTCGGTGCCGAACATATTGGCCAGCGGCTCGCGGAAGAGCAGCGAGGCCACTAGGATCAAGGGCAGCAGCGGCAGGGCCAGAAACAGGTCAGTCAGGCGCATCAGGGGGCCGTCCATCCGCTTGAAATAGCCTGCCAGAACACCAATCAGAGAGCCCAGCACGATGGACAGGACCATCGCTGTAAGACCAACGGCGATCGAAACCCGCCCACCCGACATAAGCCGGGCGAGATTGTCCCGGGCCAGATTGTCGGTGCCCAGCGGGTTGGCCCAACTGACCTTGGCCGACGGATCCCAGAGCGCGGTATAGATTGGCCTGAAATCACGTGTCTTGATCATATCCACGACCGAGGGGATGGCCTGTGGATCGGCGGTCCAGATGAATGGACCGATGAACACCCCGAAGACAATGATCAGGAACACGACCAGCCCGACCATGGCGCCCGAGTGGGTTTTGAACTGATCCCAGACATCCCACCATTGATTTCTCGTGGCCTGCGCGTCGGGGGCGGTTTGCTGGCTCGCCTCAGTCATAGCGGATCCTCGGGTCAAGCACGCCGTAGAGCACATCGGCAATCAGGTTAAAGAGCACGATGAGAACAGCGAAGATGAAGGTGAGAGTTTGCACCATAGGCAGGTCATTGGCCTGAATGGCGGTGATCAGAAGCTGGCCGATCCCGTTCACCTTAAAGACCTGTTCGGTGATGATTGCCCCGCCGAAGATCGAAGGGATACCAAGCGCGATCACGGTAATCACTGGGATCATCGAGTTGCGCAGCACATGCAGCATCACGACGGTACGCTCCCGCAACCCCTTGGCACGCGCGGTCCGCACGTAATCCTGGTTGAGGTTGTCGAGCATCGAGGCGCGCATGAAGCGGCTGATCTGTGAGGTGATCTGCAGCGCCAGCACCATTACCGGCAGGAACATTTGCAGCAATTGTTTCTTGAAGCTTGCCCAGTCGTTGACCACCAGCGTCGTGTCATAAATCGAGGGGAACCATCCCAGCTGGACGGAGAAGATCACGATCACCAACACACCGGAGAAGAAAGGCGGGACCGAGAAGCCGATCATTGTCACCAATGTCCCGGCATTGTCGAACCAGCTATATTGCTTGTAGGCCGATATGATCCCGATGGGCAGGGCAATCAGGATGCCGACAATGTAAGCGACGCCGACCACCCAAAGGGTTTGCGGGATCCGCTGCGCGACAATGTCCATGACGGGCGAGCGGGTTTGCCAGGAGATGACTCGCAATTGCTCGCTGCCGACCTCAAGCCCCGCAGTCGTCTCGCGCAATACGCCATCGGCGCGCCAGCGGGCAATCTGTTCGGCTGTTTCGAGCGGGCTGACCGGCGTCCACTCCCAGGACAGACGCGTGCCCAGATAGTGGTCAATCAAGTATAGAGGTTCGAGCCAGAAGAACTGCTTGAGCCACTTGAGATACTGAATGTAAATCGGCTCTCCCAACCCGAGCGCCTGGCGCATCTTCTCTTTGACTTCGGGGGGGACGGTCAGCGGCACCTGGGCCATTGGGTCGCCCGGGGCCAGTTGCAGCAGAAGGAATATCACCAAAGAGATGAACAAAAGCGTCGGGATCGACAGGATCAGCCGGCGGATAGTGAAGGTGAACATATGACGCGAAGCCTTGGTTCAGGTCTCTGCGGAAAGGCGGGATTTGTCCCGCCTTTCCAGATGAGAGGGCAGGGCGGGGTGACCCGCCGCTGCGCTTAGCCGCCGATGCGGTACCAGTCTGCGACGTTCCACAGCTCGGAGTCCCAAACGTTCAGGACCACGCCACCCATGGTATTTGCATGCGCTGACAAGCGACCACGGTGTACCAGCGGGATCATACCGCCGTTTTCCACGATCATGTCATTCAGCTGTTTGCCGATTTCGGCACGCGCTTCAATGCCAGCAGTCTCTGACAGTTTTGCGTGAAGGGCGTCATATTCCTCCATGCAGAACCGCGAGATGTTCTCGCCTTGCCACTGGGAAGCAGGGCTTGGCGCCTTGTCGCACAGACCGTTGCCCAGATAGGATTGTGGGTCAGTGCCGTTGAAGGTGTTGGCGTACATTTCAACGTC
Organism: uncultured Litoreibacter sp.; assembly: GCA_947504205.1. Lineage (GTDB taxonomy): Bacteria > Pseudomonadota > Alphaproteobacteria > Rhodobacterales > Rhodobacteraceae > Litoreibacter. The sequence continues at coordinate 344,453 of CANNGL010000004.1, read as the reverse complement.
AGCATAGAACTTCTGGAAGGTGTCAGGGGAGCCCGGATCACCACCGAAGAAGACCGATGCGTTGATGTTGCGCAGTTCGGCATCAATGCCGATCTCCGACCACCACTGCTTGATCAACGCTTGGAAGTCCTGACGGACCGCGTTGGTCGATGTCTGATACAGCAGCTTCATTGGCTTGCCATCATGTTCGCGGATGCCGTCGCCATCAGAGTCGGTGTATCCAGCCTCTTCCAGCATTGCATTCGCGCCAGCAATGTCCTGCACGTCGCACTTCATCGAGGTCGAGTTGAACGCCTCAGGGGCAGGCACCCAGTTACAGGTCACTTTACCGGCCTGACCGTAGCCAACTTCAACCAGCAGGTTGCGGTCGATGGCCATCGACAGGGCCTTGTAAACCGCAGGATCGCCGAGGAATGGATGCGGACGGATCACCGAGCGCTCGTCAGGACCCAGAGCCGGATCAGGGTTCGTGTTATTGAGCATGATCCGCTCAACCAACGGACCGAAGCCAGCCACTGGCGTGCCTTTGCCGCCCTTTTCCATTTCAGCGATCACATCAGGTGCAAGCTGCAGGTTCCAGGCATAGTCAAACTCGCCCGTTTCCATCACAGCACGACCCGCAGCGGTTGCGTCGCCGCCGCCTTTGAAGGTCACCGATGCGAAGGCCGGTTTGCCTTCATGACGGAAGTTCTCGTTGGCTTCCATCGTGATCACGTCATTCGGTTTGAAATCCGTGACAACGAAGGGACCTGTTCCGATTGGACCAAAGTTTTCGTCAGTACATTCAGGGGCTTTCGCGCCCATGCAGTTTGCGAATTGTGCCGCCTGCAGGATCGGGCTCTCGCCGCCAACAAACGGTCCGTATGGGTTTGGCGTTGGCTTGTCGAATGTCACGACGACGGTGGTGGCGTCCGGTGTCTCAACACTGGTCACACCTTCGAACTTGGTAACCTGCGCGCACCCACCTTCTGGATCGGTACAATACTCATAGGTGAATTTCACGTCGGCCGAGGTGAAGTCCGTTCCGTCTGACCACTTGATGCCCGGTGTGATGTTCCAGGTGATTTGTGTCAGGTCGGCAGAAACGCCGCCATTTTCCACGGTTGGCACTTCATCTACCAACCAGGCGACCAGTTCGCCCTTTTCGTTATAGCGCGCCAGCGGCTCAATGATCATCGAAGCTGATTCAACATCCTTCGTACCGCCCGACAGGAACGGGTTCAGGATTGATGGCGCCTGCCAATAGATGATGCGCACCTCGCCGTCGCGTCCGCGCTCGCCTTCATGGCCGTCAGCATAGGCCATAGGAACGAACGCCAGCGACGCCGCAGCGCCCAAAAGCATTGTTTTTACTGTCATGTTTTACTCCCGTTGGTATCTGGCAGTCCGAATCGCGGTCTGCAGATTTTATTGCGCTCTCGGACCGCAGCGGCGTCGAAAGCAGGTTTTGTCGGCGTGATGACCCGTGTGGATCAAAGCACGAATAGGCTATGACAAACCTCGTTTGGATTGAATTGCAAGGGTTTTTAAAGCCGTTGCATTCTGTGAAACTGCGGACCTATAGTTCTTGGAACCGTCCGCCGTGCTTCGCTGAGAAAAGTAGCAGAATGCAGAAACGGAACAGGTTTGAGCCATGACATCGCGCTGGGATTGCGCGGTATTTAGGGGATGCGAATGCTGGATGAGTCCGTTGGCATGACGTCGGGGAAAGAGCCGGAGGTCGTGGCCTCCATTCGAAACCTGCGTGTGGAATTTCAGACCAAAGACGGCCCGGTTACCGGCGTAAATGACATAAGTTTCGACATTGAAGCGGGGCAGACGGTTTGCGTCGTGGGCGAAAGCGGATCGGGCAAGTCTGTCAGTTCTCTGTCTCTGATGCGCCTCGTCGAATTTGGCGGTGGCACCATCGCCAATGGTGAACTGCTATTTGACAGCGGCGATGGGTCCAATCTGGTGGATCTGGCCAACCTGGACCAAAGCAAAGTGCGCCACCTGCGCGGAAACAAGATCGGGATGATCTTTCAGGAACCGATGACAGCGCTCAACCCGGTGTTCACGATCGGTCGGCAATTGCGCGAAGTGCTGCTGGTTCACAAGGACATCGACAGGGCCGAGGCCAATGAACGGATTCTGGAATTGCTGCGACGGGTCCGCATTCCTGAACCGGAGCGGCGTCTGGATCAGTACCCGCATGAATTGTCAGGCGGGATGCGTCAACGTGTGATGATCGCAATGGCACTGGCCTGTGAGCCGCGCCTGCTGATCGCTGACGAACCGACAACCGCCTTGGACGTGACGATCCAGGCCGAAATTCTGGCATTGATCGACCGGCTGAAAACCGAAACCGGTGCGGCCGTGCTGTTCATCACCCATGACATGGCGGTTGTGGCGCAAATGGCCGACCGGGTTGTGGTTATGTATCGCGGCAACAAGGTCGAAGAAGGCTCCGTTACCGAGATCTTTGAAAACCCGAAGGAAGACTACACCAAGGCCTTGCTGGCGGCCGTTCCCAAGCTTGGGGAAATGACCGGGAAACCCGACCCCGAACCCATGCGCCTGATGGGCGCACCTGCGCCCAGACAGGTCAAAACCAAAGCTGAAAAACCGGGTACGCGCCCCTTGCTGGAAGTCAAGAACCTGATCACGCGGTTCCCTGTGAAAGGGGGCTTGTTGCGCCGCACGGTCGCCAATGTTTACGCGGTCGAGGACGTGTCCTTCAGTGTGCCCAACGGCCAGACGCTGAGCATCGTGGGCGAATCCGGATGCGGCAAGTCGACCGTTGGTCGCTCGCTTCTCAGGTTGATCGAACCGCTGTCGGGCTCCGTGACGCTCGACGGGGTCGATGTAATGGCGCTGGGGCCTGAGCAATTGCGCCGCGCGCGCGCCGATATGCAAATGGTGTTTCAGGACCCTTTTGCCTCGCTTAATCCGCAAATGCGGCTGGTCGATCAGGTATCCGAACCCATTCGCAACTTTGGCGTCGAGCGTGGCTCAGCGCTGAAAGAGAAAGTGGCGTCCCTTTTTGATCGTGTGCAACTGCCCCGCAGTTTCCTCAACCGCTACCCTCATGAGATGTCCGGGGGTCAACGCCAACGGGTCGCGATTGCCAGGGCGCTGGCGCTTGATCCGAAACTGATTATCGCCGATGAGGCCGTCAGCGCGCTCGACGTTTCTGTGCAGGCCGAAGTGCTGAACCTGCTTCTTGAATTGCAGGCTGATCTGGGCATTTCGATTGTCTTTATTTCTCATGACATGGCCGTGGTTGAGCGGGTCAGCCATCGAACTGCCGTGATGTATCTGGGGCGCATCGTCGAGATGGGGTCGCGCCAGCAAGTGTTCGAAAATCCGCAGCATGACTATACGCGCGCGTTGATGAGCGCTGTGCCAGTGGCCGATCCCCGCGACAAGCGCATCAGGGGTGATTTGAATTTCAAACCCATCCCGTCGCCCATCTATCCGCTGGATTACGATCCGGCCCCCAGCACCTATAAGGAGGTGTCGCCCGGCCATTTCATCCTTGAGGACATCACCTGATGGCCACGCCCAACCCGGATGCGCGAGCGATACTGGAAAAGCTTGTTTCCTTTCCGACCGTCAGTTCTGAAAGCAATCTCGACCTCATAGACTGGGTCGAGGCGTATTTGTCGGGCTACGGCGTGTCTTCGACGCGGGTTTATAACAATCAAGGCAACAAGGCATCGCTCTATGCAAATGTCGGACCGGATGTAGAGGGCGGGGTTGTCCTGTCCGGCCACACCGATGTCGTGCCTATCGAGGGGCAGGCCTGGGTCACTGATCCGTTTGTCGTGACCGAAAAGGACGGTCTTCTTTACGGCCGCGGGACCTGCGACATGAAGGGTTTCGACGCGCTGGCCTTGTCGGCCGTGCCGCTGGCGCTGGAAGCGGGCATAAAGAAGCCTCTGCAAATTGCACTGAGCTATGACGAGGAAGTCGGCTGCCTCGGCGCGCCGCCCATGATTGCCGAGATGCGCCAACATTTGCCTCCCGCCGCTGCGGTGATCGTGGGCGAGCCGTCCATGATGAAGGCCGTTTCCGGTCACAAGGGCGGGTATGGCTGGTGGGTGCATATGCACGGGTTCGAGGTGCATTCTTCCCTGATGCATACCGGCGTGAACGCCATCATGTATGGCGCCAAACTGATCGAATGGGCCAATCAGACCAACGCACGGTTGATTGCAGCAGAACCAACGGCATTGGCCGCACAGTTCGATCCCCCGTTTACAACCGTGCATACCGGGCGGATATGGGGCGGCACCGCTCACAATATAACCGCCAAGGACTGCGAATTCGGACTGGATTTTCGTCTGGTGCCGGGAGAGCGCATCGAAAGCTATGAGGCCGAACTGATGGACCGCGTGGCCGAAATCGAAGCCGAAATGCAGGCCATCCATCCCGAAACGCGCATCGAGATCACCAGACGGTTTGACGTCCCCGCGCTGCAGCCTGAAGAGAATGGCGAAGCCGAACGATTGGTGCGCAAGATCACCGGCGACAATGGCACCCATGTCGTCAGTTATGGCACCGAGGCAGGGCAGTTTCAGGAGAAGGACTACTCCGCGATTATCTGTGGTCCCGGCGACATCGCCCAGGCCCACCAGCCCAATGAATATCTGGAGGTCTCGCAATTGAAGGCGGGGGAGGCGTTCATGCAAAAACTCGTGCAGCACCTCGCCCAGTAAGACCGCAGTGCGCCTGCGGCGCGCATGTTTGATTGCGTTCTTTCAGGAGCGCTGCTCCTGAGCCACGCGGGCAAAACCTCGGGATATTTCGGAACATGGGAATGAGATGGCGCTTGCGCTCCCTCAGGGCCTGCGTCACCCTGTGTGATGTACCCAAGGAGACCCTCATGCCCGTCAAGAACCGCTTCGCTGAACTTCTGCCAGAGATCACTGAATGGCGCCGTGATCTGCACGAAAACCCCGAAATTCTTTTCGACACGCATCGCACATCGGGCATCGTGGCGGAAAAGCTCAAGGAATTTGGCTGTGACGAAATCGTAACCGGTATCGGGCGCACCGGTGTTGTCGGTGTGATCAAGGGCAAGACCAACACATCTGGCAAAACCATCGGTCTCAGGGCTGACATGGACGCACTGCCGATTTTCGAGGCGACGGGCCTCGACTATGCCTCTAAAACGCCGGGCGCGATGCATGCCTGCGGCCATGACGGCCATACGGCCATGCTGTTGGGGGCGGCCAAGTATCTTTCCGAGACCCGCAACTTTGACGGCACCGTCGTGGTGATCTTCCAGCCAGCGGAAGAGGGAGGCGGCGGTGGTCGTGAGATGTGTGCTGACGGCATGATGGATCGCTGGTCGATTGACGAGGTTTACGGAATGCACAACTGGCCCGGTAAGCCCGTGGGTTCCTTCGCGATACGTCCGGGCGTGTTTTTTGCGGCAACCGACACGTTTGAAGTCAAAGTCATCGGCAAAGGCGGTCACGCAGCCAAGCCACAGGAGACCGTGGATACAACGGTCATGGCCTCCCATATGGTGCTGGCTCTGCAAACGCTGGTGTCCCGGAACGCGGACCCCGTTCAGCAAATCGTCTGCTCTGTCACGTCGTTTGAGACAGAATCCAAAGCCTTCAATGTGATCCCCGAACACGTCACAATCAGGGGCACGGTCCGCACCATGTCGACCGAGATGCGCGAATTGGCGGCCAAACGGCTGCCGGAGATTTGCGACGGCGTGGCCCAGACCTTTGGCGGGTCGGTCGATGTGAATTACATCAAGGGCTACCCGGTCATGGTAAATTCGGAAGAACAGACCGAGTTTGCCGCCGAGGTCGCCACGTCCGTTTCTGGTGGCTGCGAGGATGCGCCACTTGTGATGGGCGGCGAAGACTTTGCCTTCATGCTGGAAGAACGGCCCGGGGCCTATATCCTTGTTGGCAACGGCGACACCGCGATGGTGCATCATCCGGAATACAATTTTAACGATGAGGCTATACCAGCGGGGTGTTCCTGGTGGGCCGAGATTGTCGAGCAGCGCTTGAAAGTGGCGTGATTTAAGGACCAGTTCTGTAAGTCGAATTAGTGAAAAGGGTGATTTCCATGAAGATAAGGCATGTCTTGCCATCATTGGTGGCGGCGACGCTGCTGACTTGTCAGGCCGCCGGTGCCGCAGACAAGGTGGTCTCAATTCCGGTGGATAGCGATTTCCAGTCGGCCGATATGCGTTGGAATAACGCAACCGCTGGGGGCTATGACGCTCTGGTTGCCCTCAAGGCCCTCGATGGCCAGATTGCGCTTTGTGGTGTGGGCATTGTCACCAACAGCCAGCTCAACCGGGCGATCCGCCGGGCCTTGCTGGGTGGTGTACTAAAGCTGAACGGTAAGACCGTCGTCAAGAACTTCACCTATTTCGCAAAGGCCAGATCTGTGCGCGCGCTGCCCAAATCAAAGGCGAATTGCAAGCTGACCGGGGTCAATGCCAACAAGCAGGTCCAGATCGATTTCGAGTATGGCGATGGGACTTTTGTGAACTAGGGCTGCGTAAGATGCACTAGTGCTGTGCTGCCATCAGGCTTTGGTAGACATCAATGATGGCATGGGCCTCTCGCTCAAGACTGAACTCGGTGCGCGCGCGGGCCAGAGCTGCCGCCGCTGCAGCGTCCAGCGCCTTCGGATCGTCCAGCAATCGCTCGGTCGCATCGATCATCGCGGCGATCTCACCGGGCGGCACCAGATGGCCGGTTTCACCCTCAACAACCAGTTCTTCGAATGCGCCGACGGTTGTTGCAACGACTGGCATCCGGCAGGCCATGGCCTCCAGCGGGGTCAGGCCAAACCCCTCCCAGCGTTGCGGGGCGATGTAAAGATCGAGCGCCTGATAATATTTCGCGATGTCCCAGACGGGTACTTCGGGCAGAAACAGGACGCGCTCTGACAGGCCGGCATCTGCCACTTTGGCCTTCAGATCGCGCTCAAACCCCTGATGTTTCTCGGTGGCGCGCCCCATGACCAAAGCCGTCAGGTTTGAATGTCGCCGCGCCAGATCAATAGCAGCGTCGACGAAAACATCTGTGCCCTTTTGCCTGCGAATGCGCCCGAAACACCCAATGATCGGACCCTGCTCGGGCAGGCCCAGCGAGGCGCGCAGCGCAGCTTTGTCCTCCGCTGGCTTGAAGATATCGAGATCAATGCCGTGATGGATGACCGTTGCCTCGCGCTCCAGATACGAGGCTGTTTTGGCGGAGGTGGCGATCACCGCATCCATCTGCGAGATCAGCCATTTGGAATAACCGGTATGCTTGCGTTGTGAGGCGGAGGTGAACAGAAGCCACAGCTTCTTGCGCAGCACATGCTTTAACAGAAGGCCGCCCAGCATTTCGACATTGCGCCTAGCATGCCAGACCCGGGCGCCCGAAGGCCCGCTGCGCGGCATGGTAAGAAGGGACCGTAAAGGCACTTGAGGCACATGGCTTGGAAGAACCGGCCCGGTTGCCGCAATGGCGATGCTCTGTGCCTGCAGGGGCACCAATCGAACGATGGTGGATGTGACACCGGACAGACGTTTCTTGAAATTCGGGGCAAGCACATCGATTGCCCGGATATCTGCCGTGATCATCCGCCCGTATGGCTCATGTGGCGCGACATTTGCCCGCCAAGCTCTTGCCGGGAATAGTCAAAATCATGACCCTTGGGCTTCAGCGCAATGGCGGCACGAATACTGTCGTTGAGAGCATCATCGGCCTCTGAAGCACGCAGCGGTGTGCGCAGATCGGATTTTCCTTCCTGACCTAGGCACGTGTAAATCTCACCCGTGCAGGTCACGCGCACCCGATTACAGCTTTCGCAGAAATTGTGGGTCAGAGGCGTGATCAATCCAACCTTCTGGCCCGTTTCTTCCAGCCGCATATAGCGGGCGGGCCCGCCCGTACGTTCGGACAGGTCTGTCAGTGTGAAGCGTTCGGCCAAAGAAGCGCGCAAGTCATCAAGCGCCCAATATTGCCCAATTCGGTTCTCATTGCCGATATCGCCCATCGGCATGACTTCGATGAAGGTCAGATCGAGGCCGAGATCGGCACACCAAGATGTGAGATCAAAGAGCTCGTCTTCATTAAAGCCTTTCAGTGCAACCGCATTGATCTTGACCTTCAGTCCGGCCTTCAGAGCGGCTTCAACCCCGCGCAAGACCTGTGGCAGACGGCCCCAACGGGTGATCTCGGCGAACTTCTTCTCATTGAGAGTGTCGAGGGAGATATTCACCCGTCGCACACCTGCGGCGAACAGATCATCTGCAAAGCGCTCAAGCTGCGACCCGTTTGTCGTCAGGGTCAGCTCCTCCAAATCTCCGGTCTCAAGATGCCGTCCCATCGCGTTGAAAAAGCTCATGATTCCGCGACGAACAAGGGGCTCGCCACCTGTGATGCGCAGTTTCTTGACGCCCAGACCGATAAAGGCAGAACACAGGCGATCCAGTTCTTCGAGCGTCAGCAATTCCTTCTTTGGCAAAAACTGCATGTTCTCGGACATGCAATAGACACAGCGGAAATCACACCGATCCGTCACAGAGAGCCGGAGGTAGGTAATCGCGCGCTGAAATGGATCGACCAAAGCGGGTTTCATAGGCAAGAACCTAGGCGGGCGGGGCGGCGGCCACAAGAGGCGTTGAAGCCGTGATCCGCATTGCTTACTATTTTGACTATGAAAATTATTCCCTTGCTTCTTATCCTCGCAGTTCTGCCCTCCTGTGCCGTCTTTGACCGACTCTCTCCGCGCACGGGCCCGGCGGCGACGCCGGGTGCCGACGATGTCAGACCTGTGCAACGCCCTAGTGAGACGGTCGGCAGCGGCCAGACTGGCGCAATCGGCGGGCTTGGTCAGTCGGCAGAAAGCCTCGATACCACGACCAAGGAAGAGCGTATCGCCGCCACGCAAACCGGCGGCGCCAAAACAGCACTGGGTGAGACGGTGGCCAGCTTGGGTGACCCGACACAGGCGGGCTTCTGGCTGAAAACGCCGCTTGTCTCGTCAGAGGGCAGTGGCAGTGTCGAAGCGCCAGATGGAACCAGCGTTCAGGTCACTCTCATTCCGATTGAAGGGGCAGCCTCCGCAGGCAGTCGCTTGTCGCTTGCTGCAATGCGCGCTCTTGGCTTGGGGCTAACCGATCTGCCCACCGTGAAGGTTTTCAAAGGCTGAGCTTGCGGGCCGCTTCCTTGCGCGCAAATGGTTTCATTTGCGCCCCATGTTTTTCCAGAAACTCAAGCACGCGCGGCGCGTCGTGTTTGGACAATTCGCGCAGCCACCATGCCACTGCTTTTTGAATAAACCACTCCGGGTCATCTACATATCCTGCCGCCCAGCCAAGCACCCGATCGCGCACCGCAAGCTCGTCGGGTTTGGGGTGATTTTGCTTTGTCCAGGGTAGGGTGATGACCAACGCAGCCCGTCGGGTCCACATATGCTCGGATTTGGTCCAATGTTCGATTTCTGCAAGTCTGTTAGGATCCCAGACCAGCCTTTTCTGCCCGGCCATACAGGCATGATCCGCAATTGCCCAAGCGTCGAAGTCTGGCACCCAGGATTTGATGACCTGCCACGCAAGTGTATCGTCAGGGCGCAGCCGCGCTTGCGTCAGAAGCTTCGCCGCCGCGACACGAGCCTCGTGGATATCGGTTTGCCAAAGCGCATCCGCAAGGGCCGCACGTTCTTCGACATCTGTCTTTGAGCGCCACTCCTTCGCCACTGTATCCAGCACCGGGTTTGCCACCCCCAGATATTGCCGATCCGCTTTGTGATAAGCCTTCATTTCCAAGGCTTTGGTCGGGTTTCCAAGGCCCTCCAACCGGGCCAGAAACTCTGTCGCCAGGTCTTGCGCGCTCATTCCACCGTCACGGATTTTGCCAGGTTTCGCGGCTGGTCCACATCGGTGCCTTTGGCAACGGCAGTATGATAGCTCAGCAACTGGGCCGGGACGGCATAGAGGATGGGCGCAAAAACCGGATCAATCGTTGGCATGACAATCGTTTGCCAGACACCGTCGGAGGCGATTTCTGCGCCGGCTTTGTCCGTAATCAGCACCACCTTGCCGCCACGGGCCATAACTTCCTGCATGTTCGATATGGTCTTGTCGAACAGCTCGTCCTTGGGCGCCATCACCACGACCGGCATCTTCTTGTCGATCAAAGCGATAGGGCCGTGCTTCAATTCGCCAGATGCATAACCTTCAGCATGTATATAGCTGATTTCCTTGAGTTTCAGCGCGCCTTCCAGCGCCAGCGGGAACATTGATCCGCGCCCCAGAAACAAGACGTCCTGTGCCTCCGCAATCTTCTTGGCAACCGATTTGGCACGACCTTCCAGTGACAAGGCTTGATTGAGAAGACCGGGCACACCCTTGAGTTTGCTCAGATAATCCTTTGCGGCGGCATCGCTTAAGGTGCCGCGCTGCTGACCTGCCAATACCGCCAGAAGAAACAGCACCGTCAACTGACAAGTAAATGCCTTGGTAGAAGCCACGCCGATTTCAGTTCCGGCATGGATCGGCAACGCCAGATTTGCGTCCCGCGCAATCGAGCTTTCGGCCACGTTGACCACGGCGATGGTCTTTGCGGCGCGCTCAGCCGCATATCGCAGAGCCGCCAACGTATCGGCGGTTTCGCCCGATTGGCTGATAAAAAGTGCGTAGGATTTGTCAGAAATCGGCGGATGCCGATACCGGTATTCACTTGCGATATCAATATCGACCGGTAGGCCTGCAATCTGCTCAAACCAGTATTTCGCGACCTGACAGGCGTAAAACGCTGTTCCGCACGCAACCATCGCCACCCGATCGCAGGCGGCAAAATCAATGGGCTCGCCGGGCAGTTCGATCGTTGCGCCCCCCTTGAGATAGGCCGCAATTGCCTCGGCCAAGACAACAGGCTGCTCGGCTATTTCCTTGGCCATGAAGTGTTGATGGCCACCTTTCTCGACACGCGTGGCATCCAGAGAAATGGTCTTCATCGACCGATTGGCGCGTTTCCCGTTGGCATCCTTGATCTCGACGCCGTCACGGGTGACCACGGCCCAATCTCCTTCTTCGAGATAGGTGACACGGTTGGTCATGGGCGCCAGCGCGAAGGCATCGGAGCCAACATACATCTCGCCATCACCGTGACCTATCGCGAGGGGAGAGCCCTTGCGCGCGGCGATCATCAGATCGTCCTCGCCCTGAAACAGAAAGCAGAGCGCAAATGCGCCTTCAAGTCGTGTAAGTGTCTTCTCGGCCGCCTCGCGCGGGGCCAGGCCCTGCTCAAGATATTTTTGCGTGAGATGAACTACCGTTTCGGTATCGGTTTCGGTCTGGAAGACCACGCCATCAGTCACAAGTTCGTCGCGCAACTCTTTGAAATTCTCAATAATTCCGTTGTGAACCACAGCAACGGACGCGCTGTGATGCGGATGCGCATTCTGCACGGACGGCGCGCCATGGGTGGCCCAACGCGTATGCCCGATCCCAGATTTTCCAGCCAATGGGTCATGCACCAGAACATCTGACAAGTTCACCAGCTTGCCAAGCGCACGCCTGCGATCCAGAACGCCATTATTGACCGTTGCAATGCCCGCGCTGTCATAGCCGCGATACTCGAGGCGCTTCAGCGCTTCGACCAGCAGGGGCGCAACCTCATGTGTGCCCAGAACACCTACGATCCCACACATTTAACTGCCCTTCTGCTTTTTCTTGGCGCGCAGGATATCCATGAGACGCCGCGCAAATCCCGCCTTGTTGTCCTGCTTGGCACGTGCGATGGCCATCGCCCCGTCGGGCACATCCTGTGTGACCACTGTGCCCGAGGCTGTCATCGCTTCTTCGCCAACCTTTACCGGCGCAACCAGCAAGGTGTTGGAGCCGATAAAGCTGCGCGCGCCGATCTCGGTGCGATGCTTCATCACGCCATCATAGTTGCAGGTGATCGTGCCCGCCCCGATATTTGCCGCCCTGCCGACCGTGGCATCGCCGACATAGGAGAGGTGATTGACCTTCGCGCCCTCGGCAATCTCGGCATTCTTGATCTCTACGAAATTGCCAACCTTCGCCCCCTCGGCCAGCTCAGCCCCGGGTCTGAGCCGCGCAAACGGGCCCACCACGGCATCCTGAGCGACATGGCAGCCCTCCAAATGGCTGAACGCTTTCACCTCGGCACCGGATTCGACGGTCACTCCGGGACCAAAGACCACATGTGGCCCAATCACCGCATCGCGGCCCAGAACGGTGTCAAACCCGAATACCGTCGTTGAGGGATCTGCCAGGCTAACGCCAGCCTCCAATGCTGCATTGCGCGCCGTGCTCTGAAACTGCTGTTCTGCGGCGGCCAGTTCGGCCCGTGTGTTGATCCCGAGCGTTTCGGCCTCGTCGCAGCGCACAACAACGGCAGAGCGCCCCGCGGCCCGGGCAAGTTCAACGATATCCGTCAGGTAATACTCGCCTTGCGCGTTATCCGTACCGATGTTGCTCACCAGATCGAAAAGCGTCGCACGATCAGCGCAGACAACACCAGAATTGCAAAGTGTTACGGCCAGTTCCGCAGCACCGGCATCCTTGGCCTCCACGATGCGTTCTAGCTGGCCATCCTTTTCGATCAGCCGACCGTAGCGGCCGGCATCTGCGGCCTCAAATCCAAGAATAACAAGATCAGCGCCCTCGGCGCGCGCCCTGGTCATCTTGAGCAGGGTTTCGGACGAAATAAAGGGCGTATCACCGTAAAGAACGATGACGTCGCCGTCGAATGAGGCCAGCGCGCCGCGCGCCTGATCCACCGCGTGGCCTGTGCCCAGTTGCTCGGTCTGCTCGACACAAATCGCGCTGTCATCAAAGGTCCGCGCCGAGGCGGCAACCTGCGCGCCACCATGTCCTGTGACAACGACCATGTGATCCGGCTCAATTGACTGACCGGCGGCCATGGCATGCCACAGCAATGGCGCATCCGCGATTTTGTGCAGCACTTTCGGGCGTTCCGAATTCATCCGACTGCCTTGGCCAGCGGCAAGAATTACTAGACTTGTGGGCATTCCGCTCTCGATCTTGTTTTGCACGCACTTCTATAGGGCTTGGGGAAACACGCAAGCCTACCGCCTGTCAAAACAGATTTCGCTGCGTTACAGGAGGTCAAGAACAACCAACAGGGGCAGGGGAATGGGCACAGTAGTTTTTGATCTGGATGGGACGCTGGCAGACACCAGCGGTGACCTGATTGCAGCCGCCAACTCGCGTTTCATCGCCATGGGGCACGGGAATGTGCTTGATCCTCAACGTGATGGGGCAACTGCCGTGCGCGGCGTGCGCGCGATGATGAGATTGGGGTTCGAGCGTCTGGAAATGGACGCGTCTGAAGACCTGATCGATGCAGAGTTTCCCTTGGTTGTTGGGGCCTATGGCGAAGCGATTGACGAGAAAACCTATATCTATGATGGCGCGAGAGAGGCGGTTGATGCTCTGAAATCCGCCGGTCGCAAGGTGGCGATCTGCACCAACAAGCCAGAGGGGCTGGCCGAGAAGCTGATGCAGCGGCTCGCGTTTCGCACGGAATTTGATGCCTTGATCGGTGCTGATACGCTTCCTGTTCGCAAGCCCGACCCGGCACCTTATGCCGCTGCGGTGGACCGGGCAGGGGGGCATGTGTCGCGTTCTGTCATGATTGGCGATACGGAGACCGACCGCAGCACGGCGGAGGCTGCCGGGGTTCCCTGTATTCTCGTGACCTTCAGCCCGGACGGTCACGCCGTATCGTCGCTTCAGCCGGAGGCGCTTTTGCATCATTACCGCGATCTCCCGGACCTTGTGACGCAGTTAATCGGACCGGCTTGACCTCGGGGGGCTGCATCCCCCACGCTCCAGTCAAACGGAGATGTGCTGATGACCGAGAAATTTGAGGGCAGTTTTACCCAACAGGAGCCGATCCCCGAAGACGGGATCGAGGCGGCGATTGCCGTTATGCGCCACGGACGCCTGCACCGCTATAATGTGACGGAAGGCGAGTTGGGCGAAACCGCTTTGCTTGAGCAGGAATTTGCGGCCTATACCGGGGCGAAATATGCTTTGGCTGTGGCCTCTGGCGGCTACGCTATGGGGGCAGCCCTCCGGGCAATCGGGGTGCAGCCCGGCGACAAGGTTCTGTCGAATGGCTTTACGCTGGCGCCCGTACCAGGTGCGATTGCGGCAGTGAATGCTGATCCGGTTTTTGTGGAGTGCACTGAAAACCTCGTCATTGATCTGGACGATCTCGCCGCCAAGATTGAAAGCTCAGGCGCGAAGGTGCTGCTTCTGAGCCATATGCGTGGCCATCTCTGCGACATGGATCGGCTGATGGAGATCTGCAATTCCGCCGGTGTCACCGTGATCGAGGACTGCGCTCACACGATGGGGGCGACATGGAATGGTATCCATTCCGGGCGGCACGGCCTGATCGGATGTTATTCCTGTCAAACGTACAAGCATGTCAATTCGGGTGAGGGCGGTTTCCTCACCACGGACGACCCTGAGGTCATGGCACGCGCCATCATCCTGTCCGGCTCCTACATGCTGTACGAACGCCACAGCGCCGCACCGCCGCCCGAAGCCTTCGAGCAGGTCAGATGGGTTACACCCAATGTCTCCGGCCGGATGGACAATCTACGTGCGGCGATCCTGCGGCCCCAGCTGCGGAACCTGGGAGTTCAGGTGGATGCCTGGAACGCGCGCTACGAGATAATCGAAACCGGCCTTAGGAATACCCCCGGACTGGCCGTAATCGACCGTGATCCCCGGGGGGTCTTTGTCGGCTCATCGATCCAGTTCCGGCTTACTCAAGCTGGTCCTGGGGAAATCGACGATTTCACAGCCCGCTGTGCCGCCCGCGGCGTGGAGCTGAAATGGTTCGGCGCGCCCGTGCCCAAGGCCTTCACCTCGCGCTACGACAGCTGGCGCTATGCGCGGTCGCAAAGCCTGCCGCGTACGGACGGGGTTCTGGCGGGATTGCTGGATATGCGTCTGCCATTGACCTTCAGCGAAGCCGATTGCGCCCTTATTTCCAAGATAATCCGGCAAGAGGCTCGGGCGATCGTGGATGCGGCTGCCCCCGCCGGGTGAGCCCGGTCTGACAGCGCCTTTGGCGTAGATATCGGCCTGCGTTCCATGGGTCAGCTGCGCCAGATGATAGACGCGGTTCTTCTCCTCGACGATGCGCTTGAGATCGCCGGGCGCGTAGGTATGCGCCTCGGCCATGCCCAGGGCATAGGCTGCGAGTTTTGAGCAGAACCAGCGGTCCGACGAGTGTCGACGCAGATTGATGAGCTGCGTCATCAACATCCCCCAGTAGTCATATCCCCTCCCCAAAAGGTCTATGGCTTTCTGAATGGTGTCCTGCGGCGCCCACGGCACCGGAACAAATACGTATTTGCCTGCCGTGAAGGTCACTTCCTTCACACAGACGCCGCCTTTCTTACCGACGGCAGTCACACAGGTATGGGTTTCTCCAGGGAGGGGCGGTTCGTCACTCGTAAATAATTCACAATGCGAAAACTCTGACCTCGTGATCCATTGCACAAGGGTGTCGCTTAGAAACCGTCCCTCGCCCCTATAAAAGGCAAGGTAAATCATAGTGGTGGTCTTTTCGTTTCCCAGGTTCGAATATGTCGAAAGTGCGGCATAACGTAGTGTTAAGACAAGGTTAATCACGCAAATCCAACAACTTGTCGGTGGTTTTAGAGGTTTGAGGTAAGGAAAACCTTACCTTTTTTCTGCCACAATCTGCCGCGACCACATGTTTACGTAAAGGTAAGCAACAACCGCCGGGTGCCTAGATACCTGCCTGGGTGAGGCTATCCAATGTGGTTGAGGTTGACCGATTCCACCACCCGCAGTATTAATTGAATGTCTGTTCAATAACTTTAGGATTTTTGCTGATGTTCGCGCATGCCATGTCTTTCGATTTGGGCGAAGACGTAAATACGCTGCGTCATATGGTCCACCGCTGGGCGCAGGACCGGGTGAAGCCACTGGCAGCGTCCATTGATCAGACGAATCAGTTCCCGGCAGAGCTGTGGACCGAGATGGGCGAACTGGGGCTTCTGGGCGTCACGGTGGATGAAGAATATGGCGGAGCAGGGATGTCCTATCTTGCCCACGTCATCGCGGTTGAAGAGATTGCCCGCGCGTCGGCATCAGTGTCGCTCAGCTACGGCGCCCATTCCAATCTGTGCGTGAACCAGATCAAACTGAATGGCACGCAGGAGCAGAAACAGAAGTATCTTCCCAAGCTCGTCTCCGGCGAACATGTCGGCGCGCTCGCGATGTCCGAAGCCGGGTCCGGCTCCGATGTGGTGTCAATGAAGCTCCGTGCAGAGAAACGGAACGACCATTACCGCCTGAATGGCAACAAATACTGGATCACCAACGGCCCGGACGCCTCGACCCTTGTCGTCTATGCAAAGACCGACCCGGATATGGGCTCCAAGGGTATCACCGCATTTCTCATTGAAAAAGAGATGGTTGGCTTTTCGACCTCACCGCATTTCGACAAACTCGGTATGCGCGGCTCCAACACGGCAGAGCTGATATTCGATGACGTGGAAGTGCCTTTTGAAAACGTGCTTGGCGAAGAAGGGCGCGGTGTGCGCGTGTTGATGTCTGGCCTGGACTATGAACGCGTTGTTCTCGCGGGGATCGGAACGGGTATCATGGCTGCCTGTATGGATGAAATCATGCCTTATATGGCCGAGCGCAAGCAGTTCGGCCAACCGATCGGAAGCTTCCAGCTTATGCAAGGCAAGATCGCCGATATGTATACGGCCATGAACTCTGCCCGGGCCTATGTCTACGAGGTCGCAAAAGCCTGCGACCGGGGCGATGTGACAAGACAGGACGCCGCCGCCTGCTGTCTGTATGCATCGGAAGAAGCGATGAAACAGGCGCACCAGGCCGTGCAGGCCATGGGTGGGGCAGGCTTCCTCAACGATGCCCCCGTCGCCCGCATCTTCCGCGACGCTAAACTGATGGAGATCGGCGCGGGGACGTCCGAGATCAGACGCATGCTGGTCGGCCGCGAACTTGTGGGGGCGATGGGGTGATGCCGCACCCTTTGATGCTTGCGGTTTTGCTGCTGACACTGGCTGGTCAGGCGTCGTTTGCGGAAGATGCCGAGGTCGCTCTGGACCGCTGTCTTTCAGAAGAATTTCCTGCACGCGTTGAGGCTAAGTTTCGCGAAAGGTTTCCTCACGAGCGCTGCGATACGCTAACCGACTGCAAGCCCGAACTGTTGAAATCTGCCGAAGTCCTGGCCCGCAGAATATGCCGGAGCGAAGCGATAGATCATTGCTTTGAGCAGACAGATGCAAACGCCTGCCTCGAAACACTCGCGCAGAGATGGGAACAGAAGACCACGGTGCTCAGAGATGATATGCGCAACCGGTGGGCTCGTATTGACAGAACCAGCGTATCAGCTTTTGCAATGCGCCGGTTTGATGCGGAGGATACCTATCTGCCGACATCCACAACATGTCCCGACTTGCGCGAGCTGGGCCTTGCCGAAGGCTTATTGGCGGCGACAGATCAGGACGTGTTTTGCCGCAACTACCAAGCCTTTTCGGAGATAGAGCGCGCTGAGTCATTGGAAGGATATTTGTCCTCGGTGGAGGATCGCGATGACCCGTAGCCTGTTTCTTCTGCCATTTGCGATCTTGCTGGTTATGGCTGGGCTCTTCGCCTTCCGTCAGGGTTATATCTTTGCCAATCTGACGGAAACCGACGTCATTAATATTTATGCTGCGAAATACGTGGCGGAAACCGGTGGCGCATTGACCGATTGTGTTGCCAGACCCGGTGAGGGCCCGGTCTGGATCGAAGTGGCCTGTCGGTCTAATGATGGCGAGGGCAGGATCTACCCTGTCGATAAGCGGGGGGCGCTTCTTCCCCTTGCAAGCACGCAAGAGGCAACATGAAGTACCTGATCCCGATCGCCATTCTTGTCGCAACGCCTCTTCTGGCGGAGGAGCCAAGTTACCCCGAGCACCACAGGACTGCCTGGATTTGTACCGAAAACCTGGGCGGATCAACAACTTGGCCGCAGTGCCTCAATATTATTTTCGCAGAATGCGCGACCGATGAGGTGGGGAGTGAAAGCCATTTGGCGTGCCTTGACGAGACACGCCAGGCTTGGAGCACCACAGTTGAAAACCTGCAAAAGGACGTCACATCTTCGATCACAGCGGAGGGTGCGCTTGAATTGGCGAACCTGCGTAGCGAGTGGACCGGATACGTCCTCCAGAAGTGTCAGGACGTGGCCGAGACGAAACCCGAAAGCGGTCGGGAGGCGGCGCGATTGGGCTGCTCTATAACGGAAATGGTCGGGCTGTCAGCGGAATTGGATGCCTGCCTCGAAGGGCGATCCGCCAGCCCATATTGCCAGATTGAGAACTGAGATGAGACGACTATTGGCGCTCTCTCTTTGTGTGTTTTGCACCCCGGCGACAGCGCAGGACCTGACCTTCAGTCCGGCGGCAACGGAAAGCTGCCTCGCAGCGGCACCGGAGCTATTGCAGCAAGAGGTCTGTGTCGGGCGATCTGCGACAGCTTGTATGGAAGATACAGTTGGCGGGGAGACAACGGTCGGCATGGGCGGCTGCCTCGATCGGGAATTGGCCTATTGGGATGCGCGCCTGAATGCGGCTTACCAGGCGTTGATGGCTGCAAACAAAGCTGATGATGCCGAGATGAAAGAGCTTGGCGCTACGGTGCCGTCCCTCTCCAAGACATTGCGCGAAATGCAGCGAAGCTGGATACCTTACAAGGATGCGACCTGCGATTACGAACGGGCGCAATGGGGGGGCGGGACGGGTGGTGGACCGGCAACTCTGCACTGCTTGATGACCCTGACAGGTGCTCAGGCCCTGCGACTTGAAGCGCGCTTGAACGCGTATGAGGGAAGGTAATCAGATGAAGCTGACCTCCACTATTGCTCCGGGTTCCGAGACATTCAAATCCAACGAGGCTGCCAATCTTGAGGCGTTGCGCATTTGTGAAGAGGCCGCGGCCTCAGCCGCGCTGGGCGGAGGGCAGGGCGCGCGGGAGCGCCATCTCGGGCGCGGCAAGATGCTGCCCCGCGACCGTGTGGCGGGTCTGCTTGATCCCGGCTCGCCATTTCTGGAGGTTGCCGCAACGGCTGCGCATGGGCTTTATGACGATGCTGCGCCTGCGGCTGGTGTGATTGCCGGCATTGGTCGTGTTCAAGGCCAGGATGTGATGGTGGTCTGCAATGATGCGACCGTCAAAGGCGGCACCTATTTTCCGATGACGGTGAAAAAACACCTGCGCGCTCAGGAAATCGCACAGGAAAATCATCTGCCCTGCATCTATCTGGTCGACAGTGGCGGGGCGAACCTGCCCAATCAGGACGAGGTGTTCCCGGATCGCGATCACTTTGGCCGGATTTTCTACAATCAGGCGCGGATGAGCGCCTTGGGTATTCCGCAGATCGCCGTGGTGATGGGATCGTGTACGGCGGGCGGTGCTTATGTGCCCGCGATGTCCGATGTGACGATTATCGTCAAAGAACAGGGCACGATTTTTCTGGCGGGTCCGCCACTCGTCAAGGCCGCGACAGGAGAGGTCGTCAGCGCCGAGGATCTGGGCGGCGGCGATGTGCACACGCGCTTGTCAGGCGTGGCGGATTATCTGGCAGAAGATGATGCCCATGCTTTGGCCTTGGCGCGGCGCGCCGTGGGGCATCTGAACCGTAGCAGACCCGCGAGCGTGGAATGGCAGTCCTCTGAAGAGCCGGCCTATGATCCGGGCGAACTTCTGGGCGTTGTGCCTGCCGATCTGAAAACCCCGTATGACATCCGCGAAGTGATCGCGCGGTTGGTGGATGCTTCGCGCTTTGACGAATTCAAACCCCGCTTCGGTGAAACACTGGTAACGGGGTTTGCCCATGTGAAAGGCTGTCCGGTCGGGATTGTTGCCAATAACGGTGTGCTGTTTTCCGAAGCCGCCCAGAAGGGCGCACATTTTGTCGAGCTCTGCTCACAGCGCAAGATTCCATTGGTTTTCCTGCAAAATATCACAGGCTTCATGGTCGGTCGCAAATACGAGAACGAGGGCATCGCGCGCCATGGAGCCAAGATGGTCACGGCAGTGGCCTCAACCGCTGTTCCAAAGATCACCATGTTGGTCGGAGGCTCATTCGGTGCGGGCAATTACGGTATGGCCGGACGCGCCTGTCAGCCCCGGTTTTTGTGGACCTGGCCCAACAGCCGCATCTCGGTCATGGGTGGCGCACAGGCGGCTGGTGTGCTTGCAACGGTCAAACGCGATGCGATCGAGCGCAAAGGGGGTAGCTGGTCCGCCAGCGAGGAGGCCGATTTCAAGCAACCCACAATCGATATGTTCGAGGAGCAATCGCATCCGCTTTATGCCTCCGCACGGCTCTGGGATGACGGCATTATCGATCCACGCAAATCGCGCGATGTGCTGGCTTTGTCATTGAGCACTGCTTTGAACGCCCCGATCGAGGAGACACGCTTTGGCGTTTTCCGCATGTAGAATGGCCGGGCGCGATCTTGCGGGGCATCGAGCCCCGACGATCGCCATGGCTTTGGAGCCATGCGCCTCCGGCGGGCATATTTGCAGCAAAAAGAAACCTGGAGGGGTGCGATGAAACTGCCGTTTGACGCCAAGGGACTGGCGGATAAGGCCATGTCCTCGTTGCCGGAGTTCAGTCTTCCCTCCTTGGGGTCTGACGTCGAAATTCCTGTCTATGTGATCCACAACTCGGCGGATGCCGAAGATTATTTCTTCCTGTTCAATTTCGAAACCTTTGTGGATGGCTCGAAATCGGGAATGTTCGTGCGGCCCAAGCTGCGTCTGTGGGCCGGGCGCGATGATTTCGACCGGACCATTTTTGCGCGACATTTTCGTCAGGCCTTCGCAGAGGAATTCGACCGGATGCGGGCGGAACTCGGAGCCAAGAAGTCCGGCTGGGGCTGGCTGGGCTGGGATCTGGGCATTGATATTGCAGGGCACGCGATCACCAACCTGACTGCGTATTTTGTCATTCTGATCGCCACGGGCACCGGCAAAGCATTGTCTAGCCTGATTGGCTTGCCATCATGGATGAAGGCAAGATCGGCCGAAGCCAAACTGGAAGGGCAGGTCGATGATCTGAAAACCCGCGTGGATACCGCCCTTGAGCGTATTGAGGTGACGTTGCATCGCGACCTCTACCTGCATGCCTATAAGGGGCGCGAAGGCGGGCCGGTGTCTGGCTTGGATTTTGACGCCTGGCCACTGCCGGGGCACCTCAAAGCGCATATCGAGGATAAAACCAGCGGGTCGTGGTGGTGATGTTTGACAAGATCCTGATCGCCAATCGTGGCGAAATCGCGTGCCGGGTGATTGACACCTGCCGCAGGCTTGGAGTGCGCAGCGTTGCGGTGCACTCGGATGTGGATGCTGCGGCGCGCCATGTGGAGATGGCAGATCAGGCGGTCTCTCTTGGCGGTGCGACGCCAGCGGAGAGCTATCTGCGCGGGGATGCGATTATCGAAGCTGCCAAAGCCACCGGCGCGCAGGCGATCCATCCCGGCTACGGCTTTTTGTCCGAAAACCCCGATTTTGTTGAAGCGGTGGCGCAAGCCGGCCTGGTTTTCATCGGCCCCTCCGCAGAGGCGATCCGGGCCATGGGATTAAAGGATGCTGCCAAGGCGCTCATGGAAAAGGCGGGGGTGCCGGTTGTGCCGGGCTATCACGGTGCGGCGCAGGAGGGCCTTGCCGAGAGAGCCGACGAGATCGGATATCCCGTGTTGATCAAAGCGGTCGCAGGCGGTGGCGGCAAGGGCATGCGCAAGGTCGAAGACGCTGCCGCGTTCGAGGCAGCTCTGCGTGATGCCAAATCCGAGGCCAAAGCGGCCTTCGGAAACGATGCGGTTCTGATCGAGAAATTCGTTGAAAAGCCCCGTCATATTGAGGTGCAGGTTTTTGGTGATGGGGAAGACGCCGTCTATCTGTTCGAGCGCGACTGTTCGCTGCAGCGCCGCCATCAGAAGGTGATCGAAGAGGCACCCGCCCCGGGAATGACGGAGGAGATGCGTCAAGCCATGGGGGAAGCCGCGGTCAGAGCCGCAAAAGCGGTGAATTACGCAGGTGCGGGAACGGTAGAGTTTATCGTTGATGCCTCTGACGGTCTGCGCGCGGATCGGTTCTATTTCATGGAGATGAACACGCGCCTTCAGGTTGAACATCCGGTGACTGAAGAAATCACCGGCGTTGATCTGGTGGCATGGCAATTGCAGGTGGCTGCTGGCGAGCCGCTGCCGATGGCGCAGGCCGATCTGTCCATCACCGGCCATGCGTTCGAGGCGCGTCTATATGCCGAAGATGTTCCGGCAGGGTTTCTTCCTGCAACGGGATGCCTCGACCATCTGAAATTCGCCGAAGCGGCGCGCGTGGATACCGGTGTGCGCCAAGGCGACGAGATCAGCCCTTTCTATGATCCGATGATTGCCAAACTGACCGTGCATGGTCCTGATCGCGCGACGGCCTTGCAGCGGCTGGAACAGGCCATATGCGCCACCCAGATCGTTGGCACCACGACCAATCTGGCCTTTCTACGCGCCTTGACCAGACATGAGGGCTTTGCCAAGGGCGATGTCGATACCGGCCTAATCGAACGCGATGGCACCGCGCTGACGCAAATGCCGCAGCCGTGCTCAAAGAGCCGCGCGCTGGCAGCGATTGCCGCGCTGGGACTGGATAAAACGTCGCCCGATCAAGGATTTGCCTTGTGGCAACCGCTGACATGGCAGGTGCAGCTCAGGCGGGGTGAAACGCTTGAGACCATCGGTGTGACCGTTAGCGGCCCACGCAGCTTTCAGGTGAGCTTGCCCGACGCCACGCATCACATCTCGCTCGATCCCATTCGGATTGGTGGCGACAAGATCGCGGCGGAGCTTTGGGCCGATCGCGCCCGCGCCGTTGTCTTCTGGGGCAACACATATGCGTTTGATCTGGTCGATCCGCTGGATCAGGTCGGGGATGCCGCCTCTGGCGATGCAACACTGGCGCCGATGCCCGGGCTGGTGAAAGCCGTCTTCGTGGAGGCCGGATCAAAGGTTGAAACCGGTGATCCGCTGTTGATCCTTGAGGCGATGAAAATGGAACACCGCCTGACCGCCAACCGGGCCGGGACGGTCGCAGAAATCACGATCGGCGAGGGCGCGCAGGTCTCGTCAGGTGATTTGCTGGTAAGGCTTGAGGCGGAAGAATGACCATACGCCTGCACCATGCGCATCAGACCAGATCCATGCGCACCCTGTGGCTGCTGCATGAGCTGGGCGTGGAGTTCGAACTCGTGGTGCATCCATTCGACAAATCCCTGCGGTCGGAGGAATATCTGACGCTCAACCCCGCCGGGCGCGTGCCTGCGCTTGAGATCGAGGGGGAGCGAATGTTCGAGACAGGGGCCATGACCGAGTATCTGTGCGAGCGTTTCCCGCAAGCGGGCATGGGGCGTATGGCCGATGATCCTGACCGCATGGCGTGGCTTGTCTGGGTGCATTTCTCGGAAACCATAAGCCAGCACACCGCCGCTCTGACCCAACAGCATGTGGCCCTCTACGATCCTGCTACACGCTCACCCATTGTAACCAAGCTTGAATCCAAGCGCCTTGAGAAATGCTACGCCGCACTGGAAGGGCGCTTGTCCACGCCGATCGAGAACCGCGACTATCTGCTGACCAGCGGATTTTCTGCCGCTGATATCTCCTGCGGTCAGGCTGTCTATATGGCAAAACACTTTGCCCGGATCGAACCCTTCCCGGAACTGGCGAAATGGTATCAGCGGATTTCTGAACGAGAGGCTTTTCAGCGCTCTTTGCCACCAGAAGGGGAAGGCATTTACGCCAGCACATTCTACCCGCCACTTGAGGCGGTGTGATGGCAGAGCAGATCGAGATATTCGAAGTTGGCCCTCGTGACGGGTTGCAAAACGAAGCGCGGCTGATCCCGACATCCGAAAAGATCGCGTTGGTGGATTTACTGAGCCAAGCCGGGTTTCGACGCGTCGAAGTTGCCAGTTTCGTGTCGCCCAAATGGGTGCCTCAAATGGCCGATAGCGCCGAGGTTCTGGCAGAGATCACTCGCGTGGACGGGGTTTCCTACGCGGCGCTGACACCAAATCTCAGGGGTTATGATGGTGCAAAAGCCGCTGGCGCAAGCGAAGTGGCGGTTTTCGCGTCGGCCTCCGAAGGGTTTTCCAAAGCCAATCTCAACGCCACGATTGCCGAAAGTCTGGATCGCTTTGCGCCAATTATGCAGATCGCGCGCTCGGATGCCATTCCCGTCCGGGGCTATGTGTCTTGCGTGACGGATTGCCCGTTTGACGGACCAACACCCGCGGAAAATGTCGCGCAGGTCGCCTCCGAGCTTTTTTCCGCAGGATGTTATGAGGTGTCGCTGGGCGAAACGCTGGGACGAGGCACGCCAGACGCTGTGGATGCCATGCTTGATGCGGTAACAAAGGTTGTTCCGGCAACCCATCTGGCAGGCCATTTCCATGACACTTCCGGCGGCGCTCTGGCCAACATCGAAGTTGCTCTGAGCCATGGTTTGCGGGTGTTTGACGCCTCGGTCGGTGGCTTGGGCGGCTGCCCTTATGCGCCGGGCGCTGCGGGCAATGTCGCAACCGAAGCGGTTCTCAAATTTGCAGAGCAGAAGGGGTTCAGCACCGGTCTGGATAAGAAGATCATCGCGCAAGCTGCCGAAATAGCTAAGGAAATGAGACATGGATGAAGTGCTTCTGAAAGAAACTG
This sequence comes from uncultured Litoreibacter sp., assembly GCA_947504205.1. Lineage (GTDB taxonomy): Bacteria > Pseudomonadota > Alphaproteobacteria > Rhodobacterales > Rhodobacteraceae > Litoreibacter. Next base: position 319,664 of record CANNGL010000004.1, on the reverse strand, counting down.
ATGGGCGCGGCGTCACCACGATCACGTTGAACCGGCCTGATAAACGCAACGCGCTTTCCGGTATCCTGATCACGGCACTCTCCGACATGGCGGATATCCTGGCTCAAGATGACAGCCGGGTTGTTGTTTTGACGGGTGCGGGCGGACATTTCTGCGCTGGCGGTGATCTGAACTGGATGAAAGCCCAGATCGACGCCGACGATTCTCAACGGCGGAGCGAGGCCACGAAACTGGCCGAGATGCTTGGAAAGTGGAACCGGCTTCCCAAACCGGTGATCGCCCGGATCGAAGGATCGGCTTTCGGCGGTGGGGTTGGGATGGCCTGCATCTGCGACATCGCCATCGCAACCGAAGATGCCAAGTTTGGCCTCACGGAAACCCGACTGGGTTTGCTGCCCGCGACAATCGGACCTTATGTTCTGGCCCGCCTTGGTGAGGCAATGGCGCGACGGGTCTTCATGTCCTCCCGTGTCTTCGGAGCCGAAGACGCGCTGACACTGGGTGTGATCGCGAAGGCGGTTCCCGCAAGCGATCTCGACAGCACAGTCGAAGCGGAAGTACGCCCCTATCTGGCCTGTGCGCCGGGCGCTGTTGCAGAAGCAAAGGCGCTGGCCCTTGATTTGGGACAGGCCCCAACGACCGCTGAAGTCGCGCGCTCGGTCGATGCGTTGATCACCCGTTGGTCCAGTCCAGAGGCGCCCGAAGGCATCGCAGCATTTTTCGAGAAGCGAAAGGCTGCTTGGGTAACGTCTGACTGAAATACCACAGATGCGCAGGCTCAGATTGCGTGCTAGAATGACCAAAAATTCGAGCAAAAAATAGAGAGCAGGCAGCATGTTGGGAAGACGATCAGTATTACTCGGTGCCGGAGCAGGACTTTTGCAGGCCTGCACGACCACATTGCCAAGCACCGGAAACGCCGCATCCGCGGTCAGACCACAACGCAATCCGGGCTATGACGCATGGGTCGCGGCGTTCAAATCACGCGCAACGGCGCAGGGCATTTCCCGAGCGGTGGTCGACCGCGCATTCCAAGGGGCAGGCTTTTTGCCCGACGTGGTTGAGCGTGACCGCAATCAGGCTGAATTTCGAAGATCGTTCGAGGATTATCTGGCCCTGACCGCCAGCGAAGCGCGCGTTGCCAGAGGCCGCGCGGCATTTGCCGCAAACCGTGCCACGCTGCGGGCCATCGAAAGCCGCTATGGCGTGCCGGCCGAAATCGTCGCGGCGGTTTGGGGCATTGAAAGCAACTTTGGTCAACGGCGCGGCGACATCCCTGTGATCTCGGCGGTCTCGACACTGGCTTATGACGGGCGGCGTGGGCGTTTCTTCGAAGGCCAGCTGATCGCTGCCTTGAAGATATTGCAGGCAGGCGATGTCAGTGCGGGCCGTATGACCGGCTCTTGGGCCGGGGCGATGGGCCACACACAGTTTATCCCGACGTCTTATCTGGCCTATGCGGTCGATTTCACCGGTGATGGCAAGCGGGACATCTGGTCGGATGATCCCACCGATGCGCTGGCATCAGCGGCGGCGTATCTCAAGCGATCCGGTTGGCAGCCGGGTGTCAGATGGGGGCAAGAAACCAGCGATGGCGCGTTGCAGCCCGATCCTGGAGGCCCACGGTTTTCGACCACCGGTAATTTCAGGGTCATCAAGCGCTACAACAATTCCGACACCTACGCGCTCGCGGTGGGCTACCTGTCTGACAGGATTGCAGGCGGCGGGCCGCTGCGCGCGCAGTTTGGCCCGGACCAGTATGGCCTGACACAATCGGACCGTGTCGCCTTGCAAAACGCATTGAACGCACAGGGCTTCTCGGTCGGTGATGCAGATGGTGTGCTTGGAAAGAAAACCTTTGCCGGTATCGAAGCCTATCAACGGCAGAATGGTCTGCCTGTGACGGGACAACCCTCCCGCGCGCTTCTTGATCGCCTGACGTAGCGAGAGGCTTGAAACTGCGACGATTTCAATCGGCTGATATCACTTCCATTGGTTGACCCCTCCGACGCCCGCGCGTAAACATCCCCTGAGCCAACAGACCCCTGCACAAAGAGAGGGGCCGCGAAGGAGAGACGCGTGGACGAGCTGCTACGGGAATACCTGCCCATTCTGATTTTTCTGGGGCTGGCCATTGCGCTTGGCCTCGTGCTGATACTGGCCGCTGTTGTGGTGGCGGTGCGCAATCCGGATGCCGAAAAAGTTTCGGCCTACGAATGCGGGTTTAACGCCTTTGATGATGCGCGAATGAAGTTCGATGTGCGCTTCTATCTGGTGTCGATCCTGTTCATCATTTTCGACCTTGAAGTGGCGTTCCTGTTTCCGTGGGCCGTGGCCTTTAAGGATGTTGGATTGCTGGGCTTCTGGTCGATGATGGTCTTTCTGGCCGTGCTGACCATCGGCTTTGCATATGAATGGAAGAAGGGAGCACTCGAATGGGAGTAGCGACCGGAGCGAACACGGCTGGTTTTGACCGTGAAGTCGCCACGCAAGATCTGAACCGGGAATTGCAGGACAAAGGGTTTCTGCTGACCTCGACCGAAGACATCATCAACTGGGCGCGCACCGGCTCGCTGCACTGGATGACATTCGGTCTTGCCTGCTGCGCGGTAGAGATGATGCACACGGCGATGCCGCGCTACGACATGGAACGGTTCGGGACAGCGCCGCGCGCCTCGCCGCGTCAGTCCGACCTGATGATCGTGGCTGGCACACTGACCAACAAGATGGCCCCGGCGCTGCGCAAGGTCTACGACCAGATGCCAGAGCCTCGTTATGTGATTTCGATGGGCTCCTGTGCCAATGGCGGCGGCTACTATCACTACAGCTACAGCGTTGTGCGCGGCTGTGACCGCATCGTGCCCGTGGACCTCTACGTGCCCGGTTGTCCGCCCACAGCCGAAGCTCTGCTTTACGGCATCTTGCAACTGCAACGCCGCATCCGCCGCACAGGGACGATTGTTCGATGACCGCTGCACTCCAGGAACTCGCGACACATCTTGAGCTGAAGCGCCCCGATTGCGTGCTGTCGACCGAGATCGCTTTTGACGAGCTGAATGTCAGCATCGCGCCATCGTCGCTGGTGTCGTTTGTTGAATTTCTGAAGTCGGACCGCAGCTGCCGTTTCTCGACGCTGGTTGACATTACTGGCATCGACTACCCGTCGCGCGAGGCGCGCTTCGAGGTCGTTTATCAATTCCTGTCGATGTATCAGAACCACCGCATTCGCATTCGTGTCGCAGTGCGCGAGGAAGACACTGTTCCGTCCATCGTGGAGATTTTCCCCTCCGCCAATTGGTTCGAGCGGGAAGTGTTCGATATGTTCGGCATCCTGTTCTCAGGCCATCCGGATTTGCGGCGTATCCTGACGGATTACGGCTTCCGCGGGTATCCGCTGCGCAAGGACTTTCCGACGACCGGTTATGTCGAGCTGCGCTACGACGAAACCCAGAAGCGTGTGGTCTATGAACCGGTAAAGCTGGTTCAGGAATATCGCCAATTTGACTTCATGTCTCCGTGGGAGGGGGCCGAGTACATCCTTCCCGGCGACGAGAAGTCTGACGAGGCCAAAGGCTAAGATGAGCGAGGGCACTTTGATGTTCGGATTGGGGGCGACACGCGCGGGAAGCACTTGGCTTTACCGTTACCTATCCGACCATCCGGATTGTGCCCTGCCGCGCGTCAAGGAATTGCATTACTTCGACGCGCTCGATCTCGGTGGTCGCGATCATCAGATCAAACGCATGTCCCGGATCATCGCGCAGGCTCAAGCGGCGCGGGATGCGGCCACAAGCGATGCACGTCGCGCGGCTTCGGAAGCTCGGTGCCGCGAAGCCGCAGCTTTGCTTGATCTGCTGAAGCGCGATGAGGACACGCAAGGCTATCTCAAGCTTCTGCGGGAAGGGCGGGACGACAAGCTGGTCGCCGATATCACCCCCGCCTACGCTCTGCTCAGCGAAGCCCGTCTGCGCCTGATGGCGGGGCTGTCCCGCGTCGTGAAATTCGTCTACCTGCTGCGCGATCCTGTGGAACGGCTTTGGTCAAACATTCGCCTCGCCGCAGGCCAGCGGGCCAACCGCAAGCATGGTGAAGCGGAACGCGAACAGGTTGAAGCCGAAGCGCATTCATTGCTGGAGAAGGTCCTGAACGGGGATCAGACCGGCGTTCAGGCCCGGTCCGATTACGCCGCTATTCTTGGCCGCTTGAAGAACGCTTTGGACGCAGATCAGCTCTTCGTTGGCTTCTACGAACGTCTGTTTTCACAAGACATGATCGATACGCTGTGCCGCTTCCTTGGCATCCGTCCGATGGAAGCTGATTTTGCCCGCATCGCCAATCGCGCGGATCGCATTGCTTTGTCGCCCGAACACCGTGCGGCACTCGCGCGGCAATTGGCACCTCAATATGATTATGTCGAAGCGCATATCGGAGCAATTCCCGAGCGCTGGTCGCAAAATCGGGAAAGGGGATAGTCGATGGCCAAAGTCCAGCTTTCCGGCTCTTGCCTTTGTGGCAAATGCAACTTCGAGGCAGAGGCCGACACCGCAACAGGCGGGGCCTGTCACTGTGGCATGTGCCGAAAATGGTCCGGCGGCATTCTGACCACCGTTGAATGCGGCAGTTCGGTCAAGTTCGCCGATGGGGCACCAACGGGCACTTACCGCGCATCCGAATGGGGCGAGCGCATCTTCTGTCGCGGATGTGGATCTTCGCTGGTCTGGCAGACTCAGGATGGCAACTATCAGCATGTCTCGATGCAAGCCTTCGACGACCCCGAACAATTCGACCTCACCATGCAGGTCTTTATCGATCAAAAGCCGGGCAATTATGCGTTGGCAAACGAAACCAAAACCATGACTGAGGCGGAAGTCTTTGCCATGTTTGCTCCGACACCGGAGGATCAGAAATAATGGACGGCGGAAAATTCGAAGACGCTCTGACGGGCGAACAGAAAATCCGAAACTTCAATATCAACTTCGGGCCTCAACACCCCGCAGCGCATGGCGTGCTGCGTCTGGTGCTGGAACTCGACGGCGAGATTGTCGAGCGTTGCGACCCACATATCGGTCTGCTTCACCGCGGCACCGAAAAGTTGATGGAGTCGCGGACATATCTGCAAAACCTGCCCTATTTCGACCGGCTTGATTATGTGGCTCCGATGAACCAGGAACATGCCTGGTGTTTGGCCATCGAGAAGCTGACCGGCACGGAAGTGCCCCGTCGCGCGTCGTTGATCCGGGTGCTTTATTGCGAGATCGGCCGGATTCTGAACCACCTGCTGAACGTCACGACCCAAGCCTTGGACGTGGGCGCGCTGACGCCACCGCTTTGGGGGTTCGAGGAACGCGAACAGCTGATGGTGTTCTATGAGCGGGCCTGCGGGGCGCGTCTGCACGCGGCCTATTTCCGCCCGGGCGGCGTCCATCAGGACCTGCCGCCTGATTTGATCGACGATATCGAGGCATGGTGCGATCCGTTTCTGAAAACACTGAGCGATATCGACGGGCTGCTGACCGAAAACCGCATCTTCAAACAGCGCAATGCCGATATTGGTGTGATCACCGAACAGGATATCCTCGACTGGAGCTTCTCGGGCGTAATGGTGCGCGGGTCTGGTCTGGCTTGGGATTTGCGCCGCGCGCAGCCCTACGAATGCTATGACGAGTTCGACTTCCAGATCCCGGTCGGCAAGAACGGCGATTGCTATGATCGCTACCTGTGCCGAATGCAGGAGATGCGCGAAAGTGTGAAGATCATTCGCCAAGCCATCGACAAGCTGCGCGCGCCTGAAGGGCAGGGCGATGTGATGGCCCGTGGAAAGATGACCCCGCCGACACGGGGCGAGATGAAAACCTCGATGGAGGCGCTCATCCACCACTTCAAGCTTTACACCGAAGGCTTCCATGTACCCGAAGGCGAGGTCTACGCCGCCGTCGAGGCACCAAAAGGTGAATTCGGCGTCTACCTTGTGGCTGACGGCACGAACAAACCCTACCGCGCCAAGCTGCGCGCCCCGGGTTTTCCGCACCTGCAAGCCATGGATTATATCTGCAAAGGCCACCAACTGGCCGACGTCGCTGCGATCATCGGCACAATGGATGTCGTGTTTGGGGAGATTGACCGCTAATGCTTCGCCGCCTCTATCACGACCAACCTGACGCTTTTGCTTTCTCGCCTGCCAACCAGGCCTGGGCGGAAGCGCAGATCACGAAATATCCAGAAGGGCGTCAGGCCTCGGCGATCATTCCGCTTCTCTGGCGCGCGCAGGAGCAGGAGGGCTGGCTCAGCCGTCCGGCGATTGAGCATGTCGCCTCGATGCTCGATATGGCCTATATTCGGGCGCTGGAAGTGGCGACGTTCTACTTCATGTTCCAGCTGCAACCTGTTGGTAGCGTGGCACATATTCAGATTTGCGGCACAACGTCCTGCATGATCTGCGGCGCTGAAGATCTTGTGGCTGTGTGCAAGGAAAAGATCGCGGCAAACCCGCATCAGCTATCTGACGACGGCAAATTCAGCTGGGAGGAGGTCGAGTGTCTGGGAGCTTGCGCAAACGCGCCGATGGCCCAGATCGGCAAGGATTATTACGAAGACCTGACGGCCAAGCGCATGGGCGTACTCATTGACGAGATGGCGGCAGGCAAGGTTCCAACGCCAGGGCCACAAAACGGTCGGTATGCAGCCGAGCCTCTGAAAGGTCTGACCTCGCTGACGGAGTTCGACAGCGGTGTGACCCAGTACAACGCCTCAGCGCAGCTCGCGACCGATATCGGAGATACGATCAAGCGGATCGACGGCACCGAGGTGCCGCTGCTGGCGCCATGGCAAGGGAAGGGCAAGACCGTTTCCCGCAAGGTCGAGAGCAAGGCCAAGACATCCGCTCGGGCAGTGCCCATGGCCAAGGAAACCGTCGAAGCGAAAAAGATCGCACGACCCAAAACCAACACGGCTGCCAAAGCGGCAACGGCCAAAAAGCCAGTTGCAAAAGACGGTAAGCCTGAATTGTTGAAGAAAGCCCGCAAGGGTGGTGCCGATGATCTCAAGATGATCAAGGGCGTAGGCCCCAAGTTGGAGCAGCTTCTCCACAAGCTGGGGGTTTATCACTTCGATCAGGTCGCCTCGTGGCGGAAGAAAGAGGTCGAATGGGTCGATGAAAACCTGGAGGGCTTCAAGGGTCGCGTCTCGCGCGACAATTGGGTTCGACAGGCGAAGGTACTGGCCAAAGGTGGCCAGACAGAATTTTCAAAACGCGCCGGAAAAGGCGGTATATACTAAGACGAATAAATAGCGGACAGGGAGTGAAACCATGAACCAGAAATCCGGAGGCCTAACATGTGCAGCCACGTGTTGGGGTATTGCATTGCTAGGAGGCATCTTGGTCGCAGCTTTGCTGGTGGCACTGGCCGACTACGCAATTGTTGCGGCGATATTCTTTGGTCTAGTGGCTTTCGTGCTGGGTGGCCTGATTTTGACATGGGCGTTGTGCCGGTCTTTGCCGGGCCCGAATGAGGCGACGATAACGCCTGCCTCGACAGAGCCTGTCTCGACCAAACCAGCCTCTGCCGCGTCGGCAGCGACCACATCGGCAACCACGTCCAGCCCAGCGGCTGCGACGCCTGCTTCACTGATGTCGGATCCGGAGGCTGCAAAACCTGCGGCCAAAAAGCCTGCGGCCAAGAAGCCAGCTGCGAAAAAAGCGGCAGCAAAGCCAGCGGCAACCAAAACGGCGACCGCCAAGAAACCTGCAGCTAGGAAAGCTGCTGGCAAGTCCGCATCCACGTCGAAAGCGGCGACTGCCAAGGCACCGACAAAAGCCGCAGCTGCTGCACCTGCGAAAGCGGCGCGCAAACCTGTTGCCAAGGATGGCAAGCCATCGACAATGAAAAAGCCGCGCAAAGCAGGCGCGGATGATTTGAAGATGATCAAAGGCGTCGGTCCGGGGCTTGAGAAAACGCTGAACGAGTTGGGCTTCTGGCACTACGACCAGATTGCAGGCTGGCGGAAGAAAGAAGTTGAATGGGTCGATGAACGTCTGAAGTTCAAAGGCCGCATCGAGCGCGACGGCTGGATTAAACAAGCCAAGACACTGGCCAAAGGTGGACAGACCGAGTTCTCCAAGCGCGCCAAGTACTAACGTAACCGACCCTCCGACCTGATCTGGTCGGGGGGTCGATAAAAATGAGGATGGGCATGAGTGCCGATAACCAGCAAGGCCAAGCGCAGCGCGGCAGATTGATCGCGAAGATCCTTGCTGGAACCGGCGTTGCCTATATCCTCGTACAGTTTCTTGCGGCGGAATATGACTGGCCGCACCGAATTATGGCCCTGTTCGACCTTGCCACCTTGGCGGTTTTTGGATGGGCCCTGTGGATGACATGGACGCTCTGGCGGGACCGCCAGACAGATAAGGAAAGCTAGGCCTATGCTGGCGGATAAGGATCGGATTTTCACGAACCTCTACGGGATGCATGACCGTACGCTCCAAGGCGCGAAATCGCGCGGCCATTGGGATGGTACCGACAAGCTGATCAAAAAAGGTCGCGATTGGATCGTTGAAGAGATGAAGTCGTCGGGGCTGCGCGGTCGCGGCGGGGCCGGTTTCCCGACTGGCCTCAAGTGGTCCTTCATGCCGAAGGAAAGCGATGGCCGACCCTCCTATCTGGTGGTGAATGCAGACGAATCCGAGCCGGGCACCTGCAAGGACCGGGAGATCATGCGCCATGATCCCCACACCCTGATCGAGGGCTGTCTGATCGCAAGCTTCGCGATGAATGCAAACGCCTGCTATATCTACATCCGGGGCGAGTATATCCGCGAGAAAGAAGCCCTTCAGAATGCCATCGACGAGGCTTATGAAGCTGGGCTTCTGGGCAAGAACGCCGCCAAATCCGGTTGGGATTTCGATCTGTATCTGCATCACGGTGCGGGCGCCTATATCTGCGGTGAAGAAACGGCGCTGCTGGAAAGCCTTGAAGGCAAGAAGGGCATGCCGCGTATGAAGCCACCGTTCCCGGCGGGGGCAGGGCTCTATGGTTGCCCGACCACTGTGAACAATGTTGAATCGATCGCTGTCGTGCCGACGATCCTGCGGCGTGGCGCGTCCTGGTTCTCCAACTTTGGGCGGCCGAACAACGCAGGCACGAAGCTGTTTGCCATCTCGGGACACGTGAACAACCCCTGTGTGGTCGAAGAAGAAATGTCGATCCCGTTTGACGAGTTGATCGAGAAACATTGTGGCGGCATCCGTGGCGGCTGGGACAATCTGAAAGCGGTTATCCCCGGCGGCTCATCCGTTCCATGTCTGCCAGGCTCGGTGATGCGCAAAGACGCGATCATGGATTTCGACTGGCTGCGCGAGCAGCAATCCGGTCTGGGCACTGCCGCTGTCATCGTGATGGACAATGACACCGACATCATCAAAGCCATCTGGCGCCTGTCGAGCTTCTACAAGCACGAGAGCTGCGGCCAATGTACGCCATGCCGCGAAGGCACCGGGTGGATGATGCGCGTGATGGATCGTCTGGTGAAAGGCGAGGCTGCCGTTGAAGAAATCGACATGTTGCTCGACGTCACCAAACAGGTGGAAGGTCATACGATCTGCGCACTCGGCGATGCGGCCGCTTGGCCAATCCAAGGCTTGATCCGTCATTTCCGAGATGAGATCGAAGACCGGATCAAACACAAACGCGGTCCCGCGCCGATCGCGGCAGAGTAGTCGGAACGCGCTGGGATGACAGGCACGCCCTCCATATCTGAAGGCTTTCTGGACGATAAGCCAGAGGCTGCGGCGGATGCTGCCGCGACGGAGGTGCCGCAAGGCCCGATTTTTGCGTCTGATGTGAACCACGACTATAAAGGTGCGCCGCTTTTGGCACCCTATGGTGATGGCGGCGATCTCGAGGCGTTCTTCTGGGCGAACCACGACGGTGATCTGATCCACAAGTGGCATCACTATTTTCCAGTCTATGACCGCTACCTGTCGCGCTATCGCGGTACGCCGGTCAGGTTTCTGGAAATCGGTGTGTTTCGTGGCGGCAGTCTTGCCATGTGGCGCGACTATCTGGGACCGGATGCAACAATTTTCGGGATAGATATCGACGAGCGATGTGCGGTCTTCGACGGGGACCACGCTCAGGTGCGTCTCGGCTCACAAGATGATCCGGCTTTCTTGGACCGGGTCATAGAAGAGATGGGCGGCGTGGATGTGATCATCGACGATGGCAGCCACATGTCGAGCCACATTCGCGCAAGTCTTACGCATCTGTTCCCCAAGTTGAGCGATGAGGGGACGTATCTGATCGAAGACACCCATGCGAATTATTGGGGCTACTATGAAGGCGGACATAACACCGCCTCCAGCTTCATCTCGGATGTCAAAGATCTGATCGACGATTTGCACCGGCGCTACCACACCGCAGGCACCCGTCATCCCGGTGTGGCGCCAGATCTTTACGGGATGCACGTGCACGACTCGGTTGTCGTTCTGGAAAAGCGCACGCGCCTGGAGCCGCCGCGATCTTCGATGGTGGGGATCGACAGGTTCGGTCAGTTTAATGTCGAAACATCAGCAGAGGCGGGGTGATGCAGCATGATACGCCTTTGGGACGGATTTTTGAGTTTTGTTGCCGCAATCGCGACGCTGGCTATCGCCTTGTTTCCAGCGTGGTTCGCGCATTTGGCGGTCGCGGCCGGGCTGGCACCGAACTGGGGCTATGCATTCATTTTGTTGCTGGCTATTTTGGCGCTATTGGTGGCGCTGGATTTTTTCAGAAAAGCGTTCAAAGGGATAGCACCGGCACGCAGCCGGGCGCGATAGGGGTGGAATATGCGTAATGGTTTTTTGATATCGGGTGTCGCTCTGGCGCTTATGGCCTGCGAGCCGACAACGACAACGCCCACAGTGGCGAAAGGTCCACCGATTGAGATCCTCGAAGCAGGGCGGAAGCTGGATACGGTTCGGGTTGCAATGCGCTACAAGGATGGCTCGGCCATTCCGGCGGCAGACACATCCCGGGCGATGGCACGTGCGATGCAGGTGGCCTGTCAGGCCGGCGAACAAGCAATTGCCGATACGACATCGCGACGCAACGGCGTGCTGACAGCGAACGTATTCTGCGTTCAAGTTGTCAAATCCAATCAGGTGGTCGACGGCACCCCGTTCAAAGGAGCCTAAACGATGCTGCGCATTGTCCTACTGATGCTAATCTCGGTCGCCCTTGTGGCGGGCTGCGCGCGTAAGGGTACACGAAATGCCGATACGGAACGCGAGCTACCGTTCAAAGCGGCATTCTCGAAGACCGATGATCCACGCGCGATCGAGGTCAGAGTGACCCATAACGGAGCGGACCTCGAAGCGCTGCGGGAAAGTGTGCGATTTGAAGCAACCAAATATTGCCTGATCAACTTTGGTGGCTCGGACGCCGAATGGCAGATTGACCCCGCAACCGACGACTGGGCCTACACCGCCGAGGGCGACAACGCCTATGTCTTCAACGCCCGGTGCACGGCGCGCTGATGCAACAACCTGCGGGACATAATCTGGCAGAGCTCAACGTGGGGCGGCTTGTGGCGCCGACAGATGATCCGCGCGTGGCCGATTTCATGAACGCTCTCGACTTCGTGAATGGGTTGGGCAAGCGCATGCCGGGCTTTGTCTGGATGATGGAAGGCTCGGGCGAGCCCGGACAGGGAAACACGGAAGCCAAAATAGACGGTGATCCGCTTTACGTACCCAACCTCACTGTCTGGCAAGACGTTGAAAGCCTTGAAAAGTTTGTCTGGGGCACGGTTCACAAGCAGTTCTATGAACGTCGCCATGACTGGTTCGAAATTCTGGGCGAACAGCATTTCGTGATGTGGTGGGTGCCCGAGGGTCACAAACCAACGCTGGAGGAGGCTTTGCAACGTCTCGAAATGAGACGTGAACACGGAGATAGTGAAGATGCCTTCGGGTGGGATTATCTTGAGCGGGCAAAACTGCACAAGACCCATGGATGTAGCGAGGACGCCGCATGACCCGAACAACTTTAATTATCGCAGCCCTTCTGATGGCAGGGACCGCAAGCGCCGAAGCGCGTGTTGCCCTCAAAGATGACAAAACGATCGAGGCAGGACTTGTCACTGTCGCGATTGGCAAGGTGCTTTACAAATCCTGTGAAGATATCAGCCCGCGCCGTATCAAGGCGTTTTCCTTTGCGCGTTCGCTGCAAAGCAGGGCCAAGTCTCTTGGGTATTCGAATGCGGAAATCGACGCCTATCTCGACAGCGAGCGTGATAAGGACCGCGTGAAAGCCAAGGCGGCGAAGTATTTGAAGTCCAAAGGGGCGGATATGTCGAACCCGGCATCCATCTGCGCCGTTGGCAAGAAAGAAATCGCCACCGAAACATCGGTGGGCAAATTCCTGAGGACGAACTGACGTTTCGGCCTTGAGGTCGGACGCATTCTCTTTCAGGTGAACACATAGTGGTTTGACGGCGCTGCCGCCGAACCGAAACTGAAAAGGGGATGCGCATGTCTGATCTGCGCAAGATTGTTATTGATGGGGCCGAGATCGAAGTTGATCCGGCGATGACCCTCATTCAGGCCTGCGAGCAGGCCGGCATCGAAATTCCGCGCTTCTGCTATCACGAGCGTCTGACCATCGCGGGCAACTGCCGCATGTGCCTTGTCGAGGTTGTGGGTGGTCCGCCAAAGCCCGCCGCCTCCTGTGCGATGCAGGTCAAAGACCTGCGTCCGGGCCCCGAAGGCCAACCACCGGTGATCAAGACCAACTCTCCGATGGTAAAGAAGGCCCGAGAAGGGGTTATGGAATTCCTGCTGATCAACCATCCGCTGGACTGCCCGATCTGCGATCAGGGCGGCGAATGCGATTTGCAAGACCAGGCAATGGCTTACGGCGTGGACTTCTCGCGTTACCGCGAACCCAAACGGGCGGTGACCGACCTCGATCTGGGCCCGCTGGTCGAAACCCACATGACACGCTGCATCTCGTGTACGCGCTGCGTCCGCTTCACGACCGAGGTGGCTGGCATCACGCAGATGGGTCAGACTGGACGCGGCGAAGATGCGGAGATCACCTCCTATCTCGGCCAGACGCTCGACTCGAATCTTCAGGGCAACATCATTGATCTCTGTCCGGTAGGTGCGTTGGTCTCCAAACCCTATGCTTTCACTGCCCGTCCATGGGAATTGACCAAAACCGAATCCATCGACGTGATGGACGCGCTTGGATCGAATATTCGCGTGGATACCAAAGGCCGTGAGGTCATGCGTTTCCTGCCACGCAACCATGATGGCGTGAACGAGGAATGGATTTCCGACAAGACGCGCTTTGTCTGGGACGGCTTGCGCCGCCAGCGTCTGGATACGCCTTACATCCGCGAAAACGGTAGGCTGCGCAAAGCGTCATGGCCCGAAGCGCTGTCTGCCGCGGCAACCGTGATGAAAGGCAAGAAGATTGCTGGCGTTGTTGGCGATCTAGCGCCAACCGAAGCTGCCTTCAGCCTGAAGCAACTGATCGAAGGGCAGGGCGGTGTTGTCGAATGCCGCACGGATGGCGCGAAGTTGCCATCGGATAATCGCTCGGCCTATGTGGGCAATGCGACCATCGAAGATATCGATGACGCCAAGATGATCCTGCTGATCGGCACCAACCCGGCTATTGAAGCGCCGGTGCTGAACGCCCGTATCCGCAAATCATGGATCAACGGAGCGAAGGTTGCCCGTATCGGGGCGGCTGCAGATCTGACCTATGATGTTGTTGATCTCGGCGATGATCGCGCGGCGCTCTCCAATTTGGCCTCGCAAGATCATTCCGACAAACGTGACGTGCCGGGTGTCATGATCGTTGGTCACGGCGCATTGACCGGCGCTGATGGCGACGCTGTGTTGGCCACGGCAATGCAAATGGCAGAAGCCGCGAACTCGAAGCTGATGATCCTGCACACTGCCGCAGGCCGTGTCGGCGCGATGGATGCTGGCGCAACCAATCCTGACGGGATGAATGCCGTGTCCGGTGCGCAGGTGATCTACAATCTGGGCGCTGACGAGATCGACATCGCAGATGGCCCGTTCGTGATCTATCAGGGATCCCATGGGGATCGTGGGGCGCATCGCGCCGACATTATCCTGCCGGGTGCCGCCTACACCGAAGAACAAGGTCTCTTCGTCAACACCGAAGGGCGTCCGCAACTTGCATTGCGCGCCGGTTTTGCGCCGGGTGAGGCCAAGGAAAACTGGGCAATCCTGCGGGCACTGTCGGCCGAACTGGGCGCAACACAGCCCTGGAATACGCTGGCTGGTTTGCGTCAGGCGCTCGTTGCTCACGCCCCGCATCTGGAGATGATTGATCAGGTGCCGGAGAACGAATGGAACGCGCTTAAGCCTAAAAAGCTAGGCAAAGGCGCGTTCGAGAACGCCCTAAGCGATTTTTACCTGACCAATCCTATCGCACGCGCAAGCCAATTGATGGCGGAGCTTTCGGCAAACGCCAAAGCCCGCGCCGAGGCTCCAATCGCGGCGGAGTAAACCAGAATGCCGAACGGGGGACATATCGCGCAGACAGGGATCGCCTTGGCGGGCCTTTCGGCGCTTGTCGCCTGCACGCCCGAGGCTGAACCCACGCGCGATGTTTTCCAGCCTGAATACCTTGGCGTCGAGACGCGGAAACTGGACGAAGACATTGTCTCGTTCCTTGTTCGAATGAAGGGCGCGCGCGGGAACGAGGACGTTGCGGAATATGGCAAATGCGCTGCCGCGCAATATGCGCTGATCCGAGGCTTCGGATTTGCGCGTCATGTGCGAACAAACGTGCAGGAAGAGTCTGGTCTTTGGGCCGCAGATGCGGTTTACACCGTTTCAGCAGCCCTTCCGGAAGGATTGCAAACCATAGATGCCGAGGTGGTCGTCGCCGATTGCCAAGAAAACGGCATACCCACCGTGTGAGATGCGGTAACTGAGTGAGGACTTATGGCTGACTTTCTGACAACAGGACCGGGGATCGCCCTGATCATCGTGGCTCAATGTCTGGCTGTGATCGGTTTCGTCATGGTTTCGCTGCTGTTTCTCGTCTATGGCGACCGCAAGATCTGGGCCGCTGTTCAGATGCGTCGCGGCCCGAATGTCGTCGGCGTCTGGGGTCTGCTGCAAACCGTGGCGGACGCGTTAAAATACGTGGTCAAGGAAATCGTCGTCCCGGCAGGTGCCGACAAGACGGTTTTCATGCTCGCACCCCTTATTTCCTTTGTTCTGGCGATGATCGCTTGGGCGGTGATTCCGTTCAATGACACGTGGGTTCTGGCCGATCTGAACGTCGCAATCCTGTATGTTTTCGCCATCGGATCACTCGAGGTTTACGGCGTGATCATGGGCGGCTGGGCCTCGAACTCGAAATATCCGTTCTTGGGATCGCTTCGTTCGGCTGCACAAATGATTTCCTACGAGGTCTCCATCGGCCTGATTATCGTTGGTGTGATCTTGTCGACAGGATCGCTGAACTTTGGCGACATCGTTCGGGCTCAAGACGGCGATTACGGCTTCTTCAGCTGGTACTGGCTGCCGCATTTCCCGATGGTCTTCCTGTTCTTCATCTCGGCCCTTGCAGAGACCAACCGTCCACCATTTGACCTGCCGGAGGCAGAATCGGAATTGGTGGCGGGTTATCAGGTCGAATATTCCTCGACGCCGTTCCTGCTCTTCATGGCCGGTGAATACATCGCCATCTTCCTGATGTGTGCCTTGATCTCGCTGCTGTTCTTCGGCGGCTGGCTGTCACCCATCCCGGGCATTCCTGACGGAGCGCTGTGGATGGTCGGCAAAATGGCGATCTTCTTCTTCCTCTTCGCGATGGTGAAAGCCATCGTGCCACGATACCGCTACGACCAGCTGATGCGACTGGGCTGGAAAGTCTTCCTGCCATTGTCGCTGGCATGGGTCGTGATCGTGGCTTTCTTCGCACAATTCGGAGCCTTTGGCGGAGCCTATGCCCGCTGGGCTGTTGGAGGTTAAACCATGGCATCCAGTATTGCCCGTCGGGCCAAATACTTCCTGCTCATCGATTTCTTCAAAGGCTTCGGCCTTGGGATGAAATACTTCTTCGCCCCTAAGGCGACGGTGAACTACCCGCACGAAAAGGGTCCGCTTTCGCCGCGCTTCCGGGGAGAACACGCGTTGCGCCGCTACCCAAACGGGGAAGAGCGCTGCATTGCCTGCAAGCTTTGCGAGGCGATCTGTCCCGCGCAGGCCATCACAATTGATGCCGAGCCCCGCGATGACGGCTCTCGCCGTACAACGCGTTACGACATCGACATGACCAAATGCATCTATTGCGGCTTCTGTCAGGAAGCCTGCCCGGTCGATGCCATTGTTGAGGGTCCGAATTTCGAATTCGCGACCGAGACACGCGAGGAGCTTTACTACGATAAGGCCAAGCTTCTTGAAAACGGCGAACGCTGGGAAGCCGAGATCGCCCGCAACCTCGAAATGGATGCGCCCTACAGATGACCGACCCCAAGAACCCTTTTGAGCAAATGATGAAGATGGGCCAGGACTGGGCGAAAGCCGTCTCGCCCTCTATGGAATCGTTCACGCCCGCAGGGTTCGAAAAGATGATGCCCACCATGTCTGCTGATCTGATGGAGCAGTTCATGGGCAAAACCTATAATCCCGGTGGTCTTGATGCGAAGACACGGCTGCTGTTGACGCTGACGGGTCTGACGATACAAGGCGCTCAGGCCGAGGCTCAGATACGTCTCACCGTGCGCCATCTGATCGAAGCCGGGGCCACGCAACAGGAAATCGCCGAGACCATCGCCCAAGCCGCGATGTTTGGGGGCGTGCCTGCTATGACAAAGGCGATGGAACTCGCCACGTCCGTTCTGGACGGTGAGAAAGAAGGGGACAGCTGATGGGCTTTGCCGATTTCGCGTTCTACATGTTTGCCGTGGTCGTTGTGACTTCGGGACTTTTGGTTGTTGTCTCGAAAAACCCGGTCCATTCGGTCCTGTGGCTTATCCTTGCCTTCCTGTCTTCCGCCGGGCTTTTCATCTTGCTCGGGGCAGAATTCGTCGCGATGCTTCTGGTGATCGTCTATGTGGGTGCGGTCGCCGTCCTGTTCCTGTTCGTGGTGATGATGCTCGACGTCGATTTCGCGGAACTGCGTGGAGAGCTGGCGAAGTTTGTGCCGCTTGCTGGCCTGATCGGCGTGATCTTGTTGATGGAGCTGGCTCTGGTTTTCGGCGCATGGCAATCGACAGCAAATGTAGCTGACCTGCGTGACGCGGTGACGCCCGCGCTGAGCGAGACCCAGAACACCGCCGCTCTGGGGCAACTGATCTACACAAAATACATCTACCTCTTTCAGGCGGCTGGCCTGATCCTGCTGGTCGCAATGATCGGAGCCATCGTTCTGACCTTGCGCCACCGTACGGACATCAAGCGCCAAAACATCGTGGATCAGATTATGCGTGATCCGGCCGAGGCGATGGAGTTGAAAGACGTGAAACCGGGGCAGGGGCTGTAATCACGATGACTTCCGCGCGCACACGTAAATTGGTGATTGGTGGGATGCTTGCCTGCCTGCTTTTGCCGGTAATCGTGATGGGCACTTCACCTGTTGATGCGGTCCATGGCCTGAGCGGGCCACTGAATTACGCGCCTCTTGGCGTTGTCACACAACCGAACGAGGGCATATTCCAATGATCGGTCTGGAACACTATCTGACAGTCGCCGCCGCGCTGTTTGTCATTGGCATCTTCGGGATCTTTGTGAACCGCAAGAACGTCATCATTATCCTGATGTCGATTGAACTTATGCTGTTGGCCGTGAACATCAACCTCGTGGCTTTTTCTTCATTCCTTGGCGATCTCGTCGGGCAGGTCTTCACCTTGTTCGTGCTGACGGTCGCCGCCGCAGAGGCCGCCATCGGGTTGGCCATCCTCGTTTGTTTCTTCCGCAACCGGGGCACTATCGCCGTGGAAGATGTCAATGTGATGAAGGGCTGATCGTATGAGCTTGACCTATTGGATGGCGATACTTCTGGCAGGTGGCCTTGGCAGTGCCATGGCGCTCTATTTTGCGTGGCCGGATGTCTCAAAGACCGCAGACGACGATAAGAAAGTGAATTGACGTCATGGAAACGATACTCCTCTTTGCCCCTCTCGTAGGCGCGTTGGTCTGCGGGTTCGGCTGGAAGCTCATCGGTGAACAAGCCGCCTGCGTCATTGCGACGGGGCTTTTGTTTCTGTCGGCAATTCTGAGCTGGATTGTCTTCCTGACCTTCGATGGCACGATGCAGCAGATCGAGATCCTGCGCTGGATCCAATCGGGCACGCTGGACACAAGCTGGGCCATCCGGCTCGACCGGCTGACCGCGATCATGCTGATCGTGATCACTACGGTCTCCAGCCTCGTGCATCTCTACAGCTTTGGCTACATGGCTCATGACGAGAACTTCCGCGAGGGAGAGGTCTACAAGCCACGTTTCTTCGCCTATCTGAGCTTCTTTACCTTCGCCATGCTGATGCTGGTGACCGCCGACAACCTTGTGCAGATGTTCTTTGGTTGGGAAGGCGTGGGTGTCGCGTCCTATCTCTTGATCGGGTTTTACTACCGTAAACCCTCTGCCAATGCGGCTGCGATCAAGGCTTTTGTCGTCAACCGCGTCGGCGATTTCGGCTTCGCGCTTGGCATCTTTGGTCTGTTCTTTCTGGTCGACAGCATCAACTTCTCCGACATTTTTGCCGCCGCACCGGAACTGGCTGAAACAGAGTTGAGCTTCCTTTGGGCCGACTGGAACGCGGCCAATCTGATCATGGTTCTGCTGTTCATCGGTGCGATGGGCAAATCGGCGCAGCTCTTCCTGCACACCTGGCTGCCGGATGCGATGGAAGGTCCCACGCCGGTCTCCGCGCTGATCCACGCCGCAACGATGGTGACGGCGGGCGTCTTCCTTGTTTGCCGTATGTCGCCTCTTCTGGAATTCGCACCAGAGGCAAAGACACTGATTGTGATCCTTGGATCTCTGACTGCGTTCTTCGCCGCGACGGTGGGTCTCGTTCAAAACGACATCAAGCGCGTCATCGCCTATTCAACCTGTTCGCAGCTTGGCTACATGTTCGTGGCCGCAGGCGTCGGTGTCTATTCTGTCGCGATGTTCCATCTGCTGACCCACGCCTTCTTCAAGGCGATGTTGTTTCTGGGAGCAGGCTCGGTCATCCACGCGATGCACCACGAGCAGGACATGCGCAATTATGGTGGGCTGCGGAAGAAGATCCCTTACACGTTCTGGGCGATGATGATCGGCACATTGGCGATTACGGGTGTCGGCATTCCGCTGCTCTATGTGGGCTTCCCGGTGGGCTTTGCAGGCTTTGTGTCGAAGGATGCGATTATCGAAAGCGCCTATGCCGCGGATGCCGGTGGGGCGTTCTGGCTTCTGGTCGTCTCTGCGCTGTTCACCAGCTTCTACAGCTGGCGTTTGATGTTCATGACCTTCTACGGCAAACCGCGCGGTGACAAGCATACGCACGAACATGCCCATGAAAGCCCCCGTACAATGCTGGCGCCGCTTGCGGTGCTCGCGGTTGGAGCGGTCTTCTCCGGCATGGTGTTTTACAAGCCGTTCTTCGGCTCCTTCGAGAGTGTTGAGAAGTTCTTCGGGATCAGCGGCGAAAAACACGCCATTGTTCAACCCTATCAACTGAGCCCGGTGGGTGTGGCCTATGCTGCAAGCGAGGGCGAGGGCAAAGATGATCACGGCGCCCGTCATGTGGGTGAGCCGGGCGATGGCGCGATCTTCATGGCAGAGAGCAATACGGTGCTGGATGATGCACACCACGTGCCAAAATGGGTGAAGTTCTCGCCGTTCATCGCAATGCTTCTGGGCTTCGTGACGGCTTGGTTCTTCTATATCAAGGACACTTCGCTGCCACGTCGGTTGGCTGAGAGCCAACAGCCGCTCTATCAGTTCCTGCTCAACAAGTGGTATTTTGACGAACTGTACGACGTCGTGTTCGTTCGGCCTGCAAAATGGATTGGTGGCTTCCTGTGGAGACGCGGGGATGGCAATGTCATTGACGGCTCAATCAATGGTGTGGCGATGGGTATCGTGCCCTTCTTCACACGCCTGGCCGGTCGTGCCCAATCGGGCTTCATGTTCCACTACGCATTCGCAATGGTGATCGGGATCGTTATCCTGATCAGCTGGTTTGCCATTGGCGGGAGTGCCAACTGATGCAGGACTCACTTCTTTCCCTCATCATTTTCATCCCTTCAGTAGCGGCGGCTATTCTCGCGCTGTTCCTGCGTGGCGATGACGAGGCTGCGCAGCGCAATGCCAAATGGGTGGCTCTGGCCGCGACGACACTGACCTTTGTTCTGTCGATCTTCCTCTATACCGGCTTTGATCCGGCCAATCCGGACTTCCAGTTCGTGGAAGAGCGCGAATGGCTGCTGGGCCTGCAATACAAGATGGGCGTTGATGGTATCTCGATCCTCTTCGTCCTGCTGACCACCTTCCTGATGCCATTGGTCATTGCGTCCTGCTGGGATGTGAAGACCCGCGTCAAAGATTACATGATCGCGTTTCTTGTGCTGGAAACGCTGATGATCGGCGTCTTCTGCGCGCTCGATCTGATCCTGTTCTACCTGTTCTTCGAGGCGGGCCTGATCCCAATGTTCCTGATCATCGGGATTTGGGGTGGCAAGGAGCGTATCTACGCCTCCTTCAAATTCTTCCTCTACACGCTGCTGGGCTCGGTCCTGATGCTGGTGGCAATGATCTACATGTATCTTGATGCAGGCACGACGGATATCCCGACGCTGCTGAGCCATCAGTTCGGCTCAGAGAATTTCTCGCTTCTGGGTATCCAGATCATGGGCGGCGCACAGACATTGATGTTCCTCGCGTTTTTTGCGTCATTCGCTGTGAAGATGCCGATGTGGCCGGTGCACACCTGGTTGCCCGATGCGCACGTGCAGGCGCCGACGGCGGGGTCTGTTGTTCTTGCGGCGATCCTGTTGAAGATGGGCGGTTACGGCTTCCTGCGCTTCTCCCTGCCGATGTTCCCTGTCGGGTCCGAGGTGATGGGACCGCTGGTCTTGTGGCTGTCGGTTATTGCGATTGTCTACACCTCTCTCGTCGCGCTGGCGCAGCACGACATGAAAAAGCTGATCGCCTATTCATCCGTAGCCCATATGGGATACGTGACCATGGGCATCTTTGCGGTGAACCAGCAGGGGATCGACGGCGCTATCTTCCAGATGATCAGTCACGGCTTTATCTCTGGCGCGCTCTTCCTCTGCGTCGGAGTGATCTATGACCGGATGCATACCCGTGAGATCGACGCCTATGGCGGCCTTGTAAACAGGATGCCAGCCTATGCGCTGATCTTCATGCTGTTCACCATGGCCAATGTCGGCCTGCCGGGCACATCCGGTTTTATTGGTGAATTCCTGACATTGATGGGCATCTTCCAGAAAAACACATGGATCGCGATGTTCGCCACAACAGGTGTGATCCTGTCGGCGGCCTATGCGCTGTGGCTCTATCGTCGGGTCGTGATGGGCGATCTGATAAAGGAAAGCCTGAAATCGATCACGGATATGACCGGCCGCGAGCGCGCGATCTTTGCGCCGCTGGTCTTTATGACAATTCTGTTTGGCGTCTATCCCGCACCGATCCTCGATATGATCGGTCCGTCGGTCTCGGCGTTGATTAACAACTACACGACCGCTGTTCTGGACAGTGGCATCGTCACCCACATGGCTGGGCATTGAGGTAAGAGAATGATCCAAGCTGACCTGAATACGCTTTTGCCCGAGATCGTTCTGGCGGTCTACGCGATGCTGGCCCTGATCGGGGCGGTCTATACCGGCAAAGACAAGACAGCCCCTCTGATCCTTTGGGCCACGGCAGGTTTGTTCGTAATACTGGCAGCCTGGATCGGGTTCGCCGGGGAAGGTACGCAAACGGCCTTTGGTGGCGCGTTTATCGACGACGCGTTCTCCCGTTTTGCGAAGGTGATGATCTTGCTATCGGCCGCCGCAATTCTACTTCTGAGCCAGGACTTCATGACGCGTCAGGACCTGCTGCGCTTTGAGTATCCGATCCTTGTGGCACTGGCTGTGGTCGGCATGATGATGATGGTCTCTGCAGGTGATCTGATGGCGCTTTACATGGGGCTGGAGCTGCAATCGCTCTCGCTCTATGTGGTAGCGGCCCTGCGTCGCGACAGCGTGCGCTCGACAGAGGCGGGGCTTAAATACTTCGTTCTGGGCGCGCTCAGCTCGGGTATGCTGCTCTATGGGGCATCGCTGGTCTACGGATACGCAGGCACGACCCTGTTCTCTGGCATCGTAACAACCGCGTCTGACGGGCCGATCTCGCTGGGCCTGCTCTTTGGTCTGGTCTTCGTTTTCGCAGGTCTGGCTTTCAAGGTCTCTGCCGCACCATTCCATATGTGGACACCAGACGTTTACGAAGGCTCCCCCACACCAATCACGGCGTTTTTCGCAACGGCTCCGAAAGTGGCTGCCATGGCGCTGTTCGCGCGTGTGGCACATGACGCATTCGGCGGGGCGACAGCCGACTGGACGCAGATCGTGGCCTTCCTGTCCGTCGCTTCGATGTTTCTTGGCGCGATTGCCGCGATTGGGCAGCGCGATATCAAGCGTCTGATGGCCTATTCCTCGATCGCACATATGGGCTTTGCCTTGATGGGCCTTGCCGCCGGCACCGCTGAAGGGGTTCAGGCGATGCTGATCTACATGGCGATTTACGTCACGATGAATATCGGCACATTCGCGTTCATTCTGTCGATGGAGAAAGACGGGCAACCCGTCACCGATATCGACAGCTTGCAGATGTATTCGAAAGTGCAACCGGGCCGCGCCTTGGCAATGCTTATCTTGCTGTTCTCGCTGGCGGGCATCCCACCAATGGTGGGCTTCTTCGGCAAGTTCTACGTGCTGAAAGCGGCAGTGGACGCGGGCATGGTCTGGCTGGCGGTCGCGGGCGTCATCGCCTCGGTCATCGGTGCATTCTACTACCTGCGGATTATCTACTTCATGTATTTCGGCGAGGAGCGCGACGCGCTGGATGGCTCGATCACACCGGTGGCTTGGGTGCTGCTAATGGGCTCGGCCGCCGTGATGCTGGTGGGTGTCATCAACCTGTTTGGCATCGAAGGTCTCGCGATGGCCGCGGCTGGATCTCTTGTCAACTGACACGCCGCTTTGGGAGCATCCCCAACTGAGGCAGATCTGGCCGGATGACTACGCCCGGATCGTGCTGGAAGACACTGACAGCACGATGGCCGAGGCCCGCAGGCGGGCGTCAGAACTGAGCGGACCCACATGGATCATGTCCAAGCGGCAGTCTGTGCCCACCGGGCGCAGAGGCCGGGCGTGGACGGCCCCCGAAGGAAATTTCGCAGCAACGCTGTTTCTGCCGTTGGATGGGGATCCACCTCAGCAGGCGGCGCTGCGCAGTTTCGTGGCGTCCATCGCCCTTTATGACACGCTGTCCAAATCCATCGACCCAAAACGATTGGCCCTGAAATGGCCTAACGATGTGCTGCTGGACGGGGGCAAGGTCGCGGGTATTCTTCTGGAAAGCAGTGGGCGCGGTGGAGGAGTGGATTGGCTCTCCATCGGTATCGGTGTCAATCTGATCGCAGCCCCGGAGGCCACGCAGGTGGAGGAGGGCGCCTTTCGCCCTGTGGCCCTTCACGCTCAGGGTGGTGCCCGTGTCACGCCGGAGGATTTCCTGTTCTGGTTTGCGGGCATTTACGCAGATCACGAGCGCGCGTTTCGCAAGCTTGGAATTGATCCGATCCGAAGACTCTGGTTGCAGAATGCAGCGCGGATTGGTGAGGTGATTACGGCCCGGACTGTGCGTGACACTTATATTGGCACCTTTGATACGGTCGATGAGGCCGGAAATCTGATCCTGCGCACGGCAGAGGGCATAGTCGAGATCCCTGCCGGCGACGTGTTTTTCTGAGACCACGGCCAGCCCTGCACAAATAATCAGACCCACGGCAACCCCGTGTCGGTATGCCATGAGCCTCGCAAGGTGAGGGTGGGGGAACTCAAACCGTGTTGCGTCGCAACAATGGGGAAATGACGGCGCCGTCAAAAACAGCGGGTCCTGATGCAGGGTTGAAGGCCCTGTCCCGAAATCTGCGCAGGTTGGCCGGGAGGCGAACCCTCTGCTGTGTTTCTGTGAGCCGGGATTTACGCCCCGGACCCACGCGGTACCGGGGATGGGGTGTAGCCGCAATGCGTGAATGAAAGGTAATGCACCCGAGCGCATGCTTTGACCTTTGCGCAACAAGCGGCTAAGGCTGCGCGCAACAGGTCTTGCGTGCAGACCGGAAAAGACGCGCAGTATCCATGTCTTGAAAGGACAATTTGAGAATGACGACATCAAGGGGCCTGCCCCTTCCGCGTATCTGTTCAGGAGGCGCCTATGCTTCTCGCGATTGACTGCGGCAACACCAACACGCTGTTCTCGATCTGGGACGGCACCGAATTTATCGCCACATGGCGCACCTCAACCGAATGGCAGCGCACAGCAGACCAGTATTACGTCTGGCTCTCCAGTCTGATGAAATTCCAGGAGATCGAGGCAGATATCACCGAGGTGATTATCTCTTCGACTGTGCCGCGTGTGGTATTCAACCTGCGTGTTTTCTCGGATCGCTACTTCAACACCCGGCCCATTGTGGTCGGCAAGGAAGGGTGTGTGCTTCCGGTAGACGTGCGCGTCGACGAGGGCACGCAAGTTGGGCCGGACAGGCTTGTAAATACGGTCGCGGGGCACGATCTTTACGGAGGTGATCTGATCATCGTCGACTTTGGAACCGCGACAACCTTTGACGTGGTGGCCAAGGACGGTGCCTATATTGGTGGTGTCATCGCGCCGGGTGTGAACTTGTCGCTGGAGGCGCTGCATCAGGCCGCCGCTGCACTTCCGCATGTGGATATCACCCGTCCGCAGGCGGTGATCGGGACCAACACGGTCGCCTGTATGCAATCGGGCGTCTTCTGGGGCTATGTGGGTCTTGTGCGTGAGATCTGTGACCGCATAAAAGCCGAGCGCGAGCGGCCCATGAAAATAATTTCAACCGGCGGGCTGGCACCTTTGTTTCAGCAATCCGCCGATCTTTTTGACGAATTCAATGATGACCTGACCATTCACGGCCTCGTCGTCATCAATGACTACAATAGAAAGCAACAATAATATGACAGGCGAAAGACTTGTGTACCTGCCCCTCGGTGGGGCGGGTGAAGTCGGTATGAACATGTACCTCTATGGCTACGGAGCGAAGGGCTCGGAGCGATTTATCATGGTGGATGCCGGTGTAACTTTTCCAGATATGGATGGCTCACCCGGCGTTGATCTGATCTTCCCGGATATCGACTGGATCGCGGAGCGCCGCGACCAGTTGGATGCAATTTTCATCACGCATGCGCATGAAGATCATGTGGGCGCGGTTGGCCATCTTTTCGGCCGTCTCGATGTCCCGATCTATGCGCGGAAATTCACAGCGCATATCGCGCGGCTGAAGATGGATGAACACGGCTTTCACGGTGACGAAGTGCACACAGTGGGCGCAATGCCCGAGCAGGTGAGCGTTGGTCCGTTCAAGGTAGGCTTCATGCCTATTTCACACTCGATTCCGGAATCCAGTGCCCTGATCATCGACACGCCGGAAGGCCGCGTGGTGCATTCGGGCGACTTCAAGATTGATGAAACCCCAGGACTGGGCGAGCCATTTGATCGCGGCGCGTGGTCGAGTCTTGGTCCGGTGAAAGCGCTGGTCTGCGATTCAACCAATGTGTTTTCCTTCGCCGAAGGGCGCTCTGAAGCGCTGGTTGGACCAAACATCCGGAAAATCGTGCAAGAGGCGGAGGGCATGGTTGTGGCAACGACCTTTGCCTCAAACATTGCGCGGGTAAAGACACTTGCAGATGCAGGCATCGCGGCGGGGCGCTCGGTGGTGCTTCTGGGCCGTGCCATGCGCCGGATGATCACGGCGGGCGTGGAGACCGGCGTCGTGAAGGATTTTCCGGCTGTCGTCAGCCCGGAAGAGGCGCGCGATATCCCTCGTGGCAATCTGATGCTGCTTGCGACCGGCTCCCAAGGCGAACGGCGCGCGGCGTCTGCGCAGCTTAGTCGCGGCAAGTATCAAGGTTTGACCCTGAAAGAGGGGGACCTGTTTCTGTTCTCTTCCAAAACCATTCCGGGCAACGAAGTCTCGGTTGGTCGTATCGTGAATGCCCTGTCGGAGATGGGCGTTGATGTGATTGACGACAAACTGGCCGATATTCATGTCTCGGGCCATGCCAACCGCCCTGATCTGCAGGAGATGCACCAGTTGGTGCAGCCGCAAATTCTGGTTCCAATGCACGGCGAACACCGGATGCTGCGGGAACATGCGAAACTGGGCGAGAGCACGGGCATAGCCTCGGTCGTGGCGCCTAACGGAACGATGGTGTCCTTGTCGGGCAACCGGCCCGAGGTGGTCGAATTTGTCGAAACGGGGCGGACCTATCTGGACGGGTCGACCCAGATCGGAGCGATGGACGGCATCGTGCGAGACCGTATTCGCATGGCACTGAACGGAGTTGCTGTCATTGGTGTGTTGATCGATGAAGAAGACGAACCGCTGCTGGATGCGTGGTGTGACCTGCGTGGCCTGCCGGAGGTCGGTCGCTCGAAAGCCGCACTGGCCGAGTTGATCGAAGATGAAGTGGGCCAGTTTCTGGGGCGCGCGGATGACAAGACAATCCTCGATGACGACAAACTGGAGGAGGCGATCCGGCGGATTGTGCGCCAAACGGCACAGGAAGAAATTGGCAAAAAACCGGAAGTCTCTGTGCTGATCTCGCGTCTGGCAGCTTAAAGGCTGTCAGCGTGGTGAACTGCCGCCACACAGCTTACGATTTTTCAGGTTTGGAGGATGTAATCCGAGAGCGCGTGACTAGATAAAAGAGGGTCAGGTTATGGCCCGATGTCACGAGATCAAGGAGGGCTGCCAGATGGCAGAGCCACTTCGAAAGATCGTCATCGTCGGTGCGGGTTTTGGGGGGCTTTCCGCAGCACAACGCTTGGCGAAAGCGCCGGTCGACATCACGTTGATCGACCAGCAGAACCATCACCTCTTTCAACCTTTGCTGTATCAGGTCGCGACCGCCGCTTTGACGCCAGCCGAAATTGCTGTGCCGATCCGGCAGGTCCTGCGCAATCAGACAAATGTGACGGTCTTGATGGACCGGGTTCGGGATGTTGATACCAAAGAGCAAGCGGTTTTGACCGAGGCTGGCCAGTCCGTGCCCTATGATGCGCTGATCCTGGCGACCGGCGCGCGACACAGCTACTTCTCACGGCAGGATTGGGCGGCGCATGCTCCGGGTTTGAAAACCCTGCAGGAGGCTTATGCGCTGCGCGAGAAAATTCTGACGGCCTTCGAGCGTGCTGAGATCGTTGCGGAGGACAATCCCGAATTAGCGCAAGCTTATCAAACCTTTGTCGTGATCGGGGCAGGGCCCACCGGCGTCGAGATGGCTGGGGCTGTCTCGGAACTGGCCCAATCGTTGATGCGGGATTTCCGCAGGCTCGATGCAGACCGCAATCGGATCATCCTGCTTGAAGGGGGTCCCCGGGTATTGCCCAGCTTCGCGGAGCGTCTGTCAGCGCGCGCGGAGCGGGATCTTGAGAAACTGGGCGTCGAGGTGCGCGTCTCCACGATGGTACGTGACATCTCGGAAGACGGTGTCCGGACCGATGACACTGAGATTTCCGCGAAGACGGTGATTTGGGCGGCGGGTGTTCAGGCCTCCAAGGCGGCTGAATGGCTCGCGGTTGAACCTGCGCGAGGCGGGCAGGTGATTGTGGACAAAACCCTGCGCCCTGTCGGTTTTGAAAACGTCTATGTCATTGGGGACACAGCAGAGTATACGCCCAGCGGGGCAGAGATGCCACTGCCGGGCATAGCACCTGTGGCGAAACAAATGGGCCAATATGTCGGATCGCGTTTGGCTGCAGTGGCGCGGGGACGGGCTTTTGAAAAAGCGTTTCGTTACCGCGATGCAGGGGCGTTGGCCACGATCGGGCGAAATCGCGCGGTTGCAGACATCTTTGGATTAAAGGTCACCGGATTTCTGGGCTGGCTGCTTTGGGGTGCGGCCCATGTCTACTTCCTGATCGGCTTCAGGAACAGGCTTTTTGTCGTGCTGAACTGGTTGTGGTCGTATATCACATGGCAGCGAGGCGTGCGCCTGATACTGCATCGCGACAAAGCGCCGGAGAGCTAGATTTAGCCCGCTTCCCGGCGTTCTTCGAAGCTTTGCGCGATAAAATCAGGCAGGTGATCGCCAAGACCCACGGTCTTGGGGCCACGATCCTCGTTGCGCCCACGACCGCGTCCGCCACGAGACCGCTCTGACTTTGGCTTGTCAGCAGGCTTCGACTTTTCCGGTGCTGGTTCTTCTGCGGCGGCTGCCTCTGCCTCTGCTGGCTTTTCGGCGTCAGCTTTCGGCTTTTTGGATCGGCTGCGCTTTGGCTTTTCTTCCTTGGGCTTGGTGTCGTCTTTGGCTTTTGCCTCAGGCAGGCCAGTTTCGCCGCGCGGAATAGTTGTTTCGATCAGTCGCTCGATCCCCGCCAACAACTTTTCGTCCTTGGGCGCGGAAATCATCATCGCGGTGCCTGCACGCCCGGCACGACCCGTACGGCCAATCCGGTGCACATAGTCCTCCGAGTGACTTGGCACATCGAAGTTGAACACATGGCTGACATTCGGAATGTCCAAACCACGCGCGGCCACATCAGAGGCGACCAGAAAACGGATATTGCCGTCCCGGAACCCTTCAAGGGTCCGTGTCCGGTAGGACTGATCCAGATCGCCGTGAATGGCTTCAGCGTCGTGCCCATGCTTTTTCAATGACTTAGCGACGATATCTACATCAACCTTGCGGTTGCAGAAGATGATGCCGTTGGTGACTTTCTCGCCTTCGCTATCAATCAGCTGGCGCAGGAAATCACGTTTTTTCTTCGGAATGTCGCGCCCGGAGCCTTTTATTTCGTACACCGTCTGCGTGATCATCTCCGACGTTGTGGCCTGTCGGGCCACCTCCACGCGCGCCGGATTGGACAGGAAGGTATTGGTGATCCGCTCAATCTCGGGTGCCATGGTGGCGGAGAAGAACAGGGTTTGCCGTGTAAATGGCGTCAGGCCGAAAATACGTTCAATATCGGGGATGAACCCCATATCAAGCATTCTGTCGGCTTCATCAACAACCATGATCTTCACATCCGACAAGATCAGCTTGCCGCGCTCGAAATGGTCCAGCAGACGGCCCGGCGTGGCAATCAGCACGTCCACGCCCCGATCAATCAGCGCGTCCTGCTCCTTGAACGAAACGCCGCCGATCAGAAGCGCTTTTGTGAGCTTCGTATATTTTGCATATTGGTCAAAGTTTTCAGCAACTTGCGCTGCAAGCTCGCGGGTCGGTGCCAGTACGAGAGACCTTGGCATACGCGCCCGCGCGCGCCCGCGGTTCAGCGCCGTGATCATCGGCAAAGTGAAGCTTGCGGTTTTACCGGTACCCGTCTGAGCGATGCCCAGAACATCGCGGCCTTCACAGGCCGGCGGGATCGCGCCTTCTTGGATTGGGGTTGGCTGTGTATAGCCTGCTTCCTCAATCGCTTTGAGGACTTTTGTATGGAGCGGAAGCTCAGAGAATTTTGTCATTTACTACCAAATATTTGCAGATCGTTGTTCACTAAATCAGCAATGTTTGGGACGCAGGTTCCAACGCGTCCCTGCGTCGGGCCTGAGGACGTTTTCCACAGGTTAATGGGGATGTAGCGCAGTCTGCCCCATTGGTCAACGAAGCACGGCATTCTGCCGCAGGGTCATAAACCCCAGAAAGGCCCCCCGAAGACCGGGAGACCGTCAGCTACAATCGCAATGTCGTTCGTTCAGGACTTGCGGCGCGCCGCGAACAAACCGCCAAGACCTACAAGGAGCAACCAACCAGCGGCTGGAAGCGGGACGGCAGGAGGGCCATCATCGACTACGGCCTGAAAGGTGCCGCGGACAGTGCTGTTGTTGAAGACCAGCGTTCCTGCATCAGTGGTGACCGGACTGGAGGTCCATTGGATGTACCGCATGGAGTTGCCGTCAGGCCCGATAGATGTCGTCATATCCCATGCTGCGTAAATCGGGTTCGCCGTGCTGTTGAGCAAGTCGGAGCCAGAAATTCCGGCACGTGAGAAACCGACAACCTGACCGGAGTTGTTTACAAATGTTCGGGTAGGTGAGGTGAAAGTGTAAACACCGAGCCCCTGAATATCGATTTGGGCCGTGTCATGGTCGATGAACCAGCCAGAGCCAAATGCGATGCGGTTATCTGTGTCACCTGTCGCTGTGATCTTCACATCCGATGTGCCGAAGAGATCGCCATCAAGCGTGCCGCTTGCATCGAGTGTTGTATAGGTGAAGTTGATCGGGACAGCGTTTGCGCTTGCGGCGCAAAACATACTGAAAATAGCTGCGCCAATTGCGCGTGAAAAATGTCTCATAAAAACCTCTAAAGCAATAAAAGTGGACGCACTAAAAATCGCGCGCTGGATGATAGTACCACAAAATCGATTTCGCGGCGACCCCGGCACAGGTACGGAAATCACTGCCTTTTCGACAGAAACAGGCTGTTTTTGCGGAGAAAATACCCGGTGCTTGTTCTGATCAGGTCGCCATCATCTCCTTGGTCGCAGACAGCGTGACGTCCGGATAATCCCGCTCAACACGGTCAATATCCCATTGCAGACGGGTCAGATAAACCACGTCCCCATCATTGTCGTGCGAGATGTGTTGCTTGTTGGCTTGGACAAATGCATCAACCGCACTTTTCTCGCCCGCCACCCAACGCGCAGAGGTGAATTGGGACGCCTCGAAGCGAACGGGCAGGTCGTATTCAAGCTCAATCCGGCTTGCGAGTACCTCGAACTGAAGCGCGCCCACCACACCAACGATGAAGCCTGAGCCAATCATCGGCTTGAACACTTTGGCGGCGCCTTCTTCCGCGAATTGCATCAAAGCTTTTTCGAGGTGTTTCGATTTCAGAGGGTCACCGGCGCGCACGCCCTGCAAGAGTTCGGGTGCAAATGAGGGGATGCCAGTGGCGCGCAACGCTTCGCCTTCGGTCAGGGTGTCGCCGATCCGCAATTGGCCATGGTTGGGAATGCCGATGATGTCGCCAGCCCAGGCCTCTTCCGCCAGCTCACGGTCGGCGGCCAGAAACAAGACCGGATTAGAGATCGCCATTGGCTTTTTGGACCGTACATGGGTCAGCTTCATGCCGCGTTTGAAATGCCCGGAGGCCATGCGCAGAAACGCCACCCGGTCGCGGTGTTTCGGGTCCATATTGGCCTGCACTTTGAAGACAAAGCCCGCGACCTTCGGCTCTTCGGGCAGAATTTGGCGGGGTTCAGCTTTCTGAGGTTGCGGTTCGGGGCCGTACTCCGCAATGCCCTTCATCAGTTCCTGTACGCCAAAAGAGTTGATCGCCGAGCCAAACCAGATAGGCGTCATCGTGCCATCCAGAAGCGCCTTGTGGTCTAATTCTGGGAGCAATTCCTTTGCCATTTCAACATCGTCAAGGAATTTGTTCAGAAGTTCTTCGGGCACATGTTCCTTGAGCTTGGGATCGTCCAGGCCGTTGATTTCGATCGATTCAGCAACTTTGTTCCGGTCCGCGCGATCCATCAGTTCGAGCCGGTCGCGTAACAGGTCATAGCAGCCGATAAAATCCCGTCCGACGCCGATAGGCCAAGACGCGGGCGTTACATCAATCGCCAGATTCTCCTGAATCTCATCAATGATTTCGAAGGTGTCGCGGCTTTCCCGGTCCATCTTGTTACAGAAGGTCAGGATCGGAAGATCGCGCAAGCGGCAAACCTCAAAGAGCTTTTGTGTCTGGCTCTCGACGCCCTTGGCCCCATCAATGACCATGACAGCCGCATCCACAGCGGTGAGCGTGCGATAGGTGTCCTCGGAAAAGTCGGAGTGCCCGGGCGTGTCCACGAGGTTGAAGCGGTATTTGTCGAAATCGAACGACATTGCGGATGCCGAGACGGAAATACCGCGGTCCTGCTCCATCTTCATGAAGTCAGAGCGCGTGCGCCGTGCTTCGCCCTTGGCGCGCACCTGTCCGGCCATCTGAATCGCGCCACCATAGAGAAGAAATTTCTCTGTCAGCGTCGTTTTGCCCGCATCCGGGTGCGAGATGATCGCAAAGGTTCTGCGACGGGCAATTTCCGGCGGCAATTCGGGGCGGTTATGGGCGTGGTCCAACATGCAGGCGATATAGGCGGATCAGCGCGTCTCCGCAATCGGTCAGTGGCGCTGTCTTGATCGTGAGAAATAACCTGTGCTTTCATGGAACAGATCAAGAACAAGTTGGAGGATGCGATGTCTATGATGAAGGTGGCAAATGAACTGGTCGCGGGTTGCCGTGAAAACCGCGAGCTGGAGAACCTCGATAAGCTCTATTCACCTGACGCTGTTTCCATCGAAGCTGCCGATTTCTCAGGGCAGGGGCGCGAGACCAAAGGCGTGGAAGGGATCAAGCAAAAGCACGCTTGGTTTGGCAATCAGGTCGAGATTTTGGATGGAAACGTCTCTGACCCGTACCCGCATGGAGACGACCGGTTTGCAGTGATTTTCGAGATGAAAGCGAAAAACCGGGAAACCGGAAAAGTCGAAGATATGAAAGAGGTCGCGGTGTATCATGTGGATGGCGGCAAGATCGTCCGGGAAGAATTTTTCTATCCGATGGACGAATAGATCTTACAAACGACCGGTCTGGCGCAGCAGGTCCTGCGCCGACTTGCTGTCGAGCGGTGTGCGGCAGTATTGTGTCTCTGCCGCTTGCAGGTCAGGGAAGGCGTTCAGTATTTCCGACGCGGCATCTTTCGACATGTTCGACAACATTTGTTGCGTCACCAGCAGGCTTTCGGTGGGAACGCCTTCCGCGTAGACAATCTGATGTTGGTCAAACACCAGCTGGATATAATCCACAAAACCACCTGAACGGATGTAGATCGTCTCCTCGTTGATCAGATCGCTTGCCGAAATCAGAACATCGCGAGACCCCGTCAGAACCTCGGCACGCCAATCGGTGATCAGCATGCGATGGGACTGACTCAGTGTAAGCGTTTCGACATTGCCCAAAGCGCCCGGACTGATGACCACAGGCGCAAATCGCCCGGCGGCCTGAACAGTGCGATGCCCCATCCAGCGAATAGGCTGCATGCCATTGTCGCGGGTAAGCACCCTATCCCCCACTTTCAGCGTCTCAACGGGTCTTTGAGAGCCGTCAGACATGGTGATCCGGGTGCCGCGCCCGAAACAAAGATCGGCCCCGTCGATCAGCGGAATATCGAGAACCGTTTCATCTACTGCAATCAGGGAATATTCTGTACGAGGCTCGATCGGGCCAAGGGGGTGCACGTAGTGACGCGCCGCCGGGCCATCGCAAGCCAAAAGCAGCGCTTCGACGGTGGCCCCGATCTGCGTCACGAAGGTGAGCTGGGCCAATACCGTGACGCGTGCACCTGTCAGTTCTCCAAGCGATCCGGATACCACTTTGTAAACAGAATTTGGCCCCTCAGAACGCGTTTTTGTGAGCGCAAGTTCCGACATATGCATGCCCTGCTGCAACGCATACCCGTCGCCCAGGCAGACGGAGCACATGTCCCCGAGTGTATCCCCAATCGCAACACCAGAGATCACCCGGAGGGCCTCGGCGGGCACCACGGAGAGCCGGTGGTGCTCAGGGATATCGATTTGATCTTGGCGGGTCATTTGGCAGCACACTAAAACACACACAGACGACAATAATTAGGGCGCGGCATGGACTTGATCAAATCCCGGCCAAACGCAGGTCGCATACACAGCAAATAACTCGTAACGCAGCACGGTGATGGATCAAGACTTATCGTCCATAACCAGCGGATTTGTGATGAATTGAACCTGATTGCTTTACAATTTTGCCAGATCGGCGGGATTGGCAAGGCGCGGGTCGTTCGCAACACGGGTGTTTCGAATCTGTGGTCAAGCTGGCCATCCCGCGTTAGGTGAAGGTCATCACATCAGAGGGGAGAGGCCGATGGACCTGGGAATTCGCGGAAAACGTGCGCTTGTTTGCGCATCAAGCAAGGGTTTGGGCCTTGGCTGTGCCGAAAAGCTGGCCGAAGCCGGTGTGGATCTGGTGATGAATGCGCGCAGTGAAGGGCCGCTGACCGAGGCGGCGGATCGATTGCGCGACGCATACGGGGTCGAAGTCACGGCCGTTGCGGCTGACATCACCACGGAAGAGGGGCGCGCTGAAGCCCTGTCCGCAGCGGGAGAGCTGGACATCCTTGTTACCAATGCAGGTGGTCCACCTCCGGGGTTGTGGAGCGACTGGGATCGCGACGACTTCATCAAGGCGCTCGATGGCAACATGCTCACGCCGATTGCTTTGATCAAAGCGTCTTTGCCCGGAATGATGGACCGGGGCTGGGGCCGTGTGGTCAATATCACCTCGCAATCGGTCAAAGCCCCAATTCCAGCGCTTGGCTTATCGAACTCGGCGCGCGCCGGGCTGACAGGCTATGTTGCAGGCACCTCGCGTCAGGTTGCGCCATGCGGGGTAACCATCAACAATATTCTGCCGGGCATCCATGCCACGGACCGTGCAAGCTCGCTCGATGCCAATGTCGCCAAAACGCAAGGGATTTCGCTGGCCGAGGCACAAGCCAACCGTGAAGCGACAATCCCGGCACGACGGTATGGCACACGCGAAGAATTTGGGGCGGTTTGCGCGTTTCTGTGCTCGCAACACGCCGGCTTTATCGTGGGCCAGAACATACTGCTCGATGGCGGTGGCGTGAACGCAACGCTCTGAGCCGCTTGTCCCAGCCCGATTGGGCTGTTAGAGCAATTCCGGATTTCCGATTGATTTGATCGGATTAGGGATCAGACAGTCTTGGAACCACGCCTCGAACTCAGAGACATCTCGAAGCTCTACGGATCCCGTCGGGTCGTGGATAATGTGTCTTTGTCGATCCAACCCGGGCAGGTCACTTGCCTCCTTGGGCCTTCGGGCTGTGGCAAATCCACGACCTTGCGCATCGTTGCAGGCGTTGAGCGCCAATCAAGCGGAGAGCTATGGGTCGACGGCAAGCTGATATGTGGCGATGACTACCGGGTGCCACCGGAGGCCAGAGAGATTGGCCTGATGTTTCAGGACTTCGCTCTTTTTCCGCACTTGAATGTGGCGGACAATGTTGCGTTCGGGCTGACCAGTAGCAAGGCAGAACAAACACGACGCGTTGGCGAGCTGCTGGAACGCGTTGGGTTGGCAGGATTCGCCCAGAAATATCCCCATGAATTGTCTGGCGGGGAGCAGCAACGTGTGGCGCTTGTGCGAGCTTTAGCTCCGAAGCCTTTGATATTGTTGATGGATGAGCCCTTTTCAGGCCTCGACAACCGTTTGCGCGATGACATCCGTGACGAGACGCTGCATGTGCTCAAGGATGAGGGAGCCGCTGTTCTGCTGGTGACCCATGAGCCCGATGAAGCGATGCGCATGGCGGATGAAATTGCCCTGATGCGTGATGGCAGGATCGTTCAGATCGGCAATCCGTATAACCTTTACAATGCCCCCGTCGACAAGGCTGCTGCTGCCTTCTTCTCGGATATCAACGTCATTTATGGCCAATCCAATGGGGCTCTCACAGAAACGCCATTCGGGCAG
Source organism: uncultured Litoreibacter sp. (assembly GCA_947504205.1). Classification (GTDB taxonomy): domain Bacteria; phylum Pseudomonadota; class Alphaproteobacteria; order Rhodobacterales; family Rhodobacteraceae; genus Litoreibacter. The sequence continues at coordinate 283,855 of CANNGL010000004.1, read as the reverse complement.
TTCTTGACGCCGGGGCTGTCGGATGGAGCAAAGGTCGAGATTGTCATTCGACCGCAGCATCTGGGCATTGATTTTGATCGGGGCGGTCGTGGTCCCAATCCGACGCCTGCTGATGGAATGCCGGCGAAGGCGGTGGTCAAACGCGCAAGGTTTATGGGCCGGGAAAGCTTGGTGGAGTTCGAGATGGTGGCCGATGGAAGCGATATTCATGCAACCGTGCCGGCGGTGTTCTTGCCAAAGCCCGGCACCGCGTTGTGGCTGACGATGCGCCGCGACCGGTGCTTTGTCTTTCCCGCAGAAAGCTAAACCTTCAAAAGTCGCGTGAACAGATTCTGCAGAAACGTATCTGCTTCCTCATAAATATCCTGCTTGGTGCGGATGGCGCGGACCTGAACCTCGAAATCTGCATAATGCTGGGTCAGTGACCAGATGGAGAAGATCAGATGGTGGGGATGGGTCTGTGCGATCTTGCCAGCCGTCATCCAGTCTTCAAGCACAGCGGCCTTTTCGTCGACCAGTGCGCGAAGCTCTCCTTCGAGATTTTCCAGGATCCGGGGCGCACCCTGAATGATCTCGTTGGCAAAGAGCCTGCTTTCGCGCGGATACATGCGGCTCATCTCAAGTTTGCGATGCACATAGTCCAAAATTTCCGCGACGGGCTCGCCCTCTGGGTCGAGAGCGCGCAATGGATCGAGCCACGTATCGAGGAGCGCATCGAGCAGAGCCGCGTGGATCGCCTCTTTTGAGGGGAAGTAATAGAGCAGGTTCGGCTTTGAGAGCCCAGCCTGGTTGGCAATTTGGTCGATGGTCGAGCCTCGGAAGCCGTAGGACGAAAACACCTCCAAGGCCGCGCCCAATATCAACTCTTTGTTTTTCTTCTGGATGCGCGTCTCTTGACGAGGCTGAGCGGTGCCGGATTTCGCAACTGCTGAATTTCTGGTCAAATGCTTATTCCATGTCACAATGCGCAAGGGGAATCCTTGACTGACTGAGTCCCTCTGATAGCGTGCCTTTGACCTTTCGGTCAAAATTTACCACGGTATCTGAACAGTCAGCTCGGAGCCAAGCGAGGATAGACATGGCTGCACCAGGCGAAAATCTGAAAATCAACTCTGAACGGCTCTGGGACAGCCTGATGGATATGGCCAAGATCGGGCCAGGGATCGCAGGCGGAAATAATCGTCAGACAGTGACTGACGAAGATGCCGAGGGCCGTGCCCTGTTTCAATCTTGGTGCGAAGCTGCGGGGTGCTCGATGGGGCTCGACCAGATGGGCAACATGTTCGCGCGTCGAGAGGGCAGCGACCCTGACGCACTTCCCGTGTATGTGGGCTCTCATCTCGATACGCAGCCAACCGGTGGCAAATATGATGGTGTCTTGGGTGTTCTGGGCGGTCTCGAGATTCTGCGATCGCTGAATGATCTCGGGATCAAGACAAAGCACCCGATCGTGGTGACGAACTGGACCAACGAGGAGGGCACCCGTTACGCCCCGGCCATGCTGTCATCGGGCGTATTTGCGGGCATTCATACCCAAGATTGGGCCTATGATCGCGAGGATGCCGATGGAAAGAAATTCGGCGATGAGTTGAAGCGGATTGGCTGGCGAGGAGATGAGGAAGTCGGTGACCGCAAGATGCACGCGTTCTTCGAACTTCACATCGAACAAGGCCCCATCCTTGAGGCCGAAGGCAAAGATATTGGCGTGGTCACCCACGGTCAGGGTCTGAGTTGGACGCAAGTCACTATCACCGGCAAGGACAGTCATACCGGCTCGACCCCGATGCCGATGCGCAAGAATGCGGGGCTTGGCATGGCTCGCGTGCTGGAGCTTGTCGACGAGATCGCCTTGTCCCATGCCCCTCACGCGGTCGGGGCGGCAGGTCATATCGACGTCTATCCAAACTCTCGCAACGTGATCCCGGGCAAAACAGTATTTACGGTAGATTTCCGCTCTCCCGATCTGAGCGTGATCGAGGATATGGAAGAACGCTTGAAGGTTGGCGCTAAAAAAATATGCGATGACATGGGCTTAGATGTCGAATTTGAGAAGGTTGGCGGCTTTGATCCGGTTGAGTTTGACGAAGGTTGCGTGACGGCCGTGCGCAATGCGGCGGAGCGCCTGGGCTATTCCCATCAGAATTTGATCTCGGGGGCAGGCCATGATGCCTGCTGGATCAATCGGGTGGCTCCGACGGCGATGGTTATGTGTCCTTGTGTAGACGGCCTGAGCCACAATGAGGCCGAGGAAATCAGTCCCGAATGGGCGGCCGCCGGAGCAAATGTGCTGTTCCATGCCGTTGTTGAGACGGCGGAGATTGTGGAGTGAAAAATTTATATCGCCCCGTACTGGCCCTCATCGCTCTGAGTTTTCTCGCGGCCTGCGCCGATCCGGCAGATAGTATCGCGATCAGACCCGGCCTGACGTCTGATGCCAATCTGGATGCGCTGCGGCCTCCTTCGGGGGTGACCTACAGATACAAAATGGAAAGTGGCGACATACCCGTGCCCGTATCACTGAGCCTGCGGTCAAAGCGTCGCTCCGCACGGGTCTATGATTACACCGGGACAATGGCCATTCGCTTTCCTGATGAGGTGAATTTCGCCGAAATCGGCGCTTTGGTGGCGCAGAGCTTTGGCGTCTCGGATATCAAATTCAGCGGCAGCACGGCCAGTTTTCCGGTGGCGCTGCGCACGGACAATCGGTTTCGTTCGCTCTCGTCGGATTTTCTGCGGTCGAGCGGGCGTTATGTGCCGCATGATTGCTTCGCCGTTCTGGGCAGATGCACATATCGCGCGTTCGAAGGGGATCAATCGGTCACCCTGGTGTCAGAAACCACAGAAAGCGGCGGGATCTGGACCACGGTGACACGACCTGCGGCAGGCTCGCAGGGCACCGGCAGACAACGTATGATCTACTCGCTCGACCGCAATGGGGTGATGGTGGATCTTGTGGTCTCCAGCACGGGGCAAGGCGGGCGAGAGCCGTTGGTTTTTCGCAGACAATAGATTGAGAACAGGAGGACAGACATGAGTAAGGTCATCAAGGGCGGTACCATCGTAACCGCGGATCGGTCGTTCACTGCAGATGTTCTGATCGAGGGAGAGAAGATCGCCGAGATTGGCGAGAACCTGAAAGGCGATGAGGTCATTGATGCCTCCGAGGCCTATGTCATACCGGGCGGTATCGACCCGCATACCCATCTGGAAATGCCCTTTATGGGCACCACTGCCGCCGAAACCTTCACCTCAGGCACATTTGCCGCCGCGGCCGGTGGCACAACGATGCTGGTCGATTTCTGCCTGCCCGGTGAAGATGGCTCACTGCTGAATGCTATCGATGACTGGGACCGCAAGTCGAAAGATCAAATCTGCTGCGACATCTCCTATCACATGGCCATCACCGGCTGGTCTGAGAATGTTTTCAATGAGATGGAGGCCGTTGTTAAGGAGCGCGGCATCAATACATTCAAGCATTTCATGGCCTATAAAGGCGCTTTGATGGTTGAAGATGACGAGATGTTTGCCTCGTTCAAACGCTGCGCAGAACTGGGCGCCTTGCCTTTGGTTCATGCGGAAAATGGCGACATCGTTGCCGAGCTTCAGGAAAAATATATGTCCGAAGGAGTCACGGGTCCTGAGGGTCATGCCTATTCGCGCCCGCCTGAGGTTGAAGGGGAAGCCGCCAACCGTGCGATCATGATCGCGGATGCTGCAGGCACTCCGCTCTATATCGTGCATGTCAGCTGTGAGCAGGCCCATGAAGCGATCCGTCGCGCCCGGCAAAAGGGTATGCGCGTTTATGGAGAGCCGCTGATTCAGCACCTGACCTTGGATGAAAGCGAGTATTTCAACAAGGATTGGCAATATGCAGCGCGCCGGGTGATGTCGCCGCCATTTCGTTCAAAAGACCACCAAGCCTCGCTTTGGGCTGGGCTTTCGGCGGGATCGCTGCAAGTGGTTGCGACAGATCACGCGGCCTTCACGGATGAACAAAAACGCATGGGGCTCGATAACTTCACGACCATTCCCAATGGCACTGGCGGTCTGGAAGAGCGGATGGCGATGCTCTGGACCACAGGTGTGGAAACGGGCCGTCTGACGCCGGAAGAATTCGTCGCAGCGACATCAACCAATATTGCGAAGATACTCAACATCTACCCGCTGAAAGGCGGGATAACGGTTGGCGGTGATGCAGATATCGTTGTGTGGGATCCGAAAATCACCAAGACGGTCGCGGTCTCCACGCAGAAATCTATCATTGATTACAACGTCTTTGAGGGCATGGAGGTCACTGCACAGCCGCGCTTCACGCTATCGCGTGGCGACGTCATCTGGGCCTATGGCCAGAACTCGCAGCCGCAACCCGGCCGAGGTAAATTCGTCAAGAGAACGCCGTTCGCAAGCCCGTCCAAGGCCTTGTCGAAATGGAAATCACTGAACACACCGCGCAAGATAGAGCGCGACCCGATGAATATCCCATCGGGCGTCTGACACCAAAGGAGGGGCCGCTGGCATGATGCGCGTGGCATTGATAATAGGTTTGTTTTTGCTGGCTGGGGCAACATGGGTCAATGAAGTTGCCGCCGCCGATGCGGTCATCGTCTTTGCGGCCTTCGTGATCGGCGGGCTCTGGGGCAAACAGGCGGATGAAGACGTCTGATATGACTTCCAATGCGGTCATTCAGGCCAAAAATCTCGATCTGACCTTTCAAACGAATGATGGACCAGTCCATGCGCTAAAAGATGTCTCACTGGATGTCGAGGCGGGCGATTTTGTCAGTTTCATCGGCCCGTCAGGCTGCGGCAAAACCACGTTCCTGCGCTGTATCGCCGGTCTGGAGAATGCAACGGGCGGCACACTCAGCGTGAACGGCATGACGCCCGATGAAGCACGTCGCAACCGCGCGTATGGTTATGTGTTTCAGGCCGCAGGCCTCTACCCATGGCGCACGATTGGCGGGAACATTCGTCTGCCGCTCGAGATTATGGGCTATGCGAAATCTGATCAGGAAACACGGGTCAGGGAGGTGATGGATCTCGTTGATTTGAAAGGCTTCGAGAAGAAATACCCCTGGCAGCTTTCCGGAGGGATGCAACAACGTGCCTCGATCGCGCGCGCCTTGGCCTTTGACGCTGACATCTTGCTGATGGACGAGCCGTTTGGCGCACTTGATGAGATCGTGCGCGACCACCTGAACGAGCAGCTTCTGGCGCTTTGGGCCCGGACCAACAAAACGATTGGCTTTGTCACCCATTCGATCCCGGAGGCGGTTTATCTCTCGACAAAAATTGTCGTCATGAGCCCCCGCCCTGGACGGATCACCGACGTGATCGACAGCCCGCTGCCAAAAGAGCGTCCACTCGATATCCGCGACACGCCCGAGTTCATTGAAGTGGCCCACCGGGTTCGGGACGGGTTGCGCGCAGGGCATCTGGATGACTGAACACGCGGTAATAGGGCAAGCAGCGCTCCGCCAACTTGCGAAGACGGAGCGCCTGGGAACAGCTTTCATTCAAGCCTATCACCGTTTACGGCCATCGGCTCCGCAGCCTGTACCGCATCTCTACCGTGGCGGGATTCTGGTTAAACAATTGTTACTATCACTGTTTCAAAAATACCGAATTCCAAGATCTGCCACCGCCACGCGCTTGGTCTTCCGGGGAGCCTCCGGCGGCGGTATTTTCGAAACAATGATAAGATCGGGGCCGTTGAGATGAAATCATTTCTGCCGGTCTTGACGGTTGTCGCAGCGATTTTCGCGCTTTGGTATCTGGCCGTGATCCCAATGAACATGCATGCAGCCCTCACGACCGCAGAACGGGGCGGGGCGGTGATCTCGCCCGAGGGAGCGGCGGCGCGCCGCGATTTGTCCGGGATTTCGCTGGCCGCCAATAACTCCGAGCATATCGCGAGCACGTTCAATCAGGACCGTCCGCGCTTGCCGGCGCCTCATCAAGTGGCGCGTGAGTTATGGGACACGACCGTGGAGAAGAAGATCACGTCCAAGCGGTCTTTGGTGTTTCATGGTTGGATTACCTTGTCGGCGACGCTTTTGGGCTTCGCCATCGGCACCGGGCTCGGGATCGTTCTGGCCATCGGCATTGTGCATAATCGTGCGATGGATATGAGCGTCATGCCCTGGGCGATTGCATCGCAAACCATTCCGATCCTTGCCATCGCGCCGATGATCATTGTGGTTTTGAACTCGGTCGGGGTGCAGGGATTGCTGCCGAAAGCGATCATTTCTGCCTATTTGAGTTTCTTTCCGGTTGTCGTCGGAATGGTCAAAGGCCTCAGGAGCCCTGATCACATGCAGCTCGATTTGCTCAAGACCTACAATGCCAGCAATGCGCAGGGCTTTTGGAAACTGCGATTGCCCGCCTCGATGCCCTATCTCTTTGCCTCACTCAAAATCGGAATCGCGGCCTCATTGGTGGGGGCCATTGTCGGAGAATTGCCCACTGGGGCGATCCGGGGATTGGGTGCGCGCATGTTGACGGGCAGTTATTACGGACAGACGATCCAGATTTGGTCCGCCTTGCTGGCGGCCGCGATCGTGGCGGCCGGGCTGGTTGCGATCGTGACCTTGATTCAGCGTGTTACACTTAGACGGATGGGGTTGTCATGACGCTGGTTCTGCTTGCCCTGATCCTCTGGATCGCCGCCTGGTGGCTGAACGTGCGGCTGGCGAATTCTGGTCTGTCCCACACGCAAGCGGTACGGTTTGGAGTGCCCTTGATCTTTGGTCTGACAATCCTCGTGGTCTGGGAGCTGGTCGTGCGCGGTCTGGCCGTCCCGTTGGTCATATTGCCGCCACCCAGCCAGATTGTTGCGCGGATTGCCAGCGAAGTGCCGACATTGTGGGCGGATTTCGTGCAGACCTTTGTGAAGGGCGCTCTGAGCGGCTACGTGATCGGATGTGTGTCGGCCTTTGTGGTGGCCATTCTTGCAGATAGGTTTGATTTCCTGAGGCGGGGGCTTTTGCCCGTGGGCAACTTCATCGCCGCCTTGCCCATCATCGGAACCGCGCCCATTCTGGTCATGTGGTTCGGGTTTGACTGGCAGTCAAAAGCCGCTGTGGTGGTTGTGATGGTTTTCTTTCCCATGCTGGTCAATACTGTGGCGGGCTTGCAGGAGACCACCGCCATGCAGCGCGATCTGATGAGGACCTATGGCGCGAGTTACTGGGCGAGCCTCATGAAACTGCGCTTGCCCGCTGCCATGCCGTTCATCTTCAACGGGCTGAAGATTTCGACCACGCTGGCCCTGATCGGGGCGATCGTGGCAGAGTTCTTCGGCTCGCCCATTGTAGGAATGGGCTTTCGCATCTCGACCTCGGTGGGCCAGCTGGCCCTTGATATGGTCTGGGCAGAGATCGTGGTGGCAGCCCTTGCGGGCTCCGCCTTTTACGGCGTGGTTGCCGCAATAGAAAAAGGGGTGACGTTCTGGCACCCTTCGCAAAGAGGATAAGAGCAAAACCACTCAACCTGGAGGAAGACAAAAATGAAAAAACTATTCGCATCCGCTGCCATGGCGCTTGCCTTGGCCACGACGCCGCAGCTTGCGACCGCAGATGGCCATGCCAATACCGTGAAACTGCAACTGCAATGGGTCACTCAGGCCCAATTTGCCGGGTACTATGTGGCACTCGACAAGGGGTTCTACGATGAAGAAGGGCTGGAGGTCACGATCCTGCCCGGAGGTCCTGACATTGCACCGCCACAAGTTCTGGCCGGTGGAGGCGCTGACGTCATGCTGAACTGGATGCCCTCGGCGCTGGCTGCGCGTGAAAAGGGCCTGCCCGTCGTGAACATCGCACAGCCTTTCAAGTCATCCGGCTTGATGCTGACCTGCTGGAAGGACACGGGCATCACCTCACCTGCTGATTTCAAGGGCAAGACAATCGGTGTCTGGTTCTTTGGCAACGAATATCCGTTCCTGAGCTGGATGAGCCAGGAAGGCATTCCGACCGATGGCGGCGATGATGGCGTGACGGTTCTCAAGCAGGGCTTCAATGTTGACCCGCTGTTGCAACGTCAGGCCGACTGTATCTCCACCATGACCTACAATGAATATGGTCAGGTGCTGGATGCGGGCGTATCCGAAGATGAGCTCGTGACCTTCAAATATGAAGATCAGGGTGTGGCGACGCTGGAAGACGGCATCTATGCGCTGGAAGAAAACCTGAACGATCCCGTCTTCCAGGACAAGATGGTCCGCTTTGTGCGCGCGTCGATGAAGGGCTGGAAATACGCGGAAGAGAACCCGGATGAAGCGGCTGGTATCGTGCTCGATAACGACGAAACCGGCGCACAGACCGAAGCGCATCAAAAGCGCATGATGGGCGAGATTGCCAAGCTGACCGCTGGCTCCAATGGTGCACTTGACGAGGCCGATTTCAAGCGCACTGTGGCGACGTTGCTGGCAGGTGGTTCTGATCCGGTGATTACAAAAGAGCCGGAAGGTGCCTGGACATCAGCCATTACGGATGCAGCCTTGAACTAAGCCGCTTCTGTTTGAAAGTTGAGAGACCCCGCGGCGCGATCCGCGGGGTTTTTCTATGCCGGATTTGGCAGGGCGCGTGATTTGGCCCGGAAGAGGATCAGCAGCATGATCGCCACATTCAGGATGTTCCACGCGATCCCGTTGAGGAAGGCCGCTTGATAGGACCGGGTGAGATCGTAAATCCAGCCGGACATCCACCCGCCAAGGGCCATGCCGACCATGGTCGCGGCAATCACGAGGCCAACGCGGGCACCGGCTTCACGGGCGGGCATGTACTCACGCACAACGAGCGCGTAGGCGGGGACGATCCCACCTTGGCTAAGCCCGAAGACAGCCGAAACCATGTAGAGCGGAACAAGACCGTCAAAGGGCAGGTAGAGAAAAAGTGCGATACATTGCAGCGTGGAGCCGATCAGCAGCGTTACAACGCCGCCGAGCTTATCAGCGATCAGCCCTGAGATCAGTCGGGAGATGACCCCGCCCAGCAGCATCACGGACAGCATCTCTGCGCCGACCGCCGGTCCGTAGCCCAGATCCACGCAATAGGCCACGATATGGACCTGAGGCATGGACATCGCAACGCAACATCCAAGAGCCGCAACAATCAAAAGCCCGGTTAAGAGGCGCGGGGAGATGGAGACGGCGGACGCGCGTGCGCTGGCCCGGGCATCTGCCGTGGCGATGGCCTCTGCAGGAACCTGTTGGCGCAGGAAAACTGACAGGGGCAGGATGACAACCAGCGTGATAGCGGCAAGTGCCAGATAGGCTCCGCGCCAGCCTTGCTCGGCAATCACGTCGCTCAGAAGGATTGGCCAAATGGCACCGGCAAGGTAGTTGCCGCTGGCGGCGATGGCCACGGCAATACCGCGGCGCCGGAAGAACCAGAGCGAAATATCGGCCATGAGCGGCCCGAAGAAGGTGGCGGTGGCGAAACCAAGAACGGCGTGAAGCAGGGCCACGATCCAATAGATGGGGCTGAGACTGGCAAGAGTGAACGCAACTATGGTGACGACCGATGAGATCCAGATCGCCCGGGTCACCCCGAGCTTGTCCACCAGTTTGCCCATACCGAAGCTGCCAACGGCGAAGCCAAGCATGAACAGCGTGTAGGGAAGGGAGCTGTCGGCCCGACCAAGACCAAACTCTGCCTGCATGTCGGGCAGCACGACAATGGCCGACCACATTCCCGCATTGCCAACGATGGCGATTACGAGTGTCAGGGTAAGCCGCATCCACGAAGTGCGACTGTCGAGGATCGAAGCTGCGCTCATGGCGCGACGCTACTCCCGTGTGGCGGGAGTGTATAGGTGCCAAAACCGAGCGCCTTCGGCGCGCATCACACTTTTGCGCTCGGGCCGCGCGGGCCTTGGGGGCAGCGCCCCCAAACCCCGTTCATATCAGGGGGAGGGCCAGCCCTCCCCAAGACCCCCTCCCGGGATATTTCCAGAACATGGGAAGAGTTACTGGAATGTATGTGTGGGGCCTGCCGGATCATCGGTGGCTATGATGTGATAAAGGCTGGCCTCCCCCGTCATCGAGGGAACCGCACTATGTTCAACATGAGCGGGCACCATTGCCGTGTCGCCGGGGTTCAGCACCGTGGACCCTCCTTGCCAGTCCAGTCGCCAATGGCCACGCATCGGCATCAGGACGGAGGCGCGATCATGCTTGTGCATCTTCCCAGTCGCAGAGCCGCGCGTGATGAAATCAACCTCGAAGCCCGGCTTGTCGCGAAGTTTGCCGGTCTCGCCGATAACCTTTGCAGGGGCCTTGTCCGCCAGCGCCATGAGGTCCCAATACCGCGCTACGTAATTTGGCACCACGTCTTGTGCCACGGGCTCTGGGTAGTCTTTCAACTGCGCGTCGGTCAGCAGCGGCATTGCCCCGACACCGTGGGGCAGGGTATCGCCTTGTTTGCTGTCATAGAGCTTGCCGTTTTCGCCAAGGATGAGCCCGTGATCGGCAGCATCTTCGATCACCTGCGGGGCCCAGATCACACCGCCACCAGCATCGTCACCGCCGAGGATAGCCATGATCATCCCGTAATCGGGCCCGATATTCTCAAAACCGCGGAATATACCTGTTGGGATATTGATGATGTCGCCTTCTTCCAGAACCACCTCGCCGGCATCCCCCCAACGACCCCAGAAAAACCGCCATCGGCCTTTGAGTACGAAAAACACCTCGGCCGTGCGATGCGAATGCAGGGAGTTCCGACATTTCGGAGGTTGTCCGGCGGCCCCGATGTTGAAGCCAATCTTTTCGGCAATATGCACATGCTGATCCGGACTTTCAGAGACACCACCACCAATCACCGTGAAATTCTCTTTCTGATCCGAGCCCGGCGTATGCGCATCAATAAAGGCAGTCTTGCAGGGGACGAGGTCGCCATATCGGACGATGTTTTGTTCCATTTCCTGTGGGGTCATTCTTTCGCTTTCCAATCGGGATCGAGCGCATCCAGTCGCGCTTCAAGGCTTTCTATGTGAGTGTTCAAAGCGCTCAGTCTCGGGCCGAGCGCGGTCTCGATTTCTGCTTCGGTGAGGCGTGGCGTAATATATTTCGGGCAGTTCCAGTCCATTGCGACCAGATCGATGGTCATCAACCGCTCGGCAGGAGCAGCCCCGTCGGTGCTCAGCAATTTGGTGAGCTCCGGGTCGTCTGACGCCTCGATCATTGTGCCGTGCCCGATCAGCTTCAGTCGAGCCTTGCGCGGATAATCCATGAGGAATAGCGAGACGCGCGTGTCTGCGCGCAGGTTTCCCTTGGAGATGAATTGCTTGTTGCCACGGTAATCGGCAAAGCCGATCTGCTGTGGACCGAGAACTTTCAGAAAGCCCGCTGGTCCGCCGCGATGCTGCAGATAGGGCCAGCCGGTCTCGGAGACCGTGGCCATGTAGAAGCTGTCACGGCTTTCGATGAAGGCGCGTGCATCGGCATCCAGCGGGTCACGCAAACGGCTTTCGTAGACCTGCGCGTAGCGCTCGCCCATGCCGACCTTGTCTTGCTCGGTGCGCACGTTGGGCGTGAACATATGTTTGCCGTAGCTGTCCACTAAGCGCCGCCGCTTTGCATCAGGATTTGCTTCCAGATGGCGATCTCGTCATAAAGCGCAAATTCCCGTCGAAGGCCGGTGCCAGACCCGCGTGGTCCAAAGGGTCCGTATTCTGCGTGGCACATACCCATGACGTGCACATCGGCGCCTGTGGGCTCGCCATAGCTGCCCCAACCCGTGTGTTTGCCGTCGAGTGACCATCGGATGGCCGCTCTTGGGCTCATCATTCCGCCATCCATGCCGATCTGGTGATGTATCCTGAACTCAGCCTCCGGGAACGATGACCGCAGCCCGACCCAAAATTCCAAAACCTGAGCATGGCTGATCGCGGTCTGTGCGCCCGCATATTCGCCGATCACCGCACGGTCATAAGCTTCAAAGATGTGGTTGAAGTCCTTGTCCATGATGCGGGTGAGCGTCGCGGCGTAGCGTGCGCCCCATTCATTGTCATTGCCGGTCCCGTGATAGCCCCCATCGACGTCATTTGCGGGCACGAAGGGGAGGGTTGCGTTCTGTGCGCCGCCTTCGCGCGCAATCAGTTCCGCGGCAAAGCTTCGCGGGTCGATCCCCATTTGGCGGACAATCCCGCCATAATCGCGGATCAGCCATTCGTCATAGATTGTGTCATCCTTGGCGGCGCAATCTGCGATCACGCGGGCGCGCCAGTGTTTGCCGGTGGCCGGCCCGAACTGCCCGTCGCGTGTATGAGTGGCGGTGGTCAGCAAACGGTGCGAGGATAAAAAACCGTCATCCTCATTGCCGGACCAGATCACATCCTCTCCAAAAAGCTGACGGTCAGGGAATTCGTTGATGGTCGCCATGGTGGACGCGATAACAGCCTGGTTGCCCCGCTGGATGCCCATCGGAGACCGGACCGGGATATCTTCGGAATAATAATGGTTCAGCGTGCCGACGCCGCGATCTTCCCAAATCTCTTTGGTGATCTTGATGATGTAGTCCGGGAAGTCCTCGAACTTGTTTGAAAATCCCTTCATTCTTTCCATCCTTTAGGTATGCGTGCGCTTTTGCGAACGATGAGCGGCCCGTCGATCTCGATATGATCGGCGGCGGTTTCTTTGCTGGAGATTTGTGCCATTAAATGATCGACGGCGGCCTCGACCATACGGTTGGCGGGCTGGCGCACTGTTGTAAGCTGGAAACTGTCCCAAGCCGACATGGCCACATCGTCATATCCGATAACGGATACATCGCCCGGCACATCCAGAGCCAGCTCGTTGCGCAGCACTTCAAGAACGGCGAATGCCATGTGGTCATTGCCCACGAAGATTGCATCCGGCGCCTGCGCGCTGGCAAATAGGGCGCGTGCGGCTGCCGCAGAGGCTTCGCGCGAAAACAGGCCGTCAACCACGGCGATGGGTTCCAATCCCGCCGCGGCCAAGCCTTCTTCGAAGCCCCGGCGTCGATCAAGTCCGGTCGAGGCGCCTTGCCAGCCCGAGATATGCGCTATCCGCGTGTGGCCGCCTTGGATCAGGAACTCTGCCACCTTGCGCCCGCCATCTACATTGGCCGAGGTCACGGAAGTCAGGTCCGGATCATCTTTGCCCCGGTTGAACAGGATCAGCGGGACGTCTTCCTCTTTCAGCCGGTCCGTCAGCGCGGAAGAGATAGAGACCGAGGCCATGATGATCCCATCGACCTGATGGTCCAGCAAATCCTGCACGACACCATCGACATCCGCCGCATGATTGGCGGCCAGAAAGATCATGATGTTGTAGCCGCGCTCGCGCAGCGAGTGGCTCAGTTTTTCCAGCACTTCCGTATAAAACGGGTTGTTCAGATAGGCTACGATCAGCCCGATGGTCTTGGATTGTCCGGTGATCAAGGAGCGTGCCAGGGCGTTGGGTCGATAGCCAAGTTTCTTCGCGGCGTCGCGGACGCGCTTCTCCATTTCCGGGATCACCTTCATTCCCGGCGTAAACACGCGGCTGACGGTGGGCTGGCTGACACCAGCTTCCTTGGCAACATCCAGGGCAGTGACGCGGCGACTAGGCATAACTGGCTCGCCTTGCTTTGTTAAACTCACGCATCCGTCTCAAGACATCGACGTCAAGCTGGCGGTAGACGTCCAGAAGATCGACCATCACCCAGTTTTCGCGGATAAGCCCGTTTTCCAGACGCCAGAAATCGAGAGACCGAAGCTCGACCAGTTTGCCAGATGGGGCGATGCCAAGCCAGCCGTCATGGGTCAGGTGCTGGCGCATGTTGGGCCAACCGGTCACGGCTACATAATTGCCTTCGGCAAAGAAGTGGTAGGTCATCTGGTCGCGGTAGCTGCCCCTGTCGGGCATTGCGGACAGAAACGGGATCTGGTGCCAGTCGCGAAACCCTTGAATTCCACGAGCCGTACCGATGCCGGCAGGGCCATACCAGGACATGCGCGGATGCCAGAAGCGCTCCATTTCCATGACTTCGGGACCGCCCTCGGAAGGGTGTTTGCCCATATGAATCAGCATGTCGCGCACGGTCGAGAGGCTCTCCGCGCCGCCTGATCCGTGCGGGCCAAGGCCGTCTTGTGTGGCGGGCGCAGGGGTGAGCCATTCCCGACCCAGAGACGGGGCCATCGGCCATGCCCCTGCCTGCATCATCAGCTCGGGGATGTCCCAGATCGCTTGCATCTCGACGATCTTGCCGCCGTCGATGCGGTAGAATTCGTGGAATCGCATGTGGGCCTGATGACCGGTCGGGGGAATGTCGAGGAAGGGCGCGTCGAAAAGTCCGGTATAATATCCGCCACATCCGATCCAATGGCCGCCATGCTCCGTTTCGCCTTGCACCACGATCCAGTCGCGGCGTTCGAGATCGGGAAAGGCGTGGTGCAGCGGAGCGAGGGCGGCCTCGTAGAACGCATCCGGACCACTCAGATCGCCGAAAGGGTGGCAAAGGTGAATGACTGCATCGTCGGCAAAGCAATCAGTCAAGGCGGCGCGCACGGGCGCCTCCTCGAAATCATAAAGCGCTTCACGGAGCGGCCCGATCATTGCTTCGCCTGTTCCGCCATCATGTCATAGCCCCATTGCAAAAGCGCGTCGGGCAAATCGACGAAGACCCAGTTTTCCACCAGAAGATCGCCTTCTCGACGATACCAGTCGCAGACACGGAACTGCGTGGTGACGCCGGTGGGCTCGAAGCCCAGATATTTACCGGTGTGGGTGCCTTGCAGGGACGGCCAGCCGCCGATGCAGGAATAGTCCCCATCGGCAAAGCGCGTGAAATGCTTGGTGGGCGTGTCGGGGGACAAGCCGCCGCCCCAGCCGTCAAAGGCGTTCTCAAACGGAACCTGGAACCTCTGAAATTCCTCGATCCCGACAAACCGGCCAAAGGCGGCGGGGCCGTACCACATCATGTTCGGATGCCAGTAGGGCCGCCACTGTTCGTCCTCGGTCGCCAGACCGGCGAGCATGTCGGTCATGATCTTGTAGGTGCTGGCGGAGCGCTCGGCATCCCCCACGTCTTCTCGCAGCCCGTCATGGGTGGCGGGGCCGGGGATCATAAAGCAGGAGCCTTGTGGGGCGGGCAGAGGATACCTGCCGATCTGGATCAGGTACTCGGGGATATCGAGATAGATATAGCTCTCAACCGCCTGACCGTTCTCCATCCGGTGGAAGTCCCCGATGCGGATATAGGCCAGCTTGTCGGTCGGTTTGATTCCGCACCAATCCTTGCGATGCGTGCCGACCAGATAGCCCATGCCGGAGGTCCAGTCGCTGCCCTCGAAGGACACACCGGCGATCTGGATATCCGGGCGATAATAGAACCCTTCGAAGGCGCGCAGAAGTGGGTCGACAAACCCCTCGATCACGCCATCTGCCCCTGAAAGATCGTTGATCGGATGCGCGATATTGACCGCTGCGTCGTTGGCGAAGAACTTTCTGACGGCTGCCCGTTGCCCGTCGGCGTCCGGGTGGCGGAAGGCCTCCCAAAACGCCCGATAGGCGGCTTTATCGCTGGCGCTCGCCATTACTCGGCCACGTCCTTGTAAGGTGCGGGGCCGCCATAAGGCACGTTCAGGCCCCCGTAGCGGCGTACGCGCAGGTTGCATTGCTCTGCATGACCGACAAAGCCTTCCAGTAAGCACAGGCGGGATCCATAAGCGCCGATATCCGCCGCCGCCTCATCGCTTGTGATCTTCTGATAGCTGTGGGTTTTCAGATATTTGCCGACCCAAAGCCCGCCCGTGTAACGCCCGGCCTTCTTGGTGGGTAGGGTGTGGTTGGTGCCGATCACCTTGTCCCCGTTGGCGACATTGGTGCGCGGCCCAAGGAAGAGCGCGCCATAGCAGGTCATGTTCTCAAGGAACCAATCATCGCGATCGGTCATCACCTGCACATGCTCGGACGCGATATCGTCGGCCACTTCCAGCATTTCGTCATAGGTGTCACACAGGATCACCTCGCCATAATCCTCCCAGCTTTTGGATGCCGTATCGGCGGTCGGGATGATCTTCAGGATGCGATCGATCTCTGCCAGCGTGTCAGTCGCCAGCTTGCGGGAGTTCGTGACCAGAACGGCGGGGGAGTTGTAGCCATGCTCCGCCTGACCCAAGAGGTCGGTCGCGCACATCTCGCCATCGACGGTGTCATCGGCGATGACCATCGTTTCCGTGGGTCCTGCAAACAGGTCGATGCCGACGCGCCCGAACAGCTGCCGTTTTGCTTCTGCCACGAAGGCGTTGCCGGGACCGACGAGCATGTGGACGGGGTCAATCGTCTCGGTGCCAAGGGCCATCGCGCCAATGCCTTGAATGCCGCCAAGCACGTAGATCTCATGCGCACCGCCCAAATGCATCGCGGCGATCACCGCCGGGTTCGGCTCCCCCTTGAAGGGCGGGGTGCAGGCGATGATGCGCGGGACTTGCGCGACGGAGGCCGTTGCCACCGACATATGCGCGGAGGCCACCATCGGGAATTTGCCGCCCGGCACGTAACAGCCGACGCTTTGAACTGGGATATTCTTGTGACCGAGGATAACGCCCGGCATTGGCTCTACTTCGATATCAAGCATCGAGTCGCGCTGGGCCTGGGCAAACTTGCGCACTTGGTCCTGCGCGAACTTGAGATCCTCCATGTCGCGCGGGCTGACCTTGGCCATCAGCGCATCAATGTCGCTTTGGCTCAATTTGAAAGCGGGAGGCGAGTAGTTATCAAACTTTTCGGACAATTCCCGAACAGCGGCATCCCCGCGTGCTTCGATATCCTTGAGTGTCGTTTCGACCACCTGACGCACCTTGGCATCATCATCCTGACGCTCGGTCTCGGGTTTGCCGCGTTTTAGATGTTCGATCGCCATGGCAGATCCTCCCAGATAGCACATTCGTTTGCAGTCTTACCTAAGCTGAATACGTATTCAAGTGATATTCAGCAATGCCGCGCTTTCAGCTGATGACCCGATTGTGAGCCGGGCAGGACACCCTGTCGCGGGCCGCGACCTTGACCCCGCCGCCTGCATGCCGACATATCGGTCTGGATAAGGAGGCACGCCCCAAAATGATCCCAGAGCTTGGACAATTTGCGATTGCACTGGCGCTGATTGCCGCTTGCGTTCAGTCGGTGTTGCCCATGCTGGGAGCGGCGCGCGGAAATCTGGTGTGGATGCGCGCGGGCACAGCCACATCTGTCGTGCAGGCCTTGCTGATCGCTTTCGCATTCGGTGTGCTGATGCGCAGCTACATCGTGAGCGATTTCACAGTTTTGAACGTCGTGCAGAATTCCAATTCGCTGAAGCCGATGATCTACAAGATCGCGGGAACTTGGGGCAACCACGAGGGCTCTTTGTTGCTCTGGGTTCTCATTCTTGCGCTGTTTGGGGCAGCCGTGGCGCTGTTCGGCGGAAATATTCCGAATGGTCTTAAAGCGAGGACGCTTTCGGTGCAGGCGTGGATTTCGGTGGGCTTTCTCAGCTTCATGATTTTCACATCCAACCCTTTTGAACGGGTTTTCCCCCCGCCGATGGATGGCAACGACCTGAACCCTCTGTTGCAGGATATCGGGCTCGCGATCCACCCGCCGCTGCTCTACATCGGCTATGTCGGGTTCTCGATTGTCTTCTCGTTTGCCGTTGCAGCCCTGATCGAGGGCCGCGTTGATCCGGCATGGGCGCGTTGGGTCAGGCCTTGGACGTTAGCAGCTTGGGTGGCGTTGACCGGTGGCATCGCACTGGGCTCTTGGTGGGCCTATTACGAACTTGGCTGGGGCGGCTGGTGGTTCTGGGACCCGGTGGAAAACGTGTCGTTCATGCCTTGGCTCTTGGGGACCGCTTTGTTGCATTCGGCCATCGTGACCGAGAAGCGGGATACATTCAAAAGCTGGACGATCCTGCTGGCCATTCTGACATTTTCTCTGTCTTTGCTCGGTACGTTTATTGTCCGATCGGGTCTGCTGACATCGGTTCATGCCTTTGCTGTCGACCCAGAGCGCGGTCTTTACATCCTGGGCCTGTTGGGCCTCTCCATTGGCGGGTCACTGACACTGTTTGCAGTGCGCGCGCCAGCGATGGAGGGCGGGGGCCTGTTTGCCCCCATCTCCCGCGAGGCAGGATTGCTGATCAACAACCTGCTTCTGGCCACAGCCACGGCGACCGTTCTGTTTGGGACGCTGTATCCGCTGTTTCTGGAAGCCATGACGAATGAAAAAATCTCCGTCGGGCCACCGTTCTTCAATGCGTCCTTCATTCCA
This sequence comes from uncultured Litoreibacter sp., assembly GCA_947504205.1. Classification (GTDB taxonomy): domain Bacteria; phylum Pseudomonadota; class Alphaproteobacteria; order Rhodobacterales; family Rhodobacteraceae; genus Litoreibacter. The sequence continues at coordinate 265,599 of CANNGL010000004.1, read as the reverse complement.
GTGACGCTGCCGTTGATCATCGTTATGGCCATTGGCCCGTTTCTAAGCTGGAAGCGTGCTGATCTGGCGGGCGTGCTGTCGCGTATGAAGCTGTTGCTCGCTCTGGTCGTCCTCGCCACGCTGGCGGTTTGGTATTTCACAACCGGGGGACCGGTTCTGGCAGTTGTTTCGATGGGCATCGCATTCTGGCTGATCGGGGCGACTGCGATGGAATGGGCCCGCCGCGTCAAGCTGTTCAAGGCGGACGCGTGGTCGCGTATCCGCCGTCAGCCGCGCGCCTCCCACGGCATGACCTTGGCGCATATCGGCATCGGTGTAGTGATGATGGGCGTAATCGGTTCTTCCGCGTGGAAAGAAGAGGTCGTGGCCTTCGCTGAACCCGGTACTCAGGTGCAGGTCGCGGGGTTTGATCTGACGTTTGAGGGCATTTCCGAAGAACGTGGGCCGAACTATCTGGCGCAGGTGGCAACGATCAAGGTTGAGCGAGCCGGCGCGCAGATCACCACACTTTATCCTGAGCGCCGGACATACCCCGTTGCGCGTTCCACCACGACCGAAAGCGATATCCGTCAGACTCTGGCGGGCGATCTTTACCTGTCGATTGCCGAACCCGCCGCAGAAGGCTCCGAGGGCAAATGGGTTTTGCGCGCGCTTTATGAGCCGCTGGTGAACTTCCTGTGGATCGGCTCGGCGCTGTTGGTGTGCGGGGGATTGCTGTCGCTCAGCGACCGCAGGCTTCGTGTCGGTGCCCCGCGCAAGACACGTGCGCCTGTCGCAGCAACACCAGCGGAGTAGCAGATGAGGCGTATTCTCTTTTTCTTGCCATTGGCGATTGTCGCGTTTCTGGGTGGGGTCTTTCTTTGGGGCCTGCAAGATGGGCGTGACCCCGGTTCGATCCCCTCTGCGCTGATCAACAAGCCTGCGCCCGCGTTCGAGCTTTCTGCCATCGATGGGGTCGGCACCCCCGGTTTTGCGCAATCTGATCTGGCGAGCTTGGAGGAGTTATCGCTCGTCAACGTTTTTGCCTCCTGGTGCGCACCATGCCGTGCGGAACACCCGTTGTTGACTCGTCTGGCCGAAGAGGAAGGAATTCCCTTGTTTGGCCTGAACTATAAAGACAAGGCTGACGCCGCCGCTGCGTGGCTCGAAGAGCTTGGCAATCCGTATCAGCGCATTGGACACGATCTATCCGGACGCGTCGGGATTGAGTGGGGGGTTACGGGCGTGCCTGAGACTTTCATCATCGCTCCGGGCGGCACCATTTTGTACCGCGAAGCGGGTCCCGTTGTCGGTGATGGGATGAAACGCCTTCAGAAAGCACTCGCGGACCTGCGTGAGGATTATCCGTGAAACGGTTGCTGTGCCTGCTGTTGTTCTGTGCGACGCCGCTTTTCGCGGTAGAGCCGGACGAGATACTAGATGACTCCGTGTTGGAAGAGCGCGCGCGTGCCATCAGCGCACAGGTTCGCTGTGTGGTGTGTCAAAATGAGCCGATCGACAGCTCAAATGCTGGCGTCGCGCGCGACCTGAGACTTCTGATCCGTGAACGGCTTGTCGCCGGAGACAGCGATGCGCAGGTTTATGAATTTCTCGTCGCGCGATACGGCGAATTCGTGTTGTTCAAACCGCCGTTTAAACCCTCGACCTATGCGCTCTGGATCGCACCGTTTGCGATCCTTTTATTTGGCGCGGGCGCCGTGTTTCTGACCCTGTCGCGCCAGAAGACAGCGGCTGCCGCGAAGGGGCTTTCAGCCGAGGAAGAACGGCGGGTGAAGGATTTGTTGAGCGAGGGCGACAAATGATCTTCTGGATTGCGGCCTTTGCCTTGGCAGCGATTGCGGCCCTTGTTGTCCTGTGGCCCTTGCACAAGGACGGCGCTGAGACGCTGGATCGCGCAGATGGGGCGTTGGCCATCTTCAATGATCAATTGGCAGAGGTGGACCGCGACGCGGCGCGGGGCCTGATTTCCAGCGCGGAAGCGGAGGCCGCGAAGATCGAGATCAAGCGCCGGATGCTGAGCGCAGACAAGGACCGAAGCTCTGTCCGCGGTAGCGGCGGTGCGATGGTTCTGGTTGTGATGGCGGCACTGATCCCGCTGGGCGGCGCGTTGGTTTATTCGGTCACAGGGTCGCCGGGCACGCCCTCTATTCCGTTCGCGCAACGTAGCGCTGAGCAGCAAGTGGGGTCCGATCTGGCGGTACTGACCGAACGGCTTGAGACACGCCTGAACGCGGAGCCGGATGGCGGTGAAACCCAAGGCTGGGAGCTTTTGGCGACCACTTATATGAATATGAGCCGCTTTGACGATGCCGTGCGCGCTTGGGAGCGGGTTGTGGACCGTGACGATGCGACCTCGGCCACGCTGTCCCAATATGCGGAGGCTTTGATAGCCGCAGAGCAGGGGGTGGTCACACCAAAAGCCGAAAAGGCGATTGATCGCGCGCTGCAATTGGATCCTCTGAACCCGGCTGGCACCTACTATAAGGCGGTTGCTCTGGAGCAAGCAGGTCAAACCCCTGAGGCGCGCCGGATCATTCTCGAACGTATCGCGGCGGAGGGACAGCCCCAGCCCTGGATGGAGGTCTTCTTGCGAGAGGCCAACCGGATGGGCGCAGAGTTTGGGCTGGAGCCCGTCGGGTTGCCTGCTTTTGAAAACGCGCCACGTGGACCTACTGAAGAAGACGTTGCCGCCGCTCAGGATATGTCGGTGGAAGAACGTATGGATTTCATCCGCTCGATGGTTGCCGGTTTGGCAGAGCGTTTGAAGGATGAGCCTGACGATCTGCAAGGCTGGCTGCAACTGGCACGGGCCTATGCGGTTCTGGGGCAGCGGGAAGACGCCTTGGCCGCGCTGCAATCGGCGCAACCGCTGGTGGCTGATCTGCCCGAAGATGATCCGCAACGCGTGACGGTCGAGCAGGGCTTGGCAGAGCTGTCGGGCAAGTAGTCTAGCTTTTCGAGACCACCAACCGTTCTAATCCATGGAAGTGGTAGACATTCGCATAGCGCGGCGTCTCGCAGAGACGCAGATCGGGGCATCGCTCAAAGAGAACACGCAGTCCGATGTCCAGCTCCAGGCGCGCCAAAGGGGCGCCAACGCAAAAATGCAGGCCTGCTCCGAAGCTGACATGGGCCGGGCCTGTGCGTTCAGGATCAAATTCATCGGGGGAGCTGAACACAGCAGGGTCCCGGTTGGCACCACCCAACAGCAATCCAACCTGATCGCCGCGCTTAAAGCTGTGGCCCGCAAGGTCGATGTCTTCCAACGCATAGCGCGTGAACATATGCAGCGGTGGATCGTGGCGCAAAACCTCCTCGGTGAAAGTTTTAGTCGGGGCAGGGCGGATCCCCGTACTGAGTAGGGTGTGCAGCACATTGCCCATCGTGTGTACGGTCGCCTCGTGGCCCGCGTTCAACAACAAAATAAGCGTGGTGATCAGCTCGTCCGTGTTCAATTTTTCACCGGCCTCTTCAGCGGCAATCAGATGAGTGATCAGATCGTCGCGCGGGTCCGAGCGGCGCGCGTCGACATATTCCGTCATGAAGGCTACAAAGTCGGTCGTCGCCGCGACGGCCCGATCTTCATCCTGTCGTGTTCGCTTGGCCTGATACATCCCGACCATTGCATTTGACCATCGAAGCAAATCGGGCGATCGGTCTTCGGGAACACCCATCAGCCGCGCAATGATGCGAACAGGCAGTTCCTGCGCGAAGGCCTGCAGCACATCAAATGGCTCATCGGGAAAGGCGTCGATCAACGCGTGTGACATCGTCTCGATCTCGGGGGCCAAGCCGACAATCCTGCGAGAAGTGAAAGCCCGCAAGACTAGGCCGCGCAACCGCGTATGGCGCGGTGGCTCAAGCTCCAACATCGAATGCGCCTCGACCGCGTAGAACGGTTTCAGGTGATCGGGGATCGGACGGCGAAGCTCTTCAGGCTCCTCCCGGCCAAATCTGCGATCCCGCAAAAGTTCTGATACCAATCGGTAGGAGGCAGAGACGGGCATGTCATACGCGTTCCACCAGACAAGTTCTCCACCCTGCCGCAATCGATCATAGAACGGATAGGGGTTCTGGACGAATGCGGGATCGGTTGGAGATTGGTCAAAACGAAGCATGCGGGATCAATGATCCAAGCGAGCCGATGAGGCAAGCCCGGTGGATGTTGGTAAGTCCAGATCAGGCGACTTTCGCGAAAATCTGAGGCTTGGCCTGTGGGCCGCGGCTGCTAAGGTGAGGAACTTAAAAGGTTCGGAGGGCGTATTTGCAGACCCTGTCGCTAACGATGGAAATGATGGTGGTACTGGGCCTTCTGGCCTTTACCGTCGGCTTGTTTGTCTCGGAAATCATTCGGATTGATCTGGCCGCCATTCTGGTGATGGTGTGTCTCGGTGTGTTCAGTTACTTGCCCGGTTTGGGCAATCTTGCCGACGTCAATCATCTCTTTGACGGGTTTGCCTCGAATGCGGTGATCTCGATTATTGCGGTGATGATTATTGGCGCTGGTCTCGACAAGACGGGGTTGATGAGTAAGGTCGCCGGGCTGATCATGCGCAAGGGCGGCACCACGGAAGGGCGGATTATCCCCATCGTCTCCGGCACGGTAGCCGTGATTTCCAGCTTCATGCAGAATGTCGGTGCAGCAGCCCTGTTTCTGCCCGTTGTCAGCCGGATTTCAGCCCGCACCGGTTTGCCCCTCTCCAGATTGCTGATGCCTATGGGTTTTTGTGCGATCCTTGGCGGGACCATGACGATGGTCGGCTCCTCGCCACTGATCCTGCTCAACGATCTGATCCTCAGTGCCAATGAAAGCTTGCCCGAGGGGCAGAGGATAGAGCCCTTTGGTTTGTTCTCGGTCACACCGGTTGGCATATTCCTGATCCTGACCGGAATCCTGTATTTCATGTTGCTGGGGCGCTGGGTGCTGCCTGCAGGTGAAATCCGCGAAGACGCCACCACCGGTCAATCCATGCAGGATTACGTCAAACAGACCTATGGGCTGAAGGCTGATCTGTTCGAAGTACTAGTGCCCGACGGAAATATTTTGGTGGGACAAACGCTGGCCGATATCATGGATGCCCATCACCTCTACATCATCGGGACGGATTATCAGGGCAAAAAGGTGATCGCGCCGATGAATGCCACCTGCATTGAAACGCCTTGTCGGCTGGCGATCTTGGGCCTGCGCCGCGTGGTGGCGGATTTTGCTGATATCTACGGGCTGACCGTGTTGCGACAGCCTGACCGCTTTGCTGATGACTTTGCCAGCACGCAGGCCGGGGTGGCCGAGATGGTTATTCCGCCAAACTCCTCCTTGGTGGGCAAGACCGCGCAAGAACTCCGCATCCGGCAGACCTATGGGTTTTCGCTTCTGGCGGTGCATCGGGGCGAGGATGTGCTGAGCCTTGTTGAAACAGAAGACCACCCCGCAACGCGGCTCGGCACTGTTGAATTCCGCTCCGGCGACACGCTGGTTGTGCACACGCCTTGGGACAGCCTCGCACGTTTGCTGGATGATCGGGATTTCGTGGTGATCACCAGTGATTTCCCGCGGGAGGAATTGCGACCCCATAAGGTGAACTGGGCGCTGGCCTTTTTTGCCGTCGCCTTGGCACTGGTCTTGTTTTCCGATCTGCGCTTGTCGCTATGTTTGCTGGTCGGGGCGGTTGGCATGATCATGTCAAAGGTGATTTCGGTCGACGAGGCCTATGACGCTGTCAGTTGGTCTACCGTCTTCCTGCTGGCGTCTCTGATCCCGTTGGGGCAGGCCGTGCAATCCACAGGTACAGCGGCATGGATCGCACAGGAGATATTGCGCCTTCTGGACGGCTGGCCACTTTGGGGGCTTCAGGCCGGTCTGGCGGTTCTGGCCACAGGCTTTACGCTGGTCATGTCGAACGTGGGCGCGACCGTGCTGCTTGTACCACTGGCGGTGTCGATAGCTGTGGCCGCGGGTGGTGATCCCGGCATCTTTGCTCTGACGGTCGCTATTTCGACGTCAAACTCGTTCTTGATCCCCACACATCAGGTCAACGCCCTGATCATGGGTCCGGCAGGCTACCGGGTGGTGGACTTCATGCGGACTGGCGGGATCATGACCGTGCTGTTCCTGATCGTCTCACTTACGGCTTTGAATCTGTTCTTTTGACGCTGTCTGATGCCGCTGCGATATCTCCACGTTGGCGCAGGATTGGTTCCGGCCGGGGGGGGTGAGGTCAGGCGCTTTCGAGGGCGCTGACGATTGGAGAGAAATCCTCGGCCTTGAGGCTGGCACCGCCCACCAGAGCGCCGTCAACATTTGAGACTGCGAAGATATCTGCGGCATTGCTGCCTTTGACAGAACCACCATAGAGAATGCGCATGGAGTTCCCTACGCCGTCGCCGAAACGCTGGATCAGCTTGGTGCGAATGAAGTCGTGAACCTCACCGATTTGATTGAGTGTTGGCACTTTGCCGGTGCCGATGGCCCAGACAGGCTCATAGGCGATCACGAGGTTTTCTGCTGTCACCAGATCCGGAACCGAGCCTGCGAGCTGACCGGCGATGATCTCCAAGGTGTTGGCAGCTTCCCGTTCTTCCAGCGTCTCACCGATGCACAAGACCGCGATTAGCCCTGCCTCAAGCGCGGCGCGGGTTTTGGCACGCACATCGTCGTCCGTTTCACCGTGATCCGTGCGCCGTTCTGAATGACCGACAATCACATGAGACGCCCCGGCATCGCGCAGCATGTCCGCGGAGATGTCGCCCGTATGAGCCCCTGAGGCTGCGCTATGGCAATCCTGGCCGCCAATCGCAAGCGGGTGGTCGGCGGCTTGAACAACCGCCGCTGAAATCAGCGGAGCAGGTGGGCAGATCAGGATATCCACTTTAGGATCAGCATGCGCAGTGGTCAGGGCGTCCAGCTCGCTGAGGCTGGCCGCAAGGCCATTCATTTTCCAGTTTCCTGCGGCAAGTTTGCGGCGCATGACAGTCACTCCAGATCACTAAGGGTTTCACGTGCGAGATCGCAAGCCAGGGCAGGCTCGTCAAGAGCCGCTTCGGGCAGGGTCCAATAGGGCATGGCGCTGGGTTTCTGGGCCGCGCGTTGATAGGTCCAATGTTCTGCGCCCATCTCTTCCAGTTTGGCAATAAATTCCGGGGAAACGCCCTTCAGCAAGACGGCTCCATCCGAGCGCAAAAGCGCGAAAATCGTTCCACGATGATAGATACACAAGCCACCCATCATTCGTCGGGTGCTCAGGTCGCCAAGATCAGAGAAGAGGTCCAACGCATGGGCGATGTCCTCTTCCGAGACGCTCATTTTTGGAAAAGGCTTTCGTCGAACTTGATCGATTCACCGCAACCGCAGGCTTCCGAAACGTTCGGGTTGTTGAACTTGAAGCCGCTTTCCAGCAACCCGACCTCGTAGTCGATCTCTGTGCCGAACAAGAACATCTGGGCCATCGGAGCGATCAAGATACGTGCGCCATCCTGTTCAACCACCTCGTCGTTGGGTGTGACCTCATCGACGTAATCCATGGTATATTCCATGCCTGCGCAGCCGCCTTTCTTAACGCCGATGCGAAGCCCTTTATGGCCTTCTTTGCCCATCAGCTTCGAAATCTGCATGGCCGCAGCCGGGGTCATCGTGACCGCCTGTTTGCCGGGAATGCCGAACATTACATGAACCCCAGTTCAAGTTTGGCTTCGTCTGACATCATCTCCATGCCCCAGGGGGGCTCCCAGGTCAGCTCGACATCGACATGCTTCACGCCGGGCAAAGGTTCGACCGCATCTGCAATCCATCCGGGCATCTCACCGGCCACGGGGCATCCGGGCGCGGTCAGTGTCATGATGATCCGAACTTCGTTCTCTGGGTTGATGTCGATGGTATAGACCAGCCCCAAATCGAAGATATTCACCGGAATTTCGGGGTCATAAACCGACCGGCAGGCGTCCACGATGGCTTCATGCAACGGATGATCCGTCGATGAAGGTTGGATCAGCGGCGCGCCTTCCATGGGAGTTTGTTCATTCATCTCGTTCAGCCTTTCGGAGGCATTGTTGAGTGAAAATATAGGGATTGCGCCTGTGAAGGTCTAGAGGCCGTATTGCCTCATCTTGCCAAAACCCTGTGAAGCCAGCTAAGGGGCGCGGATGACAGAACGTTTTTCCTTCGCCCTGAACGCCACCGATGGCAAAGCCCGCACCGGCCTGATTTCGACGCCGCGTGGTGATATCCGCACGCCGGCATTCATGCCCGTGGGCACGGCGGCCACGGTGAAGGCGATGCTGCCTGAAAGCGTGCGGGCGACCGGTGCCGATATCCTGCTTGGCAATACGTACCATCTGATGTTGCGTCCAACAGCGGAACGCATTGATCGGCTTGGCGGATTACACAAGTTCATGAACTGGGAGCGGCCCATCCTGACCGACTCCGGCGGGTTTCAGGTGATGAGCCTTGCTGATTTAAGAAAGCTGACCGAAGACGGCGTGTCATTCAAATCCCATATCGATGGCTCCAAACACATGCTGTCGCCCGAACGCTCCATGGAAATCCAGAAACTTCTGGGATCCGATATCGTGATGTGTTTCGACGAATGCCCGGCTTTGCCAGCTGATCGCGACCGGATCGCGGAAAGCATGCGCTTGTCGATGCGCTGGGCTGCTCGGTCGCGCGATGCCTTCGGGGACCGGCCGGGTCATGCGCTTTTTGGCATTCAACAGGGCGGCCTTGAGCAGGATTTCAGAGAGGAAAGCGCACAGGCTCTCACTGAGATTGGCTTTGACGGATACGCCGTGGGTGGCTTAGCCGTGGGCGAGGGGCAGGAGGCCATGTTCGGGTGTCTGGATTACGCACCGGACATGTTGCCAGTCGACAAGCCGCGCTACCTGATGGGGGTCGGCAAACCCGATGACATTGTTGGCGCGGTCAAGCGTGGCATTGACATGATGGACTGCGTTTTGCCATCGCGGTCGGGGCGCACCGGGCAGGCATTTACGCGCCATGGCGTGGTGAACATTAAGAATGCGCGCCACGCAGATGATCCGCGACCTTTGGATGAAAACTGCGGCTGTCCCGCCTGCTCGAACTATGGACGTGCCTATCTGCACCACACGTTCAGATCGCAGGAGATCATCGCCTCCATGCTGATGACATGGCATAATCTGCGATATTATCAGGATTTGATGGAGGAGATGCGCACAGCGATTGCAGCAGGGGCTTTTGAGGCGTTTGAGGCGAAATTCCACGCAGATCGTGCGGAGGGCGATATCCCTCCGCTCTGAGGTCTAGGCTTCGCGCGGGGCGGGCGATGCAAACTCGTCGCCGTATAGTTCTTTCAGCTTGGCTTTCAAGCGCAGATTGTGGAACGCCAGCGGGTTGTCGAACCAGCGCTGCACATAGGCTGCGAGCGACAGACCATTGCGCTCTTCGGTGGAACTGACAAAGCAGCTATCACGATCCATGATTGTCAGATGGAACGCAAAGACGCCGTCGACAACGGTGCCGTCTCCTTCAGTACCGTGAAAGTAGAACCGGCAGCGGTCCGGCTGATCTTTATCGAGAAATGTGATGTCATACGACGCCGCGCCTTTACGGCCCTTTAACGTCAGACGGTATGCTTCGCTGTCTTCGTAACTGTCTTCGAGCGGCTCGCAGCTTTCCATGATGCCTGTGCAATGCTCCGACGGAGGGCATTCACCCGGCACAACATGGCGCCATATTCGCTTGGCGGGAGCTTCGATCAGACAAGCATGGCTGTCGCGAAAAGGCCTGTCATCGCTCAAACGCTTGGCCCATGACGATTTGAAGAACAGCTTCATGCCGACCAAACTGACGACAAAAATACTGCCAGCCACGATGAATGGCACAATCCCGCTGAACGGCAGATAGAACAAGAAGGCCGTGGCAATCAAAGCTGATATACCAAATAGCTCAATAAATCCGCGATAATTGGGCACAAGCGCCAATATGCCCAGACCTATCGGCAGCGAGCAAAGCGCTACAAACAAGAAGAACAACGTCGCGGAGGCAAATGTCCACGCCTCTCCGGACCGCATCAACAACGCGGTCGCAAGGGCGGCCATACCGAAGGCAAAAATGCCGAAGCGGCGGCTTTGGCTGAATATTACAGGCAACATCACTCTGCTCTCTTTATTATTAGCTTATGCCTAAACGCCGTATCAGGCCAAGCTAGGGCGCAAATTCGGGCAGATAAGGGCAAATTTTAGCCGAATTGACGCGGTTGTGGCCTTGTGGTCGCCACAGAGCCGGTTCACACTAAATTGACGATTGAGCTTGGTTGGTTGAAAGCGGCTGATTGAGGGCCCATTTCAAGTGATCTAAGCCGGAGATTGCACCAGAGTTGCCGCAGAGCGGGACCGTCGCGATCTTGCCAAAAAGGAAAAATGATGACCGAGCAATTGAACCAATCCTACCCAGTGCTGCCCTTGCGCGACATCGTGGTGTTTCCGCATATGATTGTCCCGCTTTTTGTGGGCCGCGAACGCTCCGTGCGTGCGCTGGAAGAGGTCATGAAGGATGACAAGCAGATTTTGCTGTCGAGCCAGATTGATCCTGCCATCGATGACCCGACCTCCGATGGAATTTTCGAGGTAGGCGTGCTGGCAAATGTACTGCAGCTCCTGAAGCTTCCGGATGGAACCGTGAAGGTTCTGGTCGAAGGTCGCTCCCGTGTGCGCATCACGGAATTCGTGCCAAATGACGAATTCTTCGAAGCGTTTGCCGAGAAGCTGGAGGAAATCGAAGGTGATGTAACCGCTCAGAACGCGTTGGTGCGGTCTGTAGGCGAAGAGTTTGAGCGCTATTCGAAAGTCAAAAAGAACATCCCAGAAGAAGCTTTGACCTCGGTTGCCGAAACAGAAGCTCCGAACAAGCTTGCCGACTTGGTTGGCGGGCATCTGGGTGTCGAGATTGAGCAAAAGCAGGATCTGCTTGAAACGCTGTCTGTCTCGGAACGTCTGGAGAAGGTCTACGGCCTGATGCAAGGCGAAATGTCGGTGCTGCAGGTCGAAAAGAAGATCAAATCCCGCGTTAAGACCCAAATGGAGCGCACGCAGCGTGAATATTATCTGAATGAGCAAATGAAGGCCATTCAGAAGGAATTGGGTGATGGCGAAGAAGGGGCAGGCGAAGTCGCCGAACTGGAACAAAAGATCGCCGAGACCAAGCTGTCCAAGGAAGCGCGCGAAAAAGCCGAAGGCGAACTGAAGAAGCTCAAGAACATGTCGCCGATGTCTGCGGAAGCGACCGTTGTGCGCAACTATCTTGACTGGATGCTGGGCATTCCGTGGGGCACACGTTCCAGGGTCAAAAAAGACCTAGCACGTGCGCAGAAGGTGCTGGATGACGATCACTACAGCCTTGAAAAGGTGAAAGAGCGCATCGTCGAATATCTTGCAGTTCAGCAACGCTCCAAGAAGTTGAAAGGCCCGATCATGTGCCTGGTCGGCCCTCCGGGTGTGGGTAAAACTTCGTTGGGCAAATCGGTTGCCAAGGCCACAGGGCGCGAGTTCATTCGCATCTCTCTTGGGGGCGTGCGTGACGAGTCTGAAATCCGGGGTCACCGTCGGACCTATATCGGCTCGATGCCCGGCAAGATCATTCAGGCGCTGAAAAAGGCGAAGACCACGAACCCGCTGATCCTGCTTGATGAGATCGACAAGATGGGTCAGGATTTCCGTGGTGATCCGGCCTCTGCCATGTTGGAAGTACTTGATCCGGAACAGAATTCCACTTTCGTGGATCACTATCTGGAGGTCGAGTATGACCTCTCGGATGTGATGTTCCTGACCACAGCGAACTCCTACAACATGCCGGGCCCTCTTCTGGACCGGATGGAGATCATTCCGCTGGCGGGCTACACCGAGGATGAGAAATCCGAGATCGCGAAACGCCACCTGATCGCCAAGCAGATCAAGAACCACGGCCTGAAGAAGGACGAGTTCGAGCTGACCGATGAGGCGCTTCTGGAAATGATCCGGACCTACACGCGCGAAGCGGGTGTGCGGAATCTGGAACGTGAGATCGCGAAGCTTGCGCGAAAAGCCGTGACCAAGATTGTGCGGAAGGCCGAAGACAAGGTCGTCATTACGCCTGACAATCTGGACGACTATCTGGGTGTGAAGAAGTTCCGCTACGGACTGGCCGAGAAGGAAGATCAGATCGGCGTTGTGACAGGGCTTGCCTGGACATCCGTCGGTGGTGAGCTTCTGTCGATTGAGGCTTTGCGCCTGCCGGGCAAAGGTCGGATGAAAACCACTGGTAAGCTGGGCGATGTGATGAAGGAGTCGATTGATGCCGCGTCCTCCTATGTACGCTCCATCAGTCCGTTGATCGGGGTCAAACCTCCGAAATTCGACAAGATCGATATCCACGTGCACGTGCCGGACGGTGCAACACCAAAAGATGGTCCATCGGCTGGGCTGGCGATGGTGACCTCCATCGTGTCTGTGTTGACGCAAATTCCTGTCCGCAAAGACATCGCGATGACAGGTGAGGTGTCCCTGCGCGGGAACGCCATGCCAATCGGTGGTCTGAAAGAAAAGCTGCTCGCAGCTCTCAGGGGTGGCATCAAAACGGTGCTGATCCCGAAAGAGAACGAGAAGGACCTGCCGGAGATCCCGGATAATGTGAAAGACGGTTTGAAAATCATTCCGGTCGATCATGTCTCCGAAGTGCTGAAACATGCGCTGGTCAGAATGCCAGAAGCCATCGAATGGGACGAAGAGGCGGAAGAAGCCGCCGCTGCGGCGTTGAAGTCGGAAGGTGGCGACGGGGCAGGGGCCGTGGCCCACTGATCTGCAAAACACTAATCAGAAAGGCGGCGCTTTAGCCGCCTTTTTTATGCCGCCTCCCCATCGGCTTGAGGCGGGATCAGCTTGATTTCCCCCTGATCGACCAAGGCTCGGATCACAGATGTGACCTGACCCATAGCGGCCTCTCCGGGTTTCAGGTCAATTTCGCCCATTTCTGACATCTCGTCGCGCAGTTGATCGGCCATGCGCTGGGACATGTTGTCGAGGATGAAACTCACTACCTCGCCATGATCAGCGCCAGCAGCAACAAGGGCGGTTATCAGGGCATCTTGCGGCACATCCCGGGTGAATTTTGGAACGTCGACCGGCTCCAACCGCTCGGAAATGTCGGCGAAGGTGAAAATTGCCTTGCGGACATCTGCCGCGAAACCTGCATCCTGCATCTCGATGACGTTGATCAGTTCATCTCGCTGGGAGGCGGTTGCCGCGTTCAGGATCGCTGCGGTTCGCGCGACGGGATCCTTGGCAAATGCCTTGGGTGAGGACGTCCCCGCGCTTTTTGTTGTCAGCTTAGCCCCGATCCTGTCGGCAGGCGCAGATCCAGTGCGGGCGGTTTTGGCTATGGCGAGCGTGATCGACATGGCAGCAGGTTCGGGCAGTTGCGCCAGCACATCGCCCGCTTTTTCGGGGTTGAGTTTGGACAAAACGACCGCGCCGATTTGCGGGTTTTCCGTCTCAAGCCGGTTGGCGATATCGTCCACGGAGAGATCAGCCGCCGCCTGCCAAGGGTCGTTTGGTGTGCTCAAGCCAAACTGATCGCGCAAGGTCGGGCTTGTCTCCGCTGAAAGAACATCCTCAATTTGATCTAGCGCTGCAGCAGGGGCCTCTGGGAAAATCAGGTCGCTTTGATCTAGCGCATCTTCGAGTGACGCGAGAACGACCTGCATCGTGGCTTGGTTGACCCGCACCATACCGGCGTAATCGGTGGCAAGCTGCACCTGATGCGCGGGGGCAAGGCTGGACAAATCAACCTTGCCGCCTCGCGACAGGATCATCTGAACAATGATTGCCGCCTTCTGGGAGCCGGACAGTTGGCTGACATCCACGCTGGTTGCAGGCGCGGTGGCGCTCCTCGGATCGTCCGTTACAGTTACAAGTGCGCCCGACATGGACCACCCCTTTCCCCAATAAATAACCTCGCCCCATCATGTGACGGAGCGAGGCTTAAGAAAGGGTCACCACCCGCTTAGGCGAAGCGCTGAGTTTTACTCAATAGCTGAACGTTTTCCCGCTTTGCAGAGCGATCTTCAGGGACGCTTCGGCCCACGTATCGCGGCCACCGCGCATCCGAATTTCTGCAAGCTGGTTCTCTGCTCCGGTCCGGTCGCCCAATGTCAGATGCGCCTGACCCATATAGGAGCGCGCAAGTATATTGTCGGCGTTAGCTTCCAGAGCAGCGGTATAGAATTCCATCGCACTGTCCATGTCGCCTGTTTTGCGTGCGATAAACCCGCGATACGTCAGAACCGGGCTGGAGGCTTGATCTGTCATGGAGGACAGGACGAGAAGCGCGCGATCATAGGCGCCGGCATAGGCCAGTTCCCGTACCGCGTCGTACCGCAGTTCGTCGTTCAAGCTGCCGCTTTGCGAGTCGACGCAGGTTTGGCTGGCGGCATCGAAAATCTCTCCAGCTTTGCACTCGGTCGAGGTCTTGGTGCTTTTCGGGGGAGAGCTGTCCTGAGATCCGGCCGCGAAGGCAATTGAAGGGATGATGATGGCTGCTGCCAGAAGGGGAATGATACGCATTTGAAACGCTCCGTTGTAAAAATATCCGATGGCCCGAATGTAGCCGCGCCGGGTGCAAACGCTATAAAATCTATTGTGACGAATGGTGCTCGAATAAACCGCAGCGCCCGCGTGTTACCTAGGGCTAAAACGAAAAACGAGAGGCGTCGCGCCCCTCGCCAAATCCGTTTTGGTACCGCCAATTTTAGGTGCTTGCGTCAGCTTTGCAGCTGCCCGTGTCCGCGTCCCAACTGGTGCCAGCTTTGCAGCTTGACGCCTGCTGGTTGTGATCCGCCCCACATCCCATCGCGAAGGCAAAAGTCGGAGCCAACGTCAAAGCTATGGCAGCGAGGATTGTCTTGGTCTTCATGGTGCGTCTCCTAATGTCTCACTTGAATAACCTAGCATGGGCTGCCTTCAGATCAAAAATTATTTGGTTCTGTGTGTCTCACGGGGTAAGTTACCCATTAGTTTACGCTTAGGTCTCGTCCTTCTCATCAGCGTCTTCTTCATTCGCTTTTTTCTTCCGGGTCCTGCTCAATGCCCACCCCAGTACGGCAATCACCGTACCGCCGACCCCTGCGACCGCAGCGTTGACGGCTGAGATGGATTTTGCTGACACAACCAAGCGGTCCCAGGCGGAGATATCTACCACGATTCGTTCCGTGAAAGTGCGGATGCGGACGGGTGCCAGATCGTTACCGTCTTTCTGGATCACCGCATCAAGGTCCAGTCTGAGAACCCTGTCGGGTCCATGCGCTTTCGGCTGAACGCTCCAGACCCATTTTGCAGATTGACCCGGCAGAACGGTCTGGCGTTGCGCTCCGGGCGGCTCAACCGTGAAGTCGAGACCGGCAAGTGTCGCTTCCATGGTTACCGCATAATTGATGTCTTCGACAAACTGTGTTGTGCCCTCCAGATCGGCGGTCAGCCCAAGACTTTCGGCTTGTTCAGTAACACTCGCCTCGGCGGAGACCGCCGCACGCGGAGCCGTCTTTGGGCTGAGGACAAGTTCAACGGTCGTCGTAGTGCCGATACGCATGGTATCGGGTCTATTGAAGGCCAGATCGGCCGCGTTCAGCTGGTCTTCGAGGCGGGCGACGGCTGTGGTCTCTGTGTCAGAGTTCGAAGGGAGACCAAGTACGATCGAAAGGTCGACCGGGATCGAATCGGCGCTCCTTGCGGCCGCATCTAGATAAGCGATCAGATCGGCCCGGTCCTGCGGTTTGCGAAGACCGCGAAAGTTCATGGAGGTTCCGCTTGCCCATGCCTTTGGATCTTCAAGATATTCATCGAGGGCCTGATAGCTCCAGCGGTCTGTTATGTTGCTCAGAGCGTTCGAGTATGAATAATTGGGCCAAGATCCGATAGGACGACCGACAATTTCGAGAAGGGGTGGTCCGACGCCAGAGGTAACGAAATCCGGATTGTGACAAGCCGCGCATTTTTTGTAGATACGTTGGCCCTTCTGTGCGTCGGCTTCGACTAATCGTTCGCCAATCTCTTTGATATCTTCGCTTTCGGCGGCCTCGCTTGGCTCGGCATTGTCAAATCCACCGGTCTCAAGGTTGTCGAGCTGCCCCTCGAAATCGCTTTTGCTGTCCTTTCTTTCGGACATCATCAATTGCCCCAGATTAACCACGCCAATCATTCCGACAACAAAACAGCCCAAGATAACGATCAAATAGGTGCGACGCATAATGCCACCAGTCAAAAACCCATTGCAAATAATGGGCTTACTGGATCACGGAAGCCGCTTGTCTGGCAAGAAAAACCTAGAATACAGCAGGCCCGGTGTTAATCGCCGAATACCCGCGCGAAGATCGTGTCGACATGTTTGGTGTGATACCCCATGTCGAACTTCTCGTTGATCTCTTCAACCGAAAGCGCCTTGCAGACTTCTTCGTCGGCCAACAATTCCTCACGGAAGTCGGTGCGGTGCTCCCAGACCTTTAACGCATTGCGTTGCACCATTGCGTAAGCATCCTCGCGGCTGACACCTGCTTGGGTGAGGGCCAACAGCACGCGCTGCGACATAACCAGCCCGGGGAACTTGTTCATGTTGTCGAGCATGTTGTCTGGGAAGATCAGCATTTTGTCGATCACGGAGGTCAGGCGGGCGAGGGCAAAATCAAGCGTGATAGTCGTGTCAGGGCCGATGTTACGCTCAACCGACGAATGCGAGATGTCGCGCTCATGCCAGAGGGCCACGTTTTCCATCGCGGGCACCACAGCCATGCGCACGAGGCGCGCGAGCCCGGTCAGGTTCTCGGTCAGGACTGGGTTTTTCTTGTGCGGCATTGCGCTAGAGCCCTTCTGGCCCATCGAGAAGAATTCCGCCCCTTCCAGTACTTCGGTGCGCTGCATGTGGCGGATCTCTGTCGCTATGTTCTCGATGCTGGAGCCGACAACGCCCAGAGCCGCGAAGAAGGCCGCGTGGCGGTCGCGGGGGATAACCTGGGTGGAGATGGGTTCCGGGTCGAGGCCCAGTTTTTCGCAAACATGTTCCTCGACGCGAGGGTCGATATTGGCGAATGTTCCGACGGCACCGGAGATGGCACCGGTGGCGATTTCCGCGCGGGCTGTGCGCAGGCGGGTCAGGTTGCGATCCATCTCGGCATAGAAACGCGCGAAGGTGAGACCCATCGTGGTGGGTTCCGCGTGAATGCCGTGAGAGCGCCCAACCCGCAGCGTGTTTTTATGCTCCATCGCGCGACGCTTCAGAGCGGCGAGCAAATCGTCCATATCCGCAATCAGAATATCGGCGGCACGTACAAGCTGCACGTTGAAGCAGGTGTCGAGAACATCGGAGGAGGTCATGCCCTGATGCACGAAGCGGGCTTCTTCACTGCCCACATGCTCGGCAAGATGTGTCAGGAACGCGATAACGTCATGTTTGGTGACGGCCTCGATCTCATCGATGCGTGCTACATCGAATTCGACATCCTTGGCTTTCCACACGGCTTCGGCGTTTTCACGTGGGATGACGCCCAGATCAGCCATCGCATCACAGGCATGGGCCTCGATCTCGTACCAGATGCGAAATTTCGTCTCTGGCGACCAGATGGCGACCATATCAGGGCGGGAATAACGAGGGATCATGGACAGCGCTTTCGTGATTTGTGGCAAGCTCAAGGGCGTCATAAACTGAGCGAAACCCACTCACAAGACAGGGACGGTGGCAGTGAGACAAATTGCAAGCATTCTGATCTTTCTCATGCTCCCCGTGGCCGCTTTGGCCGAGGAAAGCAGGCTGATGACAGGTCCTGAGATCGAGGCTGCATTGAATGACCGCACGCTGATATATCCCGGCAATATCAAGCAGGTGTTTTACGCCTCGGGCAAAACGCTGTATGATAACGGGAGTCCCAGTTGGGGGAACTGGGCGGTGCGTGATGCACAATATTGTAGTGAATGGCCACCAGCCGGCGGATGGAGTTGCTATGACATGCAGCGCCAGACCAGTGACGGAAGTTTAAGATTTATCTCCGACACCGGGCATGTGACCGAGGGTGTATATTTGGAGTAGAGCGCATGGCGGCCCTTCCGAAATCCGGGCTCAGTCTTGCTGAATTTCAGGGCAAATGGACGCTGTCGCGTGTGATCACCGACAGACGTGCCAATGCCGAGGGTGTTTTGTCTGGTGCGGCCAGCTTCACGCCGGACGAACCCGGGCGCATGATCTACGAGGAAAGCGGCACGCTCAGCTATGCCAGGCAGCCGCCGATGGCCGCCACACGCCGGTATATCTGGACTGAGACGGAGGAGGGGATCGAAGTGACATTCGAAACCGGCAAGTCGTTTCATACGATCATGCTAGACCGCCTGATGCCGGATGCGATCCATCTGTGTGATCCTGATCTCTACAATGTGAGCTACGACTTCACACGCTGGCCCAAATGGAGCAGCACGTGGAGCGTTGTTGGCCCACGCAAAGACTACAAAATGGTCTCGGACTATCTCAGAACAGACTGATGGCGCGGCAGATGCGCTGGTGAGCCAATCGTCAAGTCAATCCGGGATTGATCGGTGAGGCGGCTGTCATACCCCCGTCGACGGTGAACATCTGACCTGTCGCAAACCCGGCCTCGTCAGAGGCTAGCCAAACAGCAATTGCCGCTATGTCGGCAGGTTTGCCGAAACGGCGCACCGGATGGCGTGACAAGGCGTCCGACTTCGCGCGCTCCGGGTCACCTGACAAATCGAAACCGGCCTCAAGCATCCCGGTTTCGATCCAGCCCGGGCAGATCGCATTGCATCTGACATCCGGTCCGTGATCCACCGCAATAGAACGCGTTAGCCCATGCACAAAGGCTTTCGAGGCGTTGTAAAGCGCCATTGATGGATCAGAAACCCGGCCAGATATCGAACCGATATTTATGATTGAACCGCCGTGCGACATTTTTGGAATGAAGGCCCGGCAGGTGTTGAAAACGCCCCGCGCGTTGACGCCCATCACCAGATCCCAATCAGCGTCACTGCTGTCCACGACGGTTTTCTCAACCTGAACACCCGCATTGTTCACCAGAATGTCCAAAGCATCCATCGTCTGCGCCAACTGGTTCACAGCGTCTGGATCGGACACATCCAACTCGCACCATAGGACGGCGGCTGGAAAGTCCTTTGGCCGTGCCCCGCGTCCGCAGGTTGTCACGGTGGCACCTTCGGTCAGAAACGCCTCTAAGATCCCGCGCCCGATCCCTTGGCGGCCGCCGGTTACAAAGGCGGTTTTTCCGTCGAGCGGCATTACAACCTCATCTGCTGAACTTGCGCCGACAGCCCCCCATCAAGCACCCACAACTGGCCAGAGGCATAGCGCGCCTCGTCGGAGGCTAGCCAATGCACCAGATTGGCGATGTCTTCGGGGGTGCCATACGTTCTCATCGGGTGCACATCCCGCACTGCTTTCTGCAGGGTCTCAATCGTCCCGCCACCGCCGCCAGACCCGTCGCTCTCGAAGAAGCTTTGCAGCATCGGCGTGTCGATATAGCCCGGACAAACGGCGTTGACGCGAATACCTTCGGGCCCATGATCACAAGCCATCGCGCGGGTCAAAGCATGAACTGCACCCTTCGTGGCGCAATAGGCCGCAAGCCCCGGATCAGCGATGAAGCCATCATAGGAGCCAAAGTTGATGATGCTGGCTGAGCTTTCGGGCGTAGCAGCAGAGCGCAGCAGGGGCAGAGCGTATTTCGACGTCAGGAATGTTCCAGTGGTATTAACTGCAAAGCTCTGGTTCCATTCCTCTAGCGTCGTGTCCTCGATCGTCTTCTCGATCTCGATGCCCGCTGCGTTGACCAGAATATCCAGCTTTCCGGCCTCGCGACCCACGCGCTCCATCGCGGCCACCGCGTCGGCTTCCTGCGTGACATCCAGCTTCACGAAGTGGCTACCATCATCGTTATGGGCCTGCAGCGATCCCTGCGGTGTCAGATCGGCGGCATAGACCACCGCGCCTTCCTTCAGGAACCGCGCGACGATGGCGCGGCCAATGCCGCCGCGCCCGCCTGTCACCAGAGCCGTTTTGCCCTCAAGCGTCATCCTTGCCTCCTTCGACGGGTGGGAAGCGGTAATGTGCCGCCGCGACGGTCCAGTCCATGTGGTTGCGCACATATTGCCGGCTGGCATCCGAGGGTGGGTTGTAGTCCCAATGTTCGCCCGCTCCGGCTTCCATCGCTGCATGAAGTGCGCGCCGCGATTTCTGGGTGGCGATGACCTGCGCGCGCAGCGCTTCGGAATCCCAACGCCGGCGCACCTCCGCGCCAAAACCGGCGGCCTGATCGGCATACCGCGGATCATCGGCAAGATTGGTGGTCTCAAGCGGATCCGCAACCACATCAAAAAGCTGCGGGGGATCGGGATCGCAGTGAATGTATTTCAGCGCGCCGCGCCGGATCATGAACACCGGATGCGGCGTCATCTCCGCACAATACTCGCCAATGGCCTCATCCACCGGATCATCCTGCCCGCGGGCAAGCGGCATCAGGCTGCGCCCATCTATCGGCTCGCCCAATAGACTGCCATCGCCACCGGCGATGTCGATGAAGGTCGGCAGAAGATCGATGAGAGAACACGCGTTAGATGTGGTGCCATGCGCCACACCCGGTCCAGCCATGACCATCGGCACCCGTGCCGAATGCTCAAAGAAGTTCATCTTGTACCACAGACCGCGCTCGCCCAGCATATCACCGTGATCCGCCGTGACTATAATGATCGTATTCTCCAGCTCCCCGATTTCCTCAAGGGTTTGTACGATTTGTCCGATCTTGCTGTCGAAGTAGCTGACATTCGCCAGATAAGCCCGCCGGGCGCGGCGCACTTCTTCCTCCGTCAGTGGCACATAGGACGCTTCGATCCCGTCCATGACACGGCGCGAGAAAGGGTCAAGCTCTTCCAGCGGGGGCACGAAGGCCGGCATATCGATCTCGTCGTCCGAATAAAGGTTCCACCATTCGGGACGCGCCACATAGGGATCATGCGGATGAATGAAGCTTGCGACCAGCGCGAAGGGGGAGGTGTTCAGGCCCTGTCCCTTGTCGCGAGCGACATCGAAGAGCCAGCGTCGCGCGGCAAACCCCACCTCGTCATCATAATCGATCTGGAAGGTGGCATGCGCCATGCCGCTTTCCTTGACCGTCTGCATGTTGTGATACCACTTGTCGATGCGCTCATCATGGGCTTCCCAATCGGGCGTCCAGGCAAAGTCGGAGGGATAGATATCGGTGGTCACGCGGTCTTCGAAGCCGTGCTTCTGATCGGGTCCCACGAAATGCATCTTGCCCGACAGGCAGGTGCGATACCCAAGAGCCTTTAAGTAATGCGCGAAGGTCGGCACTGTCGCCTTGAACTCCGAGGCATTGTCATAGGCAGCGATCCGGCTGATCAATTGGCCCGACATGAAGGCAAAGCGCGACGGGGCGCAGAGCGGTGAATTGCAATAGGCCGCGTCAAAGCGCATGCCACGAGCGGCAAGCGCGTCCAGATGCGGGGTTTTGGCAATCTTGTGCCCGTAGGCTCCGGTGAAGTGAGGGGCCAATTGATCGGCCATCACAACGACGATGTTAGGTGTTTGTGTCATAGTGTCCTGTCCTGAAAATTTGAGAAATGACCGGGGTCAGGATCAGGCGGGCGGCGGTTGGAATTGCATCCGTTTTTGAAAGCTGAGTGGGGTCATGCGCTGGCTTTCGCATAGGCATCCAGAACAAGCCCGTGAAAATGGTGCACCGCATGTTCTGATTTTCCAGACCCGTCGGGATCATTGACGATCCGGCCTTGGGTAAAGGCAGGCGTGCTCATGCCGCGCTGCACGCTCTCGACAAGGCCGATATCTTCCACTTGCAGCACCTCATCGAGATACCGGATTGCATCAAGCTCCATCTCGTCAGGGTCCGGAGTTTCCAGAAAGAAATCATAGGTCTCCAGCGTCCTGTCCGGGCCGACGGGAATGATGTTGAGCACGATCATGCTGGAGCGACCGGGATAGCGCATCAGACAGGTCGTGGGCCACAACCACCAGACCGCATGGGTGCGCACCGTGGCGTTCGAGACATCATAGGCGCTGTTCTGGGAGGTGCCTGCATCGGCCATATGGCTGGAATAGATGCCGTAGGTCGTCACCTTGTAGGTGTCCATATCCACCAGATCGCAGAAATCCTTATGCGCGGTCGGGCAGTGGTAGCACTCCAGAAAATTATCGACGACGTTCTTCCAGTTCGACTTGATGTCGTAGCTTAGCCGGTGGCCGAATGTCAGCTTGTCCACATCCGGTGCCCAATGACGAATTTCGGTTTCCAGATCACCGGTCTGCGCGGACAGTGAGGCCGCGTTCGGATCGAGATTGACGAAAATGAAGCCGCAGAACTCCTCCACCTGAACCTGGTCGAGGCAGATCTCACCGGGGTCGAACGCCTTCAGGTTTTCCGTATGCGGCGCCCGGGCCAATTGGCCGTCCAGCTTGTAGACCCAAGCATGATAGGGGCACATGATGCGGGTTGTCGTGCCTTCGCCTGACAGCAATTCATGAGCGCGGTGCTTGCAGACGTTATAGAAAGCCCGCAACGCGCCATCCTTTCCCCGGATTACGGCGATGGGCTGCCCTGCAATTTCGACAGTAACATAAGCGCCGGGCGCGCGCGTCTTTTCAACATGGCAGACCCATTGCCACGAGCGGCGCAGAATTTGCGTCATGTCGGCAGCAAACCAGTCATCTTGTGTATAGGCCTCGGCACGCAGCGATTTGGAACGCGCAGGATCCGCGTCATAGCCTTCGGAGATGAACATATCGTCTGGCAACTCACCCTCCCGCGCATGTGCCTGAGCTTAGTGTGCGATGATTCCGCCCCGATCACTTAGCGTTTTTCGACATCGGGCAGAAATTTTTCGCAGGAAGGGCGCGGTCAGGTCATACGTTCCAGATAATCAGCCAGTGATTTGCCCTGTTCTTCGACAAAAAGCTCGGCCAGCGCCTTGAGTGCGCGCACCCGGTCGATGCGAAACACCCGAAAATCGCCACGCAGTTCGCACCACGACGTCACCGTCCAAACGCGCCCCCAATATTCCATTTGGAGTGGGCGAATAACCCGCTCGGTCACTGGACCGCTTTCGGTGGCATAGCTGATCTGGAGCTTCTGGCGTGACCGGATCGCGGCCCGGATAGCAGGCATAAAGCGAAACCCTGCCGCCGCATCCGCGAACGGATAGACCGCAAAACCCCATCCGGCCTGGGGTGCGGAGCGATCTTCCGGCAAAACCGCGTCGACTTTGGCCGACAAACTGCGGGCGGCCTGTTGCAATTCAGGGTCCGCCGCTTCGCCCACGACGGCCATGCCCAGATGCAGGGCTTCCAGCTCCGTCAGGGTCAGGTTGAGCGGGGGCAGGGTGACCGGCGCGGTCATCATATAACCCAGCCCCCGTTCGCCAGCGACTGGGACGCCTGATTGCTGCAAGGTGTCCATGTCGCGGTAAATGGTGCGCACCGACACTTCCAGCGCTTCGGCAAGATCGTCCGCCTTATGCAGACGACCATCCCTGAGCAACAAGATAAGATCAAACAGGCGGTCGGTGCGTCTCACATATTATCCTGATTGCCATTTCACTTCCTGATGACGCATCCGAACGCTCGCCTCGTCCAGTGCTGCCGCCATCTCGGGACCGAAATCTTGTTCCATGAACCCGGCCGCCGCAGCTTGCGCATCGGGCATCGAGGCCCAGAGAATGTGGTCTGTCCAAGTGCCATCAGTGGCTTGGCTCAGATTGCGCGACAAGAAGCCGGAGCAGGCGCTGGCATAGACATGAGTGCGTTTGATAAGGTCAAGAAATGCGGCCTCCTCAATACCGGCATTCAACTTGAAGTTGACGATTTCTGCGACGGGTTGCGCCTGTTGGGTCTGCATCGGGGGAAACTCCTTCGTGATTCTGTTTCAACAGGAGCGTTGTAGAACCCCACAACTGACATAAACCTGTCAGGAGGGTTTGGCAATTTCCGCGATGCAGCAGTTTTTAACCCGATTTCGTCAGTATTTCGTGTTTCGCGCTTTTCCAGAGCCTCTCGAAGGCATAGATAGACGCCATGATTTTCAAACCGGCGCGCAATCGCGCCGAAGGGAGCAACCACCATGTTGAACAACATTGGCCTACCGGGCATTCTTCTGATCGCTATCGTTGTCCTCGTCCTTTTTGGACGCGGCAAGATCTCTTCCCTGATGGGTGAGGTCGGCAAAGGCATCACATCGTTTAAGAAAGGTGTCAGCGAAGGCACGGCTGAAATCGACGAAGCCGCCAACGCCAAAGATGTGACACCCGAAGACGAAAAAGACAAAGCCTGATCAAAGCGGTAAGGGGCATCGCCCATGTTTGATATCGGCATGACCGAATTGCTGGTCATTGGCCTTGTGGCGTTGATTGTCGTGGGTCCGAAAGACTTGCCCGGCATGTTCCGCACACTTGGTCAGTTCACGGCCAAAGCCAAGCGCATGGCCCGCGAATTCAGTCAGGCGATGGAGCAGGCGGCAGATGACGCCGGTGTTGCTGACGTTCAAAAAACACTGAAAGCAGCAACAAACCCGGCCAAGGCCGCGATGAACAGTGTCAGCGACAGCGTGAAGAAAGCTGTGGATTTCGACGATCTGGACCCCGACAGCGCCACGGCAAAGCTGGCGAAAGAGCGCTCGGAGAAGATGGATAAGATCCGCGCCCAAGCCGCAGAGACAGCCGAAGCGCGTAAAACGAGCGCGGCATCCGAGAGCAAAAAGAAACCTGCCGCGAAGAAACCCGCCGCTAAGCCAAAGTCCAAGACGCCAGCCGCAAAAAAAGCCGCTCCGACCAAAACCGCAGCGAAACCTGCTGCTGCTAAGAAGAAGGCCGCACCGAAAAAGCCTGCCGCAAAGAAGGCTGACACATGAGCGATCCCACCAATGACGATATCGAGGACAGCGCAGCGCCCCTCATCGAGCATTTGGCAGAGCTGCGCACACGACTGATCCGGGCGGTTTTGGCCTTCATCGTAGGTATCGTTGTGGCCTTTGCCGTGGCCGAGCCGATCCTGCAATTCTTGTTGGGTCCGATTGAAGAAACGCTCCGCAGCCTCGGGGACCCGTCGCCCACGCTGCAATACACCTCACCGCAGGAATATCTGTTCACGTTGTTCCGCATCTCGATGGTGTTTGGGTTTGCACTGTCGTTTCCGGTGATCGGCTACCAGCTTTGGCGCTTTGTTGCGCCTGGCCTCTATCGGACAGAGAAGAACGCCTTCCTGCCGTTTCTTGTGGCCTCACCCTTCATGTTCATCCTTGGTGCGTCCTTTGCGCATTTCGTGGTGACGCCGCTGGCCATGGCGTTTTTCCTCGGTTTTGCGGATGTGTCGTCGATCTTTGCCAATCTTCTGGCGACCGCAGGGCCTGATGTGCCGGACACAGCCGCCGTGGTGCCTGAAACCAATGAGGGCATCCGGATCACGTTTTTCGGCAAGGTCAACGAGTCCCTCGATATCTCGCTGAAGTTCATCATGGCCTTTGGCCTTTGCTTCCAACTGCCGGTTTTGCTGACCCTGATGGGGAAGGCGGGGCTTGTCTCGGCTGACGGTCTGGGCACGGTTCGCAAATATGCGATGGTTGCCATTTTGGTCTTGGCGGCGCTTGTGACACCGCCCGATGTCATCACTCAACTCATCCTCTTCACGGTTGTCTATGGCCTTTATGAGGTCTCGATCTTCCTGGTGCGTCGTGTCGAAAAGAAACGTGAGATCAAGCTGCGCGAAGAAGGTCTGTGGGACGAAGATGAGGATGATGAAGGCGAAGAAGAATTCGAGGAACCCCGTCCATGAAGGCAGCGCGATGACACGTGATCCAATGGAGCGGATCGCGGAGGCGCTTGAGCGGATGTCGCCTGCGCCGGGCGGAGCGCCTGACTTCGACGCAGCCGACGCGTTTCTCTGGCATGTCAGCCCGGACCGGTTGGATCCAGTTCACAAGGTCAACCGCATTGACCTGAGCCTGCTGTTGGGAATCGACCGGGCACGCGACATTCTGCGCGAAAACACTCTGCAATTCGCCAAAGGGTTTGCTGCGAACAATGCTCTGCTCTGGGGGTCTCGCGGGATGGGAAAATCATCCCTCGTCAAAGCGGTCCATGCTGACGTGGTTGCCAGCGGTCTTGCGTTGAAATTGGTCGAAGTTCAGCGCGAGGATTTGCCGTCTATTGGTCGGTTGCTGGGGCACCTGCGCAACTCTGACGCGCGTTTTGTGCTTTACTGTGACGACCTGAGCTTCAGCCATGATGACCAGCACTACAAGTCGCTGAAAGCCGTGCTGGATGGTGGTATCGAGGGGCGCCCGGACAACGTCATCTTTTATGCCACCTCAAACCGGCGCCATCTGATGCCGCGTGACATGATTGAGAACGAGCGCGGCTCTGCGATCAACCCGTCCGAGGCCACGGAAGAGAAGGTCTCGCTGTCTGATCGCTTCGGACTTTGGTTGGGCTTTCATGCGTGTTCGCAGGATGAATATCTCGACATGATCGCAGGCTATTGCAAAGCCTATGATCTGGAGATTGACGAGGCGACATTGCGGGCTGAGGCGATTGAGTGGCAACAAACGCGCGGTGCACGCTCGGGTCGTGTGGCTTGGCAGTACTTCACTGATCTGGCGGGTCGTCGCGGCGTCGCGCTTTAGCTGGTCAAGCAGCCGGCCTCGAATGGCTTAAGGCTGATCCGCGCCGCATCCATCACCGGTACATCTGCATATCTGAGATTGGGAAAGAGCTTCAGCAATTCCTGCTGCGGCCCGCGCTCCAATGCGGAAATCGCTTGTGGCCCGACATGCAGGCTTTCTGCGAGCGCACCTTCGGCAAAGACGATCTGATGGCGATCAAACAATATGTGGTGATAGCTGACGGTTCCGCCAGCGCGGCGATAGATGCGGTCGCCATCCACAAGATCCTTTGCCTTCACCAGAACCTCGGCCTCGCCAAAATGCAGCTCGGCCTGCCATCCTGACAGCAAAATGCGGTGTTGCGGGGAGACGATCAGGTCCCGGTCATTGCCCAAAGCGCCTGCGCTGATCACGATCGGAGCGAAGTCACCCTGTGCTTCGACCTCTCGCGAGCCAGTCCAGATCAGGCGCTGTGGCCCCATATCCCTTGTGAACACCAGATCACCGGCTTGCAACTCTTCGATGTTGCGTGTGCCATCAGGCGTCGAGATGCGTGTGCCCTTCGCAAAACAGACGATTGTGGCGCCCAAAGTCGCGTGCGGAATGGACGTGCTGTTATCTGTGATGCCGTTGACGGTATAGTTTTGACCGACCGGCGGGATGCCATCCGGGAAGACAAGATAGTAGCCGTCTTCGCCCGCATCACTGAGATCGTTGTCATTGTTGAGATCAACATCGATAACAGCAACCCGGTAAACGGTCCCGTCGCCTGCGGTTACGGTAAAGGTGTAGTCATAGACGGTTTGTTGGAACGTGCCCCCAATTTCGGTGACCTGTTCCCAAGTCTGACCGATTTGCTCCTGCGTCGACACCTGTTCGTTGGTGGGATCCCCGTTATAGTTCGAGGCCCCGTCATTCTCTCGCACATTGAAGCTTGTAGACACGCCGGTCCAGCTCCAGGTCGACCCGGTTGGAGGCGCAAAATTATAGTCGAACGCAGCGCCGTTCACCGTGCTCTGCGTTCCAAATATCGCGTTACTGTAGCCGTAATAGATCGGCATAGTTGGCTTTTCCGTTTGTGCGTCTGACGTTTAGATAGGAGCCAATTGCGTCAAAACACTGGAAAAACCTTGCCGAAATTCCCCCCGAAAGCCCTAATTCGGCCTCGGAGGGTATCAATTTACTTCAAATATTTCGAGGGGTTAACGCTTTCGAAACCTTCTCGAACTTCAAAGTGCAGGAATGGAGGCGATCCGGCCCCCACCTTGGCCACGGATTGCCCGCGACTGACTTTGTCGCCCTTCTTGACCGTGATGTCCGAGATATTGGCATAAACCGTCAGAACATTGTTTGGGTGACGCAGCACAAGAATGGCTTTTTGATCGGTATCTTTGGTGATCGCTGCAACCGTGCCACCTGCTGCGGCTTTCACCGCTGTTCCGGTCCCGGCAGCGATATCGATGCCGTCATTCTTGCCTTTGCGATAAGGTCGCAGGACCGAGCCAGATACGGGCTGCAAGAACCCAGTCGGTGCTGTAGCAGTAGGCTGTTTCACGGCGGGGGCGGCGACCGGTTCAACCGGCTCCGGCAAAGGCTTCTTGGCGGATGGCGGCTCCGGAACGCGCGTGCCAGCGCCGGTTGCGATGGCGGCAGTTTCCACAGCTTTCGGCTTTTCATCGACCTTGACGACCGGGATTAGAAGGAACTGGCCTTCACGAACCGCCAAATCCGGCCCCAAACCGTTCCAATCGTTCAAGGCTCGCGGAGAGACCTTGTAGAGGCGGGCGATCGAGAAGGCAGTTTCACCGCGCTCGACCCGGTGGCGAATGGGTTCAGGCCCATCGATACGGTTGGTCGTCACTTGCGCTGAGGCCGGACCGGCCCGATCAATCGCGCTTGTCGCGATGGCGGTGATATCACGCCCGTTACCGGTTGGGCTGGTCGCAATTTTGCGTGGCAGGGCGATCACTTCGCCCTGATTGAGGCGGTCTGTGACTTGTCTTCCGTTATATCTGGCAAGCTCTGTTGGATTATAGCCAATCCGGTTCGCCACATCTGCGACGGTATCGCCGCGTTCGGCAACAGCCACTTGGTAGTTGGGGTAAGACAAAATGCCTTGGCCATCGGGATCCGGCCGGGGCTGTGTTGCTTGCCGTGCCGCATCCGAGGTGTCCAATCCTCCAGCTTCGCCCCGTAAATCAAGATCGAGATTAGCAAAGCCATTCGTCAGATCATCACAGGCCGAAAGACCAAACCCCAAAACCACAACTGGCAAAAATCTGCTGAAACGCCTGTTCCGCATAGCACTCTTCCTCAAAATCGCGGGCCTCCTTTGTGGGGCCTCATCGTTTATTCCTGTCCCAACCCCTCAAGAAGGGGCACAAAACGTACCGGTAAAAGCTCTTCATATTCAAAGCCTTCCGGACCGCGCGTCACCTTTATCAAGCTCTGCACCGCATCCGACTGCCCAACCGGTACAACCATGATACCCCCCTCTCGCAGTTGCGCCAAGAGGGGACCGGGGGGGTCTTCTGCCGCAGCCGTCACGATGATGCGATCAAAGGGCGATTGTTCAGGCACGCCAAAGCTCCCGTCGCCCGTCAAAACGGTGACGTTGGTGATGTCCATGTCTTCAAACATCTTGCGCACGGGGCGGGTGAGCCGGGCGTGGCGGTCAATGGTGTATACACGTCGGGCAAGGTGGCTCAGGATCGCAGCCTGATAGCCAGAACCCGTTCCGACCTCCAGAACCTTGTCGCGGGGTTGCACGTCCAGCGCCTGCGTCATCATGCCGACCACCGAGGGCTGCGAGATCGTTTGGCCACAGGCAATCGGCAAGGGCACGTCTTCATAGGCCCGTTCCGCGAAATGGCCCGTGATAAAGGCGCCGCGGTCCACCTTCTCCATGGCGGTCAGAACGCGTTTATCCATGACGCCCTTGGAGCGCAGCGCAAACAGAAACTGCATTTTTGCTTCCGCGTCGAGGGTCATCCCAAATGGCGCTCCACATCACCGATCAGGTCATGGGCTGTCAGATCGCAACGCATCGGAGTGACGGAGATATAGCCATCCAGATTGACAGTCGCATCCGTATTGTCGCCCGAGGCGACATTCTGAGGGTTGCCCTTGATCCAAAGATATTTGCGACCGTTAGGGGGCAAATGTGCCTCCACACCGAAGCCCCCGCTTGGACGCCGCCCTTGGGCCACGACCCGCGTGCCTTTCACGTCCGCCGAGGCGACCGGAGGAAAGTTTACGTTGAAAAACGTGGCGTAGCCATGGATGTGGCTGCCACCGCCCCAGACGTCGGATTGCAAAAGGGCGCGCACCAGATCAGCGCCGTGATTGGCAGATGCCTCGAACGGATTGTCCAAACCGGCATTGTCCGGACCGAAATATTGCGACATGGCGATGGATTTGATGCCTTGTAGCGCAGCTTCCATGGTTGCGCCGATCGTGCCGGAATAAACAGTGTTCTCGGCAGAGTTATTGCCTTTGTTCACGCCTGAGAGAACCAGATCGGGCGGGCTGTCCATCACCTCGTGCAGCCCGGCCAGCACGCAATCAGCAGGTGCGCCTTCCGCTGCAAATTCGCGCGGGCCCATCTGGGCGATCATCGTGGGGTGGGCGTAATTGATGCAATGGGCAACACCTGACTTTTCGAAGGCGGGTGCGACAGTCCAGACCTCTCCATCGGGGCCTGCAACATCTGTTGCGATTGCATGAATAACTTTTAGCCCCGGCGCGTTAATGCCGTCGTCATTGGTGATGAGAATACGCATTGCTGCCCCGCCGTTTTGTACGGGTTCAGGCTTATCCCGAAGGTCAAGAGGCGTAAAGACGCCTCAGCTTGTCTGACTGCGTTGACGTACAGCCAGTGCTGCAATCAACACAGCGCCCAGTAGGGCAACCGCCGCTAGCGCCCATTGATCCGGGTAATTCTTAACCGCAATCGAGATCAGCGCCCAAGCCACGGCTGCGGCATAGGTCCAGACACCGACGAAGGTCATCTGGTTCATCCAGGCAAATCCAATGGCCACCAGAACCATGACCCAGCCCCAGAACAGCGCATCACCAAAGATGCCATATCCCGCTCCAAGCAGTCCCAGTGACACGAGCGAGGCGGCAGACAACCAGCCTGCATAAAGGCCGAGTGGCCAGGCGAGCGCCCATTTCGGCCCGCCCTGCCTGCCCATGAACACCGCCCAGAGCGCGCTCAGGCACATCACCCAGATCAACACAGTGGCCCAGATCACCGATATGGTCGCAACCTTCAACCACAGCGCGCCGACACCAAGGGAGATAATCATTGGCCAACGGGTTGGCTCCCATGCCGGATCATCGCGATGCTTCCAAACACCCAATACCGCGTGAAGCAGAAGCCAGAGATAGATCACACCCCAGATCGAAAACGCATATCCCGCGGGCTGCACGGGCGCGTTGTCTTGCGGGATCGGGAACTGATCAGGGCGGAATCCGGCAAAGCCTTCGACCACAAAAGGCGAGATCACAAACGCGAGTGCCGCCAACAAAACCAGCCATGCTTTCATATCGCCGCTCCAATTGCACCGTCCGGTCGCGGAAATGCCCCGGTTGCAGTCGGAAAATGGCCCGATTTGACCAGCAAGCAAGGGCAGGGGCGAAAAAGATACGAGGATATATGCTCTATTCCATCTACCGCCAGCGCCGCCTGATCGCCCTTGTTGCCGCCCTTCCGGGCCTGAGTGCCTTGCTTGCCTTTTCGCCATCTGCCGCGATTGGCGTAGGCCTGACCGTTGCCCTTGTTGCCGCCGCGATCCTTGCGATCTGGCCCGCCTCTCATATCGACGTGCTGGGCCTGTCGATCGCCACCACTCTGATATTGCCCCTGATCGCCTTCGCGACGCATCTGGCGGAATATGCGGTTGATGGGCGGGGCGACGCCGCCGCGGCATGGCTTTATCTGATCCTCAGTTGTGCCTGGTTCTTTCTTTGGCTCGGCGGAACCCGTGCGATTTGTACGCTCGACACAATTCCGGCGGGCGAGTTGCATCGATCCGGTAACTGCTTCATCGAGTTGTCGCCAGAAAATGCCGCGGACGCTCTGCTGATCAAAGCCGACAAGAAAATGGCCATGCGCGAATGCGGGCCAGCTTCGGAGGATGGCTATTTCGAAGTGAGCTTCGAGGTCGACGGTGTCAATCAGACAGATTTTGAGAGCGCAACCATCCGCCACAGCTATCTGGGTCGTGTGATGGCCTATGACGTTGAAGATGACGGGGCAATTCGTTCTGTCCAGCAGACCACGTTTCGGGAGTGCGACCCGCCGCGAAGCTCTGTGATCGAGCAGCGATTTGCTCCAGAGAATGGCGGAACGCGCTACAGCTTTTCGGAAGTGCACGATCTTTTCAGCGTTTTGTCGCGGATGCGGTTCTGGCTTCAGGATGCCGGGGCTGACGCGCTAGAGGCGGATATAAACGGCTATCTGGGCCGTCCGGTGCAATCCTGCATGTACGGCTCACAAGTCTCACTTTTATCAGTGATTGCTCGTTGGTTCGTCGCCAATGGTTACGCGCCCAAGAATGACCCGGACGCGTAACAGGCCCTAGATCAGCGTGCCCAGCGGATCGAGGGTTTTCTTGCCACCAAGATAGGGGTGCAAAGCCAGCGGCAACTCGACCGAACCGTCCTCTTGTTGCCCGTTCTCAAGAACAGCAATCAGACAACGGCCCACGGCCAGACCAGATCCATTCAAGGTATGCACGAAATCCGGTTTGCCACCATCGGCAGGCTTGAAGCGCGCATTCATTCGGCGCGCCTGAAAGTCACCGCAGACAGAGCACGAGCTGATCTCGCGATACTTGCCTTGACCGGGCAGCCAGACCTCGATGTCATGGGTGCGCCGCGCCCCAAAGCCCATATCGCCAGTGCACAGGACGACCGTCCGGTAGGGCAGCAGCAAGGCTTCGAGAATGCCCTGAGCGCATTCCGTCATCCGGTCCAGCTCCGCGCGCGAGTTGTCGGGATGCGTCACCGACACCATCTCGACCTTCTCGAATTGGTGCTGGCGCAACATGCCTGCCGTATCGCGCCCTGCCGATCCCGCTTCCGACCGGAAGCACTGGGAATGCGCCGTGTAGCGGCGTGGCAGATAGCTTTCCTCGATCGTCACCCCGTTCACGATATTGGTGAGCGTGACTTCTGATGTTGGGATCAGCCACATGCCCTCGGTGGTTTTGTAGCTGTCTTCACCAAACTTGGGCAGCTGACCGGTGCCATACATCATCGCTTCATTGACCAGAACCGGTGCCCATGTCTCGGTCAGGCCGTTTTTGTTGATGTGAGTGTCCAGCATAAACTGCGCCAAGGCCCGGTGAATACGGGCAATCGATCCAGACAGCAGCACAAAGCGCGAGCCCGACAGCTTCGCTGCCGTCTCGAAATCCATGCCAGGTGTCACGCTGGGCAGCTGGTAATGCTCCAAAGGCTGGAACGGGAAGCGTCGCGGCGTACCCCACCGGTGGATCTCCACATTGTCGTCTTCGTCTGCGCCATCAGGCACGTCTTCAAACGGCAGATTTGGCAGGCCCATCAGGATGTCGTTAAGCTTGGCGTCTTCAGCCTTGGCTTCATCATTCAGCCGCGCCACTTCATCCTTTTTCTCGCCAACCAGGGCGCGCAGGCGTTCGAATTCAGCCTCGTCACCCTTAGCCTTGGCGGCCCCCACCTCTTTCGAGGCACGGTTCTGCTCGGCCTTGGCTTCCTCGGCCGCCTGAATTTTCGCGCGGCGGGCGCTGTCGATGGCCAAAATTTCAGAGGACACGGACGCCAGACCCCTGCGGGCTAAGCGAGCGTCAAAGGCCTCGGGGGCCTCACGGATCATGCGAATATCATGCATGGCAACGTGTCCTTTTCTAAGTTTGGGTTTATCGTGCGCTGCCTATGCCTCAATCCGTGCGGCATTTGAAGGGCTAATGGATCATTCCCCGCCTGACCGCACCCGTTTGAGCACGCCTTGATCCACCGCCGCCCCCATACTGCGCGGCCCTTTGGCGCCTTCGCGGCGGGAAGACACAACCCCGATGATCTCCCACCCATCCTCTGACTTTCGAAAAATCGGCGCGCCAGAGGTGCCTTCGACCACGGCACAAGACAGCAGAACAATTCCGCCGAGTGAGGCAGGGGAGCTGCAACCGGAATAATCCGTCAGGATATCCGGACGATCGCGCCGGTACCCGAGCAAGGCCACCGGTCCCCCGCTGCCAGGCATGTCAGA
This sequence comes from uncultured Litoreibacter sp., assembly GCA_947504205.1. Taxonomy (GTDB): domain Bacteria; phylum Pseudomonadota; class Alphaproteobacteria; order Rhodobacterales; family Rhodobacteraceae; genus Litoreibacter. The sequence continues at coordinate 231,651 of CANNGL010000004.1, read as the reverse complement.
CACGGTGGCGGGCACGATGCCATCAATCGGTTGGGTTAGAACGATCAGGGCGATGTCGCGGCCGGTGTTCTTGGGATTGGCATAGCGTTCGGCCTCGGTCGTCATGTCGTAATCGGGGTGCACCCAAACCGCCTTGGCCGTTGCGGCCCCGCGATGCTCTCCCTTGTGCCACCCCGCGACAAACTGGATGCGGTAGAGCGGGTAGGGCAGAAGCAGCTTGGGGTTCACCACGCAATGTGCTGCGGTCAGGACCAGATCAGGGGCTATCAGCGTGCCCGTGCAGGACCCTGCCGAGCGATAGCCGTTAATGTTCAGCTTCCCGATGGCCGACCATCTGTCGCGCTGACTGTCGGCGATCACCAGCGGCTTGGATTGCGCTTGCGCCGCGCCAATTGCGCCCAATGCAATCGCCAACGAGACCAGCCATTCAAACCATCGTTTCACAAGAAATCCCGCCCAGCCGTTCAAACTCAAAAACACAATCCCTATTTGTTCAAACTAGAGGTGCCAAAACCGGCGGTAAACCCGTTGCACCCCTGCGCGGTCACGGATAGGGTGCGCCAACTTTGAAAGCAGGGCCATCAGAGCCCGAATACGACAGATAGGAAGACAATTATGCTCGTCTCACCCGCCTATGCACAGGCCGCCGGCGCTCAAGGGGCGTTCACAAGTTTCATTCCGCTGATCCTGATCTTCGCGATCATGTACTTCCTGCTGATCAGACCACAGCAAAAGAAGATGAAAGAACATCAGGCGATGGTTGCAGCCCTGCGCCGTGGTGATCAGGTTGTCACCCAAGGTGGTTTGATCGGCAAGGTCACCAAGGTCAAAGACGATGGCGAGGTTGAGGTCGAGATTGCAGAGGGCGTGAAAGTCCGCGTTATTCAATCCACGATTGCCAATGTTCTGAACAAAACAGAACCTGCGAAGTAACCCTCGAACAAGAAGGGCAGGGCGCGCGCCATGCTGCAAATTGATCTTTGGAAACGGATCACGATCTGGTTGACGGTTGTCGTGGGCCTCACGCTCGCGCTTCCGAACACCTTTTACACGACAGTTGAAAACCACAATGATGCGGTGGCGTTTCAGGAAACAGGCGCAACGTCCAACCCTTTGATCAGTGACGCTACCCAACAAGAGGTGGCAGACTATCGTGCGGGTTGGCCTGAGTTTTTGCCCTCCGCGCTCGTCAATCTGGGCCTTGATCTGCGAGGTGGCGCACATCTGTTGGCCGAAGTCAGCGTCGAGGATGTCTACGAAGATCGCATGGATAGCTACTGGCTCGAAGCACGAGATGTGTTGCGGGCGGAACGCGCCACCATTGGGACAATCCGCCGTCAGAATGCGCCTGCGGGCGAATTGCACATCAAGCTGTCTAATCCGGACGGGGCGCAGCGGGCGGCTCAACTCGTGCGCAGCATCGCAACGCCGGTCGTGTCAGTTACCGGTGTCGGCCAGAATGATATCGAGGTCAGCACGCGCGGTGATCTGATCATCATCAAACTTACCGAAGCTGAACGCATTGCCACCGATGACCGCACGATGCAGCAATCGTTGGAGATCATTCGTCGCCGCGTGGATGAGGTTGGCACCCGCGAACCCACTATTCAACGTCAGGGAGAGCGCCGGATCCTCATTCAAGTGCCGGGCATCGGCTCTGCCTCCGAACTGAAAGAGCTGATCGGGACCACGGCCAAGCTGACATTCAATCCCGTGGTCAGCCGCACCACCAACCCGAATGAGCCTGTCTCGGGCCGGAATGTCATCTATCCGTCTGTCGATGCTCAGGAGCAGGGCCAATACTACGTTCTGGAACAAACGCCCGTCGTTACAGGGGAGGATCTGGTCGATGCCCAACCTGCGTTTGACCAAAATGGCCTGCCCTCAGTGAACTTCCGGTTCAATCCGGCGGGTGGTCGCAAATTCGGTATCTATACCGGCGAGAACGTAGGCTCGCCCTTCGCGATCGTGCTGGATGAAGAGGTTATTTCCGCTCCGAATATCCGCGAAGCCATTACCGGTGGCTCTGGCCAGATTTCCGGGAACTTCACGGTTGAGGAATCGACCAACCTTGCCGTTCTTCTTCGGGCAGGGGCCCTGCCTGCGGAGATGACCTTCCTCGAAGAACGCACCATCGGGCCTGAACTGGGACAGGACAGTATCGACGCAGGCAAGATCGCCACGATCATCGCCTTTGTGGCGGTGCTGGTCTTCATGTTCCTCAGCTACGGCCTGTTCGGGCTCTTTGCCAATGTCGCGCTGATCATCAATATCGGCCTGATCTTCGGTCTGCTGTCGCTGATCGGTGCCACTTTGACCTTGCCCGGCATTGCCGGGATCGTCTTGACCGTTGGTATGGCGGTCGATGCCAATGTGCTTGTCTTTGAGCGTATCCGCGAAGAGCTTAAATCGGCCAAAGGGCCAGCGCGCGCCATTGAACTTGGGTATGAAAAAGCGCTTTCAGCAATTCTGGACGCCAATATCACGACCTTCATTACAGCCGTAATCTTGTTTGCCATGGGCTCTGGCCCGGTACGCGGCTTTGCAATCACGCTTGGCCTCGGCATCCTGACATCCGTATTCACCGCGATCTTCGTGACCCGCATCATGATCGTGATGTGGTTCGAACGGAAACGTCCCAAAACAGTGGAGCTGTGATCGATGGCATTCCGTCTTAAACTTGTGCCCACGACAACCAACTGGGATTTTTTCAGCCGCTGGAAACTCTGGCTGGGCATCTCGGCCCTGCTGATCGTCATCGGCTTTGCCAGCTTCCTGATCCAAGGCCTGAATTACGGCATTGATTTCCGGGGTGGCACCACGATCCGGACCGAAAGCACGCATCCTGTGGATGTGGCGGCCTATCGCGACGCGCTGGCGCCTGCAGAGTTGGGCGATATCTCGATCACCGAAGTCTTCGACCCCACCTTTGCGGCCGACCAGCATGTGGCAATGATCCGTATCGAGGCGCAGGAAGGCGATGAGGCTGTCACGGCGGCGACCATCGAAACGGTGCAGGCGGCCTTGCGTGTGATCGACCCGGATATGAAGTTTCCCTCGGTGGAATCCGTTGGTCCCAAAGTCTCGGGTGAGTTGATCCAGACAGCGGCCATTGCGGTGATACTCGCGATCGGAGCGGTGCTGATCTACATCTGGTTGCGATTTGAATGGCAGTTCGCGGTGGGGGCCGTGCTGGCCCTGATCCACGATGTCGTGCTGACGCTCGGCATCTTCTCGGAACTCCAAATCAAGTTTGATCTGGCGATTATCGCAGCCCTTCTGACCATCGTGGGCTATTCCCTGAACGATACGGTCGTGGTCTTTGACCGGGTCCGCGAGAACTTGCGGAAATACAAAAAGAAAGAGTTGAAAGAGGTTCTTAACATCTCGATCAACGAAACCTTGTCGCGTACGGTGATGACCTCGGTCACGACGCTTCTGGCATTGATTGCCCTATTTATTCTTGGTGGTGACGTGATCCGCGGCTTTGTCTTCGCGATGATCTGGGGCGTCATTGTGGGGACCTATTCGTCAGTCTTCGTGGCCTCGACGGTGTTGCTCTATCTCGGCGTCAAGCGCGATTGGTCGAAACCGGACAACACGGCCGGCAATCAATTCGCCAATGTAGATGCCTGAACTGCTGGCCCAAACCTTCGCGATTGAAGGTCTGGGCTGGATTATTCTGATCACCATCGCCGCCGGGATCGTCTATGGCTTTGCGGGATTTGGCGCAGCACTGGTCTTCATGCCCGTGGCCACGGCCTTTATCCCGGTCGAGATGGCGGTGGCGGCATTCGCTATCTCAGCGCTGGCCTCGTTGGTGACCGTCGTGCCGCGCGCTTGGGGGCAGGCAGATCGCAAGTCGGTAACCCAGATGATCATTATGGCAAGCTGCGCTTTGCCGGTTGGTCTCTACGTGCTGAAAACCAATGATGTGACCACGATGCGCTGGGCGGTTCTTGCGGTCACGACGATTACGCTGATCGCCCTGATCTCAGGATGGCGCTACCAGACAGCACCGGGATTTATGGCGCGGGCAGGCGTTTCCCTCGGCACGGGTCTGGTGGGCGGAGCCACGGGGCTGGTTGGGCCGATCATGATCCTGTTTCAACTTAGCGGTCAGGACAGCATTGCCCGCTCGCGCGCCAACACGCTTGTGTTTCTCACGACCACAGGCTTGCTGACGGCGCCACTTATGGCTGCCCAGGGCATGTTGAGCTGGGAGGCCGTCGGATTGGGTCTGATGTTGATTGTGCCTTACGGTATCGCCGCGCGCATTGGACAAGCCCTGTTTGACCCGAGCCGTCAGGCCGTTTATCGCAATGTGGCCTATTGTATAATTGGGGCAGCCATTCTGATGGGCCTGCCGATTTGGGATTGAGATGCGCCTGACCGAAATTTCCTATGACAATTCGCCCCCTGTTGACGGGTATGGCCAGGGCTTTTTCCGCATCGGTGGAGAAAAGCGCGATGGCGCACAGGTGTTGTTGCCAAACCGGGTGCTGGCATGGGGTGGCTACGATGATCTGGACGCGATCCTTGCCGCAGCGGCCGAGCTCGACGTACTTTTTGTCGGCACGGGCGCGGATATCGCCCATGTGCCGAAAACCTTTCGCGCGGCGATCGAAGATGCAGGACCCGGGCTGGAGGTCATGGCCAGCCCAACGGCCTGCCGGACCTATAATGTGCTTCTTTCCGAGGGGCGCCGCATTGGAGCCGCCCTTCTGCCTGTGTGACGGCCGGCTGTCGCCATGGCTGCGCCATGAGCGACCCGGCAGGGGAGGCGCTGCCTCCCCTTGACCCCACCGGGATATTTTTAAACATGGGAAGGCTGGATCAGGGATGATCCAGCAGACCGATGGCCGTGCCACGGGTTTCGCGCAGAAGTTTGCGACGCATGGCACGCTCGAAATCATCAAAGCCTTGCGCCACTTCGATAAAGGCGCCGGGGCCCCAGATGACCCGCGTGCGATAATAGGCCGAAAGCGCCATCATTTCCATCTGCCGTTCGTCCCGACCGCGCGTGATATCCGAGCCGATCACCAACCCATTGATCGTAATTGCCCCAAAGCGCGGTTCGGTCCTGACCTGCCACGGCAATTGACCGTCATTGCTCTCACCATCGCCGGACAGATCGAGCGTGTAGGACCAGCATCCCGGCCGCTCACGCATCAGCAGTTCCGCAAAATACATCGCAGACCCAATAGCGGTGGAGCCAGCGGCCCGGCGGGCCCGCGTGGCGCGTAAGCGGTCAGCAACACTTGCAATGTCGTCGGCGCTGCGCAGGGCACGCCAGTCCAGCACCGGCCGTTGATAGGAGGCGCCTGCCCATTCAAAGACGCTGATCCAGATCGGCGTGTCGGGCAGGGTCAGGATCTGGGATTGCACATCAGGCGCTTCCAGCGCAGCGGCCAGACCATCCAGTTGCAGGCGATATTCGCGCGCATCCACCGAGCCTGAAACGTCCAGACCCAGGGCGAGGGCCAGTCGGCATTCGGCCACAACTGCGCTTCCGATCATAATCAGCACAAGTGTGAGCCATGTCATGGGTGCAGGGCGCTCAGTTGAGGCGGGCTGAGTTCGCGGTAGAGTTTCTTGCGGATCGCGTCAGCGAAATCGTCGAAGTCCTTGGCCCGGATCACGAATGCGCCGGGCCCGTAGATCACCTCGCGCTCATAGAAGAAGTAGACGTGATTGTCGCCCGCGCCCGATCCACCAATGGCAAGCCCATTGACTGTCTTGCCCGCGAAGCGATGGTTTTTGTGAACGACGGCTGGACCGTAGCCATCATTGTTGATGCCGTCGCCCGAGACGTCGAGCGTATAAAAATCGCAAACAGGCGCGCGCTGGAACACTGTGATCGCATAGCTCAGCGCGTAGCCAGCGGATGTCGGCAGGTTGGCATGCTCCCGCTGGCTGGCGGAGATCGTCGCGGAGGCATGTTCCACCGCGGACCAGTCGCTCAGCATTGTCCAGTCGAGGATCAGCGTCTGATTATAGCGCCCGGACCATTCGTAGACAGCCAGTGCCACTTCGCCATCATGATCGAGGATTGCCGACAGGATATCCGGCTCGAGCAAGGCCCAAGCCAGACCCTGACGCTGCAGCGCGTCTTCGCGGGCATCGACCGATGAGGACACATCCAAGGCCAGAAGCAGCGCCAGCCTGCAACTGGCCAAAGCAACGCCGGGCCAGAGCCCGAGACCCAAAAGGAAAGACGCGGCCCTGATCAAAACGCGCTCTTTACCAGTGACCGGTGTTTTCCATACTCGCCCAGGGCTCTTGTGCGGGCAGGCTGTCGCCCATCTGCAAAAGCTCGATCGAGATATTGTCGGGGCTGCGGACAAACGCCATGTGGCCATCGCGCGGTGGTCGATTGATCGTCACCCCGGCATCCATCAGAGACTGGCACATCTCGTAGATATTCTCGACCCGGTAGGCCAGATGCCCGAAATGCCGTCCATCGGAGGGCAGGCCGTCATCGCCGTCCCAATTATAGGTCAGTTCGAGATCGGCATGCCCATCTTCCTGACCCGGAGGGCATAGAAAGACCAGCGTGAAGCGTCCGCCCTCATTGTCGCTGCGACGACGCTCCTTCAGGCCCAGCATTTCGTAGAAGGCAATGGATTTCTCCAGATCTTTCACGCGCACCATCGTGTGCAGGTATTCGACTTTCATTATTGTTCTCCAATCTCCAGGTCTCTTAATCTAGCGGAGCCACCGCATTTGGCGAGAGGCCCCGTACGGCAATCTCATCACGATCAGGTGGGCGTTCGGCGCTCTGGGACAATGCGCTGCGGGACACCAGTGTCACTGTCACGAACGCCACGTAAAGCAGCAGATACCACGAGCCCATTTTGGCAAAGCTCACGATCTCCAACGGGGATTGCCCTGCATAGATCCAGGTACCTGTCATCGTGCCGATATTCTCGGCCACCCAAACCACGCTGGCGCACAGAAAGGCAGCCAGAGGCATGGGCATCCACCGCGCCTTGCGCCCGATATAGAACCACACACGCGTGCGCCCGAAAATCACGATGGATCCGACAAACAGAGCGACGCGGATATCGGGCAGGAAATGATGCGAAAAGAAATTGACGTAGGCCGCCGTGCCGAAAGCCACGCTCAGCCAGAAAGGTGGGTAAGGGGCAAACCGCATTTCGAAGATACGCACGACCCGCGCGATGTAAGAGCCGATCGCGGCATACATGAAGCCCGAAAACAATGGCACATTGCCCAGAAAGAACACTGAATGCTCAGGATAGGTCCACGAGCCGACCGAGGTCTTGAACAGCTCCATCGCCGTTCCGGTCAGGTGGAAGAGCAATATGACCTTGGCTTCCTCCCATGTCTCCAGCCGGAAAATCAGCATGAAGGCCTGCGTCAGCACCGCAAACAGGAACAACCCGTCATAGCGACTGATCACCCAGTCAGGCTGCCAGATCGCTTTGGAGGCCAGAATGGCGATACAGAACAGAATGCCGAACAGCGCGGCCCAGCCTTGCTTGAGCACGAACATCACGAATTCGGCCAGCCAGCCCGGCAGCCGCGCGCGCGCCCAGTCGCCTGCCGCGCGCTCTAATCCTCGTGTGCCCCAATCCGCCATGACCGCCAGAATGACCTGCCAAAGGGCAGGGGGCAAGCACCCAGATTACGCAATCTGCTCACATTAGAGGCAACATCATCTTGCTATAGCGCCCCATTTCGCATCTAAATGTAGCCTTACGCGACTCAACCGGTGCCGGAGACCAAAATGCCACTTTCCCCAGACCAACAAGCCGAAATCGACGCCCTCCGCGCAACCAGCCACCAGACCATCCGCGCCACGGTGCCCGGCATTGAAGAGCACCTCTATAAAGCTATCCCTGTGCTCGATCACGGCTTCATCCGCGTCATCGACTATATGGGCGATGACAACGCCATCACGCAGGCGGCCCGGGTAAGCTATGGCAAGGGCACCAAGTCGGTACAAAACGACGAGGGCCTGATCCGCTACCTGATGCGTCACTGGCACTCGACGCCCTTTGAGATGTGCGAGATCAAGCTGCACGTCAAGCTGCCCGTTTTCGTCGCCCGCCAGTGGATCCGCCACCGCACAGCCAACGTCAACGAATACTCCGCCCGCTATTCAATCCTCGACCGGGAATTCTACATCCCCGCGCCGGAAGACCTTGCCGCGCAATCTGTCATCAACAACCAAGGCCGCGGCGAAGCGCTGAGCGGTGAGGAAGCCCAACGCGTGCTGCGCTACCTGCAGGATGATGCCACCCGCTGCTATGACCATTACGAAGAGATGATCGGCCAGGACGACCAACAGGGCCTTGCCCGCGAACTGGCCCGGATGAACCTGCCCGCCAACATCTTCACCCAATGGTACTGGAAGGTTGATCTGCACAACCTCTTCCACTTCCTGCGCCTGCGCGCCGACGCCCACGCCCAATACGAAATCCGCGTCTATGCCGACGCGATCTGCGAGGTCGTCAAGGACTGGGTCCCCTTCGCCTACGGCGCGTTCGAGGACTACCGGCTGGGCGGGGCGCAACTGTCCGGCAAAGCGCTCGACTGCCTGCGCCGCATGCTGAAAGGCGAGGAGGTCACGCAGGAGACCTCAGGCATGTCGAAAGGTGAATGGCGGGAGTTTGAGGGGGTTATTGGGTGAGTGAAAAACGATGGCTGGGAACCTAGGCCATTCGTAAGGTAGTAGGATGATAGAGAGAGTTTTCTCAAGTGAGGCCGTTCTACTCGGTTTGGTAACTGGCCTGTCATATGTTCTGGCGTATTATACGCAGATTTCTTACCTGCAGTACTATAGCATTCCTCCTGTATTTGCTGAGGTAACGATAACGGCAATAATTAAGGCCATCGTGGCGCTAGCGATTTTCTTTGCTGGCTCGTTCCTTGTGTGGGCTAATATTATACATATCGTGCCATTGCGAGTTGTTGGGATTGCGAACGATCTTTTGCTCTTATATTTGCCGCTCGGAATATATTCATTATCCGTGCTCGGTGCTGTTTGGTTTGCGGGCTTTACGCCTTTCGTGCTTCTGCTATCCATTTTATGGATCGCTTTCTTTTCGATGGAGTTGCGTGGGCTAATTCTGGTAGTCCGTCGAACAAAGAAATGGTCCAGCTACGTTGAGGAAGTAGTTTCCGAGAATGTCGCCTTTGGTGATAAAATGCTTGGGCCGAAGATCTTCACACATCCCCTGTCTTGGGCAACGATTGTTGCCGCTACTCTTCTTTTGCTCTGTGTGCTTGGTGGCCAAATTCTCGGGTCCAAAGATGCTGAACGTAAGTCTCTACACTCTTATTTCTGTAATGAATCTGGCTGCTTTCTGATTGTGTCGACCTATGAAGGTGGAGTGCTTGCTTCTGAAATAAGTTTGGGTGGCGGAGAGTATAAACTGACTGGAAAAGCGAAACTTTTTAGTGAGGAAGCTCTTTCCGAGCAAGTGATGCTTTCAATTGATCAGCAGTTTGAGCGTTTGCTAGTGAAAGATGATGAGGAGCGGCGCAGACCGTGGGTTGGGCCAAGAGAGTCTCTAGAAATATTCAAAGACTGGTTCGGCTTTCTCTAGCACCCTAGGGGTTGTCGCGGTGATATGACGAATATGGCCGTGCTTCTGGTGCGTCGACATACCCATGCTTGACCGGATTGAACCAACAATACTGCACATGGGTTGCAAAATCGGCGTCATTGCGGATCTGGTGTTCCCAAAACCTGCGCTGCCAAATCCCCTTTTCACGCCGGGCGATGTGGCCGCGTCGCCTCGAGTGCTCATGCATCGCGAAGAAAGGAAATCCCCTTAGTCGCTCATAATTTCCCGTCTTAATGGGTCGGTTTTTGGACATATTCTTTCGCAAACTGATCTTGCGGGATCAGTGTTTTCTGCCAACCTGCCGAAAATGTTTTGTTGATGAGTGATTTAAATGTCCGAAAACGACTTTGTCTCCAATATTGAAGAAGAATACGAACAGCTGTCCGCAGAAGAGTATCGGGAGCGTGTCAGAAAGCTGTTTTGTATGTGGAATGCACGCCAACTGGTCGCCTCCTACGGTCATTACCTTGCTGCATCTCAATGCGACGGTCGTGAGCGGCGCCTTTCCATCGTAAACATCAGTGCTGCGATCCTTGTCCTGTTTCTCGCTGCTAACACTAAACTACTCGATCTGATCGCAAGCGCGTTTTCTTTCCCAGAAGCAAACGCGCCAGTTATTGTTTCAGTCTTTTCCGTATTCGTGGTGCTGTCCTCGGCGTCACAGTATATTCTGCAATATGCGTCTCGTTCGGCTCTGCACAAGCAAGCCGGGAACGAGTTTTCCAACCTGCGACGCAAGATTGAACGATACTGGAGTCGAGGAAACATCCACCCCGAAGCGGTGCATTCGCTCAACCGTTCTTACAACATGATCAGTAAAGCGCCACCTCTGGTGCCGCCGAAGCTCTGGGATCAGGCCAAACGAGACAAACGGCCTGAGATTGACGAGATCAATAAGTTTTTCTTCTGCCAACAATTGGAAACTAAAAACTCCACGGCTACGCGGCGTCGAGCAAGTCGGAAGAAGCAGACCTAGCGGCACACTCGAACAATCCTACACCTCACTCCCCGAAACGCTGGTTTCTGACGCGCTCGGTGGCGTAGAGGATGGCGTGAAAGGGGATGATGAAATCAGTGTATTCGCGGTAGCCCACCGAGCCTTTGATCCGCAGGAAATCGGGGCCTTTCTCCTTCACCCAGCCCGAGATGATCATCGGGCCGGTATTGGTGCGGCCCGCGCGCTCGAATTTCAGGTAAAACTTGTAGCTGCGGCTGCGGTCGCCCACGCGGATTTCATCCATAAACATCTTCAAAAAACCCTTTTTGTTCAAAACACGTCCCTGACCATCGCAAGGGCACGGCAGTTTGGCAAATCCGGGGGCGGGGTTTGGAAGTGTTCAGCGGACGTCGCGGGGAATATCAAACGCGAAAAAGCCGCGCCCGAGGACGCGGCTTTTGCAAGGTATTATCAGGTCAAGCGGCTTCGCGGACGTGCTCGCCTTCTTCAATTTCCTCAACGATCTTGGCGACAAATGCCTCCAGATCGTCGGGGTTTCGGCTGGTGATGATGGCGTTGTCCACAATCACCTCGGCGTCGGTCCAGTGAGCGCCTGCGTTTTCCAGATCGGCGCGGACAGAGGGCCATGACGTCACTTGGCGGTCTTTCACCACGCCTGCTTCGATCAGCATCCAAGGCGCGTGACAAATGGCAGCCAGTGGTTTGCCCGCGTCGTGAAATTTCTTCACGAGCTCGACAGCGTCATCGTCCATCCGCAAAATATCGGGGTTCATCTGTCCGCCGGGCAATACCAGTGCGTCGTAGTTGTCAGGATTGACGTCCTTGATGGCCAGATCGGACTCGAAGATGTCGCCCCAGTTCTTGTCGTCCCACCCGGTGATGTCTTCACCATCCTGCGTGGCGACATGGACTGTCGCACCTGCGGCGCGCAGCTTCTTCAGAGGTACTTCAAGCTCGGATTGCTCAAAGCCATTTGTCGACATGATAAGGATTTTTGCATGTGTGATCTGTGTCATTTCTGCTCCTTCTCTGTTGTTTGTCCCGCGGTGCGGGTCTCATCAAACAAACGGCTGGTCGCCATTTTTGTTCCGAAATAACCGGGCAACCCGACTGCGAGGCAGGACGTAGGGGCCGACACCTGTTAGGCTTTGCAGGCAACCGCGTTGGGAGAGAGAGCGATGAGCAACATCATAGAATGGGTGATCGAGATGGACGTGCAAGACGGGCAGGGTGACGCTGTCGCCCCGCTGCTGGACGAAATGGTCAAGGCCACCCGCGTTCATGAACCCGGCGCGATGCACTATCATTATTATCGCTCCGCTGATGGTGCGCAGGTGACGGTCGTAGAGGCCTATGAAAACAATGCCGCTGCAATGACCCATTTGGCCAATTTCAACGAGAAGTTTGCGGAACGTTTCTTTACGGCCTTCGCTCCGACCCGGTTTCGCGTTTACGGCCCGGCGGAAGATGATCTGCGCACCGCCCTTGCCCCCGTAGGAGCCGTGCATCTCGACCACATGATCGGCTTCACGCGCTAGCCCGCGTCTATCCAGTTACGGGCAGGCATAAAAAAACGGCCCGTCTGGGGGCCGTTCAAAACATGTTGAAAGCGTCGGACCAGCTCAGTCGAGCGTGACGAGATCGCCTGCAGATGAGCGACCGTCGCGGCCTTCAATCATCTCGTATTGGATTTTCTGGTCGTCGCGCAGACCGGTCAAACCGGCGCGTTCCACGGCAGAAATATGAACGAAGACGTCCTTGCCGCCATCATCTGGGGCAATAAAGCCGAAGCCTTTAGTTGTGTTGAACCATTTCACGGTGCCAGTAGCCATCCGAATTCTCCTTCAGTTACCCGCCTGCGGAATTGCAGCGGGGCGGTGCAGCCTTTGGTCTTGTCTTCTTGGACTGCTTCCCGAAGGAATTGTCGTCGTAGCCAATTTGGGTCTTCACACACCTTTAGAAATAGTACCCCTTGTCAAAAAGCAATCCCCCTGCCAGCAACGCGGCAGCAATCGAGAGGGCCAGAGATGATAGTTTACGGAATCAAGACATGCGATACCTGCCGTAAGGCGTTGAAGGTACTTAAAAATGCAGGTCACGAGGTTCGCTTCGTGGACGTCCGCGAAAATCCGCTGGACCCTCAAAAGCTGGATGAATTTTTCATGACATTCGGCGACACGCTGATGAATACACGGTCCACCACCTGGCGCGGTTTGAGCGCGGACGCCCGTCAGACGTCGCCACGAGAGCTTTTGGCAGAGCACCCGACCTTGATGAAGCGGCCAGTCATCGAGGCCGACACGCTTCATCTTGGATGGAGCAAGGACGTTCAGGACGCCTTACTTTAGATCTGGCGGTAAAGCATCCTGAGCCAGCTCGGCCGCGATCTCGTCGAAGGGCAGAACGCTGGTTTGCTTTTTGCCCAATCGACGCAAAGTCACGGTGCCCTCGTCGACTTCCTTGCGGCCAACCGCAAGAATAACCGGCACTTTGCCAACCGAATGTTCCCGCACCTTGTAGTTGATCTTCTCGTTGCGGATATCTGCTTCGGCCCGGACCCCTTGCGCTTTCAGCTTTTCAACGGCTTCCAGCACATAGTCGTCGGCCTCCGAGACGATCGAGGCGACAACCACCTGACGCGGTGCAAGCCAGAAGGGCAGCTTACCGGCATGTTCTTCGATCAGAATACCGATGAACCGCTCGAATGAACCAAGCGTTGCCCGGTGCAGCATATAGGGGTGATGCTTTGCGCCATCCTCGCCAATATAGGTCGCGCCAAGGCGCTCGGGCGTATTGTTGTCCACCTGAAACGTGCCACACTGCCAGACGCGTCCAAGCGCATCGGTGAGATAGAAGTCCAGTTTCGGCCCGTAGAAAGCACCATCGCCCGGTTCCAGTTGATACCCGCGACCGGTCGCTTCGATTGCCTTCTCCAAGGCATTTTCCACCCGATCCCAGCTTTCGTCAGAACCCACGCGCATCTCTGGACGTGTCGCGAATTTGATCTCGAACTTCTCGAATCCGAGGTCTTTATAGATGTCCGCCAGAAAATTGATGAATTTCGCGCATTCATCCTGAATCTGATCTTCCGAGCAGAAAATATGTGCATCATCTTGTGTAAAACCCCGAACCCGCATGATCCCATGCAGCGCGCCAGAGGGCTCATAGCGCGAACATGAGCCAAACTCAGCAAGCCGCAGTGGCAGATCGCGGTAGGATTTCAACCCCTGATTGAACACCTGCACGTGGCAGGGGCAGTTCATGGGCTTGAGCGCATTGACCGCTTTCTCCTTGGCATGTTCTTCCTCGACCTCGACGATGAACATATGCTCCTGATACTTGTCCCAGTGGCCAGAAGCTTCCCAAAGTTTGCGATCCACAACCTGCGGTGTGTTGATCTCACGATAGCCGCCGTCGCGTTGTTTGCGGCGCATGTAGTCCTGCAAAGTTGTGTAGATCGACCAGCCGTTCGGATGCCAGAACACTTGGCCCGGGGCCTCTTCCTGCATGTGGAACAGATCCATTTCACGACCCAGCTTGCGGTGATCGCGTTTCTCAGCCTCTTCGAGGAAGTGCAGATAGTCCTTCAGTTTCTCGCGGTTCTGGAACGCAACACCGTAGATGCGTTGCAACATCGCCCGATTACTGTCGCCCCGCCAATAGGCGCCCGCGACATTCATCAGCTTGAAGGCATCTGCCGGAACCTGGCCGGTATGTTGCAAATGTGGACCCCGGCACAAATCCTGCCAGTCGCCATGCCAGTACATGCGCAACGGCTCATCACCGGGGATCGCATCGATCAGCTCGACCTTGTAGGGCTCATTGTTCGATTTGTAGAAGTCCACAGCACGGCTTCTCTCCCAAATCTCAGTACGAACTTCGTCTCGTGAGTTGATGATTTCCTTCATCTTTTTCTCAATGAGACTTAGATCTTCAGGAGTGAACGGCTCTTCCCGGTCAAAGTCATAATACCAGCCATGTTCAATCACAGGCCCGATTGTTACCTTCACATCAGGCCAGATTTCCTGCACGGCGCGTGCCATGATATGCGCCAGATCGTGACGGATCAGCTCCAGCGCTGGCGCTTCATCTTTCATGGTATTAATGGCAATCGCGGCGTCGTTTTCGATCGGCCACTGCAAATCCCAATGCGCGCCATCAACCGTCGCGGAGATCGCCTTTTTGGCCAGCGAAGTGGCGATGGAACTTGCGACCTCGGCAGGTGTTACACCTGCATCGAACTCGCGCGAATTGCCGTCAGGAAATGTAAGGGAAATAGGTGCCATATCGGCCTTCTCCTCGTCAGTTTGGCGCCCACGGAACGCCCGGTTGCGGGTTAGTCGGTTTGCGCTATGTGACCTCCCGCGCGCACGCTGTCAAGGACTGAGAAAACATGATTTCCACCGATATCTTTCAAAGACTGACTGGTGACGAAGAGGCTGATGCCCCGGATGAGGCGCGCAATGGCCTGCGCCATGTCGCCAGTCTGTCCATGACCAAGCTTGCGGATGGTCTGATTGATCCGAAACTTGTGCTCAGCTGGCTTTTGACAGCGCTGGGCGCTCCTGCAGTCTATGCTGGCGCTCTGGTTCCGATCCGGGAGGCCGGGGCGCTGCTTCCGCAAGTGGCGATGGCTGGGTGGGTGTCTTCACTTGCGCAGCGTAAATGGGCCTGGGTTCTGGGCAGTATCGGGCAAGGGATCGGTGCAGCCCTTATCGTGTTTTTTGCTTTGACGCTTGAAGGGAGCGCCGCAGGGATAAGCATTTGTGCAGCCCTGGCGCTGCTGGCGATCTCGCGTGCGCTGTGTTCCGTCAGTTACAAAGACATTCTGGGCCGTACCATTGAAAAGACACGCCGCGGGGCGATCACGGGGTTTGCGGGGTCTGCATCATCGGTCGGTGTTGTGCTCTTCGCAATCCTCCTGATTTCGGGTGTCTTCCAGAACCGGACGTATCTGATAGCGGGCGTCGCGCTTGCAGCATTTCTGTGGTTTTTTGCAGCGGCGTTGTTTTCGCGGATGGAAGAGCAGGGCGGCGCAGGGGAGCCGAAAGCCTCCGCAGCAAATTTCGCTATTTTGAAAGATAACCCGCAGCTTTGGCGCTTCATCACAGTGCGGGGTCTGTTGGTCTCAACAGCATTGGCGCCGCCCTATCTGGTGATCCTGTCCGGCTCTCAGGACGACGCTGCAGGTCTGGGCGCACTTGGGGCGTTGCTATTGGCCTCCGCCTTGGCGTCTTTTGCAAGCTCGTGGGTCTGGGGCCGCTTCGCCGATCAATCCTCGCGTAAGGTGCTGATGGCCTCCGGCATCGGAGGGGCGATTGCAATAGCTCTGGCGATCTTGTTGGCCGCGCTCGGGCTCGCACAAACCGTTTGGGCCATGCCTGTAACGCTGTTTGCCTTGATGATTGCCTATCACGGCGTCAGGCAAGGCCGCTCCACCTATCTCGTCGATATGGCGCCGGAGGCAGACCGGGCGGCTTACGCAGCCGTCTCAAACACCATCATCGGCAGTATTCTGTTGTTCACCGGTGTAGTTGGTGGCGCTGCCGCCCTCTTGGGGCCTTTGGCGACGCTTGTCCTGTTCGCTTGTATGGCGGGTCTTGCGGCTGTCGCAGCCATTGGTCTGGAAGAGGTAGAGGAGGGCTAGTTCGGTATACATAAGTATTCCCAAATACGACATTTACTTATTAAAAAACGACATATATTTCCAACAGAGGAGACCGAACGCGACCACTTTAATTCAGCCGAGGGAGGCCGTCATGCCAAGCTACAACACGAACTTTGAATTGTCCGTTGAAGACCTTGATTTGATCGAGACTGCATTGCGCCACAAGCAGCGTGTGCTGGCCAATGGCGATACGGTGGCTGAGGCATGGGTGGGTGATCGAGATGATCGCGTGCGCAGAACGCATGACTTGCTGGGCCGGCTTCACAACCAGAAGAATTTCTACCGACCCAGAAGGCAGGGCTATGTTAGCGGCTAAGGTGCCAGAAAGACCTGCGAGGCGAGGACCAGAATACAGACATAGCCAGCCACGAAGATCAAAGGCCGTGACGGAAACCGGGCTGTGGCCGTGATCATGCCCACAGCATGGGCGATCCTGAGCCAAAAGAAGGTAATGCAGGTCCAATAGGTGAGTGAATTAAACCCATCCACCCGATCAAGGATCAGCACGACCGCTGCGAACGGCAGAAACTGCTCCAACAGGTTGAGATGTGCACGCCAAGCGCGGTGAACCCAAGGGCGCATGTCAGCCTGTGAGGGCGGCCGCACGAAGGGGTTAGGCGCACCCTCGCGCTCCGGTTCCGTATTCACTCCCACGATATAAGGGATCCACAGGGTCGCGGCGAGGATGGTGAGGCATGTCAGGATGCCAAGCTCGGTTGGAAGTTCCATAAATCAGCCCTCCATGCCTTCGGAATATTTCACGGTCGTCCCAGTCTCCAGGAACGTCTTCAGCCCGGCTAGTGTCCGGTGCCAACCATCAGCGACACCTTCCTGACCCGCAGGGATGTTGTAGTGCTCAAGCGTGAGATGACAGAACTCGGACTTCGGCTCGATCAGATAAACGAAGCGGGATTTCTCCAAAGGTACATCCGGCCCGGCCCAATGTGGCTCGAAGGTGCTGTCGATGCGCGTCTTCGGAGTAAGCTCCGTTTCCGTGCAGATCAGCATGACACTGCCGTCGGGTGTGCGATAAATCATCGAGTTGCCATCACGCTCGCAGGCGGTGGCAACGAAGTTGTACTGCACGGCTTGGTCAACATCGGTCAATGCATCCCACAACGCGTCTTGGGTGCATTGAATGTAAGTCTCCATGCGGAAATCAGGTTTTTCAGTCATTGGGGCAGCTCCTTCTAGCTGTTGTTTCAGATCCAGCAGTCCACGGGCGGCGGGTTTGGCCAGCAGCGGCTCAATCCAGCGGTCCATGACCTCCTGCAAAGGCGGGGCGTTCAGATAGTGATGCTTGAACCGCCCAACCTTCTTGGTCGTGATCAGCTTTGCTTCTTCCAAAACCCCCAGATGTTTCATGACCCCGAACCGGGTCATGTCGAACTGAGGTTCCAACTCGCGGAGGCTTTGGCCGTCCTTCTTGCGAAGGCTGTCCAGAATGTCTCGGCGCGCTGGATCGTTCAGAGCTTTGAAGATCGCATCCATAATCTCTTTATAGGTGACAATATAGTCACGTGACAAGATAGTCACCTAAAAATTTCCGTCACGTTCCACTTTCGGACGGCGGGAAGGGGTGCCATAAACACCTCAAATCGGGAGGAAAACTTGGCCGAACCGAAATATATCGAAACCCCGTCAGGACGGCGCATCGCCTATCATCTGACCTCTGGAACGGGGCCAACGCTGGTGTTTCTGGGGGGCTTCAAGTCCGATATGGAGGGCACAAAAGCCATCCATCTCGAATCATGGTGCAAGTCTCAGGGGCGCGGTTTCCTGCGTTTTGATTACTCAGGGCATGGCCAGTCTTCCGGTGAATTTACCGACGGATCGATCGGCGATTGGGCAGAAGACGCCATGCATGCCTTGGCCAACCTGACCGATGGGAAGCTGCTGTTAGTGGGGTCTTCGATGGGCGGCTGGATTTCCCTGCTCTGCGCAAAGGCAATGCCGGAACGGCTTGCCGGGCTCGTGACCATCGCTGCTGCGCCGGATTTCACCGAAGACAGCATGTGGGCCGGTTTCACTGATGCGCAGAAGGATGAACTTTCGCAAAACGGGCAGGTGGCTTTGCCGTCGGATTATGGCGAGCCCTACATCATCACGAAACGCTTGATCGAAGACGGACGCAGCCATCTGGTACTGCGCGCTCCGCTTGAGCTGCCGTTTCCCACGCGGTTCCTTCAAGGAACGAACGACACGGATGTTGATATGTCCGTGGCCTTGCGTCTGCTTGATCATGCGACGGGACCAGATATGCGTCTTGTTCTGTTGAAAGGCGGCGATCATCGGTTCTCTGACCCTGACGCGCTGCAATTGCTGGAAGACGCCATCAACAACGTGCTTCAGGTGATCTCATGAGAACATTCGGCAAATGGCTCGGGCGCATTATGCTGGGCTTGGTTGTGGTCTTGTCAGCCATTTGGTTTCTTTGGCCGCGCGAACCGGTCGATCTAGACATTTCCTTCGATCCAAGAATCCTTCCAGATGACCTCGATGTGTATCTGGCAAAGGCCGAAGAACCCTTCACAGATATCACCCAAGGCGTCGAAAAGCGGATCGTTTGGGCGGGAGAGGCCGGCACACCCACAGAATTGGCCATTGTCTACCTGCATGGATTTTCAGCCACGTCCGAGGAAATCCGACCAGTGCCGGACAATGTCGCAGAGGAGTTGGGCGCAAACCTTTATTTCGCACGGCTGGCGGGGCATGGCCGCGATGGGCTGGCGCTGGATGAGCCAAGCGCAGGCGACTGGATCGAAGATCTGGCCGAAGCGATGGCCATTGGTCGTCGGATTGGTCGGGAAGTGGTGATCATCTCAACCTCGACCGGCGGTACGGTGGCAGCCATCGGCGCCACGCATCCCGAATTGGTCCAGACGCTAAAGGGGATCATCTTCGTCTCCCCGAATTTCCGGATCAAGAACCCGACCGCCACTGTCCTTGAATGGCCCTTGGCCCGCACAGTCAGCACGCTTTTGGCAGGGGCTGAGCGCAGTTTCGCCCCCCAAAACGAGGGTCACGGAAAATACTGGACCACGATCTACCCGACCACGGCCTTGATTCCGATGGCGGCCATCGTGAAGTTTGCGCGCGAGCGGGATTACTCGAACGTCACGACACCCGGCCTTTTCATCTTTTCCGACGACGACGCTGTTGTTGACGCTGAAACCACCCGGGCGATGACCACCAAGTGGGGGGGGCCGGTCACGCTGGAGCCACGCGTGATGGGGGAGGGGGACGATCCTTTCAACCATGTAATCGCGGGTGATATCCTAAGCCCGGGTCAAACGAACGAAACGGTGCAGATTATGGTCGACTGGATCAGGGGCTTGTGATGGAGCAGCGCGTCAGCCTCGTCACCCTTGGTGTTGCAGACCCGGACCGCGCCGCTGCGTTTTATGAGGCCATTGGCTGGACCCGCACGGACAGCCCTGACGGTGTGATTGCGTTCGATCTGATTGGCCAGACCCTCGGCCTCTATCCCAAGCAGGCTTTGGCCGATGAACTGGGCATTGAGGTTGCAGACATCCAAGGCTTCTCGGGTATGACATTGGCCCACAACGTGCGCGAGAAGGAAGACGTCGCTCCGATATTGGCTGCGGCAAAGGCCGCAGGCGGGCGCATCCTGAAATCAGCGCAAGACGTGTTCTGGGGTGGCCATCATGGCTATTTCGCCGATCCTGACGGGCATGTCTGGGAGGTGGCGCATAACCCGTTCTCGCCTCTGCGCGAAGACGGGGCGTTTCGCTGGAATGGATACGGGGACGATGCGTAAGCCTGCGTCCATGTGGTCGCTGGAAACCCTTGGAAGGGTGCGTTTGTCAAAACACTTCTGGATGCGTGAATTCCTGTATTCCGAGATCGGCAACTTCCACGAACATCAGAATATCCCTGAAAACCCCGATCTCGCCATTGAGGTGGGGCGCGCCTTTTGCACCGAGCTCCTTGATCCCCTGCAGGACACTTTTGGCCGCGTCTTCGTGCGCTCTGGCTACAGATCCCCATCACTCAACACATTTGGCAATCAGAATAAGCTGAACTGCGCGCGAAACGACTATCCCGGCGAATGTCATATCTGGGACCGTGGAGAGGGGGATGCGCGTATTGGTGGCGCATCCATCGTGATCCCGTGGTTCACCACCCAGTATGAGGCGGGACGCGACTGGCGCGATCTGGCCTACTGGATCCACGACCACATCCCGTATTCCGAACAGTGGTATTTCCCCAAGCTCTGTGCCTTCAACCTGACATGGGAGCCGACGCCCCGGCGCACAATCTCAAGCTATATCGCACCGCGTGGCAAGCTTTTGGCAGCGGGTTCAGAGCCCGAGGAAACGCTGGCAGTCCGAAAAAAGCGATATGCGGATTTTCCACCCTTTCAGGGCATCGCTTATCCCGCTATTCCTTGAGGTGGTTTCAAGCCGCTTGTCGGGGAATACGTATGCACTTGCCAAAAACGCCCTCTTTTCGTCTCGATGGAAAACGCGCTTTCGTGCCCGGTGGCTCACGCGGCATCGGCTTGGGATGCGCCGTCGCGCTTGCTGAAGCAGGCGCTGAGGTCGTGATCGCAGCCCGGAACGCAGATCAGGTGGAAGAGACGGCCAAAGCCCTGCGGGAGGCAGGTCTGACCACCAAGGGTATCTCACTCGACGTGACCGATATCGATGCGGTCAGTGCGGCTTTCGATGAGCATGGCCCTTTTGACATCTTGTGCAATTCAGCCGGTCTTGCACGCCATTCCAAGGCCACCGAGACGACCGAGCAGGACTTTGACGCCGTGATGAATGTCAATGTGCGCGCCGCTTACTTCTTGGCCCAGAAAGCGGCTTTGCAAATGGAAAGCCGGGGTGGCGGCGCAATCATCCAGATCTCCAGCCAGATGGGTCACGTGGGCGGGCAGGAGCGCGCCGTCTATTGTGGAACAAAACACGCCATCGAGGGCATCAACAAGGCCATGGCAATCGAGCTTGGCCCGAAGAACATTCGCGTCAATTCCATTTGCCCGACCTTCATTCGTACGCCCCTGACCGAAGCCACCTTCAGCGATCCGGCCAAACGGGCCTGGATTGATGACAACATCAAACTCCCCCGCGTGGGAGAGGTGGAAGATATTATGGGCGCTGTGGTCTATCTTGCCTCAGACGCAGGGTCACTGATTACAGGCACGTCGATACTCGTCGATGGAGGATGGACCGCTGCTTAGACTGGTCCTGATCGCAGCACTCTTTGCCACGCCGGTCGCTGCGCAGACATGGACTAATTGGCTCAGTGACAATGGCCGTCTATATTATGGCTCCGCGCGCTATGGCAGCTTTCCCAACCAGCTCGACATCTTCTGCGGCGGGCGATCCCCCCAGAACCAGCCGTTCCAGCAAGGGGATCCCAATGAATTTCCGATCAGCCCTCCGGGTCTTCTGAGTCTTGAAATACAGACCGGCCTATTGCCGCAAACCGGCCTGAATACATCTGGCCCCACCGTCCGAAGCGACGTGATGATCATCGTGGGTGATCTGGGGTATAAATTGCCAAGTCTGCGATTTGATGAGCTTTGGGGCAGCTGGATACAGGACCTGACGCCACAAGATCCGTTGATCAAAGCCTTGGCCACCGGACAGCCGGGCGCGATCTATACCGATGCAGGGCAGTCGATTCCCATGTCGGCAGGCAATGCCCCGCAAGCCATCACCGCCATGCAGGAATTCTGCGCGCCTTACCTGACAGGGACGGCAGCACCAACACCAGCGCCGTCCGGGTCAACAGGTGATGTGCTCAAACAAGCCGTCGATCGTGAGATATTAAAAGGCTGCGAGGGTCCGGCAAAAGGCGCCGCGCCGCTGCTCTCGGGCGATATCGATCGTGATGGCCAGCCCGATTACGTACTCGATTGGGCCGAATTCCAATGCGCAGGTGCGCTGCCTAGACCGTTCTGCGGCGCCGCCAATTGTCAGGTGCAGGTGTTCCTGTCCTCCAAGGGTGGCGAGCCGATAAACTATTTTGGCATTTCGGCAGAACTGAAACCCGCTCCGGCAGGTGGTCACGAGATCTGGAGCTACACCACCGCGGGTCAGTGCGCGAAGGCCTCCATCCCGGATCAATGCGCCAATGTTTTGCGCTGGGATGGGCAAGCTCTTGCCCGTGTGCCTTAAGGCGGTTGCATCGCATCGACACTTGAACAAAGACATAAAAATGAGGGGGACAGAACAATGACAATCAGAACAACCCATGTGGGCAGCCTGCCACGCACCCAAGAGGTCGTGGATATGATCTTCGCCCGTGAAAACGGCACCGATTACGATCTGGCGGCGTTTGACAAAGTCATGACCGAAGCCTGCGCCGAAACCGTGGCCAAGCAGGCCACGGCGGGTGTCGATATCGTCTCGGATGGCGAAACCTCGAAGATCAGCTACGCGACCTACGTGAAGGACCGCTACACCGGATTTTCCGGCGACAGCCCTCGCAATGCACCAGCTGATCTGAAGATGTTCCCGTCCTTTCTGAAACGTCTGGCCGATGATGGCGGCACCCCGCAATATGCCCGCCCCATGTGCACCGGTGAGGTCGCCTCCAAAGGGCAGGGTGAACTGCAAAAGGACATCGACAATCTCAAGGCAGGCATGGCGGCCCATGGGCGAGAAGAAGGTTTCATGAATGCCGCATCTCCCGGCGTCATCTCTTTGTTTTTGCAGAATGATTATTATCCGACGCGTGAAAAATATCTGGAAGCTCTGGCGGATGCGATGCGCGAAGAGTACCGCACCATCGTCGATAGCGGGCTTTATCTGCAGCTTGATTGCCCCGATCTCGCCTTGTCTCGCCACATGCTTTTCAATGACCTGTCCGATGCGGAGTTTCTGAAAATCGCCGGCTCACATGTCGAGGCCCTGAACCACGCGCTTGCGGGGATCGATCCGTCTCGGGTGCGTGTGCACATCTGCTGGGGCAATTACGAAGGCCCGCATGTCTGCGACATTGATATGGGGAAGGTCTTTCCGACCCTGATGTCGGTCAACGCCAGCTACCTGTTGTTTGAAACCTCCAACCCGCGCCACGCCCATGAATGGACCGTGTTTCGCGACCGGGCTGCCGAAATACCGGAGGATAAAATCTTGGTCCCTGGCGTTGTCGACACAACCACCAACTTTGTGGAGCATCCCGAGGTTGTGGCCCAGCGGCTCGACCGGTTCACAGGCTTTATGGGGACGGACCGCTTGGTGGCCGGCTCAGATTGCGGTTTCGGGACATTCGCAGGGTTTGGCGCCGTCGATCCCGATATTGCCTACGCCAAGCTCGGTGCCTTGGTCGAAGGCAGCCAGATCGCGGCGGCGCGCGCCTGATGGAGCCGCTCGTCTTTCTTCCCGGCATGATGTGCGACAGCAGGCTCTTTGGTCCGCAAATCAAACATTTCGGCCGGGAGAGAGCCATCCATCTGCCCCCGTTAACCCGTCATGACACGGTCGAGGCGATGGCCAAGGAAGTGCTACTCCACGCCCCCGAACGTTTCGCCTTGGCAGGGTTGTCCATGGGCGGCATCGTCGCGATGGAGGTGATCCGTCGAGCACCGGAGCGGGTGTCGCGGCTGGCCCTGATGGACACCAACGCCTTGGCCGAAACCCCGCAATATGCCGCGAACCGGGAACCGCAGATTGCACGCGTCATGGCAGGTTTGTTGCCAGAGGTGATGCGCGATGAGATGAAGCCGAACTATCTGGCTCCGGGTGATCATCGCGGTCCGGTTCTCGATCTCGTGCTGGAGATGGCAATGGATCTGGGGGAGGGGGTGTTTGTGCGCCAGTCCCGCGCGTTGCAACGTCGTCCGGATCAGCAAAACACATTGCGCAGGATCACTGTGCCAACGCTTGTTCTATGCGGGGCTCATGACACGCTCTGCCCGATCCAGCGCCATGAATTTATCGCAACGATGATCCCGAATGCATCGCTGTCGGTGATCCCGGGGGCGGGTCATCTACCGACTTTGGAAACCCCGGACGCCGTGATCACCGAGATGCAGGCTTGGCTGAAAGCCTGACAAGGCCGCTATTTAGCTGGCTTTGACCAATTTGGGTTTGCTGCGCCGCCGCTTTGGTTTTGGCGCTTCGCTATTGGCATCGATAAAGTCCAGAACCAGTGGCCGGATATTCCGCCGCCAGCTCTTGCCTGCAAAAATACCATAATGCCCGGCACCGGGCTCAAGATGGCTGGCCTTTTTCTCGTCCGGCAGGCCGGTCAGTAAATCCAATGCTGCGATGCACTGACCGGGGGCAGAAATATCGTCATTCGCCCCTTCCACAGTCTTCACCGCAACCGAGGTGATCTTGCCAATATCAACTTGTTTTCCAGCCACCACAAAGGCGTTGTCCGCGATCTCGCGGCCCTTGAAGATGCGCTCAACCGTTGAGAGATAAAACTCTGCGGTCATGTCCATCACTGCCAGATATTCGTCATAGAAACGGTTGTGATGATCGTGTTCCGCTGCTTCGCCTTTGGCCACGCGGATCACTTGTTCCGAAAACGCCTTGCCGTGCCGCTCTGCATTCATTGACATGAAGGACGACAGTTGCAGCAAACCGGGATAGACCATGCGGCCAACGCCCGGATATTTGAAGCCGACCCTCTGGAT
This sequence comes from uncultured Litoreibacter sp., assembly GCA_947504205.1. Taxonomy (GTDB): domain Bacteria; phylum Pseudomonadota; class Alphaproteobacteria; order Rhodobacterales; family Rhodobacteraceae; genus Litoreibacter. Next base: position 206,803 of record CANNGL010000004.1, on the reverse strand, counting down.
CGCCATTTCTTCCAACTGGCCCATCGTGATGCGGCGGCCGAAATCTGTTACATCCGTCGCGGCAGCATCGGGATCAATCGGTCCGCCGATGAGCGTCAATGATCTGGGTTGCGCTGCCGGATCTTCGTCAGCCAGATACGCCGTCGCCGCCAAAGCCAGCGGGGCAGGCTGACACACGGCAATCACATTGGTGTCCGGTCCGAGCTCTTTCATGAAATCAACAAGATAGAGCGTGTAATCTTCAATATCGAATTTGCCGGAACTAACGGGGATATCGCGCGCGTTGTGCCAATCGGTGACATACACCTCCGCATCCGGCAGCAGCGAAGCCACGGTCGAACGCAATAACGTCGCGTAGTGGCCTGACATCGGCGCGACGAGCAGAATCTTCCGCGCCTTTTCGGGACGGTCGTTCACTTCGAAATGCACCAGATCGCCAAAGGGACGTTGCAAGACAGGTTTCGCATCGACCAGATGGTCGCGGCCATCTTCGCCTACGACCGTATGAATGTTCCAGTCAGGCTTGGCGACCATGCGTGAGAAAGTGCGCTCCGTCACCTCGCCCCAGGCTTCCAGCATCTTGATCATCGGGTTCGGGGACAGCGCCATCGCCGGGTGTGCACCCATCGCTTTTGCCGTTGCGCCCATCCATTGATTGGTAAGACGCATGCTTTCCATGAAATCATATGTTAGCATGTACCGCATGCGGTTGCTCCTTCGCCCGGGCTTGATTGCCCGATATGTCAATTCGTCGCTTTGCGTCCCCAACAAGGCGTCGCTATTTCGCAGCTGCAGCATAAACGTATTGCGGAACAGGTCACATGACAACCAAAACTGGCGTTAAAGACGAAAATCTTGATGAGGCCAAATTAGAGCGCCTCAATGCGAACATGGCCAAGATGGACGAATTGTCCAAGCGTTTGGTGGCTGCAATGGCCCATCGCAAAGCGTCTGATCCGGGTCTGCAAGGCCCAAGCCAAGACATCTACGTCAAAGCGATGAGCGCCTATATGGCGGAGATGATGACCAACCCCTCGAAAATCATCGAACAACAGGTAAATTACTGGGGAAAATCGCTAAAACACTATGTCGAGGCGCAGCAGGCATTGTCTGCAGGGAAGATCGAAGCGCCCGAAGATAAGGGCCCTTCTGATCGCCGTTTCAAGTCGGAACTCTGGGACGAACACCCCTATTTCAACTTCGTCAAACAGCAATACCTGTTCAACTCTGAAGCGATCACCGATGCGATGTCCAACATCGAAGGGCTTGACGCAACGGAACGCAACCGCATCTCGTTCTTCTCTCGCCAGATCGTCGATATGTTTTCCCCGACCAACTTTCTGGGCACCAATCCCGAGGCCTTGGCAAAGGCCGTGGAAACCGATGGTGAGTCGCTGGTCAAAGGCCTCGAAAACCTGGTGCGTGATCTGGAAGCCAATGATGGGGACCTGCTGGTCTCCTTGGCGGACAAAGACGCTTTTACAGTGGGCGAGAATATCGCCGCGACAGAAGGTTCGGTTGTCTATCGCAATCGGATGTTCGAACTGATCCAATACGCGCCAACCACCGACAAGGTGCATGCCACACCTCTGATCATCTTCCCGCCCTGGATCAACAAATTCTACATAATGGACCTCAAGCCCGCCAATTCACTAATCAAATGGATTGTCGATCAGGGCTACACGCTGTTCATTGTCAGCTGGGTCAATCCCGGGGAAAGCCACGCCGATGTCGGCATCGACGACTATATTGACGAAGGCTATCTGACGGCCATCAACGAAGTGAAAAAGATCACCGGCGAAAAGCAGGTCAATGCCGTGGGCTACTGCATCGCTGGAACCACCTTGTCGATGGTTCTGGGCCTGATGAACAAGCGCGGTGACAAGTCCGTCAAATCCGCCACCTTCTTTACGACACTCACCGATTTCGAAGATCCGGGCGAAATGGGCGTGTTTCTGGACAACGATTTCGTCGATGGGATCGAGCGTCAGGTGGCCGAGCAGGGGTATCTGCACTCCTTCTTCATGTCGCGAACGTTCAGTTTCTTGCGGTCCAATGACCTGATCTACGCGCCCGCCGTACGTAATTATATGCTGGGGGAGACCCCTCCGGCTTTTGATCTGCTCTACTGGAACGGGGATAGCACCAACTTGCCCGGCCGCTTTGTCGTGGATTACCTGCGCCAGCTTTGTCAGGACAATCTTCTTGCCAAGGGCGAGATGAAGGTTCTGGGTGAAACCCTCAGTCTCGACGATGTTAAAGTGCCGGTTTGTGCGGTGGCTTGTGAAACGGATCACATCGCGGCCTGGCGCGGCAGCTACGCCGGGGTTCAGCAATTCGGCTCCAAAGACAAAACCTTCATTGTCTCCGAGTCTGGCCATGTCGCTGGCATCATCAATCCACCCACGAAAAAGAAATACGGTCATTATACCAATGACGATATGTCCGGTGATCAAGATGACTGGATGGAGGGAGCCACCTTCCACGAGGGGTCCTGGTGGCCCCGTTGGCAAGGATGGCTTGGTAAGAAATCTGGTAAGAAAATACCAGCCCGCGTGCCCGGTGATAGCACCCATCCCGTTCTGACAGCAGCGCCTGGCACCTACGTTTTGCCAAAGAAATAAGGGCTTAACCCCCAAAAGCCGCTGTGCCTGCCCCTGCGACACTCTGTCAATGCTGCAATGCAGAAAAAACTTGAAATGCTGCGGTGCGGCATGTATATATTCTGCAGACGCAAACAAATACACACATGCGGACCTCCCCCCGCACACACAGACTGGAGACTAGAACGATGGCTAAGACACAAGATTTCACCAAGATGTTTTCCGACATGGCAGCAGCTTTCCCTGTGGACATGTCCGCAATGAACGAAGCTATGAAAACATCCGCAGCTCTGGGCGAGAAAATGTCGAAAGTGGCTTTTGATGCCGCTGCAACTTCGACTGACCTGTCCTCCAAATACGCCAAAGAAACTCTGGCGAAAATGGGCGGCGTTGCCAAAGCTCAAAAAGAGCCTGCTGATTACACAAAAGCGTTCACGGATTTCGCTTCTGCTCAAGCAGAGTCGACTGCAGAGCACATGGCTGCTTTCGCTGAAGTTGCGAAAAAAGTTCAAATGGAAACTGTCGAGCTGCTGATGGCTGCTGGCAAAGACATTCAGGAAGACGCAACTGCAGTTGTTAAGAAAGCAACCGACGATTTCACCGCAAACGCCAAGAAAGCTGCAAAAGCAGCCTAAGGCCGATCGGTAGAAGATACTGCCTTCCAATCCTCCCTTAAGGAGGGCAGACCTTCGGGGCGAGCTTCGGCTCGCCCCTTTTTTGTGGCCGCTGCCGTTTCAGGATTGTCTTTTCTTTTTTCTGCGCCTGCGCTAGCGTTTTCTGCACTGCAAAAGCCGGGGAGGGTGTCGCGTGGCCAAATCTGAGAAAGAACCGCTGCTTATCAAACGGTATGCCAGCCGCAGGCTCTATAATACCGAGACCAGCGACTACGTGACCTTGGACGATATCTCCGGGTTCATCCGCGATGGACGCGACGTTCAGATTGTCGACCTCAAGAGCGGCGATGATCTGACCCGTCAATATCTTCTGCAAATCATCGCCGAGCATGAAAGCCGCGGCGACACGGTCCTTCCGACCAACATTTTGACCGACCTCGTGCGCAGCTATACCAGTCAGGCGCAGACGATGGTGCCTGATTTTCTGTCCGCCAGCTTCGAGATGTTGCGCGAAGGGCAGTCAAAGATGATGGAAAATCTGCCGACACCGATGGCCGGGGTGCCTGGTCTGGATCAGATAAAGGCGCAGCAGGAAGCCTTCATGAAAACCATGATGGGCAGTTGGTCTGGCCCGTCTGTGGAAACCGAGCCTGAAGAGGAAACGTCTGCTGCAAAAGATGACGAGAGCGAACTTGAACAGATCAAGAAGCAACTCGCTCAGATGCAGGCCGCCTTGTCGAAGATGGGCAAGTAAACATTCTGTTTCCGGAAATTCCGTAAAGTAACATTCGTTTTGCGCCCGCCCATGTCCTAAGCTTTGGTAATGGCACAAACAAATCAAGACACATATCCGGCCTACAGCCTGCCCGAGAAATTGGCAGACGGTGCCGTTCATCTGGTCGGCATCGGCGCTTCTCTCACAGCGATAACCGCCTTTCTGGTATTGAATGGATCGGCACTGGGGGCCGGGCAACTGACCGGGCTCACGATCTACTGGGTCGGGCTGGTTGCGATGCTCAGCATCTCGTTCTGCTACCACATGACCCCATGGGAGGGGTTGCGTCCCGGTCTGCGTCGCGCGGACCACGCCACGATTTTCTTCAAGATTGCGGGAACTTACACGCCACTTGTCATCGCGATTGGCACGGTGTTTGGTTATGCAACCTTGGCGGTCGTCTGGATCCTGGCTCTGAGCGGCGCAGCGCTGAAACTGTTTCGCTGGCGCAGCCCGGGCAAGCTAAACGCGGCGCTCTATTTGGGGTTGGGCTGGATCAGTTGCGCCTTGATCTGGAGCGTTTTTCAAAAAGCACCCAGTGCGGGCTGGTGTGTCGTCGCGGGTGGGCTGCTCTATACATTTGGCGTTGTGTTCTACCACTGGGAAAGTTTGAAATTTGCCAATGCGATCTGGCATGGCTTTGTCGTTGTCGCCTCAGGGTTTTTCTTCGCGGCCATCTGGATCAGCACTGTTGTAGCTTAAACAGCCGGGGTCAAAACCACATCAGCGGATGTCAGATCATCCACCCCCGCAACAGTCGCTATCGTCTCCCCATCAAGCGAGATCAGACTATCCAAGCCACTATCTGACAGCGCGACATCCAAGACAGGGGCAGGTTGCCCGGCATCGTCGATATAGCGCACCTCAATGACATCTTCAGCGCTGTCGTAATCCGTGATCGTCACAAGATGAGGCTCCGCATCAGTCTGATCCGGCGCGCTTTCGTAAATGGCAAATACATCGTCGCCAGCACCACCTGTGCCCGTGCTTTCGCCAAACAGCCACAACGTGTCATTCCCGTCGCCGCCATCCAGGTGATCAATGCCGCGGGCAACACCGCTGCCCTGATCCAGCCTGTCGCCTGACAGCAAGTCATCCCCCGCGCCGCCAATCAGAACATCATCGCTCAGGCCACCGCTCAATGTGTCATTGCCGCTGCCACCTTCCAGTCGGTCCATGTTCCTGCTGCCATCAAGCAGATCATTCCCGCTGCCGCCCAGCAACGTATCATCCCCCACACCACCCAGCAGTTGATCATCACCAGTCCCGCCAAGGGCCAGATCATCGCCAAAGAGCATTGTCAGTATGTCATTGCCGGATCCGCCCTGCGCGTAATCATCAGTATGCGTGGCTGTCAGAAGATCGCTGCCCGCCGAAAGCAGGTAGGCCTGATTGCTGTCATCTGCCCCGGCTGAAATCACGTCATTGCCGGGGGTTCCATAGATCAGATCGTCGAACATGGCGTCGTCAAACAAATCCGACGGGGCAATGTCTTCGGCCATCAGCCCCGGATCTGCAGCAGCGTCGTCATCCTCATCAAACAGATCTTCAAACCAGCCCAACTGGCTCGATAACGCGAGCAAGAACAACAGGGCATTTGCAAAAAACGGGCCTTCGGCAAGCATGGGCTTCGTCCATCCGGGATCGGGATGAACGCGATACGCCCAAAGCTCCTAAGGGCGGGTTAAGTCACCTCTGCGAAAACCTGCGTCAGCGCCTGCTCCAACTTGCCAAACATCTCGTCCATCTGCGCTTCGGTTATCACGAAGGCCGGACAAAGCACGATCGCCTGACCCAGAGGGCGACAGATCAACCCATGATCCGTGCACGTATTTGCGATCCGCTCAGAGATGCTCAGGTCGCCGGGGAAGGGCGTCTTGCTGTCCTTGTCCAGAACCGCCTCCAGCGCGCCCATCAAACCTTTGCCGCGCGCCTCCCCGATATGCTTGTGCTCCGCCAGCCGGGCCATTCCGGCCTCAAAATGGGGCGTCAGGCTGCGCACATTGTCGATCAGCCCCTCGTTCAGGATCACGTCAATCGCCTTAAGAGCAACTGCGCAGCCCACCGGATGCCCCGAGGCTGTAAACCCATGCGGGAACTCCTCAATCGCATCAGAGGCCGCTTGCAGCCGGTCCGTCAGGTCAGGCCCAAGGATCACGGCCCCCATTGGGAAATACCCGGCAGTCAGGTTCTTCGAGGAGATAATCGCGTCGGGCATGAAACCGTAAGTCTGACAGCCCCAAACCTCTCCGGTCCGGCCAAAGCCACAAATCACTTCGTCCGCGATCAGTGGAATATCGTGCTTCTTCAGGATCGCCTGAATTGTTTGGAAATATCCTTCCGGGGGTGGGATCACCCCGCCAGCGCCCATTACCGGCTCCGCCACGAAACCGGCAATCGTGTCCGCGCCTTCGCGGGAGATCATATCCTCCAGCTCGGCGCCCAGCCGGGCGGTGAACTCTGCTTCGCTCTCCCCATCGCGCCCTTCACGCCAGTAGTGTGGACAGGTCAGATGCAGGAACCCCGCCAAAGGCAGACCGAACACTTCATTATAAGGCTTTCCGGTCATCGAGGCCGACACCGCTGTCACCCCATGATAGCCATTTTTGCGCGTGATGATCTTACGCCGCCGTGGATTGCCTTCCGCACCTCCCAGAAACCAGAGCATCTTGACCAGCGTGTCATTCGCCTCGGACCCTGAATTTGTATAGAACACCTTGCCCCGCGCAAAAGGCGACACCTCGATCAGTCGTTCAGACAGCATCACTGTCTGATCGCTCATCCGTCCGAAAAACGCATGATATCCCGGAAAACGGTCATACTGCGCCTTGGCAGCTTCCGCCAATCCCGCATGATCGAACCCTGCAACCATATTCCAAAGCCCGGAATTGGCATCGAGATATTCGCGCCCATGCACGTCATAAACATACGGGCCTTTGCCATGGGTCAAAACGACAGCGCCACGGTCACGGATCGAGGGCAAATCGGTAAAACCGTAAAATGAATGCGCATCCGCACGCGCTTCCCAGCTGTTTGGTGTTTCGTCCCGCATGGCTCTGGTCCTTGATTGATTTGCGGCATACGGTAGCGCCACCTGAAGGGCGGGGCAATGAGGGTCAGATGGTCGAGACACCGGGTAAAATCACGCTTTGGCAGATCGAGATATTTGCCGCCGCCGCCGAGGAGGCGTCGATCACGGTCGCGGCCCGCCGTTTGGGGGCCAGCCCGTCAGCCGTCTCACAGCAATTGACCAATCTCGAAGCGGCGCTTGGCGTGAAGCTTTTGGTGCGCGGCGAGCGCCCCATGCCTCTGACCAAGGCAGGCGAGTTGTTCCTGGCCCGCGCCGAAAGCATCTTGCGCGAGGCCGCACTTGCCACATCTGAACTGGCGCGCGGTGATATTGCGGCGCGGACCCGCCTGCGTATCGGAATTATCGAAGATTTCGACGCAGACGTGTCTCCAGCGCTTTTGACCCGCTTGGCCGAGCAGATGCCTGCCGCTCAGTTTTTGCAGGAAACCGGGCCCTCCCATCGTCTGATCGATCAGCTTGAGACCCGGGCCTTGGATATTGTCATTGCTGCCGATCCAGGAGAACTGCCCTCCGGTCTGGAAAGCCATGAACTGATGGAAGATCCGTTCATTCTGGTCACACCGCGCCGGATGATCCGCAGCGAAGACAAGATGCTCAGCACTCTGCGCAAAGCACCCTTGCTGCAATACACGTCGCGCCATGTCATGGGGCGCCAGATTGCCTCGCATCTGGCCCGCCAAAATCTGATGTTGTCTCACCGGTTCGAGCTGGACAGCTACCACGCGATCATGGCGATGGTGGCCAAGGGAGAAGGCTGGACGATCATGACACCGCTGGGCGTTTTGCGGGCCAAGCGCTTTACCGACCGTGTCGATACCTTCCCGCTGCCCTTTGGTCCATTATCGCGCCGGATTTCATTGATGGCTCGACGGGGAGACAATCAGGATATGCCCAAGGAGGTTGCCGCCGTCGTCCGGCCGTTGCTCAGTAGCGAAATCATTGAATACTGTTGCAATCGCATGCCTTGGCTCGAAGATAAGATGCGACTGCTCTAATTGCCTGCACCGGCTGCCGCGATCGCATCAACAACCTGTTGCGCCGTCAGTATCTCGGGCAAGGCGATACCCTCCGGGGCCGCAGGGCCATAGACAATGTTGAACGGAATGCCGAAGCGTCCGTTATCCTGCAAATATTTTAAAATAGAGTCATTGGGGCGTGTCCAATCCGCCTGCATGGCCAGCACCGCATCAGAAGCCAGCAGGTCCGAAACCGGCGCGCGGTTCAGAACAAGCGTTTTGTTGGTTTTGCACGTCAGGCACCAATCCGCCGTGACATCGACAAACACCGTCTGACCGGCGGCGACATGCTCCGCGATTGCCTGCGGCTGCCATGCCGTCCAGGGTCCGCTGGCGAGCGCTTGCGATATGTCCGTTTGAGGACGCTGCAGAACAGCCGGAGTTGCCACAGCAACGGCGAGCAGCAAAGCCACAATGCCAAGGGCCTGACCGCCCGACCGGTGCCGATGCACCACGAAAACAGCCAAAACCAGCACTGCAAGAACGATCGCCACCGTCAGGCCGCCACTGATCCGCAGCAGCACGAAGCTCAACCACGCTGCTGTCGCCAGAAGCAAGCCCGCCAGAACCCATTTGACCACCAGCATCCAGCGTCCAGGGCGTGGCAGCGCGCTGACGAGCGAGGGCAGCAACGCCACAAGAAAATAGGGCAGAGCAAGCCCCAGTCCCAATGCTGTGAAAATAGCGAACGTCAGGGGCGTCGCGCCCGCCAGCGCAATTGTTACCGCTGTTCCCAGAAACGGTGCTGAACAGGGCGTCGCCAGCACAGCGGCCAGCGCTCCGGTCGCAAAATCGCCCGCAATTCCGGGGGAGCCATCTGCGCGGGACAACCGCGTCATCAGGCCTTGGGGCAGGGTGATCTCAAACAGACCCGCCATATTGGCCGCAAACAAAACCATGATCGACATCATCAGCGCCAGAAAGACCGGGCTCTGGAATTGAATGCCCCAGCCAACGCTGCCCCCGGCAGCCCGGATTGACACCAGCACCAGCGCCAGCGCCCACATGAAGCTCAAAACGCCAAAGCCCGATGCCAGAAAGCCTGTGCGGATCCGAGCTGGTGACTTGTCCCGCATCGACATTGCCGAGGTGAGCTTGATCGACAAGACAGGCAAAACACAGGGCATGATGTTCAGGATCAAACCACCCAGAAACGCCAGACCCAATACCCAGAACAGACCCGGCCCTGCAGTGGGTACCGCGGCCTCGCTGATCTCGGGTGCAAATTCAGCCGCACCTTCCGGGGTGGCCACAACCAGTTGCAGGGGCGGCGCATCTTCTGGCATCGACAGAACCGGCAGGCTGACCGTGACGCCCGATCCGTCTATCGCGTAGTCATATTCCGGCGCACCAAAAGCTCCGCTTTCGCCCAAATCAGGAAACACCGAAGGATCCTCGGAGAACCCGCCGTCTTTCCGCAAGCTGACCTGCAACAGTTCATTGCTGAGGGAGGTGGACTGAACCTGCAATCCGATCTCGCTCCCGTCGCCGGGCAGTGTCGAGACGGCGCGTGCAATCTCTTCCGCGACCTCTGCGTCGATCCCATCGCCGGACGGAAGATCAAGGGCCAGTTCAAAGTTTTCCGGCACGCAAATCTCGGCGCATGTCAACAGCCCGACCTGTGCTGTCAATCGCGCTGGTTCTCCGGGTCGTTCCAAGGCAATCCGCAGAGGAAAAACAACTTGTGTCTCGTAGCCGTAGTTTTCGACCTCGAAGGCAACAAACCGCTTTGGCGTCGGCCAGAAAATCTCTGCGTCCAGTATATTTTCGGACCCCGCCCAATCGATGGTCAGCGGATAGCCCACTTCGCCGGGGCTGCGCCAATAGGTCTTCCAGCTTTCGCTGAGGTCCACATAAAGTGCACCCGAAAGCGTGCTGGCGTCAGGCCGAACACCGTCCTCTGCAGTCAGCAACACCGCGGTCAGGCGTTCATTTGAATAGGCCGTGCTCTCGGCTGCTTTCGCGCCAGACGCCAGCATCACCAGCACAAGGCCGGCCAGACAGCAAATCAGCGTCTGAAAGAAGGAGGAAGGGCGTCTGAGCATCTTCGCGCAACCTCTGCCACTTCGCTGGAGATTTCAACGGAAATGCCGCCCTTTCACTGCCTCGTGATGGTCAAGTGTTTGACACGGCCCCAAGCCTCCGTCACCAATGCTGACATTGTCGTGAAGTCATCTGTCCAGAGGTCCCATGAAACGCATCGCCATCCTCGCGCTCGCCGCCACAACCGCCCTGACTGCCCCGAGCTATGCGGCTGAACTGGATGAGGCCCGCGTCAAAGAACTGGTCTTCGAGGCAATTCGGGAAAATCCAGACATCATTCGTGAGGCGATTGCGATGCTGCAGGCCGCCGAAGAAGCCGCTCAAGCACAGGCTGCTGCCGCCGCTCTGACAGATCAGCGCAACCTGCTCGAAAGCGATCCGAATGCACCGGTTCTGGGCAACCCCGATGGCGATGTCACGGTGGTTGAATTCTTCGACTACAATTGCGGCTATTGCCGCCGGGTGTTCTCCAACGTGCACGCGCTGGTCGAAAGCGACCCCAACATCCGCGTCGTGATGCGCGAATGGCCTATTCTCGGCGAAGAAAGCGTATTTGCCGCGCGCGCCAGCCTCGCTGCCCGTAATCAGGGCAAATACGAAGAATTCCACAACGCTCTGATGGGCAATCGGGGCCGTGCCAACGAGGCGACCGTCATGCGCGTCGCCGAAGAGTTGGGCATGGATGTCGATAAGCTGCGCCAAGATATGGACTCTCCAGAAGTCAGCGCGCATCTGCAAACCAGCCAACAATTGACTCAAGCGCTTGGGTTCAACGGAACGCCGGCCTTTGTGTTTGGCAATGAGTTGGTGCCCGGCGCGATTGAGCTGGAACAGATGCAGGCCCTTGTCGAACAGGCCCGCGAGCAGGGCTGATCTTAAGCCATCCGCTTGACCACATCGATCATCCGGTTGGAAAAGCCCCATTCGTTGTCATACCAGCCGAAGACACGCAGCAGGCCGCCTGTTGTGACATTTGTCTGTAGCCCCGCGATAATAATGGACTCGGGCCTGCCGCGCAGATCCGACGAGACCAGCGGTAGGTCGGTATAGCCAAAAACCGGCGGACTGGCGTCCTGAAAGACCGAGTTGACCAACGCGGCAGAGGCGGGATGCTTGGTTTTGACGGTCATGTCGATGGCAGACACCGAGGCCGTGGGGACCCGGACAGATGTGGTGGTGATGCGGCCAGCCAAATCAGGCATTACAAGATTGGTCAATTGTCCGGCGCTGGTGGTCGTCGGCACCATCGACAACGCCGCCGCCCGCGATCTGACCAGATCTCCCCGGGGCGCGTCTACAGTCGGTTGCGAGCCGGTATAGCAATGGATGGTTGTCATATGGGCTGTCTCCAGCCCGAAAGTGCGGTCAATGAGCCGCGCAAGCGGTGCCAGTGCATTGGTCGTGCAGGACGCATTCGACACGATCTTCTGACGTTTCAACGTCTCATCATTGGCGCCCATGACCAATGTCAGGTCAGCCGAAGGGCAGGGGCCAGAAATCAAAACCCGCGCGGCACCTGCCTCCAGACTGCGTTCCGCGAAATCTCGCGATGTTGCTTTCCCGGTACATTCCAGCACCACGTCCACATTCGACAAATCCAGATCGCTCAGGTTTGGCGTGCATGTCAGAGGGTAGGAAGTTCCATTTATTACAATAGCTTCGTCCGTATAGCTAATGTCACCTGGAAAGGGCCCATAAACAGAGTCATGACCCAGCAAGTAGGCAAGCAATTCAGCACGTGCGATGTCATTGAGCGCGACAATCTCAACGCCTTCGTCATTGCGCGTCGTCGTCAAAAGCCTGAGGACGGCACGACCAATTCGGCCCAGACCGTTGATCGCAATTTTCATGGCTCAATACCCACCAATTGGCGCGACCATAATGTCGCATGTGCATCCTGTCGCACTCACCGTGACGTCGCAATGGGCAAACCTATATGTGCACGGAAAGAATTTAACAGCTTATGCAGGGTTTGATGCGACCTGAGGCATTGGCAAAGACGATAAAAGGCAAACGACATGGACACGTTAATTCTCAGCCGTATCCAGTTTGGAGCGAATATCTCGTTTCACATCCTGTTTCCCACGATCACTATCGCTCTGGGTTGGGTGCTGCTGTTCTTCAAGCTCCGCTATAACGCCACAGGTGATCAGAAATGGATGGATACATATCTGTTCTGGGTCAAAGTCTTCGCACTGAGCTTTGCGATGGGTGTTGTGTCAGGCATCACGATGTCCTTCCAGTTCGGCACCAACTGGCCGGGCTTCATGGAGGTCGTGGGCAATATCGCAGGGCCCTTGCTGGCCTACGAGGTGATGACTGCCTTCTTCCTTGAAGCTGTCTTCCTCGGCATCATGCTGTTCGGCTTCAGCCGCGTGAAAAACTGGGTGCACACGCTTGCAACCTTCCTCGTGGCCTTTGGTACAACCATGTCGATGTTCTGGATCATCGTGCTCAACTCGTGGATGCACACACCCCAAGGGTTTGAGATGCGGGATGGCGTGGCACACGCGACGAACTGGCTGGAGATCGTGTTCAATCCCTCGATGCCGTATCGCCTGATCCATATGGGTCTGGCCTCTGGCCTGACCGTGGCCTTCCTGATTGCGGGGCTGTCAGCCTTCCGTATGCTCGTGGGCGACAAGACCGAAGCGGTGAAATCGGCGCTTCGCGTGGGCGTCTTACTTGGTGCCGGATTGATCCCTGTGCAGATATTCATGGGCGATCTTCACGGATTGAACACGCTGGAATATCAGCCCCAGAAAGTCGCCGCGATGGAAGGCAACTGGGAGACGCAGTCCAACGTGCCGCTTCTGCTCTTTGCAATTCCCGATCAGGAAGAGCGCAAGAACCACTTCGAAGTGGGCGTCCCAAACCTCGCCTCGATCATCCTTAAGCACAAAGCTGATGGCGTCGTGCCGGGCCTTAATGACTTTGTGGCCGAGGATGGCACTGTCCTGCACCCTCCGGTCGGCAAGGTGTTCTGGTCCTTCCGCGTCATGGTGGGCACGGGCCTCGCCATGCTGGCGCTCAGTTGGGGCGGCGCCTATCTGCTACGCCGTCGCGGGGCAGGTAACATGCCCAAACTGGTGCTCTACGCGTTTTCAGCAATGGCGTTCTCGGGCTGGATCGCAACGCTCGCAGGCTGGTACACGACCGAGATCGGCCGCCAACCCTGGCTCGTGCAAGGCGTGTTGACGACAGAGGCCGCCGTGGCCGATGTGCCAGCGCCGATGGTACTGAGTACCCTGATTGTCTATCTCGCGGTCTACGCCGCGCTGATCTTTGCCTACATGGCGACGATAACCTATCTCGCCTGGAAAGCAGCGAAGGGCGTGCCACTGTCGACGCGTCAATATCCACGCTCCGGTGAAGCGGAGATCAAAGCAATGACCCCAGCGGAGTGACCACCATGATGACACTGTTTGGTGACCCGGCCATCTGGCTGCCATGGACCTTCGCAGCCCTGATGGGCCTGTCGATCCTGATTTACGTCGTGCTTGACGGCTTCGATCTGGGGGTAGGGCTTCTGATGCCGCTGGCGGACGATGACGAAAAAGACCGCCTTGTCGCATCGATCGGTCCCTTCTGGGACGCAAATGAGACGTGGCTGGTTCTGGCCATCGGTATCTTGCTTGTGGCCTTCCCGGTAGCCCATGGGGTGATCCTGACGGCTCTCTATCTGCCTGTCGCGGTTATGCTGATTGGCCTCATCCTGCGCGGTGTCTCGTTCGAGTTCCGCGCCAAAGCCCCGCTATCCCAAAAGCCGGGTTGGAACGCCGCGTTCTTCGCAGGATCCCTGATGGCCTCGCTGTCGCAGGGCTTCATGTTGGGCATGTATGTCATGGGCCTCACATGGACCTGGGCACATGTCGGGTTTGCGCTTCTGACGGCCGCGTTTCTGACCGTTGGCTACAGCTTCATCGGCGCGGCATGGCTGATCCTGAAAACCGACGGGATCTTGCAGCACAAAGCCGTTGTCTGGGCCAAGGGCGGCATCTGGGGTATGATCCTCGGTATCGGGGCAATCTCGCTGGCCACACCATTCGTCAGCGCGCGCATCTTCGACAAATGGTTTACCTTCCCGGAAATCCTTTACCTCTCGCCACTGCCGATCCTGTCGGCAGCGCTGGTGGGCTATCTGTGGTGGAAACTCAGACGCTTACCGATGGAAAACGACCGCTTTGCCTGGAGCCCTTTTGTTGCGGCAACGGCACTCTTCACCCTGTCGTTTCTGGGGATGGCCTATTCCTTCTACCCCTACGTGGTGCCGGAACAGTTAACGATCTATGAGGCGGCCAGCGCCCCCGAAAGCCTGCTGATCATTCTGGCTGGCACGGTCTTCGTTCTGCCTGCGATCCTGGGCTACACAGTGCTGAGCTACACGATCTTTCGCGGCAAGGCGACGGAACTGCGATACGACTAGCCGGGGCCTGCCGATAACCTGAACGTGACCGGGCAGGGGATGGGGGCTGAGGTCAGCCTGGGTTAAAATGCGCGAAACCAAAAATCGAGCAGGAACCCACATGACCAACCCCATTCCCTCCAGACGCCTTGTCACCTTTGGGCTGGCCGCAACTTTGTGCAGTCCCGGCCTTTTGCGTGCGCAATCGCTTGATGCGCTCGACGCCGAAGCGGATGCCGCAGATGTGAAGCAAGGGGTCCGCCGCAACGCGTCAAGCTTCTCGCATCAAGACTGGCGCGATCATTTCGATGCCCTGGGTGTTCAGACCGTTCTGGCAGACACAACCTCGCGCGCCCTGCATTACTGGAGCGCGGATGGCTCGGACTATCGCATCTATCCCACCTCCGTGCCCCGGCGCGAGGATCTGACCAAACGCGGCTACACCAAAGTTGTGCGCAAACGCGTGGGTCCGGATTGGACCCCCACGCCAAACATGATCAAGGAAGACCCCAGCCTGAAATACATGCCACCCGGCCCCGACAATCCCTTGGGCACCCATGCAATGTATCTGGGCTGGCCCGCCTACCTGATCCATGGCACGCATGACACCCGCAAGATCGGCCGCCGGTCATCCGCCGGATGCATAGGGCTCTATAACGAACAGATCGAAGAGCTGTTCGGCCTCTGCGAGGTCGGCACGCAAGTGCGCATTATCTGAACCACAGCAAATCAGGCACAGGGTGTGTCGCCTTGGCTGCGCCAAGAGCGATCCGGCCGGGGGCAAGCCCCCGGACCCCCTCAGGATGTCCTTTGGAGGCAGGCCTCAGGCGGAAGTGATCAGCTCCGAAATCTCGGCCACCTTGTCGTTCAGCAATGCGCGGTTGCCACGCGCCTCGACATTCAGCCGCAGCACCGGCTCGGTATTGGATTGACGCAGGTTCACCCGCCACTCCCCCATATCAAGGCTGACACCATCGAGCCGGTCCACCGTTTGAGCCTGCGCCACATAGGTCGCCTCAAACGCATCAATGGCGGGCTGCTTGTCCGCCAGCTTGAAATTGATCTCGCCCGAGGACGGGAATTTGTCCTGCATCTCCGAGACCAGCGCCGATAGCGGCTTGCCGGTCGCACAAATATGTTCCAGCACCAACAGCCACGGGATCATACCGCTGTCGCAATACATGAATTCCTTGAAATAGTGATGTGCGGACATCTCGCCGCCGTAGATCGCATCTTCTTCGCGCATCTTCGCCTTGATGAAGCTGTGTCCGGATTGAGACGCGATGGCTTGCCCACCGCCGGTTTCCACGGCGTCCAGAGTGGCCCAGATAACCCGCGGATCGTGGATGATCTTGGCGCCTGCATGTTTCGCCAGAAACGCTTGCGCCAGAAGGGCGACGACATATTCGCCATCAATGAACCGCCCGGCCTCGTCGAAAAAGAAGCAGCGATCAAAATCGCCATCCCAGGCGATCCCCAGATCGGCCCCTTCGGCTTTGACAACATCGGCAGTCTTGGCGCGGTTTTCTTCCAGCAGCGGATTAGGGATTCCGTTGGGGAAGCTGCCATCGGGTGTGTGATGGTGGCGGATGAAGGTCAGGGGCAGATTACCCATCTGCTCGGCCAGTGCATCAAAGGACGGCCCTGCCACGCCATTTCCCGCATTGACCACTACCTTCATCGGCGTGAGCTTGCTGGGCTCAAGGAAAGACAACACTCGCGCGACATAATCGGCCCGAGGGTTGGCCTGCGAGACCGTTCCAGCCTTGTCCGCCGCCGAAAACGCATTGGCCTGCGCCAGGGCTTTGATCTCTCCCAAACCATCAGCCGCCGAGATCGGGCGCGATCCCTTTCGCACCATTTTGATCCCATTATAGTCAATCGGATTGTGGGAGGCCGTGACCATCAAGCCGCCGCCAGCCCCCAGATGCGACGTCGCGAAATACACCTCCTCGGTGCCGCAAAGGCCAATGTCGATGACATCTACGCCTTGCTCAACCAAGCCCTTGGTCAGGGCCTGCGCCAGGGCTGGTGAGGTCTCCCGGATGTCATAGCCGACAACCACGGTGCCCGGTTGCATCGCATCGGCAAAACCGCGTCCGATCAGATAGGCGATATCCTCATTCAGCTCCGCCCCCAATTGCCCGCGCACATCATAGCTTTTGAAACAGGTCAGCTCGTTCATTTTTCAAACCTCACACACTTTGTGCTCTGCAATGCCAGATGTTTGTGCACAAAAAAAGGCCCCGCCGTCTGGCAGGGCCTTTTTCAGCGTATGGGTGTGGCTCAGACCTCGTCTGGCAAAATAAGGTTGAGCAGGATCGCAATAATTGCCGTGGGCGCCACCGCTGAGGTCATCAGCGTTTTGACCACGCCGGGCAGGTACTGGACAGCCGTCGGCACCAGATTGAGCCCCAGACCTGCAGCCAGCGACACAGCAATGATGATCATGTTGCGGCGGTTCATGTTGACCTCTGTCAGCATGTTCATGCCCGCAGCGGCGACCATTCCGAACATCACGATCACACCGCCGCCAAGGACCGGCAAAGGCATGGAGGCGATGATTGCGCCGATTTTCGGGATCAGGCCGCAAACGATCATGATGATGCCAGCAACGGTCACCACGTGGCGGCTCATAACACCGGTCATCCCGACGATACCCACGTTCTGGCTGAACGACGTGTTGGGCAGGCCGCCGAACACCCCGGCCACAGCCGTACCAAGACCATCGGCATAGGTCGCACCAGCGATCTCGGCATCGGTGGCCTGACGTCCGGCACCGGCTTTGGTGGTTGCCGAGGCATCGCCCACGGTCTCAATCGCTGAAACGATGGAGACCAATGTCACCGCGATGACAGCGCCCAGACTGAACTCGAACCCATAGGGCAGGGGCTGGATAGAGGTGATCCATGATGCCTTGCCGACTGCGCCGAAATTCACCATGCCCAGCAAGAACGCCAGAACGTAACCTGCGATCAGGCCGATGAGGATAGCTGCATTCGAAAGAAACCCCTTTGTGAAGAACTTGATCAGCAGTGAAATGATGACCACCGTCAGCGCAACGGACCAATGCTTCAACGAGCCAAAGCTTTCAGCCTCCATCTGGAAACTCGCAGCCCCGCCAGCCGCATATTTGATCGCAACCGGGATCAGATAAAGACCGATGGCAAGGATCACGAGGCCGGTGACCAGCGGCGGAAACAGCCAGCGCAGGTTCTGAATGACGGACCCCAACAAAAAGTGGATCGCGCCGCCGATGATGCATGCGCTTAGCGCGACACCCAGCCCTTGGGTCGCGGCAATCCCGGCCAGCACGCCGACAAAGGCAAAACTTGTGCCCTGCATAATGGGCAAACGCGCCCCGATCGGACCGATCCCAACGGTCTGAAACAAGGTCGCGATCCCGGCGAAAAGCATTGCCATCTGGATCAGATAGATCTGCTCGCCCGAGCCAAAGGCCAATCCGGCAGCGCCGGCTACAATGATTGATGGCGTGACGTTGGACGCGAACATGGCCAGCACGTGCTGCAAGCCCAGCGGCACGGTCTGGCCTAAAGGTGGCGTTGTATTCGGGTCGCTATACGCGCCCATACTAGTGTCTGACATTGGTGTCTCCCCGTTGTGACGAACCCTTCCCATGGGCTCTTGTTGTGTCGCCTGATGGTGGATCAGGCCAAATCGATCAGGTAGGGGGTGTCAAACCAGTATTCCTCAAGATTATCACCCGCACCAATGCGATCCACGACCGCAAAAAGCCCAGGCTCAGCCAGAGGTGTGAGGACCCCGTGCCAGACATTCTTGTGAAAATTGATCCCCTGTCCTGCTCGCGAGAGGAAAGCTACGGGATTCGCAGGTCGTTTGTCTATATTTTGTGCAACGACGATCAAAAATGGCGACATATGCATCGGAATGAACGCTTGCGAGCCAAGCGGATGACGCTCCACCATCTCCAACTGATAGGGCATCTCGCGCGTTTTGGCCTGAAACAGGCTGATACCCGCACGCCCATCCTCGAACGACATCTCGGCACGATCATGAAAGCGTCCGCAAAAGCCCTGATTGATGATCTTGTCCGGCTCACCGGCACACTCGAGAACATCTCCGAACGGGGCGAAGGCCTCGGCGGTCAGGGGCTGCGTCGTAATGCGTTTCATAGCGCCGCGTGACGGTTCACGTCCTTGTATAGCAGATAGCGGAACGGCCCGTCCCCCGTCGCAACACAGGCTTGCGGGCAGAAGGCGCGCAACCACATGTAATCGCCCGGGCCAACCTCTACCCAGTCCTTGTTGAGTAAGTACCGCGCGGTGCCTTCCAACACATAGAGCCCATGCTCCATGACATGCGTTTCCTCAAACGGGA
Organism: uncultured Litoreibacter sp.; assembly: GCA_947504205.1. Taxonomy (GTDB): domain Bacteria; phylum Pseudomonadota; class Alphaproteobacteria; order Rhodobacterales; family Rhodobacteraceae; genus Litoreibacter. The sequence goes on along the minus strand of CANNGL010000004.1, from coordinate 187,897 downwards.
TCATGCCGCCCGGCTGGAAATTCACGATATTGACGTGGAAATCATGCCGCAGATCATCGGGTTCCACGAAACGTGTCGTCGACCACAGATCCGTATTGGCCATGACGTTGGGCGGAGTTTGCTGGTCGGATGTCACGAACGCAGTAGGTGAGGTCAGTCCGTCAACTTCTTGATATTTCTTGCGAATCCAGTGAAATACAGCGGTATTTTTGCCTTTGTTTCGAACCCGCCAGCCGTGCCCTGCCGGCAGAAATGCATACCCACCGGCCGCCATCTCATGACGCCCATCTGCATTTTCCAGAACAATGTCACCAGACACGACGAACAGGACCGATTGCGCCTCTGGGTTCTCCTCCGGCCGATCTGACCCGCCACCCGGTTCCACTTCGACCACATAGTGAGAAAACGTCTCGGCAAACCCTGAGAGAGGTCGCGCCAGCACCCACATCCGCATCTCGTCCCAATGAGGCAGATACGAGGTCACGATATCGCGCTGTACCCCGGCGGGAATGAACGCATAGGCTTCGGTAAAGACGGCAGTACCCGTCAACGCATGGCCTTGCTCCGGCAAGCCGCCCGGCGGTGTCGCATAGCTCATGGCAAGGCATCCTTCAGACGCAGATACGCGATCCGTTCAACCTGACGACAGGCCTCGTTGAATTCCGTTTCGCTATCATTGCCAATACGTGTCTTGAACGCGTCCATGATCCCCGCTTTGTCGTGATCGCGAACGGCAATAATGAAGGGAAATCCGTGCTTTGTGGTGTAATCTTCATTCATCTGCATGAAGGCTTCACGCTCTTCATCCGTCAGAGCGTCCAATCCCGCGGATTGCTGCTCCGACGTGCTTTCCGCTGTCAGACGTTTGGCCGCGGCAAGCTTGCCAGCCAGATCGGGGTGCGCGTCCAGCACATCCAGCCGTTCCGTCGGTGTCGCCGCCCGGAAGCACCGCGCCAGCGCGTTGTGAACCCCGGCGGCACTGTCATGGGCGGGGCCCAGTTCCAGATCCCACGCCCGTTCCGCAATCCACGGAGAATGCTCGAAAACGCCACCAAACGCGCTGACAAACGCCTCGCGCCCCATCTGCGACGGTGCCTTGCTGCGCACGGGCGGGTGATGCTCCGCCCAATGCTCGGCAATATCAATCCGGCGGGCGAACCAGACATCCGTATGGCCCTGCGCATAGTCAATGAACCGCTTCAACGCCATGATACGCCCGGGACGCCCGACCAGGCGGCAATGCAGGCCGATGGACATCATCTTGGCCTGTCCGGCCTCGCCCTCGGCATAAAGCGCGTCGAACGTGTCGCGCAGGTAAGCCTCGAACTGATCGCCCGAGTTGAACCCCTGCGGCGTGGCAAAGCGCATGTCGTTGCAATCCAGAGTGTAGGGCACGATCAATTGATCATGCTCTCCAAAGCGCCGCCAATAGGGCAGATCATCGTCATAGGCATCCGCGACATAGGCGAAACCGCCTTGTTCAGCCGCCAGCCGCACCGTGTTTTCCGAGCAGCGCCCGGTATACCAACCCTGGGGCGATGCGCCCGTGACCTCTGTATGCAGGTCGATCGCCTGCTGCATGTGATCCTTCTCAGCATCAGCCTCGAAGTCTTTGTATTCAATCCACTTTAGCCCGTGCGATGCGATTTCCCAGTTGGCCTTCTGCATCGCCCGAAGCTGTTCGGGCGCGCGCGCCAAAGCGGTTGCGACACCGTAGACAGTGATCGGCAAGTCCTTAAGCAACCGGTGCAGGCGCCAAAACCCGGCCCGTGCGCCGTATTCATAGATTGATTCCATGTTCCAATGGCGTTGCCCCGGCCACGCAGCGGCGCCCACAATCTCGGACAGAAACGCCTCTGAAGCACTGTCGCCATGCAAGATATTGTTCTCGCCGCCTTCTTCGTAGTTCAGCACAATCTGAATGGCGATCTTCGCGCCGCCGGGCCAGCGTGGATCGGGTGTTTCAGGGCCATAGCCCCGCATATCGCGTGGATATCTGGGTGTGTCGGTCATTATATCCATCTTTGTGTTCTGGGTCCGGCACCACATGGCCCCGGACCCGTGTCAGGGTCAAGACTTGGGCAGCGAGCCTTCTCCGCTCCCAGCCATTCCACCAGAGACTTCCTCCGTCGCTTCGTTCGACAATTCATCTGGCAGGACGAGGTTGAGAACAATCGCGATCAGCGCTGCTGGCAGCAGGCCAGAGGTCATCAGGATGCGTGCGGTATCCGGCAGATACTGCACCGCCTTGGGATCGAGCTGAAGGCCCAGACCTACCGACAACGAGATCGCGAAGATGACCATGTTGCGACGGTTCCAGTTCACATCAGACAGCATCGAGATACCCGCCGCGACCACCATGCCGAACATGACAATCACACCGCCGCCCAGAACCTCGATCGGAATGGTGCGGATCAGTGCGCCAACCTTGGGCACCAGACCGCACAGGATCAGGAACAAGGCGCCGATGGTCACGACATGGCGGCTCATCACGCCGGTCATCGCGATCAAGCCGACATTCTGGCTGAATGAAGTGTTCGGAAAGCCGCCAAAGATACCCGCGATAGCCGTGCCGACACCGTCTGCATAGGTCGCGCCTTGGATTTCTTCCTCTGTCGCTTCACGACCAGCGCCACCCTTGGTGATGCCCGAAACATCGCCCACGGTTTCAACGGCAGAGACGAAGGCCATCAGGCAGAAGCCGATGATGGCGGCAAATCCAAACTCGAAGCCGTATTTGAACGGAACTGGCAGGGCGAAAGGCGCGGCCCGGCTCCACGATGTACCAATGCCCTCGACAGTCACCATGCCGACCATCAGCGCGTAGAGGTAGCCTGCGATGATGCCCACAAAGACTGCTGAAACCGACAACATGCCGCGTGTGAAGAACTTCAGTCCCAAGGTGACGAAGACAACGACCAACGCCGCCGACCAATTCAACAACGAGCCGTATTCGGGCTTGTCGATGGCCGGCACGCCGCCCGCCGCATACTGGATGCCCACCTTGACCAGGGCCAAACCGATCATGGTCACCACAAGGCCTGTGACCAGCGGTGGAAGCGCAAAACGGATCTTGCCAATGACCGTCCCAAGCAAGGCGTGGAACAGACCGCCGATCAGCACGCCACCAAATAGCGCGGGCAGGGCCTCGACGCCCTTACCTGCGACCAGCGGGATCATGATCGGAATAAACGCAAAGCTTGTGCCTTGCACGATGGGCAGCCGCGCCCCGACGGGGCCCATGCCGATTGTCTGAAACAGCGTGGCGATACCTGCAAACAACATCGACATCTGGATCAGATAGGTCATATCGGGAAAGCCTTGCGCCCCCGCATCCGAACCGAAACCAAAGCCCGCCGCCCCTGAGATGATGATGGCAGGTGTAACGTTTGAAACGAACATAGCCAGCACATGCTGGATGCCCAATGGCACCGCTCTGGACAAAGCGGGCGTGTAATTTGGATCCCGAAGCTGCTCCGGGGTGCCGATAGATACATCGACCATGACTATTCTCCCTGTTCAGAATCGGACTAAGCGCCGACCTCTTTTTGCTCATACAACAGAAAGATCAGACCAATTTGATGGTTTTTTTTGAAACACCTGTGGCGTCAGGCTTGGCCCACCAAAGCCTCTGCTAGCCGAACACCTTCCCCAAGTCGCGGCGCGACAAACTCTATGAACAGCCGTGCTTTGGGGTCCTGATGCCGTTTATGGGTGTAAAGGCACGCCAGTTGCAGTGGCTCTGGTTGTGCCAGCGATGCGACCTCCACCAAGGCGCCGCTGGCCAGATGCGCGGCGATCTCGAACACCGGTTTCAGCACAATGCCGTGCCCGCCAAGCGCCCAGTCCGTCAGCACATCCCCATCGTCTGAGGCGAAGGGTCCCTGCACGGAAAGCCGCTGGCGCCCCAATCTGGTTTGCAGGTTCCACTGAAACTCCGGCGCTCCGGGGAAGCGCAAAAGCAGGCAATCATGGGCGTCCTCGAGCAGACTTTCCGCTGTTTCAGGCGCACCACGTCTGGCAATATACTCCGGTGCGGCCGCCAGCAGGCGTCTGCAATGTGCGATGCCACGCATCTTCATCGCCGAATCTTCCGGCTGCCCCAAGATGAAAGCCAGATCGAGCGCTTCATTGGTGATGTCGATCTTTCGATCAGACAGCCGCAGCCGAATATCAATGTCAGGATATTTGGCCTGAAATTCCGGCATGATGGGAGCCAACAGATGCCGGCCGACCCAAAGCGGGGCTGAGACGAAGAGCGACCCACGCGGGTTCTGCGTCAGCTCCGTCACCGTCGCTTCGGCCTCGTCTATGCTGTCAAGGATACGCTTCGCACCCTCATAGAACAGGCGTCCCTGCTCGGTGGCCGACAGGCTGCGTGTCGTGCGCTGAAACAGACGCACGCCCAGATGGTCCTCCAATGTGCGAATGCGTGCTGAGGCCACAGCAGGGGACACCCGCCGGTCGCGGGCCGCAGCGGACATGGACCCCAGCTCATAAACCCGTACAAAGGTCTGAACGTTTTCGAGATAGGCCATACCGCTTTCTTGTTTTTCTTGAAACTGTATTGAATTTTCTTGGAATACACGAAAGACGGACCGCAAGCTAGAACGAATGCAAAGGGAGACAGTCAATGGCAGGATTTCTAACCACCCATGTGCTCGACACGGCGCGCGGACGGCCCGCCGAGGGGATCAAGATTTTCCTCTACCGGGTCAGCGGCAACAGTCATCGCAAGATTGCCGAGGCTGTCACCAATGCCGATGGCCGTACCGACAGTCCGATCCTGCCGGAAGGCGATTTCAAGACAGGAACCTATGAACTGATCTTCTTTGCGGGCGACTACCTGCGTGCAACCGGGCAGGCGACGAGCGACCCGCTCTTCCTCGATCAGGTGCCAATCCGCTTTGGTATGGCCGAAGAGGACCATTACCATGTCCCACTTTTGCTCAGCCCTTATGGCATGAGCACGTATAGAGGCTCGTAAGCAATGTATGATCTCGCCGTCATGTGGGACTGGTTCGCTTTCGCAGTGCGTTGGCTGCACGTCATCACCGCCATCGCCTGGATCGGATCATCCTTTTATTTCATAGCCTTGGACCTCGGACTTAATCGAAATATCGCAGGTCCTGCGGACGGCGAAGAATGGCAAGTTCACGGCGGTGGCTTCTATCACATACAGAAATATCTCGTGGCTCCGGCTGAGATGCCCGAGCATCTGACCTGGTTCAAATGGGAAAGCTATTCGACTTGGCTCAGCGGCTTTGCCATGCTGGCCGTGCTCTATTGGGCGGGGGCCGAGCTGTATCTGATTGATCCCAATGTCATGGATCTCAGCGCATGGCAGGCCATCGCGATTTCGGCGGGCTCGCTGGCGATCGGATGGTTGCTCTATGACCAGCTTTGCAAATCCAAGCTCGGCGACAGCCCGACCACATTGATGCTCATCCTGTTTGTCATTTTGGTCGCTATGTCATGGGGTTACACGCAAGTCTTCACAGGGCGTGCTGCACTGCTTCATCTCGGCGCCTTCACGGCAACCATAATGACGGCCAATGTGTTTTTCATCATCATGCCCAACCAGCGTATCGTGGTGGATGACCTGAAAGCCGGCCGCACGCCAGACGCGAAATACGGCAAGATTGCCAAACTGCGCTCGACCCATAACAACTACCTGACGCTGCCCGTCATCTTCCTGATGTTGTCCAATCACTACCCCCTGGCCTTTGCGACGGAGTATAACTGGATCATTGCCAGCCTCGTGTTCCTGATGGGTGTCACGATCCGGCATTACTTCAACACGATGCACATGAAGCAGCGGGTGCCGAACTGGACTATCGGGGCCACGGTCATGCTGTTCATTGCGATCATGTGGCTCTCCAGCGCACCGGGACGCGAAACCGCGGAGGAGGCCGAGGCTCGCCAGATGATGGGCCCCGCCGCCACGCAATTCGCCCAAGCTGAAGGGTTCTCCGAGGTGCAGGACATCGTTCTGGGCCGCTGCTCCATGTGCCACGCGCGGGAGCCGTTTTGGGATGGTATTCGCTGGGCGCCCAAAGCGGTGCATCTTGAAACCCCCGTCGATATCGCCAGCCAGGCCCGCAGTATTTACCTGCAATCGGGCGTGACCCACGCTATGCCCCCCGCCAATGTCAGCTATATGGAACCTGCCGAGCGCGCGAAAATCCGTAGCTGGTATCGACGTGCCTCAAGCACAGCAATTCTGGCTCAGAACTAAGCCCTAAATCACCGCGTTGGCCGCTGAAAGCACGACGTCGGACACCAGATCCAGCTCGTCGCGTTCCAGCCGCACAGGCAATCTGACATCGCAGGCGCGGGCAAGCATCGCGCGGGTCTGTGGCAAGCTCGGAATGTCGTCGAGGAATTGCCAGTTCCAGAACGCGCGCGCATTGTCCGTCGATCGTCCAAATACTTGAACTGGTATGCCTAACGCCTTGGAGGTGTTCTGAAAAAGGTCAACCTGATCGTCAGACAAATCCAGCAGATTGAACTGGATGGAGTCGGGCGCACGTAACTCTCCCCGTAAGGGTGGCGGCACATCAAACACCTGATGCGCGTTCAGCTTGTCCGCAACATAGTCGTGATTTGCACGACCACGTGTCACGCGGGCGTCCAGCAATTCCAGTTGAGGGCGGATGACAGCAGCGGCTATATTCTGCATGCGCATGTTGTAGAGCGGCAATTGGTTCTGCCAGCGCGTGACATGGTCTGCGAGAACCGCATGTTTTTGCCAATTATGCTCATACGCGCCGGACATGATGACGGTTCGTGCAATAAGATCAGGATCATCGGTGATCAGGATGCCGCCTTCGCCCGCATTGAGCATCTTGTAGGACTGGAACGAAAAGCAGCCGATATCGCCAATGGTGCCGATATTCTGCCCGTTCCATGTGGTTCCCAACGAATGGGCCGCATCTTCGATCAACGGCAGATCATGGGCACGGGCAATGCGCACAATCGCATCCATATCCGATGTATGACCGCGCATGTGGCTGATCAGGACGGCATCGGCATCAGCCGCTTTGGCTTCCAAATCGGCGATATCGACCCTGTAATTGGCGGCCACATCCACCAGCACCGGCACACAACCGGCATGCACTACCGCTGAGGGGACAGCGGCAAATGTGAAGGCAGGGATCAGGACGCGCGCGTCTTTGGGCAGATCCAATGCTTTGAGCGATAAAAACAACGCGGCTGAGCAGGAAGAAACCGCAAGCGCGAACCGCGCGCCCAGTTTCTCGGCAAATTCCGTTTCCAACAACGCGACGGGGCTGTTTTCTGATGTGTAGCGGAACAGGTCCGCCGTGATCAGCATTTCGGCGATGGCGTCCCGCGCGGTCTGCGGGATGGGCTCCGCCTGATGGAGGTCGGGCACAGATGGCAAGTCACGCATGTTCAGCCTTTCCGAAAGTAGTTTTCGGAAATTCCGTATCACAGATTTGGATAATCGGAAAGATTAAATGCCCAGCCGGTCCCGCATCGCATACCAGCTCATCGCCAAGGTCAGCAGGGGCGAGCGAAGCATGCCGCCGCCAGGGAAGGGCGGCGTCGGGAGACGCCCGAAAAGATCAAGTGCTGCACCCTCGCCACGGATCGCCTCCGCCATCAGCTTGCCGGTGAAGCCTGCCAAGGCGACCCCGTGACCGGAGAAGCCAGCCGCGGACAGAATGTTCGGGGCTGGGCGGCCGATATGGGGCAGGCGCGACATGGTGATCGCCAATGTACCGCCCCAGGCATAATCAATCGACACACCCGCAAGCTGTGGAAAGACCTGCTCCATTGGCTTGCGCACAACAGAGGCGATATCGCGTGGAAACTTGTAACCATAGCTCTCGCCGCCACCAAAGAGCAGTCGCTTATCTTCGGACAGACGAAAATAATTGATGACGAACTTGCTGTCGGCCACTGCCACATCACGGCGCAGAATCTCTTCGGCCTTCGGACCCAATGGCTCGGTTGCCACAATGAAGTTATTGATGGGCATCACACGCGAGGCCAGTTTGCGCTCCAGTCCGGCGCTGTACCCATTGGTCGCAATGATCAGGTGATCTGCAAGGACAAACCCGGTTTCCGTGGCCACGCGTACCTTGTCGCCTCTGGTGATCTGATGGGCTGCACTGCGTTCAAAGATTTGCACGCCTGCAGCCTCGGCCGCCCGCGCCAGCCCGAAGGCATAGCGCAACGGATGCAGATGCCCCGCGCCCGGATCGAACGTCCCGCCCTTGTAGCCCGGTGCGGCGACAATGGCCTGCACAGCCTCAGTACCCAGCGGTTCAAGCGCGTACTCATACTGCTCATCCATGAAGCGGGCTTCTGCATGACTATGAGCCACCTCGCTTTGATGCCAATCCGCATGGAGCACACCGGGCTTGTAATTGGCATCAGGCGCGTATCTGGCGGCCAACTCGCGGGTCAACGCCTTGGCCGCTTCGGCCATCTCCCAGAGCTTGCGCGCATCATCGCGCCCCAGCTTTTGCTCCAACTCGGACTGCGGTTTGTTGAAGCCGGAACCCACTTGCCCGCCATTGCGCCCAGAGGCGCCAAACCCCACGCGCTGCGCGTCGATCAGAACAACCCAAAGACCGGCCTGCGCCGCATGGAGGGCTGCGGAAAGCCCTGTATATCCGCCGCCGATGACACAAAGATCAGCGCGAACCTCGCCTTTCAGGGCCGGAAACTCGGGCAAAGCCTCTGCCGTTGCGGCATACCAGCTGGGCGGATACTGCCCGCGTTTGTCATTGGCATAGAGCAGGTTCATCAGACGTTCAGCAGCAGATGTTCGCGCTCCCAAGGCGAGATCACTTGAAGGAATTCGTCATATTCAGCGGCTTTGACAATGGAATAGACCCGCGCAAATTCCGGATGCAGGATATCCTGAATGGCACCTGACTGATCAAAAAGATCAAGCGCGGAATGCAGGCCGCGAGGGATCGCCTCAAGCCCGTCATAAGCATCGCCTTTGAATTCCTTGGACGGTTTGCTGCCCTCTTTGAGACCCAGATACCCGCAAGCCAGAGAGGCGGCGATACCCAGATAGGGATTGCAATCCATACCCGCCAAACGGTTTTCGACCCGGCGGGACTTGTAATCCGAAACCGGAATGCGAATTCCCGTCGTGCGGTTGTCCCGCCCCCATTCCAGATTGATCGGGGCTGCGTGATCCTTCACATAGCGCCGATAGCTGTTCACGTAAGGGGCCAGCAATGCGATGACCGAGGGCAGGTGGGTCTGAAGTCCCGCAATGAAATGCATAAATTCCGGCGTTTCAGCCCCGCGCGGCCCGGAAAAGATATTCTCGCCCGTCTTCTGATCCACGACCGAGTGATGGATATGCATCGCCGAGCCCGGCTCGCCCTCGATCGGTTTGGCCATGAAGGTGGCGAAGCAATCATGACGCAGCGCAGCTTCGCGGATCAAGCGTTTGAAAAAGAAGATCTCGTCCGCCAGCTTCACCGGATCGCCGTGGCGCAGATTGATTTCCAACTGACCAGCCCCGCCTTCCTGTGTGATGCCGTCAATCTCGAAGCCTTGCGCCTCCGCAAAATCATAGATGTCATCAATCACCGGCCCGAATTCATCCACCGCCGACATTGAATAGGCTTGTCTGGCCGCCGCCGGGCGGCCCGATCGGCCCATCATCGGGGCAATGGCTTCCGCCGGGTTGAGATTGCGGGCCACCAGAAAGAACTCCATCTCGGGGGCCACCACCGGTTCCCAACCGCTCTTGCGATACATCTCGACCACGCGTCTGAGCACATTGCGCGGCGCAAACGGGATCGGTGCGCCATCCTGCTGATAGGCGTCATGGATCACCTGAAGCGTCCAGTCGCCTGTCCAGGGGGCCGCACTTGCGGTCTCCATGTCCGGGCGCAGTATCATGTCCGGCTCGGTAAATCCTCCTTCGCCCGCAGCTTCACCCCAACCGCCAGTGATGGTCTGAAAGTAGATAGAATTGGGCAGATGAAAGTGGCTCTGACGGGCAAATTTCGATGCGGGCACGGCCTTGCCGCGCGCCACACCCGGCAGGTCGGAAACGATGCATTCGACCTCGTCCAGTCGACGCCCCTCCAGATAGGTTTGGGCGGCAAGAGGCAGATGGGCCATCCAGTCGGTCTGGCTGCTGTCAGGCATGGGAAATCTCGTGTGCTGGGGTTTTGGCCGACTGGAAGAACGCTGCAATCCGTCTGGCAATTTTTGCATTGTCGTCAGGCGCGTCCTTGAGCGTGATCGCGTGATCCATCAGGTCGTCGGGATAGTCATCATCGCCGCGCAGAAGGTCTGCGTAAGCCGCGATAATCGCCCCATCGAATTCAGGATGCGGCTGAAGCGAATAGATGCGGCTGTCGTAAACGAGGGCCGCATTTGCGCAAAAGCTGTTCTGACCGATACGGCGCGCACCGACAGGCAAGCGGGTGATCTGATCCTGATGCCAGGCATTGAGATGCAGCGTTTCGCCCTCAATCTCGTAGGCCGTGTGGCCAATGGCCCAACCGCTCGCGAATTTTTCGACCTGACCGCCAAGAGCCTGCGCAATGATCTGATGCCCAAAGCAGATACCGACCAATGGCACGGCCTGGTCATAGGCCTCACGAATAAAGGCTTCGAGCGGTTTTATGAACTCATGATCTTCATAGGCCCCATGGCGCGAGCCCGAGATCAGCCAGCCATCGCAGCTGTGGATCGAGGCGGGAAACTCCATCGCTTCAAGATCGAAGGCGGCGAACTCAAATCCGAACCCATCCAGAAGCTGTGCATACATCTCCGGATAGTCACCATGAATTGCCGCCACACTGGAACGGATGTGACCGCATTGCAGAATGCCGATACGCATGAGGGCCTCTTACGTCGCTTTGCAGTCAACTTATCCGGGCCGCTGCGTCAGGGGAAGGGGCTGTCGCCATGGCTGCGCCATGAGCGATCCGGCTGGAGGGGCTTTCTGCCCCTCCAGACCTCCCCGAGGATATTTTTCAACATGGGAAGGGCTTGAGCAGGGGCGTTCACACCGTATCGAGATAGAGGTTGAGGCGATCGGCGGGCGTCAGGTGCTGGTCCAGATCGCGGTCCTGTTTTTTGGTCATCAGGAAGTTGCGGATCAGGTCTTCGGGCAAGATGCGTGACAGCATTGCGTCGTTTTCGACGGCGGTGATGGCGCTGTCCCAATCCGTGGGCAGTTGCGGCAGGTTCTGACTGTAGGCGTCCCCGGTCAGGGCCGTGGGCGGCGAGAGCTTGTCCTCAAGGCCCAGCAATGCGGCGCCCAGCACTGCAGCGATCATCAGGTAAGGATTGATGTCCCCGCCCGCCACACGATGTTCGATCCGGCGGGCAACCGGAGCGCCGGAGGGAACCCGAAGGGCAGTGGTGCGGTTCTCATAGCCCCATGCAATACCCGTCGGAGCGTGGCTGCCGGGTGCGAAACGCTCATAGCTGTTGCCGTGCGGCGCAAAGATCAGCATTGAGCCGGGCATCGCTTGCAGGCAACCAGCCACGGCATGGCGCAAGGCCTCAGACCCCTCGGGCCCGCCATTGTCGAAGATATTCTTCCCGGCAGTGTCGAGCACCGAGAAATGCATGTGCAAGCCGGTCCCGGCATCATCGGCATAGGGCTTGGCCATGAAGCTGGCAGCAAAGCCATGCTTGCGGGCCAGACCGCGCACCAGTTGCTTGAAGAGCCAAGCATCATCGGCCGCTTTCATCGCATCGCCATGGGTCAGGTTGATCTCGTACTGGCCCGTGCCCCCTTCGGAACTGGCTGTTTCAGCGGGGATGTCCATCGCCGCGCAGGCCGCATAGAGCTCCGTGAAAAATACATCAAACGCATCCAGCGCTTCGAGCGACAAGACCTCGCCCCCCTGACGCCGCTTGCCCGATTGCGGGGAACAGGGCGGCTGCAATGTCTCGCCCGCATCGTCGATCAGGTAGAATTCCAGTTCCGTGGCCACAGCCGGGGTCAGGCCCTGCTTGGCAAACCGCGACAGCACCTCTGCCAGGGCGTGGCGCGGATCGCCTGCAAAAGCCGTGCCGTCTTCGTGATACATCGACATCGGCAGCAGCGCGGTCGGCGTGTGCAACCAGGGCATGGGAACAAAGCCACGCTCCGTCGGGCGCAGCACGCCGTCCTGATCGCCTGTGGTGAAGACCAACGGACTGTCTTCTATGTCGTGGCCCTTGATATCGACATTCAAAGCCGAGAGCGGCAGCCGCGCAGCACCATTCAGGGCTTTCTCGGCAAACTGCACCGGAAGACGCTTGCCGCGGGCCTGACCGTTCAGATCGGCGATTGCGGTGCGGATCGCTGCAATCTGCGGGTTGTCCTGAAGAAACGTACTCATCGGATGATTTGCGGCCGGTAGCGCAGCTTCTTTGTCTCGCCCGGCAGATGGCGGTTCAGATAGGTGTTGACCAGCCCGAAGATACCGATCACCGCGAGGGTCAGCAGGATGAAATAAAGCGCCACGATCGGGTAGGGCACAAACGGGTTGAAGGTCTTGTCGGCGAAATACTGAGCGTAGTAGAGCGCATCACCCCGCTGGCCGGTCGTTGGAAAGCCCGAGAAGAACACGAGGGTCGTGGCGTGAAACAGGAAAATAGCCTCGTTGGTATAGGCAGGCCAAGCCAGCCGCAGCATCGTGGGCCAGACGATCCGGCGAAACCGCTTCCAGCCGGTCAGGCCATAGGCATCTGCGGCCTCCACATCACCTTTGGGCACAGACCGCAAGGCGCCATAAAAGATCTCGGCTGAATAAGCAGCGGTGTTGAGAAACAGGACGACCAGCGCCCCGGCCCAAGCGGCGGTCAGCCAGTCCAGCGCAGGGATCGTCTGTTTGACCCGCAGGAAGATCAGGTAGGCCAGAAAGAACTGGATGAACAGCGGCGAGCCCCGGAAGATCAGGATGAACCAGTTGGCTGGTCTGTGCAGCCAGGGCGACTGTGCCGATTTGGCCAAGGCGATCGCGTTGGCGAGAAAGAAACCTGCGATCAGGGCCAGAACGCCGAAATAAATGTTCCAGATCATGCCCGAGCCGATCAGCGTGAATTGATGACAAAGCGTGAAATCCGTGCGCGGTAACAACCGCTCGCCATAGCCAAGCGACCGCAGCCCGTAGTCCATGATCGTCTGGGCGCAACTCATGAACTGCCACCCAATGTCGCCTGCCCGTGGGTGAGGCGCTTCATCAGACGCTCAAGCACCACCTCCGAGACTTTGGTGAAGGCCAGGTAAAACACCAGCAGCGCCAGAAAATACCAAAGCCGCCAGTCGCCGTGCGGGTAATCTGTGAAACGGGCGGTTTTGGTGCCGCCAAGTTCGCGCGCCCAATAAACGATATCTTCGACACCCAAGAGAAACAGAAGCGGTGTGGCTTTGATCAGCACCATCCACAGGTTCGACAATCCGGGCAGGGCATAGACCCACATTTGCGGAACCAGCACCCGCCAGAAGGTTTGACGTGTGGTCATCCCGTAGGCTGCGGCTGTCTCCAGTTGCCCCTTGGGCACCGCGCGCATTGCGCCGAAAAGGACATTTGCCGAAAAAGCTCCGAAGACAATGGCGAAGGTCAGGGCGGCAGTGAAAAATCCATACACCTCGTGGATCCACTGATCGGCGGTGCCAAGTGGCAACTTGGCCGCTGCGCAAACGACAAAATCATTGCCCTGACGGATCGGCGCGTCCCAATCGGGGCATTTCCACTGATGGCGCACCCATTCAAAGGCCTGATCCAATGCGATCACGAAGAACATGAAGAACGCGATATCAGGTACGCCGCGCACAACCGCGATATAGCCCTTGCCGATCCAGCGGAACGGCGCGAAGGCCGAGCGCGCCGCCGAAGCACCCGCAAACCCGAAGGCGAGGGCCGTGGGGGCTGTAATCGCAAGAAGGGTGAGGACGGTCAGAAAGGACCAGTAGAATCCTGCGTGTTTGGCGGTTGTCAGATAACAAGACAACCAGCGCAGACCCGACAGGGCCTCAGGATCAGTGCAATAGGAAAACATGAAAAAGAACAGGCAGGGCCAGAAACCAGCCCTGCCAAATTGCTCTCAGCTTAGAACTGAGCGCCGACTTCCCATTTCGCGATCAACGCGTTGAGCGAGCCGTCATCTTTCATCGACTGGATCGCAGCATCGAACTTCTCGCGCAATTCGCCATCGGACTCGCGCAGGCCCATGCCAACGCCGCCACCGATCAACTCTTCCTGCTCCAGCAGCATCACTTCGCCGTCTTCTTCAGCGATCGGAGCCAGATAGGATTTGTCGGCCAGAACCGCATCGGCTTCGCCGTTTTTAACGGCAGCCACTGTCTCTTCCGGTGTTGCGAACTCAACCAGAGTCGCGCCGGAGGCCGCGATGAACGACGCCTGAATGGTGCTGGTCTGCGCGGCAATCACACCGTTTGACACATCAACGTCAGCAGAGGCTGCCAGATAGGCAGATGGATCAGGCTGTGTGTAGTTTTGGGTGAAGTCGATAACTTCGTCCCGCTCGTCGGTGATCGACATGCCGGCGATGATGACATCGTAGTTGCCGGAAACGAGGTTCGGAATGATCGAGTCCCACTCGTTGGTGACCCATTCGCAGGTCAGTTCAGCGCGTGCGCACAGCTCGTCGCCCAATTCGCGCTCAAAGCCGTCAACTTCGCCTGCATCATTGATGAAGTTGTAGGGAGGGTAGGCACCCTCGGTTCCCATGCGGATGGTTTTTGCGTGGCCATCGGCCAGAGCGAAGCCAGCCGAAAGGGCCAGCGCTGTTGTCGCAAGGATCAGTTTTTTCATATCTCTCTCCCAGAGGTTGTGAGCGGTCTTCATATGGTCAGGCCGGAACAGTTGCGCTCAGAAACTGTTTCAGCCTTTCGGTTTTCGGAGATCCAAAAACCGCATCCGGAGGGCCTTCTTCTTCGATACGGCCCTGATGCAGAAAGACGACATGATCGGACACATCGCCCGCCAGCCGCATATCGTGAGTGACAATGATCATCGTGCGCCCTTCGGCGGCGAGATCCTTGATCACCTTGACCACCTCCTGCTCCAGCTCAGGGTCGAGCGCAGAGGTGGGTTCATCAAATAAAAGCGCCTTTGGCTCCATGCACAAAGCGCGCGCGATGGCGGCCCGCTGCTGTTGACCGCCGGAAAGCTGCGCCGGGTAGACATCGCATTTGTCGCCGATGCCCACCTTGTCGAGCAATGCGCGGGCGCGCGTCTCTACGACGCCCGGTTCTTCGCCAAGAACGGTCACCGGAGCTTCCATGACATTTTGCAAAATCGACATATGCGCCCAGAGATTGAATTGCTGAAACACCATCGACAGGTTCGTGCGGATCCGCGTGACCTGTTTGGCATCAGCAGGCCTGCGGCCCTGACCGCTACCTTTCCAATGCACGTTCTCGCCGCAAAAGATGACCTCGCCCTGCTGACTGTCTTCCAGCAGGTTCGCGCAGCGCAAAAGTGTGGATTTGCCCGAACCGGAGGAGCCGATGAGCGACACGACATGACCCGCAGGCGCGGTGATATCAACGCCTTTTAGAACCTCCAAAGACCCATAGGCCTTGTGAAGATCGCGTATCTCGATGACGGGCGCGTCGGGCTTGGTCACGTGTCAGGCAGTCTCTCGTATCCCCAAGGCCGCATTTGTATGGGAATTGCGAGGAAATGCAACGGTCTATGGGTTTACCTAGGGGCAGGCGGTGTCGGAACGCTCAAATAGCGCTCACGGGGCACCGTCACCACCCCTTTGAGGCCAAGCAAGGCGCGGTCGTCGTCGCTCAGCTCGTCAATCGCCGCCGACAAAGCTGCCCTGATTGGCGCCGGATCAAACCCGCGCGCGCAGATGAAGGGCAGGGCGGGTGTCGGCTCTGTCTGGTCAAGCACGACCAGATCTTTGGCAAACCCATCCCACCGGCCGATCATTTTCCATGTCAGCGCATCAATCGCTGCGATATCCACCCGCCCGTCAGCCACGGCTTGCGCAGAGGCCCGGTGCGATCCGGTTTCAATGGCAGCGCCCGGCACGACGCCTAAATCATCCATATGCCGATAAAGTGCAGCCCAGCCGCTTTGTGAGATAGGATCGTTATAGGCGACCAGAGCGTCCGCCAATGTCGCAACATCTGTGCCGCGTCGATCTCGATGGGCGATGATGACAGAATAATATTGACCTTCCGCACAAGGCAGATCGTAAACCGGTGTGCCGACAAGGTTGACGTCGCCCGCCAGCATCGCGCGATAGGGAAAGCCACAGGTTTGCGAAAATATCAGATCATTCGAACGCCAATGCTCCAGCAGATCCTCAATGTCGCGTGTCAGAGTCTCAGAGGTGTCAGGCCAGCGTTCGGCCAAATCTGCATGCATGACCGTCCAAAGCCGGTCATTTGCCGAGGCCGTTTCAGGCCGATCATACATCGGCAAAGAGGCTATCATGCCATTCGGGCTTGTACCCGTTGCCGTGCAAGGGCGCTGTCGCGATCATTGACGCCCAGAAGTGGTGCGATCAGGCGCAAGACACCCTCTTCCTCGGCATCCCGGACGCCATCGGCCAAGACCAGCTCCCACAAGTTCTCCATAACGCCGTCACGTTCCTCGAAAGGTACAGCGTCCTTGATCGCTCGGGTAAACTGAACTGTGTCATTGGCCTGCGCTTCGATCGTTTCCGCATCCGTCCGCAAATCAGCGGCATCTTCAGGGCTCAATCCGTAGCGCCGTCCAAGGATAAGGTCGATACGCTCCACCTCTGCCTGTGCGTAATCCCAGTTTGCATGCGCCACACGCACCAGCAAAGCTGCCAGCGCCAGCCGCGCGTCATCATCCGTGGCCGCAACCTCTGGTCCGCCGCTCAGTCGCTTGAAAAAATCACCAATCATAAATCGCACATATGCCGCTTGGAAAAAAAGGCAACATTATCCTTCATAGCCTTCGATAATGCACATGTTCCCTGACGACACCGGATCGCGCAAAGCCTTGGCGGCTTGGTATTCCGGGCTGTCATAACAGGCCTGTGCGGCCTCCAGTGATGGGAACTCGATGATGACCGTGCGCGGGTTCAGCGTACCTTCTCGCACATCTTGCGCCGCGCCGCGCACAAGAAAACGTGCCCCGAATTTGTTGAAGGCCACGGCATTGGCCTGCCGGTATGTCTCGTAGACATCCGGGTCCCGCACATCCACATGAGCAATCCAATATCCTTTGGGCATCAACCAACTCCTATATTGCAATTTGGGCAGTTAGGTCGGAAGTCCCAAGCGAAGTCAAACATTAGGCAGCGGCGCCGCGACGGTAATCAATTGATCCTCCACGACAGAGCCAATACGGTTTTCCGGATCAGCGCGGGAATCGCGCAGTCGGATCGATATCAGACCCGACATCCGACGGCCCGCTTTTGGAGTTCCAGACATGACACCGCGTCCCCCCCGAGGCTTCGAGCCCGCTGAGTTCGAGGCCCGCACCACCAAAGCGCAAAAGAAGATGGCACAGAGTAATCTCGCCGGGCTTTTGCTGATGAGCGAGCCGGACGTGCGGTACTTTACAGGCTTTCATACGCCCTTTTGGCAAAGCCCGACGCGGCCATGGTTTGTGTTTGTGCCGGCAACCGGTAAACCCATCGCGGTGATCCCCGAAATTGGCGCGGCGCTGATGCGCACAACCTGGATTGACGACATCCGCACATGGAGCGCGCCGGCTCCTCAAGACGATGGCATTAGCCTTCTCAGCGAGCTTTTGTCCCCCTTGGCCGCCAACGGGGAAAGTCTGGGCGTGATGAAAGGCCACGAGACGCATTTGCGTATGCCCTTGGGAGACTGGGAACGTTTGCTGGGCGCACTTCCGGGGCTGCATATCGCGGACGCCACCAACCTCGTGCAAGGCTTACGCATGGTGAAGTCGCCCGCCGAGATCGACAAGCTGGCTTATATCTGTGCGATCGGCTCAGCGACCTTCGCCAAGGTGCCGGAGATCGTGTTTGAAGGCCAACCGCTGGAGGAAGTCTTTCGCGAATTTCGCCGCACCGCCCTGCATCTGGGGGCGGATGATGCGCCCTATCTGGTGGGGGGCGCCGAGCAGGGGGGCTATGCCGATGTCATCTCGCTGCCCTCGCGCCGTCCGCTTCAAAGCGGTGATGTGCTGATGCTGGACACCGGATGTGTTTGGGATGGCTATTTCTGCGACTTCGACCGCAATTGGGCCATTGGGGCCGCTGATGAAACCGCGGGTCGCGCATATGATGTGTTGTGGCGCGCCACCCAAGCCGGGATAGAAGCGGCCAAACCCGGTAACACGTGCCGCGACTTGTTCAACGCCATGTCCGTGATCATTGCCGAGCTTGATGACAGCGGCGGCGATATTGGGCGGTTGGGGCATGGGTTAGGAATGCAACTGACCGAACAACCCTCCCACGCCGCGTTCGACCAGACCGAGCTGGTGGAAAATATGGTGCTCACGATCGAGCCGTCGCTGTCTTATGGCGACGGTCTGATGATGGTGCATGAGGAAAACATCGTCGTGACAGCCGACGGGCCGCAACTGCTAAGCACACGTGCCACACCGGAGCTTCCGGTTATCTCATAGCAGGGCGAGCTCTTCGCCTCGGCACCTATACCAGTCGGGAATTCTCTTTTGCCGCGCGCACGAAATCGGCGAATAGCGGATGTGGTGCGAAGGGCTTGGATTTCAGTTCGGGGTGGAACTGCACCCCGATAAACCACGGATGATCCTTCACCTCGACAATCTCGGGCAAGCGACCATCGGGCGACATGCCCGAAAAGACCAATCCCTGTTTTTCCAGATCATCGCGGTATTTGATGTCGACCTCATAGCGGTGGCGGTGACGTTCCTCGATGGCCAGACTGTCGTAAACCGCAGCCACCTTTGAGCCTTCCTTCAGCGTCGCGTCATAGGCGCCCAAACGCATCGTTCCGCCCTTGTCATCGCTTTCCTTGCGCTTGACCTTGGCATTGCCCTGAACCCATTCCTTCAGGTGATAGACGACTGGTGTGAAGCGCTTCTTCCCGGCTTCATGGTCAAACTCCTCAGACCCTGCATCGCTGAGCCCCGCCAGATTGCGTGCGGCCTCGATCACCGCCATCTGCATGCCCAGACAAATACCCAGATAGGGCACGCCGCGCTCGCGGGCGAACTGAGCCGCTTTGATCTTGCCCTCGGTGCCTCGCTCACCAAAACCGCCTGGCACCAAAATCGCATGGAAGCCTTCGAGATGCGGGGCCGCATCCTCGCGATCAAAGAGTTCTGCATCCACCCATTCGACCTTCACCTTCACCCGGTTGGCCATTCCGCCATGGGTCAACGCCTCGGCAATCGACTTATAGGCGTCCTCAAGCTGGGTATATTTGCCAACAATGGCGACTTTCACTTCACCCTCCGGGTTGTGCACCCGGTCCGACACATCTTCCCAGCGTTCCAGCTTGGGTTGTGGGGCAGGGGAAATGCCAAAGGCATCCAGCACCGCCTGATCCAGCCCCTCATTGTGATAGGCCAGCGGTGCATCGTAGATCGAGCTGAGATCATACGCCGCGATCACGCATTCCGGGCGCACATTGCAGAACAGGGCGAGCTTCTCGCGTTCTTTCTTGGGAATGTCATGCTCCGACCGGCACACCAGAATATCCGGAGCGATACCGATGGATTGCAATTCCTTGACCGAATGCTGCGTGGGTTTGGTCTTCAACTCCCCACTTGCGGCTAGATAAGGCAGCAGCGTGAGATGCATGAACAGACATTGCCCGCGCGGACGCTCGTGCCCGAACTGGCGAATGGCCTCGAAGAAAGGCAACCCTTCGATGTCGCCAACCGTGCCGCCAATCTCGCAGAGCATGAAATCAACCTCATCCTCGCCGATGGCGATGAAATCCTTGATCTCGTTTGTCACATGCGGGACCACCTGAATGGTCTTGCCCAGATAATCACCGCGCCGCTCTTTCTCCAGCACGTTGGAATAAATCCGTCCGGACGACACCGAATCCGTTCCACGCGCATGTACGCCCGTGAACCGTTCATAGTGCCCCAGATCCAAATCGGTTTCGGCGCCGTCATCGGTAACGAAAACCTCGCCATGCTCAAACGGGCTCATCGTGCCGGGATCGACGTTGAGATAAGGGTCGAGCTTGCGCAGGCGAACCGAATAGCCCCGCGCCTGAAGCAACGCGCCAAGTGCCGCCGATGCCAAGCCTTTGCCAAGCGATGACACAACGCCGCCAGTAATAAATATGTATCTTGCCATGTCAGATATCGCCCCGTGATCCCTCGAATTTTTGGTGAGTCCGGGCAGCAGAAAACCCATGACCACGGGATTTAAGTCTATACGGATTCGGGTAAGCTCCGCAACCGTTCAACACCACATGATGTGAACGACTTGGCGTAACTTGCTAGAAATGGTTGTTATTTAGTCGTCGGCGCGTGGAGGCGTCAGCGGAGTATCTGCCGTGGGTGGCAAAAGCCCGGTGCCAGCAGGGGCTTCTTCACCACTTGGCGGCACCAGCCCACCGGCATCCAGAACCGATCCGTCACCGCCGCTTGCCGCCATAATGGTCAGCGTCACAGAGGTGATCACGAAGGCAATGCCAAACAGCCAAGTCAGTTTTCCGAGGGGCGAGATCGCCGGGCGACCTGTCATCGCACCACCGCCACCGCCGCCAATACCCAAGCCACCGCCTTCAGAGCGCTGAATCAAAACCACGCCAATCAGGCATAGTGAAATGATCAGATGGACGATAAGGACGATGTTTTCCATGCGTGGGTGGCCCTGTTTGACTACAAGCGGCTATTTAGACATCCCCACGCTTGCCTGCAAGACGCGAATTTCAGGCTTTCCCCTTTGTGGCAGCACCGCTATACGGGCGCGGGTTTGTCACACCGAAGGGGATCACTGTTATGGCCAATGTAGTCGTTGTCGGGGCCCAGTGGGGTGATGAGGGCAAAGGCAAGATCGTCGACTGGCTGTCGGAACGCGCTGATGTGATCGCGCGCTTTCAGGGGGGCCACAATGCCGGTCACACGCTGGTCATCGATGGTCAGGTCTACAAGCTGAATGCATTGCCATCCGGCGTTGTGCGTGGCGGCAAGCTGTCGGTTATCGGCAACGGCGTGGTTCTGGACCCTTGGCATCTTGTGAA
Source organism: uncultured Litoreibacter sp. (assembly GCA_947504205.1). Lineage (GTDB taxonomy): Bacteria > Pseudomonadota > Alphaproteobacteria > Rhodobacterales > Rhodobacteraceae > Litoreibacter. Next base: position 166,767 of record CANNGL010000004.1, on the reverse strand, counting down.
GGAAATTGCCTCGATCCGCGAGCAGGGCGTCGATATCTCGCCTGAAACACTGATGATCGCCGAGAACACACCGCTGATCCTGCCCATCCACGGTGAGCTGGACCGCGCCCGCGAGGAAGCTGCCTCCAAAGGCACCAAGATCGGCACCACAGGTCGCGGCATTGGGCCGGCATACGAAGACAAGGTCGGGCGTCGGTCTGTCCGCGTGGCCGATCTCGCCGATAGCGCAACGCTCGAATCGCGCGTCGACCGCGCACTGCAACACCACGATCCGTTGCGTAAGGGTTTGGGCATCGAAGCTGTCGACCGCGATGCGCTTGTCGCACAATTGCGCGAAATCGCAGATCAGATCCTGCCTTATGCTGCACCCGTCTGGAAAATCCTGAATGAGCGGAAGAAGAAGGGCGAGCGCATCCTTTTCGAAGGCGCGCAGGGCGCGCTTCTTGATATCGACTTCGGCACCTATCCCTTTGTGACTTCCTCGAACGTTATCGCCGGACAGGCCGCCACTGGTGTGGGCGTCGGGCCCAGCTCCATCGATTATGTGCTGGGCATCGTCAAAGCCTACACCACCCGCGTTGGCGAAGGCCCGTTCCCGACCGAACTGGAAGATGAAATCGGCCATCGGCTTGGCACCCGCGGCCACGAGTTTGGCACTGTGACGGGCCGCAAGCGTCGGTGCGGCTGGTTTGATGCGGCACTTGTTCGTCAAACTTGCGCCACCTCTGGCGTTACCGGCATTTCTTTGACCAAGCTCGATGTGCTCGACGGGTTCGAGGAGTTGAGTATCTGCGTGGGCTACGAACTTGATGGCACGCGACTGGACTATTTGCCGATGGCCTCCGATCAGCAGGCACGATGCACGCCGATCTACGAGACCATGCCGGGTTGGTCCGAAAGCACTGAGGGCGCCCGCAGTTGGGCCGAGCTGCCTGCCAACGCGATCAAGTATATCCGGCGTCTGGAAGAGTTGATCGATTGCCCGGTCGCTCTAGTTTCCACCTCACCGGAACGGGATGACACCATCCTTGTGACCGACCCTTTCGCTGATTGAGGACGCAGTCATGGCCCTGAGTTACAAAGCCCGCCGACGCTGGTCGCTGGTGATCCTGCTTGTGGGACTGCCGCTCTACATCGTCGCGGCCGTGACAGTCGTGAACATGCTCCCGCGCCCCAGCATTCTTCTGGAACTTCTGATCTACGTGGCCCTGGGCATCGTCTGGGCCTTGCCGTTCAAGTTCATCTTCAAAGGCGTGGGTCAGGCCGATCCCGATCAGACCGACGAGAGCTGAGCACCGAACGCAGGCTTAACACGGCGCTAACCTCTCCGGGATACATCCTCGCCCCGAGCTCAAGAAGACCAAGGGACAGACCTTATCAGGCGCAGATACGCGCCATTTCGATAAGGCATCCGAAACGAGTTGATGCATCAGGTCCAACAGGATGCGGGGGAGCAGTAACACCCTCCGTTCGGTCAATTCCCTCCGGGGCGGCGCCGCCTTACCTTACCGTCACACAAATCGAGATCTCCGGTCACCGGGTCGCAACCTATCGCGTCCAGGGCAGAAAGACATATGGATGGCTCAGCCAGACCAGCCAGTCATGGTTGAGGAACTGGCCCACGAAGATCACAAACGCAAAAGCCGACCAGATCACGAAAAGCGCCACAAAGCGCAGGGTTCGTGCAATACGCCATTTGGATTTCAGCTTGCGATCCCGACGAGTTGGCGCAAGCGCAATCCCCTCCAGAATATCCGCGTGACGACTTTGCGACGCACGGGCAACAGCGTGGGCGTAAATCCGGGCAGACCAGCGCTTCAGAATAGTCAGAGAGACAAAAATATAGACCGCGGTGCCGAGTTGGATGGCGGTCTTAAGATCGGCTATCTGCGTCGGGGTCATATCTGCCAGCCCGGGCGCGATCTGCTCCCCGAAAACCGGCAAGCCGCGACCCGCAAGAATAGGCAGGCTGAACACGAGATTGGCCAGCGCCCAGATCACGTAACCCCAGCCCGTCGCGGCAGTGATTGCCCGCACCCGGCGCAACTCAAACAGAGACCACGCACGGTCCTCCACGGCCTGATGAACCAACGCCATCGGCAAATAGATCATGATCACTGCGAACACCGCCACACCGGCAAGCCCGACGCTCGGACCGACAAAAGCCTGCTCATAGCCCTTGTTGAATGAATTCTCCCAGCCGGCCCACCACGCCACCAGCCAGAACACCGCAAAGGGGAATGTCGCAACCGCCAGACTGGCCGTGGCAAACACGCCCTGCCGCAGGTTCTGAGCAATCCCGCCAAAGGCACGCCGGATCGCTGTCTTGCCCGCAGGCCCGAACCACCACCTCGGTTGATCCCAAATGCCGGGCTGTCCGCCCGTCGCGCTGATCGCCCGTTTGCGCATCAATGTCATGAGCCAGCCAAGCAAGAAGATTGCGCCCGGTGCCGTCATTGCCAGAAGGCTGCCGATGATCAGGCAGAGCAGGGCATAGATCAGACGCAACACGATCATCTCAGCTTGCAAGCCCTGACAGAATGTCACCTTCGGCGCGCTCTGCCTTCAGGCCCATCAGGGCTGCGACCGTGGGCGCGATCGATACCTGATCGCGCACCCCGTCCATCACCCGACCGCGCGCGATACCGTGCCCGAAGATCAGCGCCCAGATTTCCCGGGCCGAGCGAGTATTGAAATGATGCTGGTAGGGCAGATCGATCAGACCATTCGAATCCCGCCCGCAATCCGGCACGATCACGAAGATCGTACTGCCAGCATATCCATCGGTCGTGTCCGCCGCCTCGACCAGCCTTTGCAGCCCCTGATCGATGACTGAGATCGCCCGGGTGTAATGGCTTGCATTGCCCCAATGCACGTAATCGGGGTCTTGGTAGTTGATCATCATAAGCTTCGGTTGAAGCTGGCGCATCGCGCGCACGGATAGTTCTGTCAGCAGCCTGTCGCCGCGCGGGTTCTTGAACCCGTCATCGCCGTAATCCGCGCGCCAGCGTTGCCAGAAAGCTGTGACCTCGGGCGATTGATCCGGCACGATCGAGCGCTTATCGGCATTTATCAGATCGCTATATTGGGTCCGGGCGGCCTCCAGCGCCTCTTCGGGCAACTCACCTTCCTGCAAGATCTGATCCAGCTTGTAGAGCTTGTAGCGATGCAGGCTCAGCATCTCGGATCGGAAATCGATGCCGTAGTGCCCATGCACCCCATAGGTGAAGAACTCCTCCTGTGGACGGTCCTCGCCATTAATCAAAAGCGCCTGATGGGACGGGATGTCGAAGCTGTTGCGCAAGTATTCAAACAATGTGGGTTCCGTGGGCTCCAACCGGTCGTCCAAAAGGCCGGAGCCAGCGTCGCGGTAAGCCTCATAGCGCCCTGTCAGGATGTTGAGCGTGCCTTCCGCATGGGAGGTGTTGCCGCCCTCCATCTGGTCAATCCGCAAATCCGGGATCAAAACACCCCTTGGGGCCAGCACGTTGAGTAGGTAGGGCGCATAGGTCGTGTCCGGCTCAATGGTGTCGAGGCGGCGCACGCCACCACCAAACCGCACGATGATGACATTTGGTCCGCGATAGGGTGCCGCCCAGCTACGCCCGGGCAGCACTGAAGCAGCCAGCCCTGCGCCAAGGGCAGAGGTGAAGTCACGCCGGTTGATCATCGTCCCCTCATGCTTTGCCACCAGCTTAGCAAAGCGTGCCACTTGCGCAAAACAAAACGGGGCGAGCCCGAAGGCCCACCCCGTTCCGGTGGTTGGCTTTGCCCGGCAGACTTAGTTGTCCGCGGTTTGGGCCTCGGGTGTGAATCGCGAGCTTTTCGCGAGCACAAATTTTCCGCTGCCACTTTTGACAATGACAGCTTGGCGCAAGAGCGTGCCGAAGGCGCGCAGGCCATCTTCACGCGACACGGCGTTCGGTCCGGTGATCGTCGCAATCTTGCGCATCAGCATCGGGCGGGTGAATTCGCCGGTGTCTTCAACAAAGGTGTAATGCGCGGCCGCCGCTTCCAGCATGTCAGGCAACTCCAGTGCAGAGTGTTCTGCCGCATATTCCTCGAAGCTCTGACCAGCGTTTTCCGACTGGGCTGCTTGAGCCTCGACATCGTCCTCCAGCTCGTCTTGCAGGGCCAGATTGCCAGAGGTCACGCGGCGCGGGCGTACATCAACTGCACTAGCGGCCACAGCAGGCTGCTCAGGGGCTGATGACGGCTCGTCAATGCGTTGCTCCGAGACCAGAACCAATGGCGATGGACGGGCTGCCGCACGGTTTGACGTGGTTGGACGGGTCCGACCAGGCTTGACCACACGAGCCAGATCTTCGCGATACTGGTCCTTTTGCTCTTCTTCCTCGGCTTCAACGTCGCCGACCAGCGTGCTGTCGGCCTTTGTTGCGGCCACTGCGGCTTTCAGATGCGCAATCGAGGCACGGCGCACAGAGCTTTCGTCATTTTCCAGACGCGAGCTTGTGACCGACATCAGGCGCTCAAGAGCAGCTTCCTCATCTTCGGTTTCGATGGACCGACGGGCGATGCGCGCAGCACGGGCGGCTGCGGCCTCTTCCTCGGTTTCTTCGGCGTTGGTTTGCTCCAGAAAGGCTGCGACCTTGATATCGTCGCTGTCTTTCTCGGTTTCATCCTGCGCCGCAACCTCATCCTCTTGGATCGCTGCGTCCTCAGAGATGTCCGCGTCAACCGATGCCAGTTCTTGCATCAAATCAGCTTCATCCTCTTCCGACAGACCGTCTTCGTCTTCTCCGGCGAAATCTGCGGTATCGGACTGGGATTGCGCCAGATCGGCACGCGAGATCTTCTGAACGACAATCCGGCGGCGCGGTGTCGCAAAGGCGGTCTCTTCCTCATCGCCATCAGTGCGGGCGTCAACCTCGTCTTCGTCGGCATCCGCTTCGGCCATGACTTCGGAGGCAACAGCGTCCGCGTCGTCCTTGGCGTCTTCCGGCTCGGACCCATCCCAGCCGTCCAGCGCGGCCAGATCAGACAGATCTTCTTCGGATGCGATATCTTCGTCTGCGACCTCGGCGGTGACAGCAGTCTCTTCTGCCTCCTCATCCAAGCTCACTTGTGCAGCAACCGCATCTGCGATGTCGTCTTCTGCTTCTGCTTCTGCTTCTGCTTCTGCTTCTGCTTCTGCTTCTGCTGATGGAGCCGTCTCGTCGCGGTTCAGGATGTTGCTGAAATCGAACGCTGTGACGTCATCAACGCCATCGTTTTCGTCCTCATCAGCCATCTCGATCTCGTCACGCGCGGTCAGCGCAGCGATCTGTTCTTCTTCTTCAATCGCAACGTCGTCGATTTCGGAGACAGGCTCGTCCGTTACAGAAACGTCTTCTGCAACCTCATCCGCGCTGTCGTCTTCCATCGTGTCTGCAACAGCGTCGACGGTTTCGAACGTGTCGGCGGCAGCGTCGTCCTCGACAGCGACCTCCGGCTCGGCTTTATCCTCGGCCATGAAAGTTGCGATCGCATCATCTTGCGTATCTTCGGCTACGGCGTCGTCTTCCTCAACCGGTGCCGCTTCGACCTCGGCAACGTCTTCGGCGACAACCTCGACAGGCGCGTCTTCGACCTCGACCACAGCAGGTTCTTCAACCTGAACAGCGGCTGTATCGGCCTCCACGATGTCTTCGGCATGTTCGTCTTCTTCAAACGCGGAGCTGCGCGCGGCTTCGGTCGCCACGACGGCCCGGATGCGCTTGAGTTTTTCTGCTACGGAATTTGCGCCAATCATCGTGCCCGGAGGCGTCTCGATGGAGGCGGCAGGTGCAGGTGTCGGCGCAGCGACAGGTGCGGGCTGCGGGGTAGGTGCCTCGGCCGCTTCTGACTGACGCAGGATCAGACCATTGTCCTGAACCTCGGCGCTCACCTGACGTTGAATTGTTTGTTCGGCAATCCGGTGCAGCATGTCGGCATCGGGTTGCGGAGGCTCGGCGCCGAAGAACCGGTCACCGGCTGCAAGATCACGGAAGTACTCCGCAATTGCTTTCATCGTTGAGAAGGGATCATCGAAACCTTCTAACGTGCATGAAAAGGTTCCATATGAAACCGTAAGAATCTTATTGTCACCAACCACGGTGTGCTCACTTTCTCCCCGACCCACGCAGAAGAAACTACCACCCAATATTTCTTCAACCCAAACAAAAACAGTTAATTTCTGCGAAATAATAACGAGAAATGTTGCCGTTTGTATTCAATTTGGCCATTAAGCTGACGATCATGGCAGCAATCGTTCAGACCCGCACATTTTTGACACTTTTGGGTGGGGGTCCGACACATTTTAGCCATGTAAAACAATCGCTTAGAATCGCACCGATTCTCGTCTGTGCGGATGGTGGCGCGGACCACGCTCTGAAGTTCGGTCATACGCCCGAGGCGGTGATCGGTGACTTCGACTCTCTCTCTGATGAGGCCCGCGAACAGATCCCGGCGGACCGGCTGCACCACGTGGCCGAACAGGACAGCACCGATTTCGAGAAATGTCTCCAACGGATCGAAGCCCCGGCCATTCTGGCACTCGGCTTCGTCGGGGCGCGGCTGGATCACACTCTCGCAGCCTGCGCGGTGCTGACCCGTTACCCCGACAAAACCGTGATCCTCGTGGGGGAGGAAGACATCTGTTTTCTCGCCCCCGAACGCTTCTCAATCGAGCTGCCAATAGGCACGGTATTTTCGATCTTCCCGATGGGTCCGGTGCGCGGCAAAAGCAGCGGCCTGAAATACCCAATCGACGGGTTGGAATTGGCGCCGCTCGGGCAGGGTGGCACATCGAACGAGGTGACGGGACCGGTGGAGGTGGAATTGCCCGGCCGCATGACACTTCTGATCTTGCCCGCGGCACATCTGGAAGACGCGCTGCATGCGTTGACGGGTGCCAGCGACGGCTAATTAAAATTCGTCTCGAATGCCGTGCGACTTCATCTTCGCGGTTAATGAGGTGTCAGGGTGGTGTGGGTCATGTGCCTTTTGCCATGGCCGACTATACATTTTTTACATACTCCCCCGACGCGCTTGTCTACGATCCGAATAACGGATCCTTTACGCTTGATCCCAATTACAGTTTTCAGACCGGTCGCAATCGCATCGAGTTCAGCGACGACGATACGATTTTCGATGGCGATGCCAATAATGATGGGCAGGGCGATGACTTCAATCAGATCGGAACCGCCTACGACGATGAAGGCAATCAGATCAATTCCGGCACGATCTACGTGCAGCAGTATGCGGTCCTCCAGGATGCCAACGGCAACCGGATAGAGATCGACCGGATCGAAATTGATGGCGTGCATGTCGGCTATATTCCCTCGTCGCCTCTGACACCCGGTGTGGAATACAGCTACATCGGTGGCGACAATGTGGGCAGGTCGCTGAGCGACGGCAATGGGGGCAGCTATTCCAACACCCACGCTCACAGCTATTATACGTCCAACTCTGTGCCGTGCTTCGCGCCTGACACTCTGATCGAGACGGCTGAGGGTGTTTTGCCGATCTGGCAGGTCAAGGCAGGTGATTACGTCGAAACCCTTTCAGATGGCCTGCAGCAGGTGTTGTGGGTTTCGCGACGCCGGGTTGTGTTTGCAGATGTGGCGCCAGACCGACGACCGGTTCTGATCAAGGCAGATGCGCTGGGGGCGGGGCATCCGTCCCGTGATCTGGTCGTCAGTCACCAACACAGGGTTCTGATTGGCACCCCCGATCAGGGGGCAGGTCTGGCCGATGCTCCGTATCTGGTGCCCGCCAAAGCCCTGACTGATCTGCCCGGCATCCGCTTCATGCACGGCAAGCGGTCCATGAACTGGATACATATCTGTTGTGCGGGTCATCACCTGATCCGGGCCAGTGGCTGTATCACCGAGACGCTGCTGTTGGGCCCGCAGGTCATGTCAGGCCTGCCCGCGATGGATCGCTTACGGCTGGCCGCACAGTTCCCACCGGAGGAGCGCTACGTCTCTGCCACCCTCAACGGGCCACCGGTGCAGCCATGTCTCAGCGTCGGGCACGCGCAAAAGATGATTGAGACACCGTCCCGAAATCGTAGCGTCATCCCGCCAAAAAACCCGGCGGCCGGAAGATAAAATCCGTCTTTGCCCCTCGCGCACGGATTGTGATGCTTCTATAGTCGGTCCAGTGAATTGACGGAGCTGCCGCATGTCTTCCAACCTGTCCCCTATCGACAAGGCGAAATTTGTCGCCGCCAAACGGGCGGTGGACTACGTGGAAAACGGCATGCGCGTCGGCTTGGGCACAGGCTCCACCGCGGCCTGGATGGTCAAATGTCTGGGTGAAATGGTGCGCGATGACGGCTTGAAGATCACCGGCGTCGCCACATCGACCCGCACCGCTGAACTGGCCCAGCAAGTCGGGATCAACATCGTCACGCTTGACGAGGCGAAATGGCTCGACCTGACCATCGATGGCACGGATGAATACGACCACAACCTGAACCTGATCAAAGGGGGCGGGGGGGCGCTGTTGCAGGAAAAGATCGTCGCAACCGCATCCGATCAGATGATTGTCATTGCCGATCTGTCCAAACAGGTCGACGCGTTGGGCGCATTCCCCTTGCCGATTGAAGTGGTGCCCTTCGGCTGGCAAACCACCAAGGCCCTGATCGAAGAAACCATGGTCAATCTCGACGTGCTGGGTCGCTCGACATCCTTGCGCAAGAACGGCGATCAGCCCTTCATTACGGATGAAGGCAACTATATTCTTGACCTCGATCTGAAACGTATCGGTAACCCGCGCCAACTCAGCCTTGTGATCAACCAGCTTCCGGGCGTTGTGGAAAACGGCTTGTTCCTCGACATTTGTGACGTGGTTGTGATTGGAAATGGCGACGGCTCTGTGGAAGTGCGGGACATCAACAGCGGCACGATAGAGCATGAGCAGATTGACGTGATCGAAACTGATAACCTCTTTGTCGATATTGCCGACTGATCGCACCAAACCCGCAGGAGCAGAACATGAGCTTTGACTACGATCTTTTTGTTATTGGTGGTGGGTCCGGCGGCGTGCGCGCCGCTCGTGTGGCTGCAGCCGAAGGCGCGAAGGTTGCCATCGCGGAAGACAGCCGGATGGGCGGCACCTGTGTGATCCGGGGCTGTGTGCCGAAAAAGCTTATGGTCTTTGCCTCCAGCTATCGCGAAAGCCTGAAAGAGGCGGAAGATTACGGGTGGGAAGTCACAGCGGGTGATTTCTCGTGGCCGCCGTTCAAAAAGCGACTGCACAAAGAACTGGACCGGCTGGAGGAAATCTACCGCTCCATGCTGAACAACTCGAATGTCGAAATTTTTGATGCACGCGCCAAGCTGGCCGATCCACATACAGTTGAATTGTCGACCGGGCAACGCGTCACCGCGAAACACATTCTGATTGCGACGGGTGGGCATCCGGTCAAACCGGGAATGGACAATGCCGAGCTTGGCATGGTCTCGGACGACATTTTCGAGATGAAGGAGCTGCCCAAACGCATATTGATTGTCGGCGGCGGCTACATCGCCTGCGAATTTGCCTGCGTGCTGCATAATATGGGCGTCGAAGTGGAGATGTTTATTCGCAAGTCCGGCATCCTGCGCGGCTTTGACGAGGAAGCCGCGGGGCTGGTCAGCGAAATGATGCAGCAAAAGGGCGTCAAAATCCGATTTGGAACGACCATCGTTGATATGAAGCTGGCCAAGGATGTCAGCTTCGAGGGGCGTGGCGGCACCGCGACCGACGCGGCGATGGGTGCGCCCGCCAGCGATCCGGTCGCGAACCCCGACATTGCCGGGGGGTCAAAAGGCGGCACGGATGGTCCGATCTGGGTCAAGGCCTCCAATGGTGAAGAGCGCGAGTTCGATCAGGTTCTCTTTGCGACGGGCCGCGCGCCCAACACCAATGATCTCGGGCTTGAAAACACGGATGTGAAACTGGGCCGCAAAGGCGAGATCGAAGTGGATGAGTATTCCCAGACCGCTCAGCCCTCAATTTATGCAATAGGGGATGTCACAGACCGCGTGGCCCTGACGCCAGTGGCCATTCGCGAAGGCATGGCCTTTGTCGAAACCGTTTTCAAAGGCAATCCCACACCAGTGGATCACGAGTTGATCCCCTCGGCCGTTTTCACCCAACCCGAGATGGGCACAGTGGGCATGACGGAAGAGGAGGCGATGGAGCAAGAACCGGTGGATGTCTACTGCACATCCTTCCGTCCGATGCAGCAGGCGTTTCTGGATCGTCCCGACCGCGTGTTGATGAAACTGATCGTCAGTCAGGCAAACGACACAGTGCTCGGATGTCACATCGTGGCCCCCGGCGCGGGCGAAATGATCCAGATGGCGGGCATCGCTGTGAAGATGGGCGCGACGAAAGCACAGTTCGATCAGGTTTGCGCTGTGCATCCGACCATGTCAGAAGAGTTGGTGACGATGAAGACACCGATGAGAAGCGCTTGAATTTTGGCGCAATACACCCAATTACAGATCAAACCGAATTGAGACTTGAACATAAGGGGATGGACCTGAATGGCAGGCAATAACGGCGGCCCATGGGGCGGCGGTGGCGGAAACCGCGGTGGTGGTGATGACCGAGGCGGCGACAATGGACAAAACGGCGGTGGCCGTCGTCCAGGTGGCGACAGTCCGCAAATCCCCGAAATCGATGAACTGATGAAAAAAGGTCAGGAACAGTTGCGCGTGCTGATGGGCGGGCGCGGCGGTGGCAATCGGCCAAATGGCACTGGCGGCGGTGGAGGAGGCGGTTTCAACCGCAGCACTCTGGTTCTCGCTGGCCTCGGCGCTTTGGCGCTCTGGGCTTTTGCCTCGTTCTACACGGTGCGCCCGGAAGAACAATCCGTTGAGCTGTTTCTTGGCGAGTACTATGCCACCGGCAATCCGGGTCTGAACTTTGCCCCTTGGCCGTTGATCACGGCAGAGGTGCTGCCAGTGACGCGAGAGCAAACCGAAAATATCGGTGCAGGTTCACGCGGCGATGGCGGCCTGATGCTGACCACGGATGAAAACATCATCGATATCGACTTCCAGGTTGTCTGGAACATCAACGATCCGGCGAAATTCCTGTTCAACTTGGCAGAGCCACAGGAAACCATTGCCGCGGTGTCTGAATCGGCGATGCGCGAAGTCATCGCACGTTCCGAACTGGCGCCGATCCTGAACCGGGATCGTCAGGTGATTGCCGATCAGGCCCGTGACTTGATCCAGGCGACGCTGGACCAATACGATTCAGGTGTGAATATCGTGCGTCTCAACCTCGACAAGGCCGACCCGCCGCGTGAGGTGATTGACAGCTTCCGTGAAGTGCAGGCCGCGGAACAGGAACGCGACCGTCTGGAGCGTCAGGCTGATGCCTATGCCAACCGTGTTCTCGCGGGTGCGCGTGGTGAAGCGGCCCAACTTCTGGAGCAGGCCGAAGCCTATCGCGCTCAGCAGGTCAACCAGGCCGAAGGTGAAGCCAGCCGCTTTACCGCTATTCTGGAAGAATACGAAAAGGCCCCGGAGGTGACACGCAAGCGCCTGTGGCTTGAAACCATCGAACGCGTCTATGGCGGCGCGGACAAAATCATTCTCGACAATGGCGGCGAAGGCGGAGGGCAGGGCGTTGTTCCCTATCTCCCACTCAATGAATTGCGCCGTTCTTCTGGAGGGACAAACTAATGAACAAAGGTCTTATGTTCCTAATCGCACTGGGCGCAGCAGTATTTGTGCTTCTCTCCTCAGTGTTCATCGTGGACGAGCGTGAAAAAGCGCTTGTTCTGCAATTCGGTCAAATCCGCGACGTCAAACAAGACCCGGGTCTGGCGTTCAAGATCCCGTTTATCCAGGAAGTCGTGCGCTATGACGACCGTATTCTGGCACTCGACACGGTCCCGACCGAGGTTACCCCCTCCGATGACCGTCGTCTGGTTGTCGATGCGTTCGCGCGGTACCGGATCTCTGACGTGGTTCAGTTCCGTCAGGCCGTCGGTGTCGGCGGTATGCGCGCCGCAGAGGACCGCCTCGAAGGCATCCTGAACCCGGTGATCCGGGCGGTGCTGGGTTCTGATGGTGTTACATCGAACACGATCCTGTCGGCTGATCGGGCACAATTGATGGCGCGGATCACGACGCAGGCGCGGCAGCGCGCGCTGCCTCTGGGTCTTGATGTGGTGGATGTGCGTCTCAAGCAGACCAACCTGCCAGAGCAAAACCTCGATGCGACATTTGCGCGGATGCGTGCAGAACGTGAACGCGAAGCTGCGGACGAAATCGCGCGCGGCGAAGAAGCCGCGCAACGGGTACGGGCGACCGCAGATCGGACCGTGGTGGAAGTTGTCTCCGAAGCGCAGAAAACAGCGGATATCACCCGCGGTGAAGCAGATGCACGCCGCAACGCGATCTTTGCTGGTGCCTATGGTGCAAATGCGGAGTTCTTTGAATTCCGCCGCTCGCTGGACGCCTATGAGAACTCGATCAAGGGCGACAACACGACGCTAATCATCGATCCATCCGATCCGTTCTTCGATTATCTGAAGTCGGACACAGGCTCGCGACCATAATGCTGAGTCATATTGCGCTGGGCATTGGCCTTGTGCTTGCGATTGAGGGGCTGGTGCTTGCACTGGCCCCCTCTCGTTTGGATGAGATGCTGAAGGCCCTCTCTGAAATTCCACCCGAAACCCGCCGTCTTATGGGATTGGCCACCTTGGCCACGGGCGTCGTGCTGGTTTGGATTTCAAAGACGCTGTGAGCTTGAGGGTGCATGGGTTATCTCCTTGTCTCGCCGTCCAAAACGACAAGATCGGGAAAAGAAGAATGACAGCGCAACAGTTCTTCCTATGTCTTATAGTCGGAATGTGACACAATACTCACCGACAGTTGAGCCAATCGTGCGCGACCTTGAGTTGAACATTCTCGCAAATGTGCACAGGTTATGTGCATCGAGCGCGGCGGCAAGTCGCGCCCCATAAATATGTATCCGTAGGCAGAGGAGCTTATTGAAGTGAACGCTCAAATCCTGACATCTGAGAACCGGCGCACAGGACCGGTTCAGGCATTTGCCGCCCTCGTGCTTGGGTTGGCATTGGTGATGGCACATACCGTCGCGGCCAATGCGAAAATGCCGGAAAGTTTTGCTGATCTGGCCGAGACCGTCAGTCCGGCCGTTGTGAATATTACGACCTCGACCACCGTGGCCGGGGTTGATCAGGGTCCAAGACCCATCGTGCCAGAAGGCTCCCCGCTTGAAGACTTCTTCAAGGATTTCCTCGACCGACAGCAGGAAGGGCAGCGTCCGCGCCGCTCCTCTGCGCTGGGATCGGGTTTCGTGATTTCCGAGGACGGTTTCATCGTCACCAACAATCACGTCATCGACAAAGCTGATCAGATCGAAATCGAGTTTTTCTCCGGCGACACGCTCGAGGCCACACTGATCGGGACTGATCCAAAGACCGATATTGCGCTGCTGAAAGTCGAAAGTGACGAGCCGCTGCCATTCGTCTCATTTGGCGACAGCGACATTGCCCGCGTTGGCGATTGGGTTGTGGCTGTGGGCAATCCCTTGGGGCAGGGCTTCTCGGTCTCTGCCGGGATCATTTCCGCCCGTGAACGCGCGCTGAGCGGATCCTATGACGACTTCATCCAGACCGATGCAGCGATCAACCGGGGCAACTCGGGCGGTCCGCTCTTTAACACCGAAGGCGATGTGATTGGCGTGAATACCGCAATCCTGTCCCCCTCCGGCGGTTCGATCGGGATTGGCTTTGCGATGTCATCCAAGGTCGTGACCCGCGTGGTCGACCAGCTGAAAGAGTTCGGCGAGACACGTCGCGGCTGGCTGGGTGTGCGCATTCAGGACGTCACGGATGATGTGGCCGAAGCACTTGAAATGGCCAGCGCCGCCGGTGCCCTTGTGACCGATGTGCCAGATGGACCGGGCAAAGATGCAGGCATCGAAGCGGGCGACGTAATCACCTCCTTTGATGGTCAGGAGATCGATGACACCCGCGAATTGGTGCGCATCGTCGGCAACACGGAAGTGGGCAAAGCCGTCCGGGTTCTGGTACTGCGCGACGGCAAGACCGAAACGCTGAAAGTCACCCTTGGCCGCCGCGAAGAGGCGGAAGCCACGGCTGTTCCTGCCGCAATCCAGCGCGCCAACCCAACCGAGTCGACTGTGCTTGGTATGACCGTGGCCGAGGTCAATGACGAGCTGCGCACGCAGCTTGGCCTTGATGAAGATGCCGAAGGTCTGGTGGTCAAGGAAGTGTCCGAAGACAGCGACGCTTTCGAGAAAGGTCTGCGTGCCGGTGATCTGATCGTGGAAGCCGGTCAGCAAAAGATCACCGCCATCAAGGATCTGGAGGCCCGGATCGAAGAAGCCAAGGAAGCAGGCCGCAAAAGCTTCCTGATGCTGGTGCGCCGCCAAGGCGACCCTCGCTTCGTGGCTCTGTCACTGGACAGCTAACCAAGTCCATCAAATCGAAGAAAAGGCGCTCCCCCCGGAGCGCCTTTTTTCGTTTGCCGGGCAGGTGAGCCCCTGTGTTTTCTGCCTAGGCTGAATTGCTTGGGCTCGCGTGCTGCATGGGCGCGTCTTTCGTCGGTCGCGGAATGCGCGTATCTGACAGACATGCTGCGCAGCCCTTAACAGCCCCGCCGTCGCTATACCGGGAAGATTGCCGACCCCGAGCGCTGGAACAGCTTTGCGCCAAGGCCGGGCGACATCGTGGTGTCGACACCGCCCAAGTCCGGGACAACGTGGACGCAAGGGATTCTGGCTTTGCTGATATTCGGCGATCCCCGCGTGGATGCTGCGATCTCCCGGAAGGCACCGTGGATCGACATAACAACACCTGAGCAGGACGCGATAATTACAGCGCTCAATGCGCAAACGGGCCGCCGCCAGATAAAGACCCACACGCCTCTCGATGGCATCCCGCTGTGGCCGGATCTGCGCTACATCTCGGTATTTCGCCATCCCATTGATGTGCACCTCTCCTTCCGGCGGCACGTCACACATATGAAAGAGGAGGTGCTCGCCGACATCTATCCAAGCGACGTTCACGAAGGTTTCCGCATTTTTCTTGAGGGCGATCATCGTGACGGTGCAAGCCTTGTCTCCATCGTCGATCATTTTCACAGTGTTCTGGAGCTGGCGGGCCAGAAGAATTTCCTGTGTTTGCACTATGCGGACATGCAACGCGATTTATACGCCGCCGTTCATCAGATTGCGCAGCATATTTCCATCACGCACTCGCCTGCGTTGATGGATGAATTGACCGACGCCGCAAGCTTCGAGAGCATGAAGGCAAACGCAGAGCGCTTTGCCGTCTCAGCGAGAGAGGGGTTTTGGCATAACGACGCCGACTTTTTCGACAGTGGTACATCCGGGAAATGGCGTGGCGTCCTCACCGATACAGATTTAGCCGCATATGAGGCTCGAATGGCGGCTCTGCTGACTAAGGATGAACGCGATTGGCTTGAACATGGCGGCACGAGCTTGAGGCACGCGTTCCGCTAGTTTCACAAAGCGGGCGTCGTGTAAGGGCTGATCACGCTTCGAGAGTTAAGAGTTCATCGAATTGGTTCATATCTGCGAACTGACAGAATGCTGGTCGCCTGAGCGGAATAACCGGCGCGGCGTCAACTAACTCTGCGAGAATCGATTCAAATTCGGACTGCCAACGAGACAGAGCAGACCCCGGTAGCCACTTGAGCGGATATGCAAAAGTCATATGAAAACGGTAGTCGTCATGGTCGTCGTGACGGTACCCGAAGGGACCGGTCAGTGCATCACGCCACGCCCGCATGTTGGCTTCGTCCTTCTCCGTAGCCCCCTTGAGCATCAGTCCGGTTGGCCGCAACCCCCCTACGCGAACGGCAAACCCAGGTGGCGGAGAAAGTCCGACAAGACGACCGAGGATTGTTTCAGTTGCGCTCTCAACTGAAGCTGAGCGGCCGAAACCTTTGGGCCATGTATTCGGTTTGCGACGCGTCTCGATAACACCTTCAAATACAGTCATGTGAAGACTGCTTATTGGAGTGTAGATAAAGTGTTCTGCACCGGGCAAAGCCAACATGCGTCTCCGGGCCTCGACAACAGCGGCATGCGTCGGGTTGCTGAAATCAAGAGGGCAAATCACGGTGTTGCCAGCTTCTGGCAGGAATTTCTCTGTATCATACCGACGACCAAGGCCTGGCGGTGGAGCACTTTGGTTGTTGGCCAGGAATTGGACAATTTCGATTCTGACCGACATGATCAACTCCTGTTGTCTTGTTTCGGCCCACATACATAAAGCGGGATTGTAACAGTGACCAGAACACCAAGTTCAACGCAGAAAGTCTGTTGCGTTGGCTGCACAGGGGAACCCTGAGTCATTAGAACCATCCGTTCACCTGAGCGAAGCGGTCAGATGGCTCATTTGAGCCCATACCTACCGAGGGCGTGCCTCTACCGGTATTCCACCAGCTCTCCATCTGCGTTGAAACACGGCGCTAAGAATTTCGGGCCAAGGGGAAGGCTTTGCTCATTATCTATGGGAAAGTTTCGATAGTCTTCGGGATAAATTTGGTTCGTCGATGGGGAAAGGCGATTGACGCACACCAGTTGATTAGTGCCTGAAACAGTCGTCGCTGAGTATTCGAGATCGAGAAACAGCGGCGGGGAGTTGCCAATGTGATACAACACGTCGACCCGATACGTGCAGCTCATGACTAAGCCGTTGAATTTATTATGCACCTCCACGGCAACAGCCCTTAACTCGGTTTCCAGCTTTCCTCGTTGAATGGTAGCACCCACCGTCCCAATGTTGGTGGCAAGAGCATGAATAAAAACGTTTGCCGAACAGCTTTCGCCGGAAACCTCAATACTGTTTGCATCAATTATCGGCGGTTCTAAGGAACAGGATGAGAGTGCATGAGCCAATAGAAGAACCAGGAAAGCTCTGAACAATGAAATAGCCTCGCGAGTAGTTTCCGTCGCAGTTTATCCATGAATTCGGGTTTGTCAGCTTCGTCCCTCGGTGTGTGACTGCAGCGGAAGGTGACTTTGTTCGCTGGACGCCGTGGCCGTAACCCTAAGCGAAGACCTCATGGAGCCTGCGGTGACCGATGCGATTGCGGCTTCGGCTTAGTGCTGGTTGTCAGGCGGCGTCGGGGCGGGCTTGTGAACAGCCACACCGATCATCACTAGCACCACACCCATGACGTCAATAGCGCTCGGAATCTGGCGCAGGACAATGACGCCGATGATGGTTGCGGTGGCGGGCAACAAGGCCAGAAGGAAGGCGAAGCTGGCCCGAGGCAAGCGCGACATGGCGAGTTGATCACAGACATAGGGGATTACTGACGAACAGATGCCGACACCAATCCCGGCCAGCACAAGCAGCGGTGCGCCGAAGGCTTCAAGCGCCTGCAGAAACCCTATGGGCATCACGAAGATAAACGCTGCTGTCATGGCCGCGCCAAGGCGCTCCACACCGCCGGATGCGCCGCCTTCGGAAATCTTGTGGCCAAGGACGATGTAGAGGACGAACAGAGAGCCATTCAGCACTGCCCAGAACACTCCAGGCAGGTCCGATGTGAGCGCATCCCCGTCAGCAACCAGAAGCGACGGAACGTCAATCAACAGCGCGACACCGATGATCGCAAATATGAAGGCCAGATAGTTGCGTCCAGTCCGCAGGCCCCAAAGCGCAATACCGATAGTGCCGACGAACTCGATAGCCGCGACCAGGGCAATCGGGAGCCGGTCAAGTGCGAGATAGAACGCACTGTTCATGATCGCGAGACAGGCCCCGAGGGCCAGAAGAAGCAGGCGTTCCCGATTGGTGGACCTCTTGAAGGTCCGCCATGGTTTTGTGATCGGCGCGAACACCAAGGCCGCCGATGCGATGCGGAACCAGGCAACGCCCAGCACGCCGACAACCGGGAACAACAAGACGGCAAAGGCTGGTCCTAGGTAGTGGAAAACGGCTGAGACACCGAACCATGCGTGAGGTGGAACGGCCTCGGACATGCGTGACATTGCTCCGGGGCCACTGTCGGGGAGGAGGGGCGTGGGGACTTGATCTGCCATGCTGCAATAATGCAAGGTGAGAGCCGTTAATGATATGGAGATCAGATATTTTGTCTATCAATTCGAAGCCACAAAAGAAGGTATTTCCGATCAATCACCTTCGATCTGAAGAGACTGGCCTTGATGCCATAGATGCGGCGATTCTGCGGGAATTGTGCGCAGATGCGCGTATTCCTCGCGCCGAACTGTCGCGCCGGGTTGGTCTGTCCGCGCCGAGTGTCGCAGATCGCGTGCGGCGGCTTGAGGACGTGGGGATTATCAAAGGCTATGGCGCGCGGATTGACCCGGCACGCCTAGGATATGGTCTCACGATCCTGATCCGGGCACGACCTCTGCCGGGTGAAATGAACAACATGATTGAAGCCATCCGGGATACACCCCAGATCATCGCGTGTGATCGCGTCTCTGGGGAGGATTGCTTCGTCGCACGGGCGCATGTCCGCGATGTCGCCGAGATGGAAGCCGTAATTGATCGCATTGTACCTTTCGGCGCGACCAATTCTTCAATCGTGCAGTCCAGCCCAGTCGAAGAACGATTGGTCGAACTGTAACGTAGCGAACCAGCTACCACCCGTCTTTTGACCTCGTCAGCTATTGTGAACCCGCGCATGTCTCTTCCCAGCGCGTAAACAAATTCCCTATGAAATTCCGGCAAGCAGAAATCCGGTTGACAGAATAGGACAATTGTCCCAATTATTGATCCTAGGACAAATGACCTAGAATCATAGATGGGAAACCCTAATGACAAATGACCTCTTTTCACCGACCTCATTGGGAAGCCTTAAACTTCCAAACCGAATGGTAATGGCGCCAATGTCTCGGAGCAGGGCCATTGAGGGCGGTATTCCGAGCCAGTTGATGGTTGAACATTACGGGCACCGGGCAACTGCGGGGCTTATCATTTCAGAATCTGCACCGGTGTCCCAACAAGGCGTCGGTTACCCAAATACGCCGGGTATGTTCACCCCGCAGCAGACCGCTGGTTGGTTGCGGGTGATGAATTCTGTTCGGTCACAAGGTGGCCGCATGTTCGCACAGCTTCAGCATTGCGGTCGTATTTCACACCCCTCATATCAGGAAGAGGGAGCCTTGCCTGTCGCGCCCTCGGCCCAAAAGCCCAGTGGCTTTGCGTTCACAGCAAGTGGCCACAAGGAGTTCGAAACGCCACGGCAGCTTGAAGTATCGGAGATCGCCGATGTGGTCGCTCAGTTCCACAATGCTGCGAAAAATGCGCAAGACGCAGGATTTGATGGTGTGGAAATCCACGGTGCAAACGGATACCTGATCGACCAATTTCTTCGGGATGGAACGAACAGGCGCACGGACGGCTATGGTGGAAACGCCGAGAAGAGGGTCCGGTTTTTGCAGGAAGTCCTTGATGCGGTCATGGCAGTTTATCCAGCGGAACGCATTGGCTTGAAACTCTCGCCCGAAAACAGTTTCAACGACATGAGCGACTCCAACCCGCAGGTGAACTTCGAGAAGATTGTCGCAGCCATTGCCGAGCGCGGCCTGGGATATCTGCATGTCACCGAAGCCAGCATGGATATCGGGGGACATATTGAAGGAGCGCCAAGGGCGGTAGATTACAACAGGCTGCGGGCGTTGTTCCGAGGCACCTACATTGCGAATAACGGGTACAGCAAAGACCGCGCTGAGACTGCGATTCAAGCGGGTCATGCCGATCTCGTTGCGTTCGGCGCGCCGTTTCTGGCAAATCCCGACCTCGTCCGGCGGTTTCGCGATGGGTTGCCTTTGAATACCATCGACAAATCGACATTCTATATGGGCGGCGAGATGGGATATAACGACTACCCCTTCGCAAGTGCTGATTTGCCGTCAGCGGCTTAGGATCGCCCACATCGAAAGGACCGAAAATGGCCGCATCCGCAACACGCGAGAAGATCGTCACCTCAGCCGACAGGCTATTCTACGAACGTGGTTTCGAAGCGACGTCGTTTGCGGATGTCGCCGAAGCGGTCGGCATTTCGCGAGGTAATTTTTATTACCACTTCAAAACGAAAGACCAGATCCTTGACGCGGTCATTGAGCGTCGCATCAAGGATCGCCACGACATGCTCGATACCTGGGTTGATGACGGTCAGACGCCCATGCAATGCATCGCAAGTTTCATTGGCATATTGCTGATGAACAACAAGAAAATTCGATCGTTCGGATGTCCGGTCGGCACCTTGTTCTCGGAACTGGCGAAGCTGGATCATCCAGCCGAGCCAGGCGCGCGGGAACTTTTTGATCTGTTTCGCATCTGGCTGCGCCGTCGTTTTGAGGACATGGGGCGGACGCACGATGCCGACGCGCTGGCGATGCACATTCTGGCGCGCAGTCAGGGGGCGGCCACATTGGCCAACGCCTACCCGGACGAGCCATTCCTTGAAGACGAGGTCAATCAGATGATCGCATGGCTCGACGCTGTGGCTGACCAGAACGCACAAAAAGACTGAAAGGACTGAACATGTATATCATCACACTTACACTCACGGAGCAGAAGTCGAAGGCGCCCGACTTTATGGCCGCCCACAACGCTTGGATCGCGCAGGGCTTCGAGGACGGGGTTTTCCTTCTTGTCGGTGGCCTTAAGCCCCAGGGTGGTGGCGCCATTTTAGCGAATGGAACTGATATCTCTTCGATTGAAAAGCGCGTGGCCGAAGACCCGTTTGTGGCCGCAGGGATTGCAGTACCCCAGATCCAAGAGGTTGCACCCGCGCGCACCGATCCCCGGCTATCCTTTTTATCCGATGCGGCCTCATGAACGATTATGTCGGGCCAGACGGGGAAACCAGATGCAATTGGGCCGGGTCGGCGCCGGAGTTTCTCCACTACCATGATCAAGAGTGGGGGTTCCCTGTTTCAAACGATATCCGCCTATTTGAAAAACTATGCCTTGAAAGCTTTCAATCGGGGCTAAGCTGGCGAACCATCCTCAACAAGCGTGACGGGTTTCGCGCGGCCTTCGACGGCTTCGACTTTCGCAAGATTGCTCGCTATGGCGCACAGGACATGGACCGGCTGTTGAGCGACAAAAACCTAGTGCGCCATCGGGGAAAAATCGCTGCTGTCATCAATAACGCAGCACGCGCGCTTGAAATGATTGAGGAAGAAGGATCGCTGGCAGCGTTTTTCTGGAGCTTTGAGCCTGAGCCGACTGAACTCGGGCCGCCCCAAACGCAATCCACAAGCGAAACCTCTGTCGCACTCGCGCGCGAACTGAAGAGGCGGGGGTGGAAATTTCTTGGGCCGACAACGATTTTTGCATTCATGCAAGCAATGGGACTTATTAACGATCATAGCGAAGACTGCACCGTGCGTGCAGCGGTTGATGACGCCCGTCGCAACTTCCAGCGGCCTTGAACCAAGTTAACGCCGAAGCGGACTTTGGGTATTGTCTGACCAACAGCAGCTTCGCCCCGCATAACAGTACATCACCCCAAACTGAGCGTTGATCGCTGCGCGACTGCATCATCCGCTATGACCTAGGTCACGCAGCCTCTCGCGTCGGTCTTCAATTTCTCGCAAACACCCGCCTCGGTCTGGAGCCAGGCGGTGTCGAACATATTTGCGACGACGCAGACGTGATTGGGCACAATGCGGATGCGGTCGCCAATGGCGAGGGGGCTGTCTTGTGGCACCTGCAGGACGCCATGTTCCTCGCTGAGCCCGATGACAGATGCGCCGGGATGGCCGATGACGTGACCGTGTCCCTCAAGACCAAGCAGATCCGAGGTCAAGGCCTTGGAGCCTGCGTCGATGACCGCGCGGGTATTGGTGGGCCTGCTCACAACGGTTGCCAGAACCTGGCCCGCGCAGTCGTCCCAGGTGCAAGTGCCCCGCGCGACCAGAGATCGGTCGTTGTAGACGTAAGTTCCGATGCGATATTCGGTGATGACACCGCCAGTTTCGGCCTGCCACATGTCGGGCGATCCGCCTGAGGATATGACGGGGCAGGCAATTCCACGATCTGACAGCGCTGATTTTGCCGTCGTCATGAACTCCACCACATCGGCCTGCCCACCTACGGGCGGATAGGTCAGCAACCCCTCAAAGACCAACCCCGGACTATTCTCGATGAGTTCGGCCAGAGCGACGGCCGCATCCGGGCTCTGCACCCCGCACCGTGCCGCGCCGGTATCGCATTCGACCAACACGCGGAGCGGCTTGCCTGCGTCGGCGAACGCCTCCGACAGGCCTTTCACTACGACCGCGTTATCCGCCACCACATGCAGCGTGACCTTCTCCGCTAAAGCCCGCAGGCGGCGCAGCTTTGAGGCCCCGAGGATGTTGAACGTGATCAGGATGTCGTCGAGCCCACCATCCGCCATGATCTCGGCCTCACCTATCTTCTGGCAATTGATACCAACTGCACCGGCCTCGATCTGTGCACGGGCAAAGCGGATGCTTTTATGGGTTTTGATATGAGGTCTGAGCTTCAACCCTTGCGCATCACAATGGGCCTGGAAGGTCCGGATGTTGTTCAACACACAGGCTTCGTCGATGACGAAAGCAGGTGTTTCGATATCATTCAGTGAGTACTTCATGGGGATTGTCCACTCGGGGCCAGATGGCGCGGGTCAGGTGTTTGTAGTCGTTCGTGGCAGGGTCGTTCGGATACGGCCCGTCGACCGCAGCATAGAGGATGTCGCTTGATATACGCGAGAAGGCATCATGAAAATGATTGGTGGATTTGACCACCAAAAGCGTCTTCGTCGTCGGATCAATGCCAAGGTTGGTGAAGATGTCGGGATTAAAGACCTGACTACGTACAGTATTCAGAATAATATCAATGCCGCCGACCTCGATCCAGACGCTGTCGCCAAGAGGCACGACGCTGGTACCAAAGCTTTGCACGGCATTGCGCACCACATTTCGGACAGTCACGTCAGCATCAATGGGATCACCTCCGTCGGCCGACATCTTGGCGCCAAAGCGCAAGCGAAGCTCTGCCCCGACACCTGCCGAAATGCAGGTGCGCACAGCAATCGGATCCCAGATCGAGGCAAGCGCAGTGTTCTGAACTTCACGCGCCATAAGTTCGCGCAGTATGATCGTGCTGTCGCCCGGTACGCCGCCACCGGGGTTGTCCCAGACATCCGCGATAACTACCGGATGTCTTGCCGCCGCCACCGCGCGATCTAGCGCGTCTTCGGGGCGAAGAAATTCAGGCCGTGTGGTGCCGCGCAACGCAAAAAGCTCTCTCCCCAGACGGTCGGCCAGAGCGTCGCCTTTCCCGCGAGCCGCGTTTGTGACAACCACAATCTTGCTGCCGAGATCCGGCACGTCGCCCGCCATAAAGCCATGGATGACCGAGATTGACAGGATGTCGTCCTTTCCCTCCAGCGCCTTGATCCGATCGACAAATCCGCGCATTGGCTCGCGACTGGTGGGCAGGACTTCGATCATACGGCAGTCGAAGGTCGAGATGTCCGGCGTGATGTCTCCGATCTCCATCCGATGGGTCAGATCGACGAGGGCTTCGGCCACATCGACAAAATCGGTGTGCGGGAACTCCTTGAAAACCGTGATCAGGTCGGCGTTCTCGACACGCTTCTCGGAAAGATGACTGTGGGGATCGAATGTGGCTCCGATAATGACGCCCGGCCCCACGATCTCGCGCACGGCGGCGATCAGTTCCCCCTCGCAGTCAAGGCAGCCCTGCGCGACCATGGCACCATGAAGGCCCAGCAGAACGATATCGACAGGCATGGCGGCGCGAAGTTCGGTCAGAAGCTGATCGCGCAAATACTCCCACGTTTGTTGGTTGACGATGCCGCCCGGCTCGGCCCAGGTGGCGGTGCCTTCCACCAACTGCCAGCCGTATTGAGCGGCGCGGGCGCGCGCGACCGGGTAGATCGCGCTGCACAGCGTTGGCGTTTCGGGGTGCTGGCCGGGAGGCGCATAGAAGCTGTCCTTGAAATCCTGCAGATCGGTGCGCAGGGGCGAGAATGTGTTGGTTTCGGTCGCGATGGACCCAAGGAATACGCGTCCCATCAGGCGACCCTTTCCGTTATGCGTGGGATCGAAGACAAGAGCTTCTTCGTATACTCATGCGCGGGTGCCTCGAAGATCTGTTGTTTATCTCCGGTTTCAACGATCTGGCCCTGGAACATCACAGCAACCCGGTCACTGATATGGCGCACGACGCCCAGATCGTGGCTGATGAACAACATCGACACACCACTGTCGCGTTGCAGTTTCTTGATCAGGTTCAGCACCTGCGCCTGAATGGATACGTCAAGTGCAGACACCGCTTCGTCTGCGATCACCAGCTTGGGTTTCAAAATCATCACGCGCGCAATACCGATACGTTGGCGTTGACCGCCCGAGAACTCATGCGGGTAGCGCGCCATCACTTTTGGGTCCATGCCCACCAGTTCCATTGTCTCTGCGATCTGGGCGCGGGCATCGGTCTTCGAGGCAGCCAGCCCGTGGATGAACAAAGGTTCCGCAAGCGTCTGCTCGATGGTCAGTCGCGGGTTGAGCGAGGCAAAAGGATCCTGAAAGATCATCTGTATATCGCGCCGCAGTGGGCGAAACTCGGCCCCGGTCATTGGCAGAATGTCTGTGCCGTTGAAGAGCGCCTTGCCACTGGTCGAGGGCTCAAGATGGGTCAGCGTGCGTCCCACTGTGGACTTGCCGCATCCGCTTTCCCCGACAAGGCTGAGCACTTCACCTTCGTGGATATCAAAGGAAATGCCGTTCACAGCCTTCAGCCATGTCTTTTCGGCAAAAAGACCACCGCCGGTCTGGAAGTGCGTGTGCAGATCTTTGACTTGAAGAATGGGTGTCTTGGTCATGCTGCCCCTCCCGCGAAGTGACAGCGCACGGCATGGCCATTGGCGACGTCGCGCGGTGCTGGATCCTCGGCGTTGCATCGATCCTCGGCCAAGGGGCAGCGCGGATGAAAGGCACAGCCCGGCAGCACCTCGTCGATGGTGGGCACACGACCCGGGATCGCCTCCAACCACTCTACATCATGGTCCACCACAGGGATCGAGTTCAGCAGACCGCGCGTGTAGGGATGGCTCATGTTCGAGAAAAGCTCACGCGTTGTCGCCGCCTCGGCAATCTTGCCCCGATACATGACGGCGACCTTGTCGCAGGTCTCCGCGATCACGCCCAGATCGTGAGAGATCAGCACAATCGCCGTACCCGTGCGGGTTTGCAGATCAGCCATGAGATCGAGCACTTCTTTCTGCACTGTCACATCCAGCGCGGTTGTCGGCTCGTCAGCGATCAACAATTTGGGGTCGCAGGCCAGCGCCATGGCGATCATCACCCGTTGACGCTGCCCGCCGGACATCTGGTGCGGGAAGCTGTCGACACGGCGCGTGGGTTCGGGAATGCGGACGAGGTCCAGAAGTTCAATAGCCCGGTCGCGAGCCTGTCCTTTGGTCATGTCGCGGTGCTGGCGCAGAGTTTCAACGATCTGGTCTCCAATCCGATAGACCGGATTTAGAGACGTCATCGGCTCCTGAAAGATCATCGCCATCTGGTCGCCCATGATCGCGCGGCGATCTTCGGCAGAGAGCGTCGTCAATTCGCGCCCATCAAACTGAATAGAGCCACCCGTGATCCGCACCTGTGAGCCTTCGAGCAATCCCATGATGGCCAGCGAGGTCAGGCTTTTGCCGCAACCGCTTTCGCCGACAATCCCGAGTGTCTCGTTTTCCTCGATTGCGAAGGACACGCCCCGCACTACCGGCAGCAGTTTACCCCCGGCGGCGACGGCGATCTCAAGGTCTGTCACATCCAGCAATGCCATGGTTCAGACCCCCGCGATATCGTCTTTGAACCGGGGGTCGATGCTGTCGCGCATCGCGTCACCCACAAGGTTCATGGAAAAGACAGAGAGGATGATCAAGGCACCCGGAAAGATCAGCAGCCAGGGCGCGCGGGTGACATAGATGCGCTCCTCGCTCAGCATGTTGCCCCAGCTTGGCACCTCTGGCGGCAGGCCTAGGCCGAGGAAATCAAGGGCTGCGGCTTGCAGTTGGGCAAAAGCGAAGATGAAGCTGGCCTGCACAAGGAGCGGCGAAATCAGGTTCGGCAAAATGTGCCGGAACAAGATCGATCCATGTCCCGCGCCGGAGCATATCGCAGCATCAACGAAGACTTCACCTTTCAGTTTCAATGTCATGCCAAACAAAATGCGCGCTGTGGTGGTCGCATAGACGATCCCGATCACGATGATCGTATTCGTGACGGACCTTTCCAGAAGTGTCATCAGGACAAGCGCCAGCAACAACGCCGGAAAGGCCATCAGCACGTCCACGCCGCGCATCAGCACATGGCCCAAACGGGTGAAATAGGCTGATATCATGCCGATCAGGCCGCCCGTGACAAGGGCCACGATCACGCTGCCCAACCCGATGATAACGGCCATCCGCGCACCGTAGATCGCGCGCGAAAAGGAGTCGCGCCCGAAATGATCTGTTCCAAACAGGTACGGCGTGCCGGGCTCCGAGAGGCGGGCGACGGGGTCGATCTCCAACGGATCAAACGGCGCCAGCAGCGGGGCCGCGATGGCCGCAACGGCCACAATGCAGAACCAGATCAACCCGATGGTGGCCAGCTTGCGGCCTTTGAACATGGCCAGGAATGTGCGGAGATACTTCATTTCAACGACACCCTTGGATCAAGCCGCGCATAGGCCAGATCGACCAACAAGTTGATGATCATGTAGAGCACCACGATCACCAGAATGACGCCCTGAATGACCGGGTAGTCGCGGCGCAGGATGGATTGCACCACGAGCCGCCCAATGCCCGGCAAAGAAAAGACGGTTTCGGTCACGACGGCCTCCGAGACGAGGGCTGCGAAGGTGAAGCCGAAGGCGGCGGCAACGGCGATCAGCGCGTTGCGGAAGACGTGTTTGATGGCGACTTTGGCTGGATGCAATCCTTTTGCACGGGCGGTACGGACGTGATCCTCGCGTGACACATCCAGCATGGACGCGCGGACCAGACGAATAATCAGCGCGGCATTTGGTGCCGCCAGTGTCAGGCTTGGCAGGATCAGATAGCGCAGGTTCGCAAGACCACCGTCATCGCTGACCGAGGGGAAGCCCGAGCTTGGAAACCAGCCCAAGCCGACCGAGAAGATCAGGATCAGGTAGAGGCCCAGCCAAAACGTCGGCACCGAAGCAAACAGCATCGCGCCGCCGGAGGTCATCTGATCAACCCAAGTGCCGTGTTTCGTTGCCGACAGAATGCCGATGGGGATGCCGAACAACACGATCCAGAACATGGTCATCGTGGCCAGCAAGATCGAGGTTTCCGCACCGTCGCCAATCACTGACAACACCGGCTCGCGGAAAAAGACCGAGGTGCCAAGATCGCCTTGCAGCACGTTGCTCAGCCACAGGAGGTATTGCTTCCAGATCGGTTGATCCAACCCCATTTCGCGGGTCAACGCGGCTACGTCTTCGGGCGTAGCGGTGTCGCCCAGAAGGATCGATGCCGGGTCGCCGGGGATCAGGTGAATGAACAGGAAGACAAGGATCGAGGCGGCCAGCAATGTGGGGATCAGCGCAAGCAGGCGCTTTATGGTGTAAACCAGCATCCGGGCAGCCCTAGTGTTTTCGAGAGAAGTTAGCCCTCGCCACCCAAAAGCGGCAAGGGCACAGGAAGACGCGTGTTACTTCGACACGTTCCAGAAGTGTGGCCAGATCAGCGTGGCCTCGCCCAGACCTTTCAGGTCAGGGGATGCGATGTTGTAGGTATAGACATCGCCGGTCTTCATCGTCGGCACCTGTTCATAGATCAGGGCCTGGATGTCGGCCCAGATGGCCTGACGTTCGGCTGGATCGGAGCTGGCGGTGAACTTGGCCTTCAGTTCGGCCTTTTCCTCGGTCGTCCACCAGCCGGGGTAATTGTCGTTCATCACCGAGATCAGGATAGGATCGGGCACAAAGCCATGGTGGGTAAAGAACAGGTCCCATTGATCGGGTTGCGCACGCTTTTCGATCAATGTTGCCCAATCATAGACCTGCAGGTCGATGTTGAACCCGGCCTGCGCCAGCTGCTTGGTGTAGACGATCGCCGTGTCATAGTGGAACGGATAGTTGGTCGAGACCATGAACTTGATCGGATCGCCGGTATATCCAGCTTCTTCCGCCATGGACTTGGCCTTTTCGGCATTGCCCATCGAAAAATTCTCGGCGCCGCTATCGGTGTACCAGACATTGCCGTCCGGCAGGAACGACCCGTTCGCACGCCACAAACCTTCAGGGCCAATCGCGACCTGCAAGGCCGGCGTCTTGTCGATGGCAGTCTGGATCGCGCGCCGCAGAGCAAAGTTTTCCTGCAATGGGCCATCCTTCGAGTTCATGAACACCAGACCAAAAATCGGCCCGCCATTCAGGATGGTGGTGACACCTGCATCAGCGTCCAGATCGGCAAACAGATCGCCGGGAATGCTTTCGGCATAGTCATAGTCACCTGCCTTCAGGCCAGAAACCCGCGTGCCGACATCGGGAACGGGGATAAACCGAAGCGTGTCGAAATCAGCCTTACGCTCACCGGCATAGCCGTCTGCCGCTCCATCGGGTGAGGCGTATTCATCGAAGCGCACCAATTCCACGTGACGATTGGGCTGCCATTCGCTGAACTTGTAGGGACCGGTGCCAATGTAGTTCTCAGGGGCAATTGGCTCTTTTCCGGCGGCTTCCATGACAGAGGCTGGATAGATCGCCGGGCCGCCGTTGATGAAGGCCATCAGGTTTTTCCAAGGGCCGAAAGGTTCGTTCAGGGTGATCGTCACCTCGTGATCGCCCGTCGCTTCCACGCTGGCCACGTTGCCGAACAGCAAACCGCCGCGCGACCCATGCTCGCCCCAGCGTTCAAGCGAGGCCACCACGTCAGCCGAGGTCATGTCCTGCCCGTTGTGGAATTTCACGCCTTCACGCAGGGAAATGGTAATCACCTTGCCATCATCCGAGATCGTCTCTCCCGAGGCCAGAAGCCCAACCGGAGCATTCGCGGCGTTAAAGGTGTACAGCCCCTCGAACATGTGATGCGCAATCGTGGTTGCCAGATCCGAGGTCACCACATGCTGATCCAGACTCGGTGGTTCCCCCACGGTGGCATAGCGCATCATCCCGTCGGCCCACGCAGTGCCCGTCAGCGCCATCAGCGCTAGGCCTGCTACGGCTGATTTAGACCAGGTCTTCAAAGTCATGATGTCTCCTCCCATACGACAAGAATCGCGCCATTGGTGGCGCTGCTATTTTGTAATTTGCTTACATTTTGAAAGTTAAAGGTCAATATTTATTTGAAATCTTAGCTGTAAGCTCCTAGTAAATGAAAGAAAGTTTCATATAGGGAGCCACCGCATGACAGCCTCACCTCAAGGCATTACCCGCTACGACACCGCAGATCTCGCCGCCGGAGGCACGCCACGCCCCTTCGCCAAGGTCGTACGCGCCGGCGATTTCGTTTACGTCTCTGGTCAGGTGCCCGCACTTGATGGCGAGATCATCTCAGGCGGGATCGTGGCGCAGACCGAACAGGTGATGCAGAATATCATCGAGGTTCTGGCCACCGCCGATTGCGGGTTGGAGCATGTCGTCAAGGTCAACTGCTGGTTGGACGATCCGCGCGACTTCACGTCGTTCAACGCCGTCTTCGCGAAATACTTCACCGACCATCCCCCGACGCGATCAACCGTGCAATCGGCCCTGATGGTCGACGCCAAGGTCGAAATGGATGTCATCGCCTACAAACCGGTGTAAGCCTCCGCCATGGCCGCTGTCATCGACATCATATCGCAACTGCGCACGCTGAACGGGACCTTTCCCAAGCGGGAACAACGCGTGGCCGATTTCGTGCTGTCCAATCTGGAAAATATCGCCTTCCTCAGGCAAGCGGAAATTGCCGAGCGCGCCGATGTGTCAGTCGCCACCGTCAATCGCTTCTGTGTGACACTCGGATGCGAGGGATTTCAGGATTTCAAAATCCGTCTCGCCCAGAACGTGGCCGTGAGCTTGCAATATATGGGTGACGCCTCGGGTGAGACCTCCGGGGCGCATCAGGTTGTCGGACAGGTCTTTGGTGCGCTCGTGGATTCGCTGAACCTCGCCAGATCGCAACTGGATAGTGCCTCTATCGAACAAGCGATTGAGGTGCTTGAAAGGGCCAATCGCATCCTGTTTATCGGCGTCGGTGGCGGCTCGGCCAATGTCGCCCGCGAAGGGGCGTTTCGGTTCTTCCGTCTTGGCATTCCCGCCGAGGCCCACGCAGACGGATATCTGCAACGCATGGTCGCTTCGACGTTTGAGCAAGGCGATCTGGTATTCGCCATCTCGGCCAGCGGGCAACCGGCTGAACTTCTCGACAGCGTCGCCATCGCCCGCCAATACGGGGCGCAGACCATCAGCCTGACAAAGTCCGGCTCCCCCCTTGCTTCGGCCACCGACATTGCGATTGAAATCGACATTCCGGAGGATCAGGACATCTACAAGCCCACCGCCTCACGCCTGGTCTTCATCGCAATCATCGACGTGCTGGCCGCCGGTACGGCGCGCGAACGCCCGGAGAAAGTCAAAGAATACCTCCGCCGCGTCAGAACATCCCTGACGCCGCTCAGTGGCGACACCGGACCAAAGCCCATCGGCGACTGAGGCATCCAAAGGCCTTTTCCTGAGTAATCCGACCATTCAGTATGCAAGAGCAGCAAGCTGACCCCAGCGATGACCCGCATGATGAAGGAGGCTGTGACCCAAGCACAACTGGCGCCACTATCTGGCGATGCCTGTCACTTTCGATTTTGAGACCGGGCAGGGAGGAGCATGTCGTCTGGAGCCGCCATCGCCAAAAGTGAAACCCGCGATAGTCGAATTAGCGGCGGCAGTGAGCCAATTGGGGGCATCGAATGTTGACCCCGGGAGATCAAAGGATAGGGTTTGTTTCAACGATTGCATTTTGAAAGGGTGATTCAATGACAGCGCTTCGTACACAGCTTCTGGCACTCATGATTGCGCTGGTCGCCACTGCCGCGAACGCCCATAGCGGTGAAGGCATCAATACCGGCTTTGCCTCGGGTTTCTGGCATCCGATCCTTGGCTGGGATCATGTCGTTGCAATGGTTGCGGTTGGTCTTTGGGGCGCTTTCCTAGGGCAGCCAGCGATCTGGGTGCTTCCGGTGGTATTTCCATTGGTCATGGCGATCGGGGGCGCGCTCGGGATAATCGGGATGCCGCTGCCAGCAGTTGAGACCGGGATTGCTCTGTCCGGCGTTGTGCTGGGTCTTTTGATCGCGTTTGCCGTCAAGGCACCGATCTGGGTGGCCGCCGTCATTGTTGGCACTTTTGCGATCTTCCATGGTCATGCTCATGGCACCGAGTTCCCTGATCAGTTCAACGCTTATGGCTATGCGATTGGCTTTGTCATCGGTACAGGTCTTCTGCATCTCGCCGGTATCGCTTTCGGTGCCCTGACCCGGATGGAGGTCGGCCGCGTAGCGGTGCGGGGCGCAGGCGGTCTGAT
This sequence comes from uncultured Litoreibacter sp., assembly GCA_947504205.1. Lineage (GTDB taxonomy): Bacteria > Pseudomonadota > Alphaproteobacteria > Rhodobacterales > Rhodobacteraceae > Litoreibacter. The sequence continues at coordinate 135,202 of CANNGL010000004.1, read as the reverse complement.
TGCGCTGGTCGGTGCAGCCTTCCTGTTCGGCTTCGCCTGAGTTCTCTTTTGAACACCATGAAGAGTTACATTGCAGGGCTCATGGCCCTGTGTTTGGCGGGCCCGGCCAACGCGCACACGTTCCTGCCGGAGGGTGGGTTCTATGACCGCTTTATCGAAGGCACCCTTGTGGTCATCGCCTATCCTGCAACGCTATTGCCGCTGGTGGCGTTCGGTATTCTCGCATCGCTTTGGCAATCCGAGGGCCTTCTACGCGTCTGGCCGACGCTGATCTTGGGGCAACTGGCCGGTATCGGCGTGGCCGCAATTTCGGGTCCGTGGATCGTGGCGATTCTTATGGCGGCCGGCGTGTTGGTCGCGGTGCTTGCGGCGCTGCTTCCGAAATATTCCGGTCGAGACGTCCAGATCGCGGCAGCGGTAATCGGCGTCTTGGTTGTAGCCGCGTCGCTTGAGGGTCACGGGCTTTTCGAACTGCCATTGGCAATCCACATCGGTATCCTTTTCGCCGCCAATATGGTCGTTGCTGTGGCGGCCGGAGTGCCGCGGGCGGTACTGGAGTGGAAAGACAGCCGGTTGGTTCGCATTATCTGGAGAACGGCGGCATCTTGGATCGCCGCAATTCTCATTCTCTATTTCGCGTTTACGGTCGCGGCTTGACGGCAAATCACAGGCCGAATTTCCGAAAATAACTCGCATTCAGCTTTGCTCCAGCGCCAAATTGTGCACTGGCCGCCCCAATGTGTAATCAACGCATGACCTCCGATGTCTGGCTGAGGGAGCTCAAGCGGCCGCCCAGATCACGATACCGGTTCAACCTTTGGGCAGCGATGGATTGGCGCAAGTCGCGGTCACAGGTTGCCGACATGTGGTCGGTGACAGCTATGATGACGTTCGCGCGTTTGCTATTACCCGCGCATACAAAGCGCCTGACTGAACATGAGGGATATTTTCAAATGCTTAAATGGGTTTCATCACTTGTCGCGGCGTTGTGCACAACGGGTGCTGCGGCCGATGTCACGCTCGCGCATCCCGGTGATCCGATTTTTGAGGCCTGCGCTGTTGATATGGATGTCGACGGGGCCGTCATTGTGGATCGCATTCTGAGCGCGGGCTGGGCTGAAACCGCGCTGACACCAGAAATTCAGGCGCATGGTCGCGACGATGCAGACCTGCGGTACTTTGAAAATTTTGTGTTTCTCGGCAATGCGTCAAAGCAAGACTGGGATGCAGCGATTGCTGAAACTGCCGATACGCGGGATCTCGATCCCTATGGCGTCTCGGATCCAAGTTATCTGACAGAGACCCGTGTTTTTGCGGAGGCCGAGGGGGCGGGCTTTGCGATATTGACCATCGAGGATGATGCGTATTGGTCGTGTGAAATACTTTTGACGGTTGCTCCTGACGACGCTGAGCCGTTCATGGCCCAACCGTTGAACCCCGATGACGCGACCCGCACGGACGGCATCTCCTATTTGTCGGACGAGCATCGGAGAAGCGAGTTGGCTGATCTGCTGGGGCTTCTCCCTTTCCTACCTGCGCCGAAACACTACTACTGCAGTTATTGGTTGGCCGATCCCGATAGTCTCAAACGTCGATATGGCATCGATACCGAGATTGTATTTTCGGCACAATTCAACGTTGCCTCCCCGTTTTGATGCGGGCGCGGCACACGCGCTCTTTTAACCGATGCTCATCGCCAGAACGCGGGAGATGGCCGTCAGCGATTGGCCGGACTCTTCCGACCATGTGTTGAAAGCTGATTGCACAGCACGCATTGCTGTTTTGGAGGTGGGTGGTTTGTCGATAACGCCTTCTGCGATCAGGCGGGCCACCACATCGCGTGACAGGATATAGCCATCGCGGTTCATCGCGCGAAGAAAATACTGACCAGTTGCTCCGGCCAGACGAGAGCCTTCGCTTTTCAGGAAGCTCAGCAGTCCTGCGAAATCTTCCGAAGGCCAGTCGCCGATCATCTTGCCGAAGCTGCCATGTGTGGCGGATTGTTCCTGAATGAAGACGGCATTTTCCTGAACCGCGCGGATCTTTGGTCCGTGCCGCACGATGGAGGTGTCGGTGACGAGCGCGTCAAACCACGCGTCTTCCATCATCGCGATGGGGCCGGGAGCGAAGTTTTTGAATGCAGTTTCGAAGCCTGGCCACATTCGGTCCACGACCTTCCAATTGAACCCGGCCTGAAAGATCGCGCGGGTGGATTGTGACAACCAGCGATCATCGGGGATGGCGCCAAGCTCGTCCGGGTCGGCGGCAGGCTCAAAACTGCCCAGCACGGCGTCGCGGCCTCCATGTCGCTCGGCGCTGATGGTCAGGATGTCGTCAAAACTGCGCATATCGCTCTCTCGTGTCAGGCATTTCTGCAAGACTAAGGAGCGGGGTTTCAGCCGGCCAGACACAAATTGAAACACGGGTGGATCATCAGCGATCCACGGCGGCCGCGCCTAGCTGTCGGCGGTGTCCAATTCGACGTCAATCAGCCCAAGCTGTTTGGCTGCAGAGAGGCTAAGCACGCCGCTGTCGATGCCCTGAGGTTGTTGATAGGCGCGAATTGCCAGGCGCGTGCGCGTGTCCATCTCACCACTGGGTTCGCCCGTATAAAACCCTCGTGCGGCCAGCGCACGTTGCAGGCTTTCGATCAGTTCAGGCGTGACCTGCGCCTCACAAGGGCGCTGGAACCATGTCTCGGCACTGCCGTCCACCGGGCGCTCGACTGTGCGGTAGATCGCGGGGTTCAGCACTGTCCCGTCCGAGGAGAGTTCGGCGGGTTGTACGATCTGGCGCTCGGTGACCGTTTTGACATTGCGCGGCTGGACCTTGGCCCAGCAGGTGCCAGGGGTGGCATCGGGCGCGGTTTCGTCGGTTTTGACAATAACGGAGGGCTCGATCAGGCGCGTGACGTCCGGTGTCTCGAACGGCGCGCTGCAAGCCATGAGGAACAGGGCTGAACTGAGCCCCAAAGTGGTTGTATATCGGATCATCTGCTCGATCGTCCTGAGTGTCGGTCTTTGTGCCGTTGGGAGCTTATTAGCAGGCCGCATGGCCATTTTCCACAATTTCGTTTGCAGGTCCGAATTGTGGCGGAGAGGCTCCACAACAAGTGACTGGCAAAACAGCTTGGCTTGAACTATTTGCCTATGAGAACGGAGAGCCTAGCAGGGGACGAAGAGAGAATGGCGAAGATCACCTATATTGAGCATGGCGGAAAAGAGCATGTTGTTGACGTGGCCAATGGCCTGACGGTCATGGAAGGCGCGCGGGACAACAACATACCCGGCATCGAGGCCGATTGCGGCGGCGCATGCGCGTGTTCGACCTGTCATGTCTATGTCGACCCCTCCTGGGTCGAGAAGCTTCCGGGCAAAGAGGCCATGGAAGAAGACATGCTCGACTTTGCCTATGAGCCTGATCCGGCGCGCTCGCGTCTGACCTGTCAGTTGAAAGTGACCGACGATCTGGACGGTCTGGTCGTCCAGATGCCTGAGAAACAGATATAATGATCAAGGCGCGGCGTCCGGCGTTGCGCCCACTGCGCCGTATCGCCCGCCGCGCATGTCTGGCGGCGGGATTGTGTCTGGGCGGGGCTGCTGCGGCTGAAACCATTGTAGGCGCGGTTTATGAAGACCCGACCGAGCGCTATGCCCATGGTATTCTCGGAGATGCCATCGAGTGGGGTACCCTTGCGATCACCACAGAGGATTGGTCCAACAAGGTCACCTACCGGATCGTATTGCCGACCGAGCGCGTGTTCGAAGATGTAGCGCCCCGGCTGATCGATCTCGATTTTGACGGAAAGCCGGAAGTGATGGTGGTCGAGAGCCACCAGAACAAGGGTGCACAACTGGCCATATACAACCAAAGCGGAAAGATCGCCTCTACCCCGCATATCGGACGCTCTTTCCGCTGGCTGGCACCTATCGGCGCGGCTGATCTGGATGGGGACGGGTTGATGGAAGTGGCCTATATTGATCGACCGCATCTGGCCAAAACCTTGCGGGTCTGGCGCTATCGTGAGGGCGCGCTGGAGCCGGTTGCTGATCTGCCAGGATTGACCAATCACAAGATCGGAGAAACCGATATCGGGGGCGGCATCCGGGACTGTGGCGCAGGCCCGGAGATGATCACCGCCTCCGCCAATTGGCGCGAGGTTATGGCAACACGGCTCAAGGACGGCGTTTTGGAAACCCGGCCTCTTGGCCCGCATCGGGGCCGCGCGGATCTGGCAGCGGCTTTGGCGTGTTAGCGGCGAGTACGATCCTGCAGGGGCGATCTGATTTGCCAGTCTGAGACCTGCTGCCGGGCTGGTAATTCACCGCAAGAACGACCACGTCACGCCCATGTCTGATGTTGTTGATCAGGGCGAAGGCCGCGTTTTGGTGTTCTTGCATGGCGCTGGTGTCGACACCGCCATGTGGGCGCCTCAGGCTGCTGCATTCTCAAGCCGCTACCGGGTGATTGTGCCGCTGCTTCCCGGGCATGGGAACAGTCCAGCTGTCGATAGTGTCGAAGAGATGGCAAAACACGTCCGGGCGCTATTGAAAGCACGCGGTGTGAGCCGCTACGCGGTGATCGGGCTGTCACTTGGAGGGATGGTGGCGCTTGAGATGGCGGCGCGTTGGCCGGAAGAGGTCACACATCTGGCCATGATCGAGGCGGTGCCAAACGTCACCGATAATCGGTTGGCGTTGGCTGTGACGCATACAATGCTTGGTCTTCTAAGAGTTGTCCCGCCAAAGTTGCTGGCCAAGCTGCCTGCACGACATCTGGGGGCCGAAAGCCCGGCTGCGGCGCAGTATCTTCGGCAGGCCTTGCCTTGCATGACGGCGCGCAACAATTGCCGGGTCTTGCGGATTGCCTTGGCCTATGATGGTCGACCGCATCTGCCAATGATATCTATGCCCACGCTCGTCATGGTCGGGGAGAAGAACAAGGCAACTCACGCACGAGCGAGAGCCATGGCGCAGCAGATAGAGCACAGCCGCTTCATCATCGTTCCGGGTGCCGGGCATATCGCGAACCTCGATAAGCCCCAGCTAATCAATGATGCCTTGCAACACCTTCTGGCCGGAGAGGGTTAGCCGTCTTAAAGCGCGCGCCAGCCGATATCTTTGCGGTAGAATCCGTCAGGCCAATCGATCTGATCTATCGCGGCATAGGCCCGGTCGCGGGCCTCTGACAAAGACGCTCCGCGGGCCGTGACGTTGAGCACGCGTCCGCCGCTGGCGACCAGTTGCCCGTCCTTGAGCGAAGTCCCGGCATGAAACACCATGTTCATGCTGTCCTCTGGCAATGTGTCGATGCCCTTGATCGCCGTGCCTTTGTCATAGCTTCCGGGATATCCCTTTGCGGCCATGACTACGGTAATTGCATGGTCATCGGCCCATTGCACTTGCGCCTCATTGAGACGCTCCTCGGCGCAAGCCTGCATCAGGTCAAGCGCCTGTGCGCCCAAACGCATCATCAGGACCTGACATTCGGGATCACCGAAACGCACATTGTATTCCACCAGCCGTGGTGCACCGTCCTTGATCATCAAACCGGCATAGAGCACTCCTTGATAGGGTGTGCCACGTTTTGCCATCTCGTCGACGGTGGGCTGCACGATCTCGGCCAAGGCACGCGCTGCGATATCTTCGGACAGTACTGGGGCAGGGGAATAGGCGCCCATGCCGCCGGTGTTTGGCCCCGTATCGCCGTCAAAGGCACGTTTGTGATCCTGCGCAGTGCCGATGGGCAGCACTGTCTTGCCGTCCGACAGCAGGAAGAAGGAGGCCTCTTCGCCTTCCATGAATTCCTCAATGACGACCTCGGCGCCTGCCTCTCCGAACGCACCGCCGAGCATGTCGTCGACCGCGTCAAGCGCAGTGGCCTCATCCATCGCCACGATCACACCTTTGCCTGCGGCAAGACCATCGGCCTTGATCACGATTGGCGCGCCTTGCTGGCGGATGTAGTCCTTGGCAGGGGCAGCCTCGGTGAAGTGCGCATAGGCGGCGGTCGGGGCGTTGGCGGCGTCACATACTTCTTTGGTAAAGGCTTTGGAGGCTTCCAGTTTGGCCGCTTCAGCGGAGGGGCCAAAGCAGAGCAACCCGGCGGCCCGCACCGTGTCGGCCACACCTGCGGCCAGCGGGGCTTCTGGGCCGACAATCACAAAGTCGATGGAATGGGCGGAGGCAAAGTCCACCACTGCGGCACCATCCTCGATATCGAGAACTGCGCAATCGGCGATGTCATCCATGCCAGCATTGCCCGGTGCCACGATCAGCTTGTCACATTTGGGATTCTGGGAGACGGCCCAGGCCAAGGAATGTTCACGACCACCGGAGCCTAGGATCAGAATATTCATGCGCGCCGCTTCCCCTCTGTTTGCGCGCGTTCTAAGCTGGGCAGAGCAGAGGAACAAGAGCCAGCATGGACCTACTTGAAGACGACCAACCGGGCCGCAATGAACCGGAATTTTCTGTCAGCGAACTTTCGGGCGCAATCAAGCGCGTGATCGAGGGGGAGTTTGGCCGCGTCCGGGTCAAGGGCGAGGTCGGACGCGTGCTGGTCGCCCGCTCGGGTCATGTCTATCTGGACCTGAAAGACGACCGGGCGGTTCTGGGCTCGGTGATCTGGAAGGGGCAGGCGGCGAAACTTGCCGTAAAACCCGAAGAGGGTATGGAGGTCATTGCCACGGGCAAGCTGACCACGTTTCCGGGGCAGTCAAAGTATCAGTTAGTGATCGACGATATCCGGCCTGCGGGTGTGGGTGCGCTGATGGCCATGCTGGAAAAGCGCAAGACGCAACTTGAAGGTGAGGGACTGTTCGCCGCCGAGCGCAAGAAACCCATTCCCTATCTGCCGGAAGTCATTGGTGTCGTGACCTCGCCCCAGGGGGCCGTTATCCGGGACATCTTGCACCGGTTAAGGGAGCGGTTTCCCCGCAAGGTGCTGATCTGGCCGGTGGCGGTTCAGGGAGAGCAATGCGCGCCACAGGTCACAGCGGCAATCAACGGCTTCAATGCGCTAACTCCGGGTGGGGCGCTGCCGCGTCCCGACCTGATCATCGTGGCGCGGGGCGGTGGCTCGATCGAGGATCTTTGGGGCTTTAATGAAGAAAGCGTGGCGCGGGCTGCGGCAGCCTCGGAGATACCACTTATCTCGGCGGTGGGGCATGAAACTGACACGACGCTGATCGACTATGTCTCCGACAAACGGGCGCCGACCCCGACCGCTGCGGCGGAAATCGCAGTGCCGGTGCGGCTGGAGTTGTTGGCTGGCGTCGAAAGCTATGGCGCGCGCATGGCGGGTGCGGTCTCGAGCCAGATTGACCGGCGGGGGCAACGGTTGCGCGACCTGTCGCGAGCCCTGCCGCGCCCGACGGAATTGCACCGCCCCGCAACGCAGCGGCTTGATGCCGCTCTGGTCCGCTTTGAAGCGGCATTGGGCGGACTGGTAAACCGCCGTCGTCTGGATCTGGAACGTCTGGCCGCGCCACTGCGGCCGCAATTGTTGCGCGCACGGATCGAACAGGACAGCCGGAAGACGGCAGAGGCCGGCAAAAGCCTGTCTCGGGCGCTGCTGCGCCAAACTGAGCGAGGGCGCGACAGGTTCGACGCGGTTGCAGGTCGATTGTCATCAGAGCGTTTGACACGTGAGACAGAACGGCAGACCGATTTGCTGGCAGATCGGTTGCGACGCTTGTCGCGCGCGGCCATGCAAGGCCATGAGCGACAGTCCGAGCGTCTATCGCGGGCGTCGCAGATGCTGGAAACGCTGAGCTATCAAGCGACGTTGGAACGGGGCTATGCCGTGGTCTGGGATGGCGAGGCAGTTGTCACAACCGCGCAGGCCGCGAAGTCTGCGGATGGACTGGAACTGCAATTCAAAGATGGGCGCCACAGTCTGGATGGCCGCCCGAAAAAAGCCAAACCCTCTACACCGCCCAAAACAGGCGGCACACAGGGATCGTTGTTCGAGGACTGACCCAAGGGATCAGTTGACCTGATAGCTCACGCCAACGCCGGGGCCGGGGCAAGTCAGATCGCGCGTGTTCTGCCCTTCAACTTTCAGATCTTCAGCCGGATCCGCACCAACAACGCGTCCGCGGTGGCTGTCGCCATCCTTGAAGAAGTGCCAGCATTGCGCGTCACTTTGAGTTTCATAGACAAAGCACACACGCCCTTCGTCTTCGAACCATGCGCCACGCTCACATTGGCCGTTAAAAAAGGTCCAGATCACGCGGCCGTCTTCAAAATATTGTTCGGCTCCATAAGGTTGACCGTTTTTGGAAAAATACATCGTCGTTCCAGCGGTCAATTCTTTAAATTCACTTGGGCTAAGGATGTCCTCAGCGGCGATAACGGGGACAGGCACGGCCAAAAGACCGGCGATCAGCACAGAGATTTTTTTCATGGGCGAGATGTTGCCAAAACAGGCAGTACATTTCCAGTGTCTATTGACAGCTTTTGATCACGATTCGTTACGCAATGCAGCGACACGCGGATTCATGATTTTTTTCCAAAGCCTTGGCCAGAATGCGATGGCTGCCATTACCGGCAGGGCATGGGGTAACATGGGAATATCGTCGCGGTCTGACAGTGTCAGGGTCGGAAAAGTCTTGCCCGGATGGGTGTGATGATCGGAATGGCGCGGCGCGTTAAGCATCCAGAGCGAGGACAGCCAATGCGGCGCGTTCCAGCTATGCTCGACCGACACGGCCTCATAGCTACCATCGGAGCGTCTCTGGCGCATCAAGCCATAGTGCTGCACGTAATCCGAGAGCAGTAGCTGCAACTGTGCGTATCCAGCCAGAGCGATATGCACCGCAATCCCGGCAGGCCCGGCAATCAGGTAAGAGATCGCAAGAGCGAGGAATGCCCCACCGATGTAAAGCAGGTATGGGTTTCTGGGGTGCCAATCTGACAATTGCTTTTGGCGCAGGCGGGTTCGCTCGGCCGCCAATCCGGCCTGGAATGATCCGATCCACGCGCGCGGGATATAGCGCCACAAACTTTCGTTCAATCGTGAGGTATTGGGATCGTTCGGTGTTCCGACATGGGTGTGATGCACAAGCCGGTGGGCCGAAGCGTGATGGCCGAAGAGCAGAGAGACGTAGATCGCCACACCCAGATTGTGCAGATGGCGTTGGGCGCGGTGGATCAACTCATGGGCGTTCGAGTTGCTAACCTGCCCGAAATACTGACCGGCTGCCAAAAACAGCGCCACCCCTTCGAGAGAGAACAGTCCGACCCCTGCGCCAGAAAGTGACCATATGCACAGGGGCAGCAGAAGAAAATGTCCGGCGGCCAGAAGAATCGACAGGATATCAGTGTCTTCTGTGTCTTCGCTCACCTCCTGCTCGACCTTGGCGGGGGCAATCGCATCCACCCCGGCGATGAAGAACGCAATGTAGAATAAGGCAATCCAAATGGCCCAACCACCAAAGATGGCCCCGGCAAACAGAAGCGGTAAGGGGGCAAGCGTGGCTATGGCAAAGGCAAAAAAGGATCTTGGCATAGGCAGGTTATGGTCGGCTCAGTTTCGATTTTGAAGAACTATAGCGGGAATTGAGGGCAAATCATGAAGCAGGAATGCATTTTTGGTGCGGCCAATTGCGCATGCGAGAGCTTTGGTGTCGCTTTTGCCTCTACGCCTTGGGGGAGGATTCCCGTAATTTAGCGCCGAGTCAGGGAGAATACGGTTATGGCATTGGACGAGCGCAAGGGTGTCTGGAAATCCGCAAAGGGTAAGGGACGGGCCACGCCAAAGGGTCGCCAACTGGACGACACCGCCTTGGAGCAGGTGCAGGCCTTGCTGGGCGAACACCCCCGCAGGCGCGATCTGCTGATCGAATTCCTCCATCTCATTCAGGATGAATACGGGTGCCTGTCGGCTGCCCATATGCGCGCCTTGGCGGAAGAACTGCGTCTGGCGCAGGCAGAGGTTTACGAGGTCGCGACCTTCTACGCGCATTTCGACGTGGTGAAGGAGGGGGAGACGCCGCCGCCAGCCTTGACCATCCGGGTCTGCGACTCGCTGAGTTGCGAACTTGCAGGCGCGCAGGAGTTGAAAGCGGCGTTGGAACGCGGGCTCGATCCCACTGAGGTGCGTGTATTGCGCGCGCCCTGCATGGGCCGCTGTGACACAGCACCGGTTCTCGAACTGGGTCATGCACATATCGATCATGCCACGCCAGAGGCTGTTAAGGCGGCAATCGCCGCAGGGCATACGCATCCAGATATCCCGCAATATCAGACGCTTGAGGCCTATTCCTCTGACGGGGGATACGCCAAGCTGAAGGCTCTGCGCGAAAGCGGTGATTGGGAAGCGGTGCAGGATCAGGTGGCAGCTTCGGGGCTGCGCGGACTTGGTGGCGCGGGTTTCCCGTCGGGAAAGAAATGGGGCTTTGTGCGGGGCAATGAAGGCCCACGTTATCTGGCTGTGAATGGCGATGAGGGCGAGCCGGGGACATTCAAGGATCGCTACTACCTCGAACGCACGCCGCATCTTTTTCTCGAAGGAATGCTGATCGCCGCGTGGGCGGTCGAGGCTGAGACCTGTTTCATCTACATGCGCGACGAGTATCCGGCGGTTCTGGAGATTTTACGCACGGAAATCGCAGCTCTTGAAGCGGCGGGCCTTGTCGAACAGGGCTATATCGACCTGCGGCGCGGTGCGGGCGCATACATTTGCGGCGAAGAAAGCGCGATGATCGAATCGATCGAAGGCAAACGCGGGTTGCCGCGCCATCGCCCACCTTACGTGGCGCAAGTCGGCATCTTCAATCGCCCCACACTGGTCCATAATGTCGAAACACTGCATTGGGTGGCGCGCGTTTGCCGCGAAGGCCCGGAGGTTCTGAGCGCGACCGAAAAGAACGGACGCAGCGGGTTGCGCAGCTATTCGATATCAGGTCGCGTGGCACAGCCGGGTGTTTATCTGTTGCCCGCAGGTTCCACCATCACTGATATCATCGAAGCCGCGGGCGGAATGGCCGAAGGTCACGTCTTCAAAGCCTACCAACCGGGTGGACCATCTTCGGGTATTTTACCTAGCACAATCAACGATGTACCGCTCGACTTTGATACGTTGCAGCCTTTGGGCAGCTTCATCGGATCGGCTGCTGTGGTTGTGCTCTCCGATCAGGACAAGGCCCGGGATGCCGCACTCAACATGCTGCGCTTCTTTGAAGATGAAAGCTGTGGTCAATGCACGCCGTGCCGTGTGGGCTGTGAGAAAGCGGTGAAGCTGATGCAGGCGGACGCTTGGGATCAGGGCCTGCTGGAAGAGCTGTGCACCGCGATGGCCGATGCATCAATCTGTGGTTTGGGGCAAGCTGCACCCAACCCGATCCGCCTGACGATGAAGCACTTCCCGGACGAAGTTTGATCCTGTTTCTTTGCGCTGGGCTGGCTGCGGCTGGCTACCTGATACTGGTCGGACGTTCCGTCTCGCTACTGAGAAGTGTCCTAAAAACCGCTTCGGTGGCGCTTCTCGCAGCGGTTGCTGTCCCCATATCTTCGCTGCTTGCCTTGGCCCTGAGCCTTTGTGCCGCCGGTGATCTGGCATTGTCTCGGGGTTCCGAGCGTAGCTTTCTGGCCGGTGTGGCGGCGTTTGCGGCGGGGCATCTGGTCTACATCCTGTTCTTTCTGGGACAGGCCGGTACGCAGTCCCGACAACTGACAGAGTGGCCATTTTCGGCATTCGCTTTGGCAGCAGCTGCAATTGCACTGCTGATGGCGTGGCTGCTTTGGACGCGGGCAGGTGCGCTGCGCGTGCCGGTCGTACTTTATATCGCGATCATTTTGGGCATGGTTCTGAGCGCTTTGATGGTGCCTTTTGAGGGAACTTTACGCTTCATTCATCTGGGGGCCGCGCTCTTTTTCGTATCAGACTTTACCTTAGCCATGGAAGAGTTTGTTTTAACTGAGAAAACACAATCTCAGCTTTGGCTTTTGGGCGGTGTTGTGTGGGTCACGTACTGGACGGCGCAGGCCTGTTTTCTGTTGGCGGTGATGCCATAGCGGTGCGCCCATCGTGCAACTGCTCTCTTTTCACGGGCGCGTGGCCATACTAGGTGTGTCGGGCACTATAAGTTCGAGGCCGTATGTCCTTCTTCAAAAAACTCAAGAACAAGCTGTTTAAAAGCTCTTCCAAGCTGGAAGAGGGCCTTGACGCCATCGTCGAAGATGGGGGTGAGGCCGAGGATATCGAAGTAGAGGTGCCCGATAGCTCGGCCGCCGAGGCTGCGGAAGCGGAGCAGCGCGCACAGGAGGAGGCGAAGGCTGCTGCGGAGGCTGAAGCCGCACGGCAGGCGGAGGAGGCCGAGGCGGCGCGATTGGCAGAGTTGCAAGCCGCCCGACTTGCAGCCGAAGAAGCGCGCCTGGCTGAAGAAGCCCGTCAGGCGGAGGTTGCGCGACAGGCTGAAGAAGCAAAGGCTGCCGAGGAAGCTGCACGGCTGGCCCGTGAAGCTGAAGAGCAGCGTGCAGAAGCGGCGCGTTGGGCCGAGGAAGAGGCTGCAAGGATCGCCGAGGAGGCGCGGCTGGCGCAGGAGGCTCAGGCCAAGGCGGATGCCGCTGCCGCACAAGCGCGCGCTGAGGCAGAAGCGGCGGAAGAGGCACGCAAGGAGGAGCTTGCCCGACAGGTGGAGGCTGCGGAACAGGCCGCACAAGCCGCGCGGGAGGCCGAGGCCAAACGCGCAGAAGAAGCTCGAATGGCAGAATTGGAAGCGGCGCGTCTCGCAGAAGAGGCGCGGCTGGCGGCCGAAGCCGAGGCGCAACGGGTTGCCGCCGAAGAGGCGCGTGAGGCCGCCAGAGAGGCGGAAGAGGCGCGCCTGGCCGAAGAGGCACGTATTGCCGAGGCCAAGCGACAAGAAGAGATGGATCGCGCCGCAGAGGCCGCGCGCTTTGAGGCTGAAGCGAAGGCCAAGCTGGCCGCCGAGGAGGCGGAACAGGCGGCTGCGTCCGAACCGGAGGAGCCATTGCGCGCGGCCTCTGATGACGATGCGATTGCGGAGGCCACAGCGGCGCTCAGCGCGACCACGACCGCAGAGCCGGACAGCAAGCCGGGCTTCTTTGGCCGTCTGATCGGGCGCAAGGAAAAGAAAACCGTTATTCGCCGTGTGCTGGATGACGATATGCTGGAAGCGCTGGAGGAATTGCTGATTGCGTCTGATATGGGGGTAGAGACAGCCCTGCGGGTGACGGCCAACATGGCCGAGGGGCGTTTTGGCAAGAAATTGTCCACGGACGAGATCAAGTCGCTGCTTGCGGGCGAAATCGCGGCGATCATGGAGCCGATTGCGCGGCCCATGCCTTTGTATCCCACCAAACCCCAAGTGGTGCTGGTTGTTGGCGTCAACGGCTCTGGCAAGACCACAACGATTGGCAAGCTTGCTTCGCAGTTCCAGGCGGCGGGCAAGAAAGTTGTTATCGCGGCGGGCGATACTTTCCGAGCCGCCGCTGTTGAGCAGTTGCAGGTCTGGGGCGATCGGGCCGGGGTTCCGGTCATGACCGCGCCTGAGGGCTCTGATCCGGCGAGCCTCGCCTTTGACGCGATGGTCAAGGCGCAGGAAGATGGGGCCGATTTGCTGATGATCGACACGGCGGGGCGCTTACAAAACCGCTCTGACCTGATGGAAGAACTGGCCAAGATCGTTCGGGTTATTCGCAAGAAAGATCCTGATGCGCCGCATAATACGCTCTTGGTTCTTGATGCAACAACGGGCCAGAACGCGTTGAATCAAGTGGATGTTTTCCGTCAGATCAGTGATGTCTCCGGCCTCGTGATGACCAAGCTCGACGGAACTGCAAAAGGGGGCGTTCTGGTGGCGCTGGCCGATAAATTTGGTTTGCCCATTCACGCCATCGGCGTGGGCGAACAGCTGGATGATCTGGCACCCTTTGATCCTGAAGAATTCGCGCAGGCATTGACCGGGGCGGAGAGCTGAACGCGCTTAGTGAGTGGATCGTCTCAATCGAGGGGACGCAGGCCGGCGAGCGCGCGGCATTGGTACTCGCGCTCTGCTCGGCGGTACTGCACGCGACCTTCGGCGCACTTCAGAAAGGCAAGCATGATCCGTTTCTGACACGCGGTGCGATTGATTTCTGTCTGATCTGGCTCAGCCTGCCTATTGCGCTGTTTCTGGTGCCGTGGCCACAGGGCTTTGAGTGGGTTTTGGTGTTCGGCGCGCTTGGTGTGCATTTCTTCTACAAGTTGGGACAGGCTTTGGCCTATCGGCGCGGCGCGTATACCGTGGTTTACCCGGTTGTGCGGGGCTCTGGGCCGCTCTTTACCGTGTTTGCCGCCTATCTGATTTTTGGTGAAACCTTCTCTGGCACCCAGTGGATTGGTGTGGCGTTGCTGGTGGGCGGTATTCTGGCGATTGCCGCCGTTAATCTGCGCGACGTGAATGTCGCGCGCCCAAGACTGATTTCGGCGCTGTGTTTTGCGGTCGCCACTGGGCTGACCGTGGCCATTTACACAACTTATGATGCTTATGGCATTCGCACGACGCCCGACCCGTTTACCTTTGTGGCCTGGTTCTTCCTGATCACTGCGTTGGACTTTCCGGGCATCTCCTACGTGATGTGGCGCCGGATGGAAAACCCGCCCCCTTTGGCGCCGTTGTTGCGGCGCGGAGCCATTGGGGCGGTGGTTGCCTATGGTTCGTTTGGCTGTGTGATGCTGGCGACCCGGCTGGGCCATGTCGGGGAAGCGGCTGTCTTGCGCGAAACCTCGGTGGTTTTTGCCGCACTGATCGGCTGGTTGATCCTCAAAGAGCCCGTCGGGCCTTTCAGGGCTGGACTTATGTGTCTGATCGCGGCAGGAGCAGTGATCGTGGAACTAGGAGGCTGAATGGCCGAGAAGCAGATATCACCGGGATTGAAGATGGCTCTCGAACTGGGGCCTGTGATCCTGTTTTTCATCGCTTATACGCGCATTCGCGATGAGGTTTATGACATCGGTGGCACGGAGTATTCGGGCTTTATCGTGGCCACCGTGATCTTCATCCCGATCCTTCTGGCGTCGATGGCGGTGTTGTGGAAGCTGACGGGGAAGTTGAGCCGGATGCAGGTGCTGACGGCTTTCATGGTGATCTTCTTTGGCGGCCTGACGGTTTGGTTCAACGACGAGCGGTTCTTCAAGATGAAGACCACCATCGTTTACGGCCTCTTTGCCGGAATTCTGGGACTGGGCCTGCTGATGAAGCGGTCCTGGCTGGAATATGTGATGGACGAGATGATGCCCCTGAAAACCGAGGGCTGGATGATCCTGACCCGCAGGCTGACAGCGGCCTTTGCAGCCCTGGCGATTGCAAATGAGGTTGTCTGGCGCACCATGTCCACTGATGCGTGGGTCAAGATCGAGACCTTTGGGTTCCCGGCGGCGCTGTTCGTCTTCTTCATGCTGCAAGCAGGTTTGCTGCAGAAATACGCAGAAGATGACCCCGACGACGCGCAATTGCGCTGAAGTAATAGGCATCCCTTTCAAATTGACTGCCGTTTAGGCAAAAACCTGCTGGAACAATTCTGCACAACCCATGTGCAAAATTAATCCATGCAGGCTGCTGAAATAAACTGTACGGTTTAGGTGATTTTAGGTGTGGGCCTGATCGGACAAAACCGTCCGCTTTGGAATTTCTTGTTGAGACTGCGAGCGCATTATTAACCTTGTCGCGCTGCTATCGATCATCCTCCGACGACGTCGGGCCAAACAGAGTTTTTGATCTGCTCTCCTACGATTTTGGCAAGGGAGGGCGCGCGCCTCGAACCTGTGGTTCGGGGGAGCTTAACTATAAGGGTAGCCAGCCGTGGGGATGGAGAGCGACAACATTGTGCAGGCCCGCGCACGCGCAGCGGCGGGTGATCTGCAAGGCGCGTTGAGCGCGGTTGATGTTGAGCTGCAACGCAACTCCCGTGACCCAAATCTGCGAATTTTTCGCGCCCGTCTGTTGCAGTCGCTGGGACATATCCATGATGCCGTAGACGAAGTGAAGCTGGCTGATCGCGGCGCTGTCTCGGCGCGGTTTCTGGCCTTTCGCGCGGAACTGGAGGAGGCGGCGCGGCTGCTTCCAGAGGCGCTCGAAACCCTGACACGCGCCTTGCGTCTTGATCGTGATGCGGCGCCGTTGCGCGCGCGTCGGGCGTTGATGCATCAGAGCTTTGGTGATTTCGATGCTGCACGGGCCGATCTGGAATTTGCGCTGAAGAAATCCCCAAATAGCGGCCAACTTCTGTTCCAACTCGCAAATCTGACGAGATTTGATGCGGAGACCCCTTTGCTCGAACGGCTGCAAGTCGCACGACGGGGGGCAAAAGACGGCACCGCAGCAGCGTTCCATCTGGATTTTGCATTGGCTCGCGCGATGGATCAGGTGGGTCGAATCGAGGCGTCCTTTGCTCATCTCGACCGGGCCAACGCGGCGATGCGGAAGGCCTATCCGTATGATGTCACCGCACGCCAAGCCTTGGTTAACCGCTACCAGCGGATTTTTCGGGATCTGACACCATCGGATTTCTGGGGCGAAGACAGTTCGGATTTCGCTCCGATCTTTGTGACCGGTATGCCCCGGTCTGGCACCACGCTGCTCGAGCAGGTGATCTCCTCCCACGCGCAGGTCGATGCGGCCGGGGAGACGGGGCTGTTCTTCAAGGCCGTACAGGCGCACATCGGTGATCCGATGACGGTGTCGCCCAGTAAGCTGGCCTTGAGCAAAGACGGGTTTGCGGCGACAGGTCGATCCTATGCGCGTGCGTTGAAGAAACTGATCAACCCGAGCGCGCCTTACGTCACCGACAAGTCATTGCAGACCACAGTTTACATGGGGCTGGTTCTGGCGGCCCTGCCGAAAGCGCATGTGGTTGTCGTTAAACGCAACCCTCATGCTGTGGCGCTATCAAATTACCGGCACATGTTCCGGGCCGGTAAACAGCTCTTCAGCTACAACCTGCGCGACATCGCTATCTATCAGGCGACGTTTGATGCGATGCTGGATTTCTGGAGCCAGCGTTGTGGAGACGGGTTCAGCGAAGTGAGTTACGAGGATCTTGTGCGCGATCCGCAGAAGACCACGCCGCAGATCATCGATCGTGCAGGTCTCGATTGGGATCCCGCGTGTTTGCGCCCTGAAGATAATGCGCGACCTGTGATGACCTTGAGTGCAAGCGAAGTTCGCCAGCCCATCCATACCAACTCGGTGGATGCCTGGCGTCGGTACGAAACGTACCTGAGCTAAATCAATAAAGTAATGTGAGGCAGATTATCCGCGCAGGCGGCGGAAGCCGACAAAGCCCAGAAGTCCACTGAACAGAAGCAGGCCACTTGCCGGCAATGCGACTGGTGGGATGTCTTCATAGGTGACCGACACGATGACTTCATCAAGGTGATGCGCGGCGCCCACGGTTGGTGCAAAGATCAGGTCGATATCCAGACGGTCCGTCAGGAACGATGTGATAAAGAGACCGTCGTCAGATTGCTCAAGACGGAAATCAAATTCGCAATCGCCGGGTGACGTGACGTTGGCGCCAGGGATCGGGTTCATTGTTGCCGCTGTTCCGCAGCCCCAACGGCCAAAATCAAGGCTGTTGACGGTGATATCGAAAAATTCTGTCGAGGATGGACCCACATCGATACCAAGACCGCCACGTGTATTGCCGCCGGTGCGAATACCGACAAAGACCCGCTGATTTACAGGGGTAGGCAGGGTGTCGAAGCTATAGGACAGCGTCTCACCGACGGTGTCATAAACCTGGGTTTGCTCATATGAAACTGTTGCAGCAGCAGCAGACTGTCCGATGAACGTTGCCAAGGCGATTGTTGCGATACGCGGCAGCATAGGGGTCTCCAAATACGAATCTAAAAAACTCTTCAGTTGACTAAAATTAGAAACGAATTGAGTGCAAAATATGTCGAATGTTCGGCTGTTCTGTAGCCAGTCGCGGTATTTTAGGACGCATGATCGCGCAGCGAATAAGGGCCAAACGCAATAACGCCCGGCTCAAGATAAGGCGTTTGAACCGGGCGTCTAACTGGTGTTGCAGGCTCAGCCTACGTGGATGAGCGTGTTGAACAGCTTTGGATCAAGGCTTTCAGCTACGAATAACTCGCCTTCGGTTACGATTGCGACAGCGTCATGGCTGTGCAGGCTTTCCTGATGGCTGGCGATGACGCGGAAATCCGAGATGCGATCATCGGCTTGAAGTTGTTCCGCGAAAGACCGGGCTGCATCCTCCACAAAGATCGGGTTAGCGGCGTTGAGTTCGGCGAAGGCCTGTTCATCCTCGCGCTTAACCATGACTTGTGTCTCGGTCGGAACGGCACGGCGGCAAGCGTCGATCAAGTCTTCGAACCAAAGGCAATTCGCGTCGCAATCCAGTTCGACCGACACGCGGGCAACCGAGCGCTGCGAATGCGGTGTTGCAAGCTGGCCGCGTTGCTGGCGGGCGTGTTCGCTAAGCTCAAGCGAGCAAGGGCAGGTGGACGAATAGACGTAATCGAGATGCATGATCTTGCGGCGCACGCCGTCCTGATCGACCACCTCAAGTGCGATGTCGTAATATTGGTATCCCGAAAGGCCCGAGCGCAGGCTGTCCATCTTCATCGGGAAGGAAAAGCGCATCTGAATGCGCGCGTCGAAACTTTCGAGATCGCGCTTATAGGCGTCGAGCGTCCGTTCTATCACCTCGAAGCTGAACCGTTCATCCGCGCTTTTGTAGAAGCTGCGCATGATCCGGGACATGTTGATGCCCTTCTTTTCAGCCTCGAGCGAGACAGTGCCGGTGACGGACGTTTCCAGCGTCAAATCACCATTGTCGCGCGTGTGAAAGCGAATGGGCAGACGGAAGTTGGAAATGCCGACATGGCTGAGTTGCCGCTTGGCTCCACGGATCAGCGAGGACGGACCGTTTTGCAGATCCGGCATCGAAGCCTTGTAGACATCATCAACAGCAAAATCTTCGGGATAGGCCCGGGCAAGGGCAGGGTAGTTCGAGACTTCCTGTCCAGGCAAAAGCCGCCCTACGAGAGGATCAAGATCAGCGATCTCGACCTCGTTTGATTGTGCCGCCCAATCCCTGAGCAGCTTGAGAGCCTGTTCGGCTTCCTTGCGGCTTGGAAAGCGTTCAATATCCGGCGTGTGATGATTCATGTCGTCACTCCCTTCGGTTCGCGCCAGTCACATATGGGGCGTATAACCCTAATATCCAACTAAATTCGTGAGTATTACGCGCGCCGGGGTGGATCAGATCATCGAAAGGGCCGTTTGGATGTCATCCAGCAGGTCGGATACATCCTCAAGCCCAATCGAGAGGCGCACCATACCATCAGTAATCCCGAGCTGGGCCCGCTGTTCATCGCTAAGGCGTTGATGCGTCGTGGTTTTTGGATGGGTCACAAGGCTTTTGCTATCCCCCAGATTGTTCGAAATCGAGACAATCTCCAGCGCGTTCAGGAACCGGAAAGCCGCGTCCTGACCGCCCTTGATATCAAGCGCGATCACGGTTCCGCCAGCGCTCATCTGGCGGGTCGCAATTGCGTTTTGTGGGTGTGAGGCGAGATAGGGATAGAGCACGGCTTCAAGCTTCTCGTGGCCTTCCAGATCACTGGCCAGTGCCAATGCTGTTTGCGCCTGCGCGGTGCAGCGCAGGTCCATCGTTTCCAGACCTTTGAGCAGTACCCAGGCGTTGAAGGGCGAGAGCGATCCGCCAGTGTGTTTCAGGTATGGCTCAACCGTTTTGCGTATGAACTCCTGCGTGCCGCAGATCACCCCGCCCAGCACACGGCCTTGTCCGTCAATATGTTTGGTGGCGGAATAGACGACCACATCGGCCCCCTGCGCTACGGCATCGGAAAAGACCGGGGTGGCAAAAACGTTGTCGACAATCACCGTCGCGCCCTTGGCATGGGCTACCTCTGCGACGGCAGCCAGATCAATCACTTCCAGCGTCGGATTTGCGACGGTTTCCAGAAAGACGGCTTTGGTGTCGTCGCGGATCGCGTCGCGCCAGGCGTCCATATCAGTGCCATCGACAAAAGTGACCTCGACGCCGAAGCGAGGCAGGATGTCTTCGAGAATGTAGAGACACGAGCCGAAGAGCGCGCGGGACGACACAACATGATCACCCGTTTTCAGCATGGAGGTCAGCGCCCCATTGACAGCAGCCATCCCTGAGGCTGTGGCAAATGCGTCTTCGGTGCCTTCGAGGGCAGCAATCCGATCCTCGAACATGGCCACGGTGGGGTTGCCATAGCGGGCATAGATGAATTCGTCGCGTCCGCTTTCGATGAATCGGGCTTCTGCCTGTTCCGGGCTGTCATATTTGAAGCCCTGGGTCAGAAAGACGGCTTCTGCCATTTCGCCATATTGGCTGCGGCGGGTGCCTGCATGAACGGCGCGGGTGCGTTTGGACCAATTTTCCATGTCATTCCTCCGGGGTTCACTTGCCCCAAAAATAAAAGCCTCCACCGGTACAAGGGGGAGGCTCTTCATAGACCCAACCTCTTTAGCGGCATATTTAATGTGGCCCGCAATCCGGTAACAAATCGCCACATCTCACGGGATACTGCGGGGCTCGCATGGGGTCAAGGGGGACCGCGCAACCGTGCGTTGCGCGAGGCTTGTCAGGGTTGATCCAAGTCAAGGCTGGCGCTGCAAATGGTCGATAAAGTCCGTCAGCAGATCACGGGAGGACAGATATGACGAAAAAGACTGCCGCAACCGCCCAACCCAAAGAGGCTGAGACACCTGATGCACGCGAAGCGAGATCCGCGACGATCATCGGGTTCGAGCAGGGGGAATATCCCTATGCGGAGCGTCTGAGCCGCGGGGCTTATGAAAAAGAGAAGGCTGCGCTTCAGGTCGAGTTGCTCAAGGTTCAGCACTGGATCGAGGAGACCGGCCAAAAGATCGTCATGCTTTTTGAGGGTCGTGATGCGGCGGGCAAGGGCGGAACAATCAAGCGGTTCATGGAGCACCTGAACCCAAGGACCGCCCGCGTCGTGGCGCTCAACAAGCCAACAGATCGGGAGCGAGGCGAGTGGTTCTTCCAGCGCTATATCAACCATCTGCCGTCTTCGGGCGAGATCGTGCTTTATGACCGGTCCTGGTATAATCGCGCAGGCGTCGAGCGGGTGATGAGTTTTTGCAAGCCGAACGAATATCTCGAATTCATGCGTCAAACGCCAGAGCTGGAGCGGATGCTGACCCGCAGTGGTATCCTGCTCTACAAATACTGGTTTTCGGTTACTCAAGACGAACAGAAACGCCGCTTTACCTCGCGCGAAACCGACCCGCTGAAACAGTGGAAACTGTCGCCGATCGACCGCGCCAGCCTGAATAAATGGGATGATTACACAGAAGCCAAGGAAGCGATGTTCTTCTACACCGATACCGCCGATGCGCCTTGGACCGTCGTTCGATCCAACGATAAGAAGCGCGCCCGTCTCAATTGTATGAAGCACTTTCTGTCGACGCTTGATTATCCAGGCAAAGACAAAAGTGTGGCGGTGCCGCCAGACCCAAAGATACTGCATCAGGCCGACAGCGTTGTTGATGACACCGATCACATCTTTGCAGCCTCGCTACATCCAAAAGCGCGCAAGAGCTGACCTTAATTCGATGTTGAAGTGTTGCGCCTGAACCCTGCCAGATGACGGTCTGCCGTTGACACTTTGGGCGCGCCAAGCCAAGCCTTGGCCCCATGTTCGACTTGCGTCCTGTTGCCTATGTGATTGGCCTCCTGCTGCTCTTTCTGGGCGCGGCGATGCTTTTGCCGATGGGGCTCGATCTTCTGGACGGAAATCCGCATTGGCAGGTCTTTCTGGGGGCTGGCGTCTTCACCATGCTGGTGGGTGGCACCTTGGCGTTGGCCACGTCAAACAGCGTGGGCAACCGGATGACTGTCCAGCAGTTGTTTTTTCTCACCACCGGCGTCTGGCTGGCCTTGCCCCTGTTCGGCGCAATCCCCTTTGCGCTGGGCGCGACCGAGGCGCGTCTGGTCGACGCCGTGTTCGAGGCGATGTCCGGCCTGACGACCACCGGCTCCACCGTATTGTCGGGTCTGGAGGACCTGCCGCCCGGCATGAAGCTCTGGCGCGGCTTGCTGCAATGGTTCGGCGGGGTCGGCATCATTGTTGTGGCGATGGTGTTTCTGCCGGAATTGCGGGTGGGCGGGATGCAGATTTTCCGCTCCGAAGGATTTGACACGTTCGGAAAAATCCTGCCGCGCGCAGGTGAAATCGCGCAATCCGTTTCGGGCATCTATGTGGGTCTGACAGTGGCCTGCGCCATCTGTTATCTGGCCTCTGGTATGGTCCCTCTGGATGCGGTCGTCCACGCGATGACAACGGTTTCAACAGGGGGGTTCGCCAATTACGACGCCTCTTTCTCGGCCTTCACGCCGGGCGCGGAATATGCCGCAAGCCTGTTCATGATCCTCGCTGCATTGCCATTCGTGCGTTATGTACAGCTGGTTGCAGGCACCGCACGCCCCCTGATGCGGGATGCACAGGTCCGGGGTTTTCTGGTTATCGTGTTCAGCGTGGTGCTGATCATGACGATTTTCCAACTATATGCCGTAACCGAAGTGACAGAAATGGCCTTTCGCAAGGCGCTCTTTAACGTGATCTCGATCCTGACGGGCACGGGATATGCAAGCGCGGATTATGGTCTCTGGGGCAGCTTCTCTGTTGCAATGTTCTTCCTGATGGGCCTGATCGGCGGTTGCGCGGGGTCAACGACCTGTTCGATCAAGGTTTTCCGCTTTCAATTGCTGTTCGCCTCGATCAAGGCGCAAATCCGGCGGATCCACTCGCCCCACGGTATTTTCCAGCCGCGCTATCAGGGGCGCGCTGTGTCAGACGATGTTCTGAACTCGGTGATGTCTTTCTTTGTCCTGTTTATCGTGAGCCTGGGCGTTCTGTCGGTTTTGCTGGCGATGACCGGGCTGGATTTCCTCACCTCCGTGTCAGGAGCGTCCGCAGCACTGGCCAATATCGGCCCGGGGCTTGGACCTGAAATCGGACCATCGGGTAATTTTGCCAATATCAACGATACGGCGAAATGGCTGCTGACAGTTGCGATGCTTTTGGGGCGTCTGGAACTGGTCGCGGTCTACGCCATGTTCACCATCGCATTCTGGAGAGGCTAATGTCGGACCGTCCACTTGGGGCTCAGATCTCACACATGCTGAAAGACCGTGGCGTCGAAGTGATTTTCGGCATTCCCGGTGTGCACAATCAGGAACTCTATCGCGGCATCGAGGAGGCTGGCCTGACCCACGTGCTGGCCCGTCACGAGCAGGGTGCGGGCTTCATGGCGGATGGCTATGCGCGCGGCACTGGCAAACCGGGTGTCTGTTACGTGATCACGGGGCCGGGTCTGTGCAATGTCATGACCCCAATGGGGCAGGCCTATTCCGACAGCGTGCCGATGCTGGTGATTTCAAGCTGTCTGGATGAAACGGCAGCCACCAGAGGTCAGCTTCATCAAATGATCGATCAGCGCGTAGCGGCCGCCTGCGTCTGCGATTGGTCTGAAGAGGCCCGCACGGCAGAGGCCGCTTATGCGCTGATCGATCGGGCCTTGGCCGAATTTCAGCAAGACCGCCCACGGCCCAAACACATTCAGGTGCCGATCGCGGTTCTGCAGGCGCTTGCCCCGCCCGCGCCGCCGCAGAAAGAGGTCGTGCGTGACGAGACTGTCCAACACCTGCCGCCCGACGAAATTGAGCGGATATTGAGCGCCAAGAAGCCGCTCTTCATTTTCGGAGGCGGTGCGGGCCAGTGCGGATACCCGGCCTGCGACGTGCTGCGGGCGCTTGGTGGAGCCAGTTTTGAGACATATGCCGGTCGCGGCGTGGTGGGACCCTATGCGCTCAACTTTGGCAGCTACCTCGCACGCCCGTCCTCGGCGGAGGTCATTGGCGAGGCGGATGTGGTCGTCTTGCTCGGCACAGAACTGGCCGAGACCGATCTGTGGCGCCGTCTGGCCGGGATCGACGCGCATTGCATCCATGTCGATATCGACCCGTCGCACAAGCCGCCTGAGGTCGACACGCAGCTCATCTGTGATGCACATGCGTTTCTAACTGCCCTGCTGGACTTGCTCGATGGCCATGAAGGGGTCGCCGAGTGGGACGGTAACGCGGTTGCGGCACACAAGCGCCAGTGGAAGGCAGAAATCGCCGCTGAACGGCCCGGGCTTGTCCCGGTGATCGATGCGCTGCGCAAGGCGGTGCCGGATGACACCGTGATCTATTCCGATATGACCCAGTTTGCCTATGCTGCGAAAGAAATCTGGCCGATGAAGCGGCCCGGTTTCTGGCATCACCCAACCGGGTTTGGCACGCTTGGCTACGCGCTTCCCGCCGCCATTGGCGCAGCGGTCAAAGAGCGCGGCACAGGCGGCTTCCCGGTGATGGCCATCGCCGGGGACTACGGGTTTCAATACACCATCCAGGAATTGGCCACGGCAGTTGAGCTGGGCCTGAGCCTGCCGATCATCCTGTGGGACAACGGCAAGCTGGGGGAAATCGAAGACAGCATGGTGCGCGCCCAGATCGCGCCGAACGCCGTGATCCAGCGCAATCCTGACTTCCTGAAACTGGCAGAGGCCTATGGTGCCGAAGCCTGCCAGCCTCGGAGCCTGAGTGATCTTGCCCCTACATTGTCCCAAGCTTTCGCCGCCAAGGTGCCCACGATCATCCGCTTGACCCCGGCCTTGGCCTAAGAGGCCCTGCAAGGCTTTCCCATGTTCAAAAATATCCCAGGGGGGCTCGGGGGGACAGCGTCCCCCCGCCACCGCGGTGGCGCGTCAGCGCAATCGCATCGAGATTACCAGCAGCCGACCAGAACAGTCATATCAGCCGCAGCAACAACCAGATCTTCGGGCGCTATCGGGGCGGTGTTGTCTTCGGCAGCGGCGGTGACGCCATTTTCCGACAGGAACTGTGCCAGCGCTTCAGAGTTCAGTGCAAATTGCGTGCCCTGCGGCAGGGCGCGACCATTGTTGGCATTTGGCATCAGCATACCGGCAACCGCACCGGCGCGGTCCAGAACAGGTCCGCCGACATCACCGGGCAGGGCATCCAGATTGAGCCGGTGCAAACTGTCCTCGCCATTCAGGCCCTTGAGATCGGCCAACTGCCCGTAGGTCAGGGTGGGGCCGTCCAGCGCGCCCTCATAGGAATAGCCCGACACTGCCACTTCCGAGCGTAACCTGCCGGGGCGCGTCGCGAAGCGGGCATAATTCAAGGGCACCAAGGCCGATTTCGGTGTCAGCAAGGCCATACCGTCGGAGGTCGTGGTCAGTTCTGCTTCGAAGGTTTCATCCAGCGTGATCCGCTCACAGCTTTGTACGGCGTCGATATGGGTCACGACGCGGCCTTTGCCGTCGACATAAAATCCAGATCGCGATGTCTTGGGCCGTCGCAGCTCCAGCCCTGCCAAAAGGTCGACCGCCTGCTCATCCGCATTGACGAAACTGGGGTCCAGGGTGCCTTCGGTCATCTCGAAGCTGTCTTGCATGATCTCGATCACGCGGGCCATGTCGTCGGCGCGCTCAGGCGGATAGGCGAGGGTGAAACCTTTGACGTAGCCGCCCTTCAGGAGTGCGTAGGTATAGGAATGCAGCGTGTCGCTTTGCCCTGTCAGAACGAAGGAGTTGCGCTTTTTGCTGCGTTCGCCTTCCAAGGGGACGATCTCAAGTGTCTGCATGATCTCGTAAAGACCGCCCAGCGTGGCTTCGTCCCCGGCTTGCGAGATCAACAGGACACGCACGCCGCTGCCGTCCTTTTCCTCGTAATGTACGAAGGGGTATTCATATTTCTCGAAATTCACCAAACCCGCAGGCATGGTTATTTTGATCCCGGCCGTGTCTTCGTCGACTTCCGCAAGCCCCAGTTCTGCCAAGGCGCCTCTATAGTTATCGAGCAGCGTGGCGCGCTGGGTGGTTGTCAGAATGCCGGTCACGTCGAACCCATTGGCTTCCTGCCAGCGTGCCATCGAGGCCCGTGTGCCGCGACCAAAGGCGCCGTCGATGGCGGAGCGATAAAAACCGAACCATTGCAATGCCGTCTGCAGACCCCGCCGTTCGTCCCGGGTCAGAAGCGCCTCGGAGGCACGTGCCTGACGCGGTGTCTCCTCCAGATCCTGTGGTTCAGGCTCGGGCGCAGGTGTGACCGTCTCCGCAGTCTCAGGGGCGGAGGGCTGCGCGGGCGTAGGCGCGACGTTGGCGCCGACGGGCCAGAATTTGTCGCCGTAGATCGTGTTTTCCGAGACATAGGCATCGCGCGGGATTAACCCTGCACGACGCAATTCCAGCAAACGGCTCCTGGCCTGATCAGCCGTCGCAAACGGGCCAAGCGCCAATGCGTACCATCCGCCCCGAAGCCGGAAGCCGTTCACATCATTGAAGGCGTTGCCATAGGCGCGCGCGCGGTCCTCAGCTTCGCGCAGGCCTGGATGGGCCTCGATCTGGACCCAGCTTTGCGCATGCAGCCCAATTGCCGAGACCAAAATAAAACACCAAGCCAGACAAGCTCGAACCATACCGAAATTCCCTAAAATCTGCTCGCGTGTGCCGCGAATCTGCGCGCGAGATTATCAGCTTGGTCCCGCGATGCACCCCGAAAAGCGGAGCGCGCCCGTTGACCCTTACGGGGGGCTTGCCTATGGAGGGCGCGAACCGACCAACGGGGTCCGAGATATGGCCGATACGCCTGACACACCACGCTCCTTTCAGGAGATCATTTTGCGGCTGCAAAACTACTGGGCGGCACAGGGCTGCGCGGTGATGCAGCCTTACGATATGGAAGTGGGCGCAGGCACGTTTCACCCGGCCACGACCCTGCGCTCGCTGGGTCCGAACGCTTGGGCTGCGGCCTATGTACAACCCTCGCGCCGACCGACCGATGGGCGCTACGGCGAGAACCCGAACCGCTTGCAGCACTATTATCAATATCAGGTGTTGATCAAACCGAGCCCTCCTGACCTGCAGGAGCTCTATCTGGGATCGCTGCGGGCGATCGGCATCGACTTTTCCCATCATGACATCCGCTTTGTCGAAGATGATTGGGAAAGCCCGACGCTGGGCGCATGGGGTCTGGGTTGGGAGGTCTGGTGCGATGGCATGGAGGTCAGCCAGTTCACCTATTTCCAACAGGTGGGCGGGCATGATTGCAAGCCGATCTCGGGCGAGTTGACCTATGGCTTGGAGCGTCTGGCGATGTATATTCTGGGCGTCGATCATGTCATGGATATGCCGTTCAACGATCCGCAAGCGCCGATTGCGCTGAGCTATGGTGACGTCTTCCGCCAGACCGAGCAGGAATATTCCCGCTGGAATTTCGATATCGCCGATACCGATAGCCTGCTGCAGCACTTCAAGGATGCCGAGGCGGAATGCGCCCGGATTTTGGAGGCACCTTACGAGGACCCAAAAACCGGCAAGCGCATTGTCATGGTTCACCCGGCCTATGATCAGGCAATCAAGGCCAGCCACCTGTTCAATCTGTTGGATGCGCGCGGCGTGATCTCGGTCACCGAACGGCAGGCCTATATCGGGCGGGTGCGGGCACTGACCAAGGCTTGCGCGGATGCCTTCGTTCAAAGCGAGGCCGGGGGATGGACCCCGGACGCCGCATGAGTGGCAAGCTAATCGGGATTTGTATCATGCTGACAGCGCTGATCGGCGGTATCGCGATCTACTATCTTCAGGTCTATCATTTCTATGAAGAAGTGGCGGTGGAGCAGACGAAGATACAGCTGGTGTCGGTCGTCTCGGAGCAGCCAGAAGAAATAATTATCGATGAATTTCAAGGGATTGACGCCGAAAGCTCACCACTGCGGTTTCGCAGCTGCTTTACCACGCCGATGAACCATTCAATCCTGACGGAGACCTATCAGCTGGCCAGCGATCCAGAGCCAAACGTGGCCCCCGGCTGGTTTGATTGCTTCGATGCAATCCAGATCGGTGCTGATCTGGAAAGCGGGGTCGCACTGGCTTTTGTGGGTCAGGAAAACATTGCCAAGGGTGTCGACCGGATCGTGGCGATCTATGACGACGGACGCGCGTATGCGTGGCACCAGCTGAACAATTGCGGCCAGAAAACCTATGATGGCACGGCCAAAGGGCCTGAATGTCCTGAATGAAAGATGAGATATGCCTGATCTTCTGATCGAACTCTTCTCCGAGGAAATCCCTGCGCGGATGCAGGTCAAGGCCGCCGATGATTTGAAGCGGTTGGTCACTGATGGTCTGGTCGAGGCGGGTTTGACCTATGCCAGCGCCGGGGCGTTTTCCACACCACGTCGCCTGTGCCTGACGGTGGAGGGCCTGTTGGCAGCCTCTCCGGCCACGCGGGAAGAACGCAAAGGGCCGCGCACCGATGCACCGGAAAAGGCGCTTGAAGGGTTTTTGCGCTCCACCGGTCTGACCAAAGACCAGCTTGAGGCGCGTGACGACAAGAAAGGGCAGGTCTGGTTTGCCGTGATTGCGCGCGAGGGCCGCCCTGCGGCAGAGATCGTGGCCGAGGTGCTTGACGCAACAATTCGCAACTTCCCATGGCCGAAATCCATGCGTTGGGGCTCGGGCGCGTTGCGCTGGGTGCGCCCATTGCACCGTATCTTGTGCATCCTGAGTGACGAGGCCGGGGCCGAGGTGGTGCCGCTGGAGATCGACGGCATCGCGGCAGGCGACAAGACCGAGGGTCACCGTTTCATGGCGGCAAAGCCATTTTCTGTAACTTCTTTCGAGGATTACAGTGCGAAGTTGAAACGCGCTCATGTGATGCTGGATGCCTCGGAACGGGCCGATGCCATCTGGTCTGACGCCACCAATCAGGCCTTTGCACAGGGTCTGGAAGTGGTCGAGGATCGGGGATTGCTGGCAGAAGTCGCCGGGCTGGTCGAATGGCCTGTCGTGCTGATGGGCGATATTGACGAGACCTTTCTTGAGCTGCCGCCTGAGGTTTTGAAAACCTCAATGAAAGAGCATCAAAAATTCTTTTCGGTGAAGAAGCCGAAGACCGGGCGTATCGAGAAATTCGTGACCGTCGCCAATGTGGAGACGCCCGATAACGGCGCGACCATTCTGGCAGGTAACCAGAAGGTGTTGTTTGCGCGGCTCTCGGACGCCAAGTTCTTCTGGGAGAACGATCTGCGCGTCGCGAAAGGTGGCATGCAGCCATGGCTCGACGCGCTGGAGAACGTGACCTTCCACGCCAAGCTTGGGTCGCAAGGGGAACGAGTGCAGCGCATCGCGGCTTTGGCAAGGGAATTGGCCCCGGTTGTGGGTGCTGATCCCGATCTTGCTGAGCAAGCCGCTAGGGTGGGCAAGGCCGATCTATCGTCTGAGATGGTTTATGAATTCCCTGAACTTCAAGGGCTTATGGGGCGATATTACAGTGAAGCGGCGGGTCTACCGACGGAAGTCGCCGCCGCTTGCGAGGAACACTACTCGCCGCTCGGCCCGTCCGATGACGTGCCAACAGCGCCTGTGTCTGTCGCTGTCGCACTGGCCGACAAAATCGACACATTGACCGGGTTTTGGGCGATTGACGAGAAACCAACGGGGTCAAAGGACCCCTATGCGCTGCGGCGGGCGGCATTGGGGGTTATTCGGTTGGTGTTGGATAACAAACTGCGCGTCAATCTATTGGAGGCATTTGATCACCACGGAATGGCGTCGGTCATGCTCAAAATGGCAGGTGCAATCGAAGACATTCCGGATGACGCCTCAAAGGCGCTTGATGTCGATCTCCTCGCTTTCTTCCACGACCGCCTCAAAGTCTTCCTCCGCGACAAAGGCGTTCGCCACGACGTCATCGATGCCTGCATTGCAATGCCTTGCAATGATGATCTGACGCTGCTCGTCAAGCGCGCCGAAGCCTTGCAGGAAGTCCTGCAAACCGAAGACGGCGAAAATCTGATTCAGGGCTTCAAGCGGGCGAATAATATCCTCAGTCAGGCCGAGGAGGCGGACGGGGTGTCCTATGAGCTCGATCCGAACCCGAAATTTGCCGAAAACGACGCCGAGCGCGCGCTGTTCTCCGCGCTTGACGACGCGGCGGGGGCGATCTCCCCGGCCATCGAGGCCGAGGACTTCGCCGCGGCTATGGCCGCGATGGCCAAGCTGCGCGGTCCGATCGATGCATTTTTCGAAGAGACCAAGGTGAACTCCGACAACGACATCATTCGACGCAACCGGATGTGTCTGTTGCATAAAATCCGGGTGATCTGCGGCGGTGTGGCCGATCTGACCAAGCTGGAAGGGTAAGCGGGGGCTGATCCGAACCACGGCCTTCGCCACAGTTCTGCCCTGACTGTTACAGGGACGTCATATTCGTGAGCGGTGCGCTTGATCGAAAGCCGAACCTGTCTATGCTGCACCGCAGTATGTTGGACCATCTGAACTTTGAGCCGATCACGGCCACGGCGGCGATCCACCGCAAACTGCATGGGACGCGGGCGAAATGCCTGCAACGTCTGGTGCGGCTCGACATGCCCGTGCCTGATACCGTGGCGCTGTCCGTGCCGATGGTGCGCTCAATCGCGGCGGGGCAACGCCCTGATCTCAAAACACTTTTGGACAATTTCGGATCGTGGCCGGTGCTGTCGGTCCGGGCCTCTCCGATCGAAGCGGCCTGGGGTGGTCCGTCGAGTATCCTCAATATCGGCATGAACCGCGCGAACGAGGCCTATTTCGCCTCACGCCTCGGCGCGGAGGCCGCCGCCGCCTTGCATCTGAAATTCATCAAGTCCTTCGCGCTGGATGTGGCGCGGCTGGAAGATGAAGTGTTCGACATTCCGAACCTGACGCCGGAACGCGCGCTTGAGGCCTATGAGACGGAGATGGATGAACCATTCCCGCAGGAGATCGAGGCACAGCTTCTTGATGTGCTGAAATCCATGAGCCGGGCCTGGGAAGGCACGACCGCGCGTCTGCTGCGGATGTCCAAAGGCGCGCCGAAAGATGCGGGGCTTGGTCTTGTGGTGCAGCGCATGGCCTTCGGGCTCGGAAAAGGCGAAAGCGGCGCGGGCGTCATTCAATTTATCAACCCTGCCACCGGCGAGGCGCAGGAAAACGGGCGTTATAAACGTCAGTCCCAAGGGCGCGACGCGCTGGAGGATGAGGGCGAGGCGATGTATCTGACCCGCGATGCGCGCGGGGCATCTTTAGAAGAAACCTGTCCTGAGGTTTTCGATGAGCTGAAGGATTTGGGGCACGTGGCCCGGCGCGGCTTGCGCGAAGAAATGCAGATCGAGTTTACCGTGGAAGGGGGGCGTCTGCTGATCCTTGATGCGGTGCCTGCAACCAGATCGGTGCGGGGTGATTTGCAGGTCGCAACAAAGCTGGCGGAAGAAAAGATCATCACGCGCGAGGATGCGGTCTGCCGCATTCCGCCCAAGGCATTGCCTGAGTTGTTGCACCAGCAGGTCTCGCCAGAGGCCGTGCGGGATGTCATCTCGACCGGGGTTGCGGCCAGTCCGGGCGCTGCGACAGGCAAGCTGGTCTTCACCGCGGCCGCAGCGCAAACGGCGCAATCCCAAGGGGAAGCCTGTATTCTGGTGCGCCGCGAGACCAGCCCGGAAGATATTCGCGGGATGCACGCGGCTTGGGGCATTTTGACAGAGCGTGGTGGCACCACCAGCCATGCAGCGGTGATCGCGCGCGGGCTGGGGCTGCCTTGTGTGGCCGGGGCGTCCGACCTGATCATAGATACCAAGCGACGCACCATGACCACACAGGATGGGCGGGTGTTCCACGAAGGCGATACCATCTCACTTGATGGCTCGGCAGGACAGGCGTTGGCCGGCGCCGTGCCGATGATCGAAGCAGGGATCGGAGGGGCTTTCGAAACCCTGATGAGCTGGGCCGATGAGTTCAGTGATATCGGTGTGCGCGCCAATGCCGACACGCCGGCCGATGCGATGGTGGCCGGGCGGTTTCAGGCGGCGGGGATCGGATTGTGCCGGACCGAACACATGTTCTTTGCCGAAGACCGTTTGACCGTCCTGCGGGAGGCGATCTTTGCCAATAGTGGCGAAGATCGGCAGGCGGCGCTTGATCGTCTGTTGCCCATGCAGCGGGACGATTTTGGCGAGATTTTCGCGATCATGGCGGGCAAGCCGGTGTGCTTGCGCCTATTCGATCCGCCGTTGCATGAGTTTTTGCCAAACACGCGGACTGGTATTCGCGAAATGGCAGAAGCGATGAATTTATCTGCGCGCGAAGTTCAGCAGCGCATCGATGCCTTGGCGGAGTTCAACCCGATGCTGGGGATGCGGGGTGTTCGTTTGGGCATAACGGTTCCCGAGATCTACGATATGCAGGCCCGGGCGATTTTTGAGGCGACGGCCGAAGTCGCCAGATCGGGCGGCGTGCCGATCATACCGGAGATCATGATCCCGCTCGTCTCGGCCAAGCGGGAAGTGGAACTGGTCAAGTCCCGCATTGATGCGGTTGCGGCAGATGTGGCCAGCGAGACTGGTCAGAAATTTGATTTCCGACTGGGCGTGATGGTCGAAACACCGCGCGCTGCTTTGCGTGCAGGTGATATCGCGACCCATGCGAGCTTCCTGAGTTTCGGAACCAATGACATGACGCAGATGACCTACGGATTGAGCCGCGACGATGCGGGCCGGTTCATGTCTGACTATGTTAACAAGGGTGTTTTTCCGGAAGACCCATTTCATGCGCTTGATCAGGATGGGGTCGGCGAACTGCTGGAACTGGCCTGCCAGAGAAGCCATGCAGTACGCTCGAAAATCACTTTGTCGGTCTGCGGAGAGCATGGGGGCGACCCTGACAGCATCGCATTTTGCCGCTCCATCGGCATCGATTACGTATCATGCTCCCCGTACCGGGTGCCCATCGCGCGGCTTGCAGCAGCACAGCTAGCGATTCGCGATCCGGGCGAAGGAGACGTACTGGCAGGTTTCGAGGGTGAGGGAGATTTTGTCCCCGAATAGCGGGCAACCCCATCATCTAGCGTAGACCCGCCCAAAGACTGCGACCGATTGGCTCGGGCGCTGGACCGAAGGCTTTTGTCAAGCTATATGCCCCGCGGTGGGGGAACTTAATCCCAAAAATTGTCTGTATAGACGCAAAAGGTGCGAACCGATGCGGAAATTGTGTGTTGTGTTGATGGCCGGTGTGTTGGCCATCCCAGGAATGACAAGCAGCGTGAAGGCGGAAGGTCCGCGCTATGCCGGGTCAATCAAGAAGCTGGCTGCTGTTGAAAAGGCTGCGTTTACGTCGCTGTCCAAAGACCGGCTTAAGAAAATTTCACGTGCGCCCAAGATCGATAATGGCGCGGCAGCGGGCTTTACAGTGAGCCGGGCCGCGATTGATGCACGCCCCAGAGCGACGGGCGGTGCCGAATGGCAGTGCCTAGCAGAAGCTTTGTATTTTGAAGCACGTGGCGAAACCGTACGCGGTCAGGTTGCCGTGGCCGAGGTGATCCTGAACCGGGTATCCTCAAAGCGGTTCCCCAACACGGTGTGTGGGGTCGTACACCAGGGAACGGGCAAGAAATACCAATGCCAGTTCACCTACAAATGTGACGGGCACCCAGAGCGTATTTCCGAAAAGGCGGCCTATGCGAGGGTTGGCAAGATTGCCCGGATGATGCTGGACGGCGCGCCGCGCACCTTGTCTGGCGGGGCAACCTATTACCATACGACCGCTGTACGGCCGAAGTGGTCGCGCAAGTTTCAGCGCACGGCCCGCCACGGCGTTCATCTGTTTTATCGCCCTAGCTAAGCCGCGCACGTCGGAGCTTGAAGTGAGGATGCCGGATTTGGGGCAAGACCTGCCCCGGCGGCTCTGTTAAAACCGGCTTCAATGCATAAGTTGCGGAGCCTGTCGCTGTCATGACCTCAGATATTCGTCTTGCCTTTGCCCATCCGTCGGAGCGGGCGGAGGCCACTGCCGGCCCCGATCCACGGGATCGCATTTCGCTGCGTGATCATATTCGCGAGGTCGAAATCGGCGCATTTCAGGCGGAGCGGGGCACCACGCAACGCATCTGCTTCAATGTCGTGGTTGAGGTCAGGCTGCCCGACGGGTTGGACGATGATGTGGACAAGATTCTGTCTTATGACCGGATCAGCGAGGCGATAGATCGCGAATTGTCCGCAGAACGGCTGAACCTGCTGGAAACACTGGCTGAGCGCGTGGCCGAAGACATTCTGGCCGATCCGCGTGCCGCCCGTGTGTTTGTGCGGATCGAGAAGCTCGACCGCGGGCCGGGGGCCTTGGGCGTGGAAATCGTACGTGACCGTGAAATGATCGACCCTCCTGCTGCGGAAGAAACACTGCATCCTTGGGTGGTTTATCTCGGTAATGATGTGATTGCGTCGCCTGATCTTGGTATCTTGCTGGACCGGCTGGAGGCCTCCGAGCTTCCGCTCATCCTTTGCGTGGATGGGCCCGACCAAGGTATCCCGCAAGCCGCGCATCCTGCGGCCCAACGGCGGATCGACCTTCTGGCCATCGAGCAGAATGCCTGGGTCTTGGCCGGGCGGGATCGCCGCTGCGTGGTCGTTGGCACCCGCACAGAGCTGGATTGGGCGATGCGACAGGGGCAGATCAGTGTTTGGGCGCCATCGAAAATCGTGCTGGATGCGACCGACAGCCCTGATCTTGACCGAATGGATGCGGCGGCTTTGACAGCTTGGTTCGCCGAGAGCTTTGCGGCGCAAACGCGCCTGTCGATCGGAGATGTCGCGGGGCCGGGCCGGGTGCTTAGCCTGGCAGACGCGCTGTCTGCGCAGACACTGTCACCGGGGCTTGGCGTTTTGAAATGACACTGCGTTTCCGACCGATTTGCCAGACAGATCGGCGCGCGCCTGACACCGCAGCGCGGCTTGCGGGTGGATGGGCGTGGTTCAGTGAGGCAGAACCGTTGGAGGCCGGCATGTCACATGCGCCGGTGCCTGTTTCTGAAATTCCATCCGACGTGCTGGAGCGGTTTACCGCGCCCCGCAGTTCGGTTGCTGGGTTGATCATGGATCGCCCCCGCCTGATGGGCGTTTTGAACCTGACGCCTGACAGCTTTTCTGATGGTGGCACCTTTATGGATCCTCGGATTGCTGTGCAAAGAGCGCGTCAGATGCTTGTCGAGGGTGCCGACATTCTGGATCTGGGGGGCGAGTCCACGCGGCCTGGCGCACAAATCGTCTCGGCCGATGAGGAAATCGCGCGAACCGCCCCGGTGATCCGGGCGATCCGCGCCGAAGGGATTTCCGCCCCGATTTCGATTGATACCCGAAAAGCAGACGTGGCACGTGTCGCGGCAGAGGCGGGGGCCTCGATGCTCAACGACGTGTCGGCGCTGAGTTTTGATCCTGAGATGGCCGGGTTTGCCGCCTCGGTGGACGCGCCGCTATGTCTGATGCACGCACAAGGCACGCCTGAGACCATGCAGGACAATCCGCATTATGCCGATGTGGTGCTGGATGTGTATGACGCGCTGGAAGAGATTGTGCAGCGGGCAGAGCAGGCCGGTATCCCGCGCGACCGGATATTGGTCGATCCGGGCATTGGTTTTGGCAAGACGCTGGATCACAATCTGGCAATCCTTCGAAACATCAGCGTCTTTCACGGCCTTGGCTGCCCCATATTATTAGGGGTTTCGCGTAAAGGCTTCATTGGTAAGCTGGCGGATGTGCCAAATCCTGCTGATCGGGGGCCGGGTTCTGCGGCTTTGGGGCTCGATGCATTGCGGCAGGGTGTTCAGGTGCTGCGTTGCCATGATATAGAGACCCACAGGCAGGCAATCGCGCTATGGCGCGCGTTGCTCTGATATAAGGCCCGCCGCCACAGAGCGGGCGATACTGAGGGAAAGAGGGTGCGAGACCATGGCACGCAAGTTTTTCGGCACGGATGGTATACGCGGACAGGCCAATACATATCCCATGACAGCGGAGATGGCGTTGCGCCTCGGTGCTGCGGCAGGGCGATATTTTCGTCGTGACGGGCATGAGCACAGGGTGGTCATCGGCAAGGATACGCGGCTATCGGGCTACATGCTGGAGAACGCTTTGACGGCAGGTCTGACCTCGACCGGCATGAATGTGTTTCTTCTGGGACCCGTGCCGACCCCGGCGGTGGGCATTTTGACGAAATCCATGCGGGCGGATTTGGGCGTGATGATTTCTGCCTCGCATAACCCGCATTATGACAATGGCATCAAGTTCTTTGGTCCGGATGGCTACAAGCTGTCGGATGAGGCCGAGATGGAAATCGAGGCTCTGCTGGAGGGCGAAATCACGCCTGCGCAGCCGCAAAATATCGGACGTGCCAAGCGGATTGATGATGCGATTGGGCGCTATGTCGAACGGGCCAAGGCCAGTTTCCCGGCGGGTCTTCGATTGGACGGCCTAAAGGTCGTGGTCGATTGTGCCAATGGTGCGGCTTACAAGGCAGCCCCTGAGGTTTTGTGGGAACTGGGTGCAGATGTGGTGCGTGTTGGGGTTTCTCCAAACGGGTTCAACATCAACGAAGGCTGTGGCTCAACCGATACCCGCGCGGCCGCCGAGAGCGTTGTGGCGCATGGCGCCGATGTGGGGCTGTGTCTGGATGGGGATGCAGATCGGATCATGGTGATCGACGAGGCCGGTGCCTTGGCGGATGGAGATCAACTCATGTCGCTGCTTGCCACGAAATGGGCGCGTGATGATCGATTGGCGCATCGCACCTTGGTGGCGACTGTGATGTCCAATCTGGGTTTGGAGAATCATCTCAAAAGTCAGGATATCACCCTGAAACGAACAGCGGTCGGCGATCGCTATGTGGTTGAAGAGATGCGTAAAAATGGGTTCAATCTGGGCGGAGAGCAGTCAGGCCATATCGTGATGACAGACTATTCGACAACCGGTGACGGGCTGATGGCGGGCTTGCAGTTTCTGGGTGAGATGGTGCGCTCCGGCACGACAGCCAGCGCCCTGCGACAGCAGTTTGAACCGTGTCCGCAACTTTTGAAGAACGTGCGCTTCGAAGCTGGCAAAGCCCCGCTGGACGCCGCGTCTGTGAAATCCGCGATCACCGATGCCGAGAGCCGTCTGAATGGCACCGGACGCTTGCTGATCCGGAAATCCGGTACCGAACCCCTGATCCGCGTGATGGCGGAATGCGAGGATGAAGCGATGCTGGGCGAGGTCGTCGGCTCTGTTGTGGAAGCGGTCGAGCAGGCCAGCTAGGGCCTAGCTCGCGGTTGGCCGGATCCGCGCTTTGGGAAGCTCCAGAATAACAGTGTCGCTCGCAAGCCTCGCCTGACCCGCGACGCTGCCAGCGCGGCGGGCTTCGGCTTCGGTTGGTGCTGTCTTCAGACGAGCGGGGCGAAAGCTGCCAAGCGGTCGGAT
This sequence comes from uncultured Litoreibacter sp., assembly GCA_947504205.1. Taxonomy (GTDB): domain Bacteria; phylum Pseudomonadota; class Alphaproteobacteria; order Rhodobacterales; family Rhodobacteraceae; genus Litoreibacter. The sequence continues at coordinate 97,840 of CANNGL010000004.1, read as the reverse complement.
CGATTGCTTGTAATTAGGATACGGAACCGGGATCGCCAGCTTCAACGCCGCGGGAAGATTGACTGTATTTGGAAAGATCAGAAGCGAGCTGCCCATCAGGATGATGTCGCCCATGATGACGGATCCGGTTAGCAAGTCGCTCATCCGTTTGAGCCGAAGCTGATCAAAAAGCGGAATACGGGTTTTTACGATGTTCTCGTTAATCAGTGGCAGCGCCTCGAGAAATTTCAGCACAAATATTTGAGACTCCAAAAGCAGGATGGCCTGCTTGATCAGGACCTGACCGTTGGTGCTCGAAATGTAGAGCTTCGTGACGAGCTTCTGCACTTGCTTTTCTTCTTCGGTCTGGTTGGCTGTGGCCGGTTGAGCGAGTGGGAGTGTCAATGCGCTGGCAGTCAGCCCGCGGGTAAAGTCTCGACGTTGCATGGGGGATGGTCCTTACTGGTCTTATCACTACGCGGATCATGCTACCACATGTCGGCATTTTCTCCGAGTCCCTCCATTCCAGCGTGGATCAGTTCTTGCGCAGAAGGCCTTTCAGGTTGCGCATCTGGCTGAGCAATATCCCTATCAAGATAATGGCGAGCGCAATGTAGAGCTGCGGCGGAAGCTGTTCGCCCAGAAGACTGACCCCGAGAACGACCGAGAAGACGGGCACCATGTAGCTGACAAGGCTCATGAACAGGGACCCTGCCGTCGTGATGATCCTCACGCGGATCACGGCGGCAAGACCGGTAGGCAGAAGCGCGGCATAGAGCAGCCCAAGGGTTGGGCGTAGTGGCCAGCTTTCAGGCAATCCTTCCAGCAGCAGGGCGAGCGGCAGAAGCACAAGGCTGGCACACAAAAGCCCCCCGGCAGCAAAGGCCAGCGGAGGCATTGCAGGTGCGCGCCGTGTGGTAACAGACCCGATCGCGTAGCATCCCGCAGCGCTCAGGCAGGCCAGTCGTCCCCACAATTCCTGTGGGTCGCCGCTGCTGTCCATCGCTCCGGGCCCTACAAGCAGGGCCATCCCGACAAAACCCAAACCCATGCCGATGATCCGGCGCGGGCCGATGCCTTCTTCGGGCGAGAAGAGATAGACCAATGGCAGGACCAGAAGCGGCACGGCCCCCATGGCGACGCCCGCAAAGGCAGAGGCCACGAATTGCTGACCCCATGCCAGCAACAGAAAGGGAAGGGCGGTTGCCCCGACGCCGACGACCGCCACGAAGTGCCATGCTCTGCGGGAGGGGATGGTGCGCAACCCTTGGCCCATCAGCGGCGCAATACTGAGCAAGACAAGTGCGGCAATGCTCACGCGAAGGGCTGCAACGGTCACGGGGCCGAAGCCGTCCAGAGCGACGCGGACAGACAGAAATGCCGCGCCCCAGATCAGGCCGAGACTGATCAGAAGTATCCAGTTTAACAGCCCGGGATTTTGCGGAGATGGTTGGCTCATGCCCAAAGCCCTAACCCAGATCAACGGCGGGGACGAGGGCTTGCGCACATTGTTCGATCAAAGTCGAAATGTGCATCCTGTCGCAGGTGGGAACATCTTGTCAGAAGCAGGAGTTGAGACGCTGAGAAACCAAAGCAATTGAGAAAGGATATCGCTATGGATGCGAGTTTATTTTTGCCGCTACTGACTTTTCTGACACTTGGCGGAGTGATCGCTTTTGCTCTGATCGGTCGTAACGCAATTGAGAAGCGTCAGGACAATGAAGATGCGCCGAAATCGACTTTGGCCGCGGACAAAGACAGTCATGGCAAGCCTGCGGACGTGTAAGGCGCCCTAACCATTGAAAAAGGCCCCGCAAAAGATTTGCGGGGCCCTTTCGTTTCTTAGTTCTTCGCTTTGTCGACCATCTTGCCTGCGGAAATCCACGGCATCATGCCACGCAGCGTTTCGCCAGTTTCTTCGATCTGGTGCTCGTCATTGCGACGACGGGTGCCTTTGAAGAAAGGCTGGCCGACGGCATTTTCCTGCATGAAGTCACGAACAAAGGCGCCGGTTTGAATGTCATTCAGGATCGCCTTCATCCGCGCTTTCGTCTCGTCATAAGGCAGAACGCGTGGGCCAGAGACGTATTCGCCATACTCAGCCGTGTTGGAGATCGAGTAGTTCATGTTGGCGATGCCGCCTTCATAGATCAGGTCGACGATCAGCTTCACTTCGTGCAGGCATTCGAAATAGGCCATCTCAGGGGCGTAACCGGCCTCGACCAATGTCTCGAAACCCATCCGGATCAACTCGACCAAGCCGCCGCAGAGAACGGCTTGCTCACCGAAGAGGTCGGTTTCGCACTCTTCGCGGAAATTCGTCTCGATGATACCGGAGCGACCGCCGCCGATGGCGGAGCAATAGGACAGACCGATTTCAAGCGCTTTGCCGGAGGCGTCTTTGTCCACAGCAACCAGGCAGGGCACGCCGCCGCCCTTGGTAAATTCACCACGCACGGTGTGGCCGGGGCCTTTGGGCGCCATCATGATCACGTCGATGCCTTCTTTGGGCTCGATCAGACCAAAATGCACGTTCAGACCATGAGCAAAGGCAATCGCAGCGCCTTCGCGGATGTTGTCATGCACGTATTTCTTATAGGTGTCGGCCTGCAATTCGTCGGGCATGGTGAACATGATGACGTCAGCCCAGGCTGCGGCTTCGGCGATGCCCATAACTTTCAGGCCTTCGCCTTCGGCTTTCGCCGCGGAGGGGGAGCCTTCTCGCAGGGCAACAACAAGGTTCTTGGCACCGGAATCGCGCAGGTTCAGCGCGTGGGCGTGACCTTGGGAGCCATAGCCCAGAATGGCGACTTTCTTGTCCTTGATCAGGTTAACATCGCAATCGCGATCGTAATAAACGCGCATGGTAATAGTCCTTATGAGCGGTTTCGATTGCGGCGCAGAATACGGAAAGGTTTCAGATATTCGAGAGCAGAAACACCGAAATACTGGATAAATTTATGGGCTATCATTCGCAATTTATCTGATTTACTAAAAAATCATGTTTGATGACACGGACCGACGGCTTTTGCGTCGATTACAGAATGACCCGGAAGCCCCGATCTCGGAGCTTGCAGAATTGTGCGGCATCCAGCCCGCCACAGCGGCGCGCCGTCTCGACCGTTTGGTCGCGCAGGATATTCTGCGGGGCCAGCACGCGGTGATCAACTGGAGCGCTTTGGGCTACGCGGTGGAAGTGTCTCTGCGCTTCACACTCGATAAAACCCAAAGTGCAGCGTTTGATGAGTTTCTGTCGGCGGCGCGCACGATCCCGCAGGTGATTGCCATCCAGACGTTTCTGGGACGGATCGATGTGCGGCTATCGATCGTTGCGAAGGATATGGCGGATTATCAGCGTCTGTACCGCGATGAAATCCTGACCCTGCCGCATATCGCTGATATCGAGGCGTTGATGCATGTCGCCACGGTAAAATCAGATGAGGTTCTGCCGATATGACGTTGGATCAGATGGATTTTTCTATTCTTCGCGCCATGTCGGAGGACGCGACGCTGTCTGCTGGTGCTTTGGGGCGGAAACTGGGGTTGAGCCAGCCCGCCACGTGGCGGCGTATCAAGCGGATGCAGGATGATGGCATTCTGGCAGGTCGCAGGGTTGATTTGAATGCGGAGGCTCTGGGGCTTGGCGTGACAGTGTTTCTTGGTATCAAGCTTGCCACCAAGGGGCGGGTTAGTCTTGACGATTTCGAGCGTGCAGTAACAGCAATCCCGGAAGTGCAGACAGTGCAGCATGTTCTGGGGCTTTACGACTACAGGCTTCGGGTGGTGGCCCGCGACCTGAGCGATTTTGAACGAGTCCTGCGCCGCCGCATCATGACTCTGCCCGGTGTTGGCAATGTCGAAGCAAATGTGCTGCTCAGTGAAGAGCGGCTGGCCGGTCCCTTAGCTGTCCATCCGAGCGAGTAGGCTTTCGATATCTTCATCGGTGTATTCCCAATACTGGATCAGGTGCTTGGGGTGCAGCGCCTTGTTGAGGCACACCAGATGACAGGGCCGGATCTGGGTGGTGGAACTGACCGCCTTGGAATTTATGTGCACGGCAAGCTCCAGAAGGTTCTCCGGGTTCACGGGCTTGTCGCAGAACATGCAAGGGAGCGTTAGCTGAGCCGGGTCGACCAGTTCGTGAGGTTCGTATGTGATTTCAGGGTTTAACCGCTCCATCAGACCGGTGATGGCGGCGTTGAAGTCGCTCGCTCCGGCTTCGGCCCATAAGTCCAGCAACTCGCCGCCCATGAGCACGCGTGAGACGCCATTTTTCGCGGCGTCCACCAGTTCTGGCGCCGGTTTTCCGAATTTCGCTATCTTCTTGGCTGTCGCACGTTGGGTTTCTGGGCCGGGTCGGTCCAACATGATTGCGACGCAATCGGCAGCCGCGATGATCTGTTCTGCCAACGGTGCTTCAAAATCCTGTTCGTATTCGATGCTATCAAGCAGGCCTTGAAGGTCGCTTGAGCCTTCCAGTTCTTCAACAAAATCTGCTGCTGTGTCGTTCTCAAAGCTGTTCGGACCCCAGGTTCCCATGATCTGTCTTTCAATGTTTTGCGCCGGACAGAGACTAGGGGGAGGAGCGATACTCGCCCAAGCGTTTTCTGCCATGCGCACGGCGAACCGAAACGTCGTCTACGTAATTCGCGGCCCGTATGCCAAAATAGACCGTGCAATTGGCCCGGCCGGAAGCTAGGCAAAAGAAAAGATGAGGGAGCTGACATCATGAGCGCATTGCTAGATACCGTTGATCCAGATGGGCTGAGCGAATTTTCGGTGGTTTTCACAGACCGATCTTTGAACCATATGTCCAAGGCTTTTCAGTCGGTTATGGTCGATATCTCAAGCATGATGAAAGAGGTCTATAACGCACATTCCGTTGCCTTGATCCCCGGCGGTGGAACTTATGGCATGGAGGCCGTGGCGCGTCAGTTTGCGCGCGACAAGACCGCCTTGGTGGTGCGCAACGGCTGGTTCTCCTACCGCTGGTCGCAGATTTTTGAGACCGGAGGATTAACGGCTTCGGCGACGGTAATGAAAGCGCGCCAGACGGGTAACGACACCCGCTCGCCGTTCAGGCCTGCGCCAATCGCGGAAGTCGTGGCGAAAATTCAGGAAGAAAAGCCACAGATCGTTTTTGCGCCCCACGTGGAAACATCGGCCGGAGTGATCCTGCCCGATGACTATGTGAAGGCGCTCGCAGATGCGGCCCATGAGGTTGGCGCGCTGATGGTTCTGGATTGTATCGCGTCGGGATGTGCGTGGGTCGATATGAAGGCAACGGGCGTTGATGTATTGATCTCGGCCCCGCAAAAAGGCTGGTCGGCGCAACCTTGTGCCGGTGTGGTTTGCTTGTCGAAACGCGCGCGGGAGGTGATCGAAACAACAACCTCCGACAGTTTCGCGGTGGATCTGAAAAAGTGGCTGACGATCATGGAAACCTATGAAGGCGGTGGCCACGCCTATCATGCAACCATGCCAACTGACGCGCTGCGGGCGTTCCGGGACACGATGCTGGAGACGAAAGACTACGGCTTTGAGCGGTTGAAGGAGGCTCAGTGGCGCTTGGGCGATGGCGTGCGGGCCATGTTGGCGGATCGCGGGGTGGTTTCAGTGGCGGCCGATGGGTTCGGAGCGCCGGGGGTTGTCGTCAGCTACACGGACGATCCCAACATTCAAAATGGCAGCAAGTTTGCGGCCCTCGGGATGCAGATCGCCGCTGGCGTACCGTTGGAATGTGATGAGCCTGCGGATTTCAGGACATTCCGTCTGGGCCTGTTCGGTTTGGACAAGCTGTATGACACGGATGCGACCTTGGCGCGCCTGACGCCCGTGGTAGATCAGGTGTTATCGGATACCTAGACCGAGATGCATCAAGCCTTTGCGGATTGGGACTGTGTCGTGGATCAGCCCGATCCCCTGACGGCGCAGCTGGCGAAGCCAAGGATGCGCACCCTGTGAGGTGCGGTTAAGCAGGTCAATGCCCGCGACACGCGCTTTAACGTCCAGCCGGCGTCTGCGGTCATAAGCTGTCAGCATCTCCTCGCTGCCGAGCGGATGTTTCTGGGACAACTGCAATAGGGTATCCAGATCGGCTAGGCTCATATTCAGACCCTGTGCACCTATCGGGGGCACCACGTGAGCCGCCTCAGCTATCAGGGCCACGCGCCGCGCCGCAAAGCGGTCGGCAGTTTGCGAGATAATGGGCCAAATGGAGCGACGTGAGGCCAAGCTCAAGGGGCCGAACAGGTGGCAGGAGCGCTCGGACATTTTCGCTTCGAACGCCTCTGTTTCAAGCGCCATAAGGCTTTGCGCCTCGGTGCTGTCTTCCATCCAGACGATCGCTGAAGATGGTTTGCCGTCGTGATCGGGCAGGGGCACCAGTGTAAATGGACCGCCAGAGCGGTGGATTTCGGTCGACACGTTGAAATGCGGGATCGGGTGGGTGACGGCAAACGCCAGTGCCTTTTGCCCGTAGCGCCTGGTTTTGACCCCAATGCCAGCACCTTCGCGGATAATCGAGTTTCGCCCGTCCGCAGCGATCAGAAGGTCGGCCTGAACCGAAGTGCCATCGCTCAGCCAAACGCGCGCTTCCGTGGATCGTGCCAAGTGACGCGAGACGCTAATGCCAGTACGAAAATCGACATTACCCAATGCCTCCAGTCGAGCCACCAGTTCGCGTCGGATCAGCCAATTGGGAAGGTTCCAGCCAAAGGGCATTTCGGAGATATCGGAAGCTTCGAAATCGCGAGAGGTTTGCACCTCTCCGGTTTCGGCATCGGCATCAACGATGCGCATCACTTCGAGCGGTGTCGATTGTGCCGTCAGTGCCTGCCAGACCCCGGCGCGTTCCAGAATATGTACGGAGGGTTGCAGAAACGCCGTCGAGCGCAGGTCAGTGCCATCCACATCACGCTCGGTCACCGGGGCGGTAGGGTCAACGCACAGCACGCTATAGCCGTTTGACCCAAAGAGGGCCGCAGCCGTCAGACCGGCGACACCGCCGCCTGCCACGATGATATCAAATGTCTCGCTCATAACTAAGATGTAGGGGCGGGGGTGGCCTCGGGAAAGGGCTCATTGAGCACCTGCGCCAGAAAGCCGCTAAGGTCATCTGTGTGGTGATGAATGTGGTCTTCGGGCACGGATGCCGGAGCAACATGCACGGTTTTCATGCCCATCGCATGAGGGACGGCCAGATTGCGCGGCTCATCTTCGAACATGGCCCCCGATTTCGGGGTGATGCCCGCTTTACCAAACACATGCTCGAAGGCGGTGCGATCCGGCTTGGGGTGAAACTCGGCATGCTCGACGCCATAAATACCATCAAAGAGGTCTGACAGCCCGCGGGCGGCCAGCACATTGCGCGCATAGGGCGCGCTGCCATTAGTGTAGACGATGCGGGTGCCGGGCAGACGCTCGATCCGGGCCCGCAGGGCAGGATCGGGGTCGAGTTGGGCGAAGGAGATGTCATGCACGTCGTGCAGATAGCCATGGGGATCCACGCCATGTTCTCGCATCAGGCCTGCCAATGTTGTTCCATGTTGTTCCCAGTAGTGCACGCGCAGCCGGTTGGCCTCGGCCTCATCCACGCTCAACTCGTCCATCACCCAGCGGGTCATGCGCGTCTCGATCTGATCGAACAGGCGAACTTCGGGGGGGTAGAGTGTGTTGTCGAGGTCGAAAACCCAGTGGGTGACGTGGGCAAAATCTAAGGAGATGGATGTCATGGGCGCACCCTAGCGTGCTGTGGCCGGGCCGCAAGACAAACAAGCGTTTGCCTTGATGCGCCCATGATGTAGCCTGCGCCCAGAGCGAGGGATGCCAACACTATGATTAATCTACCAAAGCCTGCCCCCAACGATGCCTATGGACTGATCCTGAACGCCATCGATACGGGCATTTACAAACCCGGAGACCGTCTTGTTGAAAGCGAGCTTGCGGACCGGTTTGGGGTTTCGCGCACGCCGATCCGCGAGGCACTGCAACGGCTGGAGACGCAATCCATGCTGACGCGGGACGGGCGCAGCCTGATCGTGGCCTCGCTCAACCACAATCAGATGGCAGAGCTCTATACGGTGCGTGGCGCGTTGGAAGGTTTGGCCGCCGAACTGGCCGCGCAGCACGCTGCGGCTGAGGAAATTCAGGTTTTGCAGGACATGGTTGACGAGGATCGCGCATATCTGGGCGAGCCCAAAAAGCTGTCGCAGGCCAATCGGCGGTTTCACCGTCAAATCCATCTGGCGTCCCATAACAGTTTTCTGGTCCGCCAGTTAGATCTTGTCTATCGCTCAATGGCGCTGCTGGCGACAACCTCTCTTGCCGCGGACGGGCGCGGCGAAGTGGCTTTGGCGGAACATCAGAGCATCGTTGATGCGATCCGCGCCCGCGATGGGCCTGCTGCCTCAAAAGCGCTTCGCGAGCATCTTTCGATCGCGTTTCAAACGCGGCTTCGTATTGATGCGGGGCAGTTGGAAGACTGATTTGGAAGGGCTTTCGTCGGTCGCACCGCCCAGATGCCCATGTTCGGTCTTGTCCCAGTAGAACGGGTTTTTGCACAGCTCGAAAAGCGCCTTGTAGGAGGCAACGGAGGCGAACGCAAAGTAAAGCGGCATCGTCAGGCTCCACAAACGGCTGGGGCGGTCCTTGAGGCCCTCGACCGCTTTCCAGATCAAGGCAAGATTCAGCATTTCGGCTAGCACGAAGCTGATCGAGACGGCGATATAGGTGTCTTTGCTGATCTGCAAAAGCTCAGGCGTTGCCATACCGGAAATCAGTAATACCGAGACAAACCAGAACGCCGGGGCCAGGAAGAATGAAGCCAATGTCCCCAGAAACAGGATCTGGAATCCCAGAAACCGTTTCAGACCGAGATCACGCAGCAATTGGGCGGGCTGGCGCATATGCACAGCCCAGGTGACGGCATACCCTTTCAACCAACGGGAGCGTTGGCGAACCCAGGGCCAGAGTTTGCAATTGGCCTCTTCCTCCGTCACCGTGGTGATGACTTCGGTGTGGTAACCGTAACGCGCCAACCGGATGCCCAGATCGGCGTCCTCGGTCACATTATGGGCGTCCCATCCGCCAAGTTCGAGCAGCAGATTGCGTTTAAAAAACAGGGTCGTGCCGCCCAGAGGAATGGCAAAGCCCAACGCCCTGAGCCCCGGCAGCATCACGCGAAACCACGCCGCATATTCCAGAAAGAAACAGCGCGACAACCAGTTGCGAGGCCAATTGTAGTAGCTTAAAACCCCCTGAACGCAGGCCAGTCCGCGTCCGCCCGAGGTGAATGTGCGTACGACATCGTAGAGCTGATCGGGGGCGGGGGCGTCCTCCGCATCATAAATTCCGATGATGGAGCCACGGGTGAAATCAAGCGCGTAGTTCAACGCCCGCGGTTTGGTACGCAAATCGCCACTGGGCACGATGATGGATCGCATATGCGCTGGGAATTCAGACATCTTCAGCGTGGTCAGGGTTTTGGTGTCATCTGCTTCTGCGACCAGACAGATTTCCAGCAATTCGGTCGGATAGTTGAGGCGGGACAGGCGTGCAATCAGGCTCGATGCGATCTCCGCTTCCTTGAACAGAGGCACGAGCAACGAGATGCGCGGCAGTTTCTCGGGCAATGGGCCATTCCGGGGTCGTCGAGGGCTGGTCAGAAGGCAACTGGCTTTCAACAGGCTGTTTGTCAGAATGGCGAGAAGACCGAGGCCTGTAAGGGTTAGAAAGGTGGCGTGCGGCGCATATACGCCGCCGAGACAAATCATTGCCAGCAAGCTGGTCAGCGCCGCCCAAGTCCACCGCAACGACCACGAACGGCAGCTCAATGCGGCGGGTGGTCGGGCCTCGGCCCGCGTTGCCAAACGATTGCGAAAGCAGATTTCGATGCCCCGCTGCAGGGTTTGGCGATTGACGAGGATAAAACTGTGTTCGGAAAGCGCGTCCGGCAATCTGCGGCGTATCAGTTCAGCGCCATCGGGATCGCAGATTGCGACGACATGTTCGCCATTTCTAAGCCTTAGCGGGAGAAATTCATGTTCGAGACATTCGTCCATGTCCAACCGCCGGGCGGCCTCGAAATCTGGCTGCGCGGCCAGATGGGGCAGGACCGGAATGCCGGATTGATCTGAGACGGTTCTCAGAACTGCGCCCGCATCGGTCATGCCATTTGCAACGAGAATATCGCCAAGCTGACTGTCTTCATGGGATTGAAGGGCGAGGGCTGCCGCCAGATCGTCCGGGTCGAGAAGGCCTGCGGCCACCAGCCGTTGACCCAACAGGTTTTCGTCCTCGGGGACCTTTGGCGGCTCGGGCACCGGCATGCTCGACGGCGCGCGAAAGCGATGCGAGGAAAAGATGACACTCATGATTTGGCTCGCTCGGGCGGGGGCAAGGTCCTCCGCCTGAATCTGAGTGCTATTGGTAAATTATGAGTTAATGGCCGTCTTGGCGTTCAAACCCGTTGTGGCAGGAAGCTCCGGTGTTGCAGAGCGTCCCCATCCGCCAATCAGGCCGGTGTTTTGCGCTTTTCCATCGCTTTGGCGAAGCGTTCGAACAGGTAATAGCTGTCTTGCGGTCCCGGTGAGGCTTCGGGGTGGTATTGCACCGAGAAGACGGGGCGGTCGGCCATGCGGATCCCGCAGTTAGAGCCATCAAACAGAGAAATATGGGTCTCCATCACGCCTTCTGGCAGAGTTTGGCTATCCACGGTGAAGCCATGGTTCATCGATGTGATCTCAACCTTGCCGGTTTCGACGTCTTTGACCGGGTGATTAGCGCCGTGATGCCCGTGGTTCATCTTGATGGTCTTTGCACCAAGCGCCAAAGCCAGCATCTGATGCCCAAGACAAATCCCGAAGATGGGGATGTCTCGGTCCAGAACGCTTTGGATCATGGGCACGGCGTAGGTGCCCGTTGCCGCCGGATCGCCGGGACCGTTGGACAGAAACACGCCGTCGGGTGAATGGGCCATGACATCCTCTGCGGTTGCCGTTGCCGGCAATACGGTCACATCGCAACCCGCCGACGCGAGGCACCGCAGGATGTTACGCTTTGCGCCATAGTCGATAGCGACCACCTTGTGACCGGGTTCGGTGCGTCTGCTATACCCTTCAGGCCATGCCCACCGCATCTCGTCCCATTGATAGGATTGCGCACAAGTGACGTCTTTGGCCAGATCGAGTCCTTCGAGGCCTGCAAAGCCGCGCGCAGCCACAACCAAAGCTTCAAGATCGAAATTTCCGTCTGGATCATGGGCCATAGCAACATGAGGCGCGCCCTGAGCCCGGATCGCGCGTGTCAGCCGCCGTGTATCGACGCCACCCATACCGATGCGTCCGCGCTTGCGCAGCCAATCCGTCAGTTCGCCCGTTGCGCGCCAGTTCGATGGCTCTGTCGGGTCCCATTTGACCACCATGCCAGCGGCGACAGGATCGGCTGTTTCGTCATCTTCCTCGGTCACGCCGGTATTGCCGATATGGGGGAAGGTGAAAGTAACGATCTGCCCGGCATAAGACGGGTCCGTCATGATCTCCTGATATCCGGTCATGGCGGTGTTGAAGCAAAGCTCGGCCGTTGTCTGGCCGGTTGCACCAAAACCTTGACCATAAAAGACGGTCCCGTCAGCGAGAACGAGACAAGCGGTTGGTTGAGCGACCATGGCGCGATTCTCCGGGAAAGAAATTTGGCGGAACTTACGGTCGTGGGGCAGGCGCGTCAACTCGCTGACGTGGCACCGTTTACCCCATTCTGTCTTGCGGTTTGGTGGCATTCCCTTTAACGCTCCCGGCCTACGGGAAAAATATCATCGGGGTGTCCATGGGACAGGATATGCGCGCGCGTATTTCAGGCGATCTGAAAGAGGCCATGAAGGCCAAGGATACGACCAAACTGGGCACGCTGCGGCTGATCAATGCCGCGATCAAGGATCAAGACATTGCTTTGCGCGAAAGCGGCAAAGAGGTGGGAGACCCGGAAATCCTCGCTATTCTGGGCAAGATGGTCAAACAGCGTCAGGAAAGTGCCCGCGCCTATGAAGAAGGCGGGCGGCTGGAATTGGCTGAACGCGAACAGGCCGAGATCAAGGTGATCGAAGGCTATCTGCCTGCGCAATTGAGCGAAGCTGAAACCGAGAAAGCCATCGATGCGGCCATCACGGAAGCGGGTGCCGAAAGCATTCGCGACATGGGCAAGGTCATGGGTGTGCTGAAGTCGAAATACACAGGACAACTGGATTTCGGCGCGGTTGGTCCGGCTGTGAAAGCAAAGCTGGGCTAATCACATCTTAGATGTCCCAGACCCAGTTCTGATCAAATGATGCGTTGCTCCAACTCGGACGGGTCATCGACCTCGACGTGCCAATAGGCTTTCGCGCCCTTTGGCATTTGTTTCAGCACGTTTTCGAAGTCTTTGGCATTGATATGCCTGCGCAGGGCCCAGGCCACGGCCTCAATGGCGTTGTCGGGCGTCAGGTTGTGGTTGATCCTGACAGCTTTGACTTCGGCAACCAGATCGCCGCGGCTGCCGAAGGGCAGGGCCGGGGTGGTCACGTCCCAGTCCTTCACGAAAATCGCGCGCGGGATCGAGGGAAGTACGCCGGCGAAGACAAGGCCCTGTTGTGCCGTCAACCGGTGACGAAAAACCTGAAGGACCGCATCAATGGCCGTGTAGGCCATGTTGTCGGAGGTGAGCCCCATCTTGTCTTTGGCATCGGTTAATATGGACTGCCATTCTTTTGTTGCATGTCTGTAGGTCCAGGGCATTGGCACTTTAGGTGTTGATCCTCGCTATCCTGTCTCAAGCCGAAACTTTCGAAATGTCTGACCATCATAGCAGACTTCGCCCACTGGAACGGCACCAAGCCGATTAAGCGCGCCCAGTTTCTTGCGGGTCGGCGGCAATAAAAAGGTGACATAGGGGATGCGCGCATCAGATCGGGCGAATTCAAGTGCCTTACCGCATATCCGCAGGCCCAACCCGAACGCGTCAGGCTTCAGGACCAAACCGAAATCCCACTCGCCGCCTTCCTTTTGAAAGCCGCCCCACCCAACATATTGCCCATCTGAAAGAAACGCCCAATGGCCTAGCCCTTCGCGCTCCCAGCTTTGTTCCTTGGCCTCCACGAATTTTCGGACGGCCGCGTGGTCCCACTCAAAGGTGATAAGCGGCATGTGTTCGACAAGACGCGGGTCTGACATATGATCTAAAATATCTTCGACCGCGATCTGTGTGAGGCGTGTGAAGGTGATTTCACCCGTCATTTGTCAATCCTGTCTGAGAGCTTTGGGGCTTCGCGATTACTGTCCTCACGGTCCACGACACTTGTCCTATGTTTTGTGCTAATCCCAAGAGAGGGGGGCTACCTAGTTTTGCGGATCAGCGCTAGGGCAATCATCATCACGCATCCGGTAGATACCCGAAGTGTAGTTTTTTGCATTCAGCCAATAAAGCTGCGCGTTTGCGAGTGTAGCGTCAGGGTTGGTGTTCGTCTTTATTCGTTTCGCCGGAACCCCGGCGATGATTGAGTTGGCGGGAAACACAGTCCCTTCGGGTACGATCGTGTGACCGGCCACTATCGAGTTCTCACCTATGACCGCCCCGTCCATCACAGTCGCATTTATCCCGATGAGACAGCGGTCTTCTATGATGCAGCCATGCAGCGTCGCATGATGGGTAATCGAACAGTGATCGCCGACGTATGTCGGTGATCGCTCTCCCACATGGACCATAACGAAATCCTGGATGTTTGTTCTGCGGCCAATCCGAATTTCGTGAAGCTCTGCGCGCATGACCACGTTGGCCCAGATGGAAGAGCCTTCACCAATCGCGACCTTTCCAAAGAGCTGTGCCGACGGGGCTATGTAGGCGGGGTTGGTCAGAGTTACATCCGGTCCGATGAATGGAAGCTCAGACGCCATAGATGCACCTTACCTTTCCGATCATCATTTTGCTTCACGTTCCATGCGCTCCGCCCATGCATCTGCAAGATCGATCAGGATGGTTTTGAACTGTTGTTTCGATAGGGCCGCGAGCATCCATCTGGCCACTGCATTGCCTTTTAGTGTTGCGACAATCTCGATGTTGAACTCAGAGCCGATCTGGCGTGGCTCGACAGTCCAGCGACCAGACAATTCGGAGAACGGGTAGGGGTAGTCTTTTGCGTCGGTGTGGATGCGAAAGCCATACGCGTGTCCTGGTTCAAAGAGGTCACAAGTTTCCTCCCAATTCTCACCCTTCGGGCCATAGCAGCGCCGTTTCATGCCCAAGCCGTCACCGGACAGGACTTCGACCTTGGAGATATTGCTGGCAACATCGGCATAGGCCGGGTGATCGGTCATGACCTGCCAGACCACGTCTGCGGGTGCGTTCACCTGGCGCACCACCGTGGCATAGAGCTTGCCGTCACGCAGTGCGACATCTGCGACCGGCAAGGGCGCAGCAATTTTTGCCGCCGATGCAAACTGCGCGATGGCGAAGAAAGCAACCACCATGGCAACGACGGTAATGATGATCAGGCCGTTGGTGGAAAAGAGATCGCTAAAGAACGCAAGGAGCACCACGCTTCCAACCACCCAGAGCGCATCGAGGATGACAATCTCGTTGACTGCGGGGCGGCTCACAAACTTGTTCTTTGAGAGCACGTAAAGCAGCGCTGCAAACGCAAGCAAACCGACCCCCAAGGCCCGCAGGCCGGTGGCGGCCCATTGTGCGGGATCTGCAAACAGCATCGATGCCGCAAGCCCACCGGCGATCACCAGCGTTGCGCCATTAAGTGCCGAGAATTGGCTGTTCAGTTTGAGAAAGATACGTGCTGTGGCCGAGCGTGGCATGATACACCTCTGATGAGTGAACGTTTCGAGCGCATTTTTCTCATCGCTGCCAGTGCATCTCAATTACCTCGGATGTAATGGATCGACGAATTTCGGCGGGTGATAAAGCGCGACTAAAACGGTTCGGTAATGGCTCGGCTTGGGCAGGTCGAGGGCGATCAGGTGGAATAGAGATGAAGACAGAACGACAAAAGATGGAAGCCGGTGAATGGTACACCTGTCTGGATGACGAGCTTGAGGCGTTGCGCGTGACGGCGCGTGCAGCGGTACATGAGCACAATCATCTGGCTCCCGAAAAGCGCAAGACTCTTGGCCCGAAGCTGGCGCAGCTTCTGCAGGCCGAAAGCGCGATCATCGAAGCGCCGTTTCATTGCGCCTATGGCATTAATATCCGGCTTGGCCGGGATGTTTTTCTGAACGCAGGCTGCACCATTCTTGATTGCGCGACTGTCACGATTGAAGATCAATGCCAATTGGGCCCCGGGGTGCAGATATATTGCGCCGAGCATCACAAGGATCCGATCAAGCGGAGTGTGGAAGGTCTGGAAATTGCGCGGCCGGTTCACCTTGGTCGGCGCACATGGATCGGAGGTGGTGCAATTATCTTGGCAGGCGTGACGATAGGTGAAGGCGCAGTGATTGGCGCGGGAAGCGTTGTCACAAAGGATGTCGCGGCAGGGCAGGTTGTGGTTGGAAACCCCGCGCGACCCCTCGACGATAAGCAGTAGCATTCAATTGGGAGCGGTGGCGCTGACGGGATTGCCTATCAGGCGGTCATGCTGCGAGGCATGTCGAGCTGCCAGACCACACCGTCAGGCTTGTAGTCCAGTGCGACGGTTCCGCCGAGCGAGGCCATAGCCATTTCCTTCATCACGGTCTGCCCGAACCCTGTGCGTTCGGGCGGCGTCACAGACGGACCGCCGCTTTCCTGCCAGATGACGCGCAGCATGTCGGCGGCATCAGGGTGATCGCCCCAAGAGATATGGACCTGACCGGTATCGTTGGAAAACGCGCCATATTTTACAGCGTTGGTCGCCAACTCATGGATTGCCATACCAATCGTTTGCATTGCATTTGGGTTAAGCGACAACTTCGCACCCGCCAGCGAGACGCGCTCGCCACTTGTGTCGACAAAGCCCGCGAGTTGGGAGTGGATCAGGGTTCTCAGATCGCCCTGTATCCAGTCGCCTTTTGCCAATGTGTCAGAGTTGCGGACCAACCCTTCGATTCTGGCGGAAAACCGGTTCTTGAAATCAGCAATGTCGCCGGTCGCAAGTGTGCGGTTGGCCAGCGCCTGGATGATCGTCAGTTGGTTTTTTGAGCGGTGGTTCAACTCAGCGAGCAGCAATTTGATTTTCTCTCGGTCGTGTTGCTGCTCAGTGATATCCATAATCGCCACCAGACCGGAGACGGGGCAGGCGCGCTGGTCAGTGAGCGTGTCAGAAAACGTCACCTGCTTGCGGGCGCTGACCCATCTGATTTCTTGATCATCCATCAAGATACGGTGTTTGACGTCTATGAATGAATTGGAGTCCGGTCCGAGCAATTCGGTGACCTGATGGTCAATGACCTCGCGATCATCAGGGTGGATGCGCTGATGCAGATCGCTGCGCTGGATGGGAGCATCGGCGGGTAAATCGAAGATAGCGGCGGCTCGTTCGTCCAATGTGATCGTATCATTCACATAGTCGACAATACCGATTCCAAGCCCTGAGACCTGCGCCCCGAGGTGATAGATTTCTTGGTAAAGTGGCGATTTGATTGTCATCAGCGACCCCCCCTGAGCTCGCGCAAAATACTGGAAGATTGATGACTTACAACAACATTCGGTTGGTTAAAGCGTCGCGGTGAGGCGCAAAATTCAGACCAAGGCGCCCTTATCTTTTTTCGGCCAGTTCCAGCAGTTCTTCCTCGATTTCGCTTTTGAGGGCGAGGCGCTCTTCCGGGCTGAGAAACGCGCCCAGTTCCACCTCACGATCACCGCCTGACAGAGTCAGATAGTTCTCAACCGGCTTCTTGTGCTTGCAGACCCGCACCCAATAGGGGTTGGCTTGCCAGTCTTGCCGGCGTCCGGTGGGTTCAATGCGTACCAAGGACATATGATCGGGCCACAGACAAAGCTCTTCCATCAACTCGCCCGACCGGTAGCTGCGCATGATGAAGAACCAGAGCGCCGAGACGGTGAGCACCAGAAACGGCAACACGCCCCAAAGCGCCATCGTACCCAGCAGCGGCAGCAAGGGAATTGCGAGCAGGAAGGAGGTCATGCCGATGA
This sequence comes from uncultured Litoreibacter sp., assembly GCA_947504205.1. Lineage (GTDB taxonomy): Bacteria > Pseudomonadota > Alphaproteobacteria > Rhodobacterales > Rhodobacteraceae > Litoreibacter. Next base: position 80,752 of record CANNGL010000004.1, on the reverse strand, counting down.
AGAAGACAAAGCCGCTTTTGGGCAGGGACCGGTGCGGCCAGAGCAGCACGCGATAGGTAGGGGGCGTGTCCCCCCAACGCGACAGGGCCTCGGGATGATCCGAGGCCCCGCCAAAAGAGCTTATGTGCTGGATAGGCATCCGCGCCGCTTAATGAGAATGTCCTTTGTCCCAATCCGATTGCTTCGGCAGGATCTCAAAGGTGTGCTCTGGCGGAGGTGATGGAAGTGTCCATTCCAGCGTGTCAGCATATTCGTTCCATGGGTTGGCCTCGGTCACGCGACGACCATACATCAGGGTCCAGAACAGGACGCCGATGAAGAACAGGAACGAAGCAAACGAGAGGAACGCACCCCACGAGGAGATGTAGTTCCAGTAGGCAAAGGCCTCTGGATAGTCGATGTAGCGGCGTGGCATGCCTTGGCGTCCCAGGAAGTGTTGTGGGAAGAAGGTCACGTTGGCGCCGACAAACATCGTCCAGAAGTGCAGTTTACCTGCCCATTCAGGATACATGCGGCCCGACATCTTCGGCAGGTAGAAGTAGATACCTGCAAAGATGCAGAACACGGCACCGAGACTCATCACGTAATGGAAGTGTGCCACGACGTAGTAGGTGTCGTGATAGGCACGGTCCACACCGGCTTGCGACAGAACGATGCCGGTCACGCCGCCCATGGTGAAGAGGATCAGGAAGCCAAAGGCCCAGAGCATCGGCGTTTTCATCTCGACCGAGCCGCCCCACATGGTGGCGATCCACGAGAAGATTTTGATGCCGGTCGGCACCGCGATCACCATTGTGGCCATCATGAAGTAGGATTGCTGGGTCAGCGACATACCGACTGTGTACATGTGGTGTGCCCACACAACGAAGCCAAGCGCGCCAATGGCGACCATCGCATAAACCATCGGCAGGTAGCCAAAGATCGGTTTGCGAGAGAAGGTTGCAATGACGTGGCTGACGATGCCGAAGCCCGGAACGATCACGATATACACCTCAGGGTGTCCGAAGAACCACAGCAAGTGCTGATAAAGGATCGGATCGCCGCCGCCGGCAGGATCGAAGAAGGTCGTCCCGAAGTTGCGATCGGTCAGAAGCATGGTGATTGCACCGGCCAGCACGGGCAGGGACAGAAGGATCAGCCACGCTGTCACGAAGATCGACCAAGAGAATAGCGGCACCTTGTGAAGGGTCATGCCCGGTGTGCGCATGTTCAGGAAGGTGGTGATCATGTTGATCGCGCCCAGGATCGAAGATGCACCAGACATGTGAACCGCAAAGATCGCAAAGTCTGTCGACATGCCTTGTTCTGTGGTCGATAGCGGTGCGTAGAGCACCCAGCCAATGCCAGACCCAAGTTGTCCATTGCCACCAGGGCTCAACAGAGACGCAACCGTCAGAGAACACCCGGCCACATACATCCAGTAGCTAAGGTTGTTCATCCGCGGGAATGCCATGTCAGGGGCGCCGATTTGCAACGGCATGAAGTAGTTGCCGAAGCCACCAAACAGCGCAGGAATGACGACGAAGAACATCATCAGGATGCCGTGGCCCGTGATCATCACGTTCCAGAGGTGGCCGTTAGGCGTACAATCCGCAGTGGCAGCAGCCGTGAAGCGCGCGCCTTCGAGGCACATGTACTGCACGCCCGGTTCCATCAGCTCCATCCGCATGTAGACCGTGAAGGCCACGGACAAGAAGCCCATCAGGCCTGCGGTGAACAGATAAAGGATACCAATGTCTTTGTGGTTGGTGGACATGAACCAACGGGTAAAGAAGCCCCGTTCGTCGTGATCATGTCCTTGAATGGCTGCGTCGGCCATGCGTTTCTCCCGTTTCTAGTCGAACGTGTTTTCTCTGGGCAGACTCAGGCCCTTGGTGTTCCTACCGGGTTTACGCAAGCGTGATGCGGGTTTCAATGATCCAAGCTGCCGCAGGTCAGGAAAAAATGTCGCGGAGGCGCTGGTTTCGTAAGGTCTCGCGTCGCGGATTGACGGAAATACGGTTCAAACGAGCAGAAATGCGAACCAGATCAAAGGGTAAGCTGGATGTGGGAGGGTTGCCCATGACCAGGATCGAAAGCCTTGAAGCGCCAAGCAGCACAGCACGCGATGTGTTGAGGTTTATTGTAGCGACCAAGGCGCAGGATATCCCTGAGGAGGTTTTGCAGACAACTGCGCTTTATCTGCTTGATTGTCTGGGTGTTTTGGCCGCCGCAGGGCAGTTGGACGCCGGGCGGATTGCGAGACAGCACGCTGTCGACCATTGGGCCGCAGGTCCCGACGCACCTTCAGCGCGGATTGCTTTCGACGGGCGCAGGGCGTCCTTGCCGGGTGCAGCTTTTGCCATGGCAACCCAACTCGACAATCTGGATGCTCATGATGGCTGGCAAGCGTCCAAAGGGCATGCTGGGGCTGCTTTGGTGCCGGCGCTGATTTCTGTGGCGCAGGCGCAAGGTGGCGTCACGGGGCGCGATGCGCTTGCTGGATTGGCCGTGGGCTACGAAGTGTCCAATTATGCGGCATCAGCGCTGCACGCGACCGTCTCAGACTATCACACATCCGGGGCATGGAACGCGCTGGGCTGTGTCGCAGTGGCTGCGCAGCTTTTGGGAATGACTGAGAAGGTCACACGACAAGCCCTTGGAATTGCAGAATATCATGGTCCACGCAGTCAGATGATGCGGGAGATTGCAAATCCAACCATGTTGCATGACGGATCGGGCCTTGGCGCACCTGTCGGTGTTTATGCCGCCTTGATCGCGCAGGACGGTTTTCTGGGCGCTCCCGCGGCCACGGTGGAATTCAGCGATGCGGCAGCAGAGTGGGATGATCTCGGCACTATCTGGCGTGTGATGGAACAATACATCAAACCTTATCCGATCTGTCGATGGGCGCATGCGCCGATCGATGGCGCCTTGCTGCTGCGGGAAAAACACGCGCTGAATCCGGCCCAGATTGCCAAGGTTGAGATTGAAAGTTTCCGATATGCCGCCGATCTGACCTGCGAAATTCCTGGCAGTCCCCAAGAAGCGCAATATGCGATGGCTTGGCCCGTCGCCTGCGCTCTGGTTCGAGGGCGGGTCGGTGTGACTGAAATATTGCCGGAGGCTCTGCGCGATCCTGAGTTGCACGCAATGGTGGCCAAAATCACCTCTCACGCATCAGACATCTACGAATCCGGCTACCCTGAAGCCCGGCGCGCGGAGATCACAATAACCCTTATGGACGGTGCGTCCGTTGCTTCAGGGCCATTGCTGGCGTCCGGCGGGCCTGATCCTCAACCCACCGAGCAAGAGGTCGTTGACAAATTCAGAGCCTATGCCGGAACAGTTCTGCCCGAGGCGCGGGTGGACGCTATAGCGGACGCGGTACTGGGTTTGACTTCGGCCGACGCAAATTTTCACGATCTGCTGGAGCTGATCTACGCGCCATAGCTTACAGCTTCGGCGCGTAGCTCTCTGAATTCCCTAGAAAAAGGCCTGCAACCCGGTGATGGCTCGTCCCAAGATCAGTGCATGCACGTCATGGGTGCCTTCATATGTATTCACCGTCTCAAGGTTCATCATGTGACGGATCACCTGATACTCTTCCTGAATGCCATTGCCGCCATGCATGTCCCGAGAGGCGCGGGCGATATCCAGAGCTTTGCCGCAGTTGTTGCGTTTGATGATTGAAATCATCTCAGGGGCGGCATCGGCCTCGTCAATCAGGCGACCAACACGGAGTGCTGCTTGCAAACCAAGTGCAATCTCGGTTTCCATATCCGCCAGCTTTTTCTGATAAAGCTGGGTTTGTGCCAAGGGCTTGCCGAATTGCTTGCGATCCAGCCCATATTGCCGTGCGGCGTGCATACAGAATTCTGCCGCGCCCATTACACCCCATGCAATGCCATAGCGCGCGCGGTTCAAACAACCGAACGGTCCTTTCAGACCTTCTACGCCCGGCAGAAGGGCGTCTTCACCAACTTCGACATTGTCCATGACAATCTCGCCTGTGGTCGAGGCGCGCAAGGATTGTTTGCCCCCGATCTTGGGCGCGGACAGCCCGGTCATATCCTTTTCAAGGACAAAGCCCCGGATTTTGTTATCGTGTGCCTCAGACTTGGCCCAGACCACGAACACATCTGCGAAGGGCGCGTTCGAAATCCACATCTTTGATCCCGAGATCACATAGCCCGCGTCGGTTTTCTTGGCGACGGTTTTCATCCCTGCAGGGTCTGATCCGGCATCCGGTTCGGTAAGGCCAAAGCAGCCGATAAATTCGCCCGTCGCCAGTTTGGGCAGGTATTTTTGGCGCTGCTCTTCGGAACCGTAGGCATAGATCGGATACATCACCAGCGAAGATTGCACGCTCATCATGGAGCGATATCCACTGTCGATGCGCTCTATCTCCCGTGCGACAAGCCCATAAGTGACATAGGACGCGCCCAGCCCTCCGTATTCCTCGGGCACGGTAAGGCCCAGCAACCCGGCTTCGCCCATCTGGCGGAAGACCTCGGGGTCGGCGGTTTCATCGGCATAGGCCTGGATCACTTTAGGTGCCAGCTTGTCATCTGCAAAAGCGCGGGCCGCGTCACGCAGCATGCGCTCGTCTTCGCTCAGCTGGCCTTCCAGACGAAACGGGTCCTCCCAATCGAATTTGCCCAGATCGGGGGCGTCTTTGGCTTTGATCTTTGTGGTGACGTTCATCGGAGGCTCCATCATTCTTTGCCACAGAATAGGCGTCTGAGGCTGCCGGGGCAATCGCATCCGCTTGACCTGACCTGCGGCAAATGCAGCTATAGCCGGACGGAGGATCATTCATGACTCAAATGCCCACATCGATCGATGACACAATCGCGCTTCTGGCCAAGCAGAACTACGTCTGTGGCAGATCGCTCGCGACGGTGTGTTATCTGGGTCTGACATTGGGGCGACCGATTTTTCTTGAGGGTGAAGCAGGGGTCGGAAAGACCGAAATTGCCAAAGCCCTGTCGGCTGCACTGGGGCGTCGCCTGATCCGGTTGCAGTGCTATGAGGGGTTGGATGCGGCCAGCGCCGTCTACGAATGGAATTTTGCGGCTCAGATGGTGGCGATACGTACCGCCGAGGCCGCAGGCGCCAGTGATCGTGCCGCTTTGCAGCAGGAGCTTTTCTCCGATGACTACCTGATCGCGCGCCCGCTGCTGGAGGCGATGCAGCCACAGTCCGAAGGCGCACCGGTTCTTTTGATCGACGAGCTGGATCGCACGGATGAGCCGTTCGAGGCCTTCTTGCTGGAGGCCCTTTCGGACTTTCAGGTCACCATTCCAGAGCTTGGCACGATCAAGGCCCCTGAGCCCCCGATTGTCATCGTTACCTCGAACCGCACTCGCGAAGTCCATGACGCCCTGAAACGGCGCTGCCTCTATCATTGGGTCGATTACCCTAATTTCGAGCGGGAGATGGAGATCGTGACCGCCCGCGCACCGGAAGCGAAGGAAACGCTCAGTCGCGAGATCGTGGCCTTCGTCCAGAAACTCAGAACCGAGGATTTGTTCAAGAAACCTGGTGTGGCCGAGACAATAGACTGGGCCAAGTGTCTGCTGGCGCTTGATGTGGTCACGATGAGTCCGGAGGTGATCGCCGACACGCTGGGCGCTATCCTGAAATATCAGGATGACATTCAGAAAATCGAAGGCTCCGAGGCAAAGCGACTGCTTGACGAGGTTCGCGCAGAATTAGCCCCGGCATGAGTGAGTACGCGCCGCTCGATATTCCCGCAGACGGCAAGCTGGCCGATAACATCACGTGGTTTGCGCGCGCGCTTCGGGCTGCCGGGTTACCAGTGGGTCCGGGACGGGTCCTTGACGCAATCCGGGCGGTCAAGGTGGCCGGGTTCTCAGAGCGTCAGGACTTTTATTACACGCTGCAAGCCTGTTTCGTGTCGCGTCCTGAGCATCGGTTGATCTTCGATCAGAGCTTCCGGCTGTTCTGGCGCGATCCGCGCTACCTCGATCATATGATCGCTTACATGTCGCCCGCGATCCGTGGTGTGCAGGAAGAGCGCAAGGCGCGCTCTGCTGAAAAGCGGGCAGCCGAGGCACTTCTTGATGGCGTTGAGCGGGAGCTGCCCGATATCGAAGAGCAGGAGGGCGGTGATCAGATCGAGATTGACGCTTCACGCACTATGTCGGCAGAAGAAAAGCTCAAGACGCTTGATTTCGAGCAGATGAGCTTGGCGGAAATGGCGCAAGCCAAACGCATGTTGGCAAAGCTGACGTTGCCGGTCCGGCCGTATCAGAGCCGCAGAACACGGGAGGCCCATCTGGGTCATCTGGTAGATTGGCGGCGAACGATACAGGCCTCATTACGTCGGGGTGGAGAAATGCAATCCGTGGCCTTACGCAAACGGCGCATTCGCTGGCCCAACCTGGTCGCTTTATGCGACATCTCGGGTTCAATGAGCCAATATTCCCGTGCTGTGCTGCATTTCTTGCATGCTGTCAGCAATGAGCAAGGGGCGGGCTGGGCGAAAGTGCACGCCTTCACCTTTGGCACCCAACTGACCAATATAACGCGGCATTTGCGAACCCGTGATGTTGATCAGGCTCTGGCTGCCGCAGGTCAGGAAGCGCAGGATTGGGAAGGCGGCACGCGGATCGGGTCTTGCCTGCACGCGTTCAACCGTGACTGGTCACGCCGCGTCCTTGGGCACGGGGCTGTTGTGCTTTTGGTGACGGACGGGCTGGATCGGGACGACCCCGACGCACTTGCACGCGAGATGGAGCGGTTGCACTTGTCGGCACGGCAAGTGATCTGGCTCAATCCGCTCTTGCGCTGGGATGGGTTTGCCCCAAAAGCCAAAGGCATTGCGGCGATGCTGCCCCATGTCGATATGTTTCGGGCGGGTCACAACATCGCCTCGCTCGAAGATTTGGCCCTCGCCCTGTCGCGTCCCGGCGATGCCGGAGAAAAGGCGCGATTGATGGCGATGCTTTAGATTGTGCGGCAAAGGGCCTAAATAGATCAGATGACACACGAGCTTGAGGATATCCCCGCCATCGCCCTCGATTGGCATCGCGCCGGTCGAAAGGCTGCGATTGCCACCGTCGTGCAAACCTGGGGCTCAGCGCCGCGTCCAGTGGGCGCCCAACTGGCCATCTCGGGCGAGGCAGACATCATGGGATCGGTCTCCGGTGGCTGTGTCGAAGGCGCGGTTGTGGCCGAGGCTTTGGAGGCCTTCGAAGACGGGATGCCCAAATTGCTGAGCTATGGGGTCAGCGATGATGATGCCTTTGCCGTCGGGTTGGCTTGCGGCGGCGAGATACAAATTCTTGTGGAGCCCGTGGGCGATGCCATCCCGGTGGATTTGTTGGAGGATCTGGTGGCGCGACGCGCGGCCAGTGTCCCCGTTGCCTATGTCGTGGACACCGAAAACTGGACGCGCCATCTGGCCGCAAGGGATGCCCACCTCGAACGCTTCGTGGCAGATAAGTCAGGTTTCGATGACCGTGTTTTCGTCACTATTCACAACCCGCCGCTGCGCATGGCGGTGATCGGCGGCGTGCATATTGCCCAGCATCTTTTGCCTATGGCGCAGGCCTGCGGTTTTGCACCCGTTTTGATTGACCCGCGTGAGGCGTTTGCCTCGTCCGAACGATTTCCGGGACAAACACTCGTGCATGATTGGCCAGATGAAGCGCTGTCGACCTTTGCGCCGGACACGCGATCCGCGGTGGTGACACTGACCCACGATGCCAAGCTGGACGATCCCGCTCTTCAAGTCGCGCTGCGCTCCGAGGCGTTTTATATCGGGTGTCTTGGGTCAACTCGGACCCATGCCAAAAGGCTGACGCGATTGAGCGAAGCAGGCTTCTCCGAGGCTGACTTTGCCCGGCTGGATGCGCCGGTCGGCCTGGATATCGGAGCCAAGAGTCCGGCAGAGATCGCCGTGTCGGTCATGGCGCAGATCATTCAGACTTTGCGGCGAAGCTGATGGAGTTCGGGCCGGTTGCGATAGCTGACGCAGAAGGGACAATCCTGGCCCATTCGGTTGAGCTTCGTGATGGCAGGCTGCGAAAGGGCGTGCAGCTTGACGCGTCCCATATCGACAAGCTGCGGGCCTCTGGCATGCAGGACGTGGTTGTCGCCCGCCTTGGTCCGGAGGACATTCACGAAGATGAGGCCGCAGAGCGTTTGGCCCGCGCGTTGGTGCCAGACGCCGCATTGGCGGGACTGCGCTTGTCGAAGGCTGCAACCGGGCGGGTCAATCTCTATTCCGACGTGATGGGCGTGGTGCAGATTGATGTGGCGAAGATCAACCAGATCAACATGGTCGATCCGATGATCACCATTGCCACGGTGCCAGAATGGCAGCGTATGGGGCAGGGCGGGATGGTCGCGACGGTCAAGATCATCTCCTACGGCGTTACGGGCGCCGCGCTGGAGCAGGCGTGCCAGAAGGCACAGGCGGCACTGTCGATGCGTCCAACGGCGATACATCAGACGCATCTCATTCAGACAGTCGCCGGATCAGACGATGGCAGCAAAGGGCACCGCGCTGTTCTGAAACGCGTCGAGGCACTGGGGGCCGCGATGGGAAAGACCGTCGTCCCACATGACGTGTCGGCCTTAGCGGCAGAATTGGCGGCTTGTCCGGCGGAGGCAATTTTCATCCTGACCGGATCGGCCACCTCAGATATTCATGACGTGGCCCCTGAGGCGCTGCGGCAGGCTGGCGGTGAGGTGCATCATTTCGGCATGCCCGTTGATCCGGGCAATCTTCTGTTTCTGGGTGCGCTTGATGGGCGTCCTGTCATCGGCCTGCCAGGCTGCGCGCGTTCGCCGTCGCTTAATGGAGCCGATTGGGTGATGGAGCGCGTATTGTGCGGGGTGCCTGTGATCTCTGCCGATATTCAGGCCATGGGCGTTGGAGGCTTACTCAAGGAAATTCCGCAGCGCGGACGTTTGCGCGAGCAAAAATAAACCCCGGCGGTTGGCCGGGGTTCGGGGCGCTCGTCACTCTGTCGAGGTGTTATTTGACCGGACCGATCATCATGATCATCTGGCGGCCTTCCATTTTGGGCATGTTCTCGACCTTGCCCTGACCTTCGACATCGTCCGCGACGCGCTCCAGCAACTCGCGGCCAAGATTGAGGTGTGCCATCTCGCGACCACGAAAGCGCAGCGTTACTTTCACCTTGTCGCCGTTTTCAAGGAACTTGAAGACGTTTCGCATTTTCACGTCGTAGTCATGGGTGTCCGTGTTCGGACGGAACTTCACCTCTTTGACCTCGATGGTTTTTTGCTTCTTGCGGGCCTCGGCCTCTTTCTTCTGGGTTTCGTATTTGTATTTACCGAAATCCATGATCTTGCACACAGGCGGGTTCGCATTGGGGGAGATTTCCACCAAATCGAGGCCAGCTTCGTCGGCCATTTCCATTGCTCGTGTGGGGGTCACGACGCCGACGTTTTCACCTTCAGCGCCGATAAGGCGGATTTCATCGGCACGGATGCGATCGTTTACGCGGGGGCCGGTTTCACGCACCGGTGGTGCGTTATGTGGTCTGCGGGCTATGAGAATAATCCTTTTATGGTTAGCAGATTTCTGTCCCAAGACGTAAAGGCCCGCCGCACGGCATTCAAGCAGCTTTTCGCCCAAACAGCACCTGCGGGGAAACTAACCGCCGGTTTGCCCGTTGTATCTACGCGGGCACACCTCTACCTGCATGGCCAGTCATGCACCGTTGGTGCGAAACAAATAACAAGGAGGATATCCAATGCGAGGTATTCTGATCATTGCTGCAATCGCCGTTCTGGCCATTGGCGGTTATTTCCTGCTTTCCGGCCAGTCTGGCGATCAGGTCATGGAAAAAGCTGACGAGGCAGCCTCAAGCGCCAGCGAAACAGCGGCAGAGGCCACCGACACCGCGACCGAGGCGGCGGAAACCGGCGCAGCGAGCGTGGGCGAAGCTGTTGAAAATGCGGTGGAAGCTGCAACAGAAACCGCGAACGAGGCAGCTGACGCGGTCGCCGATACTGTAGATTCTGCAGTTGATACGGCGACAGAGGCTGCATCCGACGCGGCACAAAGCGTAACAGATGCGGTCAACGACGCGGCGGATACGGCTACAGAGGCTGCAAATGATGCAGTTGATACAGCAACCGAAGCGGCCAGTGATGCCGCCGATGCGACAACCGAAACTGCAACAGAAGCGGCAGATGCCGTCGCTGACACAGCCAATAACGTTGCCGAAAGCGCCAGCGACGCCACTTCGGAGGCGACTGAAGCGGCCAGCGACGCTGTAGATACGGCAACTGAGACGGCTAGCGAAGCGGCTGATACAGCGACCGAAGCTGCAAGCGATGCGGTGGACGCAACGACTGAAACAGCGACGGACGCTGCAGACACGGCAACTGATACCGCCACCGAAGCGACCGAGACTGCAACTGACAACGCGGCAGCGGCAACTGACGCAGCACCGGAGGCTTTGAGCGTTGACGGCTTCGACTACGACAAAGTCGTTGAAATGGTTGATGCTTCAGAACTGAACGCGGTTGCGAAATCTGGCCTGAAGGCGACCCTTGAACAAGCCCGTGATAATCCAGAAGTGCTGCAAGGTGTTCTGGACCAGATCAAGCAGGCGATCGGCCAATAGGTGGATCGAAGTTAAGCCTTAACGAAATAATAAAACCGCCCGGATCCGTTGCGATCCGGGCGGTTTTTTGTGAAGATTTCCCGTCGCTGAAGTCCAAATAAGTCTATTTTGACATAGGCCTAATGTTGGCCTTTCATCTTAGACTATCCGACGAAGGCCTTTTCCACCACGTAGTGCTTGGGATCGGAATTCGCGCCCTCTTCTAGCCCAAAGCCTTCCAGAATTTCCTTCAGATCCGTGTTTAACCCGATGGAGCCACACACCATGGCCCGATCCGTTTCGGCTGAGATGCCCTCTATGCCCAGATCTTTGAAAACCGTACCATCCTGCAACAAGGTAGTGATGCGGCCCATCTTCGGACTCTCCTCGCGGGTGGTTGTGGGATAGTAATGCAGCTTGGCGAGATTCTCCTCGCCCAAAAGCTCCAGCATCATCTCGTCTTTGCGCAGGTTTTCGATCAACTGTTTGCCGTATTCCAGCTCTGCCACATCGCGGCAGGTATGTGTCATGATCACCTGATCGAAGCGCTCATAGGTTTCGGGATCGCGCAGCAGCGAGGCGAAGGGCGCAAAGCCGGTGCCCGTAGCGAAAAACCACAACCGTTTGCCTGGAAGCAAAGCGTCATGCACCAGCGTTCCCACCGGTTTTGGACGCAGGATTATCTCGTCTCCGGGTTGGATATGCTGCAGTTTTGATGTCAGCGGGCCATCCTGCACCTTGATCGAATAAAATTCCAACTCTTCGTCCCAACTGGGCGAGGCGATGGAGTAGGCGCGCAGCAATGGTTTTTGTTTCCCCGTTTCGGGATGTGGATCGCCCATCAGGCCGATCATCACGAACTCGCCCGAGCGGAACCGCAAGGATTGCGGCCGTGTCACGCGGAACGAGAAAAGTCTGTCAGTCCAGTGCTTTACCTCTGTGACGGTTTGTGCGTCGGGTAGCGTCGGGACGGCTTTTACAGGGGCGTTCATATCGGTCATATCATTCATAGATGTCTCGCAGGGCCTGTGCCTGCGCCTCGTTTGTATACAAACAAATTTTGTTTGGGAAGTGTGACGGGTTGTCAGGTCTTGCCGCGGAGACGGGACTGGTAGTCATGCGACGTCCAATCCGCACGGAACTGCCACTGATCTTCGGGCTGCCTTTTAGCAAGCTCATCATCGATTTCAACTTCGTCGAAACCCGATCTGCGTGCCATGGCGTATTGGTCGGCAATGACATGTCCGCGCGCGCGCAAGCGGCCTTCAAAACCCATCAGACGCAGGCGTCTTGCGATGGTAAAGCCACGTCCATCGGCTGAAGACGGGAAATCCACGCGGATCAGCGCAATGCTTGCAAGGCGGTTGGACAGGCTGGCCGGGTCCGCGTCACTGGGCAAATGGACAGCCAGATGCGGCGCGCAATCATTTGCAGGCATATCCTGCAAGGCGTAGATCGCGTGATCCCAGCTATCGCTTGAGAACCCGCTATCGGTGACAATGACGCTCATGCCGCGGTCTCCTGCCTAATCACTTTGCCGTCCTCGATATGGATGCCGCATTCTGATTTTTCCTGACCGCGCCAACGCCCGGCACGGGGGTCTTCATCCTCTGCCACCTTGGTTGTGCAGGGTGCACAACCTATGGATTTGAACCCACGCGCCACGAGCGGGTGGCGGGGCAGGCCGTGTTCTTCGAAATAGCTTGCGATCTGATCTTGTGTCCAATTGGCCAAGGGATTGATCTTGATGCGTGGGCTGTCCGGTTCTTTTTCGAACAACTGCAATTGCGCCCGCTGACCGCCCTGAATGCGTTTGCGCCCGGTGATCCATCCGCCAAACTCTGCCAAAGCTTCTTGCAGCGGTTCGGTCTTGCGCAAGGCACAGCAGGCATCCGTATCGAATGTGTGCATAATACCATCCACATCACGCTCCATCAGCTTGGCGCGTGACGGGCCGATAATGCGAATGTCGGTAAGGCCAAGCGTCTCTGCAACTTCACGTTGATAGGCGAGGGTTTCGGGAAACAGCATCTCGGTATCGACAAAGAGAATGGGCGTGTCCGGTGCGATTTTGCTGACCATGTGCAACAGCACGACGCTCTCCGCGCCAAAGCTGCTGACCAGCGCGACCGGCCCGATGTGAATGTCATCGAGCGCGTGCCGCAAAAGCGTCTGGGCATCACTTTTGCGATGCAGCAGCACGCGGCGTTCGGCAAGTTCCTTAAGCGGCATTAGCTTTGGCCTCCGGATAAAGTGCGGATTTGAACGGGGCGAGACCCAGACGGCGGTAGGTTTGCAGGAAGGTTTCGTCTTCCCCTTCGCGCAGATCAAGATAGGCGTAGATCAGGCGCTCGACGGCCGGAACGATTTCATCATAGGCAAAGCCCGGTCCCGCGCGCTCACCGATGGTTGCCGTCTCGGAGCCGTCGCCACCCAGTGTGATTTGGTAGTTTTCGACGCCTGCACGGTCGAGGCCAAGGATGCCGATGTGACCAACATGGTGGTGCCCGCAAGCATTGATGCAGCCTGAAATCTTGATCTTCAATTCGCCGATCTCATGCTCCAGCTTCAGCTCATGGAACCGGGTCGCAATCTGCTGTGCAACCGGGATCGACCGGGCTGTCGCCAACGCACAGTAATCCATGCCGGGGCAGGCGATAATGTCGGAGATCAGTCCAATGTTTGCCGTTGCAAGCCCGTTTTCCTTCAACTTTGCATGGATTGCCGGAAGGTTCGATTTGTGCACGTGCGGAAGGATCACGTTCTGCTCATGGCTGATCCTGAGTTCGTTATGTGCAAACTCTTCAGCGAGTTCCGCCATCACGCGCATCTGTTCCGATGTGGCATCTCCTGGGGTCTGACCTTGAGATTTCAACGAGATCGAGACGATCGCGTAGTCATCATTTCGGTGCTTCGTGATGTTGGTGTCTACCCATGACCGGAAGACGGGATCGTGATGATACGCATCCTTGAATGGCGCAACCGATGCCGTCGTGAATTCGGGTGCTGCAAACTGAGCTTCGATGCCGGCAAGCATCTCCTGATCGACGCCTTTGAATTGCGGGCGCAGCAGGGCAAAGCGCTCTTCGACAAGATCATGGATCGTCTCTAACCCGTTCTCATGCACGGTGATTTTGATCCGAGCCTTGTATTTGTTGTCGCGCCGCCCAAGCAGGTTGTAGACACTGACAATTGCTTCGCAATACGGCAGCAGATCGGCCTTTGGCAGGAACTCCCGCAGCACTTTGCCAACCATTGGTGTGCGACCAAGACCGCCGCCGATGATGACTTCAAATCCCGGTTCCCCTGCGTCGTTACGAACCATACGCAGACCGATATCGTGGGCTTTGGTTACGGCGCGATCATTGGGCGATCCGGTGACGGCGATTTTGAATTTGCGCGGCAGGAACTGGAACTCGGGGTGATCGGTCGACCATTGACGCAATAGCTCAGCCGTCGGGCGCGGGTCTTCAATCTCATCCGCCGCAGCGCCCGCGAAATGATCTGCGGTAACGTTGCGGATCGTATTGCCGGATGTCTGAATGGCATGCATGCCGACCTCGCCCAAGGCGTCAAGCATGTCAGGCACATCGCGCAGTTCTGGCCAGTTGTATTGTATGTTCTGCCGGGTCGTGAAGTGACCGTATCCCTTGTCCCAGCGGTCCGCGATCATCGCGAGTTGACGCATCTGGCCGCCATTGAGCGTGCCATAAGGGATGGCGACCCGTAGCATATAGGCGTGCAATTGCAGGTAGAGGCCATTCATAAGGCGCAGGGGCTTGAACTCGTCCTCGGTCAGAGATCCGTCAATGCGGCGCTCAACTTGTGCGCGAAATTGAGCATTGCGTTCTGCGAGAAAGTCGCGGTCGAAGTCATTGTATTGATACATTATTTCAACTCCACTTGCTTGCCGTGGGCATAGTTCGAAGGCCCCTTGGCGCGGAAGGTTTCGCGAAAATGGGTGGTTTCGATATAGCTGTCTTTCAGCACCACATCGGCCAGATACACGCCGACCGCTTCGTGTGAGCGCGCTTCGGCTTCCAGAAGCTTCAACTCGGCACTGGCCTGATCCTCCAGAACATCCGCATCCTGCAGGTCGCGCGCCCATTCGCCGGTGGCATCCAGATAAACCACGTCGCCTTCCAGAAGCGCGTTCGCGGTCACGACTTTCGGAGTGAACGGCTTGCTCATGAAAGTGCCTCCTTCATTTGATAGTCATCGGCCACAGCCAAGGCGTCGCGGGGAGCAAGCCCGAGGAATGTCAGGGCAGGCCCGTCAAAATTTGCGTCAGTCAGGGCTGGTTCCAGTTCCGCCAGTGTAGTGGCGAGGATTTGTTGGCTTGGGCGCGACGCGTTTTCAATTACGGTCACGGGGGTTGCGGGGTCGGCACCATGCATCATCAGGCGGCCCTGAATGAACCGCGCGGATTTCTTGCCCATATAAATTGCGGCGACCTCACCGGGGCGCGACAGGGTTTTCCAATCGTGATCTGCAAAACCTTTGGTGTCATGCCCTGTGAGGAACCGGATGCCAGAGTTGCGACCCCGTTTGGTCAGGGATTGTCCCAAAGCCGCCACGGCGGCAGAGGCCGAGGTAATGCCAGGCACGATCCGCCAGTTGATATGCGCGGCATCACAAGCCTCAATCTCTTCATCCAGACGCCCAAATACCGTTGGATCGCCGGATTTCAGGCGCACCACATAGGCGCCGGAACGGGCGTGGCTGACGATCATCTCGTTAATTGCACCCTGCGTAACTGAGGGACCAAACCCTTCCTTCCCGGCAGAAATCATCACAGCCTCGCGTCGGGCCAGTTCCAGAATTTCAGGGGCCACCAATCGGTCGTAGATGACGACGTCTGCGGTATCCAAAGCGTTGCGCGCCTTGAGTGTCAGAAGCTCCGGATCACCGGGGCCTGCGCCAACCAGATCGACGTGGCCATCACGCTCCGGCTCGTGGAGGTGCTGCTCAAGCAGCGTGTCGAGCTTGGCATTGGCCTCGTCTTCCGTGTTGGGCGCTGTACCGCCGAAGTAGTAATCTGCCCAGAAATCGCGGCGTTTGCGACCAAAGGGCAGGGCATCGGCATGTTTGCGAAAGGCTTTGCCGACACGCGCCATCAGGCCCAAGGTCGGTGACAGTTTGTCTTCGAGGTCCTTCTTGATGGCGCGGGCCAGCACAGGCGCCGCGCCTTCGGTACCAATGGCCACCGTGACCGGATCGCGGTCGACAATCGCGGGAGTGATGAACTGGCTGTCCTCAAGATTGTCGACAATATTGACCAAGGCGCCTTCGGCTGACGCGATCGCCGCGACGCGGGCGTCTTCGGCGTCATCTTCATTGGCCGCATAGAACAGTTTAGCGCAGAGCGCATCGCCGATCTGCATCGGACGCGCGATCAGGGTTAGGCGGTCGTCCTGCGCCCAATCAACGATCTCGCTCGCCGGGGATTGGGTGATCACGGTCAGCCGTGCTTCGGTCTTTAACAGCAGCCGAAGTTTGGCCAGCGCTGCTTCGCCACCACCAGAGACCACCACACGGCGACCTTCGAGGGCCATAAAAATCGGGAAATGTTTCATATCTGCTCCGAATTCGCGTTAGGAAAAATATAGAACAATTTCCCAATATGTTGCTATGCAGCGCGACAAATAAGGAATAATGTTCGCTTAATGCAGATTATCAGAACACATGTTTCCATTTTCGGAGAAAACAGGAATGGCAATCTCTTTAGATGCAACCGACCGGAACATCCTTAAGGCGCTGCAAGACGACAGCTCACAATCCCTTGATGACATTGCAAAAACGGTGGGGTCGTCAAAAACACCGGTCTGGAACCGCATCAAGAAGCTGAGGGAGGCGGGTGTCATTCGCCAAAATACGGTGCTTCTTGATCCTGAAAAACTAGGGCTAGAGGCTTGTTTTTTCGTACTTATCAGGACGTCTGAGCATGAAGCGGACTGGCAGCAAAAGTTTCTTCATGCGTTGCGGGCGCGTCCCGAAGTTTTGGAGGCACATCGGCTTGCCGGCGACATTGACTACATTCTCAAAGTGCAGGTCGAAAATGCACGGGCCTATGATGCGTTTTACCAAGCGCTGATCTCGGAGGTGCGAATCTTCAATGTCACAGCCTTGCTTTCGATGGAGGAGCTGAAATCAACCACGGCGCTACCGCTCTGACGCGATCACGTTGTCATCTCGGCGGTTTCTATCTCAATTAGACGATCCAGAATGGTGCGCGATACAACGCCCAGCACGAAGGTTTGGCCAATTATCAAACCGGGCGTGCCCAATATTCCGAAACGCTCTGCCAAGGCCGCCGCGCGGTTAAGATGTACGTCGACTGTGGGGTGGGAGATGTCGCGGTTCAATTGCGCGCCGTCTATCTGTAGCTGGCTGGCAAGGCGCGTGATGCGCGAAGGGGTTATGACTTCGCGACTTTTCGACAGAATTTGATGTGCTTCTGTTTCTTTCCCTTGCTGGCCTGCGGCGAGAGCAACACGCGCAGCCTCCACAGAATACGGGCCGAGCAGGGGGAGATGATGAATGTCAATCGAGACGTCACGCCCGGCTATCGCCGCGTCCAGACGTTGTTCCAGAACACGGCAATTCGGGCAGTTGTAGTCGGTGAAAATGGCAATGGGCAGTCCGCCTGTCAGCGATGGAAAAACACTGCTTTTCAGGTCCTCTGGCAGCTTGGATTGAGCAATCGGTGTCGCGGTGGATAGCCCTGCGAGTGGGTCAAAACCGCTGACGGTGGTCTGGCCATTCACACTTGAGAGTTGCCGAAATCCCGGCGCACCGGGGATTGGCGTAAATTCAAGCTGCGCCAACCGGTCGTATATCGCTGGTATGCCTTTCTGGACGGCAAAGATCACGGCAGCGGCACCGCCGAAAACCAGCAGTGTCCGGCGAGTGCTCACTTTAATGGCTCATGGCATGCAAGATGCGCACCCAACTGCGAATCCCTTTGTGAAAGCTTTCGAGATCATATTTTTCATTGGGGGAGTGGATCTGATCATCGTCCTTGCCGAAGCCGATCAGCATTGCGTCCATGCCAAGGATGTCCTGAAAGTAGCCCGCTATGGGGATCGATCCGCCACAGCCTACAAAGGCCGCTGCGTTGGGCCATTCATCCGACAATGCGCCTCTGGCTTGCTCAAATGCGGGGTGGTCGGTCGACATCATCGAGGCTGGTGCGCCTCCAAGCTCGGCAAAGCTGGCGGTGCAGTCGGCGGGCATCTGGCTTTTCACATACTCGCGGAATTTCCGGCTGAGACGGTCAGGGTCCTGGCCGGGAACCAGCCGGAAGCTGATCTTGGCTGAGGCTTGGGCCGGTAGCACTGTTTTGAAGCCGTCGCCCTGATAGCCGCCGGAAATACCGTTCACTTCGCATGTGGGACGCGACCAGATCATCTCCAACCCGCTGCGTCCGTGTTCGCCGGCGGGCGCGGCCAAGCCAACCTCGCCCAGAAAGTCGGTGCTGGAGAAACCAAGGTTCTGCCATTGTGTGGCAATATCCTCGGGAAGCTCTTCAATACCATCATAGAAGCCGGGGATCGTGACGCGCCCTGAGTCGTCATGCAGGCTAGCTATGACCTTAGACAAAACGTGGATCGGGTTACGCGCGATGCCGCCATACATGCCGGAATGCAAATCCATGTCAGCCCCATGCACAGTGATCTCTTCGCGAGCCATGCCACGCAAGCGGGTCACGATTGCAGGTGTGCTTTCGCCAAAGAGCCCAGTGTCACAAATCAGGGCGAGGTCAGCTTTCAGCTCCTCAGCATTCTCTTCCATGAAGGGAATGAGGGAAGGCGAGCCGGATTCCTCTTCGCCTTCGAAGAAAAAAGAAATCTGAGCGGGCAGACTGCCGTGGACCGCAAGCCAGGCGCGGCAGGCTTCAATGAATGTCATCAACTGCCCTTTATCATCGGACGAGCCGCGACCGCGGATCACCTTGCCTTTTGGCGTGTCCTCAATCTCAGGCTCAAACGGTGGGCTGTCCCAAAGATCCAGCGGATCGACGGGCTGCACATCATAATGGCCGTAGAACATGACATGAGGCCCGGGGCCTTCTGCGTGGGCCACCACCATTGGATGCCCTGGCGTTGGGCGTTTCGATGCATCAAAGCCCAGGGCTTTCAGATCATCGACAAGCCAATCCGCCGCCTCGTCGCACGCCTCGGCGAAGGCCGGATCCGTAGAGATGGAGGGGATACGCAGAAGATCCAGAAGCCTGTTGGCGGCGTCATCGATATTGGCGTCCACATGAGCGAGAACGGGGTCGAGCGTCATTGATCTGATCCTTCAGGGCTGGATATGCGCGGTAAGCCTATCAGTCGCGGAAGCACTGTCC
Source organism: uncultured Litoreibacter sp. (assembly GCA_947504205.1). Taxonomy (GTDB): domain Bacteria; phylum Pseudomonadota; class Alphaproteobacteria; order Rhodobacterales; family Rhodobacteraceae; genus Litoreibacter. The sequence continues at coordinate 61,804 of CANNGL010000004.1, read as the reverse complement.
AGAGGCACTGACGCTGGAAACCGCTTTCGAAACGCGCTAGCTCAGTGGAAGCTATCAAGAGGAATGCCATATGAAACGGACAGTATTGAGTATTGGTCTTGCAGGTCTTCTGGCCACAAGCGCGTGGGGCGATGCGATCAGTTTCAAAGAGGCGCGCAAATCCTTGCCAAATGGCAAGCGGGTCGTGGCGACAGTACCGGATGTGGCGTTTCTCGATGAGAAGCAGAAATCCATCCTCGACGGGATCAAAAGCTCTGTGCCTTACTACGGGGCGCTCGCAATCTCCCCGGACGAGGGACTGTTTGTCGAATGGCTTCAGGCGGCAGGTCAGCACCACTCCGCCGCGGCTGCGCGACAGGCTGCATTGTCTCATTGCGAGGCAAACAGGAAGACGTCCTCTGCAGGCTGTATCGTCGTGCTGGAAGTTGCCCCAAAAGGCGCGAAACCCCAAGCAGCATTGAGTCTGAGTGCGGATGGATATTCCGCGTTGCGCGGCGAGTATCGAAAGCTCAAGGCTCCAAAAGGGTTTGCCATCTCGCCAACCACAGGCAGCTTTGGCTTTGCCAAGGGCGATGGAGGGCGGGCTCTGGATGCCTGTGAAAGAGCAGGGGCCAAAGACTGCAAGATCGTGGTCGCCGACTAGGAACGCGCCCGTCATCGGTTTGGCGCGTCAATTTTGTCCATGTCCAGAATGCTCTCGACGGCCTAAATGATAGGCACTGCTCGAAGATGGGACATTTGCTATGAATTTTGATGCGGCTCTGGATCAGGCCCTGGAACAGCTTCACGTCGAAGGCCGGTATCGCACATTCATCGATCTCGAACGTCAGAACGGAATGTTTCCCTTGGCACGGCGTGTGCGCGAAGACGGCTCAGAACAAGATGTCGTGATCTGGTGCGGAAACGACTATCTTGGCATGGGTCAGCATCCGGCTGTTCTTGAAGCGATGCATGGCGCGCTTGACGCGACCGGAGCCGGCTCAGGCGGAACGCGCAATATTTCGGGCACTACTGTTTATCACAAACGGCTGGAATCCGAGCTCGCCGATTTGCATGGCAAAGAAGCTGCGCTGTTGTTCACATCCGCTTACATCGCCAATGACGCGACGCTTTCGACACTGCCAAAACTGTTCCCTGGATTGGTCATTCTGTCTGACGGGTTGAACCACGCTTCGATGATTGAGGGCATTCGCCGCAATGGCGGAGCAAAACGGATTTTCAAGCACAATGATCTGGACGATCTGCGCGCGCAGCTTGAGGCGTTGCCTGCGAACTTGCCGAAGCTGATCGCCTTCGAAAGCATCTATTCGATGGATGGGGATTTTGCACCGATCAAAGAGATTTGCGACATCGCCGATGAGTTTGGCGCATTGACATATATCGATGAGGTGCATGCGGTCGGCATGTATGGTGCACGTGGCGGCGGTGTTTCTGAACGGGACGGTCTTGCCAGTCGCATCGACATCATCAACGGCACGTTGGCCAAGGCTTATGGCGTGATGGGGGGCTATGTCGCCGGCAGCGCAAAAATGTGCGACGCCATCAGGTCTTACGCGCCGGGCTTCATCTTCACGACATCCTTGCCACCAGCGGTGGCTGCGGGGGCTGCGGCCTCTGTTGCACATCTGAAAGAGGACGGCAGGCTTCGTGACCAACAGCAAGAGGCCGCTGCAGCTTTGAAACTCAGGCTCAAAGGTCTGGGCTTGCCGATCATTGATCATGGAAGCCATATCGTGCCGGTTCATGTCGGCGATCCGGTCAAGTGCAAGATGATCTCGGATCGGCTGCTGGAAGAGCATGGCATTTACGTGCAGCCGATCAATTTCCCGACGGTTCCGCGTGGAACGGAGCGTTTGCGCTTCACGCCATCGCCGGTTCACAGCCCGAAGATGGCTGATGATCTTGTCGCGGCGATGGATGACCTTTGGTCGCACTGTGCGCTGAATCGCGCCGATCTGACGGGATAAGCAAGTTTCTGCGGGTGCACTGCGCCGGGCCTATGTGGTAACATAGTTGAAATCTGCGGCGCTGGGGGCGATTCGTCGGCAGAACTTGGGTAACGGGACAATTCGGGCAAACGCGCATGCTGGGGCGAAAATCACAGCCTAAATCGACTGATAGCGAAGAGAAGCGCGGTTTCGACGCTTACGATCTTCGCTTGGGCGATATTATGCGTGGCGAGCGGGCAACCCTTGGCAAATCACTTCTCGATGTGCAGCGCGAATTGAAGATCAAAGCGACTTATATTGCCGCCGTCGAGAACTCCGACCCATCCGTTTTTGAAACACCCGGCTTTATTGCTGGATATGTACGCAGCTATGCGCGGTATCTGGGGCTCGACCCGGAATGGGCATTTGCGCGCTTCTGTAACGAAAGCGGATTTGCGGGCATTGAAGGCCTGAATTCTGCGACTGCTGCAAAGGCCAAGCCAAAATCCGGTGCCTCCCGAATTGGGCAGCGCAGTGAGGAAACTATCGTCAAACCGGTCGCACCATATGCGCCGGTGGGTGGTAGTGTGCTGGCCGATGTCGATCCCAAGGCCATCGGCTCTCTGGTGTTGGTTTTTGGATTGATCACTGGCCTCGGCTTTGCCGGATATTCCGTATTGCAGGAAGTGCAGCGCGTGCAGTTTGCACCGATTGACCAGACCCCCGGGCTGGTTGCGGAGGTCGATACGCTGACAACACCTGTGGGCAACGAGCCCACCGCAAGCACCGAGGTCGCCGGATTTCAGCAGCCCAGCCCCGATGCGCTAGACAGGCTTTATCGCCCGCAAGCGCTTGAAGCGCCAATTCTTACAGCCCGCGACGGTCCAATCTCTGCGCTGAAACCTGGAAGCCTTGGCGCTGTAGTCGAGCCCGATCAGAATGGTTTTGCTGTGGCTGAGGCTGTAAATGTTGGTGTGCAAGATGCACCTGTTCCAGCCGCGACACCCAAAGTGGTTGCTGACGAGGCTCCAGAGGTTGTCCTGTTCGCCGTCAGACCGGCATGGGTCCGCGTCGCAGACAATGACGGCACAGTGCTGTTTGAGAAAATCCTCGATGCGGGGGAGCGCTACGTGCTGCCAGCGATGGATAATGATCCGGTGCTGCGCGCGGGCAATTCCGGCTCGTTGTTCTTCAGTGTGCTTGGGGAAACTCTGGGTCCAGTGGGGCCAGGCACCTCGGTTGCAAAGAATGTGACACTTGGTGTCGAGGCCATTGTGGCGAATTATCAGCCAGCCGATACGGCTACGGATCCTGCTTTGACTGCGCAGATGATGGCTGATGCCGCTGCTCCGATCAGTGCCGAACAAACCAACGGAATTATCAGCGAATAACTGCTTGATTGCGGACTGTTCCTCCGGCACGGATCAGGAAAGTTGGCTATCCCTTCCGGGCTTCATTGCGGTGTTGCCAACGACTGCGTATATCTTCTGTGACCGTTAGTCATTTCAATGAGCCCTAGATGTCCTTGCACGCAATTCGACCTTGGCGCCAGATAGACCGGCGCACGTCCCGGCAAATCCACGTGGGGCCCGTGCCAATCGGTGGTGATGCACCGATTGCTGTGCAGACCATGACCAACACCGACAGCTCTGACATAGCTGCGACTGTTGCTCAGGTTCAGGCCTGTGCGGAAGCGGGCGCCGATATCGTTCGCGTCTCTACGCCTGATGAAAGCTCAACCAAGGCTTTGAAAGAAGTTGTGAGAGAAAGTCCGGTTCCGATCGTGGCCGATATTCACTTTCACTATAAGCGCGCCATTGAGGCGGCAGAGGCGGGTGCCGCCTGTCTTCGCATCAATCCGGGCAATATCGGCAATGCGGATCGTGTGCGCGAGGTGATCAAAGCCGCCAAAGATCACGGGTGTTCCATTCGGATTGGCGTCAATGCGGGCTCGCTGGAAAAGCATTTACTCGAAAAATATGCCGAACCATGCCCCGAAGCCATGATCGAAAGCGGTCTGGATCATATCCGCATCCTCGAAGACAACGACTTTCAGGAATACAAGATCAGCTGTAAAGCGTCGGATGTATTTCTGGCTGCAGCGGCTTATCAGGGCTTGGCCGAAGCGACGGACGCCCCGATCCACCTGGGGATCACCGAGGCTGGCGGGCTTGTGTCGGGGACAATCAAATCCGCAATCGGCTTGGGCAATCTTCTTTGGATGGGGATTGGTGATACAATTCGTGTATCGCTTTCAGCCGATCCGGTGGAAGAGGTCAAAGTCGGCTACGAAATCCTGAAATCCCTTGGCTTGCGCCACCGTGGTGTGAACATCATTTCCTGCCCCTCCTGCGCACGACAGGGGTTTGATGTAATCAAAACCGTCGAAGCGCTTGAGGGCCGTCTGGAGCATATCAAGACGCCAATGTCGTTGTCGATTATCGGCTGTGTGGTGAACGGTCCGGGTGAAGCATTGATGACGGATGTCGGCTTTACCGGCGGTGGCGCGGGCTCCGGCATGGTTTATCTTGCTGGTAAGCAAGATCACAAACTTTCGAATGAAAAAATGGTCGACCACATCGTTGAGCTGGTCGAGAAGCGCGCGGCTGAAATTGACGCACAAGCAGATGATGTGGCGGCGGAATAGCACGTGTTGAAATACACGCTTCTGATCATTGCATTCATTCTGATCGCGGCGGCGGCCGTTGTGCGGGTTAAGCCGCTTGATCCTGCCGATCTACATCTCGATCCGGAGACAGCCCAAAAACCTTCGGTCAGGGGGCATATTCTTGTTCGCGAGGGCGAAGAGATTGAACCCCCGGTTTTTAATGCCTCTCGCGAGATGCTGGCCGAAAAGCTGGAGTCGATTATTCTGGCGGCGCCGCGTACGAGCAAGCTGAGCGGTGAGCTGTCGGAGACTTATGCGACGTATGTCACACGATCCAAACTCTGGGGCTTTCCGGATATTGCTTCGGTGAAGATTGTCGAGGAGAACGGCAAGTCACGTGTGCTTGTTCTGTCGCGCCTGCGGTATGGGGAGGCTGATTTCGGCGTAAACAAAGCGCGGGTGATCGATTGGCTGAGCCAGCTTCAGGACGCGATGCAACCCTGAGAAATTTCGCGCCACATCGGTACGTTCAGAGACATCTCGCAGCGTGCCAGAAAGATGCGCCCTCCGACTTTCATGCAGCGTTGCTGCCCAAGCTCGACGCGCGCCCCCTGTTTGTCCGTGCAATAACACTCAACCGTGCGTCCCGAGGGTGAGGTAACATCGGCGGCTAAAGGAGCGGCCATAAACACGAGCGCGAGAGCAACTTTCTGAATCATGAAAGAAGGATAGCATATTGACGCCGACCCGCCAAATAGGACACTGAACGACATGGTTCCTTCGGACAGACTTCAACAGATAACCGAACGGTTTGAATATCTTGAGGCTCAGCTTGCCTCGGGTGCGGTCGATGATATTGCCTCACTCAGCAAGGAGTATTCCGACCTTAAACCGGTGGCTGAAGGCATCGCCTCCTACAAGCAACTGCTGGCCGACATTTCCGAGGCAGAGGCGATGCTGGCCGACCCCGAAATGAAGGAACTGGCAGAAGAGGAATTGCCCGAGCTGAAGGCGCGGCTGCCGGAAGCAGAAGACGCGATGCGCCTAGCCCTTTTGCCGCGTGATGCGGCAGATGCGCGGCCTGCAATGATCGAAATCAGACCCGGTACGGGCGGCGATGAGGCGGCCTTGTTCGCAGGCGACCTTTTGAACATGTACCGCCGTTACGCCGAAGCGCGAGGCTGGTCGTTCGACGTGGTGGAAGAACAGGCCTCTGATCTGGGTGGGATCAAGGAGGCGGTCGTGCATGTGAAAGGCGAAAATGTCTTTGCGCGGCTGAAATATGAAAGCGGGGTGCATCGGGTCCAGCGGGTGCCAGTGACGGAAAGTGGTGGGCGTATTCATACCTCAGCAGCCACGGTGGCAGTGCTGCCCGAAGCTGAGGAAGTCGACATTGATATTCCCGCCACGGACATACGCATTGATACCATGCGGGCCTCGGGTGCGGGTGGACAGCACGTGAATACCACGGATTCGGCCGTGCGAATTACCCATATTCCCTCTGGTATTGTCGTTGTCAGCTCGGAGAAGTCCCAGCACCGCAATCGCGAGATTGCAATGCAGGTCTTGCGCACGCGCCTCTATGACCTCGAGCGCCAGAAGATAGATGATGAACGCTCGGCTGATCGTAAGGCGCAGGTCGGGTCTGGCGACCGTTCAGAGCGTATTCGCACTTATAATTTTCCACAGGGGCGTATGTCCGATCACCGGATCAATCTGACGCTTTATAAGCTGGATCAAATTATGCAGGGCGATCTCGACGAAACGATTGATGCGCTGACGGCCGATCATCAGGCGCAGCTTTTGGCGGCAGAAGGTTTGTGAGCCGTCGCTTAGCTGACTTGCTGGCCCGCGGCAGTAAAAAGCTGCGACGCTGCGGTCTGGACGATCCAGAGGGCGATGCCGCGCGGTTGATGGCCTACGCGGTAGAGCGCGATCGATCCTTTGTTGCGACCATATCCGACTATGAACTGACCGAGCCGCAACTGGCCCGGTTTCTCACCGCCATCGATGCACGTGAATTGCGTCTGCCTATCTCACAGATCACGCATCGTCGCGCTTTCTGGACACATGACTTTTACATCACGCGCGATGTGCTTGATCCGCGTCCCGACACCGAGATGTTGATTGAGGCAGCGCTGACGCATCCTTTTGGCAAAATCCTTGATCTTGGGACAGGCTCTGGCTGCATCCTTTTGAGTTTGTTGGCTGAGCGGGGCGCGGCGACCGGGTGGGGTGTCGATGCCAGTGCGGCGGCTCTGGAGGTCGCCAAGGTCAACCGTGCCGAGATGGGTTTGGAACAGCGTGCGCGGCTTGAACTGAGCGATTGGTTCGACGCGGTCAACGGGCACTTTGATCTGATCGTTTCAAACCCCCCATATATCGATCAGGCCACCTATGGGACGTTGGACGTCGCGGTGCAGACCTATGAGCCAAAAGAGGCTTTGACGCCCGGTAAGACCGGTCTTGAAGCCTATGAGGTCATAATTCATGGTGCGAACGCGCATCTGACCGACGAGGGTTGGCTGCTGGTCGAGATCGGTTTTGATCAGAGCGCACCAGTTTCGCAAATATTTGAGGCGGCAGGGTTCCAAAAAGTTACTGTTTTACAGGATTTGAATGGCAAAGATCGGGTCGTTCAAGGCCAAATGCCGCCCAAATAGGCAAAAAACGCGAGATGAACATAAAATGGACTTGCAAACAGCCCAATTCGCTGGTCTTGATAAGTATATCAGATGAAGGCGCGTCTAGCGCCCCTGATATTTAAGCCCAAAAGTCTCGATCCTGGTCATGGGGACGCCGCGTTGAAAGCGGATAGGATTGAAAAAAGACTGACTGCCAAAGGCTGGAAAACATAATCGCATGAGATCCTCTAAGTCACGGTCGCGGGGTAAAAACCGCAATAACAATAACCGCCCTCAGGGCAATATCGTCAATCGCGTGTTTGACAGCTCTGGGCCGGAAGGCAAAGTGCGTGGTACGCCACAACAGATTATCGATAAATATCAAGGTCTCTATCGTGATGCGCAGCTCGCGGGTGACCGGGTGAATGCTGAGAACTTCCAGCAGCACGCGGAGCATTACATCCGTCTGCTCGCTGCTGCTCAGAAAGAACAGGACGCGCGCCGTGAAGCTCAGGAAGCCCAGCAACGCGAACGTCAAAAAGAGCGTGAAGAACGCGATGCACAACGCGACACACAACGTGACGCCAGTCGTGACAAAAGTGAGCGCGCTCCAAAAGACGCAGGGCAAAGCAGACAACCCGCCGCAGCTCCTGCAGACGGGGAAGACATCGGTTTGCCTCGCTTTGTAACCGAAGGAACAGAGCCGCAGCCTGATGTCATCGATCTGGATGCCTCAGAAGGCAAGGATGCAGGTTTGGTTGAAACCGTCGAATCTGCGCCAAAGCCCCGTAAGCCACGGGCACGCAAGCCAAAAGCCGAAGATAAGCCTGCCGCCGAATAGGCAGGCACCTCGGGGTTGATTTCGCTCGCGCAAACGTGTTGCGTGGGCGGAACACCTTTTGAGGAGGCGTAGATGCGCACCGGACTGTACCCAGGCACATTTGATCCGATCACGCTCGGGCATATCGATATCATCCGGCGCGCCTCGGCGATGATGGATCGTCTGGTGATCGGCGTGGCGATCAATCGCGACAAGGGGCCTTTGTTCTCGTTGGAAGAACGCGTGGCCATGATCGAGGGCGAATTGAAAGCCCTGGGCGATGAAACCGGCATGGAAATTGTCGTGCATCCCTTTGAGAACCTTCTGATCCATTGCGCGCGCGATGTTGGGGCCAGCCTTATCGTGCGTGGGCTCCGCGCGGTGGCTGATTTTGAATACGAATATCAGATGGTTGGCATGAACCGCGCGATGGATGATGGCATCGAAACCGTTTTCCTGATGGCAGAAGCCGAGCATCAGGCGATCGCGTCGAAGCTGGTAAAAGAGATCGCACGGTTGGGCGGCGACATCTCGAATTTCGTGACGCCCTCGGTGCGCGATGCGCTGACGGCCCGATTTGCCCGGCACTGAGTAACGCCTTTACACTCGTTGCGGCATCGCTAGGTTGCGCGGCAGACCTCTAACAGAAGGATTGCTGGCGCATGGCCGAGATCAAAGACCCTGAAAATACCATTATCATTGAGTTGAAAGATGGATCTGTCACCATCGAGCTTTTGGCCGATGTGGCTCCGGAACACAGCGCGCGGATGAAAGAGCTCGCGCGCGAAGGCGCATATGACAACGTAGCCTTTCACCGCGTGATCGATGGCTTCATGGCCCAGACGGGTGATGTGGAACACGGAGATATGGAAGACAATTTCAACATTGGTCGTGCGGGAACAGGCGGATCGGACAAGCCTGACCTTCCAGCTGAATTTTCAAAGCTGCCCCATGCGCGTGGCACCTTAGGTGCTGCACGTTCTGCCAATCCGAATTCGGCCAACAGCCAGTTCTTCATCAACTTCAAGGACAACGATTTCCTCAACGGGCAATACACCGTCTATGGCCGTGTGATCGAAGGCATGGAGCATGTCGACAAGATTGCCCGGGGTGAGCCACCGATGAACCCGGACCGGATGATCTCGGTCAAGGTTGCCGCCGATGCGTAGTCTGGCTTTTATTGCCTGTGTTCTGGCAGGTCCAGCATTCGCCACTGGTTTGGAAGTCGATATTGCGGGGCAAGCCAACGGCACGGTCAAAATCGACCTGCTGGAAGACGTAGCGCCCAAACATGTTGAGCAAATCACAGCGTTGGCTGCTGAAGGCGCCTATGATGGCGTCGTGTTTCACCGTGTGATCGAGGGATTTATGGCTCAGACCGGGGATGTGCAATTCGGCAAGGAAGGCGCTGACTTGCGCCGGGCCGGCACCGGCGGTTCCGACCGGCCTGATCTGCCCGCCGAGTTTTCGGACCTGAACTATGATCGCGGCGTAGTCGGCATGGCGCGTTCGCAAAATCCGAACTCTGCCAATTCGCAGTTCTTCATCATGTTTGACGAAGGTGCATTCCTGAATGGGCAATACACCGTTGTCGGGCGTGTGACCGAGGGCATGGAGGTGGTCGATCAGATCAAGCGGGGCCAAGGACCCAATGGCTCGGTCGTGGGCGAGGCTGACAAGATGGTTTCAGTGCGCGTCACAGAATAAAGTAGGGCGCGGCGTCTCCGGCGCCGCGCGGCTTCCTGCTCTCGCAACATCAAGCCTTTGTGAGGGGGATAGACCGAACAGCAAGGCATAGGCCAAAATCACCGCATCAGACCCGGAGGTTCTAGATGCGGTTGGTTTTAGCGGTATGCGCGTGTGTGATCATGTTTGCGGTCAGTTTGGGATCCGCTTCGGCGAATGCCTTTCTAACAGCAGGCTGGCCTGACACAAACTTTGACAAACGCACCGTAGAACTTTCGGAAATTCGCTCAGGCGGACCGGGCAAGGACGGTATCCCTGCAGTATGGGAGCCCAGATTCTACAAAGTTCCCTCTGAGACCAACATCGATCCCCGTGAACCGGTTCTAACTGTCGAATTCAGCGGGCAAACGCCGCGAGCCTATCCGATCCGCTATTTCATGGTGCATGAGATCGTTAATGACGTCATCGGCGGTGTTCCTATTGCCGTGACGTTCTGCCCGTTGTGCAATTCTGGTGCCGTGTTTGACCGACGGGTCAACGGCCAGACGCTGAGCTTTGGCGTGTCTGGAAACCTGCGTAAATCCGACATGGTCATGTATGATCGTGAAACCCAAAGTTGGTGGCAGCAGGCAATCGGTCAGGCGATTGTCGGTGATCTGGCGGGTGCGAAGCTGAAACACTTGCCAAGCTGGATGGAGAGTTGGGGAGATTTCAAAACCCGCAATCCCGACGCGTTGGTTCTGGCGCCGCCCAATCCGCGCTTCGGATACGGCAGCAATCCCTATATCAACTATGACAGCTCACGCAGACCCTTCCTGTTCTCCGGAGAATTACCTGTAAACGGCGTAGATCCCATGGAACGTGTCGTGCGGGTGGGTGACACCGCTTGGCCGCTGACGCGTATCGGGCGCGAGAAGGTGATCGAAGAGAAAGGTCTGCGTCTGAGTTGGGAAGGGGAGCAGGCCTCGGCCCTCGACAGCGCAAAGATATCAAAGGGAAAGTCGGTTGAAACCGTTCGCGTGCGCGATGCCGCGACCGGTAAGGACGTGGCACATGACGTAATGTTCGCTTTTGCCTTTCATGCGTTCTGGCCCGATGGCACGTGGCGTCTGAACTGAACCAGCGCCTGAGATAGACCGGGTAGGGCGAGCCATGTGCCGCCCAATTGTCGGGCTTTGGCACCTGTCCCGAGCTTGAAACGCGCCAATCCCGGGTTTGTATCCGTCGAAAACGTTCCAAGATCGAGCCGTGTGACGCCTTCGCTTTGAAAGTGTTGCGCGGTGTGCCACAGCAGTGCTCTGTGCGCATTCAACTGACGTGCTTCGGGCGTGGCAAAGGCGATGTGATATGTCGCCCGCGGCCCATGACGCAGGAATATCATGCCCGCGACCGGCTCACCGCGATGGCGGGCCTCAATCAGGACTGCGTCCCTCGGGTGGCATATAGCGTAAGCCAGAGTGACCCAATGCGGCAGAGTGCGATATCTGCGCTGTCGAGATTGCCGCTGCTCTGCTTTGAGAAGCCAGTGGTTGGCGTCAGGTGGCATGCGAGTAACGCTGATCTTGAGACCATGTGCCTCGGCCGCATTCAACTGGTTGCGCCACTTCTGTTTCAGGCTGCGGCGAAGATGGGTCTTGGGGCCTGAAATGTCCCACTCGGCGATGGTCGCGGGCGTTACCAAGGGCACAAAACCTGCACTGCGCAGAAGTGTAGGCACAGGCATTTCGGCGTTGAACAGATGTATACTTCCATACGGTAAAGGGGCCTGCAGCATTTTCATTGACCCGCGAGAGGTCAGGGCGAGTCTCAACCCGCCGATGCGCCGCAAAAGGCAGAGCCCATCAGCAGTTTGCATAACCTGAGAACCGCCAGCGCGCAGACAGGCCCCAAACTGGGGATGCTGTTGTAAGGGAAGATCAACGTCGGTCATGGTGGCATTAACCAACCCTTTACCTAAGGCTGCGTTAATCCTGTTTATGAAACCACATGTATCTGTATTCCGTGTGATTGCGCCTGAGCCGCGCATGACCTGGCAAGCCGCAGCGTTGAGCGCGGCGGTGCTGTCCTTCCCCGTTTATCTGATCCTGACGCTGCTCAGCTGGCTGTTCTAGTCCAGCGTGACAAGCGCGTGGCGCTTCTTGCCAGCGCTCAGTTTGATCGGCTCCGACAACTGATCGGGCGTGATGAAGGTGCTTGCATCTGTCAAAGGGGCGTCATTCATCCGCGCGCCATTGTCGGCGATCAAGCGTTTGGCTTCCTTGCCCGAACCAGCAAGCCCTGAGCGGACCAGAAGCTGAACGATGGAGATACCGTCACCCAGATCATCGGCGCTAAGCGCAAGCGTGGGCAGATCGTCCCCAACGCCGCCTTTTTCGAACACTTCGCGTGCTGTTGCTTCGGCTGCCTCTGCGGCCTCCACCCCGTGCAGCAGGGTGGTGACCTGATTGGCGAGGATCACCTTGGCGGAGTTGACCTCCGAGCCTTCCAGCGCACCCAGACGTTCACATTCGTCAATTGGCATCTCCGTGAACATCTTCAGGAATTTGCCGACATCCGCGTCATCGACATTGCGCCACCACTGCCAGAAGCCGTAACTCGACATCATGTCTTCGTTCAGCCAAACAGCCCCATCGGCTGACTTGCCCATCTTCTTGCCGTCAGCGCGGGTCACCAAAGGGGTCGTCAAACCAAAAGCTTCGCGCCCCTCAACGCGTCGGATCAGATCAGCGCCGGAGACGATATTGCCCCACTGATCCGAGCCACCCATTTGCAGAACACAGCCATAGCGCCGGTTCAGCTCAAGGAAGTCGTAGGCTTGCAGCAGCATGTAATTGAATTCGATAAAGCTGAGCGCCTGTTCACGGTCCAGACGGGATTTGACCGAATCAAAGGCCAACAGGCGATTGATCGTAAAATGCTTGCCGATATCGCGCAGGAAATCGATATAGCCCAGCTTATCCAGCCATTCGGCGTTGTTGACCAACGGGCTGTCGGTCTCCCCATCGCCATAGGTGATGAAATTCGAAAAAACCTGCCGGATGCCCTCGGCATTCTGATTGATCTGCTCAACCGTCAGGATCTTGCGCATCTCATCTTTGCCGGAGGGATCGCCCACCTTGGTGGTGCCACCGCCCATCAGCGTAATCGGCCTGTGACCGGTCTTCTGCATCCAGCGTAACAGCATGATCTGTACCAGATTGCCGATATGCAGGCTGGTCGCCGTCAGATCAAAACCGATATAGCCTGTTACCGTGCCATTGTAGAACTGTTCGTCCAGGCCTTGCAGGTCGGTGCAATCGGCCAGAAAACCACGCTCGGTGATAGTGCGAATAAATTCTGATTTCGGCTTGTAGGTCATAGGTCTTGTTCCGCTGGGTATTTCGGGTCTCTATAGAGGCGGCAAAGCGCGAGGGAAAGCCATTGAAGATAACCGAAGCGGTTTGGGCGCTTGGCGCGATGTCGGGAACCTCACTGGATGGGGTTGATGCGGCCCTGTTGAAGACAGATGGTCAGAGCATCGAGGCTTTCGGCGATAGCAGCTATCGAGCCTATTCAGACGAAGAACGAGAGATTCTGAAGGCGGCTTTAGGGCGTTGGCCCGGAGAAGAGGGCGTAGCCCAAGCCGCAGAGGTGATCGAGATTGCTCATGCCGCACTGCTGGGGGATCTGCGAGGCGTAGAGCTTATCGGGCTGCATGGTCAAACGCTTGCACATGATCCGGAGAACGGGCGTACGCATCAGGCGGGCGATGGGGCCGTTCTGGCCGAGTTTCTCGGACTTCCGGTCGTTTGGGATTTTCGCACTGCGGATATAGAGCTTGGCGGGCAGGGCGCACCGCTGGCTCCGTTCTTTCACCATGCCTGTGCCAGATACTTGGAGATGACCGAACCGGTGGGCTTTCTCAATTTGGGAGGCGTCGGAAATATCACCTATGTCGATCCCGCCATTGAACGACCTGAGATCGAAGGCGCGCTGGTCGCGTTTGACACTGGTCCCGCAAACGCGCCGATCAACGATATCGTCATGGCCCATACCGCCAAACCCTATGACAAGAACGGTGAGCTTGCAGCGTCTGGAACGGCTGATGAAGACATAGTCGCGCAATTCTTGCAGCATCGCTATTTCTTTAAAATACCGCCGAAATCTTTGGATCGAAATGATTTTTCCGATTTGACTGACATGGTTTCAGACCTGTCGCTTGAGGATGCCTGCGCAACGCTCGTTGCCTGTATCAGTGGTGCCGTGGTCAAGGGCATGGAGCACATACCGCGCCCTCTGACGGAACTGTTGGTCACGGGTGGAGGGCGTCATAATCGCGCGGTGATGACGCGTCTTACAGCCGATCTGGAGTGCCCGGTGCGCGATATCGATGAAACGGGCCTCGATGGGGATATGTTGGAGGCACAAGCCTTTGCATATCTCGCGGTGCGTGTAGCACGTGGACTGCCCACCTCATGCGCTTCTACAACGGGCGTTTCTGCTGCCGTTGGGGGCGGAACGATTAGCCATCCTCAAGGTGCTGGAGTATGAAGATCAGCGCATTGCCACGGCGGGGCCAGCGCCCAGATCGCGCCGCCACGGAGTGTATCTTTCATCTCGTTGACGCAGAGTTTTGCCCCTTCCCTTAACTCAGGATTATACGCGACGGCGGAAAGCAACACCCGCCGACCGCTTTCAGTTTCGACTTCGATCAAAATGTTAGGGCGCTTGGATGCAAAATCCCCGAAGATACGGCGTACCGTGGCGCGATGAAAGCTGCGATGGGCGGGGACGCGCAACGTCAGGAGGCCTGCAACCGTGCATCCCAGACAAACCAACGCTGTCATCGCGATATCGCGAAGCGTCACGGTGCTGGTCGCAAACCAGGCTCGGATCAAATCGCGGCTTCGGATATTTGTTGTGGTGGACATGATCTATATATAATTCACATTTTATGACCTATTAGATTGGTACGGCAAAACAGATTGTTTTCGAAATTTATTTCGATTTATAACAATGTCTTACAATCCATTATTGATTTCGAATAACTTGATAATATTCCTTCGAGAACGACGTATAGCCGTCAGATGTGGACTTCAGATGTGCTTTGGTCACGGTGTGAAGCTCGGGTAGCTTATGGAACGGTACAGCGGGGAATGCATGATGCTCCGCGTGGTACGGCATATTCCAGGCCAAAAACCGCACCAGCCGATTTGTAAATGTGGTTCTCGTGTTCTCGAGCATATTCGCCACGGGCGGGCAATGCCCATGTTCTGCCAACAGATAGAGCCTCAGGATCGGCTGAGCGAGAAACAGCGGTAGCAGCCAGAGCCAGAATAGCTGCACCGGCCACAGCATGAGAATGACCAAATAGAAGGCCAGCATAATGCGCGCCTCCCACGCCATGGCGCCGAGCCTCGAGGGAGGCAGGTAGGGCGCGTCCAAAGGCCAGACAGCGTTTCGGCACAAGGTTCCCAGCACTGCTTTCCAGTATCGCAGGCCCGAAAGATACCAAAGATAGTCTCGCGTGGTGTCCGGTCTTCCGTGAGCGGCCAGTTCAGGGTCTCGGTCGGGATCGTTGGTAAATCGGTGATGCGCGAGATGGAAATAGCGGAACCACAAGAAGGGCAGGGCAATTACCAAGCCACAGAGACGTCCCACGACCTCGTTTAGCCAACGGGATTTGAACGGCGTCTGATGAGTGCATTCATGTTCAAGCGTGAAGAGAAAGGTCAGCAAAACGCCGTGAGGCACCAACAATAACCACCACAAAGACCAACCCTGCGCGATCCAAAGCCCGGTTGTGAAGGTCGCGCCCAGATAGAGGGCCAAATGGCGCAGCGCGGGCCTGTCAGAGCGGTCGGTGAGCGCTGCCCGTGTTTCGGGCGAGAGGCTGGAGATAAGGCTCTGATGGTCCATCAGCCGCGCGGAATATTAAAACCGGCAGGGGCCAGTTCGAACCCCTCAAATTGAAAGCCGGGCGAGACGGTGCAACCCACCAAGGCCCATCCATCAGGCGCATGCGCGGCCTGCCAATGACCCTTTGGGACAATGAGTTGCGGCTGTTGATTGGCCGTCAGATCAGGTCCAAGCGAGTGGTCCTCTGCTGGGCCATCGGCCGTTTCGCTGAGCGAGAGTGTCAAAGGGGTGCCCGCGTAGAAGTGCCAGATCTCGGTCGCATCAACGCGATGCCAATGGCTGCGTTCGCCCTCTTTCAGCAGAAAGTAGATACAGGTTCCGCTGGGCCGCTCTGGGGCTGCCACATCTTCTATCCATGTCTGACGAAACCAGCCGCCCTCCGGATGCGGCATCAATTGCAATTGGTTGATCAGTTGCTCGGCGTTCATGTGTCAAATCCGGGAGTTCCGGCATCCTCTGGGTGAAGGGCCAGGTGTTTTGCTTTGATCGTCTCGGATGTGTCGCGGGAGCCGTCATGGCTCCAGCCAGGTGGTGCAATGGCATACATCAAACGATCCTTCCAAGTCAGGCCGCGCTGGCTTACATCTTTGAAAATACCGATCCATTCGTGGAACGCCACGCGCAACGGATTGAATGTGCCAAGGTTCTCTACCAGTCCATAGTCAACTTTTTCATCATCTTGTTCGGGCACGAATGTGCCGAAAAGCTTGTCCCAAACGATGAAGACTCCCGCATAATTGGCATCCAGATAGCGAGGGTTGCGCCCGTGATGTACCCTGTGATGAGACGGGGTGTTCATCACAGCCTCGAACCAGCGCGGCATCTTGCCAATGGCCTCCGTATGAATCCAGAATTGATATATCAGGTTCAGACCGCCGCAAAACAGCACCATGGCGGGGTGAAAACCCAGCAAAATCAATGGTGCGCGTACGATCATCATAAAGGTGAAGGTACCCGTCCAGGTCTGCCGCAGTGCTGTCGTCAGGTTATAGTGCTGCGACGAATGGTGGTTCACATGGGCGGCCCAGACCCAGCGAATGCGATGCCCGAAGCGGTGCACCCAATAATAGCGCAGATCATCGAGCACGAAGCACAGAGCAACGACCCAAACCGACGTGCCCAGATCAAGGGGGGTAATCGCCCAGAGCACCAAGAAAAACCCCCACGCGATGAAGCCAAGAAGGATGCCGGAGGCAACACTGCCCGCCCCCATGATCAGCGATGTGACCGCGTCGCGGGTTTCATACCGTCCGCCGCGCCCCTTGAGCACGATCCATAACAATTCGATCAGGATCGCCGCGACAAACAAAGGGACAGCCATGTTGACGACATCGGGATAGGTGAGTTGATCGCTCATAGGGGATGATCCAGTTTGCTGCGCCAAAGGCTTTTCTCGTCTGCTGACAAATGCAGGGCGACTTTAGGGGCTGTGAATTCGGGTAATGTGAAGGTCAGGCCCTGCGCCGTTTCGGAGATTTTTGCCAGATCGAGATCTCGTGCGGTGCTGTCAGCACCAAAACTCCAGACCAGACCTTTGCCCGTCTTTGTTTCGATCAGGGCAGCACTGTGATCCTGTGTAAGGAGGACCGAAACGATCTGATCATCAGGGCGATGCCGCAACCAAGCGGCGCGCGCGTCTTTTTCGCTGACAAACTGCTGTGACGTCGACAGTCCAAGTAGATGCAGCAAAAGGGCAATCCCAGCGATGCCGCCAACCACCAATAAGCCAAGAAATTCCAAGGGCATCGCGTCTCTCTCCCGGCTGACAGAGTAACGACGCGAGATGGCTCGTCAAACAGGACGCTAGGTCAGGTCCATGCCAAAAAACAGGATTGCCTTCGAAAAACGCGGGTCGGGTTCGTAAAAGGGTTCTGCCGGAGTAAAGCCCAGCTTGCGATAAAGTGCGATGGCCTCGGTTAGATGTACCATTGTATCGAGCACCAGCCGCGTCTGACCCAAAGCGCGAGCATCGTGCACCGCTGCGTCAAATATCGCCGTTGCTGCGCCCTGACCACGTGCGGCGTCGCTGACATAGACGCGTTTGATCTCTGTCAGCCCCGGCGCAACCTCATGTATCATGCCGCACCCGACAATGTCGCTCTGATACTCGGCCACATAGATCGCACCCTGCGGTGGCGCGTGCTTCTCTGGCAGCGCTTCAAGCAGCGCCGCGTAATCATCGCGCGCGTAATAATGCTCCACGATTTCCGGAAACTCGGTTGCGCGTTCGACCAGCACATCTCGATAGGCCCAGCACAACGCACGGACCGCCGCCATATCGGCGGCAGTGGCATGTCTGACGATAAGGCTCACCCTTTCAGGATTGAGCGTCCGGCAAATTCCGCGCTCTCGCCCAAAGCTTCGTCAATACGGATCAACTGGTTGTATTTCGCCAACCGGTCGGAGCGTGCCAGCGAGCCGGTTTTGATCTGGCCGCAATTGGTGGCCACGGCAAGGTCGGCGATAGTGCTGTCTTCGGTTTCACCGGAGCGGTGCGACATCACATTGGTAAAACCGGCGCGGTGGGCCATGTCGACCGCGCGCAACGTTTCGGTAAGTGAGCCGATCTGGTTCACCTTGACCAGCATTGAATTGGCCGAGCCCTTCTTGATCCCATCGGCCAACCGCGTTGGATTGGTGACGAAAAGATCGTCCCCAACAAGTTGAATCTTGTCGCCCAGCTTGTCGGTAAGGGCTTTCCAGCCATCCCAGTCATCTTCCGACATGCCATCTTCAATGGAGATGATCGGATAGTCGTTTACCAAAGCGGCAAGGTAATCGACATTCTCGTCCGAGCTAAGTGTTTTTCCTTCACCTGCAAGCTCATACTTGCCGTTCTTGAAGTATTCCGTCGCTGCACAATCGAGCGCGAGATAAATTTCTTCGCCCGGCTTGTATCCGGCTTTCTCGATGGATTTCAGGATGAAGTCGAGCGCATCGCGGGTCGAAGACAGGTTTGGTGCAAAACCGCCCTCATCACCAATTCCGGTCGAGAGACCAGCGGCAGACAGCTCCTTTTTCAGGGTGTGGAACACTTCCGACCCCATCCGAACAGCCTCCCGGATGTTTTCAGCCGCGACTGGCATGATCATGAATTCCTGAATGTCGATCGGATTGTCCGCGTGCTCGCCGCCGTTGATGATGTTCATCATGGGCACAGGCAGGACACGGGCAGAAGTGCCGCCAACATAGCGATAGAGCGGTTGCGTGGTGAAATCAGCCGCAGCTTTCGCAACAGCAAGCGAGACCCCAAGAATGGCATTGGCACCAAGCCGAGATTTGTTATCTGTGCCGTCGAGATCAATCATGATCTCGTCGATCATCACTTGCTCGGTGGCATCTTCGCCCAAAAGGTTCTCGGCAATCTCGCCATTCACCGCGGTCACGGCTTCGAGAACGCCTTTGCCCATGTAGCGTGACTTGTCACCATCGCGTTTCTCGACAGCCTCGTACGCGCCGGTCGACGCGCCGGATGGCACTGCTGCGCGACCCATCGTACCGTCTTCCAGAACCACATCAACTTCGACGGTGGGATTGCCCCGGCTGTCGAGAATTTCGCGGGCGTGAATGTCGATGATGGTGCTCATTGGGGATGCTCCTGATCGCGTGACGTAAGGTTCACGCGCTCTATAGGTTGCGGTTGTGATGCATGCAAGACAGCGACTGTTACCGCTAACGGGCAATCGCGCGTTTTTCGCGCCATAACGTATAAAGCCCGGAAGCAACTGTCAGCGCGGCGCCGATCAGCATCACGGCGTTGAGGCGTTCGTCAAAGATCACGACAGCAAGTGCCAGAGCAAAGAGGATGCGCGAATAGCGAAACGGCGTGACCACAGCGACTTCGCCCACACGCATGGCTGCCGTGACGGCGAAGTAAGCCACACATATAACCACGACCGTGACGATCAGCAGGAGAGTTTGATTGGCATCAGGCCAGATTGCAGGGCCGCTGAAGGGGAATTGCAGCAAGGCCAGTCCAGCGGGCACTTCGACCGCCAGAGCAGCAGCGGCAAGCACCTTGGTTGACAGACCGGGCGGCACGGCGCGCGTTGCAAGATCGCGAAGGGCCAAACCGAAGGCACAGACGACGGCCAATAGCGAGGCGGGCACGAACTCAGCCCCCCAAGGTTGGATCACCAGCACAACGCCTGCCAATCCAATGAAGATGGCAAACCAACGCTGCGGTCCGACCCGGGCACCCATAAACAAAGCCGCACCGATGGTGACCAGCAGGGGATTGGCTTGCAAGATCGCGGATACGATTGAGAGAGGGGCCAAGGCCAAGGCCATGATCACTGCCATCGTACCGATCAGTTCGCCAATGGTGCGCAGTATGGACATCGGATGCAAAAGCAGCGGCCAGATTATCTTTTCACCTGAAAGGAAAGCCCAAAGTGCAAAGATGATCGCCCCGCACCCTCCAATGACTGCCAGTATCTGCCCCGGCGGAAGCTCTTGAGTGAGCAGTTTGATTGTAACATCGGCGACGGCGAAGGCTGCCATCGCCAAGACCATCCAAAGGATACCCCGAAGGTTGTCGGTCATTTCGCTTTCGTGGCTTTAACACCATAGAGTTCAAGCCGATGACCTTTCAGCGAATATCCAAGACGCTGTGCAATCTTCTCCTGCAGGGCTTCAATCTCGGGGTCTACAAACTCGATCACCTCGCCCGTTTGCATATCAATGAGATGGTCGTGATGTTCGCGCTCCGCATCTTCGTAGCGAGACCTGCCGTCGCCAAATTCATGGCGTTCGAGCAGACCGCTTTCTTCAAACAGTTTTACGGTCCGGTAAACGGTGGCAATTGAGATATTGCTATCGATGGCAACGGCGCGGGCGTGAAGTTCCTCCACATCCGGGTGATCGTCGGCATCTTCCAGAACTCTGGCAATGACACGTCGTTGTTCTGTTAGGCGTAGCCCACGGGCTGCGCTGCGTTCGATGATAGTCTCTGCCATGTCTAATCTGCTGTGCCTTTGAGGTCTCGGTTCAGACTATCCCAAAGCATTGGTGGGTCTCCAGCCCTGAAATGCCTTGACTTATGAACGTGCGACGCCCATTTGCCCGGTATCGTTCTGCCGCAGATGTGGCGTGAGGCTCGCAGTTCGCGAGACCCGCACTGGCTGGGCGCAAGACCTCCCTCTTTTTCACGCAAGCGGGTCAGTGCGGTTCTTCAAAACACCGCGCCCATTGCAACCGATATGCCTGCGCAGTTTGCCGGGCATACTCCTTTGTCGAAAGGACAAAGATTTGAATAAGTTTCAAGCGTTGGGTCTCAGCGCAAAACTCTCCGATCGTCTCGCCGAAAACGGCCTGACTGATCCAACCCCCATCCAAGAAGAAGCCATCCCGATTGTCATGTCGGGCCGCGATGTCATGGGGTTGGCACAAACCGGGACAGGTAAAACCGCAGCCTTTGGCCTGCCTATCATACAGTCCATCCTTCACTCTGGCGAGCGGACCCCATCCAAGATGGTCCGCGCCCTCATTCTGGCGCCGACCCGTGAGTTGGCGAAACAAATTTGTGACGCTTTGCAGAGCTTTCAGGGCAAAGGACACCTCAAGATAAATATGGTCGTAGGTGGTGTTTCTCTGGGTCCGCAGAAGCGGAAGCTGGAGCGGGGCACGGATATTCTGGTCGCCACACCCGGCCGACTGATCGACCTGCTCGAGCAAAATGCGCTGAGCCTGTCCGAGGCGGAATGGCTGGTGCTCGATGAAGCCGATCAGATGCTGGATATGGGTTTTATCCATGCCCTGCGAAAAATTGCACCGCTTCTTCCGAAAGAGCGGCAGACATTGCTGTTCTCCGCCACAATGCCCAAGCTGATGGAAGAGCTTGCGGCGACCTATCTCAATCATCCGCGCCGGGTGCAGGTGGCTGCACCAGGTAAAGCTGCGGACAAGATCGATCAGGCCGTACACTTCATAGCCAAAGCCGCGAAACCTGAACTGTTGATCGAATATCTCGACAAACACCGCGATGCTTTGGCCTTGGTCTTCACCCGTACCAAGCACGGGGCCGAACGCCTGATGAAGCAGCTCGACCGTGAGGGTTTTGCTGCAGGCTCCATCCACGGTAACAAATCTCAAGGACAGCGCGACCGTGCGCTTGCCGCGTTCAAAGCCGGCGATCTTCGCGTACTTGTCGCAACCGACGTGGCCGCCAGGGGGATCGATATCCCTCAGGTAGAGCACGTCTATAACTTCGACCTGCCAAACGTCCCTGAAAACTACATTCACCGCATTGGACGCACCGCGCGGGCTGGTCGCGAAGGTCAGGCTGTCGCGTTTTGCGCCCCGGACGAGATGGGCGAACTACGCGCAATCCAGAAGATAATGAAAATCGACATCCCCGTGATCGGCGGACGCCCATGGGCGCGCGATGAGGAAGAAGAGAAACCAAAGCGTGGCGGTGGCGGTGGACCGGCCAAATCCGGCGGTCGCAAGCGTGGTCGTGGCAGGTCGCAGGCCGAAGCCACAGAAAAGCCCTCCGGTCCGCCGAAGCGGCGACGCAACAGGCGTCGGCGCGGGCAGGGGCCAAAACACGCGGCGTAAGAAGGGGCGATGCAATGCGCGCGCTCTCCATCATATTCTGGATACTGAGTGTGCTGGCCGCTTTGGCCGGCATGGTGTTCTATGGATATGTGCAGGCAATGGGCTGCGCATTCTCAGGTCCCGCCGGCAGTCAGAACTGCACCCACAAATGGCCTTGGGAAATGGGACAGGAAGACTTTGTCTTTCTTGTTCTTCTTCCTAGCCTCGCCGTCTTGTTGCTTATCTTCCTCGCAATTCGAACAGGTAAAGCTGCCACAGTGCGTGATCGGCAAAAACACTCGATGACCAAGCAAGGATCAGACGATGCCTAGGAAGGCAACGAAGAGCTGGCTTGTCGGCGCCATCGTGTGTTTCGGTAGTGCAGGGCTATATTCATTCGTCTTGGGGCGCTTAGCCTGCATCGCAGGGGGCAACTGCATTGCCCGCTACAACACAGAAGACAAAGTTGTTATCGGGCTGCTGCTTGCAGGAGGCGCGTTATGCGCCGCCCTGCTGGTCAAAGGCCTTGTTCACAACGCCCGCGGCCAAGACGAAGACAGCGATCAGCTATAAAGCCGAGGCACGCCAAAGCTGTCGTGGATTTCATTGACGGTGGCCTGACCAATGCCCAGAGCCGTTGCCAATTCGTGCAGATATTTGGCTTCTGCCGGGTGGTCAGGTTCGATCGCCATCACGGACATTGAATAAACCTGGGTCTCCATACCCTTGGGCGTATCTGCGGCCAATGCCGACGCGCTGACATTTTCCTGCATGGCGGCCTGCACAAATTCCATATCTTCGGGCGTTGCATCTTCACCAATCGTCGCCATCAGCGTCTGTTTCTCGTTGTCGTCGATGCCACCGTCACAGCGAGCCGCGAGGATCATGGCGCGGATCATCAGACCTGAAGTGGCCTCTGGTTCTGGCTCTTCTACAGGATTGTCTTGGCTCAACAGATCCTCAAGCGATTGCCCGGACTGAGCGCTACCAGTACGTGCTGTCGCAAGCCCGCCCAGAAGTCCACCAAGTCCGCCCAAGCCACCTGCGCCGCCCTGACCACCAAGCATACCGCCAAGACCACCTGTACCAGCGCCACCCGACGTGCCTTGGCCAGCGGTCGCGACTTTGCCTTTCAGGTCTTCCGCCATTTTGCTGAAGCCGCCGGACTGGTTCATCTTTTGCACGCCTTTGGCAACCGCAACACCAATGGCCACCTTGGTCAGCATTCTCATTAATGACATTTCATTCTCCTTGTCAGGCGCAACGCAGGCGCGGGGTTCACATCAAGTCTGGTTCTCGACCGAAGCGATTGGCAAGTTTGGCAACGCTCAACCCTTGCACGATGATCGAGAAGATCACGATGATATATGTGGTGGTCAGAATGATCGGTTTCCACTCATTTTCCGGCAAAGATAGAGCAAGCGCTACCGAGATACCGCCTTTGAGCCCACCCCAGGTCATTATTGGTATCACACCGGGCGAAAAATCGCGAAATGGCTTGAGCAGAAACACCGGTACGGCGACCGCGGCAAGACGCGCGACCAGAGCCAGCACGATAGAAAGGATGCCCGCAACAAAAGCATCCATCGAGAAAGCGATCGCAAAGACCTCGACCCCGATCAACAGGAACAGAACCGCATTCAGGATTTCATCAATGAGCGACCAGAACCCCTCCACGTAGCGGCGCGTGGTTTCGCTCATCCCATGCTTTGTGCCGACATCGCCGATCAAGAGACCTGCACAGACTGCCATGATTGGGGCCGAGACATGCAACCAGATTGCAAGTGAATAGCCCCCGAATGCGAGCGCAAGGGTGATCAATACTTCCAGTGAATAATCGTCGATCCGGCGCATCACACGAAATGCGAGCCAGCCCAGGGCGATCCCCAAAAGAGCGCCCCCGACGGCCTCCTGAAAAAACAGCTGTAGCGCGCCGGACAGGCCTTCATTGTGGTGGTCCCCTGATGGAAATACGATCCCGACGAGCACCAGAAATACCACGTAACCCACGCCATCGTTGAACAGGCTTTCGCCGGCAATCTTGGTTTCCATGCTTTTCTTGAGTTCAGCTTCACGCAGAACTCCCAACACGGCCACAGGATCAGTTGGTGAAATCAACGCCCCGAAAACCAGCGCAATCAGCAGCGGCATGCCTGTTATCCACGAAAAGCCGACGCCCGCGATCACCGTTGACAAACCCACGCCTATCGTTGCCATCAAAGCCACGATGCGCCACTCGCCGCGAAGATCGCTCAGCTTGACATGCAGTGCGCCTGCAAAGAGCAGCAGCCCCAGCATGCCTTCGAGCAGCGCTTCGGAGAAAGCGATGCCCTGAACAAAGCTGCGGACATCTTCCGCAATGGTGGTCGATGGCCAAACCAGATCGATACCAAGAATGCCAAGCGAGGCCGCAAGGGCCACGACCAGAATTCCAATTGCTGAGGGGAGTTTCAAAAATAAATAGTTGATCGTTCCGAAGGCTGCTGCCAGCACAATCAGAAGCGAAGCGATCTGCAAAACGTTCATGCATCTGTCCCGGTTTTCTTTGACACTACCGGATTCGCAAAGGCTTCACAGCGCTGATTGCTCAAGTACCGCAGAAGGTTTGCGTGACAAGTTCCTGATCAAGCGGCGCATTCTGAAGATCATTATGGGCGGGTTGGTCGTCATAGGGGTGGCGCAGCACCTCGACCAATCGCTCGAACGGCGCGAAATCTGCCTGAAGTGCTGCCTGTATCGCTTCTTCGATCCGGTGGTTGCGTGCAATGAACGCCGGATTGACGCGGTTCAGATCGGGCGCATCCGGCACCCGTCCACGCCATGTGCTTGCCCAGGCATCAAATGCTGTAGGGTCGACAAATTCATCACGCGTGCTGCCGTTGGCCAGTCCTCTGAATGTGCGCGTGAAATCTGCCTGGTTCTCGGCCATACGGTTCAGAAGATCCTGCAGCAGCTCGACATCACCCTCATGCGGTTCGGTTATTCCGATCTTGGGCAGCATATGCCGCATCCAGGCATCCGTGTAAGCGGCGCCATACCCTTCGAGAATGGCTTCGGCTTCGCTTATCGCCTTGTCGCGGTCGCTGCCCATCAGCGGCAACAGGGCTGTTGCCAGTTGCGCGAGGTTCCAGACAAGTATCTGCGGCTGAGCACCATAGGCATAGCGCCCGAACTGATCAATCGAGGAGAAAACCTTACCGGGATGATAGGCGTCCATGAAAGCGCAAGGGCCGTAGTCAATGGTTATTGCGCCGATATGGGTATTGTCGGTGTTCATCACCCCATGGATGAAGCCAAGCGCCATCCAGCGCCCGACCAGATCGGCCTGAGCCAGCATCACAGCCCGCAAAAAACCGGGCGCATCATCATCGTCGAGATCAGGATAGTGTTTTTGGATCGCATATTTCAGCAATATACCAAGCGCGTCACTGTCTTGCTCCGCCGCAAAATACTGGAAATGCCCAACACGCAGATGCGATGGGGCGACACGTGTCAGAATGGCACCGGGCAGATACCCCTGTTCGCGCAAGACCGGTTCACCGGTGGAGACGGCAGCCAGGGCCCGTGTGGTAGGCACTCCCAGGGCATGCATGGCCTCCGAGATGATATATTCGCGCAGAACCGGACCCAGCCACGCGCGCCCGTCACCCATCCGGGAATACGGTGTCTGGCCGGAACCTTTGAGCTGGATATCCCAGTTCAGCCCATCTGGCCCGACAACTTCGCCCAAAAGATGCGCGCGACCATCGCCAAGTTGTGGCGACCAGCCGCCAAACTGATGACCGGCATAGACCTGCGCCAGCGGTGCCGCATTCGAAGGCATGGCATTACCTGCCATCATCGCCAGACCTGCCTCCGAAAGCAGCCAGTCTTCATCCAGTCCCATCTGACCGACAAGAGAGACATTCAAAGCGATGAGTTGCGGATCAGAAACAGGCACCGGATCAATTCGTGTAAAGAACTGGTCCGGCAGGCGCGCAAAGCTGTTGTCAAAACGCGGCGCTTCCATCACTGCACCCGCGCGCGACAGGCGATCGAAAGTTCCGGGCGGCCAGACGCGCCGCAATGCGCCGTTCCGGGTGCAATCCCGGATTTCTTTTTGCCAAAAATATGCAAATACCCGCGGGTCACAACCGGGCAATCCGCTCGGTCAGAAGTCCGAAAAAGCCATCTGCATCGACGTCGCCTATAAAGGTCACGTTGGCCTTTCGGTCTGTGACGCCCCACCAGTCGGCGACGGTCATACCAAGTGTCAGATCCGAGCTTGTTTCGATCTCGACATTCACATGCCGACCGGAGAACAGCTCCGGTTGCAAGAGATAGGCTATGACGCAAGGGTCATGCAGCGGCGCCCCTTCGGAGCCGTATTTCTCCTTGTCGAAACGTTCGAAAAAATCAGTCCATTCAGCCACCATGCGGCCCGGTTCCGTACCCAGATCGCGAAACGCCTCGACGCGTGCGCGCGTAGTCAGCGCCTTGTGGGTCACATCCAACGGCATCACCACAATCGGAGCGCCGGATTTGAACACGGTCTCTGCCGCATCAGGGTCGACATAGATGTTGAATTCGGCAGCAGGAGTAATATTGCCCACCTGAAAATAGGCCCCACCCATCAGCACGATTTCCTGAACCCGCTCGACGATATCGGGCGCGCGCTGAAAGGCAGTGGCAATATTTGTTAGTGGTCCGAGGGGGCAGAGGGTCACGGTGCCGGAAGGCTCTTCTCGCAGCGTCTCGATGATGAAGTCCACCGCATGAGCGTCCTGCAACGTCATCTTTGGGTCGGGCAGTTGAGGCCCGTCGAGGCCGGTTTTCCCGTGCACATGCTCTGCGGTTACCAGCTTGCGGCGTAACGGCGTATCACATCCGGCGAAGACCAGTGTGTCGGGTTTGCCTGCCAACTCGCACACGATACGCGCGTTCCGTTCGGTCAGGTGCAGTGGGACGTTTCCGGCCACAGCGGTGACGCCCAGCACATCCAGCTCCGGAGAAGCGAGGGCCAGCAGGATAGCGACCGCATCATCCTGTCCCGGATCCGTGTCGATTATGATCTTGCGCGGGCTCATAGGGGGCGAACTTTCAAATGTGTCAGTCTGTTTTCGGCCTTTTCGGTGACCTCGAAGCGGAAGCCGTGAAAGGCAAACACCTGACCCACTTCGGGAATGCTTTGGGCCTCGTGGATCACCAGACCGGCGACCGTGTTGGCTTCTTCATCCGGCAAAGACCAGTCGGCAGCGCGATTGAGGTCGCGAATTGTCATCGTCCCCTCGATAAGCACGTTACCATCATCATCACGCTCCAGAACAGGTTCGTCCGGCTGGTCAAATTCGTCGGTAATCTCGCCGACGATCTCCTCCAGAATATCTTCAAGAGTGATAAGGCCCTGAAGCGCGCCGTATTCGTCCACAACCAATGCGAAATGCGTGTGTTGGCGTAGAAACTGGCGCATCTGATCTTCGAGTGTGGTCGTCTCGGGCACAAAATAGGGTTTCCGAACCACATCCATCACATCAAATTTTGACAAATCACCTGTGATGCCGTGCGGTCCACGCACCATCTTGTCGACCGCCCGCAGCAGATCCTTAGCATGCGCCACGCCCACGATATTTTCAGAATCGTTCTTAAAGACGGGCAGCCGCGTGTGGCGCGACTTGAGACATTGGCTCAAGATCGCCTCAGGCGCGTCATCCGCGTTGATCATTTCGATCTCGGAGCGATGGAGCATGATCTCTTCTACATCGCGGTCATGAAGATCAAGTGCGCCCAACAACCGGTCGCGTTGTTCCTTCTCGACAATCCCTTCCTGATGTCCAAGCGCCAGTGCGCCAGCGATTTCTTCCTGAACGGAAAGGATATGGCTGTCGGGATCCGTTTCCACGCCAGCAAGGCGCAATAGGAAGCGAACGAATATGCGCACGGCTCCGACAATCGGGGCAAAGACGCGAACAACGATTGAAATCGGTCCGGAGACACGCGCGGCCATCGTTTCGGCATTGGTGATTGCATAGGTCTTCGGCAGAACCTCTGCAAAGATCAAGACTAACAGCGTCATGATCAAGGTCGCCAACGCCACGCCGCTTTCTCCGAAGAGGCGGGTGAAAAGCGCCGTCGCCAAAGACGCCGCGAGGATGTTCACGACGTTGTTGCCCAGCAGGACAGAGCCGATCAGCCTTTCATTGTCCTCGGTGATGCGCAAAGCGCGTTCAGCGCCGGGTGATCCCTTGTCAGCCTGCGACCGGAGCTTGCCGCGCGACGCGGCAGTCAGAGCCGTTTCGGAGCCGGAGAAAAAACCGGAAAGAACAAGCAATCCAAGAATTGATCCGGACGTTATCCAGAAAGCTGTATCGAGAAGGGGCGAAGGGTCGTCCATTGGGGGTTCAGAAGGCTCATGTTGTGACGTATTCAGGACTTATGGGGCCGCAAAGGTCTCGCTTCAAGGGGAGGGCGGTGATTTGGTCTTAACCGTGCGTGATCTGGGCGTTCTAAACGGCGATGTCTTGCTGTTTGGCGGTCTCTATTCAAACAAGCACGCATTGGACGCTTTGCAGCAGGAGGCGGAGCGTTTGGGCATAGAAGTGTCACACCGCGTTTTCACTGGCGATGCAATGGCCTACTGCGCCAATCCGGCAGAGTGTTGGGTGGCCTTGCGGGATCACTTTGGGCCGGCGATCGCCGGAAACTGCGAGAAGCAGATTGCGGCAGGGGAAGATGTTTGCGGCTGTGGTTTTGAGGAGGGATCGGCTTGTGATCTTGCCTCACGCACTTGGTTTCCGTTTACAGCCGCGCGGCTGGCTGCGGTCCGCGATGAAATTGCTGCCTGCCCGGATATTCTGACCTTTATCCATGCGCAGTCCAGATATGCGGTCATTCATGGCGGGGTCAGTGATGTGGCACGTTTCATCTGGCCGGACAGCGATCTTGATACCTTTCGTCAGGAGATCGAACTGTTGAGAGCCGCCGTCGGACAGATCGGTGCAGTGATTTGCGGCCATTGCGGCATCGCTTTTGATCGGCAAATTGATGATGTCCGCTGGATCAACGCAGGTGTCATTGGCATGCCGCCGCATGATGGCAGGCAAGAAACCCGTTACGCGGTCTTGTCCGAGGATGGCGTGCGCTTCTCTCGCCTGGCCTACGATGCTGGCGCGGCCGCGGCGGCGATGCTGTCGGATGGGCTGACGCAGGGCTACGAAGACAGCCTTCTCTCGGGGTATTGGCCGTCAGAGGACGTTTTGCCAGCGTCGCTGAGGCGTTGGGCAAGTTAGCTTTCGTTGGCGAGCGGATGCTTTTCCAGCACCAGTTCTTTCAGGCGTTCATCCAGAACATGGGTGTAAATCTCGGTTGTCGAGATATCAGCGTGACCCAGCAGAGTTTGGATCGCTCTCAAATCGGCGCCGCCAGCAAGAAGATGCGTTGCAAAAGCATGGCGCAGGGTGTGCGGTGTGACCTTGTCAGGAGAAACGCCACCCACAACCGCAAGTTCTTTGATCAGTGCATAAAACCTGTGGCGTGTGAGATGCCCGAGCTTCCCGCGAGAGGGGAACAAGAATTTTGAAGGATCACCGCCGTTTGCCTCCTTGAGTTCATCTTCGGCGTCTCGGGCATCGATCCAAACCACCAAAGCGTCGCGGGCAGATGGGGCAAGTGGCACCATACGTTCCTTGTCCCCCTTGCCACGTATCAGCAGCATGCGTGGATCACCCCGGGCCGCGGCGACCGGCAGCGACACAAGCTCGCTAACACGCATGCCCGTGGCATATAGCAACTCCATCAGACACGTATTGCGCAGCCGGTCTATCTGGTTGCGACCATGGGTTTGTGCGGCCCCCATCAGGCGATCAACCTCGTCGACGGATAGTGTTTTGGGAAGCGACTTTTGCCGCCCGGGTCCCTTGATCTGAATGGCGGGGTTGTCCTCCCGCCAGCCTTCCTCATAGGCAAAGCGAAAGAGTTGCTTGATCGCTGACAGCCGCCGGGCGCGGGTGGCTTGCGCAAGTCCTTCCGCATCGCAAGACACCAGATAATCCTCGATATCGGCGCGATGCATTCCTGCGAAATCCTTACCGTGCGCCTCCAACCAGGCGACAACCGATTTTAGATCCCGCGCATAAGCAAGAAGCGTGTTTTCAGAGGCGTCCAACTCCGCGGCTTGAGCATCCAAAAAGGTCTCAATCCAGCGCATCATATCGGCTGGCCCGCTCATGCCGGACGTTCAAGGAGGAGAGCCAGAGCCGTGCGCCTCGTCAGATCGGTCAGGCTGAGTGCGCGGAACACACTGAGCGCTTGTTCAATCGCGCTCGGATCAGACCGGCTGCCATTTTCCAGCAACTGAAATGCTTCCAGCAGGGCTTGACCAAGGTTGCCATCAGCGATCATTCGTTTGCTTGCTTCAGGCGGTTCAGCGCCAGACAGCGCTGCAACGATCGCTGTTTCCTGAGCCGTCAGGCCATCCGCCTCTACTGGCAGATCAGCGCCGGTTGCGATCCCTTTCAGCAGTGGCGAGATGATGTCCGCGAAAGTCTCGGATTGCGCAGCGGTTTCGTAGGTCTCCGACAGAAGCGACAGGCGAAGTGCCTCTTTCTTGGCCGCAGGGGGCAAGTCCAAGCTCATCAACTTAGGCCCTAACAGGTCGGCCATGCCTTGGTCCAATCCCACCCGT
Source organism: uncultured Litoreibacter sp. (assembly GCA_947504205.1). GTDB lineage: Bacteria > Pseudomonadota > Alphaproteobacteria > Rhodobacterales > Rhodobacteraceae > Litoreibacter. The sequence goes on along the minus strand of CANNGL010000004.1, from coordinate 31,044 downwards.
CTGGTGGTGCGGACAAAAGCGGGCAGGGCAAATCCGACAGCTTTCGCGTCACCTTCTCTCAGCGCAGCTTCAAGCTGTTGCCATGCCTCGACACGGTCCCATACGCCCCCCGACGCCGCAGGAGAGCGCTCACTATAGAGATCGGTCAAAATCTGAGCCGAGACTGCACCGGTTCGGACCAGTCTTTCCGCAGCAGTGATGCGCGTCTTCCACCCTTCGTTTTCGCTCAGAGACGCGTAGGCAAACGCATTTGGCAGGCTGCCAAGGCTTAGAGGCTCGCCGATTGCCTCATGCATACGGAAATTCAGTGGTGTGATACGGTTGGGAACAGGAAGAAGCGGGGCGCCTTCAAATAGGTCAGGATCAAGGAAACGCGCCAGAAGCGCATCTTCCTGCGCCGATATCAGTCCCAGAACGCGCCCGGTGTTCAAAGTCAGGGCAGCAGCGTCCCACTGGCCGTCCCGGGCGAGGCAGAAGACGCGTGCCGGGTAGGTTGGGGCCAGATCAGGGGTGTTGAGCATGAAGCGGCAGGGTTGCTCTTCCTGGCCGGTCAGCAGGCTTGCGTCAAACCAGCGAGCAAACAGCGCTGCGTTGTCGCGAGGCCCTGCGCGGTCAAGCAAGGCACGCGCTTCATCAAGCGCGCCGATGCTCAGATACCAATCCACGCGGGACAAAAACAACCGACCATTCCCTTGGCTGTCGATTGGCGCTGCCAGCTCCGTCAGAAGCAGTTGCTTGAGGAATCCTACAATAGGTCTTGGCAAATCACTTCGTTGTTTGGCGATTAGAGCCTGAAGAATAGAAGAGGGTGTATTGCCCCAGAAATCCGCGGGAAGCCCCATCCGGGAACGTGGCAGAATTCCAGTTGCGTCGATATTCGGCGCGTCAAGCGTGGTGGTCACCACGGAGGTCGGGGATGCGTTGGTGGATACATCGCCCTGCGGATTCGGAAGCACTAAAGGCGCGCGTACAGCGTCCGACAACCAGTCAATCGCCGAGAGCGGTTCGCCGGGATCAACATCCTGCGATATTGCAGGATGCGCTGCTGCCAGAAAATATAAGAAAAATAACGCGCTGCGCGACTTAATTGGCATCCAGTTCGACCGGTTGATTTACTTCGATACGACTTGGGGACAAGTCGCCGAAATAAGCATAACCGATAATGCCGAGAATGCCCAACAGGATCAGAATGAACAGTAGCTTGAACAGCCGTCCCATAAATTTCGCCTTTTCCGTTCCCGTTTGCGCTGACCCCTGTGCCCGTATCCGAGCACCTCATTTGCGCGTTTGAGTGATTCATATATGGCTTTTTTGGCAAGATCACGCCATTGAAGACGGAAATCTGAAAATTGAGCGATAGAATGCCATCAAAAGACCTGAGATTGACCAAAACTGTCGTGATGGTTGGAATGATGGGCGCCGGGAAAACAGCGATAGGGAAGGCCTTGGCGCGGCGCGTCGGGGTAGCTTTCCTCGACAGCGACGAAGAAATCGTAAAAGCCGCGAATATGTCTATTGCTGAAATTTTTGAGCGTGATGGAGAGCCATTCTTCCGGGCGCGAGAATCCGAGATCATTGGGCGGCTGCTGCATGGCGAACCCACAATTCTGTCGACCGGAGGTGGGGCATTTCTGACGGCGGAAAACAGAGAACTGATCGCCAAAGACGGTGTATCTGTCTGGCTGAAGGCTGACCTTCAGCTTCTCTGGTCGCGGGTGCAGCACAAAACAACGCGACCACTGCTGCGCACGGGCAATCCGTTTCAGACGCTCAAGGAGATCGAGGCGAAGCGTCGTGATATCTATGCGCAGGCGATACTTACGGTGGAGGCGCAGTCGGAATTTTCCATCGAAGATATGACTGACAAGGTACTGGCCACTCTGATTGAGGCCAATATTGTAGAGAGGGTATCCGCATGACGACCCGTGTCCATGTGCCATTGGGCGAGCGCGCCTACGATATCGAAATCGGGGCAGGGCTTCTGACGCGTGCGGCTGATTTTGTAAAACCACATCTGGAACGCTCGCGCGTGGCGATTGTCACGGATGCCCGCGTTGCTGAATTACACCTCGCGTCGCTGCTTTCCTCTTGCAAGAGCGCGGGCATCGATGCGTCCTATCTTTCCTTGCCAGCGGGTGAAGGCACCAAGAACTGGGCGCATCTGCAAGAGGTGGTGGAATGGTTGATTTCCGAAAAAATCGAACGCAATGACACCGTCCTTGCTCTAGGTGGAGGCGTGATCGGGGATCTGGTCGGTTTTGCTGCTGCGATCCTGCGTCGTGGGGTTCGGTTCATCCAGATGCCCACCTCGTTATTGGCTCAGGTGGACAGCTCGGTCGGAGGCAAGACGGCGATAAACTCGCCTCTGGGGAAGAACCTTATTGGCGCGTTCTACCAGCCCAAGCTGGTCCTTGCGGACGTCTTGACCCTCGATAGCCTGACGCCACGGGATTTTTTGGCCGGCTATGGTGAGGTTGTGAAATACGGTCTGTTGGGCAATGCGGATTTCTTTGATTGGTTGGAGCAAAACGGCCCCGATCTGGCTGCGGGTGACGTGGAAAAACGCATCGAGGCGGTGCGTGTCTCCTGCCAAATGAAGGCGGATATTGTTGTCCGGGACGAGACGGAGCAGGGCGAAAGGGCATTGCTCAATCTGGGGCATACCTTCTGTCATGCGCTGGAAGCGGCAACGGGCTATTCCGAGCGCCTCTTGCATGGTGAGGGCGTTGCCATCGGTTGTGCTCTGGCATTTGAGACATCGGCACGGCTGGGGCTCTGTTCGCAGGAAGAGCCGAGCCGCGTACGCGCGCATCTCAAGGCGATGGGCATGAAGACCGATCTGGCCGATATCCCCGGTGATCTGCCCCCGGCGGCAGAGCTGATAGGACTGATGTATCAGGATAAGAAAGTGGTGGAAGGTCAGTTGCGCTTCATAATGGCGCGCGGGATCGGAAAGGCCTTTGTCACCGATGACGTGTCGTCCGAGGTGGTTGAAGATGTTTTGAAGGACGCTCTGGCGCGGGTCTAGAGCTTCGGCGTGGTCAGGCAGCGTCCGATCAAAGCGCAGCCCTTTGCGCAACTGTTTGCATGGCGAACTAGAGGGCGTCGGTCGTCACCAATCGCATTCCCAGATGGGCTGGAGGGCTGCCAACGGCACAGCCGCCTCTCGCGGGATCGCGCACGAGGTAAGACATTGCAGCGACATGCTCGCCACCAACGTAATAGGCGGGACAGCGACTGGCGCCAAATCCGTCAGCATAGCACTCCTGCGTCCATTCCCAAACGCTGCCGTCAAGATCGGCAATGCCTTCGGGAGATGTCGAAAAACTACCCTGCGGTTTCAGCGCTCTGGGCGAAAGACCTTCGGTTAGATAGGTAGAGGCCCACGTCAGCGATGGGTCAGTGAAGAGGGGGTCAGGCTCTTCCGGCAGGACCGGAGCGGCCATGAATTGCCACTCTTTTGCTGTCGGCAAACGGAAGGAATGCCCTGTGGTGGCATTGATCCAGGTTATATATTCTTGGACATCTACATAGCTGAGACCAGTCGCTGGGGTTGTTTTCGGATCCTGATCAGGTCGGGCTCTCAATTTCAGCGAGCAGCCTTGCTGATCCGCACAGACATTCCATTCAGCGATTGTCACCTCGTGACGTTGAACAAACAATGTGTCGCCACTTGGCAGCAAGATCTCCCGATCAGCCATTTCTGGCAGCGCGGTGCGTTCATTGTCTTGCTGAAGAAGCAGGACACCAAGGGCAATGCCCCCCGCAACACACCCCAGAACCACAAGACTAATAGTCGACTTCAAAGGTTCAGAGAGGCGGGTTGTAGGGGGCATTGGTCCGTCCTTTCGGATCAGGTTTCGAACGAGCGTGGAGCGACAACTTGTTCCATCAGTGCGTTGTCCCAAGTGCCCTCGACCACAAAGTGCGCTGTTGCGCCCAGCAACACACCCTCGATGAGGTTGTGATTGACGTAGGCGTAAACGCCGGGCTGCTCGAATGTGTACATTGCAGCAACGGCACAACCCCCGCGCACAAACCATGTCTCCATGTCCTGCAAGGGTGCGTCCGTGAAGGACGATTCCCAGACAAAGTTGCCATGTCCACCGATCAGGTGCGGGCGAGAGTCCCGATTGGCCTGATTGTGAATCATCATGACAGTTTCCCCGACCTTGGCGGTCAAGGCGTTTTCCCCGGTCAGAGCGCCAACGGCACCATTGAAGACCGAGTGGGTCGGGATCAGGGTACGCATTGCCTCGATGCTGTCGGAATAGTCATCACCGGCGACTTCGTAGGTTTTATAATCGCCGTTTTCATCCACTGGCAGGTAATAGTCCTGCTCACCGATATAGGCGATCTTGTCATAGCGTAGCTGATTGCCGTCTTTGTCCTTCAGGCCGTCGCGGGGCAGAACCATAACCGCGCCATTCATCCCGTGGGTCACGTGATAGGGGATCATCGCGCCACCGGGGGCACAGTGATAGGTGAAGCATCCGGGTTTGGTCGCTTTCCAGCGCAGAACCGTTTCCTCTCCCGGATAGACGTGGGTCAAGCCGCCCCCGCCCAATGCACCTGTCGAGGCGTGGAAGTCGATATTGTGCTCCATCATGCTGTCGACCGGATTGCGCAGTGTCAGCTCTACCATGTCGCCTTCGTGGCAAATGATCAGAGGACCCGGAACCGACCCGTTATAGGTCAGTGCCCAGACAGACGCGCCGGTGTCTTCATCCACCACCATCAGACGTTCAGTGGTTTCCATTGTGATCTCGATGATCTTTGGGCCACCCGTTGCAACCTGCTCATGGACAGGCGCAAATGGGGGGGCGACGAGCTCTTGCTTGACGCGTGTGTAACCTGACAAATCAGCAGGTTTCGCTGTACTGTCCGCGGTCTGTTCAGCCGCAGCTTTGTAGAGCTTGGTCGAAGTCTCATTGATAGCGTTGATCTTGGGCGCACGTGTTCTGGCAATCGCGGTTGCACCTGCCATGGCTGCGGCGCCTGCAAGCATGCTGCCGCGCAGCACGTTGCGTCGGTTGGTTTTCATCAGTCCTGGGTTGGTAAATTTGGTCATTATTCCCTCCTTGGGTTCGGGTCGCGGCATCCTCGCGCCAGCCAGAACGCCATCATTTGGTCAAAGGTTGTTGAGTTGCTCCTCAAAACGCTCTTTAGCTTTGCGTGGCACGCGGCCTTCGAGGAAATCATCAGGTGCAGCCACGTCGCCCACAGCGATGGTCATCACCATGCCCATGGCGAAATGCGGTTTGCAGATCACGCCATAGACGCCTTCGGTATCCAGCGTGACTTCGATCTCTTCATTGACCTTGCCTTTGAAGGCCTCAGCGCCTTCAGGCAGCATGTTCTTGTTGATCTCGGCGTTGTGGCCTTTGTCAGTTGCAACAAAGCGGATCGTGTCGCCGGCCTGTGCCTGAATAAAGTCTGGCTCGAACACCATACGGTCGCCCTCTGCGCCTTTGTTCAGCATTCGAACTTCAAATGTTTCGGCAAATGCGGCGGAGCCCATCAGGGATGCGAGTGCCAAGCCGGTAGCCAATATGCGGATCATTCTTTCTTCCTTTCAGATCAATCGATGTCTTGATCCGAATAATAATCCCTTGGCGTGCCGGGTCTTTGAGCCAGCACAAACTTCCAACCGAAATTGCTGCAATTGCGAAGGCGTAAAATATGGTGTTGCTCTGGTTTCTGTGACAGGGTGCCGTTTATGGGATCAGTGCTCTCTCAGAAGACCTTTCCGCGGCTCGACGAGAGCTTGCTCACACACATGCCGCCGTTCTCGCGGCTGGAGAAAAACCAGATCCGCACGATCCTGGATCAGGCCACGTCCCGGCGGTATGAAGCCGGGGCTGCAATTTTTGAAGAAGGCTTGCCGGCCGAGCGGTTCTATATGCTTTTGGACGGTTATGTCCGGGTGGTGCGAATTACACCCACTGGCGAACAGGTGACGGCACTTCATATTCCGGCAGGGCAGCTGCTTGGTATAGCCAGGGCGCTGGGGCGCGATACCTATCCAGCCACGGCAATATCGGCAAGTGAGGCGATCGTGCTGAGTTGGCCCATGCGCCTCTGGGACAGCTATGTTGCCGACTACGATGGGTTCGCCACCGAGACCTACAAGACAGTGGGGCACCGCGTGGGCGAGATGAACAATCGGATCGTCGAACTCGCAACACAACAGGTCGAGCAGCGCGTGGCCAACGCGCTTTTACGCTTGATTAATCAGACCGGTCGCAAAGTGTCGGATGGCATCGAGATTGATTTCCCGATTACGCGGCAGGATCTGTCAGAGTTGACCGCAACGACGCTACACACGGTCAGCCGACTACTGAGCGGGTGGGAAAAGCAGGGACTTGTGGAAAGCAAGCGCAAGCGCATCAAGGTGCGTGATCCTCACGCTTTGGTGGTACTCGCGCAGACATAAGGTGATCTAGAGGGCGGTTGCCGCGATCAGCTCGGCCAAAAAGACGTCTTCCTCCAAGTGATATTCGGCGCAGGCGTCCTGAACGGTGTGAAACGGGCTGATAAGGCAGCCCACGCACATCATTTTGTGTCTCAGAAAGACCGGGACGGTTTGCGGCCAATGGGTCATCAAATCCGCCAGCGGTAAATCCGGATCATCCAGTTTCGGGGCACGCATGTCGCCCTCCTTTCGCTGCCCAGCCTAGCGATACAATTCAACAGAACGTTGCGCTGGCACAAACTTTGTTCGCGCGCTTGCGGCTATTCATGACCATACCGAAGTCAAGGAGGCTGCAGTATGGCTGAATTTCTCACGAAATCGCGGGCGCGCAACATCTTCTACGGGGGCTCTATCTTTTTTGTCTTGGTCTTCGTGGGGATGACCGTTCATTCACACAAATATGTAGTGGAGGTCTCAACCGCAGGCATGGCGCTGAGCGAAGACGTCATCCACGGCAAACGGGTCTGGGAAAGAAACTCCTGCATCAACTGTCACAGCCTGCACGGGGAGGGGGCATATTTTGCTCCTGAAGTCGGCAATGTGATGACCCGCTGGGGCGTGCAAGAAGATCCGGAGGATGCGTTCGAAACGCTCAAAGCGTGGATCGAAGCCCAACCCAGCGGCATCGAGGGCCGCCGTCAAATGCCCCGCTATGAATTCACCGATGAAGACATTCGCGGCCTCGCAGAATTCCTGCGCTGGGCCGACCAGACGGACACACAGGGTTGGCCGCCCAATGATGCCGGATAAGGAGGCGAACCGATGAAATACCAATCTCAAAAAGTCGCAATGTACTATTTCCTGGCCGCCATGGCGCTCTTTGGCGTTCAGGTTTTGGGTGGACTGCTGGCGGGCTGGATATACGTCTCGCCAAATTTTCTGGCAGAGCTTCTGCCCTTCAACGTCATACGCATGATCCATACGAATGCACTGATTGTCTGGCTGCTGCTGGGCTTCTTTGGAGCCGCATACTTCCTGATCCCGGAGGAATCAGAACGTGAAATCTATTCAACAGAGCTCGCCTATCTCCAGCTCATCATCTTATTGGTAGGAACGTTGGGGGCGGTCGGATCCTATCTAGTAGGCATCCACGGAGGTCGCGAATTTCTGGAGCAACCGCTTTGGGTCAAATTCGGGATATTGGTCGCGGCTTTGATATTCCTCTTCAACGTCTCCATGACGGTCCTGGCGGGCAAGAAAACCGCGATTACCAACGTGCTTCTGATGGGGCTTTGGCTTTTGTCATTGCTCTGGGTATTTGCCTTCATCAATCCGGAAAACCTGAGCCTCGACAAGATGTACTGGTGGTTTGTCGTGCATTTATGGGTGGAGGCAACATGGGAGTTGGTGATGGCCGCAATCCTTGCCTTCCTGCTGTTGAAGCTGACGGGTGTGGATCGGGAAGTGGTCGAAAAGTGGCTCTATGTCATTGTGGCCACTGCTCTGTTCTCAGGCATTCTTGGTACCGGGCACCATTTCTACTGGATTGGACTGCCGGGCTACTGGCAGTGGGTTGGTTCGATCTTCTCGACGTTCGAGGTGATCCCGTTTTTCCTGATGATGTCCTTTGCGTTCGTCATGGTCTGGAAGGGGCGAAAGAACCATCCCAATAAGGCGGCGCTTCTCTGGTCACTGGGATCTTCCACAGTCGCTTTCTTCGGCGCGGGTGTCTGGGGATTCCTGCACACCTTGCACGGCGTGAACTTCTACAGCCACGGCACGCAGATCACCGCAGCTCACGGACACCTTGCTTTCTACGGAGCTTATGTCGCGCTCAACCTTGCGGTCTTCAGCTATGCGATGCCGATGTTGCGTGGACGTGAGCCGTATAATCAGGTTCTCAACATGGCATCGTTCTGGTTGATGACAGGCGGCATGGCGTTCATGACGTTTGTGCTGACCTTCGCGGGCACGATCCAGACTCACATGCAGCGCGTGGTGGGCGACTACTACATGGATGTGCAGGAAAGCCTGTCAGTGTTCTACCTGATGCGCTTCGGAGCTGGGCTTGCCGTTGTGATTGGCGCACTCCTGTTCATCTACTCGCTTCTGATTGTGAGGAAGAAAGAGATCATCACACCGGGCCCGGCCAGCCCCGTTCCGGGAGAGTAGGCCATGAACGTCGCAACTCTACCAACACTGCCATTCTATCAGGCAACGGGCCGCGAATGCGATCTGTTCGAAATGGCCCAAGACAACGGTTTGCCCCTTCTGCTGAAGGGGCCAACCGGCTGCGGTAAAACCCGGTTTGTTGAGCATATGGCCGCAAAACTGGGCATATCGCTTTATACGGTTGCCTGTCACGACGACCTGTCGGCGGCAGATCTGATCGGACGATATTTGCTCAAGGGGGGTGAGACCGTCTGGGTTGATGGTCCGCTGACCCGCGCGGTGCGAGAGGGCGGCATATGCTACCTCGATGAGGTGGTCGAAGCTCGCAAGGATGTTACGGTTGTTTTACACCCTCTGACGGATACGCGCCGCGCCCTGATGATCGACCGAACGGGAGAGGAACTTGTCGCGCCCAAAGACTTCATGTTGGTTGCAAGCTATAACCCCGGATATCAGAATGTGCTGAAAAGGCTCAAGCCGTCCACGCGACAGCGGTTCCTGTCAATTTCATTCGATTTCCCGGACCCTGAGATTGAGATCGCCGTTGTTGCGCGCGAAAGCCAGTTGGACAAGGGCCGCGTTGCGCCTCTTGTGCGCCTCGCGGGGCATATCAGAAATCTCTCTGGCATGGATTTGGAGGAGGGCGTCTCGACCCGCCTGTTGATTTATGCCGCGACATTGATTGCCGGTGGCATGGGTGTCGACAGTGCCTTGGACGCAGCCATCATTGAGCCTCTTAGCGATGAGGCTGATGTGCAGCAATCGCTGCGCGATCTGGTGTCGACAATCTACGGATAGAACGATGCGTCTTCTCGATCTGATGGACCCTGAAGAGACGGTTGGAAACCTGTGGCACGATCTGGCCAGTGGGATCGGCGCAGATGTGAGTTATCCCGAGGCTGCAGCGACACTGGCGTCGGTCCGGCCAAGCCTTGCCATGCTCTTTCGCGCGCTGGGTGGCGATGCCGGAGTTGAGCTCGGAGAGGTGGCTCCAACACTCATGCAGCATCGAAGACCCATGCGCCGCAAGCTGGGGGCAGATCGCGACCGCGAATGGGTAGCAAGCTTTGACGGGGAGCGTTTGAGGTTGCCGCCGGTTATCGCTGAATTTCCCGATGTTGCCCTTAATCGAGATGCCTATTTCTGGCTGACCGCTTTGGCGGCCACGGCTGATGTTTCGTCTCTGGACCTGTCGGGTGAGGGTTTGGCTTTTGATGTAAGCCAAATCGATGCGAATGCCGCTGCATCAGAAACCGCGCTTCTGGCTTGTCCAGGCCTGCGCAAGGCCTATGCCCGCATGGCAAATCGCTGTCTTGAAACCCGGCCGAAGCTTCTGCGCCCGCAGCAGGAGGAGATGGTCGAAGCTGCGATCTGTGATCAGTTGCGCGGCCAGAACCAACACCTGACCATGCAAGCGGCGACCGTCCGTTCGTACAAACCCTTCGCGCCGGTCCCGATCTGGCTGAGGTTTGAGGCACCCGGCTCGGGTGAGGCCGCCATGGAAGATGCCAAAGACAAGTCCGCAGCCCCCGCGAATGCAGCCTATACCAAGCGCAAGCTGGGCGAGCGGCGCGAGCAGGATCAGCATGCCCGCAAGGATAGCTTCATCATCCATCGCTTTGAATCGATCCTGTCATGGGTTGAGTCGATGAATATCAATCGTAGCGTCGATGACGATGAGGATGACAACGCGCAGAAGGCCGCGGATGATCAGGATCAAATCACTCTGTCAAAGAATGATAGACGGGCTGCAACACGGCTGCGCCTCCACCTTGATCTTTCACCGGCGGATGCCGACCACGAAGCGCTTGCGGGCAGCTACACCTACCCGGAATGGAACCATCGATCACGCAGCTACATGCCGGATCATTGCCGGGTGCTCGACGCGCCCGCTTGCCTATCGGAAACCCCGTTTGTGCCAGATACGCGGCGAGTGCGCGAGGTCCGACGCCAGTTCGAAGCACTACGCCCGCGTCGTATACTGCAGCCTCGCCAAGTTGACGGGACCGAACTGGACCTCGATGCGCTGCTCACGGCACGTGCGGATCTGATTGCAACGGGGCGGGGCTCGGATCGTATCTGGCAATCTGCGCGCCAGATCGAGCGCGACATGTCGGTCGCATTCCTGATTGACGCCTCCCGGTCTACCGAATCTGCGATTGGAGACTCGAGCGTTATTGATGTGGCGCGCCATAGTATGACGGCACTGGTCGCTGGTATTGACGCCGCAGGTGATCGGCTGGGCATCTGGGGTTTTTCGTCGTTGCGTCGTGATCGAGTTTTTCTGACACGATGCAAAACGTTCGATGATCCTATGTCAGAGCAAATCACCGCCAACATAGGCGCGTTGAAGCCCGGGCATTACACCCGTCTTGGCACCGCAATCCGTCATGTCAGCGCCCAGCTGACTGAAGAGCCCAGCTCTCGGAAGCTGTTGATCGTACTAACGGACGGAAAGCCCAACGATCTCGACCATTATGAGGGTCAGCATGGGATTGAAGACAGCCATATGGCGGTGCGCGAGGCGCGTCACGCGGGTCTCAGCCTGCACGGCATTATCATTGATGAGGACGGGCAGGACTGGTTTGCCCGCATCTTCGGGCGGGGTGGGTTCACACTGCTGCCCGATGCTCGTCGTTTGTCTCGGGCGCTGCCCGATATCTATCGCACTTTGACACAGGAGACCTGACATGCGTTACACCATCGCCTCCATCTGTGCGCTTTGTCTGGTTACGACACCAGCCATTGCCACAGAATTCGACCGCCCGATCCCTCAGGCGCAATCTGCCACCGCAGAGTTCTGGTTTGCGCTAGGCAGCATCGCTCTGATCGCGGCCCTTGTCCTTGTACACAAGTTGGTGGCCCGGTCATGACGCAGGCCGGGTGGTCCACACACAAGATCGCCTTTGTGCTCTATCCCTTCGGGGCAGGGGCCGCCGCCGTGAATGTGTTCTTCGCCTCTTTGATATTGAGCTGGATCGGAGGGCCCGTAGCTTCAACCGTTTGGTCGATCGGTCTGGGATGCCTTATTGGCATTCCTGCGACTTGGTACTTCGCGCGACACATACGGCACTTAATGGATGTTGCTGACAACAATACCGAAACCGAGCTTGGTTGATGGTGCGCTCATCGGCAGAACAGATGCGCGCCTGGCATGGTCCCGCGCTTTTCAGCTTCGGGTTTCGCCCCTTTTTCCTGTTTGGATCTCTTTGGGCGGCCACAGCGATGGCGATTTGGATCATGGCCCTGACCGGAGTAATCGAGCTCTGGTCCCGTTTCGATCCGGTTTCATGGCATGCGCATGAGTTTCTGTTCGGCTATCTGGGAGCGGTTCTTGCGGGGTTCCTGTTAACGGCGGTTCCGAATTGGACCGGACGTCTTCCGATGATCGGCTGGCGACTGGCGATGCTCTTTGGCCTGTGGTGCGCCGGGCGCGCTGCGGTTCTGATCTCGACTCTGTTGCCCGCGGGGGTTGCCGTAACCATCGATCTCGCCTTCCCGGTTGTGCTCGGCTTAGTCATTTTGCGCGAGATTATTGCGGGTCAAAACTGGCGCAATCTGATCGTATTGTTGCTGTTGAGCGCTTTCACGCTGGCCAATGCCCTCTTTCATGTCGAGCACATGAACGGTGGCGTTGCTGCGCAAAGCTATGCGCTGCGCTTGGGCCTTGCGACGGCCATCATGATGATCTCTGTCATTGGGGGGCGGATCATACCGTCGTTCACCCGCAATTGGTTGGCGCGCAACAATCATCTCGCGCGACCCGCACCTCCAATGCTGATCTTTGACAAGGGAACACTTCTGGCGAGTGTGGTGATCCTTGCAGCCTGGATCGCCCGGCCTGAGCATCTGATGACGTCTCTTTTATTGGTACTGTTCGGCTTGGCTCACGCGGCCCGGCTGGTCCGCTGGCAAGGTCATCACACTTTTGGCGAGCCGCTAGTCTGGATTTTACACCTATCATACGCATTCATCCCGCTGGGTGCGTTCGCATTGGCCGCCGACAACCTGATAGGCATGTCCAGCAGCGCGGCCCCCCAGCATGTCTGGATGGCCGGTGCGATCGGGTCGATGACGTTGGCAGTGATGTCGCGCGCCTCTCTAGGTCACACGGGCCAGGATTTGCGCGCAAACGGCGCTACGCTTGCGATCTACATTTGCCTCATCGCTTCGGTTTTGACGCGTTGGTTGGCGGGCGACATCCCGCAACTCATCCAGCTCTCCGCGATCTTGTGGATGGCCGCGTTTGGTGGCTTCGCGCTGGCCTACGGACCCTGCCTGTCACGTCGAAAAGCGAAGAAAAACCCATGAGTTGGTTTGGCTTTGCGGGCGTCTTTGTTTTGTTTTTCCTCACACATTCCATCCCGGTGCGGCCCGTCATCAAAGCGCGCCTCGTCGCCCGTCTGGGCACCCGGGGGTTTGGAGTGGGCTATTCGATGTTGTCGCTCTGCATGCTTTCATTACTAATCTGGTCGGCAGGTAAGGCACCTTTCGTATTGCTTTGGCCGCAGATGCCCTGGCAGCGCCACGTCGTGCATCTGGGGATGTTGGTCGCCTGCTTGATACTTGCCTTCACCATTGCGCGACCAAATCCGTTTTCTTTCGGTGGCGCGCGCAGTCAATCCTTTGCACCCAGCCACCCCGGTATCGTCCGCCTGACGCGCCATCCTGTGCTGGTTGCGCTGGCGCTTTGGGCCGGGGTTCATATTCTGCCAAATGGTGATCTGGCCCATCTCCTGCTGTTTGGAACACTTGGCGTGTTCGCGATAGCCGGACGTGCGTTGATCAATCGACGCAAGCGTCGAGAAATGGGGGAAGAGGGTTGGCGGGCGCTAAACACCGAGGTTTCCAAGAAACCATTGTTGAGGGCGCCCCAGTCGTGGCCGGACAGCCTGTTGCGAATTTTTGCAGGCTTCGCGGTGTTCATCCTGTTGCTGATGCTGCACCCCGTTGTCATTGGTGTGCAGGCACTTTGATGCCTGCACCTCTGCTTGCCGTGTGCCTAGAACGGGATTTCGTCGTCCAGATCGCCAGCGGGGGATGATGCAGGGCTAGAGGAAGGGCCGGGGCCGCTGTCATATCCACCGCCATAGCTGTCACCGCCGCCGCCATATCCGCCACCGCCACCTTGGCTGTCGCGACTATCGAGGAATGTCATTTCACCGGCATAAGGGCGCAGTACGACTTCAGTGGAGTATTTATCCTGACCGGATTGGTCCTGCCATTTACGGGTTTCCAGTTTGCCTTCGATATAAACCTTCGAGCCTTTGCGCAGATATTGCTCTGCCAGACGGGCGAGGTTTTCGTTGAAGATCGCAACGGAGTGCCACTCCGTCCGCTCGCGCCGCTCACCTGTATTGCGGTCTTTCCAATTCTCAGATGTCGCGATGCGAAGATTGCATACTTTGCCGCCATTCTGGAAAGTGCGCACCTCAGGGTCGCGACCCAGATTGCCGATAAGAATGACCTTGTTGACTGAGCCTGCCATGTAAAACTCCCCCGATTCCTAGTGTTTGGGTGAGACTACATCAGCCGAACAGGGTTAACGAGAGGTGAAATGCTCTCAAACTCAGGGCAGGGCTGGTCTCGATCTGAAAATTCAGTATATTGCGCGCCAACGAAAACACGTTTGGTGGTGCGATGCGTCTGTTTGTGGGGATTGGGCTGGCTTTTGCCCTGACTGTGCCGAGTGCAACATCTGTGGTTGCCGAAGGGTTGTCTATCACCGGATCTACATCGAACCGTGGGTCTGTCTACAAGTCGCAAGCCCGCCTGCTAGATGGTCGTCTTTCTTCGCAATATAAAGCGTCGGTTAAGCTGAAGCCCGGAATGAAGGGCGCCAAGATCGACTATGCGTCGACGTCGATCCCACGTTACCGCGGATCATATCGCGGCGTTTATCTCAATGATGCGAAACGCGCTGCGCGCAAACATGGTGTGCCGGAGGATTTGTTCTTGCGTCTGGTTCAGCAGGAGAGCGGCTGGAAGCCCGGCGCGGTGTCACATAAGGGCGCGATTGGTCTGGCACAGCTGATGCCGGGTACTGCCCGCAAGCTTGGCGTGAATCCGCGTGACCCCAAACAAAATCTAGAAGGCGGTGCGCGCTATCTCAAGCAGATGCACCGCAAGTTTGGCTCATGGCGTCTGGCGCTCGCGGCATATAACGCCGGGCCCGGTGCTGTCGAAAAACACAACGGCATCCCGCCTTACCGCGAGACACGGAACTACGTGCGAAAAATTCTCGGTAGCTAACAGCCTCCCCTCGGCCATTCGCGAACCAAAGCGTCCCGATTTGGTTGATCAAAAGAGTCCGCTTGACCTCCATCGATGATGGGCAGAGGGAAGGGATATGATGCCCTCACGTACCAATTGGTTGCTCATCACTTTGCTGCTTTGCGCCGGCCTCTTTTCGGCAGCGCAATTCGGCAAATTTACTCTAACCTTGGACCTGTTGGGCGCGGTGTATGGCGATATGGCCGCGCCGATGATTTCGATCGTGGGCATCGTTGGTATTGCGTTTGGTGCGGTTGCCGGGGCCATGGTGACACGCATTGGCATGGCGCGGGCTTTGATCGCAGCGATTTTACTGGGGGGCGCATTGTCCTTGATCGAGGCTCTACTGCCGCCAACCCCGGTCATGATTGCGCTACGGGTGGCCGAAGGCGTGTCGCATCTGGCGATGGTGGTGGCTGCGCCCACGCTGATGGCGGCCCACGCGTCAGATCGCGATCGACCTGTCGTGATGGGCATCTGGGCGTCGTTCTTCGGTATAAGTCTTGCCCTGACCGCGCTGGTCCTGCCGTCTCTGTTGGCGTTGGGAGGTTTACAGGCCGTTCTGATCGCCCACGGTGTCGGGCTTCTGGCGATGGGAGCCGCGTTATGGCCAGTGCTTCCGAAAGAACGTTTGACCCGCTCGGAACCGGTTTCCTATTTCGCGGAACATAAAGCGATCTACACCACGCCAAACCTGTTGATCGCGGGCGGTGGTTTCGTGTTCTACACGATCCTCTACATTGCCTTGCTGGCGGTGCTGCCGGGCCTGTTGGATTTGCCACTCTGGTCCCTGTCCATACCGCCGATGATTAGTCTGATTGGCACGTTCGCGGCAGGCTTCATGGCCAGAACGGTCGCCCCGGACCGTATCGCGATTGCAGGGTTTGTGCTGACAATTATGTCGATGACAGCATTGTGGCTGACTGGGACACCGATCACGGCATGGACCTTGATCGCCATTGCCACGCTCTTTGCGACAATGGGATTGATCCCGGGGGCCTGCTTCGCGATGATTCCGCATTTCAATCCAGAGCTGCGCGACCGTGCGCGTGCAACAGGCGGGATCGCGCAGATGGGCAATATCGGCACAACAACAGGTACCCCGATATTCGTGGCCGTCACCAATGCTTGGGGATTGGGCGGTGTTACGCTGGCTTTGGCAGTGTTTTGCGCCCTCGGGATCGCGACACTGGCTGTTCTAAGAGCCAAGATGAAATAAACCTGTGGATGTTCTCTTAATGTTCTGGCATTCTTGTGGAAGATTTTTCTGCCGCGCTTATCTTGCGAACGGTATTACCCTGGGTGGATCATGGCCGAGCTAAAAAAAATTGAAGTGCGCGGCGCGCGCGAACATAATCTCAAGTCGATTGACGTTGATATTCCGCGCGATGAACTGGTGGTGATTACGGGCCTGTCCGGATCAGGCAAGTCATCATTGGCGTTTGATACGATCTATGCGGAAGGCCAGCGTCGCTATGTAGAATCGCTCAGCGCTTATGCACGTCAGTTCCTCGACATGATGGAAAAGCCTGATGTCGATCACATCTCTGGCCTGTCGCCGGCGATTTCGATTGAGCAGAAGACGACGTCGAAAAATCCACGCTCCACCGTTGGTACGGTGACCGAGATTTACGACTATATGCGGCTGCTTTTTGCACGCGCCGGGACACCATATTCGCCCGCCACCGGTCTGCCGATCGAAGCGCAGCAGGTGCAGGACATGGTTGATCGTGTCATGGCGATGGAGGAGGGCACGCGCGGTTATCTTCTGGCGCCGATTATTCGTGACCGGAAGGGCGAGTACCGCAAGGAATTTGCGGAGCTGGCCAAGCAAGGATTTCAACGTGTGAAGGTCGATGGTGAGTTCTATGAGCTCGAAAGCCCGCCGACGCTGGATAAGAAATTCCGGCATGACATTGATGTAGTCGTCGACAGGATCGTGGTACGCGAAGGTCTAGAGACGCGGTTGGCCGACTCGTTGCGAACTGCGCTGGATCTGGCCGATGGCATCGCCGTGCTTGAAACAGCCCCAAAAGAGGGTGAGCCGGAGCGGATCACCTTCTCGGAGAAATTTGCTTGTCCCGTTTCAGGATTCACCATTCCAGAGATCGAGCCGCGCCTATTTTCATTCAACGCTCCCTTTGGGGCATGCCCGTCTTGCGACGGCCTTGGTGTCGAGCTGTTCTTCGACGAACGTCTGGTGGTGCCGGATGCAGCGTTGAAGCTGTATGATGGAGCGCTGGCGCCGTGGCGAAAGGGCAAAAGTCCGTATTTTCTGCAGACCATTGAATCCATCGCGAAACACTATGATTTCGACAAGAATACGCCTTGGAAAGACATCGATCCGAAGATCCAAAAAGTGTTCCTATATGGCTCAGGCGATGATGAGATTTCGTTTCGCTACGACGAAGGCGGTCGCGTTTATCAGGTCACGCGCAGCTTTGAGGGTGTCATTCCCAATATGGAGCGGCGATATCGCGAAACCGATTCCAGCTGGATTCGGGAAGAGTTTGAGCGCTACCAGAACAACCGATCCTGCGGCACCTGCGAAGGTTATCGGCTGAAGCCTGAGGCTTTGGCGGTTAAGATTGCCGGTCTGCACGTGGGGCAGGTGGTGCAGATGTCGATCCGTGAGGCCTATGCGTGGTGCGAAAGTGTGCCCGAGAGCCTGACCGTGCAGAAAAATGAAATTGCGCGGGCAATCCTGAAGGAAATTCGCGAACGTCTTGGGTTTCTGAACAATGTGGGTCTTGAATACCTGACGCTGTCACGCAATGCGGGCACCCTATCGGGAGGCGAGAGCCAGCGCATTCGACTTGCCAGTCAGATCGGGTCGGGCCTGCAAGGGGTTCTCTATGTGCTCGATGAACCCTCGATCGGTTTGCACCAGCGCGACAATGACAGGCTTTTGACAACGCTGAAAAATCTGCGCGATGCGGGCAATACCGTCATCGTAGTTGAACACGATGAGGAAGCCATCCGCGAAGCAGACTACGTGTTCGATATTGGCCCGGGGGCCGGGGTGCATGGCGGTCAGGTCGTGGCGCAAGGCACGCCAGCGGAAGTGGCCGCAAGCCCTGACAGTATTACTGGACAATATCTGACAGGCGCGCGTGAAATCGCGGTGCCGGCCGAGCGACGGAAGGGCAACAAGAAAAAGCTGACCGTCAAGAAGGCGACAGGCAATAACCTGCAAAACGTCACAGTCGATTTCCCGCTTTCCAAATTCGTCTGCGTGACCGGCGTTTCGGGCGGGGGTAAGTCTACCCTGACAATTGAGACACTGTTCAAGACAGCTTCCATGCGTCTCAACGGGGCGCGCCAGACACCAGCGCCGTGCGAGACCATTACCGGCCTGGAGCATCTCGATAAGGTTATCGATATCGACCAACGGCCGATCGGACGGACGCCACGTTCAAACCCGGCAACATATACCGGGGCGTTCACCCCGATCCGGGACTGGTTCGCGGGACTGCCCGAAGCCAAGGCACGCGGTTACAAGCCCGGCCGTTTCTCATTCAACGTGAAGGGTGGGCGGTGTGAGGCCTGCCAGGGTGACGGTGTTATCAAGATCGAGATGCACTTCCTGCCGGATGTCTATGTGACCTGCGAGACGTGCAACGGCGCGCGGTACAATCGCGAGACACTTGAAATCAAATTCAAAGGTCAGTCGATTGCCGACGTCCTTGATATGACCGTTGAAGATGCGCAGGAATTCTTCAAGGCGGTGCCTAGCATTCGCGAGAAGATGGACGCGCTGATGCGTGTTGGCCTAGGTTATATCAAGGTGGGCCAACAGGCGACGACCCTGTCCGGTGGTGAAGCGCAGCGGGTAAAACTGTCCAAGGAGCTGTCGAAGCGATCTACGGGGCGAACGCTCTATATTCTGGATGAACCGACGACTGGCCTGCATTTCGAAGATGTGCGCAAGCTTCTGGAAGTGCTTCATGAACTGGTGGATCAGGGCAATACTGTTGTGGTGATCGAGCACAATCTGGACGTGGTTAAAACCGCTGATTATATCATCGATATCGGACCCGAAGGAGGTGATGGCGGCGGTCAGGTTGTGGCAATCGGGACGCCTGAAAAGGTAGCTGGGGTCGAGGCCTCTTATACCGGGCACTATCTGAAAGACATGCTGTCGCCGAAGAAAAAGGTTGCAGCAGAGTAGTTGATGTCAGAAGCAAGCCCTCCATTCGAGGACCCAAATGTCGAGCGGGCCTTTGCCGCCTTTCCGGGCCCTGAGCGTGCAGGTCTATTGGCAATTCGCAATCTGATCTTTGAAACCGCTGCCGAGTGTCCGGAAGCTGGCGAAATCCTTGAAACCCTGAAATGGGGTCAGCCGTCCTATCTGACACCGGAAACCAAGTCGGGCTCTACGATCCGCCTGGGCTTGTCGAAACTGGGCGGGTTCGCGATTTTCACCCACTGTCAAAGCACGCTGATGTCTGATTTCCAAAGTCTGTTTGGTGAGGAGTTCACGTTCGAGGGCAATCGCGCAGTGGTGTTTGATGACAGCGATGCTCTCCAGCCCGAGAAATTGCGACTACTGATCCGCAATGCATTGACCTATCATCTCAAGCGATAGAACCGTGGCGACGCTGCAAGCATGAGCTCTCAATCGGAATTTGACTATATCATAGTCGGCGCAGGATCAGCCGGATGTGTTCTGGCCAATCGGCTCGGTATGGATCGCGCGGCTCGCATTCTAGTTCTGGAAGCCGGACCTATGGACCGTGACCTGATGATTCACGTGCCCGCCGGGGTGCATGCCGTTTGGCACAAGCCCTCCCTGAACTGGAGTTATCAGACTGAGGCGGATGATGGCTTGGGCGGACGTGAAATTTCTATGCCTCGGGGCAAAGTTTTGGGCGGCTCCTCTTCGATCAATTCCATGGTGTACATGCGCGGCCATCCACGGGACTATGATTCGTGGGGCACGCGAAAAGGCTTGCAAGCTTGGGGTTTTGATCAATGCCTTGCCTATTTCCGGGCCGGTGAGACCTCGGATCGGGGGGCGAGCCAATGGCGCGGCGATGCAGGGCCACTGGGTGTATCGCGCGCTGGCTACGACAATCCGCTTTATGATGCCTTTGTCGAAGCCGGAGCTCAGGCGGGACAGGGGTATACCGATGATCCCAGCGGCGCACAGCCGGAAGGCACAGCGCGGCTCGATGCAACGCGTCGTTACGGGCGCCGATGCAGCGCGGCCGTGGCGCATATGCGGCCAGCCTTGGCGCGTGGGAACGTCACGCTGATTACCTCTGCCCATGTGGAGCGGATTGAGATGTCAGGTACTCGCGCAACCGGTATTGTTTATCGCCACAAAGGGGCTTTGCGCGTCGCGAAAGCCGCCAAAGAGGTAATCCTGTCTGGTGGCGCATTAAACTCACCACATCTGCTGATGCTGTCCGGGATTGGTCCGGCGGGCATGTTGGCTGCCAGTGGTGTCACCTGCCAACATCATGTGCCGGGCGTGGGTCAGAACCTTCAGGACCATGCGTGTCTGATCCTGCAATTTGCCTGTCCGGTCGAATTTCCCATTCACCGGATCGATAACCCTCTCCGCAAAGGGCTGGCCGGGGCACGCTGGGTGTTCTTCCGCGATGGCGTAGCAGCCTCGAACATCTGGGAGGCCGGAGGGCTTGTTCGCTCCAGCGATGCTGCGGAGTATCCCGATCTTCAATATCACTTCGCGCCCGTGGGATTTGAATACTCGGATCACAAGATCGCGCTCTCACAAGCCTTTGCGATACATATCGATCTGTTGCGCCCGCGAAGTCGCGGGGTAGTATCATTGAAGTCTGCAGATCCGCGCGCCGCACCGCTTATGCGGTTCAACTATTACGATGATCCCCGCGATCTGGACGATATGATCAACGGTGTCGAGAAAGCTCGGGAACTGGTTGCACAATCGGCCTTTGAAGGGCTGCGCGGTGCCGAGATCATGCCGGGGGCTGATGTAAAAACAAGAGAAGATATAGCTCGGTGGATCAGAAGCGCCAGCGAGACAGATTTTCATCCCTGCGGCACCTGCCGCATGGGCGACGATGCGGATTGTGTGGTGGATGGGGAA
The DNA here is from genome assembly GCA_947504205.1 of uncultured Litoreibacter sp. Taxonomy (GTDB): domain Bacteria; phylum Pseudomonadota; class Alphaproteobacteria; order Rhodobacterales; family Rhodobacteraceae; genus Litoreibacter. The sequence goes on along the minus strand of CANNGL010000004.1, from coordinate 10,108 downwards.
CTACGTGTGCATGGGATCGAGGGGCTCCGCGTGGTCGATGCCTCGGTTCTACCGCGGATCGTGTCGGGCAATCTGAATGCACCGGTACAAATGCTCGCCGCGCGCGCGGCCGACATGATCGCTGGTCGCGCGCAGTTGCCACCTGAACGCGCTGAGTTTGCGGAAGGTGTGCGTTAACTCGCTAGGATCGTCTTGATTTCGGACGAGCTTTCCAGCGTCTTGTGCACCGGGCATTTGTCCGCGATTTCTAGTAGGCGGGCGCGCTGTTCTTCATCTAGATCACCTTCAAGATGAATTTCCCGCACGAACTGATCGATCTTCGAATGTCCGCCTGATGCGTCCTGCGCATGCATGGCGTCATGTTTCACATCAACCCAGACTTTCGTAAGCGGCCACTTCTTTCGGCGCGCATACATACGAATCGTCATGGACGTGCATGCGCCAAGTCCCGCTGACAGAAAGCCATAAGGCGTCATACCTTTGTTCGTGCCGCCATAAGCCGGGGGCTCGTCCGCATACACGTGATGCTTGCAGGTATTTATGTCCTGAAGAAATCCGTCGGGGTCCGCTTCGGTGACGCGAACAACGCCTTCTGGGGCACCGATCGGAGGGGCAGGTGGGCGCAAATCCAGATATCTCGAGGCCCAGGCAGAAATAACATCGGCGGCATATTCCGCATCGGCTAGGCGCGTGATCAGGTGATCTGCATTGTCCAGCGTGACAAAGCTCTTTGGATGTTTGGCATGCAGAAAAATCTGCGTCGCATTCTCGATGCCGACGATGTCATCCTGAGGTGCATGCAGCACGAGCAATGCTTTTTTGAGTTGTGCGAGGGAGACTTCGAGCTTTTCGCTCGAGACGTTTTCGACAAAATCACGCCCGATCTTGATAGGGCGCCCGCCAAGTTGAACTTCGCCCACACCATGTTCCAGAATGCCGGGCAGAGCATCGGCAAAGTTATGAGTGACGTGATCGGGGTCAAACGGCGCGCCGATCGTGGCAACGGCCTTGGTTGATGGGATTGATTCTGCCGCACGTAACACGGCAGCCCCGCCAAGCGAGTGGCCGATCAGCAGGTCAGGGGCCATGCCACGCTGGGACAATGCCTCAGAGGCAAGGACCAGATCGTGGACATTGGAGGAGAAGGTCGTGTTCTGGAATTCGCCCGAAGAATGACCAAGACCGGTAAAGTCAAACCGAAGCACGGCGATCCCCAAGCCAGCCAGACGCGCGGCGATGCGGCGGGCGGCGGGGATGTCCTTCGAGCACGTAAAGCAATGCGCAAACAGCGCCGTTGCCAGAACCGGGCCTTCAGGCATGTCTAATCGTCCCGCAAGCGGGTCACCGGAATGGCCTTGAAAGGTCAGTTTTTCCATGCTCATAGAGATGCCTCTTTGCCTCGAAACTTTACAATGGGACGCGACATGCTTGGTCACAAGCCTTGTGGCGGCGATCTCACAAGATGGTGAGCAAAGATTAGGATTCCGTGTGGTCTGATTGCGTAAATGACACGGAAGATACTGGACAGATGCCAAAAGGGCAGCAATCATTACCCCAAGACAGATTGTTTGGTTCTCTGACGTAATGCAATTTTTGCTCAACTATTGGAAAGTTTTGACGTCCATTGTTGGATTTGTTGCAGCCGTTCTGGGGATATATCAGTTTAGCGAAGGCCAGATGGTTGCAACGCCACATCAGCCAACACCTGTACCCGCCGCATTTCCTGCCGACAGCGACGAGCAGAGATTACAAAACCTGCTGACCGAATTTGCCACCTGCCAAGTGGTTGCGTTCCGTGTCGATCATCTCGATCGCCGCGATACCAAGGCGGAAGACAGCGCTTCAGGCCAGCCCGGTGTTTATTTGGAGGCGCGCGTCGCGGCTCAAGTCGGTGAAGTGCGGGAGCCCATTGTGCTTGTCGGCAATGGCCGGGGACCTGCCGCCGAATCCGCGGCCTTCGACGGTTTGCTGGGTGCAGCCAATACCAAGACATCCCAAATTTTTAATGAGTGTCAGGAGTGACCCGCCTATGATTTCGAAATTTTTAAGCGTGGCTGCGGCGCTGGCGGTGGTCTTGCCCGCTGGGCAAGTGCGCTCAGCGTCAAATATTGATGGGGCGCTGGATGAGATTGCCAGCCAGATCGTCGAACGCGCCGCCGCGAACAGTCGCACAAATGTGGGCATCTCGACCTTCACCCATAGTGATGGGACATGTTCGCAGCTGTCCAACTATGTGACGGAGTTCATCGTAGACAGCTTGTTTAACGCCGGGGCAGGGCAGATCGACATCATTGAACGTAGCCAGCTTTCCGCGATCTTCCGTGAGATGGAATTGGTCTACGATGCCACAATCGCCCCGGACACTGCCCGAAAACTGGGAGAGATTGCAGGGGTCGATGCGTTGGTGACAGGGTCACTGATCGAATTCGGCGAAGAGGTCAAAGTGCAGGCGCGCTTGATCAGCACGGCGGACGGCAAATTGTTTGCAACCGCACGGTCCGAGTTCCCGCGCATTGGCACAATTGGCAAGATGATGGAGGATCGCAGTCGTGCAGCCTGCGGTTTCACAACTGCCTCGGGCGAACCGGAGCCTGAGCGATCGAACAGCACATCCACCGGTGGTGGAGACGCACGCGTCCAGCTCTCTGCGGATGCGGCCAACACCTATAGTTCTGACGTTTTCATCGCGGAACTGACGAGCGTGATCTATGCAAAGGCCACGGGCGCAACAAGCTTCGCGATACGTTTTCAAAATACGTCGGAAAACCCGATAGGGCTGTCCTATCTGCCCAAGTCCTTGTCAGTTGCGGACGGGAACGGTGGCTTTATGACGTATTCGGGGAATTGGTCCGGCGTGCGCGAATGCTACAACAGCGGCTCTCTGCAGTATTGCAATACCAGCAACCCGCAATACGCCACGACACTGCCGCCGGGTAAAGTCGCGCAGTTGAACTTCGCGATGGAGGGCGCCGAAAAGATTGAAGCACCGCGGATCACGCTATCCATGGAACTCGTCGTGACACCGGATACATCCCAGATCGACAGCTATGACGTGCGTTCGATCAACTTTCTGGATGTAACCCCGACTATTCGCTGAGCGATTGACAGCAAGCACAGGACAAAAAAAGAGCGCTGGAAATCCAGCGCTCATTTCTAATTATGAAGCAGTGGCTTATGCAGCTTTCTTGCGGCGCGCTATGACACCAGCGCCAAGGGCGCTCAGAAGCAAAAGGCCGGTTGCAGGCAGTGGCACAGGTGGAACATTGCTGTCCGTATCGCCTTCGCCAGTAACGCGCAGAACCGAGGGGTTGCCGTTGGCTGCTGCGTAAATGATGCGCAACTCACCACCGTCGAACATGCCAGAGCCGAAGCCGGAGTTCGGTGCGGTCGTGACAGCCGCTGTCGGATTGGCACGTGTCAGGATAGCATGGCCATCGTCAAGAACGGTGATCCCGTCATCGTGGCGCGCGGTGACGTCGAATGCACCTGTGTAAACAGATGTGAAGGACAGGATTGTCGTTGTCCGGAAGTGATCAGTGCTAAGTGTCAGATCGCCAACTGCGCTGTCCAAACCTGATACAACACCGGTCAGGTTTGTCGCGAAGAAATCGCTGATTGTATCGGCGTCGGCATTTTTGGGGAAGTTGTCGACGTGGAAGTCGAGATCACCTGTGTAGAAGAACGTGTCCAGAATACCGTTTGCGTCGATATTGGCCTGCGTTGCCGCAGCAGCAGAGGCAGATCCGCCTGCGTTGAAGTTGGAAACGGTCACTTTGAATGTGCCGTTCAGTGTTGCAGCGCTAAGGGGAGCTGCCAAACACGCAATCGCCACAGCCGCTGCTGCAAAGATTTTGTTCGCTTTCATCGTCAAAATTCCTGACTTGTTAAACACTGCTTGTGCAGCGATGAATTGATCCCGTGCAGAACACACTGGATTTGTGGCGGATTTAAGTAAAGAAACGTCTAGCTTCAAGGCGAATAACACGCGAGATCCGCCTTATTGCTAAGAAAATTCGCATTCACACCATTTTAGTGATGGTTCTGGTTCCATTGCACCCCAAATGCCTGAAAATTAATCAGTTTTGGGTAGCTGGCATGTGCGTGCAAATGCGTCAGAGCCCCATCAACTGAGGATCGAATGGATATTTCGTGAGGTTTTCGTATCCGTCTTCGGTGATCAGAACCTGGTCCTCCAGTTTGATCGAAAAATCGCCCCCAACGGTTCCCACCAATGCCTCGACACAGAGGGTCATGCCAGGTTCCAATGCATATTCAAACGCACCATCGACATGCTTGCCCGGGTAGGCCACCAGAGGCCACTCATCGCACAGACCCACGCCATGCATCAAACATCCATACTTTTGTGCTTGAAATTCGTCCCGTAACACATGGGTATTGCGAGATAATTCCGGGATGGTGACGCCGGGTTTCAGCATCTCCATGTTGGTCATGATATGCTCATGGGCGTGTTGCATGGCATCTATCATGTCAGGGCGCGGAGACTGATCACCAATCCACCAACTGCGGGATATGTCGCAGCAGATGCCGTAGGCTCCGACAAGGTCAGTATCGAAGGAAATAATCTCGTTGTTGCGCGTCACTCTTGGTCCGCATTCCTGAAACCAAGGATTACTGCGTGGTCCTGACGCCAAAAGCCGGGTTTCGATCCACTCGCCGCCGCGCTTGATATTTTCTGCGTGCAGCACAGCCCAGATGTCATCTTCCGTGACATTGCCCTCTGGCACATGGGTTCTTGCGAAATCTTCCATTTCTGCCACCGCAACCTCACAGGCGTGGCAAGAGGCGCGCATGGCCAGTATCTCATCTGGCCCCTTCACGGCGCGGGACTTCTCGGTGCATTCCTCACCTTCCATGATCTCAAAGCCCTGAGCTTCAAGCGCGCGGAGGCCATGCAGCATTATCTTGTCCACCCCGAGACGCTTGTTGCCGCCACCATGTGCTTCGATGAGAACCCGCACCTCATTGGAAAACGCGTCCGCAGCAATATCAACTTTGTCGCCACGGTCGAAATAGAACAGGTCGGCTCCGGAGCGTTGTTCGCGGACCAAAGGGTTGAATTTGCTCAGGAAAGGGGAGTTCTTGTAGTCCCAGATCACCATGTATCCATCCGCACAGACCAAAACGGCACGAAATGGGTTATGGGTGTTCCAAAGCTGCATGTTGGTGCTGTCAGTTGCGTAGCGAATGTTGAGCGGATCAAACATCAGGAGGCCGCCCCAGTCACGATCCACAATGTGTTGGGTCAGACGTTCCCAGCGAAACCGACGCATCCGCTCAAGGTTGGGCATTTGCAGACCAGCCTCTTCCCATTCGCGAAAAGCCAGTGCAGTCGGGCCAATCTCGATGCGGTCACCGTCATTGGGCGTTCCGTCAGACAGCTTGGAGCCTTGTGTGGGATCAATCTTGCGCCCGTCACGATAATGCTGGTTCATTGCTTGTCTCCCCGTACGCTTTTGGCCAAGGATGGCTTCAAGAAAATGCTGTGGCCGTTCTAAAAGCGGCACGAAAGCTGCCGTTTTTAGGGTGAAATGACTGAAATCTGCCAGAATACGCTACGATTTGCGCCTTGGATGTCGGCTCAGAGCCGTCGATTGCCGGGCATCATGCCGTTGCAGATGGACGAGTGGTTGCAAGTGGACGAGGTGTACGCGGCTCAGGTCAACCATAAGGCTGAATTGCTGCGCTCCGAGGGAGACGCTGTGTTGCGCATAACGCGCGAGGCGGAGGATGCGGGGCGAGAACTTCTTGATTTGGTCTTGGCCGAATTGGACCGCCATCCCAAGTTTGACATAGCCGGAGACAATGTAAACACGCCCGATGGGCGCGACGTATGGGTCGATCGCTCTGATCCGCTCCGCAGTCTTAGCCAGTTGATCCAAGAAGACATCTGTATTCTGCAAAAGCACAGGGAGGAGCATGTGCTGACCGGTGCTGTGCTGTGCTTTCCGGCTAGCTGGAGCTTGGCCGAGAAGTTCGAGCGCCCTTTGATCGCTATCCATTCGCCAGTGGCGTCCTATACAGGTGAAATTGCCAAGCGGGTGCAGCGTTTGTTTGACGCAGTAAAACCTGCTCGTCCGCTTTGGCGGGCCAACGCTTTGCGCTACGCCGATCCCGAATTGTACCAGCCCCGAACATTGCAGGAGGACCGCGAGCGACCGACACAGGACGGCTACATCCGGTCCGAACGGCAATCCATCCTGAAACTGCCAGAAACCGGCGCGTGTGTGTTTTCGATCCACACAACGGTCATCCCAGCGTCTGCGCTGACGCAAGCGCAGGCGTCTGCGCTGGCCGAACACCCGATCCATACTGTAAGCGAGCCTGCATGACCCAGACCGTCAAATCCCAATATGAAGCATTTCCATATCCCGAGCGTGATCCAAAGGATGAGCGCAAGCGGATGATAACGGGGTCTCCGTCGCACCCTTTGGAGATGGATCATTTCTTGTGGGCCGGGCAGCGGGACTGGTCCGAACCATTGCGGGTGCTCGTGGCAGGCGGTGGCACCGGGGATGCGCTTATTCAACTTGCACAAACCCTGACAAACGCCCGAAAGAAATACGAAATCACCTATATGGATTTGTCAGCAGCCTCACGAGAGATTGCGGAAAAGCGTGCCAAAATCCGTGGGTTGAAACGCATCAATTTCATAACCGGATCGCTGCTGGACGCGCCTGATCTGGGTTCGTTTGACTATATCGATTGCTGCGGTGTGTTGCACCATCTGCCTGAACCGCAGGAGGGATTTGACGCGTTGAGCCGCGCTCTGTCGCCTAAAGGTGGAATAGGGCTGATGGTCTACGCACCTTATGGCCGCTCAGGCGTGTATCCTCTTCAGCAAGCCTTTCGCACTTTGTTCGAGCATTTGACGCCTGAGGAGCAGTTGAAAGCGGCGAGCGATGTGTTCAAACGCCTGCCGGAGGGCCATGTTTTCAAGCGCAATCCACATCTGGGCGATCACAAGGTCAGTGCGGCAGGCTTTTATGATCTGTTGTTGCACAGCACTGACCAAGCCTACACGATTGATCGCCTGATCGCCACTATGGAGGTCGCCGGACTTGAATTTTGCGGAACGCCCAATGCGCTACAATATGATCTGGCGCGGTTTTTGCAGGGATCTTCAAAAGAGCTCGACCGGAAAACGGCCATGGCCACGGCAGAAAAGCTGGACGGAACCATAAAGCTCCATGTTGTGTATGGCAGACGGGCAGATGGCACTGCTGGCGGTCCAGCTAAGGGCATGTCTGACGACATACCGCATCTGCGCAACGTAAAGCCCGCGCAATTGGCTGCAGGCGTAGCAAAGCTGGGGTCGATCTCGCTGACAGTTTTCGGAACCCCATACAAAATTGCCATGCCGAAACAGGCCGCGCCGATCATCGCTGCAATCGATGGGCGCACAACAATCGACCACCTGAGGAAAAAATCGGGCGTGGATCCAATACTGTTTGCTGAGCTTTGGCCAAAATTAGCTTTGGAGTTAGAGCGGTTCGGCTTATTGGTGTATTCGCGGATTTTGGTCTGATTTGGCTCAAATCGTCAGCAATTTGTGCACAATGACGCTAGTTGTAGGTCATTGTTTTTGTTAGGTTCCTAAAAACAGTAGAGCAGACAGGCAAGATCGCATGACAAAACCCACGTCCAAAGCATCTCCAAAAGCGACCAAGTCGACCGGTCGGGTCAGCCGGTCAAAAACCAAGGCGGTGTCAAAAAAACCGCGCACTGCGGCAACGGCCAGTACGAAAGTCGCGGCCAAGGAAGTTGCGCCTGATCAGCCAGAGCGCAGAACGCTTAGCAAAAAAGAACTCATCGCCCGCGTTGCGGCCCACGGGGATATGAAACCAGGCCCGGCAAGGCACGCGCTCGAAGCGACGCTTGCAGCTCTGCGTGAGACGCTTTCAGAGGGAAGCAATGTAACGGCTGCACCTCTAGGCAAGATAATGATTGCACGTGAGAAAGAGACGCCAAATGGCAAGCTGGTCGTATGCCGGGTTAAGTTAAAGCCTGGGGTGACGCCTGCCGCATCGAACACTACGACAGAGGCGGCGGAATAGTTCATTTGTCACGGGAACGCCCGAAAGCGGTTGCGACTTGCGCATCCGCGTGATCTTGCTGCGTCCCGTGCTGTGAGAGAAAGCTGACATGAGCACTTATCCAGACCTCCTGATCTTGCGTCATGGCGAGACTCAGTGGAACCTCGAAGGGCGGATGCAAGGCGCGTTGGACAGCCCTCTGACAGCACGTGGCGTTGAACAGGCAAAAGCACAAAACCGTATCCTTACGGAGTTTGGTATCGACGGGCGCCTCTGTTTCACAAGCCCGCAGGGTCGCGCGCTTTCGACTGCGAAAATCGCGCTTGGCTCGAATATAGCCGTGGCCGACCCGCGTCTGGTCGAGATCGGCGTGGGGGATTGGGCGGGAAAGCTGCGCGCTGATCTGCTTGGTGACTTACCGCGTTATGTCGAGATCGACGAAGGTCCGGACGGTGCGATAGCGCTCTACAAATACGCGCCAAACGGCGAGGGTTTTGAAGCATTGCGTGATCGGGTCACCAGTTTCCTGAAGGAGCTGACCGGCCCAAGCGTGATTGTCACACACGGGATCACCAGCCGAATGCTAAGGGCTGTAATCCTTGGCATGACCGATGATCAGCTTGGTGAATTGCCAGGCGGGCAGGGTGTCGCCTACCACTTGTGCGACGGTGTGCAAATTAGGCTCGAATAGGGGCTTGCGATCCGCACAGGTTTGACGGTAAAGAGCACGTCGGAACGGGTCGTTAGCTCAGTTGGTAGAGCGCTTCGTTTACACCGAAGATGTCGGGAGTTCGAGCCTCTCACGACCCACCACCGTTCTCCAACATACATATTCAAGCACAGAACCTGTCCGCTCTTGCGGGTTCCAATTGCCATCTCTCTTCGACAGTATCAGTCTATGACTTGTTGGAGTATGCCATGAGCTGGAACCCTGCCTTGGATCCCCATTGCCCGACGGGCAACGAGGTCGATGCGATCGAGACACTCATTGTCCCACGTGCCCGCGATCTGGGAGGCTTTGAGGTGCGACGTGCCTTGCCAGCGCCCAAGCGTCAGATGGTTGGTCCCTTTATTTTCTTTGACCAGATGGGTCCGGCGGAGTTTTTGCCGACACGCGGTCTGGATGTCAGGCCTCATCCTCATATCGGTCTTGCGACAATCTCATATCTCTATCGCGGCCGCATGCATCATCGCGACAGCCTTGGCACCGACAGTTGGATTGAGCCGGGGGCCGTCAATTGGATGGTGGCTGGCCGCGGGATTACGCACTCTGAGCGTATTGACGATGAAACACAGACCGACCCGATGCCATTCTTCGGCATCCAAACCTGGGTGGCATTGCCCGAAGACAGCGAAGACGATCCCGCCCAGTTCGAACATGCGCCTGCCTCGGACCTGCCTCTGATTGAGGGGGAGGGCAAAACAGTGCGCTTGATTCTCGGCGACGCCTATGGCGAGCGCGCTCCGGTTCAGACGGCCTCCGAGATGTTTTATGCCGATGCAGTTTTGGAAGCGGGCACTTCGATCCCGCTTCCCGACAATCATGAGGATCGCGGCGTCTATGTGGTTGAAGGATCGGTTGGTGTTGGCAGCGATTGGTTTGAGTCAGGACAGATGATGGTGTTTCGCCCCGGAGACAAGCTTTCACTGAAGGCGGGCCCGGCAGGCACACGGCTGATGTTACTCGGCGGCGCAACGCTGGAGGGGCCGCGCCATATATGGTGGAACTTCGTCGCCTCTTCAAAAGAGCGTATCGAGGCGGCCAAGGAAGCGTGGCGCGATGGCGATTGGGAAAACGGGCGCTTTCAGCTGCCGCCGGGGGACGATCAAGAATTTATCCCGCTGCCGCCACGATAAGGGCAGGGGTGCACCGGAAAAACAAATCGTTGCGAATTAGGCTGCAATCGCGCTTGACGGGGCAAGGGTGCCGCCATAATACGTCCCTCACGCTTGGACATTTGTTCAGGTGGGCAGTGAGCGGTTGTAGCTCAGTTGGTTAGAGTACCGGCCTGTCACGCCGGGGGTCGCGGGTTCGAGCCCCGTCAACCGCGCCA
>CANNGL010000003.1 GCA_947504205.1 uncultured Litoreibacter sp. | reverse complement strand
TCTTGCCGTGGTCAACGTGACCAATCGTGCCGATGTTCACATGCGGCTTGTTACGTTCAAACTTTTCCTTAGCCATGATGGCCTCCTTTGTCAGTGTCGGGCACTCGGGCCCTACGGTTGGGGGCGGGCGGTGAAATCCGCCCCGCCGTTATGCAAATTTCGCCTGAATCTCTTCCGAGATGTTGTTCGGCACCGGTTCGTAATGGTCAAACTGCATCGTGAAGTTCGCGCGGCCCGATGACATGGAGCGCAACGTGTTGATGTAGCCGAACATATTGGCCAGCGGAACGAAGCTGTTGATCGCAATCGCGTTGCCGCGATTTTCCTGGCCAGTCACCTGACCCCGACGGGATGTCAGATCACCAATCACGTTACCGGTGTATTCGTCCGGGCAGATCACTTCGACTTTCATCACAGGCTCGAGCAGTTTCGCACCGGCTTTTTTCATGCCTTCGCGCATACCCATACGAGCTGCGATTTCAAACGCCAGCACAGAGGAGTCTACATCGTGGTACTTACCTTCGATCAGGGCCACCTTGAAGTCGATCACGGGGAAGCCGGCCAGAGGACCGCTATCCATAACCGATTTGATGCCTTTTTCGACGCCCGGAATGTACTCCTTCGGCACCGAACCACCAACAACGCGGCTCTCGAAGGAATACCCTTCGCCAGGCTCTGTCGGGCTGAGGATCATCTTCACCTCGGCGAACTGACCAGAACCACCAGACTGCTTCTTGTGCGTGTAGACAACTTCCGCTTCACGAGAAATCGTTTCGCGATATGCAACCTGTGGCGCACCGATATTGGCTTCCACTTTGAATTCGCGCTTCAGACGATCCACGAGGATGTCGAGGTGCAATTCGCCCATGCCCTTCATGATGGTCTGACCGGACTCGAGGTCGGTTTCCACACGGAACGAGGGATCTTCAGCAGCCAGACGGGCCAGACCCTGGGACATTTTCTCTTGGTCAGCCTTGGTTTTCGGCTCAACGGCGATCTCGATAACCGGATCGGGGAAAGTCATGGTTTCAAGAACCACAGGATCCTTCTCGTCACACAGCGTATCTCCGGTCGTCGTATCCTTCAGACCCGCAAGCGCGATGATATCGCCGGCAAATGCCTCTTCGATCTCTTCACGGTTGTTGGAGTGCATCATCATCATCCGACCGACACGCTCTTTCTTGCCTTTGGTCGAGTTCAGCATCGAGCCACCCTTGTTCAGAGTGCCCGAATAGATACGTGTGAAGGTCAGCGAACCAACGAACGGGTCATTCATGATTTTGAAAGCAAGGCCAGAGAAGGCCATGTCATCATCCGCGCGACGCGCGATATCACGAGTTTCAGTTTCGTCGCCCGGCTTGAAGCCCATGTAATCAACAACGTCGAGCGGGCTCGGCAGATAGTCGATCACAGCATTGAGCAGCGGCTGAACACCTTTGTTCTTGAACGCAGAGCCGCCCAAAACCGGCACAAAAGACATGTTGAGCGTACCGATGCGAAGCAGCTTGCGCAGCGTTGCCACATCAGGCTCATTGCCTTCAAGATAGGCTTCCATCGCATCGTCGTCTTGCTCGACGGCGGCTTCGATCATCTTCTCGCGCCACTCATTGGCCATGTCCGACAAGCTGTCGCGGATAGGTGCTTTGATCCAGGATGCACCCAAATCCTCGCCCTGCCACAACCACTCTTCCATGGTCACCAGATCGATCAGACCTTCAAGCTCTGTCTCCGCACCAATTGGAATGCCGACAGGAACAGCGCGAGCGCCGGTGCGATCTTCGATCATCTTCACACAGTTGAAGAAGTCAGCGCCGATCTTGTCCATCTTGTTGACGAAGACCATCCGCGGAACCTTATAGCGGTCTGCCTGGCGCCAAACGGTTTCGGTTTGCGGCTCAACACCAGCATTGGCGTCAAGAACACAGACAGCGCCGTCAAGCACGGCCAGAGAACGCTCAACCTCAATGGTGAAGTCAACGTGGCCCGGTGTGTCGATGATGTTCAGGCGGTGCTTTGGTGTATCGGCCTTCTGACCGTCTTCGGTACGTTCCCAGAATGTGGTAGTCGCAGCGGACGTGATCGTGATGCCGCGCTCCTGCTCCTGCTCCATCCAGTCCATGGTGGCCGCACCATCGTGCACCTCACCAATGTTGTGGGATTTACCGGTGTAGTACAGGATGCGCTCCGAGCAGGTGGTTTTGCCCGCATCGATATGCGCCATGATCCCGAAGTTACGGTATAGGTCGAGTGGATAATCGCGTGCCATTGGTCTGCTCTTTCCTCTTTACCAGCGGTAGTGGCTGAACGCTTTGTTGGCGTCGGCCATTTTGTGGGTGTCTTCGCGTTTCTTGACGGCGGACCCGCGCGAATTGACGGCGTCCATCAATTCACCGGCCAGACGTTCTTCCATCGTGTTTTCGTTGCGCGAGCGTGCAGCTTTGATCAACCAACGGATCGCAAGTGCTTCGCGACGCTCAGGGCGCACTTCGACCGGCACCTGATAGGTTGCACCACCAACACGGCGAGACCGAACCTCAACGGCTGGTTTGATTTGCTCAAGCGCCTCGTGGAATACTTCCACTGGTGCTTTCTTCAACTTGTCCTCAACACGATCAAAGGCGTTGTAGACGATACGCTCTGCGACCGACTTCTTGCCGTCGATCATCAGGTTGTTCATGAATTTGGTCAGAACGCGGTCACCAAACTTGGCGTCTGGCAAAACTTCGCGTTTTTCGGCGGCGTGACGACGTGACATCTATCGCTCTCCTTACTTCGGACGCTTCGCGCCGTATTTCGAACGACGTTGCTTACGGTCTTTGACGCCTTGAGTATCAAGAACGCCGCGCAGGATGTGATAACGCACACCCGGAAGGTCTTTCACCCGGCCCCCGCGGATCAGCACAACAGAGTGCTCTTGCAGGTTGTGGCTTTCACCAGGAATGTACGAGATCACCTCGAAACCGTTGGTCAAGCGGACCTTCGCGACCTTCCGCATAGCGGAGTTCGGCTTCTTTGGTGTCGTCGTATAGACACGAGTGCAAACGCCACGCTTTTGCGGGCATTGTTCCAAGTGCTGCGACTTGGAGACTTTACGTTTCGGCTGACGCGGCTTGCGGATCAGCTGTTGGATCGTTGGCATTGAGGACTTTCCCCTTCGTTGCAACTTCTTGTCTGGGGCGCGCGTCCCCGGCTACTTCTTTTTCGCGTTCGCGCGTCCGCAAACACAAAGACCCGCAGCGGGTTACCCTACCTGGGATCCGCGCGGTGGAATTTCAGAGGATCGGGGCAGTAAGGGCCCGGATCATGACCACTTCAATTTTGAACTCCGAGACGAACAACCGCCTCAGGTGGGCGCGTAATAGAAGGAGTCGGGTAAGGTGTCAACAGCCCGTCCCTCAAGGCAATCACTTATCTCGGGCGCAACGCCTTGCTCGCCAGTCGATGTTCGCGCAGCAGGGTATAAAGCCCCGTTCCCGCGACAATAGCAGAACCCAGCAAGGTCAGCCCGTCTGGCCATTCGCCAAAGACAAGAAGGCCGATGATCAAGGCCGTCAAAAGAGCCGTATACCTGAAGGGAGTGATCGCAGCGATGTCGCCCGTGCGCATCGCCGAAACCGAGAAGATGTAGCCGCCAATCACAAAACTGGACGCCACGGCCAGCAGACCAATCATTGATATATCCAATACCACCCAGTCTTGAGTCAGACTGCCCACACCAGAGGCCGCGCCGATCATCAAAACCGTGATTAAGGCAACGCTGATACTCGGCACAGATTGCGACAGTTTGCGCGCCGCAATATCGCGAAGCGTCACGCAGACCACAGCAAGCAGCGCAAAAATCGAATAGATCGTGAAGCCCTCGCCACCGGGCCGCACGATCAGCAAAACCCCGGCAAATCCGATCAGGATCGCAATCATCCTGCGCCAACCGATAGCCTCACCCAGAAACACGGCTCCCGCCAGCGTGACGGTCAGCGGCAGGACCTGCAAAATCGCGGTCACATTCGCGATGGGCATGTTGAAAAGCGCCGAGAGGAAGAAAATCGCGCCAAGGACTTCAGCCACACCCCGGTAGAATATCAGTTTCTGATCTTTACGGGAGATGTCGACCTTGGGACGCCGCCGGATGTAGATTACCACCAACAGCAACAACGATACCGCGAACGAGCGAAGAAAGATGGCCTGAAAAAGTGGCATGTCCGGAGCCAACATCTTCATCGCGGCATCATTGATGGTAAAGGCCACCATCGAACCGGTCATGAAGACCGCACCACGAATGTTGTCTGACAAAGCCATACCTCGCGCCTATCAGGCAGGCAGGACCCGCACTAGTCCCTTTTGCAAAGCTTGGTCAGCAGAAAGGCGACCAGCGGCAATACCAGACCTCTTTAGGTGTCTCTGTAGCAGCACCCAGATCCCGTACGCGATCAAGCCAACCCTTTGGTTCAGGCTCCGCAAACATGTTGAAGGGCCAGAAATCGAACCAGCCCGTCACAAGGTTCAGCACATATGACAAGGCCGCCAAGACAATAAGCGCGAGGATTACAAAAAAGATGACACGACCAACGGATCGGCCACCTTCACGTGCGAAATTGAACGTAAATAGCTTTAAGGAGCGGTTCAGGACCTCACTCCAAGGTCGTTTCGACACGCAGTCTTTGTCTTCAGTCACGTCAGACATGGCTTACTCCCACTCAAGTTTGCCTCACAACGAACCAATTTCAGACTAGTGCGGCAGCATTTTAACCGAATTGAGGCACGTACCGAGCCAGCCTAGCAAATAAAAAAGCCCCGCCAATCCGGCGGGGCTTTCTCAACTCATATAAAGCGATGTTACTCGTCGCGGCTTTCCGGCGTATCGACAACCAATGTGTCGAACTCATCGCCACCAATGACCTCGTCCGCACTCATCGTATCGGCAGGTGCTGCCAATGCCAGCGCTTCTTCGGCCTCCGCTTTGCGAGCTTCGATCACAACGTTGTCGCGCTCAGCCGCAATCCGGCGAACCTTCTGCGTCGCGCCGCCCGTACCGGCAGGAATGAGCCGCCCGACAATAACGTTCTCCTTCAGACCGATCAGCTTATCGCGCTTGCCTTGCGTCGACGCTTCAGTCAACACCCGCGTGGTTTCCTGGAACGAGGCCGCCGAGATGAAAGACCGGGTCTGCAAAGATGCCTTGGTGATACCAAGCAGGATCGGTTCGCCCTTCGCTGGCTCGAAGCCTTTCGAAATTGCTTTCTCGTTGGCCGCATCGAACTCGGCTTTGTCCACATGCTCGCCTTTGAGCAATGTTGTCTGTCCGGAATCCAAGATCTCCCACTTTTGCAGCATCTGGCGAACGATCACCTCGATGTGCTTGTCGTTGATCTTAACACCCTGCAGACGATAGACGTCCTGAACCTCGTCAATCATGTAGTCAGCCAAGGCCTCGACACCCATAATCGACAGGATGTCATGCGGCGCCGGGTTGCCGTCCATGATGTAATCGCCCTTCTGGACAAAATCACCTTCCGCAACCGGAATGTGCTTACCCTTCGGAACCATGTACTCGACCTTATCCATGGTCTCGTCTGCTGGCTCGATAGCGATACGACGCTTGTTCTTGTAGTCCTTGCCGAAGCGCACATAACCGTCGATTTCGGCGATGATAGCGTGATCTTTGGGGCGACGTGCCTCAAAGAGTTCAGCCACACGTGGCAGACCACCCGTGATGTCCTTGGTCTTCGCGCCTTCACGAGGAATACGCGCAACCACATCACCGGCCTTCACATCCTGACCGTCTTCGACAGACAGAATGGCATCCACCGACATCGGATAGGTGGCGGGGTTACCGTTCTCAAGACGCACAGGCTCGCCATCTGCACCTTCGATAATGATCTCAGGCTTCAGGTCGTTGCCTTTCGGCGCAGCACGCCAATCCACCACGATCTTCTGGGTCATACCCGTCGCATCGTCGGTTTCATCACGCACAGCAATACCGCTGATCAGATCCACAAAACGGGCTTTACCGTCTTTTTCTGCAATGATCGGCAGAGTGTAAGGATCCCATTCAAACAGCTTGTCGCCACGGCCAACTTTCGCACCGTCTTTGACATGCAGTTTAGAACCATAGCCGATTTTGTGACGCGCACGTTCAA
Source organism: uncultured Litoreibacter sp. (assembly GCA_947504205.1). Lineage (GTDB taxonomy): Bacteria > Pseudomonadota > Alphaproteobacteria > Rhodobacterales > Rhodobacteraceae > Litoreibacter. The sequence goes on along the minus strand of CANNGL010000003.1, from coordinate 795,174 downwards.
CGTCATTGTCGTCGGTAATGGTCAACTGCATATTGCGGCCCATCACAACCTGCTCGCCCGCGTCATTCTTCAGAATGTTTGCGTTTTCGAAGGCGACTTTACCTTCTTGGCTTGCTTCGAGGAAGGATTGCTGGCCACCTTGTGCAACTCCGCCGATGTGGAATGTCCGCATCGTCAGCTGTGTGCCAGGCTCACCAATGGACTGTGCCGCGATAATACCAACAGCTTCACCGGTGTTCACCAGCGTACCACGGGCCAGGTCGCGACCGTAGCACATGGCACAAACACCCTCTTCCGCTTCACAAGTCAGCGGCGAGCGCATTTTAGCAGTTGGAATATCCGCCTCATCAATTGCGTCGGCTTTGCGTTCGTCGATCAGCTCACCCCGAGAAACCAGAACTTCGTCTGTACCTGGGATAAGGATATCTTCCGCAGCCGTACGGCCCAGAAGACGCTCACCGATGGAAGAAACAACTTCCCCATCATTGATCGCCGACGAGGCATTGATGAAGTTTTCAGTTCCACAGTCGTGCATGCGCACAATGCAGTCCTGAGCCACGTCCACCAGACGACGCGTCAGATAACCGGAGTTGGCAGTTTTCAGAGCCGTATCCGAGAGACCTTTCCGCGCACCGTGGGTCGAGTTGAAGTACTCGAGAACGGTCAGACCTTCTTTAAAGTTCGAAATGATCGGCGTTTCGATGATTTCACCGTTTGGCTTGGCCATAAGTCCACGCATACCGCCCAGCTGTTTCATCTGAGTAACCGAACCACGCGCACCAGAATGCGCCATCATGTAGACGGAGTTTGGTTCCTTCTCGGCACCGGCGTCTGTTCGACCCGAATCCGAGATATTCGCCATCATCGCATCGGTGACCTGATCGTTACATTTCGACCAAGCATCGATCACCTTGTTATACTTCTCGCCCTGAGTAATCAGGCCGTCCATATATTGCTGTTCGAACTCTTTGACCTGACCGCGTGTTTCATCAACGATGGTCCACTTGGTGTCAGGGATCAGCATGTCGTCCTTGCCGAACGAAATACCAGCCTTGAACGCCTCACGGAAACCCATGGTCATGATCTGGTCGCAGAAGATAACCGACTCTTTCTGCCCGCAATAACGGTAAACAGTGTCAATTACCTGCTGAACTTCCTTCTTCCGCAGAAGGCGGTTCACCAAAGAGAATGGAGCCTTCGCATTCAACGGCAACAGCGCACCAAGACGCACCCGGCCCGGCGTGGTTTCGAAGCGCTCAACGACTTCGTTCCCCTCGTCGTCGATTTGGGGCAGGCGAGCCTGAATCTTGGCGTGCAGATGCACTTCGCCCGAATCCAGCGCGTGTTGAACCTCCTCAACGTTGGAGAAGATCATGCCTTCCCCTTTCATGCCCTCACGCTCCATCGAGATGTAATAGAGACCAAGGATCATGTCCTGTGATGGCACGATAATCGGCGCACCGTTCGCAGGCGACAAAACGTTGTTGGTAGACATCATCAAGACGCGAGCTTCGAGCTGCGCTTCCAGCGAAAGCGGTACGTGAACAGCCATCTGGTCACCGTCGAAGTCAGCGTTAAAGGCCGAACAGACAAGCGGGTGCAGCTGGATGGCCTTACCTTCGATAAGCACGGGCTCAAACGCCTGAATACCAAGACGGTGCAAGGTTGGCGCGCGGTTCAGAAGAACCGGATGCTCGCGGATCACCTCGTCAAGAATATCCCAAACTTCGGGACGCTCTTTTTCCACCAGTTTCTTGGCTTGCTTGACTGTCGAGGACAGACCTTTTGCCTCTAGCCGTGAGTAGATGAACGGCTTGAACAGCTCCAAGGCCATCTTCTTCGGCAAACCGCATTGATGCAGCTTCAGCTCAGGACCAGTCACAATGACCGAACGACCGGAGAAGTCGACGCGCTTACCAAGAAGGTTCTGACGGAAACGACCCTGCTTACCTTTCAGCATGTCGCTGAGCGATTTCAGCGGACGCTTGTTGGCGCCTGTAATCGTCCGGCCACGGCGGCCGTTGTCAAACAGCGCATCCACAGATTCCTGCAGCATCCGTTTCTCGTTACGCACAATGATATCAGGCGCGCGCAGTTCGATCAGACGCTTCAGACGGTTGTTCCGGTTGATCACACGGCGATACAGATCATTCAGATCAGACGTCGCGAAGCGACCACCATCCAGAGGCACCAGCGGACGCAGCTCTGGCGGAATGACCGGCACGACGGTCAGGACCATCCATTCCGGACGGTTGCCGGACTCGAGGAAGTTCTCGACCAGTTTGAGACGCTTGATGATCTTTTTCGGCTTCAGCTCACCTGTGGCTTCCGCAAGATCCTCGCGCAGCTGTTCGGCTTCGGCTTCCAGATCAATGGCTGCCAGCATTTCGCGGATCGCTTCGGCGCCGATATTGGCCTGAAACGCGTCCATGCCATAGGCGTCTTGCGCATCGTTGAACTCTTCTTCGCTCATCAACTGACCATATTGCAGGTCAGTCAGACCAGGCTCGATCACGACGTAGTTCTCAAAGTAGAGAATGCGTTCCAGATCGCGCAGGGTCATATCCAGCATCAGGCCGATCCGCGATGGGAGCGACTTGAGGAACCAGATGTGAGCCACTGGCGCAGCCAGTTCGATATGGCCCATGCGCTCACGACGAACCTTCTGCAGCGTAACTTCAACACCACATTTCTCGCAGACAACGCCGCGATACTTCATGCGCTTGTATTTGCCGCAGAGACATTCGTAGTCCTTGATCGGACCAAAAATACGCGCGCAGAACAGACCGTCGCGCTCTGGCTTGAAGGTCCGGTAGTTTATGGTCTCTGGCTTCTTAATCTCGCCATAGGACCACGACAGGATCCGCTCAGGCGACGCGAGAGAGACCTTGATTTCGTCGAAGGTCTTCGGCGCTTGAAGCGGGTTGAACGGGTTGGTTGTCAGTTCCTGGTTCATTTTGCGTCCTTACAAATTGGGGATGGGATTAGGAGAGAGCGGTGACCGCTCACTCCGTCTCCTCCGCATCCAGGAGTTCCATGTTGAGGCCGAGGCCTCGGACCTCTTTGACGAGAACGTTGAACGATTCCGGTACGCCGGCCTCGAAATTGTCCTCACCTTTGACGATCGACTCATAGACCTTGGTCCGGCCTGCCACGTCATCCGATTTCACCGTCAGCATTTCCTGCAGGGTGTAAGCGGCGCCGTAAGCTTCCAGTGCCCAGACCTCCATCTCCCCGAAGCGCTGGCCGCCGAACTGGGCTTTACCACCCAGAGGTTGCTGCGTAACGAGCGAGTAAGGCCCGGTGGACCGTGCGTGGATCTTGTCATCGACCAGATGGTGCAGTTTCAGCAGATACTTCACACCAACGGTTACAGGGCGGGCAAATTGCTCACCTGTCCGGCCGTCATAGAGCACCGACTGACCTGACGTGTCGAAACCAGCTTTCATCAAAGCCTCGTTGACATCAGCTTCTTTCGCACCGTCGAAGACTGGCGTTGCGATCGGAACACCGCGACGCACAGCTTCCGCCGACTCGATCATGTCCTCTTCGCGCATTTTGCCAAAGGCTTCGTCGAATGTCTCGTCGCCATAAGCATGCTTTAGCGCATCCCGTACCGGCTGGCTGTCACCAGAACGGCGGAAATCGTCCAGAGCATCGTCGATCTTCAGACCCAGACCGCGAGCAGCCCAACCCATATGGGTTTCAAGGATCTGACCGACATTCATCCGCGACGGCACGCCCAGCGGGTTCAGACAGAAGTCAACCGGAGTACCATCTTCAAGGAAAGGCATGTCCTCCATTGGCACGACTTTCGAGATCACACCCTTGTTGCCGTGACGACCAGCCATTTTGTCGCCGGGCTGCAGCTTACGCTTCACAGCCACGAAGACTTTGACCATCTTCATCACGCCCGGAGGCAGATCGTCACCACGGCGAACCTTCTCGACCTTGTCTTCGAACCGGTTTTCCAAAGCCCGCTTCTGCGCTTCATATTGCGCGTTCAGCGCCTCGACCTGTGCTGCATCTTCCTCTTTCTCAAGAGCAAGCTGCCACCACTGGCCACGGCTAAGGGTCTCCAGAAGCTCCGGAGTGATCTCGGATTTCGGCTTAACGCCTTTCGGACCTTTCACGGCCGTTTTCCCAAGGATCATACCTTGCAGACGCGCGTAGATGTTACGGTCCAGAATGGCCATCTCATCATCACGGTCACGGGCAAGGCGCTCGACCTCTTCCCGTTCGATCTGCAGGGTCCGTTCGTCTTTTTCCACACCATGGCGGTTGAAGACGCGCACTTCCACGACAGTTCCGAAATCGCCTGGCTTCACGCGCAACGAAGTGTCACGCACGTCAGAAGCTTTCTCGCCGAAAATGGCGCGCAGAAGTTTTTCTTCCGGCGTCATTGGGCTCTCGCCCTTCGGTGTGATCTTACCAACAAGGATATCGCCTGGCTCAACGTCAGCGCCGATATAAACGATACCAGCCTCGTCGAGGTTGCGCAGCGCTTCTTCACCAACGTTCGGAATGTCCCGAGTGATCTCCTCAGGCCCAAGCTTTGTGTCACGAGCCGCGACTTCAAATTCCTCGATATGGATCGAGGTGAAGACGTCGTCACGCGCGATACGCTCGGAAATCAGGATCGAGTCCTCATAGTTGTAACCGTTCCACGGCATAAACGCGACGAGCACGTTCTTACCAAGAGCCAGTTCACCCATGTCAGTCGATGGACCATCGGCAATCACTTCGCCCGCAGAAACCAGATCGCCAACTTTGACCAGCGGACGCTGGTTGATGCAGGTGTTCTGGTTAGAACGCTGGAACTTGCGCAGGCGATAAATGTCCACACCAGCATCGCCAGCTTCCAGATCATCTGTCACACGCACAACGATCCGCTGCGCATCAACTTGGTCGATGATACCGCCACGAGCAGCCTGAATGGCCGCGCCGGAGTCAGTTGCAACCACGCCTTCAATGCCTGTGCCAACATAAGGCGCATCGGCTTGCAGAAGTGGTACGGCCTGACGTTGCATGTTCGAGCCCATCAGAGCCCGGTTTGCGTCGTCATTTTCCAGGAATGGAATAAGCGACGCCGCAACAGAGACCAATTGCTTAGGCGAAACGTCAATCAGATCAACGTTGTCACGCGATTGAAGCATGTAGTCGCCGGACTGACGGGTCGAGACCAGCTCGTTCACGAACTGACCCTTCTCGTCGAGATTGGCGTTGGCCTGAGCTACGGTGTGGCGCATTTCTTCTGTCGCCGACATGTAATGCACTTCGTCAGTGACCTGACCTTCTTTGACCACACGATACGGCGTTTCGATGAAGCCATACTTATTCACACGGGCAAAGGTCGCCAGCGAGTTGATCAGACCGATATTCGGTCCTTCCGGCGTTTCAATCGGGCACATACGACCATAGTGTGTCGGGTGCACGTCGCGCACCTCGAAGCCTGCACGCTCACGTGTCAGACCACCTGGTCCAAGCGCTGACAGACGACGTTTGTGCGTCACCTCTGACAGCGGGTTGGTTTGGTCCATGAACTGCGAAAGCTGCGAAGAGCCGAAGAACTCACGCACCGCTGCTGCGGCCGGTTTCGCATTGATCAGATCCTGAGGCATGACCGTGTCGATCTCGACAGAGGACATACGCTCTTTGATCGCGCGCTCCATACGCAACAGACCCACACGATACTGATTTTCCATCAGCTCACCGACCGAGCGAACCCGACGGTTGCCAAGGTGGTCGATATCGTCCACATCGCCGCGTCCATCACGCAGGTCGACCAGTGCCTTGATACAGGCAACGATGTCTTCCTTGCGCAACGTGCGCACAGTGTCTTCGGCGTCCAGATCAAGACGCATGTTCATCTTGACGCGACCAACGGCCGACAGATCATAGCGCTCGCTGTCGAAGAACAGTGTGTCGAACAAGGCCGAGGCCGCTTCAACGGTGGGCGGCTCGCCCGGACGCATAACCCGGTAGATATCCATCAGCGCTGTGTCACGACCGAAGTTCTTGTCCACAGCAACCGTGTTGCGGATATATGGCCCGACATTGATGTTATCGATGTCCAGAACCGGAATATCGGTGACACCATTGTCGAGAAGCGTCTTCAGCGTACCGCCAGAAACTTCACCCGCTTTGTCCAGTTCCCAAGTCAGCTCATCTCCAGCTTCGACCCAGATTTCACCAGTTTCTTCATTGATGATGTCTTTTGCGACAAAACGACCGATGATGCCCTCGAATGGCAGTAGGATCTCTTTGACCTTGCCTTCATCAATCAGCTTTTTGACCGCGCGTGGCGTGACCTTCTTGCCGGCTTCGGCAATGACTTCGCCGGTTTTGGCGTCAATCACATCAGCAGCAGGCTTTGTGCCCCGAATACGATCCGGGAAGAACTTGGTCGCCCAGCCCTTCTTCTTGATCTGACGGAACTCAACAGTGTCGTAATAGGCATCCATGATGCCTTCCTGATCGAGACCCAGCGCATAAAGCAGTGTCGATACAGGCAGCTTCCGACGACGGTCGATCCGTGCAAAAACAACATCCTTGGCATCAAATTCGAAATCCAGCCAGCTGCCGCGATAGGGAATAATGCGGCAAGCAAAGAGCAATTTGCCTGAGGAATGCGTTTTGCCTTTGTCATGATCGAAGAAAACACCAGGCGAGCGGTGCATCTGCGAAACAATCACGCGCTCGGTGCCATTCACAACAAAGGTGCCGTTCGGTGTCATCAATGGCATGTCGCCCATGAAGACATCTTGCTCTTTAATGTCCTTGACGGATTTCGCACCTGTATCTTCATCGATATCAAATACGATCAAGCGCAGCGTCACCTTCAACGGCGCGCTGTAGGTCATGTCACGCTGCTGACATTCCTCTACATCATATTTCGGCTCTTCAAGTTCGTATTTCACGAACTCCAAAACAGCCGTTTCGTTGAAATCCTTGATCGGGAAAACCGACTGGAAAACACCCTTGATGCCTTCACCATCCATCGGTTCCAGTTGATCGCCGGACTTCAGGAAAAGGTCGTAGGAAGATTTTTGAACCTCGATAAGGTTTGGCATCTCCAGAACTTCACGGATTTTGCCAAAATATTTGCGGATACGTTTCTGACCAACAAATGTCTGAGCCATGCTCGTCGTCGCCTTTCAATTCCTCGAAGCGCGCTACCCCGGGGCCGGGTCTCGCGCCACTTGGATTACAGGGGGCGGTTCCATACCTGCATACCGTCCCACAGGTATGCTCCCGAACCTTAGCCGCGCCTGAGAGAACGCCCGTAATAGAAGGCCCTCTCTGAGATGCGGAAAGCCGGACCCGGAATTTACCCGGGTCCAGCTAACTTACGTCCTAAACGGGGCCGAAACCCCGCCTGGATTACTTGAGCTCGACTTCTGCGCCAGCTGCTTCCAGCTTGCCCTTGATGTCTTCTGCTTCTGCTTTGTCGACGCCTTCTTTGACGGCTTTGCCACCAGCTTCGACAAGGTCTTTTGCTTCTTTGAGGCCCAGGCCAGTGATGCCGCGAACCTCTTTGATGACGTTGATTTTCTGAGCGCCAGCAGCGACCAGGATCACGTCAAATTCAGATTTTTCTTCAGCCGCACCGCCAGCGTCGCCGCCAGCTGGACCAGCCATCATTACTGCGCCACCGGCTGCAGGTTCGATGCCATACTCATCTTTGAGGATGGTTTTCAGTTCTTGTGCTTCGAGAAGTGTCAGACCAACGATCTCTTCAGCAAGTTTCTTCAGATCAGCCATTGTACTGTTTCCGTTTCGTTAAGATGTGTTCCAACGCGGCGTTTACAACCCCACGAAGGTCTCAAGCGAAGATCACGCAGCTTCCGCGCGCTCCTCGATGGTTGATAGGATGCTCGCAACATTTGAAGCAGGTGCGCCAATTGCGCCGGCGATGTTGGAGGCAGGCGCGCCAATGCAGCCCACGATCGAAGCGATAAGCTCCTCACGCGACGGCATGGATGCGACGGCTTTCACACCAGCGACGTCCAGAGCGTTGTCGCCCATTGCTCCACCAAGAATTTGCAACTTGTCGTTGCTCTTGGCGTAAGCCTCCACGACCTTCGCAGCAGCGACAGGGTCTTCGGAATAGGCGAGAACGGTCATACCCGTCAGATAGTCGGCGATGCTTTCGCATGGCTTCCCGTCCAGGGCGATTTTGGCGAGCCTGTTCTTGGCGACGCGAACGGACCCACCAGCTTCACGCATTTGCGCGCGCAGGTCCTGCATCTCAGCAACCGTAAGACCTTCGTAATGGCTAACAACCACCACGCCAGAGCTTTCAAAGATTTGGCCGAGTTCCTCGACCACTTTCTCTTTCTGGGCTCTATCCACAGTTTTACTCCATTATTGGAGGGGCTAAGCCCTCCGGCTCGTTTCGCCAGGCAAAGCGCCTGACAATCAAGTCCTAACGGGTCGTCGCAGCCCTTGACCCGGAAACAACCAGGCCGGAATGTCTCTTCCCATCTCAGGTAGGAATTATGACCCGTTGCTAAGCTTGGATCACCCACCGTCTCGGACGAAATAGAGGGCTGCCGCGAATCGCACGGAAGCCCTCGCCGTCTCTCTAATGGTTACAAGCGCGAAGTCCAAGCCCAAAAATGGGAATTAACTAAGGAAATAGGGCTCAGGCCACCTCGGTGGAGGATATCCGCTCAGATATCTTGTCCGACTGTGCCGCCTCAGCCGCTACGGCGACAATTTTGCTCAGCTCGGGTTTGAAGACCGGCTTGCTCAGCACCTCGGTCATGCCGCCGGATTTATAGGTATCGATCTGGTGCGACAACACATTGGCCGTAACCGCAACAATGCGCGGTGCTGCCCGGGACTGATGTTCCAACTTTCGCAATATCTGCGCAGTCGCTTCTACACCGTCCATCCCCGGCATCTGGACGTCCATCAAGATAAGGTCCGCATCATGGGAGGCCATGTAATCTACAACCTGCTGTCCGCTGCCAAATTCCACTGGGACAACACCCATGGGCGCCAAAAACCTCCGAAGGATGAGACGATTGGTTGCGTTATCATCCACAACAACAACATGCAGCGTGGAGAAATCTTCATCCTTTGCGACACGCGCCTGCTGGTGCTCCAGGGGTTCGGATGACCCCAAGGCCGGACTGAGCGGAACAAACAAGTGAAATTCCGAGCCACGCGCCACTTCGCTTGTAACCTGAAGATCGCCGCCCATCGCACGGCTCAGATCACGCGAAATCGTCAGCCCCAAGCCCGTTCCACCATAAGAGCGCGAGGTGCTGACATCGGCCTGCCCAAACGGTTCAAAGATTGCGCTCAGCGCCGTCGGTGCAATCCCAATGCCGGTATCGGACACAAAGATATGAAGTCCGGCCAACCGCTCCGCATCATCCTTTTCAACATAGTCGTAGCGGATAGTAATCGACCCCTTGGTCGTGAACTTCAGAGCGTTGGAAACAAGGTTGTGCAAGATTTGCCGCAACCGTCTTGAATCACCACGAAGAATAGGCAACTCGGCGCGTTCAGCGACAACCTTGAGCTCCAGACCCTTCCCCTTGGCAGCAGGTTCATAGAGAGCCCTTACCTTTTCAACCATGACAACAACATCAAAGCTGGTGTTCTCAACCGCCAGCTCACCCGCTTCGATCTTTGAATAGTCCAAAACGTCGTTGATCGTTGACAGCAAAACTTCGCCTGCCTCTTCGAGAACGCCAAGGCAATTTTTTTGATCCTCATCAAGCTCGGACTCAGCCAAAAGCCGCGACATGCCCAGAATGCCATTCAAGGGCGTTCGAATTTCGTGGCTCACATTCGCGATAAACGCGGACTTGGCCTGACTGGCCATTTGCGCCGCATGGGTCAGTTGTTTCTCCCGCCGCTGTGCGATCGAGGAAAAATACAGCTCCACCAATAGATAAAACAGCACCACGGCCAGCAGAACGGCAGATCCTGTTTTCCAGAGACTACGCTGCTTTGCGATTTCGACCGCCGCGGGTGTGATCTCCATGATGTCGTTCTGATTATATTCGTTTACCCAGATAATCCGCGTTTGAACAATCAATGTCTCGAGCCGTCTGATCAGGTCATCCACCACAGAACCAGACGGGGGAACCTCCGCAAAGACGAGCGCGTCTGTCTCTTCCAGAAACTCCCGCAACGCCTGAAAGTTCGCTTTCAACCTTGGTCGTCCATCCATATCGAGTTGTTGAACAACGGAGACGCGGCTCCAGAAGATATCAAAGCGGGTCTGCACCTCCTCGAAAGACAAATTGGAGGCTCGAAACTGCTGCATGGCCATTCCCAGGCGCTGACCTTCGAAAACCAACTCGCTGGTTTTCCATGCCGAGGAAATCAAATCCTGACTAAGTTTTTTCTCTGCCTGCTCTATCGAGCCGCGCTGATAAAACAGCGCCGCTAGCAACCCAAGGCACAACACAATGGCGCAGCCCGCGCGCAGAATTCGGTTGTGCCAGGGCATGAAACGCATCGCTTATTGAATAGCCAGGCGATTGAGCTGCCAGATCATTTCAGGATCGAATTTCTGCGTCTGCGCAGTTGCCTCATCCAGCGGATAGACAATCCAGATCGGGCCCTTGTCCCGTATACGCATCGCGCGACCATTCCAGTCCAGCGCAAGAAGGACATCATGCGCCTCGGCATGCGAGATTGGGATTTGGACGGAATAGTCGTTGATCGCGGTTGCGACGATAATCTCACCTCGCGCACCAACTGCTTTCAGTACCGAGGACAAAGTCGGACCCGCAAATTGCTGCTCGCCATCCGAAAACGATGTGAATGTCCGAACATCGCGCCAGTCCAACTGCTCCAGCATAGCGCGGTCGAACGCGACCGATCCGTCGCCATTCATATTGGATATCTGGCCGCTGATAGTCAGCAAAACCGGTCCGGTTGGTTTGGAAAGTGGCTCCGCATTGGCGGACCAGACGAAAGCGACGGATACAATCAGCGCCGCAAGACGAATTAGTCGAAACATAAAATAGCAGTCCCAGCAAAGAGTGACGATCCCTGCACTAGAGCCGCAAATCCCTAACAAACCGCTAGAAAACGAAAAAAGGCGCCCAAACCAGAGCGCCTTTTTCTATTAGAATTTTAGAGAAGTCTTAGTTGCCGGAGGCGCTATCCAAAGAAACGGATACACCAGGCCCCATTGTCGAGCTCAGCGAAACTTTCTTCATGTAGCCGCCTTTGGCACCGCTTGGCTTGGCCTTTGCGACAGCGTCGATAAACGCGCGTACGTTCTCGACAAGTGCTTTCTCATCAAAGGACGCTTTGCCAACGCCTGCGTGCACCACGCCAGCTTTCTCGACTTTGAACTGCACCTCACCGCCTTTAGCGGCTTTAACAGCAGCTTCGACGTCCATAGTCACTGTACCAACCTTGGGGTTTGGCATCAGGTTCCGGGGACCAAGCACTTTGCCCAGACGACCGACAATCGGCATCATGTCAGGTGTTGCGATGCAACGATCGAAGTCGATCTTGCCGCCTTGTACGGTTTCCATAAGGTCTTCGGCGCCAACGACATCAGCACCAGCAGCCTTGGCTTCCTCAGCTTTGGCGTCGCGTGCAAAAACGGCCACACGTACGGACTTACCCGTGCCGTTTGGCAGAGTGACCACACCGCGCACCATCTGGTCCGCATGGCGAGGATCAACACCAAGGTTCATTGCGATCTCGACAGTTTCGTCAAATTTCGATGTCGCGTTGGTCTTTACCAGCGACACCGCCTCTTCGACGGAGACATCGGATTTTCCAGCAAAAGCTTCGCGAGCCGCGGTTGTGCGTTTTCCAAGTTTTGCCATCTTACTTCACCTCGATGCCCATAGAGCGAGCGGAGCCCGCGATGATCAGCATAGCGCCTTCGATATCGGTCGCGTTGAGATCTTTCATCTTCGCTTCAGCGATCTCACGCACCTGCTTGGAAGTCACGCTTCCAACAATTTCCCGAGACGGGTTGTTGGCACCGGATTTCACCTTGGCAGCCTTTTTCAGGAAATACGACGCAGGTGGCGTCTTGATGTCCATCGTGAAGGACTTGTCCTGATAATATGTGATCACGGTCGGGCACGGCGCGCCGGGCTCCAGTTCCTGCGTCTTGGCGTTAAAGGCTTTGCAGAATTCCATGATATTGATGCCGCGCTGACCCAGTGCGGGTCCAACGGGTGGGGATGGGTTGGCTTGACCTGCAGGGACCTGCAGCTTCATCGTGCCAGCGACTTTCTTAGCCATGTGGCCTCTCCTTCTTTCTACTCCACAGACAAGCGTGTCTGCAGCTCAGGTTGCCGTGGTCCGGTGCGCTCACGCTTGAACGCCGCCTCCCACGCTTCAACACGCTCAGGACTGTTTGGTGACCTGCGTGTATTCCAGTTCGACCGGGGTTGCCCGACCAAAGATCGACACCGTCACCTTCAGGCGCTGGTTGTCGTCATCAACTTCTTCGACCATGCCCGAGAAGCCCTCGAAAGGACCGTCGGTCACGTTCACGTTCTCGCCCACGTCGAAGACAATCGTCGAGCGTGGAGCGTCTTGACCTTCTTCAACGCGGTTCAGGATCGCGTTGACCTCTGCATCACGCATCGGCATCGGTTTGCCCTGCGGCCCAAGAAATCCAGTGACCCGGTTGATCGAGTTGATCAGGTGGTAACCGCGATCCGACATTTCCATGTGGACCAGGACATATCCCGGCATGAAACGACGCTCAGCAGTGACTTTCTTGTTGCGGCGAATTTCGATGACCTCTTCGGTCGGGACCAGAACCTCGTCAATCTCGTCTTGCAACGCGTTCTCTTCCACCGCCTGACGGATTTGCTCGGCAATACGCTTCTCGAAATTCGAGAGAACTGAGACCGAATACCACCGCTTTGCCATTTGTTCCGACCCTTGCCTGACCGTATTATTTCAATATGCTCAACGGGTTATCTAGCACCCGCCGAAAAGAAAACAGCGCGCCTGCCGAATCGCCGCGCGCTACTGTCTTCCGTTCTGATTGGGCGTTTACGCTTCAAGCCCCCGGATTTCAAGGGGTTAAGGCCGCTCCGTTTCCGGATCATTCTATATCGCGGCGCAGGTCATCTAGCAGGTAGGGCACATCTCGCGAAGACATCTCTGCCTCGCGGATCAAACCGTCAAAATGCGTCGTGATCGCCTGCACCCGCTCTAGGTCCCGAAAGGCCAGATAATTTCGACCCAGATAAATCACCGCAAGAAGCGGTCCGAATATTGTGACGGGTGCAGAGTACAGCTTGCGCGCGTCAAACAGATGCAATCTGAGCGTCGGATAAAGCTGCTCGTGCAACTGCAACAGCCAATCGATCTGGGCCAAACGCAGATCAGCGGACAGCCCCGCATAATATCCTTCGGCGCGTGCAAAGGCATTCAGATCATGTAAGGGCATCGCAATCTCGTAATCAGAGCCTGCTGCCCGCATCCAGTTCAAGCGATCCTCAGATGCACCAATTGCCTGGTCTGTCGTGCGGCCCAAATGCGGAGCATACTCCCATCGCAAAATGTCATGGGTTTTCAGCATGTCCGGCAAGCCAGCGGGCACATGCCGAATTTTGTAACCGGCAGCTTCCTGATGCCACGCGAATATCTGTTCATCGACCAATGCGCGTGGAGCCTCTGTCATGGTCAACGCCATAGCCAGCAGATCGGCCGCGCGTTCAGGTCGCTCCGTCAGGCCAAGAAGCCAATCCGCTGAGACGCCCAACTGCGCCGCGCATTCCGCCACCAGTTGAGCATTGGGCAGCCGCGCGTCCTCGGCGTTCAGAAGCTGTGAGATCGTAGACCGATCAACACCCGTCGCACGCGCCAATGCGCTTTGATTGCTGCCGGCCTCGTCCAGAGCTTCGTTAAGCCGCTGGCGAAACTGATTTGCTCGTTCACGCTTGTCTACTTTTATACTCATATGGTGATTTATATCATCATTGCCGAATTTTGTGAACTATCTGCAGAATTGTGCGCAGTCCTACGAGTTGCGAGGCTTCCAGACAAAGGAGTTTCACGATGGACGCGGTTAAGCGCAGCACAACAAAGGCCATTCTCTGGTCAGCACTGGGCTTCGTGATGATGACCGGCGTTGGTTTCGTCTTCACCGGATCCCTGACAACCGGCGGTTGGATGGCCTTGGCAAACTCAGCACTCGGGATGGCCAGCTACCTGCTCTACGAGCGCATCTGGGACAGAATCTCCTGGGGACGCCATGCGAAAGACTGAGCCAAACATAGAATGGCTTACGCTGGGCTTGATCCTTGGCGTGTTTGTAGTCTGGGGAGTAGCTACGACCGTTTTGGCTGCGTGGTCGCTAACAGCTGCACTGGTTACTCTTGCCTTGGCAACAGCGCTCTACTCCTCGCTACAGCACGAGGTGATCCACGGGCACCCCACGAGACATCAATGGTTCAACGACGCACTGGTCTTCCCTGCACTGACGATATTCGTGCCCTATCTGCGGTTCCGAGACGACCATCTCGCACATCACAAGGATGAGACGCTGACGGATCCTTACGATGATCCCGAAACCAACTATCTCGATCCCACGGTGTGGCAGAACCAATGTCGGCTCGCGAAGGCTCTCCATGATTTCAACAACCGCCTGCTCGGCCGCCTGACCATCGGCGTGGCCATCGGGCAATTCAAGTTCATGTGCAGCGATTGGGCCAAGGCGCGTGCTGGTCAAAGCCACATCAAGGCAGCATGGATCGCCCATCTGGCCGGATTGCTGCCAATCGTCGCCTGGTTCGTCTGGATCGCGGAGATGCCCGTTTGGGCGCTGATTGCAGGAACGTACGCCGGCCTGTCTATCGTAAAGATACGCACCTTCCTGGAACATCAGGCGCATCACCGTGCCCGCGCCAGAACTGTTGTGATTGAAGACCGCGGGCTGCTGGCCTTTCTGTTCCTCAACAACAATTTTCACGTGGTCCACCACATGCATCCGCGCGTCTCATGGCACCGGCTGCCCGCGCTCTACCACGCGAACAAAGACCACTATCTGCGGCGCAACGAAGGTTATCGATTTTCCTCATATGCCGAGGTCTTTCGTCAGTTTTTCTGGCGCGCAAAAGATCCGGTCGCCCACCCCTTGATGCAGAAGCGCTAGACGACCAAGATGTGCCATGCCAATGATGCCCCATGAGCTTGTGGGTCATCGTTTCGGTCTTTGCCGCCTTCATGCAGAACCTGCGGTTCATGCTGCAAAAGCACCTGAAGTCCACGAAGCTGTCGACCGGCGGTGCAACATTTTCGAGGTTCTTGTTTTCGGCCCCACTGGTCGCTGTGATGGCCGCAACATATCTCTGGGCCACCGGAGCTGAGCTCCCCGCTTTCTCCAGTCGGTTCTTTGGTTTTGCGATGGTCGGGGGCGTGACACAGATCATTGCGACCGCCTGTGTCGTCGCCTTGTTCGCACAGCGCAACTTCACCGTTGGCATCGCCCTGAAAAAATCAGAGGTGATCCTCACCGCGCTGGTAGGATTGGCCGTTCTGGGAGAAGCCGTATCACTGGCAGGTGTGATCGCAATCGTCATAGGTTTTGTCGGAGTTATCTTGCTCTCCGATCCGCCTGACCGCACGGAGGCCACATCGATCAGGGATCGCCTGTTTAACGCCGCCTCGGGCTACGGCCTCGCATCGGGTTTGTTCTTTGGATTTTCGGCTATCGGCTATCGGGGCGCCTCGCTGGAGATTGCCAGTGAAGACCCACTTTTGCGCGCGATGGTAACGCTGTCTTTCGTAACTGCTTGGCAGGTTCTTGTGATGCTGGTCTGGCTCCGCTCCTTCGATGCCGGAGAAATCACCCGCGTTATCGCAACGTGGCGCGTCTCGATCCTGGTCGGCATTACATCGATGCTGGGCTCACTCGGCTGGTTTACCGCATTCACATTGCAAAACGCAGCCTATGTAAAAGCCGTAGGTCAGATCGAGTTGGTTTTCACTTTTCTGGCCTCTTACTTCGTCTTCAAGGAGAAAAGTTCCGCCCGCGAAGTGATTGGCATTCTGCTGCTTGTGATCTCGATTCTGGTGCTTGTGATCAGCCTGTAGGACCGCGACGACGTCACACTTTGAAGATATCGGATGCTTCCGGATGACGGGCGCGCCATCCGTTCACGAACGGACATAGCGGAACGACTTTGAACCCATTGGCCCGAGCATCCTCGACCAGATGATGCGCAAGCCTTGAGGCGATCCCCTGCCCCTCCAGCGCACCCGGCACTTGAGTGTGGTCAACTATGATGGTCAACGGCGACAGAACCGAGAACGTCATCTCGGCCTCACCCTGATCGGTGAGCAGAACATAGCGGCCCTTTGAGCCGCTAAGCTCCTTCTGAACCTCAGACAATGGTCGCTTCGGTTGCTGCGCGCAGCTCTTCTTCGGTAACACCCTCGGCGCATTCGACGATCTTGAGCCCGCCTTCTACAACATCAAGCACACCAAGATTGGTGATGATGCGGTCAACGACACTTTTGCCTGTCAGAGGCAGGGTGCACTCTTTCAGCAACTTGCTGTCGCCATGTTTGGACGTGTGATCCATGACGACGATCACGCGGCCAACACCGGCCACAAGATCCATCGCTCCGCCCATGCCCTTAACCAGCTTTCCAGGGATCATCCAGTTTGCCAAATCACCGTTTTCGGCAACCTCCATAGCCCCGAGGATCGCCGCGGCAATCTTGCCTCCGCGGATCATCCCAAAGCTTGTGGCGCTGTCGAAATAGGCAGTGCGGCTCAACTCGGTGATCGTCTGCTTACCGGCATTGATCAGATCGGGGTCTTCTTCACCCTCGAACGGGAAAGGCCCCATGCCCAGCATCCCGTTTTCGGATTGCAATGTGATGTCCTTGTCGCCCACGTAATTGGCCACCAGCGTCGGAATGCCGATGCCGAGGTTCACATACATGCCATCTTCAAGTTCTTCTGCCGCGCGGGCAGCCATCTGGTTGCGATCCCAAGGCATTATGCGTCCTCCCGGGTGCGTGTTGTACGCTGTTCAATGCGCTTCTCATGCTCGCCTTGAATCAGACGATGCACGTAAATTCCTGGCAAGTGGATCAGGTCGGGATCAAGTGAGCCACGCGGCACGATCTCTTCCACCTCGGCCACACAGACCTTGCCGCACATAGCCGCCGGCGGGTTGAAGTTCCGCGCAGTTTTCCTGAATACCAGATTGCCAGTGTCGTCTGCTTTCCACGCCTTGACGATAGACAGATCAGCCACCAGACCGCGTTCCAGAATATAATCCTGGCCGTCAAAATTCTTCACGTCCTTGCCTTCGGCAATCACCGTGCCCACACCGGTCTTTGTGTAGAAACCGGGGATACCACAGCCGCCAGCACGCATCCGTTCAGCCAAGGTGCCTTGCGGGTTAAACTCAAGCTCCAGCTCGCCCGAAAGATACTGCCGCATGAACTCGGCATTCTCACCCACATAGGAGGAGATCATCTTCTTCACCTGCTTGGTCTGCAACAGAATGCCGATACCAAAATCATCGACGCCAGCATTGTTGGACGCGAAAGTCAGGTCCTTGGTGCCCGCTTCCTTGATCGCCTCCAGCAAAAGCTCCGGGATTCCGCACAGCCCAAAGCCGCCCGCTGCAATAAACATGCCGTCGAAGAGAAGACCATCAAGAGCCTCCGCCGCGCTGCCATAGACCTTTTTCATGGATAACTCCCATTCAAGATACATCGCGGCGGTTTTCGCGGTTGCAGCATGGAGAGTCAATCAAGACCCTCCATGCCGCATCTGCTTATGCGAACATGCAGTCCGATTCACTCGACATCGGAACATCTTCCCAGTTGCCAAACGCTTCGAGGCGCATGACGTCATCACTGCTTCCAAGATCTTGCTGATCATCGCCATTGGCAGAGGCAGCTTCGACCATCGCGACCTCATCCGTCGGCGTGTCCGGAGTTTCGATATCATCAAACTTGAAGATGAAGCCTCCAAACAACCATCCGTCCGAGATCACCAGTTCGGCGTCGTCGAGGAAGTCGAACGAGCCCAGACAGCTCAGGATATCGGTGATCGACCCGGGTGTGGGTGTAGGTCCATCCCCGTCAGGGTCCGTTGGTGTCGGCTCTACCGGTTTCGGGTCGGTCGGGCCGGGTTCCGGATCCGTCGGCTTGGGTTCAACCGGCTCTGGGTCAGTCGGCTTGGGATCCGTGGGGTCTGGCTCGGGATCTGTCGGTTTTGGCTCAACCGGCTCAGGTTCAGGATCTGTTGGCGTGGGCTCGACCGGATCCGGATCGGTCGGCGTGGGCTCGACAGGTGTCGGCGTTACGGGTGTGCTTGGACCTGAACCGCCGGTCCCATCATCAAGATCAACGCTACCTTCGGTCGCCGCAAAGTTCTGGGTCACGATCACCGAATTCGCCGTGTCACCGCTGGGATAGGTGAAGGAGCCTTCTTCGATACCGATGCCAAGGTACTCAAGATTGGGATCGAGCAGATTGGCGCGGTGACCGGGGCTGCTCATGAGTGAAGCGTGAATTTCGGCAACATCGTCCCGCAAGCCGGGCTCGCCGCCTTCCGTCTGTATGCCGATGTTCTCAGCCGTCGCCCAACTGCCGCTGAGATCAAAATCCGCAGCCTTGATACGTTGGGTCGCGGTCGAGTCGCCTGAGCCTGTGTGAGAAAACTGGTTGGATTGCAGCATCCACTTCGAGTGATCCTCGGCGGCCTCATTTAGGTTAGTTTCAAGCTTTAACGCTTTCAGCCCTTGGGCAGCTCGGTCAGCATTGACCAATTCCAGCATATACAGTTCCAGTTCGTTCGCACGTGTCATGATAGTCTGCTCCTTTCGTTTCATGTTCCGACGAGCGGGATGCCCGACGCACTGCTAGTGCCGGGACATTTGCGCCGAGACCCGACACCACGAAAGACAGGTGCATGAAGTGCGAAAATATTGGTCAGAAAGTGCCCGATTTTTAGGCATGTTCGGCGGACGCGCGCATTTCGGGCGAGGGGTTGCCGATCCAGCCCTGGGAGTGAGAAATCGCTTGGCGACCCATCCAGCAAGCCACCGCTGACCCGTGGCCGCCATCAGCCAAAACTTGCCCGCGATCAAGCGCTTCGACTGTTCCGACCGACTCAGACGAGCAAGGTTTCCAGATAATCCAGCAAGCTTGAGTGCATCCGCTGTAGGGCGTCAGAGGGTTGGCGCAGGGCAAGCGTCTCGGCCAACGGATCTGGCGCACTTACCTGACTTCCGGACAGTTGCTGCAAAACATTGTGGCCACAGAACGGGACATAGACCTCCGAATAGCCCCCTTCATGCACCAAAACCAATCGACCATCGCAATGGTCGTCGGCCGTTTCCATCAGCATGTCTGTCATCAGTCGAAAGGTCTCTGCCGTGGCCATCATCCTCGAGAGCGGGTCAACAGCCGCCGCATCGAACCCGCAGGCCACGATAATCACGTCAGGGCGATACGCATCCAAGGCCGGGATCACCAGACGCTCCATTGCTTCTATGTAAAGCGCGTGCCCGCCGCCCGGGGGCAACGGAATATTGATGTTCTGCCCTTCGCCGGCCCCAACACCGCGGTCCGAGGCGTCGCCTGTATCCATAGGATAATTCCGTTCCTGATGCAGCGAGACGGTCAGAACGTCGTCGCGATCAAAAAACACGGCCTCGGTGCCGTTCCCATGATGCACGTCCCAGTCGATCACAGCCACACGGTCGGTCAAACCTTCGGCAAGCGCCGCTTCCACGGCGATGGAAATGTTGGACAACAGACAAAACCCGTTCGGGAAATCCGGCAGACAATGATGCCCGGGAGGGCGAGATAAAGCGTATGCGTTGCGATGACGCCCCTCCAGAACCGAGAAAAGCGCAGCTTTCGCCAGTCCCGCTGAAATGCAGGCAATTTCAAAGCCACCTGCTCCAAATGGCGCACGAAGGCCAATCTCCCCGCCTCCGGCATCCGACATTTCCTTGAATCTGCGCAAATAGCTCTCGGGATGCACACGCGCGATCTCGTCCCAGGTCGCGGCAGGCGCCGTGCGAAGATCAAGATCAGCGGCCAGCCCACTTGTGTCGATCAGGTTCTTGAGGCGGCGCTTGGTTTCGGGATTGTCCGGATAGCCGCCACCGACCATGGGTTGCACCAAGCCACCGACCGGAACCGTCAACGCGTAGTTACCCCCAGAGTGCCAGAAGGTCTGCTCATCCCAGAAAAACCCAGTTTTCATCCCGCAGGTCCCGTCACTGTATTCAACCGATACGCGCCCTCCGGCAGGTTGAGCGCGGCGGCCAGATCCTTGGCCTGCCTCACAGAAAAGGTGACCCGTTGCAGCCTGTCCGTGACGGGATCAACCTGCTCGACCGTAATGCAATCCTCGAAGGCGTTCACGGCGACGTCTTCCTGCAAATGCGCTTCGCCCTCATCAACCAGTGTAATCACGGTTGCGTCGAAGTCATGTTCGATGGTGAACACAGCAAACCCTCCCTGAGCATTGGTCAGACAAAAGCAGCCCGGCCGCCGAAATGCAAATGTGACTGACAGCCTGCTTGGACTCGCCTCTGCGACGCGCTAATTAAGGTACAAACAAGGATGAGGCACGAGATGAGATTTGTTCTGGCCATGATGGGCGCTCTTGCGTTGGCGGGATGTGAGGTCACAACCACCCAGCCCACGACACCAGCGCCTCAGGCCCCGAAAGCGAACTCCGGCAAACCGGTATCCGCCGCGCGCGCGAAAGCAAATTTCCGTGCCGTCGTGGCGGCTGTGGAGCCTGTTGCCGAACGGGAATGCCGCGCACGCACGCCACAACAGAACTGCGACTTCAAAATCGTAGTGGATGAACGCCCCAACCTGCCGCCCAATGCCTTCCAAACTCTGGACAAGTCCGGACGGCCCATTATCGGTTTCACCATTGCTCTGATTGCCGATGCGCGAAACCGTGACGAACTTGCCTTTGTCATGGGCCACGAAGCAGCACACCACATCGCCGAGCATCTCGCCCAGCAGCGGCAATCCGCGATCGGCGGTGCCGTTGCAGGTGGCCTGATTGCGGCAACACTGGGCTTGGATGTGCAGGCTGGTCAGCGTTTGGGTGGGACCGTCGGAGCACGCGCCTATTCAAAACAGAATGAACTGGAGGCCGACGCCTTGGGAACCGTCATCTCCAAAAAAGCGGGCTTCAATCCTGTCCGCGGAGCGCAGTTCTTTTCGCGCATCCCCGATCCAGGTGACCGGTTCTTGGGAACTCACCCCCCCAACGCGGAACGTATCGAAACGGTTCGCCGCGTAAACTCGCAACTATAAAACTATCTCCTTATCGAAATGGCCGTCGGGACACCGGCGGCCATTTTTGGTTTGCGCTTCGTTTTCTTGACAATAAATTTTCATCTGGAAAGATAGATATTGTCGCGCGTCAAGTTTTGAGCAGGCAGTGTAGGTATCAAGAAGGTCGATTTTGCCCAGACCGGTCCGGAGGCTGGAGGGGCAAGCCGGTGTAAAACATGACGGATCAAAAAGTACGCAACATGGAAGAGTTCGCCGCAAAAAGCGGTGTCTCGAGACCTACGCTTTCGAAATACTTCAACGATCCAGGCAGCGTCAGAGGCTCCACACGCAAGCGCATCGAAGAGGCGCTGGAGCAATACGATTACCGCCCCAACATCTATGCAATGAACCAGAACCGCCGCTTAACCAAGAATATCGGCATCGTTGTGCCATATCTGGCCGACCCGTTTTTTGCTGAAATCGTGCGCGTAATCGAACGTCGCTGTATCGAGGCCGGCTTTTCCCCATCGCTGTTTAGCTCCCACGGCGAGCGTCATCTGGAAAACGACATCCTCGACAGCCTGAGATCCCTGAAACCCGCAGGCGTTCTGCTTGCGCCACTGGGCCGCGACTCGGACAAATCCGCAATAGAAGCCTTCTGCCGCGATGTCCCAACAGTGCTTTTCGACAGTAACATTGAAGGTATGGGCGAGGCCTTTGTCGGCTCCGACAATTACAGCTTTGTGTCTCAAACGGTCGAATATCTCAGTCGCACCGGTGAGCCACCATGCTTTTTCGAGATGCGCCAACCCGCAAACCCGAATGCCAACAAGCGGCGCAATGCTTATCTGGACATGATGGCACGCCTTGAGCTTGAACCTCATGTCCTTCAGATCGATGGCACAGGCTGGGCATTCGAGGAAATCGGGCGGCAAGGCGGTCTGGATATTCTCGAAAACAAGGACCTGCCGACCAATACAATGCTCTGCAGCAATGACCGCCTGGCGATCGGCTTCCTCTCAGCGTGTTTTGAGAAAGATGTTCGCGTCGGGCGCGGCGCGGATTGCACATTGCGTGTGGCGTCTCACGATGATCACCCGTTCTCGCGATATACCTGCCCGTCGCTAACGACAGCGGCGCATGATTATGCCTCCGTGTCAGGTCATGCTGTGGAAACACTTTTCCGGCTCATCGAATCGGGAGGGCGCTTCGATCAACGCGAAGAAACCTTGTTCGCCGCACGACTGATCATGCGAGAGTCAGCCTAACCAATTAGTTTAAATAGATTTCCATCCAATTCTTTACGCGCGTAAAAAATAATTTGACGCGAGTGCACTTCCCCCGCTACCGTTATTGGGCAACATCCAACCATAGGGAGGACTCGGATGTACCTTAGAAACGCATTACGTGCGGCAACCGCGGTATCGCTGATCACCGCAGGCGGCGCATTTGCCGATGGCCACGCAACAACCCTGACAATCGCCACTGTAAACAACGGCGACATGATCCGCATGCAGGGCCTGACCGACGACTTCACCGAAAAGACCGGACACAAAGTCGAGTGGGTAACCCTCGAAGAGAATGTCCTGCGTCAGCGCGTGACAACCGACATCACCACCAAAGGCGGTGCTTTCGACATCATGACAATCGGCATGTACGAAACTCCGATCTGGGGTTCCAACGGCTGGCTCGTCCCACTTAACGATCTGTCCGCCGAATATGACGTAGACGACATTCTGCCCGCAATGCGCGGCGGTCTGAGCCACGAGGGCACGCTGTATGCGTCTCCCTTCTATGGCGAGTCGTCCATGATCATGTATCGCACCGATCTGATGGAAAAAGCAGGCATGGAAATGCCTGAAGCTCCAACGTGGGAGTTCATCAGAGATGCCGCTGCGGCCATGACCGACCGTGACAACGAGATCAACGGTATCTGCTTGCGCGGCAAAGCTGGCTGGGGTGAAGGCGGCGCTTTCATTACTGCCATGTCCAATTCGTTTGGCGCGCGCTGGTTTGACATGGAGTGGAATGCTCAGTTCGACACCGAAGCTTGGGCAAACACGCTGAACTTCTACAAAGGCATGATGGACGCCTCAGGCCCTCCAGGCTACGCGACCAACGGTTTTAACGAAAACCTGTCCCTCTTCCAGCAAGGCAAGTGTGGCATGTGGATCGACGCCACTGTGGCGGCCTCCTTCGTAACCAACCCGACCGACTCAACAGTCGCTGATAGTGTTGGCTTCGCATTGGCACCCGATACCGGCCTGGGCAAACGCTCCAACTGGCTCTGGGCATGGGCACTGGCTATTCCTGCCGGCACCCAAAAAGAAGCCGCTGCAAAGGAGTTCATCGAATGGGCAACGTCGACCAGCTACATCGAGCTTGTCGCAGAAAACGAAGGTTGGGCAAACGTTCCTCCGGGCGCACGTACCTCACTTTATGAGAACCCGAACTACAAGGACATTCCGTTCGCGAAAATGACCTTGGAATCGATCCTGTCAGCTGACCCGAACGACTCCACTGTCGAGCCAAGCCCTTATGTAGGTATCCAGTTCGCTGCGATCCCTGAATTTGCAGGCATCGCGACCGAAGTGAGCCAGGAATTCTCAGCAGCCTATGCAGGACAGCAGTCCATCGAGGAAGCCCTCGAAAAAGCACAGGCGATCACAAACGAAGCAATGGAAGCCGCTGGCTACCGTTAAGCTTACCAAATTTCGAGGGGCGACAATCCTGTTGCCCCTCGAACCCTACTCCTTGCACATTCGTATCTGAACAAACCGGCGGGCCTTGTCCGTCAACGGAGGAGACTTGCCATGGCGACCCAGCACTCCCGATCCGCAGCTCGAATGATGATGGCTCCCGCAGTAATTCTGCTTCTTGGCTGGATGCTGGTGCCGCTCACCATGACGCTCTGGTTTTCCTTCAGAAAATATCTGCCTCTGCGTGGTGGCGACCAAGGCTGGGTCGGATTTGACAACTACGTCCGCTTCGTAAGCTCCAGCTCGTTCTGGCCAGCGGTTCAAACCTCTCTGATCATTGTCGGTGGTGTACTCGTCATTACAGTTGTCTTCGGTATCCTGCTGGCTTTGCTGCTCGATCAGCCCATGTGGGGCCAAGGGGTCGTTCGGATCCTGGTGATTGCCCCCTTCTTCGTGATGCCAACCGTATCGGCACTGGTCTGGAAGAATATCTTCATGGACCCGGTGAACGGCCTTTTCGCACATCTTTGGAAATTCTTCGGCGCCACACCGGTCGAGTGGCTGAGTCAGGCTTCGGTGCAATCGATCGTCATGATCGTGAGCTGGCAGTGGCTGCCCTTCGCAACGCTCATCCTGTTGACCGCTGTGCAATCGCTGGACGGCGAGCAATTGGAGGCCTCCGAGATGGATGGCGCCAAGCCTTTGCAGCGCTTCTTCTACATTATCCTGCCGCATCTTGCCCGCGCTATCACAATCGTGGTTCTGATCCAGACGATCTTTCTCTTGGCGATCTTCGCAGAGATCTTCGTCACCACTGGCGGCGCTTTCGGCACCAAGACGCTCTCTTATCTGATCTTCCAGCGCGTGCTGGAAAGCCAGAATATCGGGCTTGGCTCCGCAGGCGGCATATACGCCGTGATCTTGGCCAATATCGTTGCGATCTTCCTGATGCGCATCGTCGGCAAAAACCTGGACGCATGAGGAGAAACTGATCATGGCTCGTAGCGTCACCACCAACCGCAAGATCATCAACACCGCCGCCGCTTGGGCAATCGGTCTGCTGATCTTCTTCCCAATCCTCTGGACGATCCTGACCAGCTTCAAGACGGAAGCTCAGGCGATCAACGATCCACCAATCTTCCTGTTTTTCGACTGGACGCTGGAAAACTATTCCGTCGTGCAGGAACGCTCGAACTATGCACGCTTCCTGTGGAACTCGATCTTCATCGCCGGAGGCTCGACCATCCTTGGCCTGATCGTGGCAATCCCCGCGGCATGGTCGATGGCCTTTGTGCCCTCCAAGCGCACCAAAGACATCCTTCTGTGGATGTTGTCGACCAAGATGCTGCCGGCCGTTGGCGTTCTCTATCCAATCTACCTGATCTTCATCAAACTCGGCTTGCTGGACAGCGTGGTTGGCCTGACCGTCGTCCTGATGTTGATCAACCTGCCGATCATCGTCTGGATGCTCTACACCTATTTCCGCGAAATTCCGGGGGAAATTCTGGAAGCTGCACGCATGGACGGCGCAAGCCTGCGCTCTGAAATCCTTTATGTGCTGACGCCAATGGCAATTCCGGGCATCGCCTCAACGCTGCTTCTAAATTTCATTCTGGCCTGGAACGAGGCGTTCTGGACCCTCAACCTGACTGCCGCAAAAGCCGCGCCACTGACAGCCTTCATCGCAAGCTACTCCAGCCCTGAAGGCCTGTTCTACGCAAAGCTTTCTGCGGCTTCGACAATGGCAATCGCTCCGATCCTGATCCTGGGTTGGTTCAGTCAAAAACAACTCGTACGCGGGTTGACCTTCGGCGCGGTTAAATAAGGGACAAGACCATGGGACAGATCACACTTGAGAAAGTCACCAAGTCGTTCGGCGATGTGGAAGTTATCCCGCCGCTCGACCTGACCATCGAAGATGGCGAGTTCGCGGTCTTTGTCGGGCCATCGGGATGCGGGAAATCCACGTTGCTGCGTCTGATCGCAGGGCTGGAAGACACCACATCGGGCAAGATTGTCATCGACGGCAATGATGCCACCGAAGTCCCGCCCGCCAAACGCGGACTGGCTATGGTGTTTCAAAGTTACGCGCTCTATCCGCACATGTCGGTGCGCAAAAACATCGCCTTCCCGATGAAAATGGCCGGAATCGATCAGGCCGAACAAGACAGCAGAATTCAGCAAGCTGCCGCTGCCCTGAACCTGACCGACTATCTCGACCGCAAGCCCGGCCAGCTCTCGGGCGGCCAACGCCAGCGCGTTGCAATCGGCCGAGCGATTGTTCGCGAGCCCGCAGCCTTTCTCTTCGACGAACCGTTGTCGAACCTCGATGCCGCACTGCGCGTCGGTATGCGGATGGAAATCGGCGAGCTTCACAATAAGCTGGAAACCACAATGATTTATGTGACCCACGACCAAGTGGAAGCCATGACTATGGCTGACAAAATCGTGGTGCTGCGCGCCGGTCATATCGAACAGGTTGGCTCTCCGCTTGATCTCTATCGCGCCCCTCGCAATCTGTTTGTTGCGGGCTTCATCGGCTCACCAACAATGAATCTGATCGAGGGCGCAGAGGCCGCCAAGCACGAGGCCACAACCATCGGCATCCGGCCAGAGCACATTGATGTCAGCGCGGAGCCCGGCGTTTGGTCAGGCCGGGTCGGCGTGGCAGAGCATCTTGGGTCGGACACGTTCTTCCACATTCACGACACCGGACTTGCAGAAACCCTGACCGTACGCGCCCCCGGCGAAGTCAGTTTCCGCCACGGCGACACCATTCATCTGAACCCGCGCGCAGACCAAATTCATCGTTTTGATGCGGAAGGTCTGCGAATGTCATGAAACGACTGGACGGCAAGACAGCCCTGATTACCGGCGCTGCACGCGGGATAGGTCGCGCGTTCGCCGAGGCCTATGTGGCAGAAGGCGCACGTGTCGCGATCGCCGATATCGACACAAAACGGGCGTC
This sequence comes from uncultured Litoreibacter sp., assembly GCA_947504205.1. GTDB lineage: Bacteria > Pseudomonadota > Alphaproteobacteria > Rhodobacterales > Rhodobacteraceae > Litoreibacter. The sequence goes on along the minus strand of CANNGL010000003.1, from coordinate 768,264 downwards.
GGAGACCGCCGCCGAAATCGGTGAGGCCGCGATCGCGATAGAAATGGACGTAACTTCGCAAGAAAGCATTGATACCGCCGTCGCAGCCACACTCGACGCTTACGGCCAGATCGACATTCTGATCAACAACGCCGCCTTGTTCACCGCCGCCCCAATCGTTGAGATTGACCGCACGGATTACGCCCGTGTCTTTGACATCAACGTCGCCGGATCACTTTTCACCCTGCAGGCCGTCGCAAAGCACATGATCGACAGGGGCGCGGGCGGCAAAATCATCAACATGGCCTCGCAGGCCGGTCGCCGGGGTGAACCTCTGGTGGCTGTATACTGTGCCACCAAGGCTGCCATTATCTCGCTAACACAATCAGCCGGTCTGGACCTGATCAAATACGGCATCAACGTCAACGCAATCTCACCGGGCGTCGTCGACGGCGAACACTGGGACGGCGTCGATGCGTTTTTCGCAAAGCATGAAAACAAGGCGCCCGGTCAAAAGAAGAAAGAGGTCGGCGAAGCCGTACCCTATGGCCGGATGGGCGTTGCCGAAGACCTGACAGGCATGGCGGTATTTCTCGCCAGCGCTGACGCAGACTATGTGGTCGCTCAAACGTATAACGTCGATGGTGGCCAATGGATGAGCTGACGCCCCTCTCCAACAGAACGCTCGACCAGCTGAGCGCTCGGGTTCGCACACCATCCTATGATCGCGCGGCGCTGACCCTGGGGATCGTGCATATCGGGCTTGGCAATTTTCACCGCGCGCATCAGGCTTGGTATATGCACCGGCTGTTCGAAGCGGGCAAAAATCACGACTGGGCCATCATCGGCGCAGGGGTACGCCCCGGCGATGCGGTGCAGCGCGACAAGCTTCTGGCGCAGGACTGCCTGACAACGTTGATCGAGTTGGACCCTTCCGGCAAATCGGCTGAAATCACCGGGGCAATGATCGATTTTCTACCCGTAGAGGAAACCAACACGGCGCTGATCCGGCAGATGTCCGACCCGGCAATCCGGATCGTGTCACTGACCGTGACTGAAGGTGGGTATTTCATCGACCCCGCGACGGGCGGCTTTGACACCGAACATCCGGACATCCAACATGACGCAGCGCATCTCCATGCACCGCGCACCGCTTTCGGCGCGATCATCGCCGCTCTGCGCGACCGCCGCAGCAATGGACAACCAGCCTTCACTTGCCTGAGCTGTGACAACCTGCAGGGCAACGGCTCGATCCTGCGCCAAACCGTCGTTTCGCTCGCCAGACTATCGGACCCAGATCTAGCGCAGTGGATCGAGACCAACAGCGCCTTCCCAAACTCGATGGTGGATTGCATCGTTCCGGCCACGGGCCCCAATGAAATCTCTTTGGTGAGAGGTTTCGGAGTTAAAGATGTCAGCCCCGTCACCCATGAGAATTTCCGCCAATGGGTGCTGGAAGACAATTTCTGCGCGGGCCGTCCAGACCTCGATGAGGTGGGCGCGACATTCACCGATGACGTACACGCTTATGAGCTGATGAAACTGCGCATCCTGAATGGCGGTCATCAGATGATCGCAGGGGCGGGCGAACTCCTCGACGTGTCCACCATCGCCGAAACAATGGCGCACCCAAGCATTCGTGCAACTCTGCGCAAAGTCATAATCGACGAGGTCGCACCTCACGTGGCTGCTGTTCCGGGCTACACGCCGCTCGAATATCTGGATCTGATCGAAAGGCGTTTCGCCAATCCCGAAATTGCCGATACGACCCGGCGCGTTGCATTCGACGGATCAAGCCGTCACCCCGGTTTTATCATCCCCTCTATCCGCGATGGACTTGCGGCGGGCACACCTGTTTCGGGGCTCGCTTTGATCTCGGCAATCTGGGCGCGTTACTGTCAGGGAGAGCGAGAAGCGGGCAGCAAGATCGAGCCCAACGATCCGCATTGGCAGCTGCTGCACGACGCTGCGAAGTCAGCCAAGACAACGCCACAGTCCTGGCTCGACATGACGCAGTTCTATGGTGATCTCGGTGCAGAAACGCGTTTCGCAAAAGCGTTTTCTGAATGGCTCGAACACCTCTATTCACATGGGGTCGAAGCCACTCTGCAAAGCTACCTCAGCACAACCTGACCTCAGAGTTTCGGGTCAGGGTTCACCGTGTGACCATCAACCGCGATCACTTGCCCTGAGACCAGACGCGCTTCCGGGCTGGCCAGAAACACAGCCATATTCGCGATATCCTCTGCCTCAACCAAGCGGCCCATCGACGTGCCGGACGCATAACCATCGTAAATCTGCTCATAGGTCATGCCCTTGGCCGCCGCCTCGCGCTCCATCACACCTTGCATCCGCGGCCCTTCAACCGCACCCGGGCAAATCGCATTGGCACGAACACCAAACGGACCCAACTCCATTGCCAGCGTTTTCATAAAGCCGATGACAGCCCATTTGGCCGAAGCATAAGGCGCGCGGTTTGGAAACCCGTGCTGACCAGCGGTTGAGGAGGTGATTATTATCGCACCCGCCTTGGCCGCCTTCATCATGGGCGCTGCATATTTCGCCGCAAGAAACGCCCCTTCCAGATTGACCGAAACACAGGCCCGCCAGTCTTCCAGCGCAATATCTTCGACAAGTGCGGTCGGACCCGCAATCCCGGCATTTGAGCAAAGCACATCCAGTCCGCCCCACTCCGTCTCGACATGTGCAAACAGTTCAGCCACCTGATCTTCGTTGCTGGCATCGACCTGCGTCGCCCGCCATCCCTGTGGCACCTTTTCCAGCGCGGCGGCATCCACATCCGTGACCCAGACCTGATGACCTGCCTTCTCGAACGCCTGTCCCATGGCCAGACCGATACCCGACGCGCCCGCGGTGATCAGAACCCTCATGATCGTTTCCCCACCGCAGCACCCGCCCCCTCCGGCTTGGGAAGTTCCCCGTGATCTGCCGCGATGGCCGCCAGCTTCGCCTCGATATGCGCTGCAGGCACAGAAGCCTTCCGGGTTTCAAGCGACACATGGATCAGCATGTGTTCCGCCGTCGCCAAGAGGCGCTCACCCTCAAACATCTCATGAAACAGATGCATCTTCTTGCCTTCACCAAGAAGCACTTGAGTCCGGACCTCGATCCGAGCACCTGCATGCACCTCGTCGATATGACGAATATGGGTTTCTGCGGTGAAGTAGCTGCCCCCCGAAGCAATGTAATCCGCATCGCAGCCAATGATCTCCATGAACCGGTCCGTGGCATCGCCGAAGGCCTGAAGATACCGAGCTTCGTTCATATGGCCGTTGTAATCAGTCCAGTCCAAAGGCACCGCGCGGGCCACCGTCACAATCTTTTGTTTCAGATCCTCTGGGTCCGATTTGCGTGCTGCATCAGCCTTGTTCAACAGCGCCCCGGCCCCCCAATCCTGCGCCTTGAGCGCACGCATCATCGCGACCAGGTTGTTGTCACGAATACGCTCCAACTCCCTGATCGAATACGCGCCAGACTGCGCATCAGACTGACCCGCGATCAGATCAACCAATTCGTCTGTAAACTCCGGCACATCCATCAGCTTGGTCCACGGCCATTTCAGGGCCGGACCGAACTGCGCCATGAAATGCTTCATGCCGGCCTCACCACCTGCCACGCGGTAGGTCTCGAACAACCCCATCTGAGCCCAGCGAATGCCAAACCCGTAACGGATCGCGTTGTCGATCTCTTCGGTCGTCGCAACACCGTCCTTGACCAGCCAGAGCGCCTCCCGCCAGACGGCTTCCAGAAAACGATCCGCAATATGAGCATCGATCTCCTGCCGGACGATCAAGGGATACATCCCGATACCGCTGAGCATCTCCTTTGCATCCTCGACAAATCCCGGGGCGGTCCCGGGATGCGCCACGATCTCGACAAGTGGCAGAAGATAAACCGGGTTGAACGGATGCGTCACCATGATGGCTTCAGGATCACGCGCACCTTCCGCCAATTCAGACGGCTTGAAGCCGGACGTTGATGAGCCAATCGGCACAGAGCCAGCTTCGTGGTCCTGAATTTGGCGAAAAACCTTATGCTTAAGCTCCAAGCGCTCCGAAACGCTTTCCTGCACCCACTGAACGCCGTTGACCGCATCCTCCAAGGTCTCGCAAAAGCTCAGCGTGCCTTCTTCGGGCATGGCCTGATCTGACAACCCCGGCAACGCGCGCCTTGCATTGGCGAGCACTTCGCCGATCTTGCGCTCCGCCTCCGGATCAGGGTCGAACACCCGCACATCCCAGCCGTTCAGCAGGAACCGTGCGGCCCATCCACCACCAATCACCCCGCCGCCTATTATTGCCGCTGTCGCCATCAGAATTGCTCCGGATTGTCGTCATGTTTGATACCCCAGCGCCGGATCGCCCAGATCAGAACCAGCGCCAGAAGCCCGATAAGGGCCAGAAAACTCATTGCCGTGCCGATCAGTGCCAGCCAGCGCACACTTCGCTCAGGATCGTGCGGCACGACCTCCATCTCGATCCCGAAAATCGTCGCAATGGACCCCAAGACACCCAATACCACGAGGAAGGCGGCGGGCTTTCCAATCGGCATGGAGGTACGGGCCAACAGAGTGGCTGCGCCCAGCGTAATAAGGGCGGCAAGGATGAGGGACACCGTCATCGTAAAGCTCGCAATCCACTCAGTTTGTAGCCGTTGAAGGCCAGAACCTCCCGCGCGGCTTTCAACCGATCACTGCGCAAATCGGGGGAACGGTTCAGAATCCAACCCATCTCTCCCGAAGGTGTCCCAATCGCTGCCGTCTGCAAGTCCTCTGAAAGCCAAAAGATCCACAACTTACGCGGTCCCGACCTCAGATCAGACGTCTCAATCTGCAACCGGCCCAAAGGATCCACGCTAACGCCTGCTTCCAGGAAAGCACCCTCGCCACAAAGGCCAGCAAACCGACCATCGGGCACCAGATCGAAGCGAAACTTCTGTGAGGTGCAGCTTGGAAAAAACCGGCTCGGATAGGCTTCCACAACATGCCAATCCCCTGAAAAGCTGACCGCGTCAAAACGCGATGTCGAGGAGATAGGAACGTCTTGATCGCGAAATGTTTCAGGAGCTTGAGCCGCGCAGCCAGCAAGCAGCAAAAGAACTGCAACCGCCCCCCTCATGCCAACCGCTCCCGAACGACTTCGGCCACAGCCTTTCCAAGACTATGATGCTGCTCGGTCTCCAGATGCACGCCATCAATATCAGACACCGACACAAAGGCTCCGGCATCCAGAAAACCAAAACCACTGGTTTCAGCCATCGCCGCCAGATGCTCAGACAGGCCAGTTTGCCGATGCTCTGCTCCGGCGAAAACCTCGCGCAAAACGCCCGTCTCCCTGACAGGCGCCGGGGCCACAACCATCACGTCTTTTGCCACACCTTCCTGACGCACCATACCAACCAACCGCTCAACCGAGCGGGCGATTTCCCAGGCACTGACAGAAAACCGGCTTTTCAAGTCATTGGTGCCAAGCATGATAATCACCAGATCCAGCGGCTTGTGCGCATGAAGCGACGACAAAAGTACCGCAGCCCCGTTGCGCGCGCCACCTTCCACCGGATCATCATGCACCGTCGTACGGCCCGGCAAACCATCGGTGATCACCTCGCGACCAAGCTCCATTGCCATGACCTCCGGCCAGCGATCCGCCTTGGCATGCCGCCCCTCCGCCGGCAGTGACGCGAGAGGGGGCGTCCCATGAGAATTGCTGTCACCAAAAACGAGGATGGTCATGTCTTTGCCTCACATACTTTCGTTCCACCCGTCATAGCACTCAATCGATGCATAACGTGACGGGTTCGCCCCCCTCGAGAATATCAAGACAGCCAAACATCGGGGCCACCGGCGCGCATTGGCCCTTTCCCACAATTTCCGTCTGCAAGCACAAACTCTGGCAATCCAATGAATCACTACAGGATTGCCCCGCATCCTTTGTCGAACGGAAACAGATTTTTGCGCCGGACAGTCCGCCCGGTGCGAATTTACCGCCATCAGCCTTGCACTGCCGCTCTTCTGCCTTCACCTCCGAAGGGGAACGCCCGATCACGTCGGGTTGGCAAGACGCCAGCAAAAGCAATGCGACCGCGGCAAGCGCCCTCATTTCGGGGCCCGCTTCACCAGCCCAAGCCGTTTGCGTACCTCTTCCGGTCCGATCACTCGTGCGCCGAGGCGCTCGACAATCTCCACGGCGCGCCCGACCAGTGCCTCGTTCGTCGCCAGCACACCCTTGTCGAGCATCAGATTGTCCTCCAGCCCGACACGCACATTCCCACCCGCCAAGACGGAAGCCGCGACAAAGGGCATCTGGTTCCGCCCCAACCCGAAGGCCGAGAACGTCCAGTCATCGGGAATGTTATTGACCATCGCCATGAAGGTGTTCAAATCATCTGGCGCCCCCCAAGGCACCCCCATGCAAAGCTGCACCAACGCCGGGCTGTCCAGAACGCCATCTTTGACCAGTTGCTTGGCATACCACAGATGCCCCGTGTCAAACGCCTCGATTTCAGGCTTCACGCCCAGCTCCGTCATCATCCGCCCCATAGCCACCAGAGCGCCGGGGGTATTGGTCATCACATAGTCAGCTTCGGCGAAATTCATCGTACCGCAATCCAGCGTACAAATCTCCGGCAGGCACTCCGCTACATGTGCCACGCGCTCTGTCGCGCCAGCCATATCGGTGCCAGCCTCATTCAGGTCCATCGGGTTTTCTACGTCACCAAAGACGATATCCCCGCCCATTCCGGCCGTCAGGTTGATTACCGCGTCGACCTCGGCATCCCGGATGCGGTCCGTTACTTCGCGAAACATCTTGATATCGCGCGAGGGCACCCCGGTCTCCGGATCACGGACATGACAATGCACCACCGCTGCACCTGCCTTGGCCGCCGCTATCGCACTATCAGCAATCTGCTTGGGTGAGCGCGGCACATGTGGGCTGCGGTCTTGGGTCGATCCCGAACCGGTAACGGCACAGGTGATGAAAACCTCTCGGTTCATGGTCAATGGCATGGCAGGTCCTCCCTTGCCGCCAAGACACGCCAAACGACCGCTAAAAACAAGCCATTTCCCGCCCTGTTGCGCCTGTTCGCGACACGGCGCGCGCAACAGTCACCTTTTCTCAAGAAAACCCGCCTAGACCCTGCTCCCGGTTGATCAGCCATTTCGACAAAAGCGTGCGAGCACCCACGGGTTGGCATCCGGGGTATCCGTAGCGCACCGGTGACAAGGGATGCGGGGGACGACAAAACCCCCCGCAAGCTCGCAAGCTGTCCGTCAGCAACACCACCATGTCTTCTCTTGAGAAACCAATCTCCGACTGGGCCGCTCCCAAGGCCAGTGGCGTTTCATGCTATTCTGACACCCGGATTTCTACGCATCCGAGAACGACCGGCCTAGTACGGCATCGGGTGAGCTTTGTGGACATCAGCAATTCCTGCCAGTACGTCTTCCGACAGCACAACATCAGCCCCGGCGATAATGCGCTCCAACTGCGCCATATCCGTAGCACCGAAAATCGGTATGCAAGGGAACGGACGCTGCCGACAAAACGCCAACGCCATGTGGACCGGGTCAATCCCGTGATCATTCGCAAGCGCTACATAGGCGTCGGCCACAGGCTCCGTGCGCGCGCTGGCGCGTCCGCCCATAGCGTCATTCAGCGACTTGCGTGAGCCACTCGGCACCGCGCCGCCGGAGTACTTCCCGGTCAGATAGCCCGCCGCCAGAGGCGAGAAGGCCAGACAGGTGACCTGTTCGTTGTGGCTCAACTCCGCCATGTCAGTATCGTAGAGCCTGCACATCAGTGAGTATTCGTTTTGCACCGCTTCCACGCGCGGTGCATCCATCTCTTCGGCAAGCTTCAACCACAGGCTGGTGCCCCAGGCGCTTTCGTTGGACAGGCCGAAATGCCGGACGTTGCCTGCCTCAACCTGACGCGCCATCTCCTCCAGAACATCACGCATATTGGCGATGGTTTCTGCTTTCTCCTGCTTTGACGGATCGTATCCCCAATTCTGCCGGAACATATAGCTGCCCCGGTTTGGCCAATGCAGTTGATAAAGATCTATCACATCGGTTTGCAGCCGCTTCAAAGAGCCCTCAACAGCTTCGCGAATGGTCTTTGATGTGATTGGCTCTCCATCTCGGATATAGTTTCCTGCGCCGGCCACCTTCGTCGCCAGAACGATGTCGTCGCGCCGTTTGGTTTTCGCCAACCAGTTGCCGATGATGGCTTCGGTTTTGCCCGCGCCCTCCTTGGTCATTGGATTGACCGGATATGCCTCGGCCGTATCAATAAAGTTGATCCCGGCGTCGAGACTGGCCTCGATCTGCGCATGCCCACCCGCTTCGCTGGTCTGTGTGCCCCAGGTCATCGAGCCAAGGCAGAATTCAGAAACCATCAGGTCGGTTTGTCCAAGCTTTGTCTTTTTCATTGCGCATCCTCTCCCTGTAGGTTGAGCCACAAGCTATGGGAGGGACATCTGAGGGCAAGGCGAAAATCCACGAAAAACATATTGAGAACAAAAATAGAACATTCTAAGATGTGACGATGCTCAAACCTGCCTCGACCCTGCTCAGCCGCCACCATCACGAAGACCGTCCAAGCCTGATCATCACACCAGAGATGCGTTTAACCCTTGCGCGCACGCACGAGATTTGCGGCGATGCAAGATATACGCTTGCCCTGATGATCGCAGCCCGTCTGCAGGGCCCTGTCCTGTGGATCCGTCCGGCATGGCTGACAGATCAGCTCAATCCCTGCGGAATGCTGCATTTGGTCAACCCGGGACGTCTGATATGGGCCTATTGCCGTCGGGAGGAAGACATTCTGTGGTCCATGGAAGAGGCTCTGCGCGCCGGGGTTGTCGCGCTGGTAATCGCGGAGATGCCAACTCCGCCAAGCCTGACCCCTGTACGACGGTTGAATCTGGCGGCTCAAACCGGCTCTGAATTCAACCATTTTGCCCCGCTCGGTCTGCTCCTGACGCCCGGTGATGGAGGTGCTGCAGGTGTTGAAAGTCGTTGGCACCTCGCGGCACGGGATTTGTCTGAACAAGGTGGGTGGTGCCTGTCGCGCAGGCGCGCCCGTGCCGAGCCACCAAAAAGCTGGGAGATGCACTCCGAGGATGGACAACTCTCCCTGACGCCCATGACAGCGCAGAATACCGCCACTGCACAGGGCCGTGAGCGCAGTTGATTGGCGTCCCGCGCCTTGGCGGAGTATCAGACATGCCTGCGACCGCCAAAGGACCTGATATGCGCGCCATCCTTGTCATGCTTACAACGCTGTTGCTGGTCACAGCCACCTTGGCAGGCGCCGTCTATGCTGCGCCTCAGGCCTATACGCTGGAGCCTCAGAAGTCTCAGGTCGGTTTCATCTACACGCTTGCGGGGGCCAATACGAAGGGTGAAATGCCAGTCCGGGCCGCCAGCATCGCTATCGATTTCGACAATCTGGCCAATTCCAGCGTCGATGTAAGCGTCGACGTCCGCCGTGCCAAAGCTGGTCTGATTTTCGCCACCGAGGCGCTCAAGGCCCCTTCCGTCCTGGATGCCCGCGCACATCCCACCATCCGTTTCGTTTCGCAGCGTATCCGGCTCACCGGCAATGGCTTGTCAGGGGGCGCGAAAATCGACGGGGCTCTGACGGTGCGCGGCGTCACGCGTCCCGTAACGCTGGACGCCGCACTCTACCGCCAGCAAGGGACAGCCGCAGGCGACCGAAGCGCACTCTCCTTTCGACTGACCGGATCAGTGAAACGTTCTGACTTCGGTGCAACCGGCTATGCCGAGCTTGTCAAAGATACGATCACGCTCGACATCATTGCCCGCATAAAACGCTAAGCCGGCCCGGCAGAGGCCCGCACCGCCCGCGCGGCAAAACACCCTTGTTTTGCGTTGTGAATATGAATTTCCTGCACCGCATCGTCTGAGAAAATCCGCTCTAGCGTGCCCGCCAGATCTACGCCCTCAACCACATCCGCATCAATGATCATCTGATCGCGATCAAAGCCGCGTACCGATAGCAGACGGCGCTTCAGCACATCGGGCACTTCTCCCAGATCGGGTGTATAGTCCTCAGCCCTTTCCCGCACATATACCGCGTGACGACTGGCATAGGGAGTGTCTCCTTCCAGATGGTCGTAATTCGTCAGGATCAGCGTGTCGCCCGCATCGGCGTCAGCAAGACTGATCCGGCAGGGATACCCGGGCGAACTCTGGGCAACGACACGCTTTGCATTCAGTTCGGCAAGCTCTGCATCGCTCTTGGAAAACAAGTGCGCGAAATCTGATCTCGGAAGGCCTGTTATCTGGAACATGTGTATCTCCTGTTTTTTGTCCTGCCTCGAAGATGCCACCGCGAGAGATACCCATTCGACCCGAAACCCGCTCTAAGGGACAAAAACGACCTGCGCCTGTCGAAAACCTGAAAGCATCGCGCTGTGGCCGGGTCAGGGTGGCCTTGTTCCCTAACGGCCAAACCCATGCGCCTGCTGATCTCATTTGCCGCTTTGTTTCTGTCTGTAATTCTCTTGCAGATCAGTTCCGGTGGTTTGGGGCCACTCGATGTCCTGTCAGGCTTCGCCCTTGGATTTTCCACCGCTCAGATCGGGATGCTGGGCTCAGCCCATTTCTTCGGGTTTTTCATCGGTTGCTGGTGGGCCCCGCGCCTGATGGGCTCCGTTGGTCATTCCCGTGCCTTCGCAGCCTTCACCGCAACCGGGGCAATCGGCCTTCTGGCCCACATGCTGATCCTCGATCCATATGCCTGGGCGCTGATGCGTGTGGCCTCGGGCTTGTGCGTGGCGGGTTGCTACACCGTGATCGAGGCCTGGCTGAACGCAAAAGTCACAAATGAGAACCGAGGACGGGCCACCGGCACCTACCGCATCGCAGATCTCGGCGCCTCACTGGTGGCGCAGCTTCTGATCAGCGTTTTGGAGCCCGCCTCCTACGTGTCATACAACCTGTTGGCGCTGCTGTGCTGCGCCTCGCTGTTGCCACTGACACTGACCAAAGTCACCCAGCCTGCAACGCCAGATGCGCCACGCCTGCGCCCGCGTCTCGCATTGGAACGCTCCCCGCTGGCCGCCGTCGGAGTGATCGTCGCCGGTCTGACAAGTGCTGCCTTCAGAATGGCCGGCCCGATTTATGGTCAAGAGGTGGGATTGCAGGCCAGCCAGATCGGCTATTTTCTGGCCGCCTTCGTTCTGGGTGGCGCGTTGGCTCAATATCCGATGGGCTGGCTCGCCGATAAATATGATCGTCGCTGGGTGCTGATCTGGCTGTCTGCCGCATCGGTTTTCTCTTGCGGGCTGACGATTGCACTGGGCGGCGGCACGACCGTGCTCATTATGCTCTCCGCAACAATCTTCGGCCTGACGACCTTCCCGATCTTCTCGGTTTCCGCCGCACACGCCCATGACTTTGCCAGCGATGAAGAACGGGTCGAGCTATCGGCAGCCCTGATGTTCTTCTATGCAATCGGGGCCATCGCCTCGCCCTATTTTGCATCCGTTCTGATTGCGATGTTCGGGCCTTACAGTCTGTTTGCCATGATCGCGGTGGGGCATGCAGGGCTGGTGCTCTTCGGCCTTGTACGAATGCGTGCACGTCCAACGCGTTCTGATCGGACGAGCTACGTCTATTCGCCCCGCACATCCTTCACGATCGGGCGACTTCTGGGGCGTCAGAGAAAACGCTGATCAGGCGGTGCGAATGACCTTGGAGAATGTTTCGAATATCTCCGCATTGGCGCAGATCACGTGACCATCTTCCATCAGGTTCTGACCTTCGCGCAGCGGTTCGATCAAACCGCCGGCCTCTCTGACAAGAAGTACACCGCCTGCAATGTCCCAGATGTTCACGCCGCGCTCCCAATAGCCGTCATACCGACCTGCAGCGACATAGGCCAAATCCAACGCGGCCGCGCCCCAGCGCCGGACCCCTGCAACCTGAGGCATCAGGGCCGCGAGGTCTTTCAGTGTCGCTGGCAGATACTTGGCTCCACCGAAAGGCACACCTGTGGCGAATACGCTTTCGATCATTTTGTTGCGACCGGAAACACGCAGACGCGTGTTCATGTTCATCCACGCGCCCTGCCCCTTTTCGGCATAGAACATCTCGTCCTTGGCCGGGTCATAGACCACTGCGGATACCACTTCGCCTTTATGTTCCAGCGCAATCGAAACCGCGAAATGGGGCATGCCGTGCAAAAAGTTCGTCGTGCCATCGAGCGGGTCGACGATCCAGCGACGTGTTGGGTCTTTGCCCTGTTCCTCATCGCTCTCTTCGCCCAGCCAGCCATAATTCGGGCGGGCCCCCATCAGCTCTTCTTTCAAGATCGCTTCTGCGGCCAGATCGGCTTTGGAGACGAAATCCCCAGCGCCCTTCATCGAAACCTGAAGGTTCTCGACCTCGCGGAAATCCTTCACCAGAGACCGACCCGCTTTGCGAGCTGCCTTGATCATGACGTTGAGGTTGGCGCTGCCTTGCATGGCGAGACTCCTGAGCACACTTGAGCGGGCGCTATAACGCTGCGGCGCGCAAAGGGAAAGGGCGATTGCACCCCCGCCTGCCGCGGCATAGCGTAGCCCAATGACCGGTGATCGTCCTCTTCTTGGCATATTTCTCATGCTTGGCTTTTGTCTGCTGGCGCCGATGGGCGACGCAATGGCCAAGGTACTTGGCGAGACAGTGCCGTTGCTTCAACTGCTGCTGACCCGCTTTGGCGTTCAGGCAGCCCTGCTCATTCCCTTGGCTTTGGGCACGGGCATTTCACTTCGGATGTCATCGCGTCTGTTTCGCCTGACCGTCATCAGAACGCTTCTGCATATCGTGGGCATAGGTGCGATGTTCACGTCACTGCGCTTTTTGCCATTGGCCGACGCCATCGCGATTGCGTTCGTCATGCCTTTCATCATGCTGCTTCTGGGCCGTTATGTGCTGAACGAAATTGTGGGCATCCGGCGCATCATCGCTTGTGCTGTTGGCTTTGTCGGTACGCTTCTGGTGATCCAGCCCAGCTTTGCTGCTGTGGGTGCACCTGCGCTGTTGCCGTTACTCGTCGCCGTTGTCTTTGCCCTGTTCATGCTGGTCACGCGCCAGATCGCCAAAGAGTCAGACCCTATCGCGCTTCAAGCCGTCAGCGGCCTGGTCGCCAGTGTCATTCTGGGCCTGGTTCTACTCGTCCCGAATGATTTGGAGATCGCGCAGATCGTGACACCAGATACCGGCACCCTATGGATGCTGCTGGCCATCGGCATATTGGGCACGGTCGCACATCTGTTGATGACTTGGTCGCTGCGTTTTGCGCCCTCGGCAACTCTGGCCCCAATGCAGTATCTGGAAATTCCATTCGCCACGATCATCGGCTTTGTGGTTTTCGGGGATTGGCCGAACGGGCTGGCAATGCTCGGTATCATCATAACGATGAGCGCGGGGCTCTATATCATCTACCGCGAACAGCGCATGGTACGGGCCGCACCGCCAGCGGCATAGCGAACCCTCAACCCGGCCGTCGAGTGCTTTCAACCAGCGCGTTGCAGCTTCACCGGTTCAGTGCGCGCCAGACGTATGACGTGAGACATGAACGGCTTGGTGGTATCCTCCGCCCGCGTCGCTGCGTAGAGGCGCTTGGTTCGCCCGTCTTTCGTCAAAGGCCGCGTGACGTAATCCGAATTGTACCGGACCTCCCGCACGACCCAGTCCGGCAGAACAGCCACGCCTCGGTTGGAGGCGACCAATAAAAGGATCACTGCCGTCAGTTCCACCTGACGTGTGCCGCGTGGCTCCACCCCTGCGGGGATCAGTAATTCGGTAAAAACGTCCAAACGCGTACGGTCGACCGGATATGTGATCAGCATCTGATCTTTAAGATCCTCCGCGTCGATAAAGTCTTTCTTTGCCAACGGATTCTGAGAGGACGCCACAAACACCGGCTCGTAATCGAAGAGCGGCGTGAAATCGACGCCCGAGAGATCTTCCGGGTCAGATGAGACTACCAAATCTACTTCTTCACGCATCAGCGCAGGCAGTCCGTCAAAACTGAGACCGGGGCGAATATCGACATCCACATCCGGCCACGCCTTGCGAAACCCTTCGAGAACGGGAAACAGCCATTCAAAACAGGCATGACATTCAATGGCGATATGCAACCGGCCAGACTTGCCCGCCCGAAGTCCGGCAAAATCTTCCTGCATAGCCTCAACCTCTGGCAGAATGCGTTCTGCAAGGCGCAAGAGCTTCATTCCGGCGGATGACAGTTTCATGGGTTTGGACCGCCGTATGAACAACTCGACGCCTGCCTGATCTTCCAGCCCCTTGATCTGATGGCTCAGCGCACTTTGCGTGATGTTAAGCTGATCTGCAGCACGTGCCAGCCCTCCGCAGTCATGGATGGCTTTGATGGTCCTCAGATGGCGAAATTCCAGATGCATGTGAAACTCATAATGTTCTTGAGAGTTATGAATTTGTCTCACATCCATAGCCATGGGACAAGCAATCAACCTATTTCAAAGGGAATCCCCCATGTCCGCTCCACGAATTTCTTTCGAATTCTTCCCGCCGAAGTCCATCAAAGCGTCGTTTCGTCTGTGGGACACGATCCACCTCCTCAAACCGCTCGACCCTGATTTCGTGTCCGTCACCTACGGCGCAGGTGGCACGACGCGGGCTCTGACTCATGAGGCTGTCGAAGCTGTCCACAAAAGCACGCCGCTGCGGGTGGCGGCGCACCTGACCTGTGTTGACGCCACAAAGACAGAGACGCTGGCCATCGCCGATAGCTACCGCAAGATCGGGATCACAGACATCGTGGCTCTGCGCGGTGACGCGCCGGGCGGCGGGGCGTTCGAAGCCCCCGAAGACGGGTTCGCCTCATCACTGGAGCTGATCGCAGCCCTGAAAGCGCAAGGTGACTTCACTATCCGTGTCGGCGCCTATCCCGAGAAACACCCCGAAGCCGTGGACCAGAAGGCTGACATCGAGTTCCTTAAGCGCAAGCTCGACGCGGGCGCAGACGAAGCGATCACGCAGTTTTTCTTCGAAGCCGATACCTTTTTGCGGTTCCGCGACGCTTGCGCAGCAGCCGGTATCGACAAAGCGATCCGCCCTGGCATTCTGCCGATCGAAAACTGGAAAAGCGTTCGCAGCTTCTCGGAACGTTGCGGCACCTCAGTTCCGGGCTGGCTCATTGATGCTTTCGAAACCGCCGAGCGCGACAACCGCACCGAACTGCTTTCCATCGCCGTCGCCACGGAGCTTTGCTCCGATCTGATCGATGAAGGCGTGGATGCCCTGCATTTCTACACCCTCAACAAACCGACCTTGACCCGGGACGTCTGCGCCGCTCTCGGCGTCATTCCTCAGGTCGATCTTGCCGAGGTGGCATAGGCACGCAAGGCTCGCCGGGTTCGCCATATTCCCTAAGACCCGGTGTGAGACGCTTGTCGTGTCGGGGCCTGCCCTCTAACGTCTCCCTGCGAATGAGGACAGGCCCCACAATCAAATGACGCAGTTTTACGCTAAATCGCTGGCAGAATTACCGGATCAGGAGACTGTTTTGTCCTTGTCCGGGCTGGAATTCATGGAAGGCATCCGCGACGGCAAGCTTCCGCACCCACCGATCGGCGGCGTGCTCAACTATCACGTTGATGTAGTTGAGGATGGTCGCGTTGTTTTCCGCGGAGTGCCAGGATTTGACCACACCAACCCGATGGGAACTATTCACGGGGGCTGGTACGGCACCCTTCTCGACAGCGCGATGGCCTGTTCGGTGATGACAAAAGTTCCGAGGGGCTCGGTCTATACGACCATGGAATACAAAGTGAATATCGTGAAGGCTATTCCGCTGGATCGGGAGATCACATGCGAAGGCCGGGTCGAGCATGCCGGACGGTCTACCGGCGTTGCCAATGGCTGGTTGCGCGACGCAGAGACTGGAAAACTCTACGCCACTGGATCGACCACCTGCATTATCATGAAACGCAAGTAGGCCTCTCCACTCGCCGGGGAGCCATCGGAGAGGCCACCTGTGGCGGCCCACGCCGGAGGCATGGGCCAGCACAGGATTAGTGGCAAGCTGGCCGCGTGCCGGGCAGCAGCACTTTATCAACCACGTGGATCACGCCGTTATCGGCTTTGATGTTTGCAATGATCACGTTGGCGGATTCGCCTGTTCCATCAGCAATTGACACGCCGGAGGCATTCTTGGTGATGCACAAACGCTCTGAGGTCAGAACTGGTTTGAAATAGTTCGAGCCAGCAGGAATTTTCTCGGCGGTCAGGTTGCGATCATCTACATGGTAAAGCAGCACGTTGGTCAGCTGCTCTTTGTTTTCCGGCTTCAGCAGGGTTTCCACAGTGCCTTCTGGCAGCGCTGCAAAAGCGTCGTTGACCGGCGCATAGACCGTGAACGGGCCTGGGCCGTTCAGAGTATCAACCAGACCTGCGGCCGACACGGCGGCGACCAAGGTCGAGAAGCGTTCATCGCCCGATGCGATTTCAGCAATGGTATTGGCAGAGGCTGCGGATGTAGCAAGTGTGGCGGCGACGATGGCGGACTTGAATAGAGTTTTCATTATTCTTATCTTCCCTTTTGCAAACCATGCTCTTGGCATGTGCTGAGAGATACGCAGGACCGTGCAACAGGATCACCTGTTCACGGTTCTGTTATTTTAAGTGATGGAATTCTCAACAAGTGTTGCGTGCGCATATGCGCAGGGTCTTTGCCTTTGAAAGCGACCCAATCACCCTTATATGAAAGGCGTACTCCACTGCACGGCAGGGAGGCAGGCGGGGCCATAAGCCTTGGTTTGTGGCCCCGTTTCTGTCTGACGGGTATCTGGTGTTTAGAGCGCCGGATACCCGCCAGGACCAAATTTGTTCAGCTTATTCCCAAGCGACGTCATCGCCTTCAAGCAGTTGAGCGACGCCATCGGGATAGGTCAGGCCGCCTGCAAGT
Source organism: uncultured Litoreibacter sp. (assembly GCA_947504205.1). Taxonomy (GTDB): domain Bacteria; phylum Pseudomonadota; class Alphaproteobacteria; order Rhodobacterales; family Rhodobacteraceae; genus Litoreibacter. The sequence goes on along the minus strand of CANNGL010000003.1, from coordinate 751,303 downwards.
TCCGCATCCAGCAATAACTCTGCATCGCGCACCTTGGGCAGCATCTCTCGGACCTTTTCAATCATGTCGAAGGGCACAACCACCACGCCATCACGATCCGCTACGATCATATCACCTGTTTCGACGCGCTGCCCCCCCACGACAACGGGCAAGCCAACCGTGGCAGGCCCCGAGGTGAAAGGCGAGGCAGGGGTCAGCCCGGTGCACCAGCAGGGCAAACCGACCTCGACGATCCCGGCATAGTCGCGCATCGGGCCATCGGTCACAAACCCCGCGCCACCACAATTCTTGATCATCGCCGACACCCGGTCGCCTGCGGCTGCACATCCTTGGTGACCTTCAAACGCCGCGACCACTATATCACCTTTCTTGATCTGTGTGATCGCCGCCAGCGTTCCCATAATGTCAGAGGCCCGGTTGCCGGCCGTCAGTGCCGGCCCCGCGGCGACGCACTCAATATCGCGTCCAAACCCAATCGGGGAGATTGCGGCATCCATCGCGCCTGCACCAAACATCGCATCCACGACAAAGCCAGTGGGCACGCCTTGGAAATCCGCAATCTGCTCCGCGGTCGGTCTACGCCTGTTGGCATTGAGTTTGAGTCTTGGCGGTTCTTCTATCATCGGTCCCTCCCCGTTTGGCGCGATGCTGCACGGGGCGGGCTTTGGGTTCAATCGAAATAACATGCCACCAAGACAGCGCCCAGTCCTAGCTGCTCAAACACCAGCGCATAATCGCTTTTTGTGCATGGAGTCGGTTTTCCGCCTCGTCAAAGATTACCGAGTGCGGCCCATCCATGACTTCCGACGTTGCTTCATCATCGCGGTGCGCAGGCAGGCAATGCATGAACAATGCATCATCCTTGGCATGGTCCATCAGCTCCTTGTTCACCTGATAGCCACGCAACTGGTTATGACGCCGCTCCCGCGCGGATTGTGGGTCATGCATCGACACCCAGGTATCCGTGACCACCAGATCAGCGCCGTCCACGGCCACCTGCGGGTTGCGCTCAATCGTATAGAGCCCATCCAGCGCCGGTTCGGGGTCCAGTGGCGGAGGACCCGTGAAGACCAGATCAAAGTCGAACTGCTTGGCAGCATGCGCGAAGCTTGCGAAGACATTATTGCCGTCGCCTGACCAGACGACCTTTTTGCCTTTGATCGGGCCATTATGCTCTTCGAAGGTCAGGATATCGGCCATGATCTGACACGGATGCGTGCGATTGGTCAGCCCGTTGATCACCGGAACGGTCGCGTATTCCGCCATCTCGGTCAGCGTGTCCTCTTCAAAGGTCCGCATCATGATCAGATCGACATAGCGCGACAGAACCCGCGCAGTATCGGCAATGGTCTCGCCATGACCTAGTTGCATGTCGGTCCCCGACAGCACCATGGTCTGGCCACCCATCTGACGCACACCCACATCGAAGGACACACGTGTCCGCGTCGAAGGTTTTTCGAAGATCAGAGCGACCATGTGCCCGGCCAGAAACTGGTCGTCATCCGGGGCGCCTTTCGGACGGCCCGCGCGTGCGTTCTTGATGTCCCGCGCGCTGTCGATGATCTTGCGCAATTCGGACTGGGCAGTCGTGTGGATATCCAGAAAGTGCTGCATCTCAGGAGGCCTCCTCAAGCGCAGTTGCGGCCTTGTCGAGACGCTCGACAGCCTCGGCAAGCTCCTCCTCGCTGATCGTCAGCGCCGGAAGCAGCCGAATGACGTTGTCGCCCCCCGGCACGGTCAGCAGCTCTTGGTCATAGCCCGCAGCAACAACGTCCCCATTAGGAACCTTGCACTTCACGCCGATCATCAAACCGCTGCCCCGAACCAGCTCAAAAATCTCGGGGTGCGAGGCGACAAGCCCTTCCAGCTTCTGTCTCAGCAAGCCAGCCTTTCGACCAACCTCCGTTAGAAACGTGGCATCGTTTACCAGATCGACAACAGCGCTGCCCACGGCACAGGCCAAGGGGTTGCCGCCATAGGTCGACCCGTGAGAGCCTGCCACCATCCCGGCGGCGGCCTCTTCGGTTGCCAGACAGGCGCCAAGTGGAAAGCCGTTCCCGATACCCTTGGCCACCGCCATGATATCCGGCGTCACACCCGACCATTCATGAGCAAAGAGTTTGCCGGTCCGGCCCATACCGCATTGAATTTCATCCAAGACCATCAACGCCCCGGTCTCATCGCACATATCGCGCAGGCCCTTCAGGCAGGCATCGGGCAAGGGAATAATGCCCCCCTCGCCCTGCACGGGTTCCACGACGAAGGCTGCGATTGTGTCGTCCATTGCCTCGCGCAGCGCATCGTGATCGCCCGCCTCCAGATTGATGAACCCTTCGACGAGCGGCCCGAACCCATCCGTCAGTTTCTCTGATCCGGCGGCAGAGATCGTTGCAATCGTCCTGCCATGAAACGAGCCGGTAAACGTGATGATCTTGTTGCGCTCCGGGTGTCCCTTGGCCGACCAATACTTGCGCGCCATCTTGATCGCGCATTCCATGGCCTCGGCACCGGAATTGGTGAAAAACATGGTATCGGCGAACGTCGCCTCCCGCAGCTTTTCGGCCAAGGCCTGCTGCGCGGGAATATTGTAGAGGTTCGACGTGTGCCAAAGCTGACCCGCTTGATCCTGTAAGACCTTCACCAATGCCGGATGAGCATGGCCCAGCGCCGTCACGGCTATGCCGCCACCGAGATCCAAAAAGCGTCGCCCGTCCTCGTCGATTAACCAGGAACCTTCACCTTTGACGAAGCTCATCTTGGCCCGGGAATAGGTCGGCATAACAGCGGGGATCATTGGACGTGTCCTTTACGCGAAACGAAATCCTGATGTTGAGGATATTCGTGTATGTGTCAATTCTGGAAAGGGATGTGACCTACGGCCACGGGATCAAAAGCAGACGTGTTCAGCGTCGGCGTCGCAAGAAAGATATGGATGCGGTTTTGATCATGAAGCGCTCATAACGGTCTGTGATCTGACTTGTAAAGGAAATTCCTTTGACCCCGGTCGAGCAGAAAGATAGCCGGAACCCATGAGCGCCGAACACAAACCCCTGGCAATCGTCTTTATGCTGTTGGCCTCCGCGCTTATTGCCGGGACCACGATACTGGCGAAGTTTCTTGGCACCGACAGCTTGGGGCCCGCGCTGCATCCGCTTCAAATCAGTCACGGCAGGTTTCTGTTTGCGTGGATCGCGATCACTGGCGCGTTGGCAGTGATCCGTCCAACCTTCGGCAAAAGCCATCTGGGTCTGCACATCGCCAGAACCAGCTTTGGCTGGGCCGGGATTTCTCTGATGTTTGCAGCCGTGGCTTTCATCCCACTTGCAGACGCCACGGCCATCAGCTTTCTCAACCCGGTCTTCGCCATGATGCTGGCCATACCGTTATTGGGGGAACAGGTTGGCCGCGTGCGCTGGGTCGCGGCAGGCATTGCCCTTGCCGGAGCCCTGATACTGCTGCGTCCGGGGGCGGACAGTTTCCAGCCCGCAGCACTTCTGGCGCTGATGGCAGCCGTCATCATGGGCGTTGAAATCACGATCATCAAACTTCTGACCGGACGCGAGGGCGCTCTGCAAATCCTGTTTACCAACAATTCCATCGGCCTGATCATTGCGACCATTGCCGTGTTGGCGTTCTGGAGGATGCCGACCACAGCACAATGGGTCGCCTTGGGTGGTTTGGGTTTCATGATGGCTGCCGCTCAATCTTGCTTCATTCAGTCGATGCGCCGGGCTGAATCGTCCTTTGTCGTCCCGTTCAGCTACGCAACGCTGGTGTTTGCAGGCCTGTATGATCTGGTGTTTTTTAACGTGCTGCCCGACGCCGTGTCGCTCATTGGCGCGGCAATCATCATCGCAGGTGCGCTGCTTCTGGCTTTTCGCGAAGCACGCGCCAAAAAACGTAACGAAGCCTAGGCTTGTAACCGACGCGCAGCCCACATAAAATAAAAGCAACCAAAGCCGCCTCTGTCCGGGGCGGCTTGTCCTTTAGCCCGATAGAGCGGTGAGATATGTCCTGGACCGATGAACGCGTAGAAGTACTGAAGAAAATGTGGGGCGAGGGGAAATCCGCCTCGCAGATCGCCAAAGAACTTGGCGGTGTCACCCGCAATGCAGTTATCGGCAAGGTCCACCGGCTTGGGCTGTCCAACCGCTCAGGCGGCGGTGGCAGCACAAAGGCCGCGGCCAAAGAGAAGGCACCAGCCAAACCCAAGGCGGCGGAAAAGCCAAAGGCCGCACCGGCAGAGCCCGCACCTGCTGCAGCGCCGAAGCCGATTGTTCGGCCAAAGCTCGTGGTCACTGCCGGCCAACCTCTCCCGCCACAACCTTCGGCCAATGAGATCAGCCCGGAAGCCCTCGCCTCGGTACGGGAGGTCGAGAAGAAAGCGAAGAAGCTGAGCGTAATGGAATTGACCGAACGGACCTGCAAATGGCCGGTCGGCGACCCCGCAACCGAGGATTTCTGGTTCTGTGGGCTGCCTGTTCAGCAAGGCAAACCGTATTGCGAGGCCCATGTAGGCGTGGCGTTCCAGCCCATGAGCGCGCGACGTGATCGTCGCCGCTAAGCGCAAAACGCTGGGACGTTAAACGTCCCAGCCCGGAATAACTTTCACTTCCAGAAATTCCTCTAACCCGAACCTGCCGCCTTCGCGGCCATTTCCGCTTTGCTTGTAACCGCCAAAGGGTGCGGCTGCGGACATCGCAGCGCCATTGATCTGCACCTGCCCCGACCGCAGACGACCTGCAATACGGTGCGCGCGGTCGCGATCCGTGGTCTGGATGAAATTGGACAGGCCATATTCCGTATCATTGGCGAGACGTATGGCCTCTTCCTCCGTATCGAAGGGCATGATTGCCAGAACCGGACCAAAGATTTCCTGCTTCCAGATTTCCATGTCCGGGGTCACATCGGCAAATACTGTTGGCCGTGTGAAATAACCTCGGTTCAGACCATCCGGGCGTCCGGGACCACCGGCCACAAGCCGCGCCCCTTCATTGATGCCTTGCTGGATAAGCCCCTGCACCTTGTCGAAATGAACATGGCTGACCAATGGACCCATCTGAGTGCCATCTTCACGCGCAGGGCCGGTTTTGGTGTTTTCCGCCACTAAGCGCGCTTGCTCCACCGCATCGTCGTAACGGCTGCGCTCCACCAACATGCGGGCCGCACAATCACAGGATTGGCCGGTGTTGTGGAAGCAGAACGTGGCCCCATCCTGAACAGCCTCCGGGCGCGCATCGGCAAAGATGATATTCGAACCTTTGCCACCAAGTTCCAACGCTACGCGTTTGACACTGTCCGCCGCAGCTTTGGAAATCAGAATGCCCGCGCGGGTGGACCCGGTAAACGAAACCATATCAACATCGGGATGCGCCGAAAGCTGCGAGCCCACGCCCGGCCCGTCGCCGTTAACCATATTGTAGACACCCGCAGGCACGCCGGCCTCGTGCATGATCTTTGTGAAGACCAGCGCGGAAAGCGGCGCGATCTCAGAGGGTTTCAGAACCATCGTGCAGCCTGCGGCAAGAGCGGCAATTACTTTCAGCACGATCTGGTTCATTGGCCAGTTCCAGGGCGTGATCAGAGCGCAAACGCCGATGGGTTCATGCAGGATCATTTCGTCGTCAGACAGCGGCGCTTCAAATTCGTAGTCTTCGAGCGCCTTTGTGATCCCTTCGATGTGCCAGATGCCCGAGCCATACTGATCTTCCTGCGACACAGAAGTCGGCGCCCCCATCTCGACACTGATCGCCTCGATCAGGTCAGCCTCATGCGCGGTATAGACCTCTGCAATGCGATTGAGCAGCGCCAGTCTGTCAGCCTTCGAGGTCTGCGACCACGTATCAAAAGCCGAGCGCGCGGACGCGACAGCCGCGTTTGTATCCGCCTCGTCCCCAATCGAGATCGTCGCGCACACCTCTTCACTTGAAGGATCAATCACATCCAGATCACGGGCCGCTACTGGGGCAACCCACGCGCCGTTGATATAAAAATTGCGGGCGTTTTTCATTGAAGGAGCCTCCTGAAGCTGGATGTTTCGATGTTAGAACGGCCTCAGAAAATCAGATAGCCGATTGCGCCAATTGCGCACATATTCCCGACAGTTTCGACCCTCGGCAACTGTGCTTTTCTCGCCACTTGCCACAACACTGCCCAAAACCGGCCTCAGATTCGAACTAAATCCTGTGAACGCTCCGCACCCAATTATGAAGTTTAGATGAATGGGGCTTAAAATGTTCAACATATTCAAACGAAAGAAGGCAGCTGTGACGAAGACCGCTCCCGCAGAGCGGTTGCAAGCAGTGGTCATGCGGCAATCCGCCATGGACTCAAGCGAAAGCTGGCACGCGGTCTCAGCCGTGGTGGATTTCGTAAATGATATCCAGCGCGTCGGGTTGTTTTACCCAACCGAACTGCCTGAACATGCCCTGCAAAGCTATCACGCGGATTATTACCTGGCTCAGGTCAATAACGGGGGCCACAGCCAGTTCATTCACAACTTGGGCCAGAACTATCCGCTCACTGTGCGCAATGCCGAACTGGGCCTTGAAGCGATGGGGGCTGACGAGCATTTGGCGACGCTGCGCAAGATGATCAAATGGGTGAAGAAGAACCCGAAGAAGGCAGCGGCTCAAACAGGTTTCAGCGGCGGGCGCGATGAATACCTCGACAAGCTCGATAGCGAATTCTACGCGGTAGAAGGCAAAACGCCGATGGCCGACCTGAACAAGGCTTGGATCCAAAGCTGGCAGGGCCTGCGCCTCGTCTCTGACGAGGCATATGGCGCCGCGATGAACGAGACCGCCAAGCTGAATGAACATCGCGACATTCGAATGGAAAAACGTCAGGTCGATCATATCAAGCACCGCATGTCCGATCCCCTTTGGCTGGGCATCGCAACAGCCGTGGCAAGCGACGGGCAGACGAATGTCCTGATGAATTTAGGCAATGGAAGCTATGAAGACCTTGACGGTGAAAAGGCGATGGCCTTCCGCGCCGCAACAGCCAAGGGCCAGAAATTCGCATTTACGCTGGATGATCGCGTTGAAATTCGTGATTTGATCCAACCCGACAATCCCGAGATGCCCGATCTTTCGGACGCGGAAGGGATGTCAGCGGCAATCGCAGACGGGCGAATGGCTCAATTCAAATCGCCCAGCGTGGGCGAGAAGTTAGGCGAGGCCAGCACTCAGTCCTGTGCGAAAATCGCGGGGTTGGCGGCGGATCTGAAAGCTCCAGTTGCCCTGCAGCATTTGCTGTCCCAACTGGGAGACGATGCCAAGCTTGACGGGCTCAGCCCTGTCGATGGGGCACAAAAGCCGGAAACACAGATGTCGAGCTGGCTGGTGCTGGTGAACAAGACACCCTACTACGCCACTTTCACGCGCAAAGGCGCGTTGCTACGCAATTTCGAGAATGTCGATGACATCATTGCCAAAGCGCCGATTGAAGAGATCGCTGCGCGTGAGGCAAAGCTGAGCGCAGCCGCCTAAATTACGCTGGATAGATAACCAGTTCATCGCCCGCGCGCAGGGACCCCTTCGCGCGGTCAAGCCTGAGATAGGCGATGGCCTCCTTACCTACGACAGTGCAAACCCTCCCGGCTGCGCGGCCGTCAGCCAAGACTTCCGTACCCTCTGGGACCGGATTGGACAGCCCTACCCGGACGAAGCCTTTTCGCAACTCGGTTTTGTGCTTCATCCGCGCGGTCACTTCCTGACCGACATAGCAGCCCTTCTTGAAATCGACGCCGTTGATCCGCTCGAACCCGGCTTCAAGGATGAAAGTCTGGTCAGGGATCAGTTCCCGCAAGGCCTCTGGGATACAGTGTTTGACCCGGACCGCATCAAAATCGCTGCCATCGTCGTCACCAGTAGCCCCGTAGAGCCGCCAGCCCAAATCAGCATGACGCGGGTCGCGTAGCGCACCCGGAGGTGGATCACTGACGCCGCGCCGGACCGCTATATCCGTCTCTTCAAGCGCAACCTTGGCGCGCAGGCGATAAAAGCCCAGACGTTTCAGCAGGCCCGGTGCCAGATCGCTGTGTGTATCAAGCAGAATGGCCGCGGAGTTCGAAGGATCGGTGAACAGGAAAAAGTCAGAGAGATATTTACCTTGGGGCGTCAGCAAAGCCGCATAAACCAAACCGCGATCAAGCTTGCTCAGATCATTGGTCACCAGACCTTGAAGGAATTCGATACGATCCTCGCCCGTGATCCGGATAATGCTTCGAGACTGCGTCATGATAGGGCCCTCGCCACAGCGTTTCTCGTCATATAGGACGGTGGGCGACCGGATCATAGAGGGCCCATGTCCAGACCTCCCCGTATCTCCATAATCATGCCGACGCGAAATGCGGCAGACACTCTGCCCGCTGCGCTGAACGCACTGCTTCCGGGTGTCGAGATTGGATTGATCAGGGACGTGGTGATCAGTGATGGCGGCAGCGATGACGAGACAGCCAAAGTCGCGGACGCGGCTGGCGCCGAGCTCATCACCGGGCCTGCCGGGCGTGGTGGGCAATTGGCCCGCGGAGCTATTGCCGCGCGCGGTGATTGGTTGTTGTTCCTGCACGCCGACACATATCTGTCGCCCGACTGGCCGGGGGCTGTGGCCGCCCATATCCAGAACAGCACGGACGCCGCCGTGTTTCGCTTGAGCTTTCGGGCCAAAGGCATCGCGCCACTGCTGGTCTCGGGCTGGGCCAACCTGCGCACCCGCCTCTTCGATCTTCCCTACGGCGATCAGGGGCTTCTCATCTCTCGCACACTTTACGATGATATCGGAGGCTACCCGGACCAGCCTCTGATGGAGGATGTCTCCATCGCCCGCGCCTTGAAAGGCAAAATTACCATGCTCGCTTCGGTCGCCAATACAAGTGCGGACAAGTATGTCGAACAGGGCTGGGTCAGACGGGGCGCCCGCAATCTGCTCACACTCGCGCGCTACTTTCTGGGCGCCGACCCAAACGATCTGGTCAGGTCTTATCAAAAATCGTGAACTGATCCATCACGGCGCGTGGAATTGACCTGCCGCCGGGCGCGGCCTACCTCTGGGCGGACGATTTTAAGGACAGTTCAATGCCTCTTGCCAATGGCCGCCATACCCTCGCCATTCCCGGTCCCTCCGTGATGCCCGAGCGGGTATTGCAGGCGATGCACCGACCCTCGCCCAATATCTATACCGGCGAGTTGATCGAGATGACCCACTCGCTGATCCCGGACCTCAAAGCGGTGGCGCGGACCAAAGGGCATCTGGCGATGTATATCGGCAATGGTCATGCAGCATGGGAGGCCTCTCTGGTGAATGTGCTGAACCCAGGTGATCGGGTTCTGGTGCCTGCCACGGGGCAATTCAGCCACGGCTGGGCCGAAATGGCGCGACGCGTCGGGGTAGATTGCGACGTGATAGATCATGGTCGCCGCAGCCCGATCGATCTTGATCAGGTAGAAGCCGCGTTACGCGCCGACAAAGAGCACAAGCTAAAAGCCATATTGGCCGTGCAGGTGGATACCGCCACAAGTGCCAAAAGCGATGTCGCGGGTTTGCGAAAAGTCTTGGATGCCGTTGGCCATCCGGCGCTTTTGATGGTGGACGCCATCGCCTGTCTGGGCTGCGACGAGATGCAGATGGACGATTGGGGCGTCGATATTCTGGTGGCTGGCTGCCAGAAGGGTCTGATGGTTCCGGCGGGCACCTGTTTTGTATTCTTCAATGACCGCGCCCAGAAGCGCCGCTCTCAGGTGGAGCGGGTGTCGAGTTACTGGGATTGGGAGCCGCGCAGCAATCCCGAGGTCTATTACCAGTATCACTGCGGCACAGCGCCGACCCAGCATATTTTCGGTCTACGCGTTGCTCTCGACATGATCCTGAAGGAAGAAGGCCTAGAAGCCGTCTGGGCACGTCATGCACAGCTCGCCCGCGCGGTTTGGGCGGCATTTGAGGCATGGTCCGAGGACGGTCCAGTTGAACTGAACATGGTCGAACGGGCGCATCGCTCAAACGCGGTAACAGCAGTTCGGATTGGAGCCCCCAACGGTGTCAACCTGCGCAACTGGCTAACAAACGAGGCGGGTGTCACGCTGGGCATAGGTCTCGGCATGTCGACCCAAGACGATCCGAACGCCGATGGTTTCTTTCGGGTTGGGCATATGGGGCATGTGAACACACATATGATGCTTGGCACGCTTGGCGCTATCGAAGCAGGCCTGACAGCGTTGGACATTCCGCATGGCAGTGGCGCACTTGCAGCCGCCGCCAAGATTTGCGCGGAATAACAAGACTGAACGCTCCGCCAAGAAGGCGAAAGTCAGTTGCGACGTGGAAGTCTGTTGATGAGCAGGTGGAGGGCGTAGCCTGACACGATCGATGCCAGATAGCCAAACGGCGCCCAGAGTAAGAACAAACCAATAAAAACCGTTACACCCGCCATCACAAGAAACGGATTGGTGTAGTCTTCCACTTGTCGTCTGTGTGGGTCTGGCATGGGCGGCAGCTTTGGTTACATCGCCCAGAAGCGTAACGCGCAGATGCCAAATTGCCAGTTACTTTTTCGCGCGGGCGGCAGCCAACGCCTTTGGAAGAGCCTCCTCGAAGAGATCAAGATCGGACGGCACACTACAGCTTATCCGAATGCAGCGATCCTGCGGCGCGACAAAGGGCATGCGAACAAAAATCCCCAGCGCCACCATCTCTGCCAGAACAGCACGTGCAAAATCACCGTCCCGACCACAGTCAATCGTCACGAAATTTGTTGCCGATGGCAGTGGCGTCAAACCATTGGCCTCCGCGATTTTACAAATTCTTTCACGCGCCGCTGCGATCTTTGCCTTGGTCTTGTTCAAATAAGCCTGATCGGTGAGGGCCGCCAGCGCACCGGCCTGTGACACGCGGCTCATCCCGAAATGGTTCCGGATTTTGTTGAAGGCCTGCGTCAACTCTGCCGCGCCAAGCGCGTAGCCCACCCGGGCACCCGCCATGCCGTAAGCCTTCGAAAAGGTGCGCATGCGCAGCACATTGGTCTGATCAATTGCGATATTGGGCGCCGTGCCGTCGGGCGCGGTGTCCACATAGGCTTCGTCCAACACCAATAGCGTCCCGTCGGGTATCCGCGTCACCATCTCTTCGATGACGCGCGCTTCGTGCCATGTTCCCATCGGATTGTCTGGGTTTGCCAGATAGATCAGCTTGGCCTGCCTGTCGGTCGCAGTTTCAAGTAGGGCCTCGATATCTTCCATATCATTGCGATAAGGCACTTTGTGCAACGTGCCACCATACCCGGCCACATGGTAGTTGAAGGTCGGATAAGCACCGTCAGAGGTGACCACCGCATCACCCGGACCGACAAACAGCCGCACCACATACCCCAACAAGCCGTCGATACCCTCACCTACCATGATGTTCTCGGCTAGCACGCCATGATGGCTGGCAAGCGCCTGGACCAGATCGTGGTTTTCAGGGTCGCCATACATCCATGTATCTGCAGCCGCTTTGGACATCGCCTCGATCACCTTCGGTGATGGCCCGAAGACGCTTTCATTCGCCCCAAGCCGGGCCTCGAACGCGGCCCCACGCGCGCGTTCCTGCGCTTCGGGACCAACGAAAGGAACTGCGGCAGGCAGCGTATCAGCGAGCGGGGTCAGGCGAGGATTTGTCATGCTGCGCATCAAAGACAAAGCGCTGCGCCGGTGCAAGGCTTGATCGAAAGCGTCTACGACCCCATATGAAAACTATTCGCAAGTAAGGAGGGTCCGCATGCCGGAACTTACCCGCCGCGGCTTCATTGCGGCCAGTATCGCCGCCGGAACTGCCAGGCATCTGCCCCAGATCGCCCGGGCCAAGCCCAAGGTGATCCTTGAACTGGTCTTCGACAAGGGCCTTGGCATGATGCGCGCCGTAGAACGCGTCGTAAGGTAACGCTGGTCAGACCGACGTACGGTGCTTAGCCTGTCGATATGACCCTGATCCGCACCGAAATCTCCGACAAGATCGCCCATGTCACCCTGTCCCGCCCGGACAAGATGAATGCAATTTCACTTGAGATGATTGACGACATTATTGCGGCCGCCCATGCGTTGCGTGGAGCCGAGATCAATTGCGTGCTCCTCTCAGGTGAGGGTCGGGCCTTTTGCGCGGGCATTGATCTGATGGCCATGTCAGGCCTGGTCGGTCAGGACATAGATGAGTTGATCGTGAAACGCACCCACGGGGATGCGAACCGGTTTCAGGAGTTTTCGCTGGCGTGGCGCGCGCTTGAGGTGCCGGTCATCGCGGCCTTGCACGGTGTCTGTTTCGGCGCGGGAATGCAGCTTGCCTTGGGCGCCGATATCCGGATTGCCGCCCCAGACACAAAGCTATCCGTGATGGAGATGAAATGGGGATTGGTTCCAGACATGGGTGGCATGGTGCTTCTGCCTGACCTTGTCCGCAGCGATGTGCTGCGCCGGATTATTTATACGGCAGAGGTGCTTGAGGCTCCGGATGCGATGAACGCGGGCCTGATCACCGAAATGGCTGACGATCCTATGGTGCGGGCACAAGAGCTTGCCAAGACAATCGCTGAACAGAGCCCAAGCGCCATGCGGGCGGCCAAGCGCCTGATCGCAACAGCGGAAACCGCCGAGCGTGCCGAGGTTTTGATGGCCGAAGCCAAGGAGCAAGCAGCGCTGATAGGGAAACCCGATCAGATGGCTGCGATTGCCCGTGGTATGGCGAAAAAATAGAGCCGAGGCGGTGAAGCCGATCTATAGGCCTGAATCTTCTTCCATGAAGCGCATATTGACCCAGCCGTCGCGCAAATCTTCTGTCCGCACGTAGCACCAGCGCGGCAGTTTCGTGATGTCGGCGCGCTCCGCTTCCGTCAAGGCAAAATAGTCGCCATCATCTAGTGTTGGCACACAGACAACGGCTTTGATCCGACGCTCGTTATAGGCGAGCACATCAAGGATCATGTAATCCGCGCCCGGCCCCATCCGCATATTCAAGACGTCGTTGGATGCAACGCCCGTCACCTGCCAGAAATCCGGGCCGTCAGCAGTTGCCCAGAGCGGCGTTGCCGCAAACAGAAATGCGATGGCGAAACGGATCATGAAACCTCTTTCAGTCGCTCCAGAGCCGCCACGATCTTCGCTTCTTCGGATTCGCGGGCGGCAAGATTGGCCTTGGCCTCTTCTACCACATCCGCAGGTGCGCTTTCGACGAATTTCGGATTGTTGAGGCGGCCGCGCAGACCACCAAGCTCTTTGGCAAGTTTCCCAAGGGTCTTTTCCAGACGGGCTTTTTCTTCGTCGATATCGATGATCCCGGCCAATGGCAGGGCAAAGCTTCCACCCGGAACCGGAATCGAAACCGACCCTTTGGGCGCTTCGCCTTCTGACACAGAGTCAATCCGGGCAAGCTTCAGGATCAACGCCTCGTTCGCTTTGAACGCCGCCTTGCCAGCGTCATCGAGATCGACCTGAACCAAAGGCACCTTCAACCCGGCGGGCACATGCATTTCGCCGCGCGCAGAGCGAACGGCCTCGATCAGGTAAATGACCCAGTTCATCTCGCGGTCGGCGGCGTCTTCGACAAGCTCCGCGCCGTAGGTTGGCCAATCCGCATGTACCAGCATCTTGTCGCGGGTGGCGGTGACCTGCCACAGTTCTTCGGTGATGAAGGGCATGATCGGATGCAGCAGGACCATGCATTGGTCCAGCACCCATGCCATCGTCGCGCGGGTTTCCTGCTTCACATCGTCTGCGCCATCCATCAGCAGCGGCTTGGAAAACTCGACATACCAATCACAAACCTTGCCCCAGACAAAGGCGTAGAGCGCATTGGCCGCATCGTTGAACCGATGTGCGTCCATCGCCTGATCGACCACTTCGCGCACCTTCGCCGTCTCGCCCAAGATCCAGCGGTTCACGGTTTGCTGCGCAACCGGTGTGTCCGTGGGCGGCGCACTGGCGTAAACCTCGTTCATCTCGGCGAAGCGGACAGCGTTCCAGAGCTTCGTGCCGAAATTCCGGTAGCCTTTGATCCGCTCCATATCGAGTTTCAGCACGCCACCAAGAGCCGCCATCGCTGCGGACGAGAACCGCAGGGCGTCTGCGCCGTATTCGTCGATGATCTCCAGCGGGTCGATGACGTTGCCGGTGGATTTCGACATCTTCTTGCCTTTGGCGTCGCGGACGAGGCCGTGGAGGTAGACGGTATCGAACGGCCGTTCACCGACGACGGCATATTGCATCATCATCATGCGGGCGACCCAGAAGAACAGAATGTCCTGCCCGGTGACGAGCGTGGAGGTCGGGAAGTATTTCTGGAGTTCTTCGGTTTGCTCGGGCCAGCCAAGCGTGCCGATCGGCCAAAGGCCTGAGGAGAACCATGTGTCGAGAACGTCGGGGTCGCGATAGAGGGCGATTGGCCCACCAAGCTGGACGCCTTCCATAAACTTTGTCGGTGCATTGGCTACCTCAGGAAGAGCAAAAATCTCTTCTTTGTTTCCGATTACAATATCAGTGCCATAATACTCATTGGCGATGATCTGGAGATCGTCCTCATTAGCAGCGCAAAATACTTCGATCTCCTGATGAAGCAGCGTGATGCCATCCGCTTGTTTTGACTTCTGAATATAACGCGCTGAATCCCCATGGGGTTTGGATGAATCCAAAATTTTAGGCCCATACCAAACCGGAATCTGATGCCCCCACCAGAGCTGGCGGGAGATGCACCAAGGCTCGATGTTTTCCAGCCAGTGGTAATAGGTCTTCTCCCCGCTCTCGGGCAGGATCTTGACGGTGCCATCTTTGACTGCGTCGAGCGCGGGGCCGACGATCTGGTCCGTGTCGACGAACCACTGATCGGTCAGCATCGGCTCAATCACGACCTTCGAGCGGTCGCCAAAGGGCTGCATGATCGGTTTGTTTTCAACGAAAGGATCAAGGCGGGCGCTTTCCTGCCCGTCTTCCGGATCGATGACCGGAACGGAGACCATGACGGCCAGACCCTCGGAGGTGATCTGCTCGACCACCTTCTTGCGCGCCTCGAATCGGTCAAGCCCGCGCAAATCATCGGGGACGAGGTTGATCGTGTCGGCCTCGGCCTCGCTCAACTCCCGCTCACCCTTGGCAACAGCCATGGCAACGTCTGCCATCTCCGCATAGGGTGCACCGTCGGCGCGCATCGCACCTTTCGTGTCCATCAGGCGATACATCGGGATACCGCCACGCTTGGCGACCTCGTAGTCGTTAAAGTCGTGCGCGCCGGTGATCTTCACAGCGCCGGAGCCGAAGTCGGGGTCGGGATACTGATCGGTGATGATCGGGATCAGGCGGCGGTGCTCTTTCGGGCCAACCGGTATTTCGCAAAGCTTGCCAACGATAGGCGCGTAGCGTTCATCATCGGGATGCACGGCAACGGCCCCGTCGCCCAGCATGGTTTCGGGCCGGGTCGTGGCGATGGAAATATAATCCCGCTGCTCTTTCAGCGTGATATTCCCGTCCTCGTCCTTTTCGACATATTCGTAGGTCGCACCACCCGCGAGCGGATACTTGAAGTGCCACATATGGCCTGCGACCTCGATATTCTCGACCTCAAGGTCGGAAATGGCCGTCTCGAAATGCGGATCCCAATTGACCAGTCGCTTGCCGCGATAGATCAGACCCTTGTTGTACATCTCCACAAAGACCTTGATGACGGCATCGTGGAAGTTGCCCTCTTCGCCTTCGGGCGCTGACGGCGCGCCGGACATGGTGAAGGCTTCGCGAGACCAGTCGCAAGACGCGCCAAGACGCTTGAGTTGGCCGATGATGGTGCCGCGCGATTTGATCTTCTGCTGCCAGACGCGCTTTTCGAACTCCTCGCGACCCATCTCTGCGCGCGACGGTTCCTGATTGGCGGCCATTTCGCGTTCGGTCACCATCTGTGTGGCGATGCCTGCATGGTCAGTGCCGGGCTGCCAGAGCGTGTCGAAGCCGCGCATTCGGTGCCAGCGGATCAGGATGTCCTGCAACGTATTGTTGAAGGCATGACCCATATGCAGAGAACCCGTCACATTGGGCGGCGGGATCATGATCGAATAGGTCTCGGTTCGCGACGCATTCGCGCCCGCTTTGAAGCAACCTGCGTCTTCCCAAGCCTTGTAGAGGCGGTCTTCGGCTTCAGCCGCGTTGAATGTCTTTTCCAGTGCCATCGTCGAGGTCATCCTTTGCTTGACGCCTCAGATACCGGAGGGGCGCGCAGAGGGAAAGGCCACTCCCGGGCCCGATGGTGGGATTTGCATATTTTTTGCAGAAAGAAGCCGGGGCGACGCGCGTTAACCCTAAGCAGGCTGAGACGGGCGGGTGAGAGGTTCACGCTGTCCGGGGCGCGTCACCTTTGGATCATAGGGCGTTCGAGCGAAAACCTCGTGCACCATGGGCGCAAAAAATTCGATGGGCTTGCTGTCGTAATCCGGATCAAAGCTGCTTTGATCCCAACGCTCGCAGAACTCTGCACAATCGTCGAAATACGGGTGCCCCTGATAGGCATCGCGCTTATGCTGATTGCCGCCCACATGATGGCCGTAATAGAGCATCTGAAAGTCGCCATGCTTTTCGACGACCCATGTGCATTGCTCCCGCACGAAGGGTTTGAGGATGGTCGCTGCGTATTCGTCGTGGTTATAGGGCGCGAAGATATCCCCGATATCGTGCAGCAAGGCCGAGACGACCCAGTCGATATCAGCCCCATCCCGATAAGCCCGTGTGGCGCTTTGGGTGGAGTGTTCAAGCCGCGTCACCTGATAGCCGCTCATGCTTTCGTCCAGCGTTACCAGCGCTTTAAGCAAACGATCTGCAGTGCCGGAGGCATATTCGACCTCCAGCGGATGGAGGAAATCATAGTCTTCCTTGTCGCCGTCTTTCATGGCGGTGAATTTGACTTGATCCATTTCCCATCTTCCCTGCAGCTTCCGTCGAAATCCTGCCCAAGGAGCGTGCATTTTGCCAGAGAAAACTAACGTCAGAAGGGATGGGAGCGCCTGATATCGATCAGCTTCTGAGCGACCTCGCGCGTTGCAACCTGATATCCGGACGGCAGCATGCCACGCTTCGCCGCAGGGATCTCCTTGAGGTGGATGCGTTTGCCGTCCCAGCGTCGGAACAGGTACAAAAACACGTCCATCTCGCTCTTGCCCTTGATCCAGCGTGCCAAAAGGTGGCGCCGCCAGATCGGAACGGCTTTCCAAATCTGATGGGCAAATTCCAGATCGCGCTGCTTGTCCAATGTGGCGTAGCTATCTCCCTCATTCGACCAAAGATATTCCGCGATCATGATCGTTGCCATGCGCGGCGTCCATTGAAAGCCTGCGGGTTCGCGGGTGGCGTAGCCCAACGATACGAAGGCCCACATCGCCTCCTGCATGTAGCCGGGGACTTCGAACGGGTCTTTTTCAGTCGAGATATCTGTTTGATGTTCCGAACACGCCCAGATGAAGTTGCCGATCATCTCATCGAAGGTATAGGTGCTCTGCGGCTCCAGAGTTGTGAGATAGGCGCGCACCTTTTCAAGCGGCATGGTGAATTTGTATGATCCCGGTGTCGTACATTCGAACACACCAAGATCCTGCATCAGACCGCAGCCATGCTCAAAGACAGACATGGCCATGTCATACATTTCGGTCTCGTAGGTCGGATCGGAACGCCCGATGGTCTGCCACATGGCGCGTGCAATGTGATGCCCGACCTCCACAAACAGGGGGCGTTGCTCGAGCGTGATTTCCATACCGACCCTTACCGAATACACCGTGAATACCCGATATTCGCCCCTGAACGGGGCCGTATCATGGCGGGGGTTTGACCATTTGAGATCAATCCCCCGCAGGTTCGGTATTATTTGCCTTTCGTGATCTCGCGCACCATTTTCCCAAAGGCCTTGTCCTTGGCACGGCGCTCCGCAAGCGAGGCGGAGTTATAAGCATCCTCGGCCATGAGCTTTTTCCAACGGGTTACGCGGGCCAGATCAACATCGCCTGTCTCCAATGCTTTCTTGATCGCGCATCCAGGTTCGGTGTCATGTGCGCAATCGTTGAACTTACAACGATGCGACAACTCGGTAAGATCCTCGAAAAGCTCGGCCACACCATCGGCCACATCGCTCAGCTGCAATTCGCGCATGCCGGGTGTATCGAGCACGGCGCATCCGCCCGGAATGACAAAAAGCGCACGGCGTGTTGTGGTATGGCGGCCTTTGGCGTCGTCTTCGCGAATGGACTGCGTTGCAATCTCGGTGTGACCCGACAAGGCATTCACCAATGTGGATTTCCCCACCCCAGACGAGCCGAGAAATGCAACGGTTTGACCTGGCTTGCACCATGGCGCGAGCCTGTCGCGCGGATTGCCGGACTTCGCGTCAACGGCGATCACCTGCACCGCGGCAGAAATCGCGCTGGCTTTTTCGACATAGGGTGCGGGATCCGCGAGGTCGGATTTGGTGATCACGATCACAGGCGTCACCTCTGCCTCGAACGCCAACGCTATATAGCGCTCGAGCCGCGCGACGTTGAAGTCTGAATTGCAAGAGGTGGTGATAAACGCGGTATCAATATTCGCTGCAATCAATTGCTCCGAGCGATCATGGCCCGGCGCGCGTCGCTTGATCAGACTTTTGCGGTCCAACAGCCGTGATTTGTGCGGATGATCGGCATCGATCAGCAACCAATCCCCAACGGTTGCTTCGACCGATGGAGGGAGGTGCACATCCATATCTTCGCCAAGTACATGAAGCCCGGAGCGATGTACGGTGACCACGCGCGCGGGCGGCGTGGATGTCAGCTCGTCAATACTGGTTTGCTGCGCGAAGAAAGGTTGCCAGCCGAGAGACGTCAGACGTGCCACAGCTGTGGAATGCTGAGCCTCGACAGGAGGTAGAAATTGGGAATAGTCCCGTGTCATGGAGTTATCTTTCATGGTCCGGCGAGACAGATGTCTGCGCCAAATGTGACATATGCTTGAGGCCAATCAGAGCGGTCTCAGCGACGTGTTCACTGGGGAGGGATACTGACCGTCCCCGCATTAACGGGCCATAAAATCTCCGTGGTTGATATCCAAATGTATCACGCCGCCGCGGCATTCTCAATTCAAACCGCAGCCTCGCTGCCGAGGCTTGGGTATCAGCCATACATTTCCGTGGTTTTCTTCGCGCCTTTCATCATCACTTTGGCCTGACCCACGCGGATCTCTTCGTAAAGCGCCAGCGCCTCCGCACTGAAATTGGTTCCTGGTGCGGGAACATGGGTGAAATTGCCAAAACGGTCTTCACCGCGCACCAGCATGGCATAATCCTTGTCGCCCACCTGTTGTGCCATATCGGGGCGAATATAACGGATCACCAGAGCTATGCGCCGATCATCCGATGTATTCGGACCCGAACCATGGATCGTCAGCCCGTGGTGAAGGCTCATCTGTCCGGGATGTATCTCGATGGCCACCTTGTCTTCGGGGCGCACATCAACCTGCACTTCCTGGCCGCGGCTGAGCAGGTTGTTGGCATCAAACGTGTCCTCGTGCTCAAGTATCTCGTTTTTGTGGGACCCCGCGACAAAATCCATGCACCCTGATGCACGCGTCGCTGGCGACAGGGGAATCCATGCCGTCACGAGGCCATCAATCGCCCCAAGGCCCCAATAGGTCAGGTCCTGATGCATCGAGACGATCTGCGTTGTATGCGGCTCCTTGATAAAGAACTCGCCTGAAAAGATCATTATGTCAGGACCCAGGATTCCTTCGACCACATCGAGAATGCTCGGATCGCGAGCCACGCGGGCAACCATGGGCATCACCACATGCGCGTTGATGCGTTTATAGGTGTTGAGCGGCAATGGCAGGCCATTATCAAGCCAGTCGTGCTCGATACCCTCCAACTCTTTGTGCGCGCGCAGCGCGGCATCGGACGATATGGCGGGCAACGGAAACAAAAATCCGTCGCGCCAATATTGCGACTGAAGCTCGGTATCCAACCGCCCGTTCCGAAGTTGCAAACTTTCCAGCATCGATCCGCCTCCCAAGATCAGGATGGTCAACGGATCGCCTTTCTGTCTTTTCTTTAACCGACACCAATGCGTCGCGCGCAGGCACGCGTCGCGCCATCTTCCCCCCGTGCAAGCCTTGCGATACACCTGAGCACATGACATGGAATATCCCCAATATCCTGACGCTCTTGCGTCTTTTGGCGGCCCCGGGTGTGGTTGTCATGTTCCTGTACTTTACCCGTCCTTGGGCAGATTGGTTTGCGTTGGTGTTGTTCGTGACGGCCGCTGCAACGGATTGGTTTGACGGCTATCTGGCCCGAACCTGGAAACAGGAATCGAAATTCGGAGCGATGCTCGACCCTATTGCAGACAAGGCTATGGTCGTGATCGCGCTTTTGGTGATCACCGGATTTTCCGGCATGAACCCGTGGATCTTGCTGCCCGCCACTGTGATCATCTTCCGCGAGGTCTTTGTATCCGGCCTGCGGGAGTTTCTGGGCGACACCGCCGGCACATTGAAAGTCACCCAACTGGCGAAATGGAAAACCACAGCCCAGATGATCGCCATCGCCGTGCTCTTTTCCAACGGGGCGTTCGAGCATTACATCGGTATGGAAACCTTTGGAATGGACCCGGCCCTGATCGAGGCGATTATCGACGGTCACGAAGAAGACACGCTTGGGCTGGGTTGGAAAGTCGCCGGATGGAACGCCAGTTGGTTTGGTGGGATTTTGCTCCTTTGGGTCGCAGCCCTACTTACCTTGATCACAGGGGGCGACTACCTGCGCAAAGCCATGCCCCATCTACGAGAAGAAGCCTGATGATTGATGTCCTCTATTTCGCATGGGTCCGGGAACGCATTGGCGTCCCGAAGGAAGCCGTCGACACGAAAGCCTCCACGGTGATGGAACTGGTCGAAGAGCTGCGGTCCCGCGAGGAACGCTATGCGCTGGCCTTCTCTGACCTTAACTCGATGCGCGTCGCGGTCGACCAAGACCTGACCGATTTTGACGCCCCGCTGTCCGGCGCGCGGGAAGTGGCCTTCTTTCCACCGATGACAGGTGGCTAGATGCGGGTTGTCGTACAAACCGAAAGATTCGATCCGGGCGCTGAACTGAACCGCTTCAGCGAAGGGCTGAAAGCTTCCGGCGCGACCGTCAGCTTCACAGGCATTACCCGAGACGTCATCGGCGAACTGCAGGCGATGGAAATCGAATGCTATCCCGGAATGACCGAAAAGGCGCTGAAACAGATTGCGACCGATGCCATGACCAGATGGTCACTGGAGGATGCCTTGATCATTCACCGACATGGCCGACTGAAGGCGCAGGAAGAGATCATGATGGTTGCCACCGCGGCCCGCCACCGGGTGGCTGCATTCGACGCCGCCCAATTTCTGATGGATTATCTGAAATCACGGGCACCGTTCTGGAAGAAAGAAGTAACCCGGGAGGGCGCGTCTTGGGTCGATGCCAAGGATATTGACGAAGACGCCCTGACCCGCTGGCAGGACTAAGACTGCGAAGCGTCTATCACTGTTTCAAAAATACCGAGAATGAGCAGGTCGCCACACCGGGCTGACCGTCAGCCTTGGTTTGACCGCTCAATATAGCCGCGCAACTCTTCAGCCTCATGCCGGGCATCGCGCAATCCATCCATCGCGGCGCGCAATTCTGCCTCTGTCTGGCTCAACTGGTTGGTCAGCTCCGCTTCGCGCTGTTGCAGATAGGTGATTGCCTGATCTCGTGTCTCTTCAGCGTCATGCAGCGCTTTGGCCATATCGTCGAGCTCAGCCACATCTGCCGTACTGACGCGCGAGAACCGTTGGATGAGCCAGCAGGTCACAAACCCGACGGCAAAGGCCACAAACAGCACAATCGCCGTCGCTACGATGAACTCAGTTCTGTTCACTTTGATCCCCTGTGCCGCCATCATCCGTGGCGGTCTCTGCATCTGGTTGTGGCTCAGTCTCAGCGGTTTGAGGGTCGGTCAAAAGCTTCACTTCGATCCTGCGGTTCGCATCCCGTCCCTCTTCCGTACTGTTATCGGCAATCGGTACGGTTTCACCATAGCCTTTCGCAGTCAGATTGCGGGTGAGGACCCGGCGCGCCTGTAGCGCCGCCAGAACAGCATCGGCGCGTTGCTGGCTGAGATCTAGATTCATGATCTCACGTCCCTGACTGTCGGTATGTCCGCCAATTTCCATCTTCGCACGCTTGCAGAGGGTAACCAGCTCCGCAATCTGATCCATCGTGTCAGAGGCATCTTCGGGGATCTCGGCCGAGGACGGCGCAAAGACGATCTTGTTGGCATTGAGGATCTTGTTGATCTTCAGCACGCATTCTTCGGGCGTCGGAATATTCAAGGTCGGGTCAAGCAGCTCGTCATAGCGGATGGAAAGCTCGAAATTCTCCGACTCGCCCAGCTTATCTGCGAGAAGTCGGGAAATCTCATCGGACGCATCCTTGCGCCCGCTGACGCCGCGCACCTCGACGTAATCTTCCTGTACGACAACGCTGCCGTTCTCCAACTCACCCAGCGCCTCCAGGGCGGCGAGCACCCGAACCGGCCAGTTCGACGGCAGATCAGGATCGTCGCGGGTCGCCAGATAGACATTTCCGCTGCCAAATTGCGCGCGCGCGAAACTGCCTACGATTTCTTCGACACCATCATTCGTGAGCCGTCCACGCAACTGAACCAGACCCTCGGGGCTGTGGGTGGCGACAAATTCCACAACTTCGGGCGCGCCGGTGCCGTCCACAACCACCTTTTCTGGCAGAACCGCATGAAGAGAGAAGGCTTCAGGCAAATTGGCATCCAACTCGCCGACAACACGGTCAAAAACCCCTTGCGGCGTTGAATCGAGCGCGACCAAGGTGACATCCGCATCAGAAAAAGTCAGCGAGCCGCCACCAATCTCTTTCAGACCGGCAATCGCTGTTTCGACTGCTTCCGCCCATCGCGGGCTGGGCACGCCAAGCCCGATAGCACAAGGTGCCTTGCCTGAAACGCCGACAGCCGTCGCGGCCCGCAGGATACGCGCCTTGCTGGCCGCATTTTCAGCAGAACAGGCATCAAATTTGGCCGATTCACCGCTCAACGTCATGCGCAATGTAAACGGAGTGATCACGGGACGTGGTGCCGAGATATTCAGCGCGAGCCGAATACTATCAGGCGCACGGCGCGCAAGATCCGCCTCGATGCTACGCTTTTCCTGCGGGCTATCGCTGATCGCAGTGATATCAACAGCATCTGCAGACACCGATATTTTTGAGCGCGGCAGATCTGCCAGCGCGGCGACAGCAAAACCCACAGCCGAGTTCCAGCCCTCCGGAACGGGATAGTCAGCTATTTCTACAAGATTGGTAATCTGGCTGGCATCTGCGAGCGCACCAACTGACGAGGATAGCTCTTCGACACCCACATCGGCAGGCACCAGACCAATCAGTGAAATACCTGATGCGTTCCGCAACATTTCAACCGAGAAACGGGGCGCTTCAATCGCCTCACTCGCTGCAACATCGAGCAGGTCGACGATCCGGTCGGGATCCACCACACGCCCCACGGCTGTGACGGCTGAGAACCGCTTCGCCTCGTCCGGTGCTTCGCCTTCGAGTATGACCTGCAGCCCTTGAGTAGACACTTCGGCCCAATCAAGCTGCGCATCAATCAATTCGGATCGCACGACCTGAGCCGACCGCGCTTCAACCCAACCAGCAGTCAGATAAGCGCCAGCGACCGATCCCACACCGGCAATGACGAATGCAGCGATAGTTTTAAGCTTCATGTATGCGCCAGGTTCCCACAGCTTGCCCAAGGCGGTTTAAAGCCTGTGGGATGGAGTTTCAATCAAAGCAATGCAGCAATGGCAAGAAATAGCACAGGGATGAGGCCCGCATCTCTGTTGGAGCGGAACAGGCGCAGGCAATTCTGCGCATCATCAATATCGAGACGTCTGAGTTGCCAGACCATATGCCATCCAAACGCCCAGACCCCGGCCAGGGCGAGTGTAAGCGACAGGACATTCGCATTTGGCACAAGGGCTACGATCATCGCGATGGCCATAAGAACCACGGCGCTGATCAGAAAGCTGCGCAACCAGAGGATGGAGTTATCGCCAAAAAGCCGTGCTGTCGATTTCACACCGATCAGCGCGTCATCCTCCTTGTCCTGATGGGCATAGATCGTGTCGTAAAACAGGGTCCATGCAATGCCCGCCAGATAGAGCATGACGGGGGCGAGGCTCAGACGTCCCGTATGAGCTGTCCAAGCCAGAAGCGCGCCCCAATTGAAAGCCAGCCCCAAGAACACCTGCGGCCACCACGTGAAGCGTTTGGCGAACGGGTAGATCGCGACCGGCAGCAAAGCCAAGATGCCCAAGGCAATTGCGGCCAGATTGAACGTCAGCAAAATCCCGAATGAGATCAACGCCTGCACGATCATCCAGAGCAGCGCGCCCTTTACACTGACCTGCCCAGACGGGATCGGGCGAGAGCGAGTGCGCGCAACCTGTGCGTCAATGTCGCGATCAGTGATGTCGTTCCATGTGCATCCGGCCCCTCGCATCAGAAAAGCGCCAATGGCACACCCCGCCATGATCCACAGATCAAACAAGCGTGGCGCATCGGCAGTTGCGGCCAAAAGCACGCCCCACCAGCACGGCAAAAGCAGCAACCACGTGCCGATTGGACGGTCCGCCCGCGACAGCCTCAAATAGGGCCGCGACCAATCTGGCGCAAACCTGTCCACCCAATTCTGCGGCACTGCGTCTGCCACCTGTCCTTGCACTGGCGTTTGCTCGGTGTCGGTCATAAGCTCTGGCCTCATGGCGGATGCGAAGATCAGGCTCTTTGTAGATCAGCCCCTTGAGCGGGGCAAACCGGTCGCGTTCAATCGCGATGCGGCAAATTACCTGTTCAATGTGATGCGATTGCAGCGGGGGGACCGGCTGTTGCTGATCAATGGGCGTGACGGAGAGTTTCTGGCAGAAATCGGAGAGGCCGGAAAACGCGCAGGAACGGCAGAGGTTCTGGAGCTGACAAAACCTTTGCAGGAGCCGCCTGATCTGTGGCTGTTGTTCGCTCCGATCAAGAAAACGCGCACTGATTTCATCGTTGAAAAGGCTGCTGAAATGGGCGCAAGGCGGATTTGTCCAGTACAAACTGACTTCACAAATGCAGACCGTATTCGGCAAGATCGCCTGCAAGCTCATGCCGTAGAAGCGGCTGAGCAATGCGGCGGCACATATGTGCCTGAAGTTGCAAATCTGGCCAAGCTCGATCAGGTGCTGGCTGAGTGGCCGGAGGATCGGCAATTATGGTTCTGCGATGAAACGCTTGCGGAAGCGCAGGCACCAAAACTGCCGGACGATACCGGGCGAGCCGCTATCATCATTGGCCCGGAAGGCGGCTTTTCCGAGCGCGAGCGCGAAAAACTGAGGGCGCTGCCCCAATCGGTACCAATACGGCTTGGCCCCCGTATCTTGCGGGCCGATACAGCTGCGGTTGCGGCTTTGGCCCTGTGGCAAAACCAGTTTGGAGATTGGGCATGACCCTAGTGCGCCCCGAAGTTCAATCGCTGCTGATGCGTTGGTCAGAAGTTTTGGCAGGTCTGGCAGTCGGCATCCTCGGGGTTTGGTTCGCCACCCGGATCGGTGTGTTCTGGCAGGTTCTGGGTGGGATTATTGTCTTGATTGGCTTGGGACTGGCCTTTGCCGGTTGGCGACGCATCGGGTTTGCCTCTACGAGGACCGGTCCCGGGCTGGTTGAGGTGGACGAACGCCAAATCAGTTATTTTGCAGCCTACGAAGGCGGTGTGATTTCGATTGACCAACTCGCGCGGGTCTCAGCCATTGCACCTGCAAAGGGCGGTGGTCCCGATGACCTGCTTTGGGTTCTGGAGGAAGATGGCGGCGTCACCTTGTCCATTCCCAACGCCGCGTCCGGCGCACAACTTCTGTTTGATGCCTTTGCCGCCCTGCCGGACGTGAATTATTCCAATGCGCAGAAAGCGTTAGCCAGCCGAGGCTCTGACAGCTTCGTGATCTGGACCAAACCCTTGGATGCATTGCATTGACTTCGCCCAAAACTCCCGGCACCCCTGACATCTGAATGTCGTCACGATCGGAGTCCCATCATGTCAATTCCTCAATCTGGCGGAGGCCCGATCACCGACCACGCACAATTGGCGGCCTATCTTGAAGACGGATGCAAGCCCAAGGATGACTGGCGCATTGGCACGGAGCACGAAAAATTCGGCTATTGTCAGGATACGCACAACCCCCTGCCTTACGACGGCGAACGCTCGATCCGGGCCGTTCTCGAAGGCCTGCGGGACCGCTTCGGCTGGACCCCGGTAGAAGAAGGCGGCCTGATTATTGGGCTGGAAAAAGACGGCGCGAATGTTTCGCTGGAACCGGGTGGCGCCTTGGAGCTGTCGGGTGCGCCCCTGGAAACCGTGCATCAGACCTGTGACGAGGTGAATATCCATCTCGAAGAGGTCAAGTCCGTCTCTGATGAGATCGGTGTTAAATTCATCGGCCTGGGTGCAGCACCGGAATGGTTCCACGAGCAAATGCCCCTTATGCCCAAGGGCCGCTACAAGCTCATGAACGACTATATGGAACGCGTCGGCACTATGGGCACCTCGATGATGCGCCGCACCTGTACGGTGCAGGTGAATCTCGATTTCGGTTCTGAAACGGATATGATCCAGAAGATGCGCGTGGCGCTGGCCCTGCAGCCTGTCGCGACGGCTCTTTTTGCCAACTCGCCGTTCTTCGAAGGAAAGCCAAACGGACACAAAAGCTGGCGCTCCCGCATCTGGCGCGATCTGGATGCTGATCGCACCGGGACGCTGCCCTTTGTCTTTGAAGACGGTTTCGGGTTCGAGGCGTATGCAGAATACGCTCTCGATGTACCAATGTACTTCGTCTATCGCGATGGCGTCTATGTGGACGCGCTCGGTATGTCGTTCCGGGATTTCCTCAAAGGTGAACTTCCTGCCCTGCCGGGGGAGAAACCAACTCTTTCAGATTGGGCAGATCACCTCACCACAATCTTCCCCGAAGCGCGCTTGAAGAAATTCATCGAAATGCGTGGGGCGGATGGTGGTCCGTGGCGCAGGCTATGCGCCCTGCCGGCATTCTGGGTTGGCCTGTGCTACGACCAAACCGCACTCGATGCAGCTTGGGATCTGGCCAAAGGCTGGGACGCTGACACGCGAGAGGCTTGGCGTGTGGCCGCCTCAGTTGACGGTCTGCAAGCCACAGTAAATGGCCAATCGATGCATGACATCGCGCGGGAAACCGTGGCAATCGCAGAGGCGGGTCTGAAAGCGCGCGCCAAGCCCGGTGCTGGCGGTCTGGTCCCGGATGAGACGCATTTTCTGAATGCGCTCAAAGACAGTCTTGAAAGCGGTAAAACCCCGGCCGACGAGCTTCTGACAAGATATCATGGGGACTGGGACGGCGATCTGAGCCGCATCTACGCCGAATACAGTTACTGACGTTTGATTGAGGTCTCCTGGCACTGGAAGAGGGCTTGGCCCGCTTCCAGCCGAATCGCTCCTGCGCAAACAGGGCGACCCCCCTTCGCCAACTGGAGCAGCATCAGCCTTTTTTGAGGTTGATCCGGGTTTCCTGACCGCTGAGCAGGCGTTCGATATTGGCGCGATGCCGCACCCAGACGAGCAGGCCCAGACAAGCCGTTAAGACAATGAGATCCGGGCGCCCCAAGCTCCACGCCCACGCGGGGACCATCACGGCAGTGATCAGTGCGGCAAGTGATGAGAACCTGAAAAGCAAAGCGATCACCAGCCAGGTCATGCAGGCCGCGAACCCGGTGATAAAGGACAAGGCAAGTATCGTGCCAAGATATGTGGCGACACCCTTGCCACCCTTGAAGCCCAGATAGATCGGGAAGCAATGACCAATAAAGGCGGCGAGCCCTGCCAATTGGGCAGCATCCGGGCCAACCAGCCCCCATGCCAACAGAACAGCTATCGCGCCTTTGCCGGAATCAAGCAGCAGCGTCAGAAATGCCGCCAGCTTGTTGCCCGTTCGCAAAACATTTGTCGCGCCAATATTTCCGGAACCCACGCTGCGCAGATCGCCCAACCCGAACAGGCGGGCCATGACGATGCCGAACGGCACGGCGCCAAGCAGGTACGCAAGAACAGCCGTAACAAGCATGAGCGGAAAAGGCGTGATAAGCTCAGGCATCAGAGTGAATAAACCTCGCGCCCACCCACATAGGTTTTCAGGACCCGGCCTTGCAGGCGCTGCCCGTCAAAGGGCGTATTCTTGGATTTTGACTTCAAAGACCAGCGGTCCAGCACAAACGGCGCATCGGGATCAAACAGCACCAGATCGGCCGGATCCCCCTCGCCCAACCGACCACCCGGCAGCCCCAAGCGCTGCGCCGGGTTGAGCGACATCGCCCGCCAGAGCGTTGGCATATCCAATGCACCTGCGTGATAGAGGCGCATTGCGGCAGGCAACACGGTTTCGAGCCCCACCGCACCGGACGCGGCTTCTTCAAAGGGAAGTCGTTTGCTCTCTTCATCCTGTGGCGTGTGCATGGAACAGATGATGTCAATCAAACCTTCCGCCACCGCTTCCACCATCGCAAGACGGTCATCTTCGTCCCTCAGTGGCGGTTTGACTTTGAAGAACGTCCTGTAGTCGCCAACATCCAGTGCGTTGAGCGTCAGGTGATGGATCGAGACGCCGGCCGTCACATCAAGGCCCGCATCTTTCGCCCGCCTCAGCGCCGGCAAAGCCGCAGCACAGCTGATCTGATCAGCGTGGTAGGCCACTCCTGTCATCTCAACCAGGGCCAGATCGCGCTCCAGCCCCATGCGTTCCGCCATGGTCGACACTCCGGGCAATCCGCGCAGGGAGGCGAACTTTCCTGATGTCACCGCCGCCCCATTGGACATGTTCGCCTCTTGCGGGTGCCCCATGACAAGCGCTCCGAGCGACCGCGCATAGGTCATTGCGCGGCCCAGTACTTTGGTGTCGGCGACGACGTTGTCACCATCACTGAACGCCACAGCGCCCGCGTCTTTCAGAAAGCCCATCTCGACCATCTCGCGCCCGGCGCGGGCTTTGGTCAAAGACGCCATTTGCGCGATGCGCACCACTGACATCTCTGCGCCACGTGCTTTAGCAAATTCCAGCGTCTCCGGTGTATCGACTGTCGGGATCGTGTCGGGTCGTGTGACCATTGTCGTCACGCCGCCAGCTGCCGCCGCCAGTCCGGCCGTTCGAAAGCTTTCCTTGTGGCGTTCGCCGGGCTCACAAACCTTCACACCAATATCGACGATGCCGGGCGCAAGGCAGTTGCCCCCACAATCATATGTTTTCACGCCAAGATCAGGGTTGCCGCCATAGAACAGCTCTTTGATCTGCCCGTTTTCGACAAGAAGTGCGCCGCTCTCATCGCGCCCCGTATCGGGGTCAATCAATCGGGCATTGGTGAAAAGCAGCACCTGCGTCAACTCCCGTAGAAGATGCGAAAAATAAAGAGGATCACGGCCAGGACAAAGGCATATCCGATCCAGACGAGCCAGCTCTGGCCCCGTGGTCGGGGACGGCTTTCGTCGGCACCGGCTGCAGCAATGGTTCCTTTGGCCGCGTCACTCTGCAACTCGTTGAGATCACCGAAGCTTGCAGGTGGTGCATTTTGCTCGTGATAGGTGCCGATCAGACTGATGTCTTCACTCAGGGACAACTCGACCGCCTGCCCACCAAAGGCAGTGGATCGTATCACCGCAATGACCCCTTTCCATGTATCAAGCCGCCCGCGTCCCGGTTCAATCTCCACATCGTCAATGTCGTAGCCTGCTCTCAGGAAATCGGTCAGCCCCATCTCCGCAATTGCGTCAAGCTCGACTATCTGGACATCCTGCGTGCCAAGATTCTGCACACCAAGGGCCGCGGCCAGCGTGCGTGATCCGTCAGATGGATCAATTCCTTCGGCCAGGTTTTCAGAAAGATGGAACACCCGGACAACACCGTGCTCACCGGATCGAATTGCTATTTTCTTGGTCATGCAAGTACCTCCCTGGGGGAGGAACGTCGGGCGCGAACAAGCAGTTCCATCGCGGCCATGCGCACTGCCACCCCCATCTCGACCTGCTCCTGAATGACGGAGCGATTGATGTCATCGGCCAAAGTTCCGTCAATTTCGACCCCGCGGTTCATCGGCCCGGGGTGCATGACGATCGCGTCGTCTTTGGCAAAGCTCAGCTTCTCCGGATCGAGGCCATAGCGGTGATAATATTCGCGTTCAGACGGGATGAAGCCACCATCCATGCGTTCTTTCTGCAACCTCAACATCATCACGACATCGACGTCTTCAAGGCCCTCTCGCATGTCTTCAAAGACTTCCACGCCGAACTCGGCGATGCCTGAGGGCATCAGCGTGGCCGGACCGACAAGCCGGACCCGGTTTTCCATTTTGCCCAGCAGCAGAATGTTGGATCGAGCAACCCGTGAATGCGCTATGTCACCGCAAATGGCGACAGACAAGCGGTGCAATCGTCCTTTCGCGCGCCGGATGGTCAGGGCGTCCAGAAGCGCTTGCGTCGGATGCTCATGCCGTCCGTCCCCCGCGTTGAGAACGGCGCAATTCACCTTTTCAGCCAGCAGATTTACCGCCCCCGAATGCGGGTGCCGCACGACAAGCAGATCGGGATGCATCGCGTTCAGCGTCAGCGCGGTGTCGATCAGGGTCTCCCCTTTCTTCACCGATGAGGCCTGCATCGCCATGCTCATCACATCCATCCCCAAACGTTTGCCCGCAAGCTCGAACGAGGCTTGGGTACGCGTGGAATTTTCAAAGAACATGTTGATCTGGGTCAGGCCCGCCAGCACTTCGGAATGCTTCACATCCCGGCGGTTCAGGTCGACATATTGATCAGCCAGATCCAGCAAAGCGGTAATTTCATCGGGGGCAAGATGCTCAATCCCAAGCAGATGCTTTGCGCGGAATGACATAGGTTCTCCCGATTTCGACCTTGCGCCTTATAGAAACTGCATTCGCCCGCGACAAGCGTTGTCGGACCATTTACCTCGCTTCCCCGGAGGCTTAGCCTTGCGACATGGAATCGGACCTGGATTTTCATAGCGCAAAGGCGCTGCTCGAATGGCAGATCGAGATGGGCGCGACAGAGGCGATCTGTGAGACGCCAATCAACCGCTATGAGGTCCCCAAAACAGCGCCAAAACCCAAACCGAAGGCAGAGGCCGCGCCGCTGGAGAAGGTTGCCGGTCCAGACCCGGTTGCCGACGCACAAGCCCTCGCGGCGGGCGCTGACACACTTGAGGCGCTGGCCGAAGCACAGGCTGCCTATTCCCATTGCGATCTAAAGCAGGGCGCGCGGAATTTCGTGTTCTCGGACGGACAGCCCGGCGCGCGGATCATGGTGATCGGCGAAGCACCCGGACGCGATGAGGACCTGCAAGGCAAGCCGTTTGTCGGGCGGGCCGGGCAGCTTCTGGATCAGATGATGGCTGCGATTGACCATGATCGGGCGGGTGCGGAAAGACCCGTGTACATCACGAATATCCTGCCATGGCGCCCGCCCCAAAATCGCGACCCGAAACCAGAAGAAATCGCGATGATGATGCCTTTCGTAGAGCGCCATGTGGAACTCGCAAAGCCGGATCTGTTGATCCTGATGGGCAATATCTCCTGCCTTGCCCTGATGGGTCGGAAAGGGATCACGCGATTGCGCGGCAAATGGGTTGAGGTCTTGGGCAAACCTGCAATGCCAATGTTCCATCCGGCCTATCTGTTGCGCAATCCGGCAGCCAAGCGAGAAGCTTGGCATGACCTGTTGATGGTGCAGGAAAAGTTGCGCGCATGATGCCCGTCGATCCGATCCTGCTGCTGGCTTTCATACCCGCAGCATTGGCACTGAACCTGACGCCCGGTGCAGATATGTTGTTTTGTCTGGCACAAGGTGTTCGCGGCGGGGCACGTCCTGCGTTTGCGGCCTCCGCCGGAATTTCCGCCGGATCATTGGTCAACACGGCTCTGGCCGGGCTGGGTCTTGGGGCTGTGGTTGCATCCGAGCCATGGCTGTTCGGAACGATAAGATATCTGGGCGTCGCCTATCTGATCTGGCTGGCAATAAAGACACTGCGCAGCCCGTTGAACGCAACAGATACGCCTGACGTCAGACCTTCGCGCGCGTTTCGCGACGGGTTCATCGTCAACCTCTCCAACCCTAAGGTTATCCTGTTCATTCTCGCCTTTATCCCGCAATTCGTGAACCCGTCTTTGCCCGTTCTGCCGCAGTTTTTGCTATATGGCGGCGTTCTGGCGTTCGGCGGGTTCTTCATCAACGGTGCTGTAGGATATTTCGCTGGCAGTCTGGGACGCACGATGACGAACAACGCGCGGGTCGAGAGAGGTCTGCGCATTACCACAGCATCCGTTTTCGGGGCTTTGGCCCTGAAGTTGGCATGGGACACCCAGAACACATGAGCAACATCGATACCAGCCGCGAGTTTATACCTGTCCGCATCGCGATCCTCGCAGTCAGCGACACACGCAGCATCGAGCAGGACCGCTCCGGTCAAATTCTGGTCGAGCGACTTGAAGCGGCGGGGCATGTTCTGGCCCACCGCGCCGTTTTGCGTGATGAACGGTCAGAGATTGCCGAACAACTGCGCAGCTGGTGCGCAGATCCCGACGTTGATGTGATCATATCCACTGGCGGCACCGGCCTGACAGGACGTGACGTTACGGTCGAGGCACATCGCGATGTCTATGAGAAGGAAATCGAGGCGTTTGGGACAGTTTTCACTCATGTCTCGATGGCCAAGATCGGAACATCAGCCGTTCAGTCCCGCGCAACCGGCGGTGTCTCCAACGGAACCTATTTGTTTGCGCTGCCCGGCTCTACGGGCGCCTGCAAGGACGCGTGGGACGAAATTCTGGTAAAACAATTGGATTATCGCCACCAACCTTGCAATTTCGTCGAGATTTTTCCGAGACTTGATGAGCATAAGCGCCGGAAATAGACCTCTCATGCGTGTGATAAAGTAGAGTTGGACGATCCTACTGACTGACCCTACATTATACGTCGTGTTCCGGAGTACATAACCACATGCGGTTTTTTCGACGCAGCCTTGTCGGATTGTTTCTGTTGGCAGTCACAATCGGCCTGTTGGCGATCACGGGTCAGACGCTTTATTCGGCGTTGCAGACGCGATGGGCAGATGACACAAGCCCGCGCCCTGCGCGCGAACGTGTCTTCGCAGTCAATGTGATCGCAATCGAGCCAAAAGATGTGGCCCCCCTGTTGGTCAGCTTCGGGGAGATCCGGTCGAGGCGAACACTTGATTTACGCTCGCCCGTGGCGGGCCGCGTAATCGAGTTGTCACCAGATGTTCAAGAGGGTGGTGTCGTGCGCGAAGGCCAGTTCCTGGCACGGCTCGACCCTGCCGAGGCGCAGACAGCGGTGGACGTGGCCCGCACTGATTTTCAGGAAGCGCAGGACGATCTGCGCGATGCCAAGAAGGCGTTGACGCTTGCGAGCGATGAACTGGCAGCCGCAAAAGCGCAGGAAGAGTTGCGTGCGCGGGCGCTCGCAAGACAACGCGACCTGAAATCGAGAGGCGTGGGAACAGAAGCAGCGGTCGAAACGGCAGAGCTTGCTTTGTCCTCCGCCACCCAAGCGGTGCTCTCGCGCCGACAGGCTGAACAACAGGTCGAAACGCGGATTACCCAGGCCGAAACTTTGATCAACAGACGGCAAATCACCCTCGAAGATGCTGAACGCCTTCTGGCAGACACAGAGATATTCGCAGCGTTCACTGGTCGCCTCTCGGACGTCACGGCGACTGCGGGCGGGCTTGTCGCGCCAAATGAAAAGCTGGGCCAACTTGTTGATCCAACTGCGCTGGAGGTCTCGTTTCGGGTCTCAACCGCCCAATATGGCCGATTGCTCGACAGCGAAGGCGGGCTTATCGGGGCCCCGGTCCGAGTAACGCTTGACGCATTTGGCGTGGATCTTGTGACCGAGGGTCGATTGGTTCGCGAAAGTGCGGCCGTGGTTGCAGGCACAACGGGGCGACTGTTGTTTGCCTCGCTGGAAAATCCAAAAGGGTTGCGGCCCGGTGATTTTGTGACCCTGTCGATCGAAGAGCCGACATTGGAGCGAGTTGCGCGCGTACCGGCAACCGCAGTCAGTGCCGCTGGATCGGTTTTGGCGCTTGCGGAGGATGACAGGCTTGAGGAAGCGCCAGTGCAACTGATGCGGCGTCAGGGCGACGATGTTCTGATCCGCGCGCCCGAACTGCGCGGACGTGAAATCGTAGCGGAACGCTCCGCATTACTGGGGCCTGGCATCAAAGTGCGCCCCCTGCGGTCTGGTGAGCCGAATGCAGCACCCGAGCCCGAGCTGGTTGAACTTGACGACGCACGGCGCGCCAAACTGATCGCCTTTGTCGAGCAAAACAACCGGATGCCAGCCGAGGTTCGAGAACGGCTTTTGGCACGGCTCGCGGAACCAAAGGTGCCCGCGGACGTCATTCAGCGGCTTGAAAGCCGCATGGGCAGCTAGATGCGGGACGCCATTCGCGATAGCACGGGTGGCTTTCTGAGCTACTTCACGCGGCACAAAACCGCTGCCAATCTTCTGTTGCTGGTTCTGATAGCCTTGGGCGTCGCGGCGCTTCCCAAAATGCGGGCGCAGTTCTTTCCAGATGTGATCATCGACAGCGTTTCGGTCAATGTCGTCTGGGAAGGCGCGGGCGCCGATGATGTTGACCGTGCGATTGTCCAGCTTCTTGAGCCGGCTCTGCTGTCTGTTGAGGGCGTGGAAAGCTCCACCTCCGACAGTCGTGAAGGGCGCGCCACGCTCAATCTGGAATTTGAACCCGGATGGGACATGTCACGCGCGACTGACGAGGTGCAGGTCGCAGTAGATCAGATCAACAACCTGCCTGAAGATGTCGAAGAACCTGTTGTGAGGCGGGGCGCTTGGCATGACCGCGTGACCGATGTGGTCATTAGCGGCCCCGTGGGAGTGGACCAGCTTGGACGGTTCGCCGACGAGTTCATCACGCGGCTTTTTGCGGCGGGCGTCACTCGCACGACGATCCGTGGGGTTGCCGCGCCTGAAACGGTGATTGAAGTTCCGTCGCTTGAGCTGATCCGCAATGATCTGACCATGGCCGAGATTGCCGAGGCGATCCGCGGAGAGGCATCGACGGACCCTGCCGGGGACGTCACCGGAGCAAACGCGCGAGTCAGAACTGGGGTTGCGAAACGTTCGGCAGATCAGATCGCGGCCATCGTTTTACGCTCTAACGATGATGGATCGAAGCTGACCATCGGTGATGTGGCGCGTGTGCTGGTTGAAGGGACGGATCGGGAGCGGGCGTTCTTCGTTGATGACAATCCTGCCATCTCCATCAGGGTGGATCGATCCAACCAAGGCGACGCGATTGATATTCAAGCGCAGGTCCAGGAGGTAGCCGCCGAGTTGGAGCTCAGCCTGCCCGAAGGCACTTCCGTCGAATTGATCAGGACCCGCTCTGAAGCGATCACGGGGCGCTTGGATATCCTTCTCGATAACGGACTTGTTGGCCTTGGGCTTGTGGTTTTGCTGCTGTTCCTGTTTCTCAATGCGCGCACAGCTTTTTGGGTCGCCGCTGGCATTCCCGTTGCGATGTTGGGCGCCATCGCGCTGATGTATCTGGCTGGCCTGACCATCAATATGGTGTCGCTGTTTGCCCTGATCATTACCTTGGGCATTGTCGTCGATGACGCCATTGTCGTAGGGGAGCACGCCGATTTCAGGCATACACGGCTTGGCGAAGATCCTGTGACCGCCGCTGAAAACGCCGCCAAGCGCATGTCGGCCCCGGTTTTTTCCGCAACAATCACCACGATCATCGCCTTTTTTGGGCTGGTCGCAGTCGGAGGCCGATTTGGTGATCTGATTGCTGATATCCCGTTCACCGTTATCGTGGTTCTTCTGGCCTCGTTGATCGAGTGCTTCCTGATCCTGCCGCACCATATGTCCCATGCATTGATGGCATCAGGAAAACGACACTGGTATGACTGGCCGTCGCGCACCGTGACCAAAGGGTTCGACTGGTTCCGCGAAACTGTTTTCCGCCGCTTCATCACCTATGTCATCTGGGCGCGTTACCCCGTCTTCGCAATGGCAGTCCTCGCCCTTGTTGCCATGTCCTCATTCTTCATCCGAGGGGATGTGACATGGCGCTTCTTCAACGCCCCTGAACGGGGGTCGGTCACCGGCAACTTCGCTATGCTGCCGGGCGCCAGCCGCGACGATACGTTAGAGATGATGCGCGAGATGCAACGCGCAACAGCCGAAGTGGCGGCGACCTATGAGGCAGAACATGGTCGCAATCCACTGGACTTCGTGCTGACCCAGATCGGTGGATCAAGTGGGCGCGGGCTGGCGGGGTCGGACACTAAGGACACTGATCAACTGGGCTCCATCGCCATCGAGTTGATAGATGCTGATTTGCGCCCCTATTCAAGTTTCAAGTTCGTCGCTGATCTGCAGGATGCCGTGCGCAGGCATCCACTGCTGGAAACCGTCTCTTTCCGCGGGTGGCGGTCTGGGCCAGGCGGCGACAGTCTGGATGTGCAGTTCTACGGGGCAGAGGCGGAGACCCTCAAGGCCGCTTCCGAAGCCTTGAAGACAGCCTTGGCGCAGTTTGGAGAAGTGTCAGCGGTCGAGGACAATCTGGCTTATGACAAGGAAGAGCTGATCCTTGATCTGACAGCGCAGGGGCAGGCTCTTGGCTTCACCATCGACGAACTGGGCCGAGTGTTACGCAACCGGCTCAACGGTATCGAGGCGGCAACCTTCCCCGACGGCCCCAGATCCGCAACCATCCGGGTTGAGCTTCCACGTGGCGAGTTGACCGCGGATTTTCTGGAAAGAACCTTCCTGCGCAGCGCGACGGGCGACTATATACCCCTGACGGATGTGGTTGCGGTCACGTCTCAAAGCGGCTTCTCGACCGTGAGGCGTGAAAACGGGCTTCGGGTCATATCTGTCACCGGCGATATTTCCGAAGATGATCCAGCGCGTGCCGAAGAAATCATGACCAATGTCAAAGAGGTGATCCTGCCGGAGATCGAACAAACGCTGGGCGTCTCATCGCAACTTTCGGGGCTGGCCGAGCAGGAACGCGAGTTCCTTACAGATGCCGCATTGGGCTTCATACTCTGCCTGATCGGCATCTACATCGCTTTGGCCTGGGTCTTTTCAAGCTGGACACGGCCCATCGTCATCATGCTGATCATCCCCTTCGGATTGATCGGCACGATCTACGGGCACTATGCATGGGAGGTACCACTGTCCATGTTTACCGTGGTCGGTCTGATCGGCATGACCGGGATCATTATCAATGACTCCATTGTGCTGGTCTCGACGGTGGACGACTACGCAAAAGATCGCGGTCTGATCCCCGCTATCATCGACGGAGCATCTGACCGTCTGCGACCCGTATTGCTGACGACTTTGACAACGGTGCTGGGGCTGGCACCTCTGTTGTTTGAAGGATCGCGCCACGCCCAGTTCCTGAAACCAACTGTGATCACCCTCTGTTACGGCTTGGGCGTCGGGCTGTTTTTGGTGCTGTTGGTCGTGCCATCGCTTATGGCGATGCAGGCAGATGTAAAACGGCAAACAACGGCTGTGCGGCGCATGATCCTCGGGCAATCCGTTGCTTGGCCCGCGCGCGTTGGGTTAGCCGGTCTTGTTCTGGCCTGCCTCGCCCTGTTCGCCGCGACCCTGGGTACGACAATCCTTAATGGGTCCCTTCCAAGCTACCTGCTTCAGCCGATGCCGGTCCTGTCCGAAGCACCTGCGATGGCCACGGCACTGGGGCTGTTCATATGTCTTGTGGTGGTCTTGCTCATTGTGGCTTGGATTGCCGCTGTAGCGCTGCACGCCGTTACTGGCGCTCGCAGCCCGAAAAGCTTACCGCGTCGCGCGAACTGATCAACGTGAACTCAATATCGGCGGGATTGATGCGGATCGGCTCAATATCTTCCGAAATAAACTCGGCGGCACCTCTGACATAATCGCCATCGCGTGAAACACTGGGTTCACTT
The DNA here is from genome assembly GCA_947504205.1 of uncultured Litoreibacter sp. Classification (GTDB taxonomy): domain Bacteria; phylum Pseudomonadota; class Alphaproteobacteria; order Rhodobacterales; family Rhodobacteraceae; genus Litoreibacter. The sequence continues at coordinate 713,191 of CANNGL010000003.1, read as the reverse complement.
ATCCAGATACGAGGGTTGGGCGTTTCGATAACCAACGCCTCGCCCTTTCCGGCAAGAGCCTCCGAGTGAAGACCAACGGTTACAGCAACGCCATTGGATATCCGCTCAAAACTACACTTCACAGGACCGGAGGCCATGCGTGGACGTTCCTCAAGCGCATCAGCAATCAGTTCTGCACCAGCACCGGAGGTGCTGGTGAACTGATGGTCAAACCGCATATGCACCGGGATGCAGACATCCTCGCAAATTCCGAATTTGACGCTGAGATTGACGTTCATCGGACCGTCATTATTGGGCACCAGATGGAGCGGCAAAACAACAGCGTCGCGGTAACCGATCGACCGAAGATTGCCCGTCCGAAACACCTCCGGGCGAGGCCAGAGGATTGCCATGCTCTGGAGGTTCATCGAGCCTCTTGTTCCGATATAGGTCGGCAATCCGCCGTCACCCGGGCTGCGCCAATAGGTTTTCCAGCCCGGCGCCAGATCAAAGGACAGCCCGGCCATTCGGGTCCCATCCTCCATTTTCCAGCCCGGGAGAAACTCTACCCGCACAACATCAGACAAGCTGTCGGGCATATCCTGAGCCCCCGCCTGAAGGGTGTCAGGCGGACCAAGAGTTGCAGAGGCGCAAGCCAAAGCGGCGGCTATGAGAATACGTTTGCTCACGGCCACCTAGATAAGCACGTCATCCCGCTCGAGGAAATCACGTTTGAGCGATAGATTGTGTCGATGGGTATTTTGCAACGGTTGAACTAAACCGCCCAAAGCCCCACCATATCTCCCATGGTGGCTGATACTGATTCCGTTGACCTCAACGGCAAACTTCTGATCGCGATGCCCGGAATGGGTGATCCCCGCTTCGATCACAGCGTGATTTTCCTCTGCTCGCATTCGACAGAGGGCGCGATGGGGTTGATCATCAACAAGCCTGCACCAGACCTCAAATTCAAAGATCTTCTGGCGCAGTTGAACATCGAGCCGGACCCAGAGGTGCGCCCAATCAAGGTCCATTTCGGCGGCCCCGTAGAATACGGGCGCGGCTTCGTTCTACATTCCTCTGACTATAACGAGAACAACTCCACGCTGACCGTGGGCAGCGAGTATGGCATGACCGGCACGCTGGATATCCTGGAGGATATCTCCCAAGGCGCGGGGCCGACGCGAAGCCTGTTGGCGATGGGGTATGCAGGCTGGGGACCGGGGCAGTTGGAAGATGAGATCGCCGCAAATGGCTGGTTGATCTGCGATGCGATACAGGACCTGGTTTTCGGCGAGGACAACAATGCCAAGTGGCAGGGTGCGCTGGAAAGCATGGGCATCAACCCATTGGTTCTGTCCGCTGATGGTGGTCGCGCCTAGGTCTGAATGCGCCTTGAGACCTCACAAGTCGATGTCAGATAAAAGCGCCGCCCATGAGGCACCATGCATATCCCTGTCATTCGGCGCGCCCTGCACTGTGGGTCGCGGCAAACTGAATTTGACGACATGAAGCTGCGAAATATCGAACCGCTTGATGTTCTGAAGGCTTGTGCCGAACGTCTGAGCCACGCGGCTTGTCGGCAAGGTTGCGACGATCGCCTCGTAGGCCTCCTGCGAGCCGCAAAAGATATCAATCGTGAGCCAGAACGGCCCGGCATTTTTGCTGCGTATTTTCTGAACCTGATCCCCTAGCCTAGCCAATCTCATGTACCTCCAGCTTGAAGGCTTCCATGGGATCGCTCAGGTGCAATACATGGTTCAATGCAAACTCGTAGGTTTGGCCCCGATACATCTCTGCCGGAGAAAAGAGGAATGCGAAGGTCGGTTGCTCCTCCTCGGCCGTCAGCGGGTGATGAAGCAGATAAGGATTGAGAAGCTGGCCGATTTCCTGTGACAGGGCTTCCGATTTGGCCGTGACGATCCCAATTGCCCCGACTTCAGGCGGTGTGGTCTGATTGCTTTCCAAGTCACCAAAGCTCGCGGTTTGGCCGATCAGGCGTATCTCTATCTGGAAGTCCGCCGCAGTCAGATTCAGACGATCCCGCGCCTTGGCCGAGCATTTCTCGACAATATCATCCGCCCAGCGCTGTGCGTTCGCCACGTAATGCTGATCGCGCAACAAAGCCATCAAAACGGTCTGAAACCCGGCAGGTCGGGCACCTTCGAGCTTCACGGAATACTGATCCGAGGGGACCCATTTTGAACCACTCACGCGCACGCTGGTCTGATCAACGGCATCATATGTGGCGTCGGTGACGTCCAGATAACCGCCGGGTTCGTAGAGAATGAAGGGATCCGAATTCTCGTAAAGCATATGTGCAGACACCGTGTGGGGCGTCGCATGGGCACCATCTGCAAGCGGGGTGACGGTGAACCCGTCTTTGTCGAAATCCACAAGGATCACACCGGATTGGGGATTGCTGGCACAAAGCGCGCCGCACTCCCCTATTTTGGCCCCATGCCATGCCCCGCCGACATGGCATCCTTCACGCAAGGGCAAGGCAGCAATGATGGCCGTGTCAGTGGTGCGCCCCGCAATCACGATATCTGCGCCAGTGGCAAGTGCTGCGTCGATCTGCTCCGCGCCGGCAAGAGCCACGATATTGGTACAGTTCCGGATCAGATCTGCGCTGATCTCAGGCGCATTGGCCAAGGGTGCCACCTTTGCCTCCAGAAAGGCTTGAGCCACATCGACCGGGCTTTGTGAGCTACGCAGTACCGCTACCTTCAGCGGACGGCCCTGCTCGGAGGCAATCTCGCGCGTGATATCGAGCATCCAATCGACCGCGCTGTCGGCCCCGCACGTGCCCGCAGTGCCGATGACAAGAGGGCAACCGGCCTCCGCCCGCGCCTCCATCAACCCGGCCCATTCGATCTTGGTTGAGCTGCGTGCGTATTTCGAGACACCTCTGCCCAGATAAGACGGGCCGCTATCGGTCGACCCGCCATCAATGGCTATAATGTCCGGCTTGGCCGCAATGCCACGACGCAGGGCCTCTTTGTCGTAGTTGAGGCCGAGCGCGCCGGATGGAACGAGGACGCGTGTCATCAGTCTGTCACTGCCGGTGGTTTTTTCAGAACGCCGCGCAAGAACATCGGCGCCACAAAACCCGCAATGGCGGCAATCCAAAGGCCAACGGCAATTGGGCTAGAGAACAGATAGGTCACATCACCATCTGACAGGGTCATGGCACGGCGCAGCGCATCCTCCATATTACCCCCAAGCAAGATACCCAGAATAACCGGCACTGTTGGCACATCGAGCTTACGCAGGAAATAGCCAAGGATGCCGAAAGCGACCATGAGAAGAAGATCAAAATAGCTGCCCGACAGGGAATAGATACCGACAAATGAGATCATCGTGACACCCGGCAGCAAAATCCAAGCGGGAACCATCAGCACTTTGACAAAGATTTTCACCATCGGCACGTTCATCAGCAGCAGAACGACATTCGCGATGAGAAGTGATGCGATCAGGCCCCAGACGACCTCGGGCCGCTCGGTAAAGAGCGTAGGCCCTGGCGTGATGTTCAGTGTCATCAGCAGGGCCAGCAAAACCGCCGTCGTACCTGATCCGGGCACGCCAAGTGTCAGCATCGGCACGAGCGCGCCGCCAGCGGCTGCATTATTGCCGGCCTCGGGTGCGGCGACGCCTTTGGGAACACCAGTGCCAAAGCCGCCTTTCTCACCCGCGAATGACTTTTCGGACATATAGGCAAGAAATGATCCAAGTGAGGCCCCGGCACCGGGCAGGATACCAGCAACGAAGCCGACGCCAGAGGCGCGCAGCATGGTCCATTTGGTCGAAACGATGTCCTTCCAAGGAATGCGAACTTTGTCGAGTTTCACACCAATGGACGAGCCTTTCCCGTGGCTCTCGATGAAGAAGAAGACTTCAGCGATGGCAAACAGCCCCACAATCGCAACAAGGAAGTCTATCCCGTCGTAAAGGTGCAGATTGCCCCCGGTCAGGCGAGGCAGGCCGGATGATGAATCAACGCCGATCATCGCGATGCCAAGACCAATGCAGGCCGCAAGCGCTGCTTTGGCCTGATTGTTCGAAGCCATGCCGCCCAGTGTACAGAACGCCAGAAGATAGAGTGCGAAATACTCCGCCGGGCCGAAGAAGAATGCTACGCGCGCCAGGGTCGGAGCCAGCAGCATCAGACCGACGGTTGCAAGAAAAGCGCCCACGAAAGACGCAACACCTGACAGAACGAGCGCGTCGCCCGCGCGGCCTTGCTTGGCCATTGGATAGCCATCAAGTGTTGTCATCAGCGCAGGCTCGTCACCGGGGATGTTGAGCAGGATCGAACTGATCCGTCCCCCATACATCGCGCCATAGTAAACGCTTGTCATCAGCACCAAGGCCGATGTCGCATCAAGGCCGAGTGTGAAGGTGATCGGGATCAGAATTGCGACGCCGTTTGACGGACCAAGCCCCGGCAACGCGCCGATTATTGTGCCCAGAAAACAACCGCAAATCGCTAAGAACAAGGTATAGGGCGAAAGCGCTACGCCGAAGCCAAGAGCAAGGTTTGCGAGAATATCCATATCAATGCCCCACAAACGGAATAAGAATGGTCAACGCATCCCAGAGCTTTGCTGCCGTCGGAATTCGGTAGGCCACGATATTGCCCAGACCAAGTGCGTATTTGAACAAGACGAACAACCCAAGCGATAGACCAATACCTGACAGGATCGCAGGTATGGCGCGGGGCGAAATCTGATAGCTCAGGATACCTGCAGCGAATGCCGTCGGAATGAGAAAACCCATGGGCGTCAGAAGCACGGCGTAGATCGCAAGAACCAGAACGGCGATCGCCATGGCCAGCCACGTGTGGCCGATGGGCCAGTCTGGATCGGGGTCCGGTTTGAACAGGATTGTCAGCGAGCACAGAGCCGCGACGCCACCGATCAGGAGCGGGAACAGTTTGGGCAGAAATTCCCCGGAGAAAAAGTTCGTCTGAATTTGAGTGGCGGCCGCAATATATGCGACCGCCGTAATCAAAGTGATCAGACCGAAAATACGGTCTGATGCCATTACTGGAGAACCCCCAGCTCTTTGGACATGGCGTTGATCTCGGTTACCAGACCATCGACGTAAGACTGGAAGTCTCCGCCAACCTTGGTGAATGGAGCAAGACCGTTGTCTTTCATCGCCTGAGCCCATTCAGCGCTATCAGCAACTTGCTGAAGCTTTCCGGCCCATTCGTCAAACTTGGCGTCTGAGATGCCTTTTGGCACATACAGACCGCGCCAGTTCACCGCGACGACATCATAGCCCTGCTCTTTCGCAGTCGGGATATCGTCAAAGCCCGGCACGCGCTCATCCGTCAGCACGGCAATCACGCGAATGTCGCCATTGGCAAGGAACGACACGACTTCGGACATGTCGCCTGTCATCGCCTGCGTGAAGCCACCAACGGTTTGTGTGATCGCATCCGCGCCGCCATCGACACCAATATATTTCACCTTGGTGATGTCGGTGAAACCGCCCTCTTTGAGGATCATCAGTGGCTTCAGATGGTCAAAGCCACCAACGGCAGAACCGCCAGCGAAGGCAACCGAGCCGGGATCGGCTTTGATCGCCTCAACAAGATCACCAAGTGACTGATGGGGGCTGTCTGCAGCAACGACGATAACGCCGGGGTCGGCACCGATTGCACCCACGAAGCGCACCTGATCAGCGGTCATGCCAGCATATGCATTTTGCGCCAGTCGTGTGGTTGTCGCAGAGGATGCAGCAACGATCAGATCTTCATCGGAGCCGCGCTCGCTTACAACGGTGTTATAGGCCAGGCCACCACCAGCGCCGGGCATGTTTGTGACTTGAACGGGCTTATCGACCGCGCCGATGTCGAACAGGATTTTGCCGATCTGGCGGCAGGTGAAGTCCCAACCACCGCCCGGGTTTGCCGGAGCGATACATTCCGCAGCAGATGTGGCGAAGGTTGTTGCACCAGTGGCGGAAACAGCCACCACGGCACTCGTAAGAAGCGCCTTGAATAGACGTGTTGTCATGAAGTCCTCCCATTTCGTAGCGCAGTGTTTCCGCGCTTTAACGGTCGGAGCCTAACAATCGAAATTCCACCTGTCACCCCGCAAATAGGGGGTCTTTTCAGAACGATTTTCCAGCTTCAATTGCCACCAAGCAGCCGCCCCAGCCCCTCTTTCAGCTTATTTTCCAGCCCGTCCTTCAAGGCGTCTTCAACGCTTTGTCCGTCCTCGCGAGTGACGCCCAGCTCTTGTTGCAGCTTCTCGGCGGCTTGGGCCTTCAGCTCTGCTTCTTTGGCTTGGGCCTTGGCGCGCAATTCATCCTCTTTCGCCTTCGCTTGCTGCTTGAGTTTCTCTTTTTCCGCCTCAAGCTCTGTATCGATCAATGCCTTGAGATCGGGACGGAACTTGATGTTCGACCATGGGCCTTCGATCAGGATGGGAACGCGGATGCCTTTCTCCAGCTGGCTGGACAATGCAGTTGGATCGAGACGGTAGTTGATGGTCTGGCCACCGAGGTCAACTTGCCCTTCACCGGTCGCCGTCAACAAAGGCGCTACAAAGTTGAGGTCAGAGTTGCGCAAGACGCCACCCGTAATCGCAAAACTTGCGGTGATATCATCGAAGACGGTCTTCGAACCATCGCCGCGGAAGGACGTGTCGAGGTTTTTGATCATACCCGCAATGTCGAGGCCCAGAATTTCACCGGCACCGACATCAATGGCCCCGCTGCCTTCGAGCCCTTTCATAAGCTCGTCCATCGTATCTCCGACGCCCAGAAACTGCAGGGACATCGCCCCATCCGCAACAAGCCGATCATAGCCCGCAAAATCATTCAGGACGCGCTGCATCGCTACATTGGCCGCATTCAAATCGCCACGAACGGACAAGCCACCGCGCCCATTGACGACAAACTGGCCAGCAACACGCCCGTCAAAGACGCCGATCTCCCTGAGATCAAGCACGAGGCGCGAATTGTTCAGGCGGCCACGCAGATCCGTTTTGGCAAGTTGCAAAGACCCCAAATCGATCGCGTTCGCCGTCAATGAAAACTCACCATCAACTGCGGAGAGACCGCTGACATCGATACGGGCATCTGACCAGCCTCCCGCACCGGCGTTCGCGGCGCCATCCCCATCGGAGGTGTCCGTGCTCATCGCGGAGAAATCGATGCGATCTGCGGACAAGCTTGCCGTCACCACGGGTTTGTCCCGTAGCGCCACGTCGATATTGCCGTTAAAGACGTTCTGATCCAATTGCAGCGTCGTGTTCCGAAGAAAGAGCTGATTGTCAGAGGTGAAGGTCAGATCGGCCTTGAGTTGAGTGTGCTGCCCCATACCTTCGGGAATGCGGGGCGGAGTGCTGCCCAACAGCGCGAATATTGCCGGTTGATCTGCGATATCCGCGTTCACACGACCCTTGGCCTGCAACGGTTCCAATTGCGCGAGCCCGTCAAAAGAGGCCGTCGATCCCCCGGTTTCAAACGCGACCGAGACAGTACGTTGCCCGCCGTCGAGAAATTGTTGCAAGCCATCAAGCGCGCCCGAAACCGCAAAAGGCTGCCCTGCACGACGGGCCGATATCGAAAACGTTGCCTCGCCTTGCAGATCGGGCAAACCCAAATCAGCGTCGAGTTCGGTTAAGGCTTCGGAGGTACCAGCTTGTTTGTCCACATAAGACAGGACTGCGTTGGTGATCGTTCCTTTTGGCAGGGAGACGCTGGGGGTCTCGCTGCTGGCCTCATCCGGGCCTCCACCGATCTCGGCGATGAAGTCCCAGTTGGTTTGACCATCATTGTTGCGGATCAGGCGAATTACCGGACTATCGATTGTGAAGGCCTCGACATTGATCTCCCCACCCAGAAGCGCAGACAGTGTGACACCAACTTCCAGCCGCTCGGCTTGCAGCATTGGTTCTCCATCGGCCCAAGGGGCGTTTGCGATAGCCACGTCATTGAGCACCACGCCGAGACGCGGGAACACTTGCGGCTGTACATCGCCTGACAGGGAAAGCTGGCGCCCGGTGGTCTTCTCAAATTCAGCTTCGGCGATGCGGGCGATGCGATCCGTTGGGATCAAAAACAACGCGGCCACCGCAACCACCAGAAGCGTGAGCAAAGTCAGGGCAATTCGAAGTATCCAGCGCATCAAGCGCCTCCTGCTCTTTTTCTTTTGAATCTAGGCCGCAGCCTGCGTTCGCACAAGCAAGGCTTTTGTTTGCGGGCGAAAAAGCCTAGATCAGCGCCATGTCACAGAACCCACCCGATCTCCGCCCTGATCTTGCCAATGCCCAGGTGCCTGAACTGCGCAGCAACCAGCCGAAAATCGGGATGGTTTCGCTGGGATGCCCCAAGGCATTGGTCGATAGCGAGCGCATTCTGACACGGCTCAGAGCGGAGGGCTATGCGATCTCGCCTGATTACGCTGGCGCAGAAGCGGTGATCGTGAACACCTGTGGGTTTCTCGATAGTGCCAAGGCCGAGAGTCTGGATGCGATTGGTGAGGCGTTGACCGAAAACGGGCGGGTGATCGTCACGGGCTGTCTGGGTGCGGAAGAGGACTACATCCGTGGGACGCATCCCTCGGTGCTGGCCGTCACGGGTCCCCACCAATACGAGCAGGTGCTGGACGCCGTCCATACCGCCGTGCCCCCTGCCCCCGATCCATTTATCGACCTCTTGCCAGCTGCGGGCGTTAAGCTGACCCCTCGCCATTACAGCTACCTCAAGATTTCCGAGGGCTGTAACCACAAATGCAAGTTCTGCATCATCCCTGATATGCGCGGTCGCCTGACCTCGCGTCCGCAAAAGGCCGTCATGCGAGAAGCTGAAAAACTTGTCGAAGCCGGCGTGAAAGAGTTGCTGGTTATCTCACAAGATACATCCGCCTACGGTACCGACTGGAAGGATCGCGAAACAAAGGCGCCCATTACGGCGCTCGCACGCGATCTGGGCGGTTTGGGCGCTTGGGTGCGGTTGCATTATGTCTACCCTTATCCCCATGTCCGCGAGATGATCCCTTTGATGGCGGATCCGTCAAACGGCATTCTGCCTTATCTGGATATTCCCTTTCAGCACGCGCACCCCGACACATTGCGGCGCATGGCCCGCCCGGCCGCCGCATCGCGGACACTGGACGAAATCGCAGCGTGGCGCAGCGACTGCCCAGACATCACTTTGCGGTCGACTTTCATCGTTGGATATCCCGGCGAGACCGACGCAGAGTTTCAGCACTTGCTTGACTGGATGGACGAAGCGCAACTCGACCGGGTGGGCTGTTTTCAATACGAAAACGTGGATGGTGCACGATCAAACAGCTTGCCGGATCACGTTCCCGCCGAGATCAAACAGGACCGTTGGGAGCGCTTTATGGAAAAGGCTCAGGCCATCTCGGAGGCGAAACTTGCGGCCAAGGTCGGGCAACGCATGTCCGTGCTCGTGGACGAGTTGGATGCGGAAGCCGCGACATGTCGGACGATGGCCGATGCGCCCGAGATCGACGGGAACCTGTTCATCGATGAAGGCTTCGAGCAGCTTTCCGTAGGCGATCTGGTCGAGGTTGTTGTTGATGAGGCTGGCGAATACGACCTTTGGGGTCACCTCGCAAACTGAGACGTCAGCGTCGCATGCCACACGCCTTAGATCGCAATGCCCTCCAGCACGATATCGGCAGGCAATGACCCTTGCTCGATCTGATCAGCGTTTTTGAGATCGTTGCCTTCGGCCTTTTTTCGGGCATCTTCCTCTGAAAACCCGTGATCGAGCCAGCGACGGATCAACCTGTCGCACAAAACATCTCGAGAAACCGCCAAGGTGATGGAGAGATCCCAGATCGAGCTCAATTCACGCCATCCCGGTTGATCCAGAAGAAGATAATTCCCTTCGACGATGACGGTCTTGATATCCTCGGCTACACAGCCTGCGCCCGCGATGGCTTTATCCAATGTCCGGTCAAAAACGGGATAGACGATCTCCCGCTCCTGCTTCAGCCGACCCACAATATGCACAAACCCGGCAACATCGAAGGTCTGCGGCGCGCCTTTGCGCTCGATCAGATCGCGCTGCAACAAAAGCCCGTTGTCGAGATGGAAACCATCCATGGGCACAACGCAACTGGCGTCAATTTTCGTAACCAGCTTATCCGCCAAGCTGGATTTACCGCTAGCAGGGGACCCCACCAACGCCACAACACGTCTCAGGCCGGAATAGGGTGTTCGTTCGATTTCAACGACAAGCTCGTCGAGTGTCATTGGCCTGATCCTAAGCAGCCGCCGCGTTCGGGTCCTTGGCGCCGGTCATCAATGCGACGGCGTCAGACATCGTGTGGTCTTTCGGATCGATAACACACAGACGCTTGCCCAAGCGGTGCACGTGAATACGGTCAGCAACCTCGAACACATGCGGCATGTTGTGACTGATCAGGATAATCGGAATTCCGCGACTTTTGACGTCAAGAATCAGCTCCAAAACCCGACGGCTTTCTTTCACGCCCAGTGCAGCCGTGGGTTCATCAAGAATAATGACTTTCGATCCGAAGGCCGCAGCACGGGCCACAGCGACCCCTTGGCGCTGCCCACCCGACAGTGTTTCGACGGCCTGATTGATGTTCTGGATCGTCATCAGGCCCAGATCGGAAAGCTTCGCACGCGCGATATCTTCCATCTTTTTGCGATCCAGTTGACGCAGCAGGCTGCCGCGCAACCCGGATTTTCGAATCTCACGCCCCATGAACATATTGTCCGTAATCGAAAGTGCCGGAGACATCGCCAGTGTTTGATATACGGTCTCGATACCAGCATCGCGCGCTTCCATAGGAGAAGTAAACCGTATCTCCTTGCCTTCGAGCGTGACGGTTCCAGCGTCTGGAATAACCGCGCCCGAGATAGCTTTGATCAACGTACTTTTACCCGCACCGTTATCGCCAATCACAGCGAGGATTTCTCCCGGCATCAGTTCAAAGTCGCAATTGTCCAAGGCGGTGACGCGTCCAAAGCGTTTGGTCAGGCCGGTGGCTTTCAGAATAGGTTCCATTATGCCGCCACCTTTCTGATCCATTGATCGACAGTTGTCGCTGCGATGATCAACACGCCGATGAACATGAAGGTCCACTGGGGATCTGCGCCATACATGCGCAAGCCAAGTTCGAAAACGCCCACGATCAAGGCGCCGAACAGCGCCCCCATGATTGAGCCGCGCCCACCAAATAGTGAAATGCCCCCGATCACCACGGCGGTGATGGCTTGAATATTGCCAATCACACCCGTCGTAGCAGAGGGTGATACGGAACCAAACCGCCCGATCATCACCCACGCCGCAAAGGCGCAGATCAGCCCAACAAGCGCGTAGACCTGAATAAGAGTGCGTCCGACATTGACACCCGCCAACTGCGCGGCTTCGGGGTCATCACCAATCGCGTAGACATGCCGTCCCCACGCCGTGTGCCTAAGCACATAGGCCAGCACCAAAACCAGCAAGATCATGAAGATCACGCCATAGGTGAAGGTTGCCCCGGCGATCTTGATCTGCGTCCCGAAGAACTGCAGCAAAGGTGCTTCAGCCGCGATATCCTGACTGCGGATCGTCTCATTGGCAGAGAAGATATAGTTCGCCGCCAGCACGATCTGCCACATCCCCAACGTGACGATAAACGGCGGCAGTTTGATCCGAGCGACCAGCCAACCGCTGCAGGCGCCGATCAGTGTGCCTGCCAACAGGCCCAGCGGAATGGAAAGCTGAACAGGCAATCCGTACCGAAATGTTGCCTGCCCCATAATCACCGAGCTGAGCACAGCAATTGCGCCGACGCTGAGATCAATACCTGCTGTCAGGATGATGAGACTTTGCGCGGCGGCCAGCACTCCGACAATCTGAACCTGTTGCAGGATCAGTGTAAGTGCAAAGGGCGAGAAAAACTTGGACCCGAGAAGCATCCCGAACACTGCGATGGAGGCCACCAGAACAATCAACGGAACCAGAGCAGGTGTTGTATGCAGCGCGTGATGGAACTTGCCGAGCAGACCTTTGTTATGGTCATCAAATTGCGCGACAGACGTGTCAGCCTCGGCGACGGCGGCATCGTAGTCTTTGGACATGTGCTTCTTCCCGTGGTCTCCCTCAGCTTACGGGACTGAGGGTAGAAAAAGGGCGGGCCGACGCCCGCCCCCTTCAATTACTGTGCGTTGCGCACTGGTTCAAATCAACCCCAGCAAAGCTCGGTGCCCTTGGTGGTATCGATCGACTCGACGCCATCAACGGCTTGGTCCGTGACCAGAGATACGCCTGTGTCAAAGAAGTCCTTACCTTCTGACGCCGCCGGTTTGGTGCCATCTTTGGCCCAGGCTGCGATAGCCTCGATGCCGAGGGACGCCATCAACAGCGGGTATTGCTGAGATGTAGCACCGATCACGCCGTCTTTCACATTGGCGATGCCGGGGCAGCCACCATCAACAGATACGATCAGCACATCATTCTCACGACCGATGGCTTTGAGCGCCTCATAGGCACCGGCGGCAGCAGGCTCGTTGATGGTGTGAACCACGTTGATAGTTGGATCCTTGGCGAGCAGGTTTTCCATCGCACGACGGCCGCCTTCCTCGTTCCCATCGGTGACGTCACTGCCGACAATGCGTGGATCGCTTTCATCGCCAATGACGTTAGGGTCTGCCAGATCAATGCCAAAGCCTTCCAGGAAGCCCTGGTTGCGCAGAACGTCAACGGTTGGCTGGCTCACGTTCAGGTCAAGCGTCGCGATGCGAGCATTTTCTGCCTCATCGCCCAGCGCTGCGCGGGCCCATTGGCCAATCAGCTTACCCGCCAAAAAGTTGTCGGTCGCAAAAGTCATGTCAGCGGCATCAAGGGGCTCAAGTGGTGTATCCAGAGCGATAACCAAAAGGCCTGCGTCACGGGCTTGCTGCACCACCGGTACAATCGAGGCCGTATCTGACGCCGTCAGCAAAATACCTTTCGCCCCATTGGCGATGCAGGTTTCGATGGCCGCAACCTGGGTTTCGTGATCGCCGTCCACCTTGCCTGCATAGGTATTGAGCGTCACGCCAAGCTCTTCAGCCTTGGCCAGAGCACCTTCGCGCATCTTCACAAAAAACGGGTTCGTATCAGTTTTGGTGATCAAACAAGCCGAGACAGCGTGGCCATCAGCAGCCGCAGTGCTCGCCATCGCGACGAGAGCCAGCGCGGTACTTGCGATAAGTTTTTTCATGATTTCCTCCCAAAAGAAAACAAACACCGCCCAGCAATCCCAGGCGGCTAATGGCTTTAAAATTGGGCGATTCTGACGCGAAGTCAATTAATAAATAAACTTGATTTAATAATCGATCCGGCGCAGGTTGCGAACGCTTTCAAACAAAAGGACAAGATGAACGAGACCTCGGAAATACGGGCCTTGAGCAACGGGTTTAACCAAAAGGGTGTACGTGACCACAACGAGCGCCTCATTCTGTCGACCCTGTTGCGCCACGGCGATTTGCCGGGCAGTGATATCGCGCGCCACACGCGTTTGTCCGCCCAGACGGTCTCGGTTATTCTGCGTAAACTGGACCAAGACGGCCTGTTGACCAAAGGCGCACCGAAGAGGGGTAAAGTCGGCAAGCCCTCGGTTCCGATCGCCCTGAATTCGAATGGCGCCTACGCGATCGGCTACAAGATCGGGCGTCGTAGCAGCGAGATGTGCTTGACCAATCTCAGCGGCGATATTCTTTTCGAGAAGCAAGTGAACTACGAAGTTGCCCTGCCAAAGGACATCTTTCGATTTCTCGAAACGAGCTTTGAGACTGTGATGGCCACGTTCGATGAAACGGTGACACGAAAGCTTTGTGGTATCGGGATCGCGCTACCGTTCGAGATCTGGAAATGGGATATTTCGGGAAAGCCAGCGCCCGATGAGTTTCTGTCGTGGAAGGATGTGGATTTCAAAGCCGAGGTTGCCAAGTTTACGCGACTGCCAGTCTATATGGTCAACGACGCGACAGGCGCGTGTTGGGCCGAGCATGTCTACGGGCGCGGGAAAGAGTTCAGCGATTACGCCTATTTCTTTGTCTCGACTTTCATCGGCGGCGGGATTGTCATCAATCAATCCGTCTATGAAGGCACGCAGGGCAACGCTGGCTCGCTTGGATCACTGCGTGTGGGCGACGCGGAAGGACGCACACGGCAATTGATTGATTGCGCTTCTATCCACCTGCTGGAGGCCAAGATGAAATTGGCCGGTCTGGACCCACAGGCCTTGTGGCACCAGCCGCAGGACTGGTCCCCCTTCGACGATCTTGTGAGCGACTGGATTGCAGCCACGGCCCCGGAAATCGCAAGGGCTTGCCTGTCAGCCTGCGCCGTCATCGACTTTGAAGCCATCCTCATCGACGGGGCGTTTCCAGCCGATATCCGGCAACGCCTTGTGACGGCCATTCAAAAGGCTTTGCCCCTCGAAGACAGCAGAGGATTGATCCTTCCCAAGATTGCGCAAGGCACCATCGGCGGTCAGGCCCGAGTGATTGGTGCAGGATGCGCGCCTGTGTTCGCGCAGTATTTCCTCAGCGCGAACCCGAGATCGGCAGCATAGCGTAACTCATGGGTTGGTTTGAACTACCCGCTGTGCAGAGGCGCGTCGGGTCAGGATCTGGCGGCGCAGAAATGCCGCGATAAACAGGGCCGTTAAGATCAAGATGATTGTCGGAGCTGGCGCACTATCCAAAAAGAAGCTCGCATAGGTGCCCAGCACCATCGATACCATGCAGACCAGCACCGAGACCCACAGCATGGTCGAGAACTTTCGCACTATTAGAAACGCTATGGCGCCCGGTGCGATCAACAGACCAATTGCAAGGATAAGACCTGCCGCGGAAAGGGTTGCGACGATGGTCAAAGACAGAGCAGCCAGCAGACCGTAGTGAAGCCAGTTGACCCATAACCCCGAGGCCTGAGCCTGTGCCGGGTCAAAACTGTGGAGCAACCAATCGCGCCACTTCAGAACCAGTGACGCGCCAACAACAACGGAGATTACGCCAGCGGTCCAAAGCTCATCTGTTTCAACACCGAGCATGTTGCCAAATAGGATATGATCGAGATGCGCATTGGTTTCGATCGAGACGTACAAGACGATCCCGATCCCAAACATGCCCGAAAAGACCACGCCCATGACAGTGTCTTGCTTCACGCGGCTATTGTTCGACAAATAGCCGGTCAGCACTGCACATAGCATCCCCGCCGCAAACGCCCCGACGATCAGAGGGATGCCCACGATGTAAGCGAGGACAATCCCCGGTAGGACGGAGTGGCTGACGGCATCGCCCATCAGGGCCCAGCCTTTCATCACAAGGAAACACGACAGAAGAGCCGTGGGCACGGAGACGATGATCGAAATCAGGAACGCCTTCTGCATGAAGGCGAAGTTGAACGGCATCAGAAGCGTTTCGAGATCCATCAACTGACCTCCGAGGCAAGTATGCCTTGCCTGTCCATCAAGGCCTCACGCGCTTTGCGACGGGCGGCCAATACGCCATGTTTCGGCGCAAAGACGAAAGCTAGAAGAAAGATCAGCGTCTGAAACGTCACGATGACCCCGCCGGTTGCACCATCCAGAAAGTAGCTGACATAGGCCCCCAGAAAACTCGTGGTTGCCCCAATCACCACCGACGTCGCGATAAGCCGGGGAAACCGATCGCACAGCAGATAGGCCGTGGCGCCGGGGGTCACCACCATAGCGATCACCAGGAAAGCGCCCACCGTCTGCATCGCCGCAACAACCGATGCTGACAAGAGGGTAAAGAAAAGGGCTTTCAGAAAACCCGGACGAAGACCGATTGTCCGGGCATGGTTCTCGTCGAAGAAGGTGACCATCAGGTCTTTCCACTTAATCAGAAGCACGGTCAGGGACACCAATCCAATGATCACCAATTGCAGTGTATCTTCCGGCGTAATGGCGAGAATATTGCCCATCGTGATGGTTTGGATCGACACTGAAATCGGGTTAATCGACACGATGAACAGGCCCAATCCAAAGAAGGATGTGAAGATCAGGCCAATCACCACGTCCACTTTCAGGCCAGACCGCTCCGAAAGAAAGAGCATGGCGCCTGCGGCCAGTCCCCCGGCAAGAAACGCCCCCAACGCGAAGGGCAAGCCCAAAATGTAAGCGACAGCGACACCCGGAACAACCGAGTGGGACAGCGCGTCGCCGATCAATGACCAGCCTTTCAGGGTGAGGTAGGCCGAAAGGAACGCGCACACGCCGCCGACCAGCGCGGACACCCACATCGCGTTGGTCATGTACCCGTAGCCAAATGGTTCGAGCAGCGTTTCGATCATGGCTTTTTCTCGGAGCGTTGGGTCTTCTCGCCATATTGAACGAAGGGACGTTCATCATCCGTCAGGATCGTGACCTGACGTGCGTCTTCGTCATCGTGCAGCGTGGTACCGCCGAGCGTGAAGTGACGCAGTACGCCGCCGAACGCCTGTTCAAGATTTTCGCGCGTGAACGTCGTCTCGGTGGGACCGTGGCTAAGGACAGTACCTTTCACGAGGATCGTACGATCGCAAAACTCCGGCACCGAGCCCAAATTGTGGGTCGAGACCAGCATGACCCGCCCTTCATCCCGCAACTCTCCCAACAGAGCGACGATTTGTTCTTCCGTTTTAACATCCACACCGGTGAAGGGCTCATCCAACAAGATCACCTGCCCGTCTTGCGCGATGGATCGTGCCAGAAAAACGCGTTTCCGTTGACCACCGGACAGTTCTCCGATCTGGCGATGTCGGAAATCCTGCATATTCACACGCATGAGCGCCTGATCCACTGCGGCCCGGTCAGCAGCGCTTGGACGGCGCAAAAAACCCATATGGCCGTAGCGACCCATCATCACAACGTCTTCGACCAGAACCGGAAACGCCCAGTCGACCTCTTCGGATTGCGGAACATAGGCGACAAGGTTTCGCGCCAATGCTTCACGAACGCTCAGCCCGAGAATCTTGATCTGGCCGCTGGCCGCCGGAACAAACCCCATGATCGCCTTGAAAAGCGTCGACTTGCCCGCGCCGTTGACGCCTACCAAGGCCGTCACCGTACCCCGAGGAATATCAAAACTGGCGTTCCACAAGGCTGTATGACCGTTGCGATATGTGACTGTGACATCCTGCGCCGCGATGCCCGCGCCTGGATCATTGTCTTGGCTTGGTGGCGATATCGGGTCGTGATGCATTTCTAAGTCCTACGAGGCCGTGCTGACACTCAATTGATGGCAGAGCCCAACCCATTGGCAATAGTAGATGACGTCACGCGCAGCAGATCGAGGTAGGTTGGAACCTTACCGCCAGCCTCGCTGAGCGAGTCAACATACAGCACACCGCCAAACTCGGCACCCGTTTCGCGGGCAACTTGTTTGGCCGGTGCCGAACTGACCGTGCTTTCGCAAAATACGACAGGGATGTCATTTTCCCGCACACCATCAATCACCGACCTGACTTGTTGCGGCGTACCGACCTGATCGGCATTCATCGGCCAGAGGTAGAGCTCCTTCATTGCAAAGTCGCGTGCCAGATAGCTGAAGGCCCCTTCGCAGGTAACCAGCCAACGCTGATCCTCGGGGATCGCCAGAACAGCTTGCCTCAACGGTTCGATGGTGGCGCGCAGCTCTTCTTTGTAGACCGCCGCGTTGTCGGCATAGGTCTGCGCATTCTCCGGGTCGTACTCCGCGAATGCGGCTGCAATATTATCGATGTAGGTCAATGCGTTATCCAAACCCATCCAGGCGTGCGGGTTTGGCTTGCCCTCATAGCTGCCGGACGCAATCGGGATTGGATCGATGCCCTCTGTGAGGGTCACCGACGGGACATCCTTCAAATTGGACAGAAACTGCTCGAACCAAAGTTCGAGATTCATGCCGTTCCACAGGATCAAGTCGGCGTCATAGGCCCTGACAATATCGCGCGGGGTTGGTTCATAGCCATGGATTTCGGCACCGGGCTTGGTGATCGATACGACCTCTGCCGCCTCGCCCGCCACGTTCGCCGCCATATCCGCGATCACTGTGAAGGTGGTCACCACTTTCATTTTGTCGGCCGCGTGGAGACTGGTGCTCAACCCGGCGCCGACAGCGGCGATCAAAGAAATTTTCAGCAATCTAGCAATCACATGAACCTCCATTAAGGCTTTCAGCCCAATCTGTAGATGCAAATCGTTCGCAACTGTCAAGTGATATTGCGAATTAGTTGCAATACAGAAACTGGCATAGGCCGATATAGGCCGACAGCGGTTACATAGTCTGAACACGCCAGCTGACGAGCCGTTCTGGCATCAACTCGGCGCGACGTGGCGTCTCAAAAGGAATTCAGTGACAAGGCTGCGGCTCAAGCAGGACACCGGCCATGGCAGCTTTGACGCTCATCCGTGCAGAGGGCCCGAAACCAACGGGGTCCGAGCGAAGCTGCGGGAAAAGTTCGAACAATTCCTGCCGTGAACGACTGTCCAGGCCCGGAAGAGAATAGTGACCGGGATGGAAGCTTTCCGTTGGCACGCCCTCGGAAAACACGATTTCGTGCTGATCAAAGAGGATATGGTGGTACGTGACCTCAGCCACCTCGCGTATCCGAACCAAATGGCCATCGACCAGATGTTTCGCTGCGATCAGCACTTCTTCTTCGCCGAAATAGAGTTGTGTGCGCATGTCGCCGACCAAAATACGATGTTGGGGCGACAACAGCAGTGGGCGATCGTTACCGAACTTACCCGGCGCGATTTCAATCGGATTGACCTTCGGGCCACCTGCCAATGTTCTGATGCCATGCCAGCGCACAGTCTGAACCCCATGATCACGAGTCAAGACGCGGTCCCCCGGGACAATATCTTCGATCAAACGCTGACCATGAGGTGTCGCAATTCGCATGCCTTCGACAAAACAGATCGGCTGCGCGTCGAAGCTGACAAATGCACTGTCAGTATTCCCGTCCGTGTCGGAAATCGTGTAGCTGAATGATGCTGGCCCCGTAGCCCCGCCGACATTGACCAGCGTTATCGTGCCATTCGCGTTCAGCGTGACTTCCTGACCGGTCGCCAAGGTAACGGTATCGCCCGCAACGACGGAGACACCGTTGATCTCGGTGATTGTCAGGGTCTGCCCGTTCGGATCGGTGTCGTTCGCCAACACGTCAACCGTCTTTGGATTTGCCCCAAAGGTTTCGATCCCCATGTCATCGGTCGCGATAGGATCAGTATCGGTGGCGTCTGAATTGTTGGACGCGATCACGATTGAGCTGTCCCAGGCGCTGTCGCCGACATCGGCGATACCAATGAACAGGGTTTGTGGCACACCCGGCACCACGGGAATGTCTAATGACAGCGTGACGGTGAAGCCATCCATCTCGGTCGCATAGGTGCCCCCGGCGTTGTCGACATAAAGGTTGGGGTTGGCACTATCGAACTGTCCGTTGCCGGGATTAGGGTCATTGGCCTCGGAGCCGTTGGTTGGGTTAACAGCACCGGCATTGTTGATCCCATTAACCGAGATTTCACCCGAGCCGACCGAGATCGGTTGCGTGACGCCATCAAGCTGCACCAACGCAATGTCGTTGAAGTTCGAATAGACGTATTCGTTGTATTCCTCGGAATAGAACCGGAATTCGATATTGAGCGACGTCTGTCCGGGCTCAGGGGTGAAATTGATCTCCAGATAGGAGGCATCAAAAGTACCGGTACCGGCGGCCGTATCAAACTGGGAGACACCATCTGTGCCGCTTGTATTGCTGGATGTGCCGCCTGACTGGTTGTTCGCACCGGTCGCGTTGGCAAAATCCGCGACGTTGCCCGTCGACAGGATAACACCAGTGTCTGACGGTAGAACATCCGGATTGGTCGTATCACCATCGGTGTACGTGCCAGACGAGTTTGGATCGCCAGAATAGGTCGCCGAATTGATGGTGAATCCCGAACCTAGGATTTCACCAGCCATTGTTTCAGCTGTTGCGCTGGTATCTGCGTTGAGTGCCGCCATGATGTCCTTTTCCCCGGCGCCCGAAAAAGAGGATTGAGGCGGCAGAAATATGTCCCACCTTGGCCCTTTCCTTGAAAGAATAAGGCAAAAGAATGAGAGCGCGCCTGATAGGCGACAACTGCCAACAGATTTGAAGCATCATGTGCGAATTGCTTGGCCTTCCATGTGGCTCTCACTATAAGCGCAGTCGCAGAGTTGGAGATCACACATGCGCAGCGCCAAGATTATGCGAAAAACCGCGGAAACAGATATTTCTGTCGAGATAAATCTCGATGGAACAGGCGCTTACGACAACCAGACGGGCGTTGGGTTCTTCGATCACATGTTGGATCAGCTCTCTCGTCACGCGTTGATCGACATGACAATCCGCGCATCAGGTGATCTGCATATCGACGATCATCACACCGTTGAAGACACGGGCATCGCTTTGGGTCAGGCATTGGCAAAAGCTCTGGAAAACAAAAAAGGCATACGTCGATATGGCAGTTGCCTGCTTCCGATGGATGACGCGCAGATCCGTGCGGCACTCGACCTGTCCGGACGGCCTTTTCTGATCTTCAATGTCGATATCCCTACGGCAAAGATCGGCACCTTCGACACAGAGCTGGTGCGGGAGTTCTTCCAAGCGTTTTCAACCCATGGCGGTATAACGCTGCATATTGATCAACTGCACGGTTTCAATAGCCACCACATCGTCGAAGCCGCCTTCAAAGCAGTTGCCCGCGCCCTTCGCGAAGCGGTTGAGACGGACCCGCGCAAGGCCGATGCAATTCCATCAACCAAGGGATCGCTCTGACATGCTGACAGCCCTTGTCGATTATGACAGCGGCAACCTGCACTCTGCCGAAAAGGCGTTTCAGCGTATGGCGCAGGAAGTCGGCGGGGGTGAGGTGATTGTCACCTCATGCGCCGATGATATTGCCCGCGCTGATCGGGTCGTGCTGCCCGGCGATGGCGCATTCCCAGCTTGCCGTAATGCCCTGACCCGCGATCATGCGGCGCTTTACGAGGCCATTGTCGAGGCGGCCACCACGCGCGCGCGCCCATTCATGGGGATTTGTATCGGGATGCAGATGATGGCGAGTCTCGGTCGGGAATATGAGGACACGCCCGGCTTTGACTGGATCACAGGCACTGTTGTCGAAATCGCACCCGGCGATCCAAGTTTGAAGGTCCCGCATATGGGGTGGAACGATCTGGTTCTTACCGCGACACATCCGGTGCTTGACGGTATCTCCAGCGGCCAACACGCTTATTTCGTGCACTCTTACCACTTTGAGGTCGATGATCCGGCCCAACGGCTTGCCTATGTCGACTATGGTGGCGAAATCACTGCAATCGTCGGCCGCGATACTATGATCGGCACACAATTTCACCCAGAGAAAAGCCAAACGACAGGCCTAAGGATGATTGCCAACTTCCTGAAATGGGCACCCTGAAACAAAAAAAGGCCGGTGCGTCCCTGCACCGACCCTTTTCCGTCTAGCGTGAGTGGCTATTTTACCCGTGTCCAGGTTCCGCCGTCCCGGCAGATCCCCAACACACATCCCGATACCTTCAACTTGTTACCGGAAAGTTTAAGCTTGGAATTGTAGGTCTTGCCGCGATCCGGCGAATAGACCTTTCCTTTGTATTGTCCGTTGCCCGAGGGCTTGGTCGCGGAGATAATATTGCGACCCTGATTTTCAGATTTGAATGCTTTGCCCGCCTTATCAAATGATTGCACAAGCTTTCCGCATAGCGCGTCGCCACAAGGAGCGACTTTGATGATGCCCGAATTGCCATTGTCGTCTTTAGCGGTGCGCCATTGACCTTCCAGCGGATCAGCCGCGAATGCCGGTGCAGCAAGTGCCAGCGCAATGCCGGTTGCGATAATCGTAAGTTTCACAGGTTTTTCCTCCCTTTATCTGCAATCAGTTTTGCGGAGGTCGCGCTTTGCAATCAACCATGACGTGGGGTCCATTGCCCTCTTTCGTCACGGGGAAAATCATGGAATAGAACTCAAAACTGGGACATTCAGAACAGGGCGCACCATGATCCTTTACCCCGCAATCGACCTCAAGGACGGACAATGCGTTCGCTTGTACAAGGGCGAAATGGAGCAAGCGACAGTCTTCAATGATGACCCGGCGGCTCAAGCTCTGGCATTTGTGGAGGCCGGGTGCGAATGGCTGCATCTTGTTGATCTCAATGGCGCTTTTGCAGGTGAGCCGGTAAATGCAGCTCCTGTTGAAACCATCCTCAAGGCCACCAAAATACCGGCCCAGCTAGGTGGTGGCATACGCGATATGGCCACCATCGAAGGCTGGTTGGACAAAGGTCTGGAACGGGTCATCCTTGGCACGGTTGCCGTCGAAAACCCGGATTTGGTGCGCGAGGCCGCCCGAAGCTTTCCAGGACATGTGGCTGTGGGCATCGACGCGCGCAACGGCATGGTCGCCACGAAAGGCTGGGCGGAAGAGACCGACGTCGAAGTCACCGCCTTAGCGCGCCAATTCGAGGACGCGGGCATTGCGGCAATCATTTACACGGACATCAATCGCGACGGGGCGATGCAAGGCCCAAATATCGAGGCCACGGCCGCTTTGGCAAACGCGGTTTCGATCCCGGTGATCGCCTCTGGCGGCGTGTCATCGCTGGATGATCTGATCGCCCTGCGCGATTGTGGCGCACCGCTTGATGGTGCCATTTCCGGACGTGCGCTCTACGATGGGGCGATAGATCTCAGCGAGGCCCTCACAACCCTCAGGAGCTAGTCCAATGCGCCTATCACGCGTTCGAGCCATTGACCTTCCCAACTCCAGCGCGTTGCACGCGCGTAAGATGACTGGCGATTTTCTTGACTGCTATGCCGTCGCATCGGATCTGCCACCCCGACAGGCCGCTGAAATCATAACAGATTTCCCAGGTTGGGCGCAGGGGCTTGTCGCTTTGCGACGCCTCTTGACCACACCGTTCGGGCTGCGCAACGATCCCCCCGAAGCAGATGACATCGTTGGGATTTTTCCGGTCGAAAGCGAAACCGAGCAAGAGCTGATCGCCGGTTTCGATGACAGCCATCTGAATTTCCGGGTTTCGGTATTGTCAGAGCATGGTCAAGTCTCGCTGGCGACATGGGTACACCCGCACAACATCGCCGGGCGCGCCTATCTGGCCGCCATCATGCCGTTTCACATTCTGATTGCCAGAAATGCTCTGGCCCGTGTGGCCGACGCCACCCCGGGCCAGATCGCAGCGTGAACCTAATTCGCAGCCGCTTCTGTCAGCTTCTTTAGAGCGCCCTGCATCTTGGCTACGAATTCAGCATCTGCAGGGATTTCCAGATCGTCAAACATCTCCGCCGGGTCCTCATATGTCAGGACAACACCACCTTCAGGTGCTGCGTAAGCTGCAACCTTCAGAGGAAGATAGAGCGACGCGCGAATATCGGCATTCATCGCAGGTGTGCCAAGTTTGGGGTTTCCAAAGATCAGAGTTTCCGCGAAGTCCATCTCCAAACCGGCACTCTCAGCGCCTTTGCGATGATCAATACGTGCGAACACAGTGGCCCCGGCATTTCCGACCGCCGCCTCCAGCGCATCCATCGCCTCAGCTACAGATTTATCAGTTTTAACCTTAATCAGATCAGTGGCCATGGCGGGTATCGCAAATCCTATTAAAACAAACGCGGAAAGAAGCAGTCGGCGCATCGTAAAGTCTCCTCTAATTCATTACTCAGATTAACACGCGAAGTTCACCCGGGTTCCAGTCACTTCTCTGGCATCGACGCCGGAATGGCGCTAAACCGCCGCCAAAGGATCAAACGCTTATGTTGAAAACGCGCATCATACCTTGTCTCGACGTGAAAGACGGCCGCGTTGTCAAAGGCGTCAATTTCGTCGACCTGATCGACGCTGGCGATCCCGTGGAGGCGGCAAAAGCCTATGACGCGGCTGGCGCGGATGAACTCTGCTTTCTCGACATAAACGCGACCCATGAGAACCGCGGCACCATGTTTGACGTCGTCACACGAACGGCTGAGGCATGTTACATCCCGCTGACCGTTGGCGGCGGCGTTAGAACACATGACGATGTGCGCAAACTGCTTCTGGCCGGGGCCGACAAGGTCAGTTTCAACTCTGCCGCTGTCGCTGATCCGGATGTGGTGCGCGATGCGGCTGATCGGTTTGGATCCCAATGCATCGTTGTCGCTATCGATGCCAAAACGACGAGCCCCGGCAAGTGGGAAATCTTCACCCACGGCGGACGCAAACCCACGGGTATCGACGCAATCGAGTTTGCTGAAACGGTTGTTGCAAAGGGGGCAGGCGAAATTCTTTTGACCTCTATGGACCGTGACGGCACCCGCGCGGGCTTCAATCTGCCGCTGACCAGAGCCATCTCCGATACCGTTTCTGTTCCGGTTATTGCCTCAGGCGGCGTCGGCACGCTCGACCACCTTGTCGAAGGCGTGACCAAGGGCGGGGCCGATGCGGTTCTGGCGGCCTCCATTTTCCATTTTGGTGATTTCACCATAGCCGAGGCGAAGGCCCATATGGCCGCAGCAGGCCTCAACATGAGGTTGGACGCATGAGTATCCTGTACGAACTCGCAAACACGATTGCGGCACGCAAAAACGCCGATCCGGATGAATCATGGACCGCCAAACTGCTGCAGAAGGGTCCAGAGAAATGCGCCGAAAAATTTGGTGAAGAGGCTATTGAGGCCATTATCGAGGCCACCAAAGGCGATCAGGCTCGCCTGACCTCGGAAGCCGCCGATGTGCTCTACCATCTGCTGGTCATGCTTGCTTCGCGTGACATCAGCTTGGCTGATGTTGAGGTAGAGCTTGAACGCCGCCAAGGTCAATCAGGTCTGGCAGAAAAAGCCGCGCGCTGACGTCCCGAGCATCAAGAATGCGCGGCAGCGCTCCGTTTGGCTACCGCATCCACAAGTTCGCACGCTTGATCTTGTTGCGAATGGCCTGCTCCTTGCGGGGCAGCGCGTCACGATCAAACATATCGCGTACTTTGTGCCCGCGCTTCTGAAAGATCATGCGCTTCATTGGCTCATATTGCTTGAGAACTTTCTTGAGCTTGTTGGGCGCAGCGACAGTCTCCAACAGCTCAACCACGCGGTCTGGCTCACGCGCATAGAGCAGAGGCAACACTCGATAGTGGCAGGTGGTCTGGTGGTCCATGAGATCGCTAACCTCCGCCACGCGACCTCCGCCAAAGGAATGAACGACCAGTGGCAGGGCCACCTGATCGAGCCACGGACGCATCTCCTGACAAACCAACTCTACAGGTGGGTCGTCGCGGATCGCCTTGGCATAATCGAGAAACCGTTGCCCGAATAACTTGGGGCATTTGTAATAGAAGAACCCGGCGTTGAAATAGAGATAACGGCGCCAGTATTCGTGGGGCGCGCTGCTGTCCTGCGAACTTTCGAAATCAAGGCCGAATTTGTCGTAAAGCGACCCCCAAATTTGCGCATATCCGGGGCCGTAAAGTTCTAGCTGCGGCCAGGTGTTTTCTCGTTTCATAGACGCTGTAGGTCGCTCGAAATCAAAGGGAACTGCTGCAAGGTCTCCGGTTATCAGCGTGTCGGTGTCGAGAAACAGAAATGGCTCTCCTTCCGGCAGAACCTGCAGGCCCTCGATCTTGTTTCCGTACGGATATCCACCGCCGAACACCTTGTTTTCAAACGGCAGGATTTCGGCCCCAAGCATTGCGAGTGCATCACGAACATCCGAATTCCGGATCGTCGGATCGACATCCCATCGAGCATTTTTCTGGGGTTCCGCCACGATGACGCGGCCTTTGAAATCCGGGCAGCTATGACGCAGAGACGCCACAAGCAACAATGCCTCAAATGACAGCCGCCCGTTTTGACCAACAACCATCAGATTGAATGTGTCGGTCATCATTGGCGGCGTAGCGGCCTTTCGCTTCGCGCGTGCCTTTGGTTTTGCCGGCACCTTGGGTTTGCTCGATTTGCGGGCTGCCATTAAAGCCTCTGCTGTTGTTAAGCCTTTCTAATCCGAAACACCGCGGCAAAACAGTCCACCTGTCCTAAATTTCCACGACCATTGCCTTTGCAGGACATTTGCCCTGATAATTTCGCACAAAGGAGCTGTTTTATGAAATTCACGATTGCCCTCATCCTGTCTGGTGCCCTTCTTGGAACCGCTACTGCGCAAACCTCCAGTCCGACCGTTATCATTGGTGGTAACGCCAAGCCGTTCACAACCTCTGCTGAGGTCAAACCAATTCTGGAGATGATTAAGGGACAATGGGCCGCCATTCGACCTTATGAAGGTCAGGACTTGCTCTATTTCACGACAATTCTGGCGTATCGCTGCGGCATCTCAGAGATCCGTTTCGCCTATAACGGTGGCCCGATGCAGGTGTGGCAGGCAGAGCCGTGCTGGCGGGAGGAGGCGCAGCCAAATGCTCTGAAGCTTGAGACGCATCTGCCGTATGCAGTGGCCCCGCTCGATAGTCTTCAAACCATTGATGTGGAGCTTCTCTTCGACGACGGAACCACAGCAACTGCAAGCTATACGCGCCAGCAGATCCAGATCAATTGACCGGTGTTTCCACGGTCTCTTCGATATCCCGATCTGCTTCCGGCACGTTCAGGGTCGACCATGTCTCGTCTCGTGGCGGCGACGGTGGCGTGTCGCATGCACGGCGGTGAATGTTCACCTTAGCCATGAAGTTCGCCGATATCGGAGCCGTCACAAACAGGAACGACATGATCAGAAGTTCATGCATCGACCAACCTTCACCGAAAACCCAAGAATAGATCATCGACGCGAGAAGCAACATGCCGACACCAATCGTTCCGACTTTCGTCGGTGCATGAAGTCGCGTCATGGAGTCATTGAATTTCAGCAGGCCTATGGAGCCCACAAGCGCGAAGAAGGCCCCGATCAACAGGCAAATTCCGACAACGAAGGCACCGATTTCTGCAAAGCTCATTCGATGATGTCCCCTCTGAGTACGAAGCGCGCATAGGCCACGGTCGAGACGAACCCCAACATGGCGACCAGAAGTGACACTTCGAAGTAAATCCGCATACCTTGCGCGATGCCCAGCAGCACGATCAGGCCGATTGCATTCACGACCATGGTATCAAGCGCCAGAATGCGATCGCCCGTACTTGGTCCAATCCAAAGTCGGATCATCGCCATGATCTGCGCCAGTGCGACCGACACGAACGCTATGATCAGCGCCCAGTTCAAGAAGTCTTCAGCCATGCTCATACGAACACCTCCTTCAAGCGGGCTTCATAGCGCGACTTGATCTCATCACGGACGCCATCAGGATCGTCGGTGTGCAGAACATGCACAAGCAGGCTGTGGCCCTCGTCGGAAAGGTCCGCCGACACAGTTCCGGGCGTCAGCGTTATGGTGCCTGCAAGGATAGTGATGGCTTCGGGCTGCACAAGATCCAGCGGCACCACAATCCAAGCCGGACGCAGTTGTGAGTTGGGTTTGGTCAAAACGATCCAAGCAACCTGGACATTCGCGACCAAGATATCCCAAAGGACCACGACGCTATACGAAATCATCCGTCCCATGTGGAAGCTGTTGGGCGTGTCTGGCCACCAGGCTGATGTGATCATCGGGATGATGATGCCCAAGATAATGCCAAACACGACCATGCCCGCAGACACTTCGTTCTGGAGCAACACCCAGACAACAGCGAGGATCAGCGTCAAAAGCGGGTGTGGCATGAGCCATCGCAAAGCATTGGCCATGTTAATATCCCTCCTTTGGTTCACTGAGCTTACCGGCCGTCTCGATCACGGTCGATATGTAGGGCTCAGGAGAAAATAGTTGTGCCGCTGTCGCTTGCATATATCGATGCCCAATCCCGGCAAAAACCGTATGCGCGGTCAAAAGCACCAGCAATCCGCCAACCGCAATGTAAGATAGCGCCCCCGGTCCCGCCACAACCTCGGCCTCGTCAGTTGGCTCCACGCTTTGGGCTTTCCAGAACAGGATACTGCCCGCGCGCGAGAAACCAACAACGCTGATCAGGCTCGAAATCAGGATAACGCTCCAGATCCACGCCATGGATGAGGTCGAAAAGGCCGCATCCATGATCAGCAGTTTTCCGACAAAACCCGAAAGCGGTGGCAGGCCCGCCATGGCAATTGCGGCAAGGAAAAACAGTGCAGCAATCAGGACCGTACCGGACACCGGAGGTTCGAGCGTTAGACCAAGATGCGCGCGACTGGTGCGGACCAGATCAACGATCAAAAACAACGCGGCCGCCGAGAGTGTCGAATGGATGATGTAATAGAGTGCCGCCGCAATGCTGCCGGGCGTGAACAACGAGATGGCGATCATCACCATTCCCATCGATCCGATCACAGCAAAAGCAACCAGACGATCCAGCTTCTTCGCCCCTAATACGCCCACCATGCCGATCGCAAGCGAGACAAGCGCGGCCGGAAGCAGCCATGTTGTGTGCAGCCCCGCTGTGACCTCGAGGTCGGGCGGGAAAACAATCGTGTAGACCCGGATAATCGCATAGGCGCCGACCTTGGTCATGATAGCGAACAGCGCGGCAACAGGGGCCGGAGCTTCGGCATAGCTGGAGGGCAACCAGAAGTGCAGCGGGACCAGCGCGGCTTTGATCGCAAACACCAAGATCAGCAGAACCGCCGCAACCCGTATGCCAACGCTTTCGCCAACATCTATGGACTGAACACGCACAGCGAGGTCGGCCATGTTGAGCGTGCCCGCTTCGGCATAGATCGCTCCTAGCGCGAACAGAAACAGCGTTGAGCCCAAGAGATTGAACAGGACGTACTGCACGCCTGCACGAAGTCTTTCGTTCCCACCAGCATGGATCATCAGGCCATAGGACGCAATCAACAGCACTTCAAAGAACACAAACAGGTTGAACAGGTCTCCTGTCAGGAAAGCCCCCATGATCCCCATCAACTGGAACTGATAAAGCGCGTGAAAGTGTCGCCCGCGTTCGTCCCAGCCCGATCCGATTGCGTATAGCAGGACAAAGAGCGCGAGCACCGCTGTCAGCAGGACCATCACTGTCGACAAGCGGTCCCCAACCAGGACAATGCCAAAAGGGGCTGCCCAATCTCCAAGCTGGTAGAGCGTTATCGTGCCGTCAGAGGCTTGCCACGCAAGGCCCGCAGCTATCCCGATCAACGCCAGAACACCAACAATCGAGAACACGCGCTGGATACCGATATGATACCGCGCAGCGAGGATGATAAAGGGGGCGACGATGGCCGGCAGAATGACGGGCAAGACAATCCAATGGGTCATGACGGATCCTCCGGGATGACTTCATCCATCGGAACGGGATCATCAATCCGATCATCATTGGAACCCAGATAGGCGCCCAGAGCGATCATGACGACTACGGCCGTCATACCGAACGAAATCACGATTGCCGTCAGAACCAACGCCTGAGGCAAGGGATCAGTATAGGTGCTCACGCCATCACGCAGGATAGGTGGTGCACCGACCACCAAACGGCCAGACGCGAACAGAAAAACATTCACGGCATATGTCAGCAGCGAGACGCCAAGGATCACCGGGAAAGTGCGCAAACGCATCACCAGGTAGAGACCGGCGGCGGTTAAGATGCCAATGGCAGAAGCAACGAGAAGTTCCATGTTACTGCCCCTCCTGCGCGAGCTTTTGCGCTTCGACGAGGTTCTCCCGTGAAGGATCAATATCCATCGGGTGCTCACTATCGGTAACATGCGCGCGGCGTGCCAGTCTGGAGAAACTTTCCAGAGACAACATCACCGCTCCGACGACAGCCAGGAAGACACCGACATCAAAAAGGGCGGCGGTGGCCAACTCGAACTTCTCGAATGGTGGAATGCGCACGTAGGTAAAATCCGAGGTCAGGAATGGCTTGCTGAAAAACCACGATCCAATACCTGTCAGGCCCGCGATCAAAACGCCGCAGCCAATGATGCCATGATACGGGTAGCGCTGACGCGCTGACGCCCAGGCGAACCCGCTGGCCATGTACTGCATAACGACCGCGATCGAGACGACCAAACCGGCGATAAAACCGCCGCCCGGCTCGTTGTGCCCACGCAGGAAGATATAGAAGCCGACCATCAGAACCACCGGCATGATAACACGCGTCAACACCACCATCATGGTCGGATGCATATCGCCGGCCCTTGGTTGGTCTGGTTTTCGGTTCAACAGGCGCGCGCGCACCGGCCCGTTCAGCAACGTTTCGGTCAGGGCGTAAATCAGCAGCGCCGCGATCCCAAGCACGATAATCTCGCCGTAGGTATCAAACCCACGAAAATCGACGAGGATCACGTTAACGACGTTGGTGCCTCCGCCACCCTTATAGGAATTGGCCAGATGGAATTCCGAGATGGGCGAGGTAACTGCGTCACGCAGCAGATAGTGGTAGGACAAGGCCATCGTGGCGAGCCCCCCTGCAATCGCGATCACGCTGTCTCGGGTCCGGCGCAGGACACTGCTTTCAACTGGCGTCGCATTGGGCAGGAAGTTGAGGGCCAGAAGCAGCAGGATGATCGTCACGACTTCCACGGTGAACTGCGTCATCGCCAAATCAGGCGCACTAAACAGCACGAAACCGATAGAGACCATCAAGCCGACGATCCCGATCAGGATGAGAGACAACAGACGATCCCGGTGAAGGAAAACCAGACCGCCCGTCGCCCCTACAAGCATCAGCCAGCCCGCCATTTGAATTGGCGTTGCCGTTTGCATCTCGCGCGTCGCCTCACCTACCGATCCGGTGACCCAAGCATAGTAGCCCGCCCCAATCACTGTTACGGCCATGATGGCGCCATATCTGGAAAATGCGCCGTCATGCAAAGCGTGGATCACCTTTCGGGCGCTGCGCACCGCAACAGCTATGATCGCATCAAAAATGGTCTTGGCCTCGGGGCGCGGAGTGCCATCCCAGAGCCGCAATGCCGGATTGTAGACCATCATCAACAAAAGCCCGCCCACAACGGCCGCGACAGACATGAAGAGTGCCGGAACCAGCCCGTGCCAGATTTTGAAATAGGCCTTCGGAACTTCGGCGGCCTCTCCCAGTACTGACGCTGTAACCAGCTTAACGAAGGGTTCAGCCAAAAATGGCGCGACCCCGATGACGACGACCAGAACCACCAGCAATGCGGGTGGCAACCACAGGCCCGAGCCCGGATCATGTGGTTTGGCTGGGTAGTCATCCCGAACCGGCCCCAAGAACACATGCCCGATCAGGCGGAAGCAGTAGGCCGCAGAAAACAGAGAACCAAAGGTCGCCAATGCAGGCACCAGCCAAGGGGAGTTGAACAACACCGTATGGGTTGCCTCCTCAAGCATCATCTCTTTCGACAGGAAGCCGTTTAGCAGCGGAATACCCGCCATTGACAAGGCGGCAAGTGTCGCAATTCCGAAGGTAATCGGCATCAGGTGTCTCAAGCCCCCCAACCTGCGAATATCCCGGGTGTGGGTCTCGTGATCAATGATCCCCGCAGACATGAAAAGTGCCGCCTTGAAGGTCGCGTGGTTCAGAATGTGAAAGATGGCCGCCATAGCGCCAAATGCCGTGCCGGTTCCCAGAAGCATCGTAATCAAGCCAAGATGGCTGACCGTGGAAAACGCCAACAGAGCTTTCAAATCATGTTTGAACAAGGCGATCATCGCGCCCAGCACCATTGTTATCAATCCGGCGGAGGTCACGATGACGAACCATTCGGGAGTGCCCGACAGAACCGGCCACATGCGGGCCATCAGGAATATGCCTGCTTTGACCATGGTCGCAGAGTGCAGATAGGCCGAAACCGGTGTCGGCGCGGCCATCGCATGGGGCAGCCAGAAGTGAAATGGGAACTGTGCAGACTTGGTAAAACAGCCCAGCAGGATCAGCAGCAGAGCCGGCACATAAAGCGGCGACTCCTGTATCAAATCCCGGTTTTGGAGAATGACGCTTAAATCGTAGCTTCCAGCAATCTGACCAAGAAGCAGCATGCCACCAATCATCGCAAGGCCGCCCATACCCGTCACGGCCAAGGCCATGCGGGCGCCCTGACGCCCTTCGGGCAGGTGTTTCCAATACCCGATAAGCAGGAATGAGGAGAGGGAGGTAAGCTCCCAAAACACCAACAAAAGCAGGATGTTATCACTGAGGACGATGCCGACCATAGCGCCCTGAAATAAAAGCAAATAGGTGAAGAACTCACCCATGTGATCGTCACGTGCGAGATAAAACCGCGCATAAGTGATGATCAGCAGGCCTATTCCCAGAATCAGCAGGGCAAAGAAGAAGCCCAACCCATCAAGCATAAGCGTCAGGTTGAGACCAAGCGATGGTATCCAGTCGATGCGCGCTGTCACCAATTCTCCGGCCAGAACGGCGGGCAAATTCGTCAGCAAACCGATAAAGGCCGCCAATGACACGGTGAACGTGACGCCAGCGCAGGCTTGACGCCCTGCGGAATTCATCAGGCCGGGAAGAAGAGCTCCCAAGAAGGGTAAGGCGACGACAAGAAAGAGGGACACGCGAACTCCTGAACTTGGGGCCTGAAAATGCCAATACTCTCTGTGTTACTTCCTCGTCGCGCTCAAGTGAAGCGACAATGGAAATCACAGTTCGAATATAGAAGCAATTTGCGGCGAACCCTGCTGCTTTTCAACGAAAATAGGGTGACAGGGTTCCGCTTCAAGCGTCTGAGTAACAGCTTCTATCGCGGTCCTTGTCGCACGTTCTCGGGCAGCCATGTGGCGATGTCAGGGAACCAGATCAAAACAAAAACCATCAGGACCATGATCAGGAACATCGGGATGGCCGCTTTCGCGATATACCCCATCTCATGATCCGTCATTCCCTGTAGCACGAACAGATTGAATCCGATCGGCGGCGTGATCTGTGCCATCTCGACGACCACCACGATAAAGATCCCAAACCAGATCATGTCGATCCCGGCTTCGCGCACCATCGGCTCGACAACAGCCATGGTCAGAACCACAGATGAAATGCCGTCCAGAAAACAACCAAGTATGATGTAGAATACCAGCAGAACCATCAGCAGTTCGAACCGCGTGAGCTCCCACGACGCGATCAGGTCGGCCAGCCCGCGCGGCAAGCCGGTGAACCCCATCGCCAGCGACAGGAATGCGGCACCCGCCAAGATCAATGCAATCATGGCCGATGTGCGCGTGGCGCCCATCAAGCTTTCGGCAAAAGTGCCCATCGTCAGCGATCCCTGCAAAGCGGCCAAGACCAAAGCCCCGATCACGCCAATGGCTGCGGCTTCAGTCGCGGTCGCAAAGCCCAGAAACATGGAGCCAATGACAACCGTGATCAGACACAGAACGGGAATAAGAAATTTCGAGTTCTTCAGCTTTTCACCAAAGCTCATCGCGGTTTCTTTGATGGGTTTCCAATCGCCACCAAACGTCGCGTAAAGCCCGACATAGGCCATGAACATGCCCGCCAGCACCAATCCCGGCACGATGCCAGCAAAGAAGAGCTTGATGATGCTTTCATTGATGGTCACCCCGTAGACGATCAGCGTCAGGGACGGCGGGATCATCAGACCGAGTGTGGCTGCACCCGCCAATGTCCCGATCACCATATGCTCGGGATACTCGCGCTTGCGAAGCTCGGGAATGGACATCTTTCCGACAGTTGTCAGCGTTGCAGCACTGGATCCGGATACTGCCGCAAACACAGTACATCCGACGATATTCGTGTGAACCAGACCACCGGGCAATCGGGCCATCCACGGAGCAAGGCCCCGGAACATGTCTTGCGACAATCGCGTTCGAAACAGGATTTCGCCCATCCAGATGAACAATGGCAGCGCCGTTAGCGTCCAGCTGGATGACGCGCTCCAAAGTGTTGTGGCCATCCGGTCGCCCGTAGGTCCCGAAGCAAATAGCTCCATTCCGATGTAAGCCACACCCACCAGAGCCAGACCGACCCAAACCCCGGTGCCAAGCAGCGTGAACAGGACAAAGAGAAACAGCGTTATGACGTAAGCTTGATCCATATGTTCACTCCGCCTGACTGTCGGTCACATCGCGGATAATGCGATGCTGTCCGGATACAAATAAGGAAATCAGATTGTCTGTAAGGGCGATCGCCAGAACAACCGCACCGATCAGCATAGGCAACTGCGGTATCCACAACGGGGTTGCGTCCTGTCCCTGGCTGATATCGCCGAACTTGATGGCGAAGCCCAGCATCCGATAAATGAAATAGCTCATATACCATGCGACAGCGGTTCCGATGGCAAAGCACCAGACTTCAAGCCAGAAGCGCGCCCGCGCACCCATCGCATTCAACAGGATCGACACGCGGATATGGCTGCCTTTATTAAGCGCATTGGCGAAAGCCAGAAACGAGGCCGCGGCCATGGCGTAGCCAGCATAATCAGGCGCGCCGGGGAAAACTTCTCCGGTCCAGCGCGCGAGCATCTGCACTACGATCAAGACCAGAATGACAATCAGGCAAAGGGCGGCCAACACGCCCGCACCTGTATACAATCCATCGAGTAATTTCCGTACCATCCCTGCCCCTCGCATAGAAAAGCGCCCCGAACCTTGGGTCCGGGGCGCTAAGCTGTCTTAGTTGTTGAAGGCTTCTACAATGGCTTTGCCATCATCGCCTGCAGCATCCAGCCACTCGTTCGTCATGGTCACACCGACCTCTTTGAGCTCAGCAACCAGACCGTCGCCGGCACGACCAACCGTCATGCCACCAGCTTTCAGGCCATCGAGCGTGAACTGGGTGTAGGCCTTTGAAGCCTCCAGCCCCTCAGCCGCAGCTGTATCTGCACAAGATTGCACGGCGGCTTTGTTCTCGTCAGAGACATCGGCCCAGACATCGCTGTTCACCATCACGTGGTTATATGGCAGCCAAGCATCCACTTCGTAGAAATGGGTCAGAGACTCCCAGACCTTACGGTCATACCCTGTGGCGCCGGACGAAATCATCGACTCTGCCACACCCGTTGCGAATGCTTGCGAGATCTCCGCCGCTTCGATGGTCACAGGCAACATGCCCGTCAGCTCGGCCAGACGCGCTGTCGCGTTATTGTAGGAACGGAACTTCACCCCTTCCATGTCCGCGACGGAGTTTACTTCCTTCTTGAAGTAAAGCCCTTGTGGAGGCCACGGCACCGAATAAAGCAGCGTCAGGTTCTGATCGGCAAGAATCTCGACAAGTTTTGGTTTGGCCGCATCAAACAGTTTTGCCGACGCGTCAAAGGACGTAGCGAGGAAGGGCACCGAGTCGAAGCCGAAAACAGCGTTTTCATTCTGGTGACCCGACAAAAGGCGCTCACCGATTGGGACCTGTCCGGTTTGAATGGCACGCTTGATATCCGCACCTTTGAAGAGCGAACCACCAGGGTGAACTGTGATGTCAATCGCACCCCCCGTCCCTTCGCGCACGCAGTCCGCAAATTTAACACCGTTCTCAGAGTGGAAGTTGGACGCGGAATAGGCCATCGGCATATCCCATTTCTGGGCATGTCCATCTGCAAAGGCAGGTGCGGCAACGACGGCGCTGAGCGCTGTCACCATCATCAGGCTTGTGACTTTCTTCATAGTTCTCTCCTTGTTGAATTGGTTTTTATTGTTGTTTTTGTGCCGGTTCAGGCAAATCTCATGGGACTATAGGGCCCAAGATCCGTGTTTGAGGGTTTGTTTGCGACAAGTCCGGCAACAAGCCTTCCTGTCTTTGGCCCGCCCGTCAATCCGATATGATGATGGCCGAAAGCCGTGAACACACCCGTGGCCCCTACCTCGCCAATCAAAGGCAAGCTGTCTGACGTTGCGGGCCGGTGACCCAGCCACTCGATTTCTTCGCTGCAGACCAGATTTGGAAACGCAATTTTGGCCTGTTTGCGCAGCAGTGCCAGCGGCGCTTTTGAGGGTCCGGCATCGAGACCTCCAAACTCCACAACCCCGGCACAGCGCAGCCCCGCTTGCATCGGGGTGGCGACGAACTTGCCACTGGCGATCATCATCGGTCGCGTGGGGCCGCCCTCGGCATCCTTGAAGATGATGTGATATCCACGCTCGGCTTCGATTGGGATCGACAGGCCAAGTTTTTTCATCAGCGGTTTCGACCAGACGCCTGTCGCCAAAACAGCCCGGTCGCAACTGTGCCGACCTTGGTCAGTCGTCACCGCAGTCACGCGATTATCCGTCATCTCAAAATCGCGGATTTCGGCCTTCAGAATGACTCCACCCAACGCTTTGAATTCTTCCGCCAGAGCTTTGACATACCCACCGGGATCACGAATGAAGCCGTGATCCGACATCGCTGCAAACAAGCCAATATCTGACGACACGTTGGGCTCGTAGTCGCGCAGCGCATCACCCTCATAAAGAGTGGGTTCAAAACCCGCATCCTTGCGCAGACTCCACGTATAGTGATCAGCTTCAAAAGCGGCTCGGCTTTTGTAGGCAAAACAATAGTCGCTCTCGGTCACCCAAGCCGCTGCATCGGTACCAACAACCAACGCCTTATGCTGATCCACGCTATCGCCCACGATTGGGACCAGACCCGATGCGATGCGGCGCGTCTCAGTGTCGTTGGCGTGACCCATATATTTCAGCAACCAAGGCAGCAGCTTCGGGAAATACGACCAGCGCATGAACAGCGGAAACTCTGGATTCATCAGCATACCCGGCGCTTTGCGAAGCAGTCCCGGCGCCGTCACAGGTGCGATTGAGCAAGAGGCCAGTACACCCGCATTCCCATGTGATGTGCCCTCGCCCGGCTCGCCGCGATCAATAATTGTCACCTGGGCATCAGAGAAGCGCTTGAGCCAGATGCCCGTGGACACGCCGACAATACCGGCGCCCGCTATGATGACCCTCTCCGTTATGATATCGCCCCCATCTTCAGCCCATCCATCTACGCACAGGTGCCGCTGCTTCTTCAAGAGGTTGCGTCATAACATCGATCAGAGTGGGGCCGTCGTGACCAATGGCCTCCGCAAGCGCTTTTTCCAAGGCTTCCGGTGTTTCGGCCCGCCAGCTTTTAACGCCATAGGCAGAGGCGATCTTTGCATGATCAGTGCGGGAGAAATCTACATTATAGTAGCGCGCGCCTTTGTCTGCTTTCTGGCTGGCCTTGATCCATCCAAAGTTCGAATTCGACAGAACAATAAACGTGATGTTGGCCCGCGACCGGCAAACGGTTTCAAGCTCGCCACATGTGAAGCCAAACGACCCATCCCCCATCAGCGCGACCACCTTAGAGTTGGGCCTGCCGTACCAAGCCCCCAAAGATGCGGACAGGGAATATCCCAAAGCGCCATGCGCTCTGTTGGTAATAAAGTGGCGACCCGGCTTCGGCAGTTGATAATAGGCTGACAAGTAAGGACAACTGGTGCCCGGGTCCGACACGATCACAGCATCTTCTGGCAATAGCTTCTGCAGCGTTGCGATCACCCTCTCCGGGCGCAGCGGGGCCTCGTCACTTTCGGCCAATTTTGCGAAAGCTTCGAACTTGCGGTTTTTCAGGTCCGCGACGGCAGCAGCACCGCCGAAGGTATCGGCACCCTGATCGCGCTGATCGAGGACATCGTTTACCTCAGCCAAAGACAGACGCAGATCGCCGACCACACCGACCTCCGTCGGATAGTTGGCCCCGATCACCATCGGGTCGCTGTCGAAATGCACGATCCGCGCACCCGGTTTGGGCGCCTCCCAGCGCGCGGTTGTTGTTGACCCGGCGCGGCATCCCATGAAGATCACCAGATCGGCAGCCTCCATCATCTCCCATGTCTGGTCCGTGCCGCCGTTTGATCCAACCACACCCACAGCGTTAGGATGCGTCTCCGCAAGTGAACCTTGCCCGGAGATCGATGTTGCGACGGGGATGTCCAACCGCCTGCTCAGACGATCAAGCTCTGCCATCGCGCCGGAAATCACGACACCGCCACCGCAGACGAT
Source organism: uncultured Litoreibacter sp. (assembly GCA_947504205.1). GTDB lineage: Bacteria > Pseudomonadota > Alphaproteobacteria > Rhodobacterales > Rhodobacteraceae > Litoreibacter. Next base: position 675,286 of record CANNGL010000003.1, on the reverse strand, counting down.
CAACGGCGACTTGGCCGAGAGAATTGCATCAACGGCAGCTTCTGCGGTTCCGGGTTCGGGACCCGCGCGATAAGCCGGAAACGAGGTCAGGTTTTCGTCCGCCCAGATGTCGGCAGTGTCAACGGCGTCATATTGAATGTCGTAGGGCAGGCCAAGATGGGCTGCACCAGGTCGCCCAGTGGTCATGGCGCGAAAGGCCGCCCGGACCATACGCGGAATGTGGGTCGCTTGCTTGATAACCGTATTCCACTTGGTCAAAGGGCGCATCATCGCCTCTTGATCCACTTCGGTCAGAGGATACTTCCCATAGCTTGCGACTGAAATATCAGAGGTTATGCCAAGGACTGCGTAGCTGGATTCCGACGCCTCAATCAGTCCGGGCAGGATGTAGGTAGAGCCACCGCCTGAGGGCCCTTCACACACGCCGGGCCGCCCGGTTACACGGGCATATCCATCGGCCATGTAAGCCGCCGAGCGCTCATCACGCGTCAGGATGTGCGTGATTCCATGATCGAGTTTCAGCAGGGAATCGTACAGCGGCAGCGTAGTGTCACCACAGAGGCCAAAAATGTGCTTTACGCCATGCGCTTCGAGCATTCTGACCATGGCGTCTGCGCCATTGAATATATTGGACATCAACCCCCCGAGGATTCGCTAAGCGACCTGTCGAATTATCTGTATACAGATGCTTACACAGTATTGCACTCAAGACAAGGAGCACGATAAGCTACGGTTGAAAGCTATCAATGGGGGACGATATCTAGCGTGCTCACCGACACCGCAAATATCGAAAATACCGTAAGCACTTTGTACCCAAGGTTACGGGCCATGGCCTCCGGCTTTGAATTCAAACCAGGTGAGAGGATCAATGAATCCGCCCTGTCGCGAGATTTGGGTGCCAGCCGGACGCCGTTACGCGAGGCGCTCAATCGGCTGGTTGCCGAAGGGTTCATTGATTTTCGCGCCGGGCGCGGCTTTTTCTGCCGGGATCTGACGCCTGATCGCATCGTGACACTCTATCAAGCGAGAATGGCCATCGAATGCGAAGCCGTCCGGCTCGCCGCTGACCGCGCCGATCCAGCAGCGCGCAATGCACTCTACGAGTATCTGGAAGAGACCGACAACGAATACGCCAATTGCGATGAAGCAGCGCGCTTGTTGGAATTGGATGAGACCTTCCATCTGCGTTTGTGCAAGCTGTCGAGCAACACGGAGTTCGTGCGAATGCTTGAAACAATCTACGATAAGATTCGCTTCGTGCGTGCGGCTGATCTGCGCAGACTTCAATCGGCTGGGCGCACAAATCACGACCGACATCGCAAGATACTGAACGTCATGGCAGAAGGCGATCCGCAAGCGGCCTCGGACGCGATGCGCGCGCATATTTCAGGGCGCTTGGATCACGCAACCGAGGCGGTCCGGCTGGCCTTCGCAGATCTCTATGCCCCCTTGGAAACCGGGACATGATCCTCAAGGGTGGCAAAACCGTCTATGGGGCAAGCATCGGAATTCTGATGCTCAACACGCGCTTTCCACGCATACCGGGCGATATCGGCAACGCCGAAACATGGCCCTTCCCGGTACATTACCGGGTGGTGAAATCTGCGACGCCCGACAACGTGGTGCGCGGGGATGCGCGTCCCTTGCTGGATGACTTCATAGCTGCGGGCCGCGAACTGGTCGAGATGGGCAGCGACGGCGTGGCGACCAATTGCGGGTTCATGGTGCCCTATCAGGATGAATTGGCCGATGCGCTAGGTGTCCCTGTCGCCTCGTCCTCGCTTTTGCAGGTCCCTGCGGTGCAGCGCACTTTGCCAAAGAACAAACGTGTAGGAGTTTTGACCGTTTCGGCTGAAACACTCGCGCCCGAACACTTGGAAGCGGCGGGCATCTCTCCCGATACGCCCGTGGGCGGAACAGGAGCAGGCTCTGAATTTACCGAAAAAGTCCTCGGCGATGCTATGGAGATAAACTTCGCGAAGGCGCGTCAGGAAAATGTGGCTGCGGCCAGAAAGCTTATCAAAGACCATCCTGATATCGGTGCCATCGTTCTGGAATGCACGAACATGGTGCCTTATGCGCGCGACATCAGACGCGAGACTGGTCTGCCCGTCTATTCGATCTACAGCTACCTCGTCTGGTTTCAGGCCGCACTTCTGCCACCGGCTTTCCCACTTGATCTGAGTGATATCCCGTGAGGGCTCATTATGTCTGAACACATCATCTCTTCCATGAGGGTGCACACGGTCTTCATCCCGGCAAAAGCCGTGCATTCGCATGGCTCGGGGGATGTCGCGGGTATCAACGCCATTCTTTTGGAACTTACGACGGATACCGGATTGACCGGTTGGGGCGAGGCCTCACCTTGGCCGGTTTTCACCGGCACTGTTGAGGGCAACACCGCGGCATTGCACACTCATCTACGCCCTCATGTGGTAGGAAAGGATCCTGTTCAGGTCGAAACGATCATGAGTCAGGCAAACAAAATCATCGTCGGCCATACCGAGGCGAAAGCCGCACTAGAATGCGCTTTGTTAGACATAACAGGACAGATTTCCGGTATGCCCATCGCCGAGCTCATTGGGGGGCGGCAACGCGATGCAATTCCGATGAGCTTCTCGGTCGCCAATCCTGACTTTGCTGCAGATCAGGACGATATCGCCGCGCTATGGGAGGATGGCGTCCGGCTATTCAAACTCAAAACAGGTTTTGCAGATCACAAATTTGATCTGATGCGCCTGGAGGCTCTGCGCAAGAGCTATGGTGATGCAATTGATCTGCGCATCGACTACAATCAGGGTCTGCCCGCATTCGATGCTATCCGCTGCATTCGGGATCTCGAGGCGTTTCGCCCAACTTTTGTCGAGCAGCCAGTAAAACGACATGAAAGAGAGGCACTTGCAGTGATCACCAAGGCCGTTGATGTACCAGTAATGGCGGACGAATCCGTGTTTGGGGTACGCGACGCCCTAACGGGTGTGGCTCTCGGGATGGCGGATATCTTCTCGCTGAAAGTCATGAAATCGGGCGGCATTCGACGCTGCGTGGAAGTCGCGGCAATCGCCAGAGCGGCCGGCATCGAGGTTTATGGCGGCTGCATGTTCGAGACATCCATCGCTCATGCTGCCGGCACTCATCTGATGGCCGCGATCCCCGATTTGATGCTTGGCTGCGAATTCTACATGTCCACCTACTACGCGGTGGGTGAGATCGCGACGGAGCCCTTCCCGGTGAAACACGGTCAGGTCCATGTGCCAACAGCTCCCGGACTTGGCGTGACGCCAGATCCGGACCAACTGGAAAAGTACAGAACAGCGTCGCTGGTCTGACCTGAAAACCAATCGCCTAGAGAATACGCCCTTCGAATTTTTCCAAAGCAATCCCGGCATCCTGAAGCGCTGTCTTCAGACGGGTGGCGATTGTAACGGCTTCTGCGGTGTCACCATGCAAGCAGATTGTATCAATCGGCGTGGAGATTTTCTTTCCGCTGGCGGTAATAATGGCTTCCGCTTGAACCATCTCGACAATGCGGCGCGACGCCTCGTCCGCGTCATGGATGACCGCTCCGGGGAGGCTGCGATCCACTAAGGTGCAGTCATCATTGTAGGCGCGATCCGCAAAGATTTCGCAGGCGGCTTTACAACCAAGTTGACGCACTGCTTCCTGCTGAGCCGTTCCAGCAAGAACCATAATGATTGCGTCCGGAGCCACCGCCTGAACTGCGCGATAACACACCATCGCCATGTCCAAATCTTCAGAGGCCATATTCGCCATTGCGCCATGCAGCTTGATATGGCGCACCTCGGATCCGTGTGCCCGAGCCATCGCCTGAGCCGCACCGATCTGGTATTGGACAAGCGTGGCAAGGCTGTCGTGAGGCAGGTTGAACCTGCGGCGGCCAAACCCCTGAAGATCAGCAAACCCGGGATGCGCCCCGATACCAACGCCGCGCGCAATCGCAGTCTTCATGGTCTGGGCCATCACATCGGGATCGCCCGCGTGAAACCCACAAGCTACATTGGCCGAAGTCACCACGTCCAGCAGCGCTGTATCGTTGCCCATAACCCAAGGGCCAAAGCTCTCGCCCATATCGGCATTCAAATCGACATGCTTGCTCATTGCGCCTCCCTTTCCATGTCATCGCCTGCGGTCATACCACTGATCAACTGATACGACAGCAGATCATGCATCTGCGCAGGATCCCGGATCAGTGGCCTCACCGCTTTGTGCAGCTTGGTGCGATAATCACGCTCACGGCGCTCAATCTCCACGGCTTCCGCAAGCTCGACAAACTTGAAGCGCAGTGTGGCGCCCGGCTGCGCTTGCGCGACAATCGGAAGGTCCGCAGGCAAAACGGCCCCAATCCTTGGATAGCCACCTGTGGTCTGGCATTCACTCAGCAAAACAAAAGGTGTCCCGTCCCCTGTGACCTGAATGTCCCCTGGAACGATTACCTCGGACAAGATGCTCAAACCGGAGGCCGCTTGGAACCCATCCCCAGAGGGCAGGAAACGCGCACCCATTCGATTGCCCCGTGCATCGCGCTTGAATTCTGAAGCTTCGAAACGTGCTGTCTCACTTTCCCCGAAAATATGGGTTTGAAGGCTTGGCACCACGCGCACGGTCCCACCAGAAAAACGCGGCCGGACATCCAGCGTCATGCCCGCTTCGCCCTTGGCGGTGCAATCGCCAAGGGCAATCTGGTCGCCAGCTTGCAGAGTACGCCCCAAACCTGCAGTCAAGTGCGCACCTTCAGCATTCAACAGCCGACGACCGCCAACACCACCGGCGAAATGCAGATAACCATAGTTGCCAGCCTCTGTTCCACCGATAGAGAGCCGAGCACCTTGTCCTAAAACATGGGTCGTATTCCACGGCAAACGCTCCCCGTCGACGCTGGCCTTCATCGGCGCACCCGACAAAGCAATGATGACATCGCCAGTGACCTCGAATTCACCACCCGTTCCAGCCATCTCAATAGCAGCACATGCCTCGCCTTGCCCGAGCAACGCAGCACCCTCCGCCAGAGCGAGCCTGTCAGCCGCACCGCCGCGTGACAGCCCAAAGGCCAGATACCCCGGCCGACCGAAATCCTGAACCGTCAGCCCCGGCCCTGCGCGATGAATGATTACCTCGGCACTCACGTCAGCACCTCATAGGTCGCACCACCGTTGCGATCTTCCTTACGCATGGCACTCAGGGCATCCGGACTGGTCGGCTCAAAGAGAACCTCGTCACCCGGTCGCAAGACAAACGGGTCCTCCGCCTCCGGATGAAAGAGCCGCAAGGCGGTTTGGCCGATATGACGCCATCCTGTCGGGGCCGAAACCGAAAACAGCACCAATTGACGGATCGCTATTGTCAAAGCCCCTTCCGGCACGGCCTTGGTCAGTTCCGTCTGACGCGGAATATCCCATGCGTTGGCAAGCTCACCCAGATAAGGCTGGCCGGGTGCAAAGCCTATTGTCAGCACGCGGACGCGGGTTTGAGAGACCGATGCAATCGCCTCTTCGGCGGTCATCCCGGCCAATAGGGCGGCCTCCTCCAGCTGGGGCGCCATGTCTGTTCCATACACCGTCGGCACATGCCACAGCTTGCGACCAGAATGCAGCGGCGCTTCGAACCAATCTTGCGTCTCAAGCAACGACATCAGCCGCGCGCGCATCTGAGCATGGCTTTGCGACAGCGGATCAAAGCGCAGATAAGTGGATACCAGTGAGGTCGAGGTTTCCTCGACACCTGACCAACTTTCTCCTTCAAGAGCATTGCGAAAGGCCAACGCCGCCCGGTTGGCGCCTTCACTCAAATGATCCGAGAAGCTGACGAGAAAGCCGTCAAAGCCGACCGTTCGAATGACTGGCCAGTCGTCAACAGGCTGGGATGCGTCTTGCGTCATGGGTGCATCTTCACGTGATTGGTCAGCCTATTGCAACGCATCCGGCAACATCAAAGCGATTTGCGGGAACGCGATCAACGCCGCGACCATGGCCAGCATCGCCAACACGTAAGGAATTGTCCCCAGCATCACTTCGCTCATCTTACCGCTCTTTCTCGCCCCCTGCACAACATAGAGGTTCAGGCCAACAGGCGGCGTGATCAAGGCCATTTCGATCAGTACAATCATGAGAATGCCAAACCAGATCGGATCGTAGCCTTGCTCTATCACCAAAGGCACAATGATCGGGATCGTCACCACCATCAACGACAGGGTCTCGATGAAAAACCCCAGCACGATGTAGATGCCCACAACAACCAAAATGGTCATCAGAGGTGACAGACCCAACCCGCCAAGAAAGCCGCGCAACTCATTGCCCAACCCGGCAGAGGCCAAGGTGAAATTCAGGAACGACGCGCCGATAATGACGAGCATGATCATCGAGGTGATCTTGACTGTGCCCAATATGCTCTCCGCGAACATCTTCAGGCTGACGCCACCAAAAGCGGCAGCAATCGCGATGGCCCCCGCGACCCCGACGGCGGCGGCCTCGGTCGGCGTGGCCCAGCCTTTGTAGATTGATCCGATGATCATCGTGAAAAGCAGAATGATCGGCACCAGTTGCAGCAGGGCGCGCAGCATTTCGGCGACAGGGAAAAAGCGCCGGGCGCCCCCGAGAGAGGGGCGGATAAGGCAGATCAGAACTGTGATGAGGATGAAGCCTAGCGCCAATGCCAGCCCCGGAACCAAGCCGGCCAGAAAGAGCCGTGGGATCGATGTTTGCGTAAGGAACCCGTAGACGATCAGATTGATGGAGGGTGGGATCATGATGCCCAATGTGCCGCCTGCGGCGATCGCCCCCGAGAAAAGCTTTGGATCATAGCCCAACCGCTCCGCCTGCGGCATGGCTACCGTGGCCACGGTAGCCGCTGTAGCGACGGACGATCCAGAGGTCGCAGAAAACATCGTGGCCGTCGCGATATTGGCGTGCACCAAGCCACCCGGCAGCCAGCTGACCCAACGATCCAGCGCGGCATAGGTGCGGGTTGCGATACCGGACCGCACCAGCACCTCACCCAACAAGACGAAGAAGGGAATAGCGATCAGAGTTGCGTTGTTAGACGTGGACCAGACAAGATTGCCAAGCCCCTTGATCAACGGAAACGGACTGAAAAAAGCGTCAACGCCGAACCCCAGCAAGAATAGAACAATCCCGACGGGGATCGACAGTGTCAACAGCCCCAGTAGCCCAAGGGAGACGTAGCCGATCATAGCGCTGCATCCTCTTCCCCGAAGACGCCGATGGTCTGCTCTGACGTGCTGAACTCGCCGCGCATGACAAGCGCTGCCGCCGCAACGAACGTGAGCCATCCGACAATGGCAAACCAGACCCAGCCCAGAAACCATGGCGTCTGAACCAGAACTAGTGGTGTCTCCAGCGGGGTATTCGCAGTCGATCCATTCTTGAGCGAGCGTTCCAGAACAGGCCACGACTTGACCGCAATCAACGTCACCGTGCCGCAGAGCACCACCAGAGAGAACAAATCGAAGACGGCTCTTACCTTGCTGCCGCCCCGGCTGCGCAGGAAGTCGATGCGCACATGGCCCAGCTCCAGCAAGGTATAGGCCATGCCCCACGACGTCGCGATGGCCATCACGTAGCCGCTGATCTCGTCGGTCCCGCCAAGTGAGGCTCCCAATTGCCTTGAGACAATGTCCAGAAGAACAAGCGCAGCACAGGCCATCAGCATGACCCCGATCAGGATCGCGACCCAATGATTGAGTTTGCGCAAAATTGTCAAAAGGCGAAGTGCCATTGGAAGCCTCCAGAAGCTACGATCAGTTGGTGGCGATCGTTACACCCACTGTTTCACCGACCGAGGCATTCCAGCGAGCGGCCCAATCGTCGCCCGCGCGTTCCGCCCAATCGGGAAGAACTTCGGAAACCAACACATCGCGCGCCTTTGCAAAGTCAGCATCTGAGACATCGACAAGCGCCATTGACCGCGCATCACCAGATGGGCAATCGCCATTCCCGGTCAAACACGCAATGTCATTGACCAAAGCGTCTTGTGCGCTTGCCCAGGCCGGTGTTTCGAATTCGGCTGCAATTTGCACCGAGATCAGTTGCTGCGTGGCAGCATCCAGGCTGTTCCACTTGTCCATATTGATCGCTGTGACAACGCTGTCCCAACCGCCCAACGGGATTGGCAACAAATGTGTCGACACTTCCCACCACCCGGCCGAATAACCGGAACCTGCGCCGGTAACAGCGCAATCCACGACACCTTTTTGCAGCGCGCCCGGCACTTCGGAAAAGCTGACATTCACGCCTTCAGCACCCAAGGCTTCCAGAAATTTCGCTGTCATCCGGCCCGATGCCCGGATTTTCTTTCCGGCAAGATCATCAAGTCCCGCAATCTCGGCATTGCAGAACACGACCTGCGGAGGATAGGGCGCAATGGCCAGAACATGACTGTTGAATCGGTCGCGGTAGATGTCAGACACCATTGGGCGGGCTGCATCGACCATCGCGCGGGCCTCGTCAGCGGTCAGCGCCAGAAGCGGCACATCAAGACCCTCCAGTTCCGGGGCGTCAGACACGGCATAATCTGCGACTGTCATGGCCACATCATAGACGCCTTGCCCCAGCAGTGGATAAATATCGCCAAGCCCAAGGTTCATCTGGTTATGCGTGGTCAGGGATACGTTGAGGTTGCCACCAGAGGCCGCCGGCAAGGTCTCTCCCCAAAACGGGGCTTCATATTGCTTGTGCAGTGGTAAGCTCGACCAGCTCCCAACCACCGCCAGATCTTCGGCCAGCGTTGGCGCTGCAATCGCAACGGACACTGCCGCAAGTCCCATCATCTTTTTCATCATCTTCTCCTTGTTGAATTGTCGCTTTGTCAGGATTTGTCGAAAGTCATCACCGGAGTTTCTGCGTCTTCCGGGATATCAGTGATCAGCATATGTCCCGGCTTATGGGTGATGCAGAGCGGCAGCTTCGCCGCTTCAATCGCAACTTGCGGGGTCACCCCACACGCCCAGAACACTGGTATTTCATCGGCTCCGACTGGGGCAGGATCGCCCCATTCCGGAGCAGAAAGATCGCCTAATCCGATCTTTTCGGGATCACCCACATGCACAGGCGCGCCATGGGCCAACGGGAATTGTCGCGATATCGCGGTAACTTCATCAACCCGGTCCGCCGGAACCGACCGCATCGACACAACCATCTTCCCTGAAAAAGGCCCGGCCGGAACCGTGTCGATATTCGAACGAAACATAGGAACGGTTGTATTGTTCTCGATATGCCAGACGGGGATACCCGCCGCTTGCAAGGCATGTTCAAAAGTGAAGGAACAGCCAAGGGCGAACCCGACGAGGTCCGACGACCAAAGATCACTGATATCGGTCGCGTCTCGCTCTAACTTCCCGTTCCGATACACATTGTAGGCTGGAACGTCCGTGCGCAGATCAATGTCACGGCCCAGGGTAAACATGTTCGGATTGCCTGTATCAGATACACCTGCAAGCGGGCACGGCTTGGGATTACGCTGACAATATCGCATGAAATCCAAGGCGTAGGCTTCCGGCAGAATAGCCAGATTGGCTTGCAGATATCCTTTGCCCAATCCAGCGGTATGAGCGGCATATTCACCTGTGCGAATAGCACCACGCGTGGCCGCCAGCGTACTGGTCTTCAACTGCTGATACGTGTCGCTCAAATCGATCCCCCGGAATATGGGAACGCTCTCTCACCGCGCACATAAAATCAAATCGAATATTTTTCTCTCATTCCATTAAATTATTTTATGCTTGATGTACTGAGTTGCGACCTCCTCCGCCAGATTGGCGCTGGTTCGGATCAGGTGGCTGTTGGGCTCTCCAAGGTAGGAGGCCGAGAACACCAGCGGCGATGGCACCCACCCCGGATCGAATTCACGAATGCGCCCGGCCTGCACCAAATCCTGCCCAAGCACCTTTGGCAAAGCAGCGACCCCCAGATCAGCCTCGACAAGCCGGAAACAGGCCGAAAGCGACGAAGACGGAAACACCGAGAAGTCCGGCCCGACATGTTCCAGCAAAAGCTCCTTAAGCTCGCGAAACGGGCGGGTGTTGCGGGCATAAGTCAGAACCGGGCGAGTCAGATATGCGGCATCAGATTGGAGCCGCGCAGCCGAGGCTGATGCATACCACGCCAGATCAAAGCCAGGCAAAGCAACGTTATCTACCGAATATTCCGAGATTGGGCCCAACAAAATCGCCAGATCAATTTCCCTGTTCAACAGGCTGGAGCGGAGGTTGACGGAAATATCCACGTTAAACTCGATTTCCAACTTCGGATACATCTGGTGCAGCCGGGAAATCAGCTCAGGCAGCCAGCATTGCGCAATCGTCTCCGACACACCGAGGCGCAGATGACCCTCGATACCCGCCGGATCAACCACATCCTGCTCGATCTGTTGCGCGAGATGCTCAAACTTCTCTGCATGAGCCAGCAAAAGCTCACCACGTTTGGTGAGTTTCATCCCACTGGACGTGCGATCAAACAGCTCGCAGGACAACGCCTCTTCAAGGTTCTTGATCCGGGCGGTAACGGCGGGTTGGGTAAGATTTAGCCCATGCGACGCCTTGCCAACGCCCCCAAGGCGCACAACCGCAAGAAATGTGTTCAGCTGATCAATGTTGAGGCGCGTCATGACCCCGCAGTGTCATGCCCCGCCTCCAAACGTGCAAGTGTCACCGCTACGATTTCTGACGGCAACAGGCTGATATCCAGCGCCAATCCTGCCTCGTCATCATCCAACGGCTCCAATGTGGCAAGCTGACTGTCCAGCAGTGACAGCGGCATGAAATGCCCCTCGCGCGCCTGCATCCGCTGCTCGATCACCTCACGTGGGCCGGTCAGATGTAGAAAAACAGTATTGTCGGCAACCGCGCGTATCCGGGCGCGATATGCTTTCTTCAGGGCAGAGCACGCAACCACAACCGGCGGGTCAGCGTCGGACAAGGCTTGTCCAATCCGGTCCAGCCAAGGCGCGCGATCTGCGTCATTCAAGGGTTGACCGCTTGCCATCTTCTCGACATTGGCCGTCGGATGCAGATCGTCTCCATCAATGAAGGCCCCCTGCAAAGCCTGCGCCAATGCGGCGCCGATATGAGACTTGCCGGTTGAGCATACTCCCATCACGACATATCGACCTGATCGGGTCATCACAGGCAGGCGGTGATGCCGCCATCCACATAAACTGTCGTGCCGTTTACGAAACTCGAAGCATCGGATGACAGAAAAATACAGGTCCCGACAAGCTCATCTACTTTGCCCCAGCGCCCGGCCGGGGTGCGTTTTGCAAGCCATGCTGAAAACTCAGGATCATCGACCAACGCCTGATTGAGCGGCGTTTCAAAATACCCCGGTGCCAAGGCATTACACTGCAAACCATGTCCAGCCCAATCGGTTGCCATGCCCTTTGTCAGATTGGCCACTGCGCCCTTGGTCGCCGTATAGGGCGCAATACCGGGACGCGCCAAAGCGGTCTGTACCGATGCAATATTGATAATTTTGCCCGATCCCCGACCGATCATATGACGCGCAACAGCCTGACCCACGTGGAAGACGCTGGCGATATTGGTCTGTAAAAGCTTCTCGAAAGCATCTGCCGGGAAGTCCTGCAGAACGGTACGGTGCTGCATTCCCGCATTGTTGACCAGAATATCAATCTGACCTGTTCCGGCCTCGAACGCATCAACTGCAGCACGCACCTGTTCGTGGTCGGTGACATCGAAAACCAGTTCCGACACCGTGGCACCATCGCTGCGCAGGTTGTCGGCTGCCTCCGCAAGTTTTTCCGCGTTCCGACCGTTCAACACAATCTCGGCGCCTGCCGCCGCCAATCCCTTGGCCAATGCGAAACCGATACCCTGCGATGACCCGGTAATCAGGGCGCGTTTTCCGGTCAGATCAAAAAGGCTCAGGCTCATAAAAACTCCGTTTTTTGCTCGACAGCACATGCTGCGCGAGGCCATGATGTTGGCGCTAACAAGAGACAAACCACAGAATAGGCCCGATGAGCAAACCAGAAATTCTGCAGCTTGGTCCGTTCCCTGCGGAAGATCAGCAGGAACTGGACACAGCTTATCAAATGCATGCCCTTCACACGGCAAACAATCCCGATGAGCTTCTGGCAGAAATCGGCCCCCACATCCGCGGCATTGTCACACGCGGCGGAATTGGCGCAGCAAGAAACGTTATCGAGGCCTGTCCGAACCTGGAAATCATCTGCGTATATGGCGTCGGCTATGACGCGGTAGATATGGCTGCGTGTGCGGCCCAAGGCGTGACCGTTACCAACACACCCGACGTTCTGACCAAAGACGTAGCGGATTTGGGCGTCGCAATGATGTTGGCCTTGGGTCGCAACATTACAGCCGCGTCCAGTTGGGTCAGGGAGGGGCACTGGGCCAGCAAGGGCGGATTTGCCTTGCAAAAGCGGATGTGGGGCCAGCGCGCAGGTATTCTCGGTCTTGGACGGATCGGTACCGAAATCGGCCGGCGGCTTGAGGGATTTGATATGCAGATCGCCTATTCCGACATCAGCCCGAAAGAGGTTGCCTGGCGTTTCGCGCCAGACGCCGTGTCCTTAGCTCGTCAAAGCGATGTACTCTTTGTAACGCTCGCCGCCTCTGACGCCACACGGCATATCGTCGACGGCGACGTCCTTCAGGCCCTTGGAGCTGACGGCATGCTGGTCAATGTCAGCCGCGCATCAAATGTCGACGAAGACGCTCTTCTGGACGCGTTGGAAAACGGCAGGCTCGGCTCAGCGGCGCTTGATGTGTTTGCGGGCGAGCCCAAGATAAATCCGCGCTTCCTTGCGTTGGACAACGTATTGTTGCAACCCCATCATGCCTCGGCCACCTACGACACCCGGGCAGATATGGGGCGGCTCATGCGGAAGAACCTGAACGCTCATTTCGCGGGCATGCCATTGCCAACGCCCGTCACTTGAGACGGAATTGAAAGAGAGATCATGAAAGCCATCGTCATCCATGCTGCAAAAGACCTGCGCCTTGAAGAGCAGACCGCCGAAACGCCGGGGCCGGGTCAGGTAAAGATCCGCATGGCGGCGGGTGGGATTTGCGGCTCTGACCTGCATTATTACCAGCACGGCGGCTTTGGGGCGATCCGCCTCCGCGAGCCAATGGTTCTGGGTCATGAAGTTGCAGGGCACGTCGAGGCGCTTGGAGATGGGGTTGAAGGTTTGGCCGTTGGCGATCTGGTAGCAGTATCGCCATCACGGCCTTGTGGAGACTGTCGCTTTTGTAACGAAGGCATGCACAACCAGTGTCTGAACATGCGCTTTTATGGCTCGGCGATGCCTTTCCCTCACATTCAGGGCGCCTTTCGCGAAACACTGATCGCAGACGCCGCGCAATGCGCCAATGCCAACGGGTTAACCGCCGGCGAAGCCGCGATGGCCGAACCGCTCTCGGTCTGCCTCCATGCGGTGCGTCAAGCCGGGAACCTCGTAGGCAAATCCGTCTTGGTGACGGGGTGCGGCCCGATTGGAATTCTGGCCGTTCTCTGTGCCCGCCGTGCTGGAGCCGATCTTATCGCCGCCACCGATCTGGGAGCATTCCCCTTGGAAATGGCCCAGAAAGCCGGGGCTGATCAGGTGCTGAACACAGCCGCTGAGCCGGATGCGCTGACACGATTTGAAAGTGACAAAGGTACATTCGACGTCCAGTTTGAATGCTCCGGTGCAGCGCCTGCGTTGGCTGCCGGTATCGCGGCCATGCGCCCAGGTGGCACCATCGTGCAGCTTGGCCTGGGTGGCGACATGACGGTCCCAATGCAAGCGCTGACTGCAAAGGAGTTGTCCATGACCGGCTCGTTCCGATTTCACGAGGAATTCTTCACAGCTGTCAGCTTGATGCGCAAAGGGTTGATCGATGTGAAACCCTTCATCACCCAGACCTTCAAGCTAAGTGAGTTCGAAGAGGCCTTCGAGACGGCCGGAGACCGCTCCAAAGCGATTAAAGCCCAGATTCAGTTCGCCTAAGCACCGGTGATTGCTGCCAGCTTCATCCGCTGAATTTTGCCAGAGGGACCCTTTGGCAGGTCTTCCAGAAAATAGACCGCATCCGGAGCCTTGAACTGACCTACACGCTTGACGCAGAGCCGGATCAGATCTTCGGCCCTGAGCGCAGACCCCGATTTCACGGCAACCGCCGCCTCGATCCGTTCACCATAACTTTCGCACGGACGCGCGAACGCGGCTGCTTCGATCACGTCAGGATGCGAATACAGCGCCTCGTCGATCTCCCTCGGGGCGACATTCTCCCCGCCTTTGATGATCAGTTCCTTCAGGCGACCCGTCACATAAACATAGCCGTCGCTGTCAATCTTGCCCAAATCGCCGGTTCGCAACCAATCCCCGGCAAAGCTGGCAGTCGTGGCCTCCGGGTTCTTGAGATATTCGAGCATCACATTCGGTCCACGCACCGCGATCTCGCCCTCATGATCGGGTGCCAAAGGTGTTAGCCCAGCCGACAAGATCGCCACATCGTTTCCAAAGGCCTTCCCCGGAGAACCAATCTTTCTGACCCCCGGTGGCAGCGGGTTAGACAAAATCTGCGCCGCAGTTTCGGTCAGCCCCATCGTCTCGATAATCGGCACGCCAAATCTGCTCTCAAAGGCAGTCTGAACATCTGGCGCCAGCGCTGAGGAGGCGGATCGTCCAAACCGCAACCGGTCTTGGGTGTCGGCATCCGGGTCGGTCTGTCCATGCAAAAGATGCGAGATGATCGTGGGCACAACTGAAAACCAGGTGACCCTCGATTGTCGGCACGTTTCCCAAAATCGCGTGGCTGAAAACTTCGGAGCAATGACCAGTGACCCGCCCGAGACCAGCGTGCCCATCACCGTCACGCAAAGCCCGTTGATATGGCAGATCGGCAGCACGCATAACCCACGATCCTCGCGCGAAAGATCATGCGCAATTGTGGGCGTCCAGCCCCCTGCCAGCAGGCTCTTATGCGTGTGCACCACGCCCTTGGGGCGTCCCGTCGTGCCAGACGTATACATCAACAGCGCATGATCATCTGGCTCAAGGTCAGGCAACATCGCGTCACTTTGGCCAATCACATCTGGGCTCGGCAGGCGCGCCATCTGCGCGGGCGCAACCGCCCCGAAATCAATCATCTGAGCGTCGCCCACAAAGGCAAACCGCGCCTCGCAATGCTCCAAGGCGTAGGCAATCGCATCCTGCCCGGCGGCGAGATTGATAATCGTGGCGCGATAGCCACCAACGAGCGCGCCAAACAAGGCCAACACGGCATCTCGCCCGTTGGGCATCATGATTGCGATGCTTTCGCCTTTCTGCGCACCAAGACCGATCAAATGCTGCGCGACATGGCCTGCGCGGCTCTGCAAGTCCGTCCAACTGAGCGGCGCGGAATCATCGCAAAACAGATAGGCGTCCACATCGCCTTGCGTTTCCGCACGATGGCCCAGCCAATCCCTGACAGTCCCCTCGGGCGATCTGTCACGCGACAGCTTCATGCCCCGGCAGCTTTCCAATATTCGGCAAAAATGTCTTCAACCGCAGGTTCATTCGGCGGGGTAGGGCGCACGATTTTTGTGGTCTGCATGAAATGACGCCAGTTCAGATTATCGTCGAGCGAATTGCCGCCCCAAGACCCACACCCCATCGACAACGAAAACGGCATACCATTGTCGAACGCGCCGCCTGTAGCGAAGCAATGGGCTTGATTGACGATGACACGGCACGTGGGAATGACCTGCCCCAGATGCAGCGCCCGCTCCTCCATGGTTGAGTGCAGACCGATGGAGTGACCCGCGCCCTGATGACTCAAAATCTCTCCGGCAATCCGGGCGGCATCCTCGAAGTCCTTGGCACGGTAAAGCGCCAGAACGCGGCTCAGCTTTTCGCCCGATAGCGGATGCGTGGGCCCGATCCCCGCTGTCTCCACCGCGATGAACTTTGTCCCGGTGGGGACATCCTCCTGCAGGCCCAGTGCCGCAACCATCTCGTCCGCGTCCTTGGCAATCGCGGCCGGGTTCAGGTGCCCCTCGGGCCACAGCGCTGAGACGACACGCGCATCATCCTGAACCAGCGCGCCCCCCTCAGCGGCCAAAGCCGCAACGAAAGCGTCATAGACAGCATCAAGCACGATAACTGCATTCTCGGAGGAACAGGAGGTTGCGTTGTCGAAACACTTGGACGCGGAAATCTTGGCCGCCGCGACACCAAGATCCGCAGTTTCATCCACGATCACGGTCACGTTTCCAGCACCCACTGCAAGCGCGGGTGTCCCGCTTGTGTAAGCACGCTTCACGTTATTCTGCGAACCCGTCACAACGATAAGATCGCTGATTTCCAGCAGGCGCTGTGTTTTCTCTTTCGATCCGGGCGCAGGCACCATTTGGACCAAATCAGGATCTTCCCCGATTTTCGCAAACTCGGCATGCACATATTCCAAAAGCAACTCACACGCCGTCACCCCTTTGGGCGAGGGCGACAGAACGATGGCGTTGCCGCATTTCAGCGCATTGATGATGTTATTTGCTGGCGTTGCGGCCGGATTGGTTGAAGGAACGACCGCACCAATAACGCCCTTTGGCCGCGCGATCTCCGTGATGCCTGTCTTCGGATCATCCGAGATCACACCATAGGTCGCAGCGTCCGCTATGTCGCGCATCAGGCCCAATGTCTTGCGATGGTTCTTGGTGATCTTATCGACCACATTGCCAAGCCCGGTTGCAGATACCGCCAACTCCGCCAAGGATCGGTTGCGTTCAGGCTCCATGATTGCCCAGGCCGCCGCCTGCGCCGCGCGGTCATACCGCGCCTGTGAGCCGCCGGTTTCGTAGGCGCGTTGCGCCAACCTTGCGCGGGCCACGATTGCCTCAACTTCCGCCAATCCATCTTGTGCGTTCATGACATCGCTCTCTTCTGGCCCGTGCGGCATGATTTTTCAGGTAAGGAGGGCATGCGCCCCGGTGGATCGCACCGCCCGAAGGCGATGCGATGTCTTGGTTTCAGAGTCCTGCAAGCAACTCTTTCAGGGTTTCTTCGCGTGCAGCCCACATCTCAAGAACCTCATCACGGGTCATGATATGCATAGGCGAGCCGCCCGCTTTCATCTTGCCTGCCACGCGACCATTTTCGAACATTGTCGGCACAGTCGCTGCCAGCTTGTCGATGATGCCTTGCGGCGTACCTTTGGGCACCATCACACCGCGGAAGTTCACCGAGGCATTGTCGATTTCATAGCCCTGCTCTTTCAGGGTCGGCACGTCTGGCAGGAAGTCGTTGCGCTCCAGATCGAAGACACCGAGGATTTTGACATTGCCCGCTTCTCGTGCGCGGAAGGCATCGGACAGGTTGTTCACCCCGCCCATGACTTCGCCCGCAATCACGGCCTTCATGGCACCTGCACCACCTTTGTTGTTGGGAATGTAGGCCAGTTTCGCGCCCGACGCTTTTTCCAATTGCAACGCGGCGATGTGGTGGCCCACAAACAAACCAGCGCCCGAGAATGTCAGCTTGCCCGGATTGGCTTTCGCAAATTCGACCACGTCGTTCATCGAATTGAATTCGCTGTCCTTGCCGACAACAAACACAGCCGGGTCTGCGCCCCAGTTGGCAATCGGCTCAAAGCTTTCCGCAGAATACTCAACACCACCTTTGATCGACTGCGCGATAAAGTGCGGAATGTTGTAGGCCCCAAGCGTGTAGCCATCGGCCTCTGCCTGTGTTGCCAGCCAGTTCCAGCCAACACGCCCACCGGCACCCGGCTTGTTCAGGATAGCAATCGGCATGCCCAGCGCATCTTCGTTGCCCGCAGTCATCGTCACGATGCGCGCCTGAAAGTCCGTTGCGCCGCCAGCACCATAGCTGACCATCATCATGATCGGGCGTTCGGGGTAGTTTGCGTGACCATCCGCAGACGCGGTGCCAGTCACGGCCATCAGAGCCATCGCGGCTCCAGCAAGTAGTTTTTTCATTTCCATAGTTCTCCCTAGGTTTGATCTGCCGCTCTTGCGGTTCAGAAGAAAATCTCTCGCGGTGTGTACACTTTCAGCAGTTTTGCGAAGAGACCGTACATAACGACCATGAAGCAGGCCGTGATGAGCAGACGCTTGATCCATGTCCGAATGGTCCCATGCGAGGCCGGGTCATACAGGCTCAAGAGAATGAAAAATGCGATTGTTGTGGCGGTATAGAAACCAAGGCCCTTGGCCGCCCAGAAGATATAGATCAACGCAATGACAAGGCCGGGCAACATCCGTAGAAACATCGAGCCCGACAGGCCCGCACCGACCTTGGACCATCCCAGACACGCCTTGCCGAATGTCCAAAGCGCCAGCACCACGAAAACCGTCGAAACAAGGCGGGGGAAGACAAATGCCTCCGCCGGTGCTTGAGTATAGCTCGTATAGGCCACCCACACACCAACAGCCGCGATCAGTCCGGATGCGATAATATGTTCAAGGCGCGACGCGGTGCTTGTGCTCATGTCATCATCTCCTCTTTGTTGGTGTAGCGACGCGCGCGAAGCTCCATCCACACCGAGTAGAAGATCGACGCGATCACAATCACGATCAGCGTCAGGTTCAGCACCCCGGTCAGGAAGTAGGGGGCAAGCCCATCGGTCGCCGTGGCGATCATCGAGCCTTGGATAAAGTTCGCCTCGGCAATTGGTCCCAGAATGAGACCCAGCACCAAAGGCGCTGCCGAAAAGCCGAACCGCTCAAGAAAATACATGCCCGTCCCGAGCGCCGCCATGACATAGACGTCCCCCATGGACGACTGAACGGAGTAGCTGCCGAACACCGCCAGAGCCAAGACGATCGCAGCCATCACCGATTGCGGCACCTGTGCGACCCGTGCCGCCAATCCAGCCACATAAAGCCCAAAGAGACACATCAGGACCTGACCGATCAGCATCGAATTGATGAACGTCCAGGCCACATCAGGGTGATTGTCGAACAAATCACTTCCCGGGAAAATTCCGTGGATCAGCAGCCCCCCCAACAGAACCGCAGCCGTCGGTGAGCCAGGGATCGACAGCGTCAGCAGTGGCACCAGTGAAGGGCCAACCATCGCATTATTGGCGCTCTCCGCCGCGATAACACCCTCCGAATGGCCCGTGCCGAATTTGTCCCGTTCCGGGCTGAACTTCTTCGATTGGTCATAGGCCACAAGACCCGCGATCTGACCGCCGACACCGGGGATCAACCCGATAACCGAGCCGACAGCAGTGCCGATACCCAAAGCTCTCGGATGGGACGCAAGTGCGCGAAACGCCGAGCCGATCGGGTGCTTCTTGACCTCAATCACTTCTGCGCCTGAATCAACGCGCCCTTTGGCGAACATCGAGATTACTTGCGGGATCGCAAACAGACCGATCAATGCGGCGATGATATTGATCCCACCCCCCAGAGCTGGATGAAAGATGAAGCGCTGCGCGCCCATGATGTCGTCAAACCCGATGGTCGACAGCCACAAACCGATACACCCTGACAAAAGCCCTTTGACGACCGAGCTGGAATCCAGCGTCCCGATCACGGTAACGCCCAGAATGGCCAGCCAGAACAAATGCGACGGACCGAACGCCAGCGCCCATTTCGCCAGAACCGGCGTCAGGAAGATCAGCAGCAACACCCCAAATATGCCGCCAACCGCGGAACTGAGAAACGACAGCTGCAGTGCTTTCGCGCCCTCACCCTTTTTGGCCATCGTATGCCCGTCCAGCGTCGTGGCAATATTGGCCGGCGCGCCCGGAATCTTCAGCAAGATCGCCGAAACCGCACCCCCCGCGACCGTCGATGTATAGGCCGCGCCGAGTAGGATCAGCCCTTGAGCAGCCTCAAGCTGAAAGGTGAAAGGGATCAACAGGGCCACCGCCATGGTCGGTGACAGACCCGGCGTCGCCCCCAGGATCAGACCGCCAATCGTGCCGATCAGAAGCAGCAGAAAATTGAACGGAATGAACACGTCGCCCATGTAGGCCAGAAATTCCATGCGCTCGTGCCTCCCAACACGAAGAGCCCTGTTGACCTTTTAGGCTAGGCAATGAAAATAGTTTTGCAAATGTTTTCATTTTGACGTGTCGAAGCGAGCTTAAATGCCTGATCGCAAGAATAAAAATGCCGATATTATTGCTGTCGCCAAGGCGGCGCGCGTATCGATCTCAACTGTATCGCGCAGCTTCAACCATCCCGATCTGGTCAAACCCGCGACTCGGAAAAAAATCGACAACGCTGTGCGGAAATTGGGCTACATCCGCAATCGCGCTGCGCAGACGATGCATGGCATTCGCTCGGGCACCATCGGACTGGTCGTGCCAACGATTGATCATGCGATTTTTGCCGAAGTCATTCAGGCCTTTTCCGAAGCGGTGGGGGAGCAGGGCTTTACAATTCTTCTGTCTTCTCACGGATATGATCTGGAGAAGGAATACGCGATCTTGCGCAAGTTTCTTGAACACCGCGTTGACGGCGTCGGCCTGATCGGGCTCGATCACTCCGAAGAAACCTATTTGCTTCTGGAGCATCAGAAAATTCCAGCCATCTCGATCTGGAATTATACAGCGCATGCGAAAATTGGCTGCGTGGGCGCCGACAATGCAGCCGCAGGCCATCTGGCCGCACAACATCTGGTCAGTCTCACGCATAAGAAAATCGCAATGCTGTTTCCCCGAACGCAGGACAATGATCGCGCACGTGCACGCTTCGACGGTGCATGGGATACGCTTTCGAAAGCTGGTCTGTCCGTTCCCCCCGATTGGCACGCCGAGGCCAGCTATAGCCTGACCGCCGCCAAGGAGGCGACGCGCGCCATCCTGAACCAGCCCGAAAGACCCACTGCCCTTCTATGCGGCAACGACGTTCTGGCCTTGGGCGCATTCTACGCCGCTCAAGAGCTTGGGGTTTCGGTCCCCGATGATCTGTCCATCATCGGCATTGGCGACTTCAAAGGCTCCGCCGAGATGGTTCCTGCGCTCACCACAATCAGGCTGCCCGCCCAGCGCATCGGCAAAATGGCAGGGGATGAGCTGTCGCGCGCCATCATCAGCTCAGAAATTCCATCAGAACGGATCGAGTGCGAGATTGAACTGCGCGAACGGGGAACCTGCGCGCGCCCCTCAGCCTAAGATGCTTTAGAAAACTGCGCAGACCCGTGGGCATAGGCGTCATAGCGGCTCGCAATGATGCGGGCCAGCGGTCGACCGTCTGGTCGCAAAACCCACCCGGTCTGGCGAGGCTCGACAAACGGTGCAAACGCTCTGACAACGTCGGCACTGATCTTTTCAATCGCCTCCGCAGCGGCGCCATAGGTTTTGATCAACTCGCTCATATCCAAAGCGAAGTCGCACATGATCATCTCGATCACTCGCGCCCGCATCAGATCATCCTCGACAAACTCATGTCCCTTGATGCCCGCCACGCGACCATCCTCGATACGTTGGGTATAGGCAGCCGTTGCTGGCGCGTTCTGAACATAGCCCTGCGGAAATCTCGATAGGGCCGAGGCGCCCAAACCGATCAGCGTATTGCAACTATCCTCGGTATAGCCTTGGAAGTTCCGCCGCAGTTCTCCGCGCTCCGCCGCCTGGCATAGCTGGTCGGTAGGCTTGGCGAAGTGATCAATGCCAAGGCGCCGATACCCCGCCTCCGTGAACATCTCCGCAGCAAGCTCCGCCAAGGCAAACCGCATCCTGTCATCTGGCAAGGTGGCTTCATCTATCAGCTTCTGGCGCTTCGACATCCACGGCACATGCGCATATCCAAACAGGGCGATCCGGTCCGGGGCCAGCGTCAGGGTCTGCGCAATCGTCTCCTCGAAGCTTTGCAGCGTTTGATGTGGCAACCCGTAAACAAGATCGGTGTTCAGCGACGCGATCCCGGCACCCCTCAACGCATCAACACAGCGACGGGTCTGGTCCAACGATTGCGGCCGCCCAATGGCAGCCTGCACGTCCGGGCGGAAGTCCTGAATGCCGATGCTGGCGCGACTCATACCCATGTCACGCAGCGCTGCGATCTTGGCCTCATCCACAAGGGTCGGATCAATCTCGACAGAAAACTCGAACGGGTCTGCGGTTCCGAAACTGCGTTTCAGCGCCTCCGCCAATCGCCTGATATGATCCGGCAGCAAGATGGTCGGCGTCCCGCCGCCCCAATGCAGCGCGCCCATCGAAACGTCGTGAGGAACGATCTGCCGAACCGTCTCCAACTCCCGCTCCAGCGTATCGAGATAAGCTTCAACCGGGCGCATCGTCGTCGTGCCCTGTGTCCGGCAGGCACAAAACCAGCAGAGCCGTTCGCAGAAAGGAATGTGAACATAGACCGACACCGGATCATCCGGCTTCAGTTGCGAAAGACAGCTTCGCTGAAACTCAGCCCCGGTTGTCTGGTCAAATACAGGCGCAGCAGGATAGCTCGTGTAACGCGGCACGCGAAGGTCAAACAGACCCAGCTCGGACAGGCGGGACAAAGTATCCATGCCCCCGTGATACGTGGGTCAATGGAATTTTCCATTGATGTGGATCAAGCGTAGCTGGATTTACGAGCCCGGGCTTCTGATCAGCCGCACTTCGAATGGCCACAGGACCCGCAGGTCATGCACCCTTCGATCATCCGCATATCAAACTGACCGCAGGACGGGCAGGCTCGGCCACGGCCACCATCAAGATTTACGACCTGCGCCTGCGGATCGGTTTTCAACCCCATCCCCTCGCCCTCGATAAAGCCTGTCGCAATCATGTGCCGTTCAATCACGCCCCCAATCGCCGCAAGGATCGAGGGGATATATTTGCCCTGCATCCAGGCGCCGCCACGCGGATCAAACACCGCCTTCAGCTCTTCCACGACAAAGGACACATCGCCCCCACGGCGGAACACAGCCGAAATCATCCGCGTCAACGCCACGGTCCAGGCAAAATGCTCCATATTCTTTGAGTTGATGAACACCTCAAACGGTCTGCGATGCCCGTTCAACACGATATCATTGATCGTGATATATATCGCGTGCTCGCTATCGGGCCATTTGACCTTGTAGGTCTGGCCTTCCAACTCCGAGGGGCGATCAAGCGGCTCGGACATGTACACAACCTCGCCACCATCACTGACCTGAACAGGCTTGTCGGATTGTTCCGCTTCGCTCTCACTCACCGACAGAACCGACCCTGTGACATCATTCGGACGATAGGTCGTGCAGCCCTTACAGCCCTGATCCCAGGCGGCCATATAGACCTCCTTGAAATCCTCAAAGCTGATGTCTTCGGGGCAATTGATCGTCTTCGAGATCGAGCTATCGACCCATTTCTGCGCCGCCGCCTGCATCTTCACGTGATCCAGCGGGGCCAGCGTTTGCGCATTCACGAAATGCTCCGGCAACTCGGTGTCCCCAAACTTGTCGCGCCACAACTGCACCGCGTAATCCACGACCTCTTCCTCGGTGCGCGATCCATCCTTTTGCAGGACCTTGCGGGTGTAGGCATAGGCAAAGACAGGCTCAATCCCGGAAGACACATTGCCCGCATAAAGCGAAATCGTGCCCGTAGGTGCAATGGAGGTCAGAAGCGCATTCCGGATACCATGTTCTCGGATTGCGTCCCGCACGTCGTCATCCATTGCCTGCATCGCACCGCTGGACAGATAGGCATCAGCGTCGAACAGAGGGAACGCCCCTTTCTCCTTCGCCAAATCAACCGACGCCAGATAGGCGGCGCGGGCAATCGCGTGCAACCAGCGCTCGGTCAGACGCGCCGCCTCGTCACTTCCGTACCGGGCACCCACCATCAAAAGGGCATCGGCAAGCCCGGTGACACCCAACCCGATCCGTCGCTTATTCGCGGCTTCCTGTGCCTGCGCCTCCAGCGGAAACTTCGAGGCATCCACCACATTGTCCATCATCCGGATCGCGGTCGTGACCAGCTCGGCCAACTGCGTCTCGCAAACATGGGCGTTTTCCTCGAACGGATGATAAACAAGCCGCGCCAGATTGATCGAGCCCAGAAGACAGGCACCATAAGGCGGCAAGGGTTGCTCGCCGCAGGGATTGGTCGCCGCGATCGTTTCGCAATAGCTGAGATTATTGGCCTGATTGATCCGATCAATGAAAATCACGCCCGGCTCTGCATATTCAAAGGTCGAGCGCATGATCCGGTTCCACAGATCCAGCGCCTGTACCGTCTTGTAGACCTTGCCATCAAAGACCAGATCCCACGGCCCATCTGCCTTGACCGCTTCCATGAACGCATCCGTCACCAGAACCGAGACATTGAACATCCGAAGCCGCGCCGCATCCGATTTGGCCGTGATGAAATCCTCGATATCGGGATGATCACACCGCAGGGTCGCCATCATCGCACCCCGCCGCGAACCCGCAGACATGATCGTGCGACACATCGCATCCCACACATCCATGAAACTCAGCGGCCCAGAGGCGTCCGCCGCCACACCTTTAACCCCCGCCCCTTTCGGGCGAATGGTCGAGAAATCATAGCCGATCCCGCCGCCCTGCTGCATGGTCAGTGCGGCCTCTTTCAGCATTTCGAAAATGCCACCCATGCTGTCAGGGATCGTGCCCATGACAAAACAGTTGAACAGGGTAACAGAACGCTCTGTACCCGCCCCGGCAATGATCCGGCCCGCAGGCAAATACTTGAAATCTTCCAGCGCCGTGTAGAACGTCTTTTCCCACGCCTTTTTGTCTGTCTCGACAGAGGCCAGGGCCCGCGCAATCCGCCGCCATGTGTCTTCGACCGTTTCATCCACCGGCGCGCCATCGGCTTCCTTGAAACGGTATTTCATGTCCCAGATTTGCTCGGCAATGGGGGCAGCGAAACGGCTCATCAGGCGTAACCTCGGAATTGGCGTAAATCGATCAGCAGGAAGGCCCTAGAATTACGCCTCCAACGCCGCAAGGTCAACGATTCGCGGCAGAGTTATCCACAACCTGTGGCCTTGAAACCCCGCCCATAAGCTATATCCTGTAGCGTCAAGGGGGCGCGCCACTGTGACCGACATGATCAATCTCATCAAGCTCAGCGTCGGCTCGGAGTCCGTTGAAAGCATCACGGCGTGGCAGGAACGTCGTCGCAAAGAGCTGGGCCGTGACTATGCTCACGTCACCCGGATGTGGCCGAAGCGCGAAGCCGAATTGCTGAATGGTGGCTCTATCTATTGGGTTGTGTCCGGCATGGTGCAATGCCGCCAGCGCATCCTCCGCCTCGATGAGTTCATCGGTCAGGACGGCATCCGCCGCTGCGGTATCATCCCCGACCCCGAAATGGTGCGTACGGAAACCGCGCTCAAACGCCCGTTTCAGGGCTGGCGCTATCTCAAGCCCGAGGATGCCCCGCGCGATTTGGCCAAAAGCCGGGCCCGCGAAGACAGCCTGCCCCCACAGCTATCAGCAGCATTAGCCGAGATCGGCGTCCGGTAAATCAAGCTTGGCCGACAATGCGCGAAACGTGTCGTTAACCCCAGACCAGTCCGCCCCACGTGCTGCAAGCAGCGTGGCTTGAGAACACAGGATCGGCGCACCTTTCAGCACTTTGAGATGGTTCGCCTCCAAGGTTGCCCCGGTTGACGTGATATCCGCGATCATCTCCGCGGTCAGGTTTTTGACGGTGCCTTCGGTGGCCCCCTGGCTGTCAACGATCTGGTAATCCGCGACGCCATGCGCCCTTAGATGCTCCCGCACAAGCCGGTGATACTTTGTGGCAATGCGCAGCCGGAAACCATGTGTCTCACGAAAACCGGCCGCAACCGCATCAAGATCATCAAGGCTCTCAACATCAACCCAGAATTTCGGCACAGCCAAAATCAGATCGGCATGACCAAAGCCAAGCGCGGCCAATTCAACCACCTCATCCTGCCAGAGCGGTAGCTTTTCGCGGATCACGTCAATCCCCGTCACACCTAAATGCACCCGACCCGCAGAAAGCTCTCGTGGTATCTCGCCTGCACTCATCAGGATCAGCTCGACCCCATCGACCCCGGAAACCGATGCCGCATATTCGCGGTCCGATCCCGTGCGCTGCAACACGACACCTCGGGCAGCGAACCAGTCAAAGGTGTCGGCCATCAACCGACCCTTGGAGGGCACAGCAAGTTTCAGGCTCATTGCTCCGCCTCCACCGAAAGGTCGGGCCGGATGACACCACCAACCGCCGGGATCGAACGACCATCCCCCAAACGCTGCGTCAACGCATCATAGCGGCCACCTGTCGCCACCGGTGTGCTGTGCGCATCGGTGTAGATACCAAAGACAAACCCGTCATAATATTCCATCAGGGTACGCCCGTAAGCGCCCTCAAACCCCAACTCTGACGGCAGCAACGCCGCCCGTGTGGCGAATGTCTCCACCGCATCAGAGATTGCACCGTAGTTGCTCGCAACGTCGCGTAGCGCCGACACCGCGTCAGCAACCGTTGTCTTGATATCCAGAAGGGTCAGCAGGGCCGCCCGCTCCTCCGCAGGGATTGCGGCCACCTGTGCATCTTGCCTCAGCATGTCCAACCGGTCCCGCACTTCACCAGCGCTGCGCAAACCGATCTCGGTGCCCGCATTTGCCATCATCTGCGCCGTGTCCTCCGCGCCAAGCCGCGCGATAAGCGCAGCACGACCCTCAGGCAAATCTCCGATCCCGCTGAAACGGTCCAGAAGCGCCCGAAACCGTGTCGGCCGCCAGATATGGCGCAGCAAAGCCGCACGGCGACGGTCGCTTGTGCTTAACCCCCTGACCGCGGCGATCAGCAGTCCGATATCTCCCGTGACCACGCGAATGTTCTGACCGGCCAGTGCTTGCGCAAAGAGGTTGAAAACCTCCGCATCTGACGCCGCAGGGGTCTTTCGGTCGAACACCTCGTACCCCACCTGCGTGTATTCCCGCGCCCGGCCCGACCCAGCTTCCTGTTTACGAAAAACCGTGCCGCAATAGGTATAGCGCGCAGGTTCGGCCCCATCACGCATATGCGCCTGAACAACCGGAACCGTGAAATCCGGGCGCAGCATCTGCTCGCCCGATACCGGATCAGAGGTCACATAGGCCCGCGCCCGAATATCTTCCCCGTAAAGATCCAGAAGTGTGCCCGCAGGCTGCAACACATCCGCGTTGATCTCCACAGCGCCCTTGGCTTTGAACAAGGCCGACAGGCGCGCGGCCTCCGCATTTATCACCTGCGTTCGTGACATATTCTCAAGCGTCGCCCGCAAGCATCTTGCGCACTTCCGCCACCAGGTCGTTGCGTGCCACCTCGCGCTGTGCCGGCTGGCCTTTCCATTCTTCAAGCGTTGCGGTTTCCGCTATCTTCGCCCCAAGAACGAGGTCTTTGAGCTGCACCACGCCGCGCTCCGCCTCATCCGAACCCTCGATGACTGCAACCGGGCTTTCGCGTGTATCCGCATATTTGAGCTGATTGCCGAAATTCTTCGGATTGCCCAGATAGACCTCCGCCCGGATCCCCTCGGCGCGCAACTCTCCGACCATCGCCTGATAAGACGCCATCCGGTCGCGATCCATTACCGTGACAATCACCGGACCCGGCACCTTGGCCTCCATCCGGCCCTTGGCCCTGAGAGCCGCCAACAACCGATCGACGCCGATGGAAACGCCCGTCGCAGGCACCGCCTGACCAGTGAAACGCTTGACGAGATCATCATAGCGCCCGCCACCAGCGACAGACCCAAACTGCCGGGGCCGCCCTTTCTCATCCTTGATTTCGAAGGTCAGTTCTGCCTCGTAAACCGGACCCGTATAATACCCCAGACCACGCACAACCGAGGGATCGATCTCGATGCGATCCGAGCCGTAGCCCTGCGCCTCAATCAGAGCGGCAATGGTCTCAAGTTCCTGAACTCCGCTGAGCCCGATATCTGATCCACCGACCAACTGATTGAGCCGCGCGACCGTCTCCGCACCCGAGGCGCGTTTGGCTTCCATGAAGCCCATAACGACATCCGCTTGCTCGTCCGACAGCCCGGCCCCTTTGGTGAAGTCGCCGCTCTCGTCCTCGCGCCCCTTGCCCAACAGCGCCCGCACACCGTCCGGCCCCAACCGATCCAGCTTGTCGATCGCGCGCAGAACGATGCCGCGCTCGGCCTCTTTGTCGTCGCCCGACAGGCCCGCAACCTCCATCACACCGTTCAACACCTTCCGGTTGTTGACCCGCACGATGTAGTCGCCACGGGG
This sequence comes from uncultured Litoreibacter sp., assembly GCA_947504205.1. Taxonomy (GTDB): domain Bacteria; phylum Pseudomonadota; class Alphaproteobacteria; order Rhodobacterales; family Rhodobacteraceae; genus Litoreibacter. The sequence continues at coordinate 647,113 of CANNGL010000003.1, read as the reverse complement.
GATGCCGACACGCTCCAAAGTATCACTCAGCATCGCGCAGATTTCGGCATCAGCCGCTACGGACGGCGCGCCCACAGTATCCGCATCGCATTGATAAAACTGCCGAAAACGCCCCGGCCCGGGCTTTTCGTTGCGCCAGACCGGACCCATCGCATAACGGCGATAGGGGGTCGGCAGATCGTTGCGATGCTGCGCATAAACTCGCGCCAGAGGCGCCGTCAGATCATAGCGCAGCGCCAGCCAGTCGCTGTCATCCTCCTGCCACGCAAAAACACCCTCATTCGGGCGATCCACGTCTGGCAGGAATTTTCCCAAGGCTTCCACCGTTTCCACGGCAGAGCTTTCCAAAGCCTCGAACCCGTAGAGATGATAGACCTCGGCAATCTGATCCAACATCGCTTTGCGTTCCGAAACCTCGGTTCCGAAATAATCGCGAAAGCCCTTGGGGGGCAGCGCCTTGGGGCGCGGTTGTTTCTTGACCTTTGCCATGTGGGTCATCCTGCCATACTGGGTTGCGCTCCGGCTTTACCGAAGCCCCGCTTTGGGGGCAAGGTGGCCGTGAGGCGCAAAGGATCGCTTGATATGGAAAAACTTGAAGAAGAACTGGCCCATCTCACCAAAACGGTCGATGAACTGTCCGAGGTTGTAGCCCGTCAGGACACCGAAATCGCCACCCTGACCCGTCGGGTTGAGATGTTGATGCAACGCGCCGCCAAAACCGAGCTTGATGCAGGTGGGGCCGCCCTGATCGCGGATCAAAAGCCGCCGCACTGGTAAGACAGCCCCGTCAGAACCGGCATCCCGGCTCTGCCACATCTGCGTTCCAATGGACTGATCCACACGATGGATTGCACGGTTGGCTGGCTCCATGCAAAAGAATTGGGCCCAACCCGTTATGCGGCGATACCAGTGTGAAGAGGACTAAACGCAAATGACCAAGTCGGCTGACCACGAAGAAATCTATCCACGCCCGATGTCGGGTGAAGCGCCATGAAGGTCCTCGTCTTCCAACATATCGATTGCGAGCATCCCGGATCGCTGAGGGAGTTTCTCAAACGGGACGGCATCCAATGGGACCCTGTCAATCTGGATCAAGGCGACGCCATCCCTGCCTTGGAGGATTACGACGCACTTTGGGTCATGGGCGGTCCGATGGATGTCTGGGACGTCGAAGACCATCCTTGGTTGATCCCCGAAAAGGCCGCCATCCGCAGATGGGTGTCCGATCTGAAGAAACCCTATCTCGGCCTTTGTCTGGGGCATCAACTTCTGGCAGATGCGCTCGGTGGCACCTGTGGGCCGCAAGTCCCCAGCGAAGTTGGCGTATTGGATGTGACATTGACGGATGCAGGTCAGGCCGACCCACTCTTTGCAGAAACACCGAAAGTGCAGAAGTGCCTGCAATGGCATTCTGTGCGCGTCGCGCAACCGCCGGAGGGCGCAATCGTTCTGGCAAAGTCCGAAACCTGCCCCGTGCAGGCAATGCGGATCGGACGACATGCGTGGTCAATGCAATACCACGTCGAAATCGAACCCGACACGGTTTCAAATTGGGTCGCGGTCCCAGCCTATCACAAATCGCTTGTCAACACGCTCGGAGACGAAGGCTATGCAAAGATGAGCCGGGAGGCTGATGAGAATATGAGCGATTTTCTGAGCTCAGCAGAACAAATCTACCGAAATTTTATTGCCGAAATCTCGTCCGCTCACTGAGATCGTAGCCTGATGCGTCCGCACTCAATCAGGCTCGAAACTCAAGATATCCCCCGGCTGACACTCCAGATAGGCGCAAATGGCGTTCAGCGTGGCAAATCTCACCCCTTTGATCTTGCCCGACTTGATCAGCGAAAGATTTGTCTCCGAAAGCCCGATCGCGGCAGCAAGTTCACGTGAAGACGTCTTCCGCTTCACCAGCATCATGTCGAGGTTCACTTGAATGGTCATAAACGCCCTTCACAAAAAGTGCTTGGTTTCGTCTTCGGCCAACCAGGCACGCTCCAACGTTTGCGAGATTGCCAGCAAAACGACACCCATGATGGCAAATACAATATCGAGATCCAGAGGATCCCATCCGAACTCAAACCCATCCAGATCGGATAGTCCAATGACGATCAGATATTGCATAACCCCGGAAATCAGATTGTAGCCAAGCCAGAATCCCAAAAGGCCCCACGCGATACGGCGCAGGTTCTTTCCCAGATCTCGAAAGTCCTGATCAGGACCACCTCCAAGAATAATCCAGGCCCCGCGATAGGCGCTCGCCAAAGCCAGAAGTGCAAACACGGTGAGCAGAAATCCAACAATCAATGTCCAGGCGGGCGGCGTTGTGGATTGGATTGGAAAGTCAAAGACCTCCCAAATGTCGTTGTGCAGACCCAGTAGCTGACCGACCCAGATATACCCAAATATCACTGCGTAATAGCTCAGACTCAGGGCCATTGCGCCCTTCGCGAATATGTTCATCGCCTTATCTCCTTGTTGCCTGCCACCATAACGTAAAACATCAGATATGCAATGTTTCACGTAAGGTAATTTAAATAAAACATAAAACTTTTGTTGCTTTGTAAAAGTCGTTCCACTAAGTCGCTGCCATGATCAAAAGTGATGAAAGAAGAAATTCACATGAAACCAAATCTGAAAATCTGCTTTGCCTTGGCAGGTCTCATGACGGTTGCGGCATGTTCGGATGATCCCTACGCGCCCATCGTCGATGGCCCGCAAGGCGTAAACTTTCAACAAGACCTTGCATCCTGTCGTCAGGTCGCCCAGCAAAAGAAGTCGACAAACAAAGGTCGAAATGGCGGGGCAGTCCTCGGTGGTCTGGTCGGCGCAGCCGAAGCCGATAGCGGTGATGCGTTGGAGGGGGCGATTGCTGGCGCCGTAGTTGGCGGCGTTCTTGGATCGGCCGGCGAGAACGAAGACGTCGAAGACGCGCGCGATAAGATTGTCTTCAACTGCATGCGCGGACGGGGTCACAATGTCGTCGGCTGAAACAAGATCTCTCCGCTCTCCACGGTTGTTCGGGGCTCTCGCAGCCTTTGCTCTGTCGGCACTGGCGCTCGGGTTGGGTGGCTGTCAGCAAATCACCGTTGCGGCCATGAACCAGATCACAACCACCAAGTTCGAGGTACAAGGTCAGCGACTGCTCATGAGCGGAGACATAAACAGCAAGACTTTGGATCAGTTTGAGAAAGTCATCGCCCAAAATCCTGACATCACGACGTTGGTTGAGCTGGATGTCCCGGGATCGCTTGATGACGACACAATGATCAAACTTGCATATCGCGTGCGTGAGCTGGGCCTGAACACCCATCTGACGGCAACCAGCAGCATCTATTCCGGCGGCGTTGACCTGTTTTTGGCAGGCGTAGAGCGTACCATGGAACCGGGCGCAACGATCGGCGTGCACTCGTGGTCCGATGGCGTCAGAGACGCAAAAGACTACCCGCGAGATGCGCCTGAACATGAGCAGAACCGCCGCTACATCGAAAGGATGTTAGGGGACGACAAGTTCTACTGGTTCACGATATATGCCGCTCCCGCCGACGACATCCATGTCATGTCCGACGCTGAGATCGCCAAATATGGTCTGCTGACAAAATAAATCTGAAGGTCGCCGTTGCACCCGACCCGTTCAATGGCGGCTTCCGACCGGAGCCACCGCTCACAAAATCCGAAACCGGTCTCGAATCTCTTTGTCCTGCGCCGCACTCAGATAATCCGGCGCAGGCGCGGCCAGCAGTTCACGCGCACGTTTGTTCGCCCGGCTCCATGCATCTGGCGCACCACCTTCTTCCCAAGTGATCGGCGGGTCGCGATCGGCCAGCGATGGATAGAAGTAATCCCGCTCCATCGCAGCATAGGTGTGCTGGCCACCCAGAAAATGCCCGTCACCCAACACCGCGTCGCAAATGGCCTCAAAGCCCAATGTCTCCTCCGTAACCTCAAGCCCACGCAGGGCGCGATAAACATGGCTGAGCATTTCGTCATCCAGCACAAAGGCCTCAAACGAGGCCCCGAGCAGCGACGCCGTCATCCCCGAGCTTTCATAGATCAGGTTGCCCCCGGCCAACCCCGCAGCCAACGCGGTCATCCCCTTCTCTGCCCCGTATTGCGCATCAAGGGCTTTCGCGTCGGTCATCGACGCCGCCACACCCGAGGGCAGCCCCAACCAGTTCGACAATTGCGCGGAGGCTGCGTTCAGCACGGCAGCCTCCCCGCCGCCACCCGCAAACGCCCCAGTGCGCAGGTCAACCACCAGTGGCCAGTTGGAGAAGACCATCGGATGCCCCGGCTTGATCGCATGAACCATGACTAGGCTCGCCAAAGTCTCGGCCAGCGACTGCGCCAGAAAACCTGCCAATGGGGCCGGTGCGGTGGCCCCCGCCTGTGCCGCCGTGATGTTCGAGATCGGTATGTTGTGCTCGATACACTTGAACACGACGTCCACCGCATCCTCGCCAAACCGCATCGGAGAGATCAGCGGACTGATATGGGCCTTCATGAAGGGCCGCTTGGCAAACGCACCAGCGCCGCCCGCCGCAATGTCCAGCATACCCACAATCGGATCGACATGCTCCGCAACCGTGAACGCCGTCGCCGTCGGTTTGGTCGTGTTCCGGATCAGCGCATAGGCCGTGTTCACATCCAGATCGAAATTGTCCGGCACATCCGTGGCGATACAACAGCGCGTGAACCAGGCCACATTTGCAAGCTTGTCCTGCAATCGCGTGAAGTCATGCAAATCGCGCAATGTGGCGGGCCGATAGAGATGCGTATCAAGATCAAGCGCCTGAACCGCAGCACCGCCGGTGCCAAAATAGACGCGATCACCGCCCACCTCGATCGACCGATTCCGATCGCGCCCATGGAGCCAGAACCGTTTTGCCGCCTTGTCGATCGCCTCTTCAACCAAGCCACGCGGCATCAGGATGCGGTCACCCCTCCACACGGCCCCCGCCGCTTCCAACACCTCGCCCAACCGCGCGGGCACCTCGCCCACACCAAGCTCCACCAGCAATCGCAACGCCGTGTTGTAAATCGCCCCAAGCTCTGCTTCCGACAAAGGCCGATACTGTCCCCCACCTGCTCCGGGCGGCGCGGGATCAAATGCCGGCGGCGCGGCGCGTAACGCAACCCTTGCCGCGCGCCCTCCTGTCTTGCGTCTGCTCATGGCCGGATGGGACACCGCAGACCAAGCCTCTGGCAAGTCAGAAAACGATGCCTTCAAGCTGCCAAAACCCGCATTTCCGAATTTCTGAAACCACCGGGATGAGGGATTGACCCTTTGGCAGTTCTGATCGTTTCTGAACGCAGAAAGACCGGGGAGAGCCAGAATGAAATCGCAAACAAGATGCGTCGTGATCGGCGGCGGAATTGCAGGTTGCTCGACCCTCTACCACCTGACCGAAGAAGGCTGGTCCGACGTCGTTCTGATCGAACGCGATGAACTGACCTCCGGCACCACATGGCATTCCGCCGCGCAGGTCACGAATTTCGGCATGAACCAGACGATGGTCGGCCTGAAATCCCACTCTATAGCGCTCTATAAGAAACTGCGCGACGACCCGGATTACCCCGTGGGCTATCACCACGGGGATGGCGGCATCCGCCTCGCCAACACCGAAGCGCAAATGGAAGGCTACCGCCATTTCGCCTCCATGGCGCGCGGCATGGGCGTGGAGTTCGAAGTGATCGACGCCGAAGAATGCGCCCGCCGCCACCCGCTGATCTCGACCGACAACCTCGTGGGCGGGCTCTGGGAAAGCGAAGACGGCGACATCGACCCCGCGCAGCTCTGTCAGGCGCTTGCCTTTCATGCCCGTAAAGCCGGTGCAGAGGTTTATCGCCACACCGCCGTCACTGGCCTGACGCAGCACAAGGACGACAGCTGGACCGTGCACACCGACAAGGGTGACATAAGCGCTGAAATCGTCGTCAACGCAGGCGGCTACCGGGTGAATGAGGTCGGCGCGATGATGGGGGTACATCACCCCGTCGCATCGATGGAGCACCAGTATTTCGTGACCGAGGACATCCCCGCCATCATCGAGGCCGGGCACCGCATGCCACTGCTCCGCTGCCCGATCTCCGACTATTATTCCCGTCAGGAAAAGAACGGGCTTCTGGTCGGGTTCTATGAGCAGGACTGCAAGACCTGGGGCATGGACGGGATCGACCCAAGCTTTGCCAATGACCTCTGCCCCGACGATCTCGACCGCGTCATGGACGTGCTGGAAGGCGCGTTTGCCCGGATGCCCGCCCTGACCGAAGTCGGCATCAAGCGCATCGTCAACGGCCCGATCACCTACACGATCGACGGCGCACCACTGGTCGGCCCGATCCCCGGCAAGCGCAACGCATTCTGCATCATCGGCCTGCGCGCAGGCGTTGGTGAGGGTGGCGGCCACGGCTGGCTTCTGGCCCAACAGATCGTGCGTGGAGAGGCCTGTTACGACACTTGGGTTCTCGACCCGCGCCGCTTCACCGGGCACGCCAATGTTGAACTGACGTCCCTGAAGGCCATCGAGGATTACCAGAACGAGTTTCGCTTCCACTTCCCCCATGAACACCGCCCCGCCGGTCGCCCAGCAAAGACCACCCCCCTGACGCCCATCATGGTCGCCGAGAGTGCAGAGTTCACCGTCGTGAACGGATGGGAGCGGGTCGATTACATCAAACCGACCCCGGATTTCAAAGAAACCCACAGCTTCCGTTTCAACGAGGCCTTTGACGTCGTCGCCCGTGACGTCGCGCATGTTCAAACCCATGTCGGATTGGCAGAGGTCAACGGCTTCAACCGGTTCGAAATCACCGGCTCCAATGCCCAAAGCTTCCTCGACCGGATGATCTGTGGACGCCTGCCCCGCAAGCCGAGCCGCGTCGGGCTGGCCTATCTTCTCAACCACGATGGCATGGTTAAGGCGGAGGCGACCATCGCCAATATCCCCGCCTCCGACCGCGGGCCCGACCGGATCTGGTACGGCTCCGCCGCCGCGGCAGAGTTCCATGACATGGACTGGCTGACACAGCATCTGCGCAACGACGAAGACGTTCAGATCAAGAGCCTCACCAACGACCAGACAATCCTTGTGCTCGCTGGCCCGAAATCCCGCGACGTGCTCTCCGCCGTCAGCCGCGCCGATTGGTCCGCCGACGCCTTCCCTTGGCTGTCGGTCCGCGAATGCTTCATGGGTCACGCGCCCGCCACCGTCATGGCGGTCAGTTTCTCCGGAGAACTGGCGTATGAAATTCACGTCCAGAACGCCTCCCTCTATGCCGCCTATCTCGCGCTTCGCGAGGCCGGAACCGCCCATGACCTGAAACTCTTCGGCGCGCGCGCCATCGAGTCCATGCGAATGGAGAAAGGTTATCTGCACTGGAAGGCCGACCTGATCACCGAGTTTGACCCGTTCGAGACCGGACTTGAGCGCTTCGTGAAGCTGGACAAGCCCGACTTCATCGGTCGCGACGCGCTTTTGGCGCGCAAGGATACTCCGTCCCGCAAGCTGGTTGGCCTAGAGGTGGCCTGCACCCATGCTCCGGCCCATCCCGGCGCATCGGTTATGGCGGGAGAGACGGTCATCGGCACGGTCACGTCCGGTGACTGGGGCCACCGCGTCGGCAAAAATCTGTCCTATGCCTTTGTCGACCCCGACCAGTCGCAAATCGGTACCACGCTCCAATTGGATCTGTTGGGCGAGCGTATCCCAGTCACTGTGATGGAAATGGGGCCATACGACCCGGAGAATGCACGCCTCAAATAGGCAGCGCCGTCGTATCCTTGAGCTCCTTCAGCACGAAGCTTGATTGCACCGACTGCACATGCGCATTGCGCAACAGGTTGTGGGTCATGAACTGCTCATAAGCTTCCACATCCGCCACCCGGATTTTCATCTGATAATCCGCCACCCCAGACACGGCGTGGCATTCCAGAATCTCGGGATGGGTCGCGACAAGGCGTTCCAGCGACGCGATCGCCTCCTCTGAATGCCGCTTCAGCGAAACGCTTGCCAAGACGCATAGCTTCGAGCCTGCCAAGGCCGGATCCAACATAGCGACGCGACCCCGGATCAGCCCCATTTCCTCGAAATCCTGCAATTTCCGCCACAAGGTGCTTTGCGCCATACCAACCTTCTCGGACAATTCCGCCAAGGATTGATTGCAATCAGATTGAATTTCTCGCAGCAACGCCGCTTCTGCCTGTGAAAATTCCATTTTTTCCGCAGTTCCAAGAAATTTTCTTCAAAAGATACATCCTCGCTCAAAATTTGGCAAATATTCCACGCGTGATCGGGCGAAAATTCCAATAACCACAGGAGCCGCCACCATGCCATTGAACCCCACCTATGAAAGCAAAACGCCTGACGCAGAGGGGGTCTATTCCTACAGCGCGGATGAAAACGCCGTCTGGGCCGAACTGTTCGACCGGCAAATGGTCAATCTCAAGCGCCACGCCTGCCGCGCCTATTTGCAGGGTCAGACGGCCTTGAACCTCACCGCCGACGCAGTCCCGCAGGTCAAAGACCTCAACGCCCGGCTCAACAAGATCAGTGGTGCGGGCGTCAAAGGCGTGGCCGCCCTCATCCCGCAAGACGAATTCTCAACACTTCTCAGCGAACGCCGCTTCCCGGTCGCCACCTTCATCCGCCGCCGCGAAGACATGGACTACCTCGAAGAACCCGACATCTTTCACGAAGTCTTCGGCCACGCCCCGATGCTCACCGACGAGAGCTTCTGCCGCTTCATGGAGCGTTTCGGCACCCTCGCACTCAGCCTCGACCCGCCGCTTCTGCCGCATCTCTTTCGCCTCTTCTGGTTCACCGTCGAATTCGGCCTGATCCGCGAAGACGGCGAAATCAAAGCCTTCGGGGCTGGCATCATGTCCTCTCCCTCAGAGGTCGCGCACGCCATGAGCGGTAACGCCCAGCGCCTGCCCTTCGACCTCGAAACCGTCCTGCGCACGCCTTACCGCATCGACATTCTGCAACCGGTTTACTTCGTCATCGACAGTTTCGAAGGGCTGGCCGATATCATGTCCTCCGATCTGCCAAGCGCAATCCAACAGGCCATCGCGCTTGGGGATCGGGACGCGCAATTTGACGCCGCTGCCTGAACCACCTCCAACACAAAGCTGGATTTTTCAAAGCACTCCTCTCATACTCGCCCTATAGAGAGTATAATTTTTCATGATTTTCCAAATATTTGCCTGCCCTGAGCAAGCACAATAACCGCGCGTCCGGATCAACAGACGCCATCAAATAACAAAAGCATGGAGGACCGAATGTCCGAAAAAATACTCGTTGGTTTCGACGCCAGTGACAGTGCGAAGCGCGCGCTGGATTTTGCCGTTGCCGAGGCCAAAGCCCATGACAGTGAATTGGTCGTTGCGCATGTTCTGGAATGGTCACCCTATTCCTTCCTGACGCCGCAAGAACTGGAAGAACGCCACAAACGACGCGGAGAGGAGCTTGAACGCGCCGAGGCGGCCATGATCACACCGGTCCTGACCAAGCTGAAAGACAGCGGTCTGAAAGTCAGCACAGCGCTGAAATACGGTCACATCGCCGACACCCTCAACAAGATCGCCGAAGAGCAGGGCGCGTCCCAGATCTTCATCGGCCGAACCGGACATTCCGGCCTGTCGACACGGTTGTTCGGCTCGGTTGCGGGCAGTCTCGCGCAAACCGCCTCCGTCGCCGTCACCATCGTTCCATAAGAACAAAGAACCGTAGGGATAGTCATGAACCTATTTCAGAAAACCACGGCCTTGTCCGTATCGGCCATGCTGGCAGCTTCGGCGCCCGCAATGGCCCAATCCATTGACGAAAAGGTCAATGAAATCTTCGCAAACTCGACCGGCTGGTTTGTCAGCTTCATCTTCAGCCCCTTCCCGGGCACCACATTCCCGTGGATCGTGGCTTGGCTGGTGGTCGCAGCGACAATTTTCACCATCTATTTCGGCCTGATCCAGTTCAGGGCGTTTCCGCACTCGATCTCACTGGTCAAGGGCGACTACTCCGATCCGAACGACGCAGGTGAGGTCAGCCACTTTCAGGCCCTTGCCACAGCCCTTTCGGGCACCGTGGGCCTCGGCAATATCGCAGGCGTCGCAGTGGCCGTGGGCATCGGCGGGCCGGGGGCAACCTTCTGGATGATCCTCGCCGGCTTGATGGGCATGGCGTCGAAATTCACCGAATGTACGCTCGGCGTGAAATACCGCAATGAATACGAAGACGGCACCGTGTCCGGTGGCCCGATGTATTACATGACAAAAGGCTTCGAAGAACGCGGCCTGCCCGCGGGCAAGATCCTTGCCGTCCTGTTCTCGATCTTCTGTATCCTCGGCGCTCTGGGTGGTGGCAACATGTTCCAGGCCAATCAGGCCCATGCGCAAATCACCAATGTCGTGGGCGACTATCCCGGCTGGATCACTGGCGTCGTTTTCGCTGGCATCGTCTTTGCGGTGATCGTTGGCGGTCTGCAATCCATCGCAAAAGTGACCGAGAAAATCGTCCCGATCATGGGTGTTCTCTACGTGCTTACAGCGTTGGTCATTTTGTTGCTCAACTTTGATAAAATCGGTTGGGCATTTGGGCAGATCTTCGAAGGCGCCTTCACCGGTCTCGGCGTAGCGGGCGGCTTTGTCGGCGCACTGATCCAGGGGTTCAAACGCGCAGCCTTCTCTAACGAGGCTGGCGTTGGGTCCGCTGCGATCGCACACTCTGCGGTGCGGACGAAAGAGCCAATCACCGAAGGCTTCGTCTCCCTGTTGGAGCCGTTCATCGACACGGTTGTAATCTGCACCATGACCGCCCTGGTGATCATCATCACCGGTCAGTTGGTGTCTGATCCGGCAACGGGCAACTACCTGTTGAACGAAGCGGGCACTGCGATCCAGACCATTGATGGCAACTCAGGTGTCGCTTTGACATCGGCGGCCTTCTCGGCCTCCTTCGGATGGTTCAAGTACATCCTGGCCATTGCCGTGATCCTCTTCGCCTTCTCCACCATGATCAGTTGGTCCTACTACGGCCTGAAAGCCTGGACCTTCCTGTTTGGAGAAGGGAAAACGAAAGAGCTGGTGTTCAAGCTGATCTTCTGCCTGTTCGTCATCATTGGCGCGGCCGCCAGCTTGGGTCCTGTCATCGACTTCTCCGATGCTGCGATCTTCGCCATGGCTGTGGTCAACATCGTCGCGCTCTACTTCCTGATGCCGGTCGTGAAGCGGGAGCTGAACAGCTACATGTCCCGTCTGAAATCGGGTGAGATCAAAAAATTCGTCTGATCTGACAAGCATCTGAACAAAGAAAAGCCATCCCGGGAAACCGGGGTGGCTTTTCAAATTGAGTAACCACTGGCTCATCAAGTATGTTCATGTTATGTTCTTGCTTGTTGAAGGAAAGGACCCGCCATGCCCGTTGGCCACAAACTAAACGGTACGCTGCGCAAATTCATTGAACGACAGCATGTCTTCTTTGTTGCCACCGCCGCTGAAACCGGTCGGGTCAATCTCTCACCCAAAGGTGCAGACAGCCTGCGCATTCTGAGCGACATCCATATCCGGTGGCTCAGCCTGTCAGGCAGCGGCAATGAAACCGCCGGGCATATCCGACAACAAAACCGCATCACCATGATGTTCTGCGCCTTCGACGGCGATGCCCTGATCCTGCGGGTCTATGGCACCGCCAAAATAATACACCCCAGGGATGAGGGCTGGCAGGAAGCCATTGCCATGTTCCCGCTAATGGCCGGAACGCGGCAGATCTTTGATGTTGAGGTTGACACCGTTCAAACCTCCTGCGGCACCGGTGTTCCGATCATGCAGTACCAGCACCAGCGCGCACCAGACGAACTGTTGCCCTTCTACGAGGACATGGGAACCGAGGGCGTGAAAAATTACTGGAAGAAGAAAAATACCGAAACCATTGATGGCTTCGAAACCGGCCTCTTTGAAGACTAGGCCCGCCTGCGAAGTTCAGACATTCTTAACCAAGGTTAACTGGATATGTCATTTTCAGGCGATCAGGTGTCTTGACACCCCATCAACGACAAACTGTAGCTACGGAAAAACTACGGGAACCCTACGAAAAAACGACAGTGATTTTCTATGAAAAGAAGGGCTGGGACACGGCCCCGATGCAAATTCTCTCAAACCAGCGTTCGCGGCGTTAACCGCTACACCTCCTCAACCATAACCACACCGCCCAGAGACTTGATGGCCCCCTTCACCTTGGGGTTCACGGCGAACGCCTCGCCCAGCATGACCTCTACCTCGCCAGGCAAATCCGGGTTCATCAGACACAAGCTCACCGGCCCCCGCGCGCGGATCGATTTATCCGTCGCCGACCGCTCCAGAACCGAGGCAATTGATGGGATGGCCTCGTTGGTATCCACAAAGATCTTCAGCCCCATCGCGCCCGCTTCTACAGCCCCGTCAATAGGTTGCGCGCCCCGGCACAACAGCTTCAACTGCTCTGCCTCAGACGTGGCCTCAACGGTCATCACCACATTGGTCCCCGGCGTCAGAACCTCGCCCGACTGCTCCAACGTGTCAGAAAACACCGTGACCTCATAAATCCCCGTTGGATCAGAGGCTTGCACAAAGGCAAAGCGATTGCCTCGGGCCGATTTTCGATCCTGGCGACCTGAAACAGAGCCCGCAATTTTGGCCACCAAAGGTCCTGCCAGTGCTTTCTGCTCGATCTCCGTCAGGGACTGAACACCCTTGCGTTTCAGAGCAACCATATAGTCGTCCAACGGATGCCCTGACAGGTAAAACCCGACGGCCATATGCTCTTCGGCCAGACGCTCACCCGGCAACCAGTCCTCAACCGGAGACAAGCGCGGCTCAGGCAAATCTTCACCCGCCTCCCCGAACAGAGACACCTGATTGGAAGCACGCTGCTCGTGGATCGCCGCCGAATAACCCACCAATGCATCAAGGCTGTCAAAGACACGCCTGCGGTTCGGATCAAGCTGATCAAAAGCTCCAGAGCGCGCCAGCATCTCCAAAGGCCGCTTGCCCACCCGTTTCAGATCCACCCGGCGCGCAAAATCAAACAAGGTCGCGAACGGCTTCTCCCCCCGCGCCTCCGTCACAAGACGCATCGCCTCAACGCCCACATTCTTCAACGCACCCAGCGCATAAACCACTTTTCCGTCAGCCACGCTGAAGGTCGCCTCGGAACGATTTACGCATGGCGCAACGATCTCCAGACCGAGGTTCTTGACGATCTCTTCCTTGTAAACACCCAGCTTATCAGTCAGGTGCAAATCGCAATTCATGACACCGGCCATGAACTCGACAGGGTGGTTCGCCTTGAGCCAAGCCGTCTGATAACTGACCACGGCATAGGCCGCCGCGTGGGATTTGTTGAACCCGTAGTTGGCAAATTTCTCCAACAGATCAAAGACTTCACGCGCCTTTTTCGGCTCGACGCCGTTTTCCTTGGCGCCCGCCTCAAACTTCGGGCGCTCGGCATCCATCGCCTCTTTGATCTTCTTGCCCATCGCCCGACGCAACAGATCCGCGCCGCCAAGCGTATAGCCCGCCATGACCTGCGCGATCTCCATCACCTGTTCCTGATAGACGATGATCCCTTGGGTCTCCTCAAGGATATGGTCGATCAACGGATGAATGGATTCCAGATCCTTCTGCCCGTTCTTCACCTCGCAATAGGTCGGGATATTTTCCATCGGTCCAGGACGGTAGAGCGCCACTAGCGCCACGATATCCTCGATGCAGGTGGGCTTCATGCGCCGAAGCGCATCCATCATGCCCGAGCTTTCAACCTGGAACACAGCCACCGTCTTGGCCGATGCATACAGATCATAAGTCTTCTGATCATCCAGCGGGATGGCATTGATCTGGTTCTCTGCGCCCTCCGCAGGTTGATACAAGACCCCGCCATCTGCTGCCTCATGCAACTGCCGCCCCGACGCATGGATCAGATCAATCGCATTCTGCACAACTGTCAGCGTTTTCAGACCAAGAAAGTCGAATTTCACCAGCCCCGCCGGCTCCACCCATTTCATGTTAAACTGCGTCGCGGGCATGTCCGAGCGTGGGTCTTGATACAGCGGCACCAACTCATCGAGCGGCCTGTCACCGATCACCACGCCCGCAGCATGCGTCGAAGCGTTTCGCAGAAGTCCCTCGACCTGCTGGCCATAGTTCAAGAGCCGTTCGACGACCTCTTCCGCCTTGGCTTCCTCCCGCAGTTTCGGCTCATCCGCCAGCGCTTTCTCGATCGAGACCGGCTTCACGCCTTCCACTGGGATCAGCTTCGACAGACGATCCACCTGCCCATAAGGCATCTGCAAGACCCGGCCGATATCGCGCACCGCCGCTTTCGACAGAAGCGCACCGAAGGTGATGATCTGACCCACCTTGTCGCGACCGTATTTCTCCTGCACGTAGCGGATTACTTCTTCCCGGCGGTCCATGCAGAAGTCGATATCGAAGTCGGGCATCGAGACGCGTTCGGGGTTCAGAAACCGTTCAAAAAGAAGCGAGTAGCGCAACGGATCAAGGTCCGTGATCATCAACGCATAGGCCACCAATGACCCAGCACCCGACCCCCGTCCCGGCCCAACGGGGATATCATTGTCTTTTGCGTATTTGATAAAATCGGCAACGATAAGGAAATAGCCGGGGAAGCCCATGCCTTCGATGATGCCCAACTCGAAATCGAGGCGTTTCTGATATGCTTCAACCTCTGCCGCATGGGGGATCACGGCCAGCCGCGCCTGCAACCCTTCGTTGGCCTGACGGCGCAGCTCCTCAATCTCGTCATCTGCGAACTTTGGCAGGATCGGGTCCCGCTTATAGGCTTTGAAAGCACATCGCTGTGCGATCTCCACAGTATTTTCAAGCGCCTCCGGTAAGTCAGCAAACAGCGTTGCCATCTCTTCGGGAGATTTCATGTAATGCTGTGGTGTCAAACGTCTCCGCGGTTGCTGCTGATCGACATAAGCGCCCTCTGCAATGCAGATCAGGGCGTCATGGGCCTCGTACATCTCGGTCTTTGGAAAATAGACGTCGTTGGTCGCAACCAGTGGGATATTCTTGGCATAAGCCATTTCGATATGGCCGCGCTCCGACAGCCTTTCCGCCTCCGTCAAACCTCCTTCACCGGGGTGACGCTGCAGTTCGATATAGAGCCGATCGGGATAAATAGCCGCGAGCCGATCCACCAACGCGTCGGCCTTTGGCCCCTGCCCCGCGCGCAACAACCGCCCGACAGGACCATCCGGACCGCCTGACAAGCAGATGAGCCCCGCATTGTACCGCGCCAGTTCCTCAACGGAGACCTGTGGCAAAGCCCCGCCGCTATCAAGATAGGCACACGAGTTGAGCTTCATCAGATGCTCATAGCCCTGCTCATTCTGCGCCAACAGCACCAAAGGCGCGGGAGCAATCGGTTTATCCCCTGGTCGTGTTTCCTCATAGGTCAGGTCAAGCTGGCACCCGATAATTGGCTGCACCCCTTCCCCGCTGGTATACTCGGAGAACTCAAGCGCCGCGAACATGTTATTCGTGTCTGTAATCGCCACGGCAGGCATTCCCGCATCAGCGGTCAGCCCAGGAAGCTTTTTGACCGGAATGGCCCCTTCGAGCAGCGAATATTCTGTATGGACGCGAAGATGGATGAATCGTGGCATATCTGGCATGATCACAACCTAGGAGAACCAGATACTGGGGTGAAGTGTGAAACGACTTCTGATGGCATTTTGCCTATTGGCACAGCCCGTGCTTGCGAACCCGATCAATCATTGCGTCAACATTTCCAACGCATTGGAAGCCCCTCGTGAAGGAAGCTGGGGCTACAACGTAAAGGATCAACACCTTAAGAAGATCGCAGAGGCCGGTTTTGATACAATCCGCCTTCCTGTCCGATTTGACGCCTATTTCGACACCAAACTTGATCCGATATTTCTTGCTCGCATCGACCACGTCATTCAAACGGCTTTGGAGGCGGATTTGCAGGTTATCCTCGACCTGCACCATTTCAAAGACGTGATCGAAGATGTCGAAAACCACGCCGACAAGTTTCTCCAGATCTGGACGGAGTTATCCAAACACTACCGCGGCTGGCCCGATGGTCTGATGTTCGAGCTTTTAAACGAGCCCACACGTGTGATTGAAACCAAACGGGTCGATCAGCTTTTCGACAGTGTTTGGGACGTGATCCGCGAGAACCATCCAGAGCGGTGGATCATCGTCGAAGGTGCCAAGTATTCCTCGATCAACGAAATTGCAAAACTCAAACTCCGCGACGACAAAACGATTTACTCCTTCCACTACTATCAGCCTTTCAAGTTTACCCACCAAGGCGCGTCTTGGATGGACAAGCCGCCCCCACCAAATAACCTGGAACAAAAGGACGTTATCAGATTACAGAACAAGATCGCGCAATCCCCTATGCCCGATGGCCCTATCTTATTGGGGGAATTCGGCGCCCTGCACACAATCGAGGCGCCACAACGCAACCGATGGATCACCGCAGTCAGAAAAGCCGCTGAGAAGCGCGGCTTTGGCTGGTGCTATTGGGGCTTTGCTGCTGGCTTCGGGCTGTTTGACCCGCAAACAGAAAGCTGGCGTCAGGATATGCTCGACGCCCTGTTCGTCGATTAGCGCAGGCTGGGTCGGCTGGGCTTGCTGTAATGCCCTGTCCCTGTTGTCAGCAGGTCAGTCGCAAGTGACTGCCGTTCAGCTTTGCCACCCTCGATACAGGCGGCAACTTCTTCGGCGTGTAGCAACGTCAAAGGAACTACAGCAACAGTCGACAAAGGCATCCCTTGCATTTTGGTCAGGCCGGGCGCACGTGGCACACCGACCAAAGCACCCGGCTTACCGGTTTGCGACGGATCGCTCCATTTCGGCGGGCAGGTTCCTGCCGGCAGTTCCAAAGAAAGAACGCCGTGGCGTGCCAACGTATCCGCAAGCCCTCCGGACCTTACGACAACTTTGCAAAAGGCCTCAATCGCGCGGAAGGCCCAGCTTGTCTTAACCCGGTCAGCATCGACGTCCTGCCATCCCGGGATCTCAATAAAGGCTTCCAGACCGAAGCCATTGCAATCGGCTGGTCCCGCACCTTGCTCGAACGGATCGCTCAACCCGTCTGACGCAATGATCAGGCTGTTGCCAGTTCGCACGAGGCGAAAAATCTGGCGTCCAGAAGGCCATGAAGACGTGCCCGTTTTGGGGGCAACGCTGAGCAGATCAGGATCTGTGTCACCGATCTGATCCCAGTAAATGTCTCGCGCATCAAATGTTTCGTCCTGCGAAGCTGCCGAAAAACCAGGAAAGGCGATGTGGCCATCCTCATCTTCAAAAACTTCTGCTTGTGGAGCAGACATCGCGACAGCAGCGACCGGAGCCGAAGCCACAGGCGGAGCGACCGGTTCGGGAGCCGCGCTGGCTTGTTCGGGTTTTCGAGTTGGATCAGCGGCCGCGAGAGGCGTGGTTCTTGCAGTGAATTTTGGACCTTCGTCAGCCGGGGCAGCCTTCGCAACAGGCTTTGCGGGCGCTTCACTGGCGGGCGGGATCACATCGGGCATATCAGCCACACGTTTGGCCAACCCCATGATGTCAAACTCCTGAGCAGCTTCCGCCGCAATCTCTTCGGCCGACTTACCATCTTCATCGATGATGTCTGAATCGCGCATACCCTTGGGCTTGCGCTTCGGCGCTACCGCATCAGCTGTTGGCACAGCTTGTTCGGCAACTGGCTTGGCCGCAGCAGGCATCACTGTTGCCAGCAAATCTGCTGCTGCTTTTTCTTCTGAAAAACTATCTCGCTTCCACAATCGTTTCAGCATCTACGCCACCAATAAGTAAAAGACCCCTCTTTAGTTGAAGGTATGCGAGGCAAATCGTTCGATTTCGTGGCGAATATGTGAGAAGAATCCAGTATTGTTGTGCCGAGGCGCCCACTTGCCAAACACGGAACTCTGAGACTAGCATGGCTCCCGTTGGATTAATCATGGCATGGTCTACGCCGCATCGACCTTGTCACGAGGCACAACCACATCGGTAAGGCGGCAGGACTAATTCCATATGCTCAAGTTTCTTCTGAATGGAGAGACGGTGGAGGCAGAGGTCGGATCGACCGAAACGCTTCTTGATTTTCTGCGCGAACGGCGCGGACTTACTGGCACCAAAGAAGGATGTAACGAAGGCGATTGTGGCGCCTGTTCCGTTATTGTGACGGGTGAAGATGGCGTAGCCCGCGCCATGAACTCATGCATTCTGTTTATGCCACAGCTGGCCGGACGAGCGGTACGAACCGTCGAGGGTATATCTGGCCTAGACGGCGAAATGCACCCTGTGCAATCCGCCATGGTCGAGCTTCATGGCAGTCAATGCGGCTTCTGCACACCGGGTTTCATCACCACTATGGCAGCAGCTCATAAGAATGGCGCAACAGATCACCAAGATCAGCTTGCCGGAAACCTCTGCCGCTGCACAGGCTACGCCCCGATTATTCGCGCAGCAGAGGCGGCGAGTGCGAAGCCGGTGCCGGATTGGATGCAAGAAGATCAACTCGAAGCACAAACCCTGCCTGCGTTCATCCCAACCTCTTCAGACGAACTGGCAAGCTGGTACGCAAAGCACCCCGAAGGCACATTGATCGGCGGCGCGACCGATGTGGGTTTGTGGGTCAACAAGGACTTTCGGGAGTTGGGTGAGGTAGCCTTTGTCACACGTTGCATCGATATGATTGGCGTGGATGTTTCTAAAGATACGGTTCGGATCGGTGCTGTCACCTCCGTGACGCAAGTATTGGAGGCGGTGCGCGAGTTGCACCCCAGTTTTGCTGAATTGCTGCGTCGCTATGGCTCTGTCCAAGTGCGCAACGCTGCAACAATCGGTGGCAACATTGCCAATGGCTCGCCCATCGGGGACAGCCCGCCTGCCTTGATCGCCTTGGGTGCAACACTGCACCTGCGCAAAGGCGACTCGCGCCGCGACTTGCCGCTCAAAGACTTTTTCATCGAATACGGCAAGCAAGACCGCGCAAAAGGTGAGTTCGTCGAAGCCGTGAGCTTTCCGCGTCAACCCGACACGCTCAAATGTTATAAGCTCTCGAAGCGGTTCGATCAGGACATCTCCGCTGTCTGTGGGTGTTTCAACATCGTGGTCGACGGTGAAACCGTCAAATCCGCACGTATCGCCTTTGGCGGTATGGCAGGCACGCCCAAACGCGCCACGCATGTCGAAAAAGCCTTACTCGGCAAGGCTTGGAAGGAAGACGTAATCGAAGCAGCGCTGCCAGCATTCGAGAAAGACTACCAGCCGATGAGCGATATGCGCGCCTCGGCGGAATATCGACTGATGGCAGCTCAAAACATGCTAAGGCGCGCCTATGTCGAAAGCCTTGGCGTTCCAGCCAACGTGTTGGAGGTCCACTCATGACCGTACACACCCCCAAACCCCATGATGCCGGTCCGCTGCATGTCACAGGCGCCGCCCGGTACACCGACGACATTCCAACACCAACTGGGACGTTACATCTGGCCTTTGGTTTATCGAGCATAGCACGCGGCACAATCACGACCCTTGATCTTGCGCCAGTTCTAGCCGCGCCTGGCGTCGTTGCGGTCCTGACTGCCGACGACCTGCCATACGACAACGATGTCTCGCCGTCGAACCATGATGAACCGCTGTTGGCGAAGCAGACGGTTCACTATGTCGGCCAGCCGGTTTTTCTGGTTGTGGCGGAAAGCCATCTTCAAGCGCGCCATGCCGCCCGCCTCGCAAAGATCGATTACGTGGAAGAAACGCCATTGCTGACCATTGAAGACGCGCTGGCAGCCGACAGTCGTTTTGAAGATGGACCGCGCGTCTACCTCAAAGGCGATGCCGGTGAGGCTCTAAAAGGGGCCGCCCATCGGTTGCAAAACAGCTTTGAGATCGGCGGGCAGGAGCATTTCTATCTGGAAGGTCACGCAGCCTTAGCCCTGCCTCAGGAAGATGGCGACATGGTCGTGCACGCCTCATCACAACACCCAACTGAAATCCAGCACAAGGTGGCCGAAGCACTCGGCGTGCCGATGAATGCCGTGCGTGTGGAAGTGCGCCGCATGGGAGGCGGCTTCGGTGGCAAGGAAAGTCAGGGCAATGCACTTTGCGTGGCCTGCGCCGTTGCCGCGCGCCTGACGCGCAAGCCATGCAAGATGCGCTATGATCGCGATGACGACATGATCGTCACTGGCAAACGGCACGAGTTCCGTATCGACTATGATGTGGGCTTTGACGATGACGGTCGTGTCACTGGCCTGACGTTTGAACAATTTGCACGGTGCGGTTGGGCACAGGACCTTTCCCTGCCAGTTGCAGACCGCGCGATGCTGCATGCCGACAACGCTTATCATCTTGAACATGTACGTATCATCTCGCACCGCCTGAAAACCAACACCCAGTCAAACACCGCCTTCCGGGGTTTCGGAGGTCCACAGGGCATGGTCGGGATCGAAC
The DNA here is from genome assembly GCA_947504205.1 of uncultured Litoreibacter sp. Taxonomy (GTDB): domain Bacteria; phylum Pseudomonadota; class Alphaproteobacteria; order Rhodobacterales; family Rhodobacteraceae; genus Litoreibacter. The sequence goes on along the minus strand of CANNGL010000003.1, from coordinate 626,628 downwards.
GTGTGATGGACGAGATCGCCCATGCGCTCGGCAAAGACCCCTTGGACGTGCGACGCCTCAACTTCTACGCCGCCGCCTCTGTTGCTGATGAAGCCTCCGGCGGGGATATTTTGAAACATGGGAAGGCACCGAACAAAGATAACGCTGATCTGGCGTCTCGTGGCGCGACCGAGACTGGCCAGCGCGTCAAAGTTTATCAAAAGCCAGGCGGTCAAACGACGCCTTATGGCATGGAAGTGACCGATTTCATCCTCCATGAAATGACCGACCAACTGGTCGAAGAGTCAGATTACCACGCGCGACGGCAGAAGGTGGCCATCTGGAACGAAAGAAATCCAGTGCTCAAACGCGGGCTAGCGCTTTCACCTGTAAAATTCGGAATCTCCTTCACGCTCACCCACCTCAATCAGGCGGGCGCTCTGGTGCATGTGTATCAGGATGGCTCTATCCATCTGAACCATGGCGGCACAGAGATGGGACAGGGCTTGTTCACCAAGGTCGCTCAGGTTGCGGCGCACGAGTTCGGCGTCTCGCTTGACGCGGTCAAAATTACAGCGACCGACACAGGTAAAGTACCAAATACATCTGCCACGGCTGCATCCTCTGGCTCTGACCTCAATGGGATGGCTGTGAAAGCAGCCTGCGAAGAGATCAAGGACAGGATCGCCCTTTTCTTGGCGGGTCAATATCAGACCGACCCCTCAAAGGTGCGTTTTCAAAGAGGCGCCGTCAATGTTGCCGGCGATACGATACCGTTTCAAAAGGCCATCGAGCTAGCCTACACGCACCGTGTCTCGCTTTCCGCAACAGGCTTTTATGCGACGCCCGACGTGGCGTGGGATCGGATCAAGGGGCACGGCCGACCGTTTTTCTATTTCGCGTATGGAGCCGCAGTGACCGAAGTTGTGATTGATACACTTACGGGGGAGAACCGCATCCTGCGTGCCGACATCCTGCATGATGCTGGCCGGTCTCTGAACCCGGCCTTGGACATCGGTCAGATCGAAGGTGGCTATGTTCAAGGCGCGGGCTGGCTAACAATGGAAGAACTTGTCTGGGACGCCAAAGGTAATCTGCGCACCCACGCACCATCGACCTATAAAATCCCCTGTGCTTCTGACCGTCCCGAAGTTTTCAACGTGTCACTTTGGGATGGTGAAAACCGGTCGGAGACAATCTATCGTTCCAAAGCCGTGGGGGAGCCTCCCTTGATGTTGGGCATTTCCGCCTGGCTAGCGCTGTCAGATGCGATTTCTGCATGCGGGGACGATTATCCCAATCTGGATGCACCAGCCACGCCTGAGCGCATCGCAATGGCGTGTGCGAGACTGCGGTCGTGAGTTTTGATCTTGAAACTTTGCGCGATGCTATCGCCGAACACGGTACCGTCGCGCGGGTCGTCGTGGCTGATACCAGAGGCTCGGTTCCGCGCGAAGTCGGTGCCTCCATGCTGGTGTGGGATGGCGGCCAAGCCGGCACAATCGGCGGAGGCGCGCTTGAATATGAGGCCGCAAAACAAGCGCTGACGGGCAATGCGATCCGGGTCAAGCCTTTGGGTCCATCTCTGGGACAGTGCTGCGGTGGCTCTGTCACGCTCATCACAGAGGTTTTCACAGATGCGCCGGACGTCAGCGACACCTTTGCGCGCAGGGTCACCGGTGAAACAAGCAAACCACTCGCGATAGCGCGCGCGGAGGCCAAAGCCCGCAATGGTTCTGAACCCAAGACCGCACTGGCCGACGGTTGGCTCGTTGAACCTGTCCAAACCGCTTGTGTTCCTCTTTGGATTTATGGAGCAGGCCATGTCGGTCGCGCGCTGGTCGACACCATTGCACCACTGCCCCACGTTGCCATCACGTGGGTCGATACCGGCCCTGATCGTTTCCCCACAACAGACGTAACGGTTCTGCCAGCCGCGAACCCAGCAGACGCCGTACAGCTCGCCCCGTCGGAGGCGCACCACCTGATCTTGACCTATTCACATGCGCTTGATCTGGAAATCTGCCATCAGCTGCTGAACCACAGCTTTGCTTTCGCAGGTCTGATCGGATCGGCAACCAAATGGGCCCGGTTCCGCTCACGTCTGAAAAAACTTGGCCATCAGGATGCTCAAATTGCTCGCATCACTTGCCCCATCGGCGATCCAGCTTTGGGGAAACACCCACAAGCTATTGCCGTAGGCGTCACCTCTCGGTTACTGCTGTCTCTCAGGCGACAAACCTTGGGGAAGGATATCGCACTGTGACTACAGCGCTGCTGGAAATCGAAGGCCTAACCAAAGCCTATCCGGGTGTCGTTGCCAATGATCACGTGACCTTCACGATTAATGAAGGCGAGGTTCACGCGCTTCTGGGTGAGAACGGCGCGGGTAAATCCACACTTGTCAAAATGATCTATGGTCTCGTCAAACCGGATGCTGGCACGATGCGCCTGAGGGGGGCAGCATTTACCCCGCCAGAACCTCGCGCCGCACGAGCTGACGGGATCGCCATGGTGTTCCAGCATTTTTCGCTATTTGAAGCGCTTGATGTGGCCGAGAACATCGCGCTCGGCATGGAAAATCCACCCAAGATGCGGGATCTGGCCGCGCAGATATCCAAGGTGTCCGAAGAATATGGCCTACCGTTGGATCCCTTTCGCACAGTCGGCGACTTGTCAGCAGGAGAACGTCAGCGTGTAGAGATTATTCGTTGCCTGCTGCAAAATCCCAAGCTGCTGATTATGGACGAGCCCACATCTGTCTTGACCCCTCAGGAAGTCGATATCCTCTTCAAAACGCTAGAACAATTGCGCAGTGAAGGGACTTCAATCCTCTATATTAGCCATAAACTCGATGAGATCCGGCGCCTGTGTGATACCGCCACAATCCTCCGGCTTGGAAAGAAAGTCGATACGTGCAATCCGCGCGAAGAGAGCGTGCGTACCATGGCTGAAATGATGGTTGGCGGCACGCTACATGTTCCAGAACGTGTCCCCCACGCGCAGGGCGATGTCGCCCTTGAAATCAATAACCTCTCGGTGCCGTCTCCGCTGCAATTCGGCACTTCGCTGAAGGAAATCAAACTCAAGGTGCACAAGGGCGAAGTATTGGGTGTTGGTGGGGTGGCAGGAAACGGTCAGGACGAGCTAACAGCGGCTTTATCGGGTGAGGTTGTCAGTGCTAGCGGAGCAATATTGCTTCATGGAAAATCTGTGGGGCATCTGCCCCCTCAGTCCCGACGCGCTATGGGCATACTCGCGGCCCCCGAAGAGCGGTTGGGCCACGCCGCAGCTCCGAACATGTCGCTGACTGAAAATGCACTTCTGACCGCAAATGTTCGCAAGAAGATGGCCCGTAAAGGCTTCCTGAACTGGGCTGCAGCCAAGGATTATGCGAAAGATGTGATCCGCGATTTCGATGTTCGCACGCCCGGACCTGAAAACGCGGCACGCTCACTGTCTGGTGGAAACCTGCAAAAGTTCGTCATCGGACGAGAGATATTGCAAAAACCAGACGTATTGGTGGTCAATCAACCCACTTGGGGCGTTGATGCCTCCGCCGCCGCCGACATCAGGCAGGCCTTGCTGGATCTCGCGGGTGAAGGCGCTGCGATCATTGTGATCTCTCAGGATCTTGATGAACTCATGGAAATCTCCGACCGCTTTGCGGCTTTGAACGGGGGCAGGTTGACTGAGCCCGTTCCGGCAAAGGGTCTTACAGTGGACCAGATCGGGCTGATGATGGGTGGAGCGCACGACATGGAGGTGGCACATCATGGTGCGGCTTGAAAAACGCCCTCAGCCATCGAAGAAGTGGATCTATCTGACTCCCATCGTGGCCGTCGTGGCGACGATGATCGCTGGCGGGATCATGTTCGCAATTCTGGGAAAGGATCCGTTTGAGGCCATTCGAACGATTTTCTGGGATCCTCTTTTTAATGAACAGTTTGCAGCTTATTCCCGCCCGCAACTTCTGGTGAAAGCGGCACCTCTGATCTTGATCGCAATAGGCCTGTCGCTTGGGTTTCGAGCGGGCATCTGGAACATCGGAGCGGAGGGTCAATATATAATGGGCGCGATCTTCGGCGCTGCGGTGGGACTGGCTTTCTATCCGACCGAAAGCTGGATCATCTTCCCACTGATGGTCATAGCGGGGGCGATTGGCGGCTTGCTTTGGGCCATGATCCCCGGCGTGCTTCGTGTCTATTTTCGGACCAATGAGATCCTCGTCTCATTATTGCTGGTCTACGTGGCGGAGTTCATTCTGGCTTCCATGTCGCTCGGCCTGTTGCGCAATCCCGAAGGCGCAGGCTTCCCCGGATCGCGCAACTTCAAAAGCTATGCCTCTGCGCATAACGCCGAACTGATTGCCGGCACCGGTATGCATTGGGGCGTGGTTGCAGCATTTATTGCGGTAATCTTTGCTTATGTCCTGTTGGCCAAACACATGCTGGGTTTCCAGATCAGATTAACTGGCGAAGCGCCCCGCGCCGCCCGCTTTGGCGGGGTCAATCCAGCCCGGCTGATCCTGTTCTGCCTGGGGACATCAGGCGCGTTAGCTGGTCTTGCGGGCCTGTTCGAGGTTTCGGGCCCATCGGGACAGATCTCCATCGACTTCAATGTGGGCTACGGGTTCACCGCAATCATCGTGGCTTTCCTCGGGCGATTGCATCCGGTTGGCATCCTGCTGGCGGGCCTTCTGATGGCGCTGACCTATATCGGGGGGGAGCTTGCGTCCCTTATGCTCGGCATCCCCGCCGCAGCCATTCAGGCGTTCCAAGGAATGCTTCTTTTCTTCCTGCTCGCCGTGGATGTGCTGACGAACTACCGCGTGAGCTTTGGCAAGGCGGAGGTAGCATAATCATGCGCAGCAAACCTTCCTTTCACCGGTCAAAGAAAACGCAGCACTTACAGGGTGCAACCGAAGCGTCTGAGGGAGCCGCATCATGGACCTAAGCGCAATCTCCCCTACACTGCTGATCGCTTCACTGATGGTCGCCGCTACACCGATCCTGTTGGCCGCCATCGGGGAACTAGTTGTCGAGAAAGCCGGGGTTCTGAACCTAGGTGTCGAGGGGATGATGATTACCGGCGCGATTTGTGGCTTTGCGATAGCGGTAGAGACCGGCTCTCCGGTACTGGGGTTCATCTGTGCCGCCATTGGTGCGGCGATCCTGTCGATGATTTTTGGCGTCCTGACCCAGTTTTTCCTGTCCAATCAGGTTGCCACGGGACTGGCGCTGACCCTGTTTGGTCTCGGCCTGTCTTCCCTGCTCGGCCAATCCTATGTCGGTATCAAACCACCAAGTACTGAGAAAATCGATTTTCCGCTTCTCAGCGACATCCCCTATCTAGGCCCAATTGTGTTCAACCACGACCTTATGGTCTACCTGACGCTCGCTCTGGTTGCCGCAGTCTGGGCTACATTGAAATACACGCGTGCCGGGTTAATCCTGCGCGCCGTCGGCGAAAATCACGACGCGGCTCACGCCCTCGGTTACAAAGTTATCCGTGTGCGTCTGATGGCGATTGCGTTTGGTGGTGCCTGTGCGGGGCTAGGCGGCGCCTATCTCAGCCTGATCCGTGTGCCGCAATGGACGGAGGGTATGACTGCGGGAGCCGGATGGATTGCGCTTGCCATCGTGGTTTTCGCATCATGGCGACCGCTGCGTGTTTTGCTGGGCGCTTATCTTTTCGGCGGCGTCACAGTTTTGCAGCTCAATCTGCAGGCGGCTGGCATGGCAATACCAGTCGAATACTTGTCCATGTCACCCTATCTGATAACCATCCTCGTACTGGTTATCATGTCCGCGCCACGCAAAGGGGGCAAAGCGCGAATGTCGCTTGCAGCCCCCGCCTGTCTGGGACGCGCTTTCCATGCCTCGTCCTGAGGCGTATATACCGCTCATAAACTTGGGGAGATTCCATATGTTAAGAAGAACACTTATTGCCACGGCTGCTGCTGCCATGGCCCTGACCGGTACGGCATTCGCCGATGGCCATGCAAAAACCAAAGTTGGTTTTGTCTATGTTGGCCCGGTTGGCGACGGCGGCTGGACCTATGAGCACGATCAAGGGCGTCTGGCCGTTGAAGAGGCTTTTGGTGACAAAGTTGAGACCATTTTCCAGGAGAACGTTCCGGAAGGTGCCGATGCTGAGCGTGTAATCACGCAAATGGCCCTTTCAGGAGCCAACATTATCTTCACAACATCCTTTGGTTATATGGACCCAACGAATGCGGTCGCTGGAAAATTCCCGGACGTAAAATTCGAACATGCCACAGGCTATAAGCGTGAACATCCGAACGTATCGACCTACTCCGCTCGCTTCTACGAGGGCCGTGCCGTTCAAGGCCACATCGCTGGCAAAATGACCAAGACCAACAAGATTGGCTACATCGCCTCTTTCCCGATTCCCGAGGTTATTCGCGGTATCAATGCGGCCTATATTCACGCCAAGAAAGTAAACCCCGACGTAGAGTTCAACATCGTTTGGGCCTACACGTGGTTTGATCCGGCCAAGGAAGCTGACGCGGCGACTGCGCTGATCGAGCAAGGTGCTGACGTGATCTTGCAGCACACGGACTCAACTGCTCCACAGGCAGCGGCACAAAAAGCTGGCAACGTGATCACCTTTGGTCAAGCCTCCGATATGGGCGAGTACGCTCCGATGCCACGGGTTTCTTCCATCATCGACAATTGGGCACCCTATTATATCGACCGCGTCAAAGCGGTCATGGATGGCACATGGGAATCGAAAGACACATGGGATGGCATCGCGCCGGGCATGGTTGAAATCGGCGAAATTTCTGACGCCGTTCCAGCCGACGTCAAGGCCGAAGCGCTAGCTCTCAAAGCCAGCATCTCAGACGGCTCTTACCACGTCTTTACTGGTCCACTCAAAAAGCAAGACGGTTCCGACTGGTTGGCTGATGGCGAAACTGCAGACGATGGAACACTGGCAGGCATGAACTTCTATGTCGAAGGTTTGACAGGCGACATCCCGCAATAAAACGACTTAGCAATGACCGTATTAGGGCCCGCATAGAGCGGGCCCTTTTTGTTTACTTGATCTGCCCCGGCAGCGACAAATCCCCCGAAGCCACGTCGAGGATGTCGGTCACGCAAAGAAGCGGCGCGTGTATATTGGCGTTCACACGAAGCGCAGCCGTCACGCCATCGTAGCTTGTGCCCTCTGGCGCATTCACTGGAACGGTCAGACTGATTTCAGGACCGTCAAATAAAGGCGAGTACCCAGGGCTATCGAGTAAGATGGGCAGACCCGGCCAAGTCACCGGCAGAGCAGGTGTCGCGCCATCGGGAATATCTTTTACGCCCAAAGCCCCGGTGCCGCAGGCGTCAGTTGGGGCCAAAACAGCCCAGTGACTATGCCAATCGGCCCCATCATTGCTCAGATCGCCATCTTGGTTTTCATCAAATAGAGGGGTGTCATCAAAGTCGGGATGGCTGGTGGCCACCAGCGCAAGGATACCTGCGCCTGCATCGAACCCGACCGACGCCGGATCGAGGGAGGTAGGCCAGACATAGGCCAGTACAGGTGCGCCCCCCAGAGCGCCAGCCGGTTCCGGCAACGTCGTTCCTGCCTGACCAGCGGTGGTCATATGAAAAGTCAACATATTGCCCTTGCGATGCACGTGAGCTGCCAGAATGTCGAAATCCTGGGATATCTCTGCCGATGCGGGTGAGACGACGGCGCCTTCCTGCATAACGGCGGCCCCATGATCACCCCCTGCGAATGCGGCGACGGGTGCCAATCCAACCGCCGTGATTTGATCCAAAAGTTTCATTGAAATCTCCAATAAGTTTCGACTCGATACCTATTAAATAGAAGCGAGTCGAAACCTTGTCAAATTTATTTTGACTCGCTACTAATTGAAAATGACCCGTTCTTTGCATCTCATGATGGACCGGCTAACCCGATTGCATTCTGCACATGCAAGACAAAGCGATCTAAATGCCGCACAACTCGCTACTTTGGCTTACCTTGCCGCGGCAAACCGCTTTTCGCGATCACCGTCCCATGTGACCGAGTATCTGGCGGCGACTAAGGGGACCGTATCACAAACGCTGAAGAGTCTTGCACAGAAGGGTTTGATTGCTGAGAGCCGCTCCGAAACAGACCGCCGATCAATCAGTTATTCGGTCACGTCAGAGGGGGCAGCTGTGGTGAAATCGACAGAAGACGTGATTGATACTCCGAGAACACGCGAAGCCGCCGCAGCGCTCGAAATGGCGTATCGCGATAATTTGGGTGGGCGCACTTTTGGTCTCTGCACCAACTGCAAATGGCATCTGGTTGAGGGGTCCAAGCGCCATTGCGGGTTACTGAATGTTGCTCTGACCAAATCCGAAGCCGGTCAGATTTGCTTCGAGCAAGAGCCCGCTTGACGTTTACACCGACAAAGCAACCGGTATCGTCACAAAACCAAAACGGACAACTGCGCCAACTTATTGATGAAAAGGCGATGGACACCCTCTAGACCTTACTCTCGGCGCGCAACTGAAAGAGACTTCTGGCCCCGCAAGCATTGCTAAAGCCCATCGAGATCCGAATGGCCCTCGGACCATCTTTTGTTTTGGACATGCCGACAGATGTGCTAGGCTACCTCATTATTATTTATGTTTTGTTTTTGAGTGATTTATGGACACCCATTTGATTGTGACCGTCCACGGTATTGGTGAACAAAAACCTGGCGAAACCGTAGACGCCGTTGTTGGCGCCGCCACAACGCAGTTCGGAAAAGACGACCCAAACTACGAACCCGTCGTTGTCGAACGTGACGTGATAGAACTTGTCGAAAAGCGCTTCAACGCGAAGGATCGCAAAGCAGCGCTTTTCCCAGTTCACCTGCGCAGGGTTCGTCCGGCAAAGCCAGAGACGCCCGAGAAACAAGCCGTCTTTGCCGAGGTCTATTGGGCCGATCTTTCGCCCGCTCCCAAGGGTCCGTTCTGGACGATGTTCGACCTGCTGAAGGTGATCCTTGGCCTTGGTTACATCGCGATGGAAAACGTCGAGAACAATCGTGACACTGGTACGGCCGCATTGGTTCATGCCTTTACTTGGCTGTTCTATGGGGCCATCGCACCCTTAAACGCCGCGCTTTTTATTGGCGCGGTATTAATGCTGATCGATGTGACAGCCGTCAATGTCGGGGAACAACTCCCGGTACTTTGGCTCTTCGCATTGAATGGCGGCCTCGCCTTGGCGCTCGGCCTCTATATTTGGCGTGTCATCGCAAAAACATATCTGGTACGACTATTCGGAGTAGGCACAACATTGGTAGGCGCTTTTATACTAGGCGTGGCCGTGTTTGGAGATACTGTTGCCTCAGTGACAGGCGGCTGGTGCACTTTGATACCTGAAGCAGATCGCCCGGCGTGGTATTTCGAAAATCTTGAGTGCTTTGTCGAACTCAGCGTGGAGACATTAGCGCTTCTGTGGCTGTTTACAGTCAGTATAGCCGCATTGATGTACCTAACCGTTTGGTGGCCTCCGCTCAAAAAGGCAATCAAGCGCCTGATAGTGCGCATTCAGAGCCTTGGAACTGCGAGTAGCGACATAGTCCAAACTATCGACACCACAGACGGCATCCAAGGGTCTCGCGAGATTTATCATACCGTCTGCGCAGCAATGGTTATGTTCTGGACGGTATTCAGTTCGACCCTTTGGCTCTTATTTGTTGATCTCGCCACAAAATTTGCAGACGGCGTTTCTGGTGCCGAGGGAACGAGCTGCGACAACGGAGCCAACAGCCTGTTCCAAGGGGTCGCGTGTCGGCATCTCGAAAAAGGATTGGGGAGCCTCGCGATTACCACCGGTTGCCTGATCGTGCTGGTCGTTATTACGGCACATCTGGTCTGGGATCGTCATGGCTGGCGGCACAACCTTTACAAAGACAATGAATCTGTGAGCCGCGTTATTCTAAATTCAAGATTGCAGACGATTTTTGGTCTTTCGATGATCGTGATTTGGTTCGCTGTTCTCAACATCGCAGATGAATGGGGACCCTTCCCGATGACTTGGACGGAGTGGACAGTTTTCTCATTCCCCAAGCCGCTACTGGACTGGTTCTACGATAAATACGCGTGGGTGACGGCAGGTCTGCTACTTGTAGGCGTCTTGATCTACAACTTTTCTGCGTTGATCGCAGGAGGTCTTGGCATAGTTCGCGACATCGTCACCTATACCGTTCAGGCGAGATGCGCTCTCTGGGACGACACTAAATCTCGGAAAGAGAATTTTATATTGCGCAACCAGATCAATTCGCGATTCAAACGTACGCTGCACTACACGCTAGAGGCCTATAGCCCAAAACACGTTACAATCATTTCGCATTCTCAGGGCACCGTGATAGCCACACAAATGCTGCAGGACGGCAAACCAGCGGAGGCCGGCAACAATGCGGGCAAACGGTTCGACCTTCACTACCTGCTTGAGAAAGCAAGCAGCCCGCCGGTGACACTTGTAACGATGGGATCTCCGGTAACCCACATTTACCGGCGCTATTTCAAAGAATTCTTCCAAGTCTCACGAAAGCGAATGCCGATTAGTGACCCCAACGGCAATAAAGTTATGACCCAGTGGTACAACATTCACCGCTCAGACGACTTTGTTGGCACCCGGATTGGCGATAGGCTGGATCAGGACGAGGACGATTTGGCCCATAACTTCGACGTCCCTGCTGGCGGACATTCTGGTTACTTCACAGACTATTATGTCTGGCAGAAGCTTTACGACGAGGTAAAGTTCAAGCTTTTTGTCTGAAATCGTATGGCGATTGGGTGGCGAAGGCGTTTGGCCATCGTCAAAATAGAGCTCAGCACCAACAACCAGGTTTGATGGATTTTCGAGGGCCAGCTTTCTAAGTTACGAGGGCTTCGATTGTACTAGACGCAGCACCCCTTTTCACAGCAGACAACATCTGCCACGATCCTCTCCATGACACATATGACCGCTCCTAATGGAGACCCGATTTCTCCGCTCTGTTTTGGTGCCATGCAATTCGGCGGCACTGCCAACGACATGGCCTCAGAAGAGATGTATGAAGCCTGCCGTGCGGCTGGTTTGAATTTCTTTGATACGGCTTACGTCTACACCGAAGGCCGTTCTGAGGCGATGCTCGGCCGGTACGCCCAAGCAGATCGTGACAAGCTTCTGATCGCGACCAAAGCCGCCTACGACAAACCGTCCACGCGGCAGACGATCCTCAACAGCTTCGAGACAAGTCGAGAGCGTCTGGGTATGGACATGATCGACCTGCTATACCTGCATCGGTTCGATCCAGACACGCCGTTGCAAGACAGTCTTGAAACACTGGCCGAACTTCAGACGGCAGGGAAAATCCGATACATCGGTATTTCGAACTTCGCAGCATGGCAGGTGATGAAGGCGCAGCACATTGCGCGTGATCTTGGAACGCGCATCGATGTCCTTCAACCGATGTACAATCTCGTTAAACGACAGGCCGAAGTCGAAATCCTACCAGCCTGCATCGATCAAGAGATCGCCGTTTGTCCGTATTCGCCCTTGGGTGGCGGGCTTTTGACCGGCAAATATGCCAAACAAGGAACCGGGCGACTGAAGGACGATCACCGGTATGAGGCGCGCTACAATGTCGACTGGATGCATCAGGCTGCAGCCGACTTGCCGAAGCTGGCGGCCGAGCACAACACCACCGCCCCGACTTTGGCCGTCGCATGGGCCGCCCGCCATCCTGGCGTTACGGCACCCATAATATCAGCACGATCTGCCGAGCAACTAAAGCCCTCGCTCGCTGCACTGAACTTCATTATGTCTGACAAGCTCTATGACGAGATCACCAACCTAAGTCTGGCTCCTGCCCCGGCTACTGATCGGCTCGAAGAGGCATGATAGATTTTCTGATTGTCGGAGGTGGTATCGCGGGCCTCTCGGCCGCCGCCCGCCTGTCAACACTGGGCTCGGTTGTCGTTCTGGAAGCCGAGAACTCGGTCGGATATCACGCCTCTGGTCGATCCGCTGCCCTGTTTGAAGAAACCTATGGCAAACCGTCCACCGTTGCGTTGAACCGCGCCTCCAAACACTGGCATCTGGAGGTTAACGGCTCAAAGGATACCCCGCGCGGACTGCTGCTTCTTGGCAGCCAAGGGACCGAAGATGCATTCAAGCATGACCTCGTGAACATGGAAATGCATCGGGTGACGCTCGCAGAAGCGTCTGAGATGGTACCAGTTCTGAATCTGGATCATGTGACCGAAACGGCTTTTCATGCTGAAGCTTGGGACGTCGATACAGATGCTGCGCTGACAAGGTTCGCTAAAGCTGCGCGGGAAAACGGGGCTCGGATCATCACAGACGCTCCAGTTAGATCTATCAGCCGCAACACGTCATGGATCGTTGAGGCGAACGAGACCTACGAAACGAAAACCATTATCAACGCAGCTGGTGCTTGGGGCGATGAAATTGCAAAGCTTGCAGGTGTAGCCCCCATTGGCCTGCAACCGATGCGCCGCTCAGTCGCGCGTGTGCCAAGTCCCGAAGGCCACAATATAGCGCGCTGGCCGATGTTATTTGGTCCGGGAGAATATTGGTGGGCGAAGCCGGATGCGGGTGCGATGCTCGTCTCACCCGCTGATGAAGAGCCGGTCCCAGCTCAAGATGCATGGGCCGACGATATGGTGTTGGCCGAAGGGATAGCCAGGTATCAGCCACATGTGACCTCGGAGGTCACACGATTGATTGCAAATTGGGCCGGCCTCAGAACTTTTGCGCCGGATCGGCAGCTTGTCATTGGTCGAGACCCCGACATACCAGATTTTGTCTGGTGTGCAGGACAAGGTGGGTACGGATTTCAAACCGCACCCGCCGCAAGCCAATTTCTTGCAGATCAAATCGCTGCTCGGGACCCTGAACTAGACCCAGAAACAGTAGCTCGCTTGACGCCAGATCGACTTAGAATTTAGCCATCCTTTCGAATGGTGGCGTTCGATGGATCATACGGACTGTCTTCAACAACCTCCGCATCGAATAACTGGCGCTGCATACGCACCTTTAGCTTGGTGCCGACTTCCGCATGTTCGGGCTTTACGTAGCCCATACCGATGCTCTTGCCGAATGCCACCGAATAGCCGCCAGAGGTCAGGCGTCCGGTACGCTCGTCTCCCGCATAAAGCGCCTCGCGTCCCCATGGATCAGCATCTTCTGGGCCGTCGATTAGAAGCGTGACACATTTGGAGCGAATACCGGTTTCGACCATTTTTTCCTTACCGAAGAAATCCTTGTCGAGATCTACGAAGCGATCCAGGCCAGCTTCGAGAGGCGTGGCATCGCGACCAAGCTCAGTGCCAAATGCACGATAGCTCTTCTCTTGACGCAGCCAGTTCTGTGCGCGTGCACCGACCAGCTTCATGCCGTGTTTTTCGCCAGCGGCCATAAGTTGATCAAAGAGGTAGTTCTGCATCTCGATCGGATGATGCAACTCCCAGCCAAGTTCACCGGTATAAGCAACACGGACCGCTTTAGCCGGGCACATGCCAAGCTCAATATTCTGAACCGATAACCACGGGAACCGTTTGTTTGACAAGGCCGTGGCTGGGGCAGGATCACGTATCAGTTCCGCCAGAACGTCCCGGGATTTCGGGCCCGCAATGGCAAAGACACCCCATTTGCTGGTTACGTCTTCCTCGTTAATGCGACCGAACTCAGCTTCTTTGTCTTCGATCGCCTTATAAAGATAGTCCTGATCATAGGCCTGCCACGCACCTGCGGAGACCAAGTAGTAATCATTCTCACCCTCGCGCACGATGGTGTATTCGGTGCGCGTTGTGCCATGCGCGGTCAGCGCATAAGTCAAATTAATCCGGCCAACCCGCGGCAGCTTGTTACAGGTGAACCAATCAAGAAAAGCGGTCGCTCCAGGCCCGGTCAGCCGATGCTTGGTGAACGCTGTGGCATCAACAAGACCAACGCCATCTCGGATCGCCTCTGCTTCGGCTTTAGCATAATCCCACCAGCCACCACGCCGGAACGACCGAGCATCGTGGTCGAAAGTCTCCGGGGCATCAAGTGGCCCGAAATAGTTTGGCCTCTCCCAACCGTTGACCTGTCCAAATTGCGCGCCTCGCGCCTTCTGTCGATCATAAGCGGGGGCGGTTTTCAGCGGACGGCACGCTTCTCGTTCTTCGTCGGGATGATGCAGAACATAGACGTGCGAGTAACATTCCTCGTTCTTACGCATCGCGTATTCGGTCGTCATCCAATCGCCATAACGCTTGGGATCAAGCGAGGCCATATCGATTTCAGCCTCTCCTTCGACCATCATCTGTGCGAGATAGTAGCCCGTGCCACCAGCCGCGGTGATCCCAAATGAGAAGCCTTCGGCCAGCCACATGTTGCGCAGGCCAGGTGCCGGTCCAACAAGTGGGTTTCCATCTGGCGTATAGCAGATGGGACCATTGAAATCGTCCTTCAGACCCGATTCCTCACAAGAAGGGACGCGATGGATCATCGCCATGTATTGCTCTTCAATGCGCTCCAGATCGAGCTGAAACAGATCGGCCCTGAAACTGTCGGGGACGCCATATTCGAACCGCGCGGGCGCTCCCTGTTCATAAACGCCCAAAATCCATCCGCCGCGTTCCTCGCGTACATACGACTGGGCGTCTGCATCGCGCACAACCGGGTGCTCGGCATTCCCTTCAGAACGGAATTTTACCAGTTCGGGATCTTGCTCCATAACAATGAACGTGTGTTCCACTGGAATAGCGGGCATCTTGATGCCCAGCATTTTTGCAGTGCGCTGCGCATGGTTTCCAGATGCGGTCACGACATGCTCAGCGGTGATGACAATCTGCTCGTCAGATGGGATAAGGTTGCCGCCTTTTTCGACCATTTTGGTCGCTGTGACCTCCCAGGCTTCGCCATTCCAGTGAAATGCGTCGGCCTGCCACTTGCGTTCGATCATGACCCCGCGCTGACGCGCGCCTTTTGCCATCGCCATGGTGACATCTGCGGGGTTAATGTAGCCATCGGTTTGGTGATAAAGCGCGCCCTTGAGGTCCTCGGTGCGGATCAGCGGCCATTTCGCTTTGATCTCGTCAGGTGTCATGAACTCGTACGGCACGCCACAGGTCTCGGCGGTCGACGCATAAAGCATATACTCGTCCATGCGTTCGTCAGTTTGTGCCATCCGTAAATTTCCAACGACGGCAAAACCCGCATTCAGCCCGGTTTCTTCTTCAAGCGTTTTATAAAATTTGATGGAATAGTCATGAATATGGGTCGTTGCGTAGGACATATTGAAGTAGGGAAGCAGCCCTGCGGCATGCCAAGTCGAGCCGGATGTGAGCTCATCGCGTTCCAGCAACATCACATCAGACCAACCCGCTTTGGCTAAATGATAGGCGATAGATGTCCCAACGGCGCCGCCGCCTACTACCAATGCTTTGACCTGAGTTTTCATGGGTCACGTGCCTCCATTCAATCTGTTGGAGCTTTTGTAGCAATCCGCCTGATCGCCTAGCCCCATCATTCGACACAAATCGGACCGATTCCGACACCCAGCTCATTTTGGGGTAACCCAAGGCCACTCAATATCACCTAGCGGTCACACCCGCCCCCAAAAACGCGGCCCAAGCTAACCTTTCGCAGAAATTACTTTGTCCGGGCCACACAAGATTCTAATTTTAGTCGAAAGCAATTTTTTGGGTTCCAGCATGCGAAACAGTTTCAGATCAATCCTATTTTCAACACTCATCTCGCTTACGCCCAGCTTGGCTGTCGCAGCGCAATGCGGAAATAACGCCAGCGGATTTTCAAACTGGAAAGCCAGTTTTGCGAAAGAAGCTCAGGCAGCCGGTATCAAGAACCGCGGATTACAGGCTCTCGCAAACGCAAAATACTCAACATCGACGATCAAAGCGGATCGCAATCAAAAGGGCGTCAAGTATTCCCTGGATCGTTTTATCAAGATCAGGCTTGGATCGATCAACAGTTTCGCCGCGCAGGCCAAAAAGCGGAAAAATGCAAATGCCGCCTTTTTTGCTTCCCTCGAAAAACGATATGGCGTGCCAAGTGGAATTCTTCTTGCGATCCACGGAATGGAAACGGGCTTTGGTCGAAATATGGGCAACACGCCCGTCGTCGATTCCATCCTGACAGTGGCCTATGACTGTCGCAGATCATCCTTCTTCATTCCGCACGCTTTGGCAGCGCTGAGCATGGTCGATCGCGGCATGCTGGCGCCGGGCCAGCGCGGTGCTGCACACGGAGAGTTGGGTCACACCCAGTTTTTGCCCGGCAATGCCTTGAAATACGGCGCGGATGCCACCGGTGACGGTCGCGTAGACTTCTACAACATGGCAGATGCTATGGCCTCTACAGCGAATTTCCTGCGGCAAAAAGGATGGAAACCCGGGCAGCCCTATCAACAGGGAACCGCCAACTTTCGTGTGCTGAACGATTGGAACGCGGCGACCGTCTACCAGCAGGCAATCGCCCTTTCAGCAGCCAAGATTGACGGCTGATCAATCCTCTTCAGCCAGGAAGCGCTCCGCCTCTAGCGCGGCCATGCAGCCCATACCCGCAGAGGTAACAGCCTGCCGGTATTTATGGTCAGTAAGGTCTCCGGCGGCAAATACTCCCAGGATCGAGGTCTCGGTGCTGTCTGGCTTGGTTACCACATAGCCACCCATGTGGGTTTCAAGAACGTCTTTGACCAGCTCATTAGACGGCGCATGACCGATGGCGACGAACACGCCCTTGCAGGGGATTTCAGTAATTTCGCCCGTTTCCACATGCTTAACGCGCACGCTTTCAACGCCGAGTGGATTATCAGTGCCAACCACTTCTTCCAGCTGATGAAACCAAAGCGGTTCAATCTTCGGATTCTTGAACAAGCGGTCCTGTAGAATCTTCTCCGCGCGCAGTTCGTCTCGGCGATGGATAAGAGTAACCTTCGAAGCAAAGTTTGTTAGAAAGAGCGCCTCTTCTACAGCGGTGTTTCCACCACCGATAACCACGATCTCCTGACCACGGTAGAAAAACCCATCACATGTCGCGCAGGCGGAAACACCGAAACCTTTGAACTTCTCTTCTGAGGGAAGCCCCAACCACTTTGCCCGCGCGCCCGTTGCGAGGATAACTGCGTCACATGTATAGAGTGTACCGCTGTCTCCCTTTGCTTTGAATGGGCGTTCTGAGAGGTCTAAATCGGAAATAATGTCACCAATGATCTCACAGCCCATCGCCTTGGCATGCGCTTCCATCCTGACCATTAGGTCAGGACCCTGAACCTCGGTATCACCCGGCCAGTTCTCAACCTCTGTCGTTGTGGTGAGCTGTCCACCGGGCTCGATACCTTGCACAAGAATTGGTTCGAGCATCGCACGGCTGGCATAAACACCTGCCGTATAGCCTGCTGGTCCAGAACCAATAATCAAAACGCGGGTGTGACGTGTATCGGACATAGGGCAGCTCCAAAGAATTAGCTTGTCCGATATAGTCGGAGCATACCGCAGGTTAAAGACCAGAACCAACGGAAGTGTACTCAAATATTTTATTACTCAATCGTGAAATAATATTGCGCACGAAAAGCTATCTCGGTAAGTTTCAACTTAGGGAGAGACTTGATGGCTATTTCTAAACTTGATGAAATTGACCGCATGATATTGGCGGAACTTCAGGCCGACGGCCGCATGACAAATGTGGAACTGGCAAAGCGTGTCGGGATTTCGGCACCCCCATGTCTGCGTCGAGTTCGCACGCTAGAGGAAAGCGGCTTTATTCAGGGATACCATGCTGAAGTTGAGCCGCGCGCTTTGGGGTTTGAAGTGCAAGTTTTTGCTATGGTCGGGCTACAAAGTCAGGCAGAGGCCGATTTGTCAGCTTTTGAAGATAGATGTCGCGAATGGCCCTTGGTTCGTGAGTGCCACATGTTGAATGGCGAAGTTGATTTCATTTTGAAGTGCGTTGCGCCCGACCTATCGACATTTCAGAGCTTTTTGACAGAAGAACTGACAGCGGCTGACAATGTGGCAAGCGTGAAAACGTCACTCGTGATCCGCGGCTCCAAAGACGAGCCGGGCGTACCCTTTGACGTTTTGGAAGACAGATTAAAGCAGATCAGCTAGGTGCCGTCACGCAGCGCACCCACCTCAAACCTCGTCAATCTGTCGATCTGCTGCGGCCCGAAGTCATCAAGCGATGCCACATGAGGGAAAAGGCGCAACAGAGAATACAGCATTTCATCGTCCAATAGCGTGGATGCATGAGGGCCCGGATGAAAGCTCTCAACCTCAACACCATTTGCAAAGATCGTAGCCTGCCGGTCGAATGCCAGATTGTAGACGCAGACCGGAGAAACCGGAGAGACCGCAATAACTGATACACCATCTTCGAATGCACGAATTGGTCCAAACGCCATATCCATGCCGAACAACGAACGACAAGCGGCGTGCTTCAAGAGGATATGTGCTCTAGGAGCGAGCATCAGATCCTGAGACGGTTTTCCCTGCCCGAAGGTGTCGGTTGTGACCCGAAATAACTGCTCATTCGACTTGCCGGGCGCTTCTGCACCAGCCATCTCGTAGGATCCAATCCATTTCAGCGGCAACGCTTCGCCCTCACGAGTAATGACTTCAATACCAGGCGTGAGATCTTCGACCGCGATCGGGCCTCGCGCAGTTGCGACCAAAGCACCACGCGACAGTGCAGAACACGCGCTTTCGACCACCGGAGTGGCGGGCGCAACAATACTGTCAAAACAGGCCCGGTTCTTTTGATCCAACCAAGCAACGTCGTAGGCCCGCACGAAACCCCGATCAGATCGCGAAACAGAATTTGCAGTGCCCACTTGCCCTGTTTCGTAGTCGTAATTTGAGTTGCTGGTTTGATTGCCCGGAAAAACACCAGGAAATAGCGGGTTAGCCATGCGAAAGCCTTTCAAGGTCTTTTGCGTAACGACAGAGGCCCACCCCCAATCTGAGTCACTTATCCAATTCGTAAACAATGTCTCAAAATTGGTAGTTTAAACAAAGAAACTGCACCAATTTTCAGAGAAGATAATTCAATACCCAGATTTACACCCGAATTGTATCCGACGTGTAAACAAGCCGCGCCTTATTTCGCGACCGACAGTAATAGACACGGGCGAATCGCTCTGTCACATTGCGCCAACGAACTTTGGTACTGGCGATACAATAATGAATCTCTTGAGCAGAGAGAAAACCCTGAAGGTAATGTCCGTTACCCGGTTCCACTTCGTCGCAGGTATGCCGATGGCTGGAACCGAGCACCTGCTGAGCCTACTAAGACAAAACTCCAGCCTCGTCGTCGACGAAGAAGGCCCGGCCGAAGGGATTTTCTCCGAGCTTGCTGGACACATCGCAGATGGTGGCTCGACGCTCAACAAACTGGAACCCGATTGCCAGGCAGCTCTTTTGCGCGCAGCATTCGACGCAGTGCATCACAACCGGTCAATGGACAGCATAGTCATTGATGGCAACGCAAACTGGATGAAACACACAGCGCGTGTTGCAGAGCTACTTCCGTTATCGCGCTTTATATTCATGGTACGCGACCCCGTAGCAATCGCCGCCGATTTGGCCGAAGAAACTGGCCGCATGCATGCGCCCAACAAGCTTATGGCAGACAACGGCATTATCGGAGCTCCATTGTGTCATATCCAAGCTGCGCTGAACGGTCCGGATGCCGAGCGGATCTTGCTGATCGACAAAGAACGCCTTTTTCAGGATCCGGTCCGGGTTCTGGAGGTCCTCTATCGATTTATGCGCGCACCAAGTTTCGAACATGACTTACGCGTATTGGAGGGGCTTGTCTCTACGCCCAAGCTGCTTCCACAGGTAGGGCGTCGTGTGGTGTCTATGAAGCAGACTTCCAAGAAGAGACGTGACGTCTCTGCCTATGTGCCTGTTTGGCGGCGCACGCCCAGAACTGAGGCCACACTACTTCTCGCAGAGAGTGGTTAAGCACCCGCCTCGGTGTTAAATACCGGATCATGACAATTTAGGATATCGGACGGACATGGTTGCCCTCCCCCCCGCACAAATCAAAAAGCTGTTTGCAAAAGCGCGCACTGCTCAGACCGCGGGTGAATTTGCGCAAGCCAAAAAGCTTTATGCTCGGCTTCTGAAGGCTGCGCCGAAACTGGCTGAGATTCACTTCAACCTTGGCTTAATCGCTTCAGCCGAAGGCAACTTTGCAGTCGGTGGCGGCCACTTCGAAAAAGCACTGCAGCTTCGCCCAGGAGAACCCGCAATTTGGGATGCTTACCTGGCCATGGCCGCAAAGCATCCGCAGATCGAAAATCTAAGGACGCTGCTAAAGCGCGTGGGCGCATCTCTCGACAAACATCCAAACATAAATTTCTATCGCGGGTTGGTCGCTTTGAATGAGAGCAAATCTGAAGCGATCCAACTCTTCCGGTCAGCCATTGAAAAGGCAGCAAGTGGCATTCGTGTTCACATCGAGCTGGCGGATGCGCTCACGGCTGTGGGTGACAGCGACGCCGCGCTTGATGCCTACGATCAAGCTCTTTTACTTCAACCCGAAAATGACATGGCTTTGGTGAAGAAAGCTGATCTTCTAAGGAACTTGGGGCGGTATGAAGAAGCGTTGCATCATGCGCGCCTCGCCGTAGCCGCGAATCCCAACATCGGCGCACATTACTACTCCTACGCGTCGATAAAAAAGGTGACCGAGGACGATCCAATTCTCCAAAAGATGTTTAACAAATACTCAGCGCTGCCAAAATCAGATCCAAACATCGCTCCACTCGCGCACGCATTAGCTAAAGCAGCAGCCGACACCGGCAAATCTGATCAATATTTCGGGTTTCTTCAGGCAGCGGCTGAGAACCTGGATCAACGTTTTCCCTATGAAGTCGAGGCAGATCGTACTGCCGCAAGTCAAACCCAAAAATTGTACCATGAATTCGCGCTCGACCAGCCAGAAAGCGATCGGGACAAGCTGCCCAAACCAATATTTGTGACCGGTTTGCCGCGTTCGGGCACAACGCTCATCGAACAGATATTGGCCTCACATTCGTCTGTTGATGGGGGAGGAGAGCTAGGATTACTGGGACGCGACCTGTCGGAGGTCCTGAGCACGTATCCACAAGCAGAGCTAACGAAGGTACAGCTGCAAAAACGGTTGCTCAAAGTCGGTGACGAGTATCGCGCCAAGCTTGCGGCCAGGTTCGAAAAACCCTTCGTCACAGACAAATCAATCAGCACCTATGCGACCTTGGGTTTCGTTCGGCAGGCATTACCGGAGGCGCGATTTGTCGTGGTTCGGCGGCACCCGTGCGACAACGCATTTTCGATTTATAAATCGTTTTTTCCGCAAGGAACGCATCGCTATTCCAACGACCTATCGAACATCGCCCGATTCATGCGGATTTTCGAAACTCAAATCGAGTTTTGGCGCAGCGAAATCCCCGATCAGTTCATCGAAGTGCGGTATGAAGATGTCGTCAGCGAGCTTGAGGCTCAAGCTCGGAATATCGTGAGCTATTCAGGCCTGGATTGGCAGGACTCATGCCTAGACTTTCATAAAAACAGTCGACAGGTCGACACGCTTTCAACAACTCAGGTCAGACAGCCGATATACAAATCATCAGTCGGTGCCTGGCAACACTACAAGAGTGAACTCAAGCCATTCATCGAGACATACCTCAGCGAAGGTGGTCGCCTCTAAGCCGTCCGGGCAATTGGGGTTCTAACCAATGGTTGTTCGCGACGCATAGCCCGAACTTTTCTGCTCCAAGGCATCTCATGGTCGGTTTTGGAGCTCTCTTCCAGCACCCATTTCATCCAGCGATTGTTCTTTTTCATTGCAATTCTCCACCACATTTGCATCGCCCCGTCAGTCAATATCAGCGCGTATCAATCACTGTTTATTGATGCCTGACTTGAGGTTAGCTGCGATACTGAACACGCTTTCGGGCTTCATTTTGGCCGGCAAACACTTTTTTTCGAAAATTTGCAGCTTCGTTCGGTTTTGTTGAGAGCACTCGAAATCCCCTGTAAATTATACCCCATTCGGGCGCATAGATTTTCCGATCGCGAAAACAATGGCAGATTCGAGGCAGCTTTCGCCTAAAGATTGTCACAGATGCTGAAACAACAGCGCAATCAAATCCGAATTGTTGCGATTAATCGGCCGTAATCCGCCTCTCCAGCGTGGGTCGCTCGCCGGAAGGAGTAAAATCGTCTTGGGTCAGAATAGGTGCAATGGCCCGTCCACTCAGCATCGACACCCGCACCGCGGAGCCGCGACAAACCATATCCGGGCAGATCGAACTGCATCTTTCCACTTTGTCCGCCCGAAAAAAACCTACTGTTTTGAGGGTCTTCATCAATAAACCGCTCAAAGAATTCCGGCCCAACCTCGTAAGCGCGTTGCGAGATGCACGGGCCAATGACTGCCCGTATCGCGTCACGCTTGGCCCCGAGTGTGACCATCGCTTCTATAGTGTTCTCTAACACGCCAGAAAGCGCGCCCATCCAACCAGCATGAGCTGCTCCGATAATCTTAGCTTTCGCATCTGCAAAAAGGACAGGCTGACAGTCTGCGGTCAAAATCCCAAGCGTGACATTCTCAGTGCCAGACACCATGCCGTCGGCTTTCGTTATATCGTCCAACGGTCCATCTATTTCGATGACGTCAGCAGAATGATATTGATGAACCGATACCAACGACGCCAACGGCAACTGCATGGCCTCGGCAACCCGCGCCCGGTTGGTTTCGACAACATCACTTTGATCAGTTGATCCTCGACCGCAGTTTAACCCTTCGAACACGCCTGACGATGCCCCGCCAAGGCGGGTGAAAAAACCATGTTGAAAAGGTTCGAGCGCTTTGTGCGTAATAAATTCAAGCGTCATGAAACAAATCCCGGAACACTGGCTTGGTCGCGAGGATAGAGAGCTATCGCTTTAAACAGCTGCCCCATCTCGTCGGGGTGGGTCAACCTACGATGTGCCGCTATGTGCTCGTCAAGCGCCGAACCTTCCAAGGACTTGGTAAGCTGACGTGCACGATCTGTAATCCCAAGTCGCTCAAGTAAAACACCCTGTGAAACCATCTGGCTCACATTAACGCCACCCGCGGCTTGGCTCAGCGCCTCAAAATCAACATGTGCAGTCAGGTCGGCGTTTCCCGGGGATGCAAATGGATCTACCGGTTTGTGCGACGCCACAGCTTGAAACGTATCGCCAAGGGAGCGCCAATTCCCATAATCCACAATGACAGCTGCACCCCCAAAGCTTGCAATGCAGCGCGAGATTGACTGAACGATTTCGGTACCAGATGGGCAAAGCTCCACTATCTGGTTTTCGCGAGTATCTTCCCACCTGTGTGACAAAGCTTCGAGCCTCACTTCTTCAGTTTCACCCAACCCGAGCCTACCCTCAATCAGTCCTACGCGGCGTTCGAACCAACCGATTGTACCTTTACGAAACTGGCGGATCGGCAAAGCATCAAAAAATTCATTGGCGAGCAGCAAGATCGGGCCGTCCGGAATATCTTCGACGCTGTCGCACCATTGTATATCGTACTCGGCCAAGGTTTGCGCTTGCGCATCTCGTAAGTGCGCACTCGCCTCTATCAGGCAGATGTTGACGTGCTCGATATGCGTCCTGACAACCCGCAGGACATCCCGCATCAGCGTGCCTCGACCCGGCCCCAGTTCCACAATGGTGACAGGCCCCCCACCCTGATCCATCCATGACTGCGCCAAGGCCGCACCCAACAACTCACCGAACATCTGACTGATCTCAGGCGCGGTTGTGAAATCGCCAGCCGAGCCAAGCGGATCGCGAGTCGCGTAATATCCGTGTTCGGGGTGCAGCAAACTGAGCTGCATATACGTCGCTAGGCTCATAGGCCCATTGGTCAGAATAAGTTCTTTCAGAAGTGGTGTAAGCGCACTCACACGTTTCTCCTGCGCCGCGCGTAAATGATGAGAAAGATCCCGACCAATATCATGGGCGTCGACAAAATCTGACCCATTGTCAGCCCAAAGCCATTAACGTGCCAAGCCAGACCCAGAGCGTTATTCGTTGAAACAAATTGCGCATCGGGCTGCCGGAAGAACTCAACGAAAAACCGCGCCGAACCATAGCCTGCCAAGAATACGCCAATCATCGCACCGGGTAATTTCAAACCACCCCGGCGATAAGCCAGCCAAAGTAGCAAGATGCCTAGAACAATTCCTTCGAGCCCGGCCTCATAAAGCTGGCTCGGATGGCGTGAACAAAATCCGTCAATGGGACCGCAGGCCTGTGCTGCGTCTCCAGGAAAAATAACCCCCCAAGGTAGATCGGTTTCGCGTCCCCAAAGCTCCGCGTTGATAAAGTTTGCCATCCTGCCCAGAAAAAGAGCAGGCGGCGTGGCGACACAAATCGCATCGCCGATAGACAGCGGTGACGCAGAGTTTCGCCAGCACCAAACAAGACCGGCCACGAGCACCCCCAAAGCGCCGCCGTGGAAGGACATGCCTCCTTGCCAAACCATCAAAATCTCTAGCGGGTTCGAAAGGTAGTAGGCGGGTTGATAAAAAAAGACGTAGCCAAGGCGGCCTCCCAACACGACGCCCAGAATGATCCAGGTCAGAAGATCTTCTGGCTTGTCAGGTGTGGTTGGGGGCGTCTCGTTTCGCCAAAGATGAGGCCGTTTCATTAGCCCGACCACAATACGCCAACCGATGAGTAGGCCGACAATATAGGCCATGGCGTACCATCGAAGCGCGAAAGCAAAGCCACCAATTTCGATCGAGAAGATCTCGGGGCTGATATCGGGAAAAGGTATGGCTGCCTGCAACATGCAGTTTGAGTGCGATGTGCCTGCGGCGAAGTCAACCTTGAGAAAAGCGAGAAAGGCCCCCATATAACAATCAACGAAATTGTGAGGCCATTCCAATGCAAACCCGCAACAAATTTTTTGATGACATGTCGCAGCTGATGACAAACGCGATGGGCGTTGCGCAAGGTGCAAAGTCGGAAGCGGAAAACGCCATGAAAGGCATGATGGATCGTTGGCTGGCAGATCGCGATTTTGTCACGCGCGAGGAATTTGATGCTGTACGTGCAATGGCCCAGAAGGCTCGTGAAGAAAATGAAGCCTTGCTTGCGCGGATTGAAACCCTGGAAGCTGGCAAAAAACCGAAAGCCAAGAAAAGCTGAGCTTGCGACCGCGGCTGCAGGTGACATAGTCGGCGAATTATGACGTCGACGGAACTTCGCGGAAAATCTGTACTTCCGAAATTTCTAGCTGCCTGCGGCCTAGCGAACCTTGCAGACGGCGTGGCCGTAGTGGTCTGGGCGTGGCTGGCATCGCTCATGACGCGCGATGCATTGTTAATATCGTTAGTACCAGTCGCACTGCGCCTGCCTTGGTTTTTATTCGCACTGCCAGCAGGCGTCATCACAGACAGAATTGACCGCCGAAACCTCATCCTGATCACAGATACCATCAGAGGAGCGGCCTTTGCGCTTGTTGCTCTTGTGTTATTATTCGTGCCGCTGCTGCCACCCTTGCCTGAGGGCTTGGCGCAGCCCCAGCTCTTCATGGTGATATTCGCTCTGGCGCTGATTGTTGGTACCGCAGAAGTCTTCCGTGACAATGCCGCGCAAACGATGATGCCGTCGTTGGTGCCACCCGAAAAACTTGAATATGCCAATGGGCGGCTCTGGAGTGTTGAGCTTGTCGGGGACTCTCTACTGGGTCCAGCGATAGGGGCTTTCCTGATCGCTGCTGCCGTCCCCTTGCCTTTCGCGCTGAACGCGGTGGCTTTCGTCTGCTCCGTTGCCTTAATTTCCAGCTTTCGGGGGAGGTTCACGCCAGAAATCAAAGACAGCCGCAACTGGCGACGGGAGCTAGCCGAAGGACTGAATTTCCTCAAAAACGCCCCTCTACTTCGTTTATTGGCAGTGATCACCGGCCTTTGGAACCTGTTCTTTCACATGGTCGCAATCGGCTTGATCCTTCACGCGCAAGAAAACCTTGGAATGGATGCACGTGCTTATGGCTTGATGTTCGCCGCTGCTGCGGTCGGAGGCATCGCCGGAGGGTGGAGCGGTGAAAAGATCGTTAAGGCAATCGGGCCGGGTCGCACCGCACAACTCTCCCTTGCACTTACGCCACTCTCATTTCTGGGCATCATTCTCGCGCCAAATGGCTGGATACTTGCTGCAACCTTGGCAGTGTTCGAGTTCTGGGGCATCACTTGGAATACGGTTTCGGTCGCCTATCGCCAGCGCAATATTCCTGACATTCTGTTGGGGCGCGTGAATTCAATCTACAGGTTGCTCGCGTGGGGCATGATCCCCCTTGGTCTGCTGATTTCAGGACTGTCTGTTCAACTCGCCGAAAATCTGTTTTCGCGTAGCACCGCATTGCTTGTTCCATTCGTACTAGCGCTTGTCGGCGCAACGGCTTTGGCCGCCTTGGGTTGGCGTCCGTTAGGCAAAGGTTTTGCGCGGACTTGAAGAATCCTGCGTTTGCTTCAGTCTATGACGCAATTTATCACAGGGAGCCTGACCCATGAAATTCCTCACCACAATTGCCGCCATGTTGTTTGCCACTGTCGCTTTTGCCGACGGTCACCTACCAAATCTTGATGGTAAGGAAGTCGTCGTTGTTACCGAGAACGCCTATCCTCCGCTGCAATTTATGGATCCGGCTTCAGGCAACGCAATTGGCTGGGAATACGATGCGATGGCAGAAATCGCAGAACGCATCAATATCACCGTAAAATATGAAAATATCAGTTGGGACGCTATGATCCCTGCCGTCTCAGAAGCCCAGTATGATCTGGGCATGACCGGCATCACCATTCGAGATGATCGCAAAGAAAAAGTGGATTTTTCAGACAGCTACATGACATCAGAGATGATCATGATGGTACGCGGCGACGAAACTCGGTTTAGCGATGCCGCGTCATTCGCTGCCGATCCTGATTTGCTCATGGCAGCTCAGCCCGGCACCACACCCTTCTATGTCGGTGTGTATGACGTGCTGGATGGAGACGAAGCAAACCCGCGCATCATCAAATTCGAGACCTTCGGAGCCGGTGTCGCCGCACTTCGCGCGGGCGATGTGGACTTGGTGCTGACAGATGGAACGGCGGGTGAAGGTTACGTTTCCGCCTCTGACGGTGCCCTAAAAATCGTTGGTGAGAAACTGGGAACCGAAGATTTTGGCTTCATTTTTCCAAAAGGGTCTGACCTGGTTGTCCCAATCAACGCCGCGATTGCCGATATGGCGAAGGACGGAACGCTGGATGCTCTGAACAAGAAATGGTTCCTCGACTATAAGATCGGCGGCTAAGCCCAGAAGACTGGAGTGTTAGGTCCCGCACCTCAAGAGAAGGACTTTCCTTACTGGTTGGTCCTTCTGATCTGTATCGGTGTCTGGCTTGGATATCGCGTCTGGGCCGATGATTTGTACGCACAGGTTGCAACCACGCTATCTCGCGGGATCAAGATCACGGTTCTTGTCACCTTGGTCGGTTTCGCAATGGCATCGGTGGCCGGTCTCTTGTTGGCATTGATGAGCCTGTCGAAATCAATATTCCTGCGACAGATTGCGCGCGCCTATATCGAGATCATTCGCGGCATCCCTATTATTGTATTGCTGCTCTACGTCGCGTTTGTGATCGCTCCAGCGCTGGTTGTGGCAATCAACTGGATACTTGACCCACTCGGGTTGGAGCGTCTGCGGACCCGTGATTTCCCACTGCTTTGGCGCGCAATCCTAGCGCTCGCAATCGGCTATTCCGCCTTCATCGCCGAGGTTTTCCGCGCGGGCATTCAATCGGTTGATCCTGGGCAAATCGAGGCCGCGGAAGCGCTAGGGCTGAACCGTTGGAGACGCTTTCGTCATGTGGTCTTTCCGCAGGCAATACGGACAATCCTTCCCCCCTTGGGCAACGATTTCGTGGCGATGGTCAAAGATAGCTCACTTGTTTCAGTTTTGGGCGTTGCTGATATCACTCAATTGGGCAAAGTGACTGCCGCCGGAAACTTCAAGTATTTCGAAACCTACAATGTGGTCGCTTTGATCTACCTGACACTGACCATCACTTTGTCGCTTTTGTTGCGCAGATTCGAAGCGAAGATGCGACAAACTCCAACATAGTCATTGCAGCCATCAAACGCGGAGATAGGTTTGTCTGCAAAGGAGAACCAACATGTTGCCTCTGCTCGCACCCCGAAAAACCCCTTTTGAACTGCCTGACTTCAGCAAAATTACCGATGATCAGTTCGAACCTGCTTTTGAACAGGCTCTGTCGGAAGCTCACAAAGAACTGGATGCTATTGTCGGCAACTCTGACGAGCCAAGCTTCGACAACACAATCAATGCGCTGGAACGTATGGGGACTACCTTTGAAAAGGTTCTCGGGCCGTTCTATTTGCTCGCATCAGTTGACAGCAATCCCGAACGTGAACGACTGCAACGAGTGTTTTCTCCCAAACTGGCGAAATGGGGCAGTGACCTGATGATGAACCAGGGCCTTTTTGAACGTGTCGAGGCGCTCTATCAAGCACGTGATACGCTTGGGCTATCGCCGGAAGAAGATCGCGTGTTGCAACTGACGCGGCGCAGCTTCGTCAGGGCGGGCGCACAGCTAGTGGGCCCCGAGAATGACAAGCTGCGCGACGTAAAAGAACGACTGGCCGTTCTGGGAACCAACTTCACCCAAAACCTGCTGGCCGATGAGCGTGACTGGTTTATGGAACTCAAAAACTCCGATCTGAAGGGGTTGCCCGCTTTCGTCGTGGACGCCGCCAAGTCAGCCGCCGAAGCCAAAGGTATTGATGGACCTATAGTCACGCTATCCCGTTCGCTCGTAGTGCCCTTCCTGCAATTTTCCGAGCGGCGAGACTTGCGAGAGAAAGCCTACGAGGCTTGGGTCGCACGGGGCGCAAATGGTGGCGCAACGGACAACCGCGACATTGCCGCCGAAATCTTGGCACTGCGCCACGAGCGCGCCAGCTTGTTGGGCTATGACAATTTTGCTGACTACAAGCTGGAAACGGAAATGGCCAAAACGCCTGCGTCCGTCCGCGATTTGCTTATGAGCATCTGGGCACCAGCAAAAGCACAGGCGGAAGCAGACGCGGCGATTCTGACTGACATGATGCATCAGGACGGGATCAATGGCGATCTGGAGGCTTGGGATTGGCGCTACTATTCTGAGAAGCGCCGTGTAGCCGAGCATGATCTGGATGAGACCGCGCTGAAACCATACCTCCAGCTCGACAATATGATCGAAGCTGCCTTTGATTGCGCAACTCGTCTTTTTGGACTTCAATTCTCATCACTTGATGTGCCACTGCATCACCCCGATGCGCGCGCATGGGAGGTAACACGAGACGGCAAGCATCTTGCGGTTTTCATCGGCGATTACTTCGCCCGGGACGGCAAGCGATCAGGCGCATGGTGTTCTGCATTGCGAGCACAGCAAAAGTTGGAGGGAAACATCCGTCCGCATGTCATAAACGTGTGTAATTTTGCCAAAGGCGACCCCGCACTTTTGAGCTTTGACGATGCGCGGACACTCTTTCACGAGTTCGGCCACGCTTTGCACCAAATGTTGTCCGATGTGACCTATGAAACGATCTCAGGTACATCCGTCGCACGCGACTTCGTGGAATTACCAAGCCAGCTCTATGAGCATTGGCTTGAAGTTCCCGAGATCTTGCAAAGGCATGCGCTGCACGCTGAGACGGGCGAGCCAATGCCCGAGCCGTTGCTCCAGAAGATGCTCGGCGCAGCCACCTTCGATCAGGGTTTTGCTACTGTAGAATATCTTGCATCTGCACTCGTTGATCTCGCCTTTCATGATGGCCCCGCTCCCTCTAATCCAATGGACCTGCAGGCGAAGATATTGGCGGATATCGGAATGCCCCACGCGATTAGAATGCGTCACGCTACCCCCCACTTCGCTCATATATTCTCAGGGGATGGCTATTCATCGGGCTACTATAGTTACATGTGGTCTGAAGTGATGGACGCCGATGCGTTCAAGGCATTCGAAGAAGCTGGGGGGCCGTTTGACGAGGCTACTGCCCAGAAGCTTGAGAAACATATCTTGTCGGTTGGAGGGCTCAGGGAAGCGGATATTCTCTACAAAGAGTTCCGCGGTCGGTTACCGGGAATTGATGCCCTCTTGGAAGGTCGCGGTTTGGACAAGGTCGCATAATGTTGACACCACAGGAACGCGCGTCGATCATTGAAGTGGTTCGAGATGTAGCACGCACCGAAATCACACCACATTTCCGAAATCTCGATCTCGCAGCGATCGACAGCAAATCAGCACCAGATGATCTAGTCACGATCGCTGATCGTGCAGCTGAAGCCGCAATGACCGAGAGATTTTCCAAAATATTCCCTGATGCGTCAATAATAGGAGAAGAAGCCGTTTCGGCCGACAAATCACTACTCGATAAAGTAGATGGGCCTGGACAATGCATCGTCATAGACCCAATTGATGGCACTTGGAACTTTGCACATGGAATTGCGACATATGGCGTGATTATCGCCGTGATCGAAGATGGGAAAACCGTTTTTGGGATGCTCTATGATCCATCGTTCGACGACTGGGTGTGGGCAGGTTATGGCGACGGCGCTCACTATACCCGTGGAGATGGCAGGACGACCCATCTTTCACTTCCAGAACCACCTGTGGCTTTGAACGATACATTCGGCTTTGTCGGGATGTTTTTGTACAACAAGTCAGATCAAGCAGTTATCGCCAAGGAACTGCCGCGTTTCCGCAGGGCTGTAACACTCCGAACAGCCTGCCACGAATATCGCCATCTTGCGATGGGCAATGCAGCCTTCTGCCTTAACGGGATGCTGAATGTCTGGGATCATGCCGCCGGCGTACTGATCTATCAGGAAGCGGGCGGCGTGGCGCGTCTGCTGGATGGGTCCGAGTACCACCCTACGATGACAACCGGGCGTCTGTTGACGGCACAATCCAAACGGCTCTGGAAAGACTTGAGCGAGATCTTCGAGGCGCTGGCCTGATCTACTCGCGCAGCTCGTTAGGCATCAGGCCCCAAAGCTTGTCTCGCTTCATCCAGCCCTTGGTGCCGTTGACGACCAGACGGCACCAATCATCCTTGCACTTACCCAATCGTGCAATCACCCCCGCTTCCGTCAGCGCTGCTACAGGCGCTCCTTCATCGGCCAATTTGTAGAGCGGCTGCATATCACTTTCGATCAACACAGTTCGCACGCCCGAAAGCAGC
Source organism: uncultured Litoreibacter sp. (assembly GCA_947504205.1). Lineage (GTDB taxonomy): Bacteria > Pseudomonadota > Alphaproteobacteria > Rhodobacterales > Rhodobacteraceae > Litoreibacter. Next base: position 595,369 of record CANNGL010000003.1, on the reverse strand, counting down.
GAATAGTGGACCCAGCCACCAGCACCATCACGATCAACGACCCGACGCCAATGGCCGTGCTCTGCGACGATCTGCAACGGCATATTGCGATGCTTGTAGACCCAGTCGATCCTATGGCTGAGGGATGGTCCGCGACGGACATTTCCTTCGCTTGCCTTCAAAGAGACAAACCGAGGCATCGGTAGATTGGTTACGGGTCCACGTTCGGCAGACGCAATCGTCCCGCCAAACATGACGAATATCAATAGAACACACACCACCAAGCGGGTCATGGGAATTTAGTCCTCTGCCTCAACTACTCTTATTCGGGATTTATGGGTTTCCCGTTGCTTTGGATATTGGCACTATGGAACTCAAATAGCCACCGAGGGATGAGATAAGATGCCCAGTCAGAAGCTGAGTGTTGTCGTGACGCGACGGTTGCCCGAAGTGGTCGAAACCAGAATGAGCGAGCTGTTTGATGTGAAGCTCCGTTCTGATGACACGCCCATGTCACGCGAGGAATTGACCGAATCGGTCAAGACAGCTGATGTTCTGGTCCCGACATTGACCGACCAAATTGATGCCGGGCTATTGGGCCAGGCAGGCGAAAAGCTGAAACTGATCGCCAACTATGGTGCGGGCGTTGATCACATCGATATTCACACAGCACGCCAGCGTGGGATCCTTGTCTCTAATACGCCGGGTGCTGTGACAGATGATACAGCCGATATGACGCTTGCGCTTATTCTGGCCGTCACACGCCGCATCCCGGAAGGTCTGTCGGTAATGCAGTCCGGCAACTGGGACGGTTGGTCGCCGACAGCGCTGATGGGTGGGCGAATTGCCGGTCGACGCCTTGGTATTCTAGGCATGGGGCGGATCGGACAAGCCGTCGCCAGACGCGCCCGCGTGTTCGGAATGCAAATCCACTACCACAACCGAAAACCGGTACATCAGGGTATAGCTGATGAGTTTGAGGCCACCTATTGGGAAAGTCTCGATCAGATGATCAGCCGAATGGATGTTGTATCGGTCAATTGCCCGCACACACCCTCGACATATCACCTGTTGAATGCACGACGGCTGAAGCTGATGAAGCCCGATGCTGTTATCGTGAACACCTCACGCGGCGAAGTGATTGACGAGAACGCGCTGACGAGAATGCTGCGGGCAGGTGAATTGGCTGCAGCGGGTCTGGATGTCTTTGAGCATGGCACACAGATCAACCCGCGCTTGCGTGAATTGAGCAATGTTGTCTTGCTTCCACATATGGGGTCCGCAACGCTGGAAGGCCGGGTGGAGATGGGCGAAAAAGTGCTTCTGAACATCAAAACATTCGATGATGGCCATCGTCCGCCTGATCAAATTGTTCCGGGGATGCTTTGATCTGGGTCAGCAAGGGCCTTTCAGCCCGGCAGCATAAAGTAGCATTTTTCCCAGCTGCCACAGCTTTTCTGAATTGATTCCTTGAAGTAGACGCAAAGCGGGCGTTAAAGCCTCGCTGAACGCGGCGCTCCCAGCCGCAGTATTGATTCCTAACCGAGTGCCAAACATGTCGACCCAAAACCTAACACCGATCCCTGAGCTCTATGTGTCCTACGAGAGCGCCCAGAAACTGAAGGTTGAAGCGGCTGATCTGACGTCTTGGAATCTAACCCCCCGCCAGGTCTGCGACCTGGAACTGTTGATGAACGGAGGGTTCAACCCGCTCAACGGTTTCCTAGGTGAGGACGACTACAACAGCGTCGTCGACACAATGCGCTTGTCGAACGGTAAGCTATGGCCGATGCCAATTACTTTGGATGTCTCGGAAGAATTCGCAGCGTCATTGGAATTGGGGCAAGACATTGCTCTGCGTGATCAGGAAGGCGTCATTCTCGCGACTCTCACCGTCACAGATCGCTGGACTCCCAACAAATCGCATGAGGCCGAGAAGGTATTTGGCGCAGATGACAGCGCTCACCCCGCTGTGAACTACCTGCACAACACGGCGGGCCAAGTCTACCTCGGCGGACCAATCACCGGTATTCAGCAGCCCGTTCACTACGACTTCCGAGCGCGGCGAGATACACCAAATGAGCTTCGTGCTTATTTCCGCAAGCTGGGGTGGCGGAGGGTCGTTGCCTTCCAAACACGAAACCCGCTGCATCGCGCTCATCAGGAGCTAACGTTTAGAGCCGCGAAAGAAGCGCAAGCCAACCTGCTTATTCATCCGGTGGTCGGCATGACAAAGCCTGGCGACATCGATCACTTCACTCGCGTGCGTTGCTATGAAGCTGTTCTGGATCAGTACCCGTCTTCGACAACATCAATGTCTCTGCTCAACCTGGCGATGCGCATGGCGGGCCCGCGTGAAGCCGTATGGCACGGGTTGATCCGCAAAAATCACGGCTGCACGCATTTCATCGTGGGACGCGACCACGCAGGGCCCGGGAAAAATTCGGCGGGCGATGACTTTTATGGCCCATACGATGCACAAGACCTTTTCCGCGAGCATCAGGAAGAAATGGGCATCGAGATGGTCGACTTTAAGCACATGGTCTATGTGCAGGATCGCGCCCAATACGAACCGGCCGATGAGATAAAGGATAAGGACAACGTCACGATCCTCAATATTTCAGGGACTGAACTGCGCCGACGTCTCGCGGAAGGGCTTGAGATCCCAGAGTGGTTTTCGTTTCCACAGGTTGTGGAAGAGCTCCGAAAGTCTCGACCTCCGCGCGCAAGCCAAGGATTTACGGTATTCTTCACCGGGTTCTCGGGATCCGGAAAATCCACGATAGCCAACGCGCTGATGGTCAAGCTAATGGAGATGGGTGGGCGTCCGGTGACCCTGCTTGACGGTGATATCGTAAGAAAGAACCTGTCTTCCGAACTTGGTTTCTCAAAAGAGCATCGTGACTTGAATATTCGCCGTATCGGCTATGTGGCATCCGAAATTACCAAGAACGGCGGCATCGCAATTTGTGCGCCGATCGCGCCCTACGCCACGACCAGACGTGCTGTTCGCGAAGATATCGAACAGTTCGGCGCATTCATCGAAGTTCATGTAGCGACATCTATCGAAGAATGTGAACGCCGAGATCGCAAAGGCCTCTACAAGCTTGCTCGAGAGGGCAAAATCAAGGAATTCACCGGAATCTCAGACCCTTATGACGTTCCTGAGCATCCTGAACTGAGGGTAGAAACTGAAAACGTCGAAGTCGACAATTGCGCCCACCAGGTCATCTTGAAATTGGAAAGCATGGGGCTGATCGCCGCGTAACTGAGCAACCTGCAACACTAGAGACGCAGCGTTCCAGACATAACCACGACGCCTGAGCCCGACACTCTGATACCCGTTACATCGTCAGGTGATCCGAGAACATCGACCTGAGCTTTTCCGGGGCGGCCAATCCAATTGCCCTGCTCAGCTACGTAGCTGGGCGTCTCAATGAGTCCGCGAGACCAAAGATAAGCTGCGGCGCACCCTGTCGCTGAACCTGTGAATGGGTCTTCTGGTGGATTTGGCGGTGCCAGTAGTAGCCGAGAAAACGTTTGCCCTTCTGGCGTCGCACCCCCGCGCACGATCAGATAAGGCTCCATCAAATCACCGTTGGGATATGAGACTTGCTTGCGAAATAGCTCAAGTGCCCGAACGTCCAGCGTTGCGCGCGCCATCGCTGCGTGATCTTTCAACAAAGTAACGCAGAACGGTAAACCCGTGGAAACCACTTGAGGTGTTTCCAAAATGTCATCAGCAGACAAAGACACGACATCTGCCACCAGTTGTTTGGGACATTCAGGACCGAAAACCGGCGCGATCTGTGTCATCGTGATTGTGGGTAAGGTCTGACTTAGGTCTGCACTTATTGAAATAAGTCCCGCTCCCGTCTCCAATGTAATCTCAGAGCTGTCGAACAAGCCGCGATCCAATAGCGAGGCAACAGTTGCGATTGTAGGATGGCCCGCAAATGGGATTTCACGTTCAGCCAAGAAGTAGCGAACTTTTACATCCGCTACGTCAGATGGGCCAACAAAGGTACATTCGACCAAGCCTGTTTCCTTCGTGTAGGAAAGGCACACCGAAGATGAAAGCTCACCCTGATCGTAGACGACCGAGCAGCCGTTTCCGCCGAAGGGTTGATCTGTAAATGCATCCACCCAATCAAAGGGATATTCAGTTTTGGTCAATGAACCGTCACGGGCGCGAAGTCATTTTGCCGCGCGAGAACAAAAGCCATGTTGCGATCGCGAACCAAAGCGAGTCTCTCGCCATTTGGGGCGTGAACCGCATAAATCTGATTTAAATCACCGGCAACTTGCTGAACATCTTCTGGCAGCTCAGAGACATCAACTGATCGCACATAAACAATCCGTTCTTCCAGTTCATCTTTGAAGTCAAAAGGCGTGTCCATTTCAGCTCTCCTCATCCTTTGTTGATTTTGATGGTCTGAACGACACTGTTCGGCACGGCGCGCTCCAGATCTATATGCAGCAGACCGTTTTCCAACTCCGCACCGGCGACATCAACGCCATCAGCAAGGACGAACGCCTTTTGAAACTGACGTGCCGCGATGCCGCGATGCAAGAACACGCGGCTGTCGGCATCGTCCGGGTGCTTGCCGCGTACCACAAGTTGTCGATCTTCGACAGTGATAGTCAAATCCTCGTCGGAAAACCCGGCAACGGCTAATGTTATCCGAAAAGCATTTTCGGAAGACTGCTCGATATTGAACGGTGGATATCCTTCATTGGCAGATTTCGCCGTACGTTCGACCAAGCGTTCAAGCTGATCAAACCCCAGAAGGAAAGGATGCGACCCGAAAGTCAGTTTTGTCATGGCACAGCCCTTTGTCTAAGCGACTTTGCGTCAGTTCGGCCCTGTTTACAGCGACCATGTCCTACAAATGGGGTCGTATGGTGGCCAACTCAAGGTTTTCGCGTCAAATCCATTGGTAAGATGTCTCAACTCGACTACATAATTGCGTAAGATGCTCCAACGCAGTGTCGAAGTGGGGAAGATATGAACTCTACTGCCAACATGACGCAGAACGAGGTTCTACGCGTGAAACTGGAGGTTTTGCGCGGCGAACATCGAGATCTTGACGATGCGATCAAGGCGCTTGAGGAGCGTGCGCGGCCCGACCAGCTGACCCTTCGACGCCTCAAGAAAAAGAAGTTGCAGATGAAAGACCGTATCGCGGCAATCGAAGACCAACTCACCCCGGATATTATTGCGTAAAATGAGCAGTTGGCTATAACGCCACTTCCCATCACTGGAGATATTATGTCGGTCACAAATCCAACACATGTCGGGATCGTCATGGGCAGTCAGTCAGACTGGACCACTATGACCGAAGCAGCGCAGATACTGGATGCCCTTGGCATCGAATATGAAGCGAAAATCGTCTCTGCACACCGAACGCCCGACCGGCTGTGGGATTATGGCAAAACAGCGATTGATCGTGGCCTCAAGGTAATTATCGCAGGGGCTGGCGGCGCAGCGCATCTGCCAGGCATGATGGCGTCCAAAACACGCCTTCCTGTGATCGGTGTGCCAGTTCAAAGCAAAGCGTTGTCCGGAGTGGACAGCCTCTATTCCATAGTACAGATGCCAAAAGGATTTCCCGTAGCAACAATGGCAATTGGAAGCGCAGGGGCTGCAAATGCAGGTCTGATGGCGGCAGCGATACTGGCAGTAGAGGACACCAAACTCGCTGCGCGTTTGGACGCGTGGCGCGAGGAGCTTTCCAACTCAATCCCGGACGCACCGGCCAATGACTGAGCAATTAGAGTCAGGCAGCGTAATCGGCATTCTAGGAGGCGGCCAACTTGGCCGTATGCTCTCGGTTGCGGCTTCGAGGTTGGGCTTCAAAACCTGTATTTTCGATCCATCGGGCGACCCACCCGCAGCGCATGTTGCTAATTACCACCTGAAGGCCGAGTACGCTGATCTGGATGCACTCCAAAAGTTTGCAGACAGCGTCGACGTAGTCACCTACGAGTTTGAAAATATCCCGACGACTGCCCTCGACGCATTGGAGGCGCTTCGCCCCATACGACCGGGCCGGAACGCTCTTGCGGTTTCACAAGATCGACTGACCGAAAAGCAATTTTTGACAGATCTTGGTTTATTGACAGCACCGTTTGCCCCGATCGCGACCATCGACGATTTACATGCCGCGCTCGCAACAATTGGTGTACCCTCCATTCTGAAGACCCGGCGTTTTGGATATGATGGCAAGGGTCAGGCCCGAATCCAATCTAACGACCAAATCGAAAACGCCTTCAATGATATGCGGGGTGCCCCCTCGATATTGGAAGGGTTTGTCGAGTTCGAACGCGAAATCTCGGTCATTGGCGCGCGCGGTATCGATGGTGAGATTGCCTGCTTCGACCCTGGCGAAAATGTCCATGTAGACGGGATATTACGCACCACCATGGTGCCATCCGGCATATCGGCTTCGATGCGCAACGACGCAGTTCTACTGACCGCGAAAATTCTCAATGCGTTGGACTATGTAGGCGTTCTTGGGGTCGAATTATTCGTCACCTCGGAGGGTCTCATCGTCAACGAGATCGCCCCACGTGTCCACAATTCGGGGCATTGGACACAAAACGGTTGTATCACCGACCAGTTTGAACAGCACATCCGCGCCATTGCCGGCTGGCCCTTGGCAAACGGGACGCGCCACGCCGATTGCGTGATGGAAAACCTGATCGGAGACGACATTTCCAAGGTCATTGATCTGTCCAAGGATGCAAGCGTAGCGCTACACCTTTATGGAAAAGCGGAAACCAAGCCCGGCCGGAAGATGGGGCACTTCAATCGTATCTCTCCGAAATCCTAGCTGACACTGAAAGCTAGGCTGGTCGGACAGAGCTCAGTCAGAGATGATATTAGTGACTTCAGATGTCACGGCTTCTGTTACGTCTGAGACAATATCACCAAAAGTAAGGTCCGGATCGAAGGCACCATTTTGGAGAAACTCCAAGGTTTGTGCCACGACCAATGGAGAGTTCATCATGAAAGTATGCGTAACAGGTAAGACGAGATGGTCGGACATCCCCGCAACCTTGGTGCTCTCGACCGAAACCTTTCCGTCGTCCGGGCCGGGAATGATCGATGAATATACAGGGTTCAGAGATTGTTCACCCGCCAGAATGCCAAGCTCGAAATCAACCGGCCCCAGTGCTCTTGGAACGCTGCCATCTCCGGTACCCAGCTGCAATCCAGCAGGTCCGTTCACCCAACGAAACGGATCCAGATTACCAAGCGTATCGACCAGCTCGGAGCCTTGGTTGGGTGGGGCAAGCATAACGACCCGGCGTAGTTTCTCGATATCTTGATCTTCGAGATACGCACGCAGAAGTATCCCGCCCATCGAGTGCGTCACAAAGTGCACATCTCTTTCATCTCCACACTCGGCGAGCGCGGCTGGTATGGACTGCTCGGCCAAATCGCGGATTGTGTCGCTGGTAGAAGGATAGCCAGGATTTACGGTCTTAAAACCATTCGCTTCTAAGCTCTCTTCCACGACAGTTAGCGAAATAGCGCTACGCGCCAACCCGTGGAGCAATATCACGCAATCCGCTTGCGCGGTTGTGGCCAGAAAGAGGGACGTGATCAAAGCTGTCAGCATTTGTCGCATATCCAAGACATAACAACATCGTTTGGACAAATCACCATTCCCGCCCGCTTTCGTAGCGTCACAGTTCCGGCATTTCTAAGCTTTCAAGCAAACCAATTGCCGCGCTTTGGGTCGTTGAGGTTGACAATCTCGCCCATGCAACCACATGTATCGCCGCCAGAGCAGATGTTTTTCTCAGAGGATTTTCATGCCAGTCGTTGTCGTTGAGTCACCTGCCAAGGCCAAAACAATCAACAAGTATCTTGGTCCTGACTACGTAGTGCTGGCTTCATACGGACACGTTCGCGATCTGCCCCCAAAAGACGGATCAGTTGACCCGGATGCGGACTTTGAGATGCTTTGGGAAGTCGATTCCGGTTCGAAAAAGCACGTCAAAGCCATTGCCGACGCTCTGAAAGATGACAACGCTCTGATCCTCGCAACGGACCCCGATCGTGAGGGCGAGGCGATTAGCTGGCACCTTGAAGAGGCTTTGAGAAAACGCAAGGCGATCAAGAAGGACACGCCAGTATCGCGCGTTGTCTTTAACGCCATCACAAAGTCTGCGGTCACCGACGCCATGAAAAACCCGCGGCAGGTGGATCAGCCTTTGGTTGATGCCTATCTTGCGCGCCGCGCGCTTGATTATCTGGTCGGGTTTAAGCTTTCTCCAGTTTTGTGGCGGCGGTTGCCCGGAGCAAAATCTGCGGGTCGGGTTCAGTCTGTCTGTCTACGTTTGATCGTCGAACGCGAGATGGAAATCGAAAAATTCAATGCGCAGGAATATTGGTCCGTCAAAGCAATGCTCGGATCCAGCCGTGGGCAGGAGTACGAAGCGCGACTGACGGTTCTTGGCGGCAAGAAACTCGAAAAATTTGACATTGAAAATGAAACTGCGGCGGAGCTGGCAGTTCAGGCTATTAACTCCCGCGACCTAAGTGTCGTTTCCGTTGAAGCGAAACCTGGCACGCGCAACCCCTCCGCGCCCTTCATGACCTCTACGCTACAGCAAGAAGCTTCCCGCAAATTTGGAATGGGCGCCCGCCAAACCATGAGCGTCGCACAACGACTCTATGAGGCGGGCCACATTACCTATATGCGGACAGATGGTATCGATATGGCGCCGGAAGCCGTTCATGCGGCCCGCGATGCGATCAAAGCGAAGTTTGGCGACGACTACGTGCCAGCAGATCCGCGGATGTACAAGAACAAAGCCAAGAATGCGCAAGAAGCGCATGAGTGCATTCGACCCACGGATATGATGCAAGATCTGGCAAGCATTAATCTGACTGATGCCGATCAAAAGAAAATCTACGATCTGATCTACAAGCGCACAATCGCGTCCCAAATGGCGGCTGCCCGGCTGGAGCGAACCACGGTCGATGTTGGCAGTGATGATGGTCAGGTGAAGCTGCGCGCGACAGGTCAGGTGATATTGTTTGACGGCTTCTTGAAGGTCTACGAAGAGGGCAAAGACGATCAGGTTCTCGACGATGATGACAAGCGTTTGCCGCAGGTCAGCGAAGGGGAGCGCGCCGAAAAGCGAACCGTCACGCCTGAACAGCACTTCACCCAGCCACCGCCACGCTACACAGAAGCGACGTTGGTCAAGCGGATGGAGGAACTGGGCATTGGGCGCCCTTCTACATACGCATCCATCGTGACGACCATTCAGGATCGAGAATACGTCCGTAAGGAAAAGAACAGGCTTATCCCGGAGGACAAAGGAAGACTTGTAACGGTATTCTTGACCAACTTCTTCCGCAAATATGTGGGCTATGAATTTACCGCAAACCTCGAAGAAGAGCTTGATGACGTTTCGGCTGGCGACCGGAACTACAAGAATGTACTCAGCCGGTTCTGGAACGATTTCTCCGTAGCGATTGCTGAAGCACTGGATCTCTCGATCACCGAAGTTCTCGAAAAGATTAACGACGTGCTTGAGCCACATCTATTTCCGGCAAATGAAGATGGCACGGATCCTCGACTTTGCCCTAACTGTGGACAAGGTCGCCTCTCGATGCGCACTGCGCGTTCCGGGGGGGCCTTCATAGGGTGCTCGAACTATCCAGAGTGCCGCTATACACGTGCCTTCGGTCCACCGGGCGCCGAAGACGCTTCCGCTATCCCGCCAGAAGGAAAGCTGTTGGGCGAAGATGGTGGAGACAATATCTGGGTGCATAAAGGGCGCTTTGGTCCCTATGTGCAGCGCGGCGATGTGACCGAAGACAGCAAGAAGCCTCCACGCCAATCAATCCCAAAGGATTGGCCACCAGAAGATGTGGATATGGAGCAAGCTCTGAAACTGCTGTCACTGCCGCGTGAGATCGGCCCACATCCGGAAGACGGCATCATGGTCTGGTCAAATATCGGACGCTATGGCCCCTACATCAAACACGCCGAAAGCACCTCAGACAGAGGTGGCACCAATGCCAACCTCGAAAGTCTTGACGAAGTCTTTACCGTTGGAATGAATCGCGCTGTCGAGCTTTTGGCACAAAAGGTTGCATCCCGTGGCGGTCGTGGCGTTAAAGCAAAGCCTGTTCGCTCCTTGGGGGAGCACCCGGATGATGGCGGGCCAGTCGATATCATGGATGGTAAATATGGGCCTTACGTAAAGTGGGAGAAGGTGAATGCCACATTGCCAAAAGGCACTGAACCCGCGGATGTGACGATAGAAATGGCAGTGGAATTGATTGCTGAAAAAGCCGCCAAGAAAGGCAAGGGTCGTAAACCAAGTAAGAAGAAGAGTGCATGATAAAAGGACTGCTGGTCTTGGTATTGGTTTTCCTGACATTGCTAGGTGCACTCATTTTTGCAAAGTCTCGCCCTGCGACTGCAGCAAGCTTTTCCGTTGAAAGCCTGAGTCGGCCTTGAAGTTCCCGACAGCGCACCCAAAATGAAAAGTGCTAAGCCCGGGGACGAGAATGCCTAAGATCAATACAGCAGTCATCGACTTCCTTCAGACCCGACGATCTAGACCTGCAAAAACCTTGGCGCAACCAGCCCCGACCAAGGGAGAGTTGAAGCCGATATTGACGGCAGCCGCCCGTACGCCTGACCATGGCAAGCTGGAGCCGTGGAGGTTCATTGTCTTGGAACCCGCTGCACTGGCCCGGCTCGCGGACTTAGCTCGAACCCGGGGGGTAGAGCTACAGTTGGAGCCTGAAAAGCTAACCAAAATATCCGACATGTTTTTGAAAGCGCCTCTATCCGTGGCTGTTATCGCGTCACCGAAGCCGTCTGAAAAAATTCCGGAGATTGAGCAAACCTTGAGCGCTGGCGCGGTTTGCCTCGCTCTGCTCAATGCAGCCTTAGCATCAGGATGGGGTGCGAATTGGCTCACCGGGTGGACCGCCTTCGACAGGCCTTTTCTCACAGAAGGATTGGGCCTTGGTCCCAACGAGTTCGTAGCCGGTTTCATCCACCTAGGCACGGAAACCTCGACACCTCCTGACCGGCCGCGGCCGGATATCACCGCCATCACAAGCTGGGTCAGCACGTGATTAGTGACTTTCTTAAAGCCATCGGCCAGATCGGCGACCCACGGTTCACTCGAGTGCTTGGGTTGGGTCTGGGCCTGACAATTGGCCTGCTTTTCATCTTCACGCTAGGCTTTGCGTGGACGGTTGGACTGATCGTTCCAGATAGCTTCGCGCTGCCATGGATCGGCGAAATTACCTGGATAGATAACGCTCTGTCCCTCGCCATTGTCCCCTTGATGTTGGCCTTGTCCGTCTTCCTAATGGTGCCGGTAGCGTCAGCTTTCACCGGGCTATTTCTGGATCAAGTCGTGGATGCGGTAGAAGCAAACCACTACCCAAATGAACCGCCCGTGCAGCCGTTGGCCATCTCGGAGGCCGTTTGGGAGTCACTGCGCTTCCTGGCAATATTGCTCGGGGCAAATATTGTGGCCCTCGTCTTGTATTTCACACCGCTTGCGCCTTTTGTGTTCTATGGCCTGAATGGCTTCTTGCTTGGCCGTGAATATGCATCACTTGTCGCTCAACGTCGACTTGGTGCCTTAGGTGCACGTAGCTTTCTCAAGCAAAACCGAGGCGCAATCTGGATATCCGGGATTATTATGGCGATCCCACTAACGATACCTGTGTTAAACCTGTTTGTGCCAATACTGGGCGTCGCCACCTTCACCCATCTGTTCCACCGGCTGAACAGAAACTAACTGTCGGGACCGAAGCGCTCGTACAAGTTGATTGTATCGACAGTGAGCCAACCATAACTGATGGCGAGACAAACAGGGGCCCAAATTGACACCGCAATGAGTGTCGTAATCCAGAATTTCCGGCGCATCTGCGGATTGGCGGGTGCAGACGCAGGGGTGCCCGGCACAATCTCACCGTCATCGCCCTGACTCTTCATTCTCAATGGCAAGACGCAGAAGAGAACAAGAAACCAGATTACCGCAAAGACAACCAGAATTGACGTAATCGCCATCAGGCTTGCTCCAGTTCCACCAGAGTGCCGGTGAAATCTTTTGGATGAAGGAAAATAACCGGTTTTCCATGCGCACCGATCTTTGGCTCACCAGTTCCCAGAACCCGCGCTCCACTATCGGCAAGCCGGTCGCGCGCAACCAGAATATCATCAACCTCGTAGCAAATGTGATGAATGCCACCGGCTGGATTTTTTTCCAAGAATGTTTGAATTGGGCTATTTTCACCAAGCGGGTGGAGAAGCTCGATCTTGGTATTGGGAAGTTCAATAAAAACAACCGTAACCCCATGATCGGGCTCGTCTTGGGGTGCGCCGACCTTCGCACCCAGAGTATCCCGATACTGATCTGTCGCAGCTTTCAGGTCCGGTACCGCTATAGCAACATGGTTTAATCGTCCGATCATCGTGTCACCCGTTTTGGAAGAAATTTGTGGGGTTATGGGCTCTGAAAAATAGAACCGCAAGAAACATGCCGGGATTTATCGTCGCAGGATTCACCATTCATTAGGCAAAACCCGCGACTCTCGATGTCAGAGATACGACTCGCATTTTGGAGACGGTGGCATGCCAGATACGACAGGACAGTTTGATTTCAGTCCAATGAACTTATCGATAAGCGCCACAGCGATGCGACCGCTGATCGGCCTCACAGTGCTTGTTGTCGAAGACAGTCGGTACGCATCAGAGGCCATGCGTTTGCTTTGTATACGTTCTGGTGCGCGGATCAGACGTGCAGACAGCCTCGCTGCGGCAAGGCGCCATCTACAAGTCTACCGTCCTTCAGTTGTGGTTGTTGATCTGGGTCTCCCAGACGGATCCGGTATTGAACTCATTGAGTCTCTCAGCACCAGCGAAAAAGAAGCACGCCCCATCATCGTTGCAACAAGCGGGGCTGAGGGAGAAGGATGCGGTGAACGCGCGCTTGCTGCCGGCGCAGATGAATTTCTTGCGAAACCGATGGATACCGTGAGCATGTTTCAACAAGCAATTCTTCGTCACCTGCCTGAGCCACATCGGCCAACCGGCCCTCGACTGGTATCAGATGAGACCGTCAAACCGGATGATCTGGCCTTGGGAGAGGATCTTGCCCACCTCGAGGAGTTGCTAAAGTCGGGAGAGGCATCCCTCCCATATGTCGCACCATTCCTACAGGGATTGGCCCGACTGGCTGACGATCCTGAACTTAGCGAGGCGTCCGTAGCGCTTTCAGAGGCCGCGCAAAGCGGCGGTAGCATTCCCGATACAATCAACGCTGTACGGACGCTGATACAGACCCGTGTCAGCACTTATAGCGCCGTTTGACCATTCAAAGCAGTGGGTCTGATCCTGGCCGTACCAGTCTGGTCAAATCAGACAGTCTTTCACGCTGCAAGTTGTTCGCACCAAAATTGGAAGGCGCTAACCACGCGGCGAACGCTTCTTCCAAAGCAGACCACTCTTTATCGATTGCAGCAAACCAAGCGGTGTCCCGATTACGCCCCTTTACGACCGTGGCTTGGCGAAACACCCCTTCAAAACTGAGCCCGAGACGTTGAGCAGCACGGCGAGAGGGAGTGTTCAGTGCATCACACTTCCATTCAAAACGCCGATACCCAGCCTGAAACGCCCAACGCATCAAAAGAAAAAATGCATCCGTCGCAGCTCTGGTTCCCTGCATTTGCTTTGACAGATTGATATGGCCAACCTCGATCGAGCCCGCTTCCGGAGAGATACGCAGATAGCTTGCCACACCTGAAGCTTTCCCGGTTTCTTTATCTACCAACGCATAAAACAGAGGATCAGCGGTTTTTGATGCATCTCTGGCCCAGCGATGGTAACTGGCTGCCGAGGCGAAAGGCCCATAGGGCAGGTAATCCCAGATCTCATCGTCAGCACTATTGGCCTTATGGAGATCAGCAGCATGTCGATCCGCGTCAAGCTTTTCCAGCACCACGTATTGACCTTCCAAAGTCGAAAAGTCAGGGGTTCGGGGTGCTCGCCAGCCCGGAACTGGCTCGCCAAACTTCTTGGAGGTATCTGTCATTAGGTTATCCCTTGTTGAATATAGGGTAACTCCGAAAAATTCGTGTGAAAAGCGCTGTATCCGCGCAATCTCGTTGTCGAAAGACCATGACGTCACCGGGTTTTCGACCAATTCCTGCCACGATCAGTCAACAAATTGAACTCAGCAAACGGAACAACTGCGTAACGATTCAGGAGAGCGTCATGCGCAAAGCAATTAACAACTTCATCAATGCCGAAGACGGCGTTGCAGTCGCAGATATGACGCTGCTTATGGCGGCGTTATGTGGCCTGGCCCTAGCTGTGTCCACACAGGTTTCGAATGGCATGGAAGAACTGACTGGCGAACTCGAACAGACAGTTATTGCGCAGGACGCGAGCGCTGCCTGGTAAACCAACTGTCTAAGAGATTATTTTAGGATTGGACCCCAGCTCCAAACTAGGAAAGATTGACGACTCTAAGACAGTGCTTCCAACGCCAAACAAGCTGTGCATTGCCCAGCCTAAATAAGCGCGAATATCACGTGTCGGCATAAGGTCACGACGATCATAAAGAGAAACCTCGTCGAGGCCGGGCCAGTCACCGTAGACCTTTCCGCCCCGGATCGCACCGCCAGCAGCTATCAGCGTGCTGGCCGTACCGTGATCCGTACCTAACGTCCCATTTTCTCTTGCTGTTCGACCAAATTCTGTCACAGCGAGAACGGCTGTTTTTTCCCAATCTGGTCCTAATTCCTTTTTCAGCGTCAGTATGGCGCGAGATAATTGCCCCAATGCCCGTCTGATTCCACGCTCTTGTCGCTGGTGGGTATCCCATCCCGAAATTGAAAAAGCCGCAATACGAGCGTCTTCCCGTAGTCGCTTCGCAGCGAAATCAGCAAGCAGACTGGCTTGGCCCGCTTTAATCTGGTTTTTGACCTGCGCGCGCATTTCCTGCCTGCCCTGCGCGAAGCTATCTTCGCTTGCAACGCCCAGACTTTCGGCGATTTCCATTGCTTCGAGACTCGCATCGCGAAATAGGGGATCGTCATGATACATCTGATCCAGAAGCAAGCGTGCTTGTGGCGACAGATCCAATCGACCGTCCGGAGACCAAGAGCTATACGGTGCACGGCCTGACAACAGTCGCATCTCTTCCCTGCCGACGGCAAAAGCAGTTCTGGACGTCGCGTGCGGCACCGATTGCAGTAACCGGTTGAGCCATCCCTCACGGGCGAGGCCAAGGGGTACATCCATTCCCGTGCCGGCCTCCAACAAATCTTGTCCATCGAAATGACTGCGCTTGTCCCGATAAGGTGTAGAAACAGCCTGCGCGAACGCCAGTTCACCCTGCTTCCACAACGGCACAAGATCACTCAGGGCCGGGTTAAGCCTGTAAAACGGATCAATTGCATGCCCCTCGCCCAGCACCATCGCAGCCAATTTCGGTCTCAGCGTCTTGAGGAGCGGATCGCCAACTGGCCGAATTACGTCCAATCCATCCATCGCACCGCGCAAGACGATCACCACCAGCCGGTTGTCACTTGGAACAGAGGCCAATGTCATCGGCGTCATCAGAGGATTTGCGGCAATAGAGCACCCGATCACACCCAAGCCTGACAAAACACCGCGACGGTTCGGATTTTTCATGATCAAATCTCCTTAACGTCTTTGGAAAGCGTTTGATGCTAAGATTAAGCCAACGCCCTCGCGCCTGCTTTCAGCCGCCTTTGCTGCAAAGCTAAGCGCAGTGGTTACCTGTGGTCCCAGTGTGGTTTCCAGAAATACACGCGGATCAGGCAGGCCCCTGAATATCGCTGATGGGGCCGACATCGCCCATTGGAGGCGCGCCGCAAGGCCCTGTGGCGTGATCCACGCGGCCCCTGATTCCGGCCATCCATCCGGGCCGGGGGATTGCGACCAAGGCTGTCCCATGGAAGCAAGCGGGCTAAGAAAGAGCGCCTGGAGTTTCTTGCGCTTTAATTGATGGAGCGTTGCCGACCGAAGCGAAAGTGCCCGCAAACTTGAAACTACGTAGTCGAAGGGTGGTTTTACCTTGCTGCCATAGCTTCTCCAACTTGCGGGGTGTTCCAGCAGCGCCTGGTAGATCGAAGGTAAATGTCCGCGCGTTTCGCGAAACACAGAAGCCAAATCAGAAACAAGGGCGGCGTCTGGTTCATCGGATGTGAAATGTACGGCAAGCTTTCGCGCTATATGATTTGCCGTTTCCTCACGACGGGCCAAAAATCTTAGAGCTTCGTGAATAGGTTCGCGTTCTCGCAGATCTGCCCCAAATTCTTCACCCAGTATCACCTCGACACCTGGCTCCGCGAAGTCTTGCCGGAACACCGGACCTTTGTTCAGACGAAAGCTGAGACCTGTCAAAAGCTCAGCAAGCTCCCGAACATCTACTTGGGAATAAACCGCATCTACACCGAGCGTATGTAGTTCCAACAATTCACGGGCCAGATTTTCATTCAGCCCACGATCACCGCGCTGCCCCACCTTAGAATTCGGGCCAACCGAGTTCACCTGATCAAGATAGGCCAGCATCATCGGGTGCGTGACCGCCGAGATCAACAAATCTTCAAAGTGACCAGTGAGCTGCGGGCGAATAGCTTCTTCGATATAACTTGGTACAGCCAACCGCGTCAGGCTTGTCTTTCCCACCACCGTGAAGTGATCTGCCCAAAACCGGACCAACCGTTCCCGAAAACCATCTGGCGACACGATTGAACGTGACAACGTTGCGGGAAAACTTTGCATCAACCGCCCGTTGAAAAGACGACGCGCCCTTTTAAGCTCGCGTTGCAACTGATCGGCATTTGCTCCGTCACGACCCTTCCTGTAAGCGCGCTGATGCCGCGCTACTTCATACATCTCGGGTCGGATCGACGAAAATGTCGGGATTGGAAAGGATCGAGTGACCACATCATCTTCGTTAAGAAGTTGCAGCATTGCGCCAACCGACTGGGGCTTGCCCAGTTCAGGTGAAAGACCTTCTCCAAAACGGATTGCAGCAATGGTCGGATCGAACGTCAAAGGCGCCTCCTTTGACATTAAACGAACATGCAAACAGCTTCCGTCGCAAGGCGACAAAACAGTCGTTACTTTAGAAAGTTGCCCGAGAATTCGATTTAAGCGCTAAGGCCGCCCGGAAGATCCGGTCTATCCATTGGCACAAATCCATAGTGCTTCAGCCAGCGCAGATCGCTATCGAAGAACGGGCGCAAGTCTGGAATGCCGTATTTCAGCATAGCGATCCGGTCGATCCCCATACCCCAAGCAAAGCCTTGCCATTTGTTCGGATCGATACCGCCAGCGGACAACACCTTAGGATGCACCATGCCTGAGCCCAAGATTTCAAGCCAATCATCGCCTTCGCCAACCTTAAGCTGGCCGTCGTCCCATGAGCACCTGATATCCACTTCAGCCGACGGCTCGGTAAACGGGAAGTGCGATGCGCGGAAACGAAGCTCCACATCATCCACTTCGAAATAGGCTTTCACAAACTCTTCGAGCAGCCATTTAAGGTTGGCCATAGACAGATCACGATCAATCGCGAGGCCTTCTATCTGGTGAAACATCGGCGTGTGTGTCTGGTCATAATCGGCGCGATAAACACGCCCCGGACAAATGATCCTCAAGGGCGCACCATGCGCTTCCATCGAGCGGATCTGGACTGGGGATGTGTGCGTACGAAGAACGTGCGGCGGCCTATTATCGCCCTCGGCACGATGCATGTAGAACGTATCCATTTCACCACGCGCAGGGTGATGCGATGGAATGTTTAAAGCATCAAAATTGTACCAATCACTTTCAATCTGCGGCCCTTCCGCGACGTTGAACCCGAGATCCGCGAAAATCGCTATAACTTCGTCAGTTACTTGGCTGATCGGGTGAATTGTGCCTTGCCGTGCCGGGCGCGATGTCAGCGTTACATCCAACCATTCATCGCGCAACCGAGCATCAAGGGCGGCGTCAGCAAGCCCGGCTTTCTTGGCAGCGATTGCAGAATTAACTTCGTCCTTGAGGGCGTTCAGCGCAGGGCCAGCAGTCTGGCGTTCCTCGGGGGTCATTTTGCCGAGTTCACGCATCTTGAGGCTTATCTCGCCTTTCTTACCAACGGCGGCGATACGAATATCCTCCAACGCCGCTTCGTCAGCGGCATTCGCAATCTGCCCGAGGTACTTTTCTCTAACGTCGTCCAAGACATACGCTCCTGATTTTCCGTATTTGGTGCTACCTAGCCAGCCATGGAGATGCAAGCCACCGGACCTAACAAGTCTTCAGCAATCCTTCAGTCAAGTACTTCGACCAAGAAAAACCGATTCGATTTGGCAACACTTTAGGTGGAAAAGCAAAATAGTGGAGTTGGATGTATTTTATCCACAACATCTGGGAGGTATATGGAGACGAATATTGTGCGGCTGGGGGGCTACTGGGCACGATTTGCGAGAGGTAACTCTCACAACCTCCATCTTACACGAATAAAATAACATGTGCCTGTGGCACGTTTGTATTGAGCTACGAGTACGCCGAGGGGGCGCATATGGGATTCCCGAGATTTGAAGATGGGACCTCCGAGTATCAGGAGTTTTATTTGCCTCGTCCGGAGGATCAGCCGGACGAAACACGCGCTGAACATCGTAATGTCTTCGCTCTATTCTCATTTGTGCTTTTTGGTTTGATAGCCAGTTTTCTTTGGATGGACAGCCAAGCCCAATCTGCAGAACAGTTGGTCGATACCACTGAAAATACTGTCCTGACCGACGCTGGCCGCGAACTCGAACCGCAGCGAAAGCTGTCTTGGACGGATACTCTCAGCAGCACCTCAATCGAGAACACTGTCGTGACAGCGGCTGAGCCTCTTGTTGTTGTTCCTCTATCAGAATTGGAAACCCTGAAGCGCGAACGGGATGCCACGCTGGATGCAATTCAGTTTGAACAAATGATCGTCCAAGCAGATGTTAATGCGGTCGAAAGTGAAGATGAGGCACCTGCAGTGGCAGCTGCAGGTGGAACCTTTGTGGATATCGTAGATCTCAAAGCACTCGATTGTTTTTCAGAACTACAAACCATTGCAGGGCTTTCGACGATCTATTTCGAAAGTGGCAGCTCTGAAATTGACGGGAATGGCACCAACTTATTGCGCCGCGTCGGTCATGCACTCGAAAACTGCCCTAACGCGATTATTCAGGTTTCCGGTCATTCAGATAGCTCAGGATCGGATCAGGCCAATCTCAACCTAAGCTGGGAACGGGCAGAAAACACGATTAGCAAACTAGTAGAACTGGACATGGATGCATCCAAGTTTGAACCAGTTGGGTTTGGCGCGCGCTCACCATCTTCTGAGGGCGGCAGCTCGGAACTTGATCGTGATCGCAGAGTGGAATTCAAGGTTCTGCTAGAACCGTTCTCCAACTAAAAAAGCCGCCTCTATGCAGGGCGGCTTTACGATTAGGAACTCGCAGTCGGCTTAGGCCAGAGCAGCTTTAGCTTTCTCAACCACGGCAGCAAATGCTTCGGGTTCATTTACTGCAAGATCCGCCAGTACCTTACGGTCAACCTCGATCCCTGCCAGCGACAAGCCATTGATGAAGCGCGAATAGGTAAGCGTGTCATCCAAAGACCGGCAACCAGCATTGATGCGCTGGATCCACAAGGCGCGGAAACTGCGCTTACGGGCCTTACGGTCGCGCGTTGCGTACTGATTTGCCTTATCGACGGCTTGAGTTGCGGTTTTGAAGTTCGACTTGCGACGACCGTAATAGCCCTTTGCAGCCTTGATGACCTTCTTATGGCGAGCGTGGGTGACTTTCCCGGAGGTTACACGTGACATATCTCAGACCTCCTTAGCGCGCGTACGGCATATATTTTTTCACGATGTTCTCATCTGCTTTGCAGAGAACTGTCGTGCCGCGAGCATTGCGGATGAACTTTGTAGAGCGTTTGATCATACCATGGCGTTTGCCGGCTTGACCTGCTTTGACGCGCCCAGAGGCGGTCATCTTGAAGCGCTTCTTAGCGCCCGATTTTGTCTTCATCTTCGGCATTTCCGTCTCCTCAACGTTTTGAGCGGTTTTCACGCGACTCGGCATGCCTTTTAGGCCGGTCCCGCGGTTCGAGAGCGCCTCATACGAAGGATTCAGATGCAATGCAAGCACTAGTCTGACCGCTATTTAGACAGATCCATGCTCCAGCCAGCGGCGCTCATCCGCTGTTAGCGCAGCATTCATAGCAGCATCGTAGTCAGCCAATTCTTGATCCGTAAGGCGACCCTGCCATTTGCCCGTTGTTGCACTGTCAAAAAATGCATCGTCGGACTTCCAAAATCCGCCCCCGCCACTCGGCGCATACTTTTGGCCATTGCTGCTCATATTGTCGAAAGTCGCCGCCTCAACCAAAGCTGCAAAAACGCCCACGTCGTGCGAAACGCCCATGATTTCAGAAATTCGCGCCATTGTTGCAGGCAGGTCTCGGCACATGTCGGCGTAATGAAAGCCGTGCACGTTATCCCGTTTCGAAATATCCAGATAGCTTTTGTAATGGCGGATAATGCTGGCCAGCGAGTTTGCATCATAGTCCATACCCTCATCAGCACCGCTCAAGAACCTTTGGAAGGTAAGTCGGTCATCCTCGGGATAGTACCATTCGAAGTAGTCTATTTTCATATTGGCAATGTGCCGCCGCATCGAAAAATGCACATCGAGCGGGTGACGATACACAGCCAAATACTCGCTATGGTCAAATATCGGCAAGCCATCAAAAGGTGTGTGTGACTTGATACAACGCTGGTCCGTTTGAGCATCTAACCCAGCCACCATCTCATCGATGTCTCTGTATCTGATGTCCAGCCAGGGCGATTTTGTCGAAATGCCCGGCTCAACGTCCGGATCTCCAGACGCCAGAAGAGCAACGATGGTCTGTGTCCATGTGGTTCCACATTTTGGCGGCGTGCAGACATGAACATCATTGGGCCGCGAATTGAACTTTGCCCATCTGCGATTGTCTGTGAGGGGGCCGATATATTGTCTTAGCGCCATTAATCTCCGCCAGCTTTGTGCAGCAATTGGGGTTTCAACGTATGATGTCAGCCACGACGCGTGAGATAATCTCGGGCAACTCGTTTACGGAATAGCCACCCGGCTGATTGTAGATCGCATAGATAATCATCGCACCAGAAACGACTGCAGAAAACGTGGCGACCCGTGGTGGATTGCCATCCATCCAAGCTGAGAACATCGCAGGGATCGTGAGCACGCCAATTGCCAGGCCCAGAACAAGAATGAATTCGTTACTCACACCAACCTCTCAACAACTCCAACAAGTCAAAGATTATTCAGGGTCAGTTGCGAAAATCAACCTTTCCTCGCAAGGGGCAACGCGGAGAATATTTGTGGAACCAGGTACATTGAATGGCACACCTGCTGTCACCACAATCTGATCTTGTGCTGAAGCAAACCCGTATTCGCGTGCCGCGCGCGCCGCGTTGACAACTGCGGTCTTGAAGCGTTCCACCTCGCCCGTCAGAACACAATGTGTCCCCCAACTCAGACACAAGCGGCGGGCTGTTCCAACAAGTTGTGTCATGGCGATAATTGGAACATGCGGCCGTTCGCGGGAGACGAGCAATGCCGTTGTCCCGGATTGCGAGAAGCAGCAAATCACTTTGATGTCGGTGGTTTCCGCAATCTCGCGCGCTGCGACAACGATACCATCGGCAACCGAGGTCTTCTTGCCGCCACGCTGCGCGGCAATAATCTCGCGATAGTTGGAGTCACTTTCAACTTCGATGGCCACGTTATTCATCGTGGTCACCGCTTCAATAGGATAGCTACCCGCCGCTGATTCAGCCGAAAGCATTATCGCGTCCGTGCCTTCATAAATAGCGGTGGCGACGTCCGAAACCTCAGCGCGGGTCGGGATTGGGCTGTCGATCATGCTTTCAAGCATCTGCGTCGCGACAATCACCGGTTTTGCAACCGTCCGACATTTTCGGATCAGGCGCTTTTGGATCGGTGGAACATTCTGCACCGGAAGTTCCACACCAAGATCACCACGTGCAACCATGATGCCGTCAGAGACAGCCAGAATATCATCGAAGGCTTCGACAGCAGCAGGTTTCTCGATCTTCGAGAGGATCGCTGCCCGACCCTGCGACAGTTCGCGAGCTTCCTGAACATCGGCAGGGCGCTGAACAAAACTTAGTGCCAGCCAGTCCACACCAAGCTGACAAACGAACTCAAGATCTTTTCGGTCCTTCTCAGACAGCGCAGCCAAAGGAAGCACGACATCGGGGACATTCACACCCTTGCGGTTCGAAATCGTGCCGCCAACCATAACTTCGCAATTCGCAAAATCGGAACCACAGTCTTTGACCTTCAAGCGGATCTTGCCATCATTGACCAAAAGGCTCGCCCCTGGCCGCAGAGCATCGAAAATTTCCTTGTGCGGCAACTGCACGCGCGCTTTGTCACCCGGTTGATCATCCAGATCGAGCCGGAAACTCGCGCCTTCTTCCAATTCCTCTTCTTCATTGGCAAACACACCAACGCGAAGCTTCGGACCTTGTAGATCGGCCAGAATAGCGATCGGGCGTCCTGTATCTTTTTCGATCTTGCGGATGATCTGATGACGAGCACGGATTTCTTCATGATCGCCATGGCTCATGTTGAGCCGGAACACGTCGGCGCCAGCCTCGAACAAGGCCCGGATCATATCGTAGTCATTGGAAGCGGGCCCGAGAGTTGCCACTATTTTTACGCTGCGAAGGCGTCTCATATCTGCCTCGTTGGTCAGTTCACATTTTTTTTCGTTGGGCCGAGGCCACATATGGCGCAATTGCAAGCGCAGAGCAACTGGCGCTTTCCTACAGGCGGCCCTAGTGTGCGCCCAAATGCAAATACGTGTCTGACTATGCCCTATCACCCCGTTGAACTTTATCACCCTGAACGCAACGGCCGCTTTGTGGTGGTTTGCGATCACGCAACCAACACAGTTCCCGAGGCCGTGGCTGGTGGCTCCCTCGGCCTACCCACATCGGATATGGAACGGCACATTGCATTTGATATCGGCGCGGCTGGCGTCAGCCGGCGGCTGGCCGATAACCTGAATGCCTCAGCCGTTCTGTCAAACTTCTCACGCTTAGTAATTGACCCTAACCGCGGCGAAGATGATCCGACATTGCTGATGCGGATTTACGACGGCTCAATAATCCCCGCCAATCGCAGCGCGGATCTGGCCGAGCGCGAGCACCGTATGAATCTGTGCTATCGTCCGTACCACGCCGAACTTGAGAGGGTGTTGTCGAGCCGTACCGCCCCGGTGATTATTTCTGTTCACTCCTTTACGCCGCAACTGCGCGGCCGTGACACGCGACCTTGGGAAGTAAGTATCTTGTCAGCCCATGATCGGCGCCTCGGCGATGCGATGTTGAACCGTCTCCGCAGTGATACGAATTACTGTATCGGCGACAACGAGCCCTATTCAGGACACCTCAGCGGCGACACCATTGAGCGGCACGCATTGGCGCACGGACGGCACAATCTCTTGATTGAGCTACGCAACGACCTCATCTCTGATGAAGAAGGACAGAATTTCTGGGCAGACACTCTGGCGCCGCTGATAAGCAACAGCCTGCATGACTTCGAAGGGAGCTGATATGGACAAACAAACCAAAATCGAAATTGAAGCCGCTGCATTTCGCCGATTGCAAAGGCACCTGATGGAAGATCGACCCGAGGTGCAAAATATCGAAATGATGAATCTCGCAGGATTTTGTCGCAACTGCCTCAGCCGCTGGTATCAGGAAGCGGCTGCGGAACGCGACATCGATATCGGCAAGATGGAAGCACGGGAAATATTCTATGGAATGCCGTTTGAGGACTACAAAGCCCAATATCAAAAGGAAGCTTCAGACGCCCAGAAAGCCGCGTTCGAAATTGCGCACAAAAAGGTGACGTAACACCGAAGTGAGCCGAGGATCCCTGTGAGCCCCTGCATTCACGTGATAACATTCGTCAAAAGGAGCGAGATATGATCCGGTCAATCCTCATAGCATTTGCCGCTTTTGTGGCGCTCTCGGGCGCGGCGAGTGCGTCTCAGAAATCTACACGAGCGCATCTAAAGCAAACGCTGCCGCAGTACGGTTTCAGTGAGGTTGATGTTGACAGCTTGTCATCAGCACAGGTCGCACAAATCAACCATATTCTGCACTCTAGCAAACCCGCATCTGATATCCGCGGCGGCATTGGGGCAGTTCTCGGCAACAGAATTTGGAGCCTTTTCAAGTGATGTTGCGCGCGGCCATTCTTGCAAGCTTGATATCGCTGGCACCTATAGTTGCGAGCGCGGGACCAAACGCTCAGCTGTTAGCGTCAATATCTGCGCGACTGTCACAATGGAATGTGGGTGAGGTCGACTATAATGCGCTTACGACGGCTCAGGCTGGCGCACTACATCTCAAGCTGACAAACGCACCGCCTCGTTTTTCAAACCGCGCTCACTTCTTTCGCCAGGAGCTGTTGATCATACTCGACGACAAAGCCCCGGACAAAAAGTAGATCAAACAGCGGCTTTTAGGCTCTCTTCAAGATAGATCTCTCGCAGACGGACCGCCACTGAGCCTGGTTTTCCGGTGCCGATAGGATCTCCATCCATCTCAACAACGGGCATCACAAACATCGAAGCCGATGTGATGAACGCCTCGTCAGCGTCTTTCACTTCATCCAAAGTGAAGGCGCGTTCCTCAACTTCCATTTGCGCTGAGGCGGCGAAACGCAAGACAGCGGCCCGTGTGATCCCATGCAAAATTTCATTGCCTAGATGCCGGGTGATGATCTTGCCGTTTTTAACAATGTAAGCGTTGTTTGACGTACCCTCGGTAATAAAGCCGTCTTCGACCATCCAGGCATCATCTGCGCCCGCAGCCTTCGCCATCATCTTGCCCATCGACGGGAACAAAAGCTGGACGGTTTTAATATCCCGACGACCCCAACGCTGATCTTCAATCGAAATAACCTTGATGCCAGTATCCGCGAGCGGGCTATTGGCAAGTCCCGGTTTGGCTTGGGTGAAGAGAACGATGGTGGGTTCCGCGTCTTTCGGATACGCAAAGTCACGATCCGCTGCCCCGCGGGTGATCTGCAAATATACCAAACCGTCCGATATGTCGTTTTTGGCAACGAGCACGCGATGCACCTCTAGCAGGTCTTCTTTGGAGATCGGGTTTTTTATCTCCAACTCGTTCAAAGAACGCTGCAATCGGACCGCATGCCCGTCAAAGTCCAGAAGTTTGCCGCCCAGAACAGAAGTGACCTCATACACACCATCGGCAAACAGAAAACCTCGGTCAAAGATCGAAATCTTGGCGTCTTCTTCGGGAAGATATTCTCCGTTTACATAGACGGTACGGCTCATCGCGTTATCCCCATAGGCTGGCCTCAGGCGGATGAACGCCGTCGGCATCAAAGATCAAAGGTTCTGGACGGTCTTCGGCCAGAAGCAATGGCCCGTCAAGATCAGTAAAGGCCGCACCCTGCGCCACCAAAACAGCGGGCGCCATTGCCAAGGAAGAACCGACCATACAGCCAATCATTATGCCAAAACCCTGTTCGGTGGCCGCGCGGCGCAGCTCCAACGCCTCGGTTAAGCCACCGGTTTTGTCCAATTTGATGTTGACCACATCGTACTTGCCTTCGAGCGCCGACAGAGTCTTGCGATCATGTGCGGCTTCATCGGCGCAGACAGGCAATGGGCGTTCGATCTCGGCAAGCATGTCATCGTCAGATGCCGGAAGAGGCTGTTCAACAAGCTTAACGCCAAGATCGACCAAATGAGGAGCGAGCTCGGAATACACCTCCGCGGTCCAGCCTTCGTTGGCGTCGATGATAATTGGTGTCGCCGGTGCGCCGCGCCGAACCGCTTCGAGCCTGGCCATATCATCTGGTGTTCCCAGCTTAATCTTCAGGAGAGGTCGGTATGCATGCTTTCGGGCGGCGGCCTCCATATTCTCAGGCGTATCGAGAGACAACGTATAGGCAGTGATTTCCGGATGAGGTTTCTGCAATCCAGCAAGTTGCCAAGCGCGTTCACCAGACGTTTTCGCCATATGGTCCCAGAGCGCGCAATCGACTGCGTTCCGAGCGGCCCCGGCGGGCAGAGCGTCTTGTAGCGCGATGCGATCAATATCCGGCGGAAGGTTCTCGATCTGAGCGGTTACACTGTCCAACGTTTCGCCATAGCGGGCGTAGGGCACGCATTCGCCCCATCCTGTAACGCCATCCCGGGTCACGCGCACTGTCAGAACATTTGCCTCGGTGCGCGACCCGCGAGAGATTGTAAAAACTTCCGCTAGTGGGAAAGTGTCTTTGGTGACTGTGATCATAGCTCCAGCAGCGCATCAACGAGACGCTCTGCCCCAAAGCGGAACGGATCAGTCGTTGGGAGCCCCAAACGATCCTCTACATCTTTGACATAGGTCTTCGCATCTTCCTCGGACATATGCTGCGTGTTGATCGAGATGCCAATGATCTTGCAATCCGGGTTTGCGATCCGCGCCATGCCCAAAGCAGTATCACGCAAATCTTCGAGCGACGGCTGCTGATAATCCGGCAATCCACGCATATGGCTACGTGTCGGTTCATGCGCCAAAACCAACGCGTCTGGCTGTCCGCCGTGAATGAGCGCCATTGTGACACCCGAATAGGAAACATGATAAAGGCTGCCCTGCCCTTCGATGTGGTCCCAGTGATCCTCGTCATTGTCGGGCGTCAGGTATTCGACCGCACCGGCCATGAAGTCAGCGATCACGGCATCAAGCGGCACACCGCCGCCGGTGATCAAAATCCCTGTCTGGCCTGTTGGCCGAAACGTTGACTTCAGGCCGCGCTTGCGCATTTCCGCGTCCATGCAAAGCCCTGTGTACATTTTGCCAACGGAGCAATCCGTACCAACAGCGAGACAACGCTTTCCCGAGCGCTTCACGCCATTGGCGATCGGGTAGGCGACCGTCGGAATGCGGACATCGTGCAGGGTGCGGCCATGGACTTTTGCGGCAGCCTGCAATTCATTCTCGTCGCGCAGCAGATTGTGCAAACCGGAGGCGATGTCATAACCCATTTGCAGAGCCTCAACGAGAACGGCTTTCCAAGCGTCAGAGATAACGCCACCGCGGTTTGCCACACCGATCACCAAAGTCTTGGCACCTGCATCCAGACCTTCCTGCAAGGTCATATCCTGAATTCCAACGTCCGCCTTGCATCCTTCCATGCGAAACTGACCAACGGCATTCTCAGGACGCCAATCCTTGATCCCTTGGGCGACTTTTGCAGCCAAGTTGTCCGGCGCGTCGCCAAGAAAGAGCAGGTAAGGGGTCTGAATCATGGCTATATCCTCGAAGAATCATGTTTGCGCGAGCTTAGACTCGACGCCACCGAATTGCATTTTCAACATATGGTGTTGTAGGGCCAGAATTTCGAAGAAATCACTCCAGAGCGGGGTGCACTCGCAAGGTTCTCCGCAAACCTAGGAATTGCCGCCAAGCTCTTGCCAACTGGCGTTGATCCACCCCTTGATAACCTGGGCTTCTTGCCAACGATCCGACATCTCACGTCCATCTGGACCCGTCATCGCATATTCCGGCGGGCCAAGCTCGCACACAAAGATGCAATCCCCCGTGGCATTGCGCGTGCGCCATGAGGTCAGGCCCTCACGCCACCAGTCCTGGAACAAAGAGACCCATTTCTGATGTTGTGGAAAATCCAGTTGCAGCTGGATTTGTTGACGAGATGCCACCCGTCCCTGAAAGCTGTCAGATCTTTCCAATATTCGGGAGATCAGGCTCAGGTCATGCTCGGACAGCGGAAACCAGAATTCGCGATCTACGACATAGTGGCTGAGATCGGCACAGAGTCTCATGTCGGGGATACGATCAAGCAGTTGCAACGTCGTATAGAGATCATTCGTGATGCAGTTCCGGTGTGTTTCAAACTGCACAGGCACACCGATGCGGTCCGACATCGTCATCCATGTCTCGATCACCGGAACCATATCATCGAGCGCAATGGGCATCACCTGCCCAATCACATCCACAAAAGGCGCTCCAAAGTCTGCAGCCATGTGCAGAGTATCTTCCAGGCTTTCGATGGTTTTGGGAAAAGCCACGATAAGCGGTGTCAGACCATTAGCCTCCATATGCGGTCTGACGGCGTGAGCGGTCGCCACGTCAGAAGCGCCCAGATCAATGGCCATACCGTCGAAGCCGGCCTCCGCCACCATCTCGCATACTTGGTCGTAGGGCAGCTTCACCCCGGTCAGATCATGTGGCTGCATGGCCCAGAGCGAAGTATAGGTTTTGAGTTGCCTCACTCCGCCGGCACCCGCGCTACGCGGCCTCCAGAAGTGGGTATGACCCAAACTTCATTCATCGGATAATGGCTTTCGTCCTTGGCACGCAATTTGCGGATAACCTCGATCTGAAACTCGATCCAGCCCATCCGATGAACTTCGCCTGCCTGCGCCTCAATCTTTGAATTGAGATCGCGCAGCTTCCAGAATGGCACCGCAGGAAATGTGTGATGTGCTGTGTGATAGGGCATTTGCCAACAAAGCCACCGTACCAGCGGGCCCGCGCGGGTCGAGCGCGTGTTTTCCATGATGTCGTCTTCATGGCTGAGACCCAGATGCTCGATGGTATTCTGTAATTGATGGACTGGCTTGGTCAGGATCATTGGAACAATCCAGAAGGTCAGGGCAGCCCAGCTTCCTGTGGCAACCGAAATCCCTCCAATCAACAGGTAACCCAGCAGGTGCAACCGCGCCTCACGGATGATCTTCCCTTCTTCGTTGGGCTTGATATAGGGCTCTATGATGATCCCTCGGGCGCGGCGCACCAATCCCACGACGCGATTGCGCCAATATGTGATGCCGGACAGCCAAAGCAGGTAGCTTCCTAGCGTATAGGGCTCACGCACCAACTCGCCGTCGCGTTCCCAGTTCTGGGTATATTGATGGTGGGCGAAGTGCATGACCTGATCGAAGTCACGCGGGAAGATCATGAGAAATCCGATAATGCGGCCCCAAATCTCATTTAGTTTTCGGGTTTTGAAGACCGTCGCGTGGCTCAGTTCATGTTGCGCAGCATACAGAAAATTCAGCAGAACACCTAAAACAAAGCCTGTCAGAATGACCCAGGCAGAGCCCATTGCAACAGCGTGGAGCACACCTGCACCGATGATAGCGAGCCAGTGGCTGCCCATTTGTATCCAACCGCGCGTATCCGAACGCTCTGACAGAGCCCGCAATTCGACGGGGGTTAACAATTTCCGACGTGAGAACGAGGCTTCCATTGCAAATCTCCGGTTATCCGGGTGCTATCTTGAACGAAAAATTTCTTCATGTAATTTGATATTTATTCGCGTATCACTTGAAAAATATTCATATGAACGATCTGAACCTTTCAGCCCTGACGGCTTTGGTGCGGCTCTCTGAAACGGGCAGTATTACGCAAACAGCTTCTGCGATGGCGCTGACACAATCTGCTGTGAGCCACAAACTGAAGGCGCTGGAACATCGGCTGGGGTTCGAATTGCTGGTCCGTGATGGGCGAGGTGTGCGTCTTACGCGACGCGCAGTGCACTATGTTGAGGAAATCGCACCGGCGCTTGCGACGCTCAAACGCGCCTCCACAATTGGATCGGCCAGCGGCACTCTGACACTTAATGTCGCTCCGGGATTTGCGACGGACTGGCTGGCGCCGCGTCTAAATAGCTTCGTTTCAAGCAACCCGAGTATCAACCTCCGCATCACCACGCCACGCGGGTATGGCGATTTAGGCTCTCTGGAAGATGATCTCTATGTTGCGTTTCTTCTACCTCATCAGGTGCCAAAAGACGCCCAACCATTGTTGGAGGTCGAGTTTTTTCCAGTTGCCTCACCAGCCCTGATCGCCGGGGGACTTTTGGCAGAGGCCTCTCGGCTTCTGGATTATCCACTGTTGCATCTCGATGGCACCTCAGATTGGCGAAAGTGGCTTGAAACAGCGGGTGTGCCGGTCCCCGATCGACTAAACGGCATCGAATTTCAGGACATTCAGGTAATGTCTGCCGCCACCAAAGCAGGACAAGGTATTTCCTTGGGTGACCCGATGACCAGTCGGGCCGGGTTGCAAACAGGCCAGTTGATCCGGGTGCACAATCACGCCATGCCAGCACAGCGGGCCTATTGGCTACTCAATGGCAATACCCCGGAAACCGCAGCGAAAGAGACGTTTCGGGACTGGGTTTCAGCCGAAATGAGCCGTACTGCGCTAACTAGCTGATCGGCAGAAGCGCAATGGGCGCGGTTTCATCGCGCTCAAAATCCAACGGAGCACGGTCGCTTGCCACTGTATTGCGCTTGAATTCGTAAACCATCGCATGTCCGTCAAAGGACGTCGCTACGATCAGGGCCTGATACATATGTCGGCCGCCATCAAAAATATCGACCAACCCGCGCATATGCGGGGCGTTTTCGGCGTCGATTGCAAAACTTTTGTCGGAGAACCGCAGGATCGGGTAAATTTCATCACCGACCTGTACCCGCAGGCGGGAGCGTTTCGCCAATTGCGCCTTGCGAGCCATCTCAAGACCCTCGCGCACTTCTTTCGACATATACTCGGACATAGGCAACATTCCTTACGCGTCGTAACCCAATACCGGCCCGATTTTACTAAAACGTCAACGATTCGATTGATTTATTAGATCAGGCCTTCACGCGCGGGCGCAAAACATGGGGTGTTTCAGGGTCGTAAAGCGCACTGTCGCGGAAGTCCTGCACTTCGGCCAGCGCAGGTCCGACGAGGATCAAAGCAGTGCGCGTGATCTTTTCCGCGCGGACTTTCTCGCGGATATCGCTCAGCGTGCCGCGCAAATACAACTGGTCAGGCCAAGAGGCGCGATAGGCCACAACGACCGGGCAGTCACTGCCATAATACGGGGTCAATTGCCGCTCGATCTCTCGCAGCGCGCGAATCCCAAGGTGGATCGCAAGGGTTGCGCCCGACTTTGCGAAATTTTCCAGCGTCTCCCCTGCAGGCATCGAGGTCGACTTCATCGACATACGCGTCAGAACGATGGATTGCGCGATCTCGGGGATTGTCAGTTCTTGCCCCAAAGCAGCGGCAGCCGCGGCATAGGCAGGCACGCCTGGAACAATTTCGTAGTCAATTCCGTCTGCCTTGAGCCGGCGAATTTGCTCAGCAATTGCGCCATAGAGTGACGGATCACCGGAATGAACACGCGCCACATCTTCCCCACGATCCCGCGCTGCAACAATTTCAGCGTGAGTATCGTCGAGCGTCATAGGCGCAGTGTCCATCACCCGCGCACCGTCGGGCGCGCAATCGACAACCTCTGCCGGAACAAGCGAACCGGCAAAAAGGCAGACGGGGCATTCGGAAATGATGCGCTGCGCTTTTAGGGTGAGAAGTTCCGGATCGCCGGGACCCGCGCCGATAAAGTAGACTTTCATGCCAAATCTCCATCGATTTTTCGGGCATAGCCGCGTGGCGTATACATCCGCTGACCTCGCCCGGTTTGCGCCAGACGGCTTTGGGACGAGCCAACCAGCACGATGGTCAGCATATCAACCTCATCCACATCCAGAGCCGCAAGATCGCGATAGCGCAGCTTTTCCTCGGGACGGCCGAGCGAGCTGGCCAGCAATACGGGCGTGTCCTTCGGGCGATGCTGCAGAAGAATATCACGGGCTTCTGCCAGCAGAGTTCGACGGCGCTTGGAGACCGGATTGTAGAAAGCGATTACAAAATCCCCCTCGGCAGCCGCCTTCAGGCGTTTGATGATATCCTCACGCGGCGTGAGAAGGTCGCTAAGCGAGATCGCGCAGAAATCATGACCCAAGGGTGCCCCGGCCCGTGCCGCTGCCCCCTGAAGCGCAGAAACGCCAGGTGTGGACACGACCTCCACCCGCCGGGCGGCATCACTGACGCCGTGCTCGTCAGGACCACGATCCAAGAGCTCATAGACCAGCGCCCCCATAGCGTAGATTCCAGCATCGCCAGAGCAGATCAGTGCGACGTTGCGCCCTTCTCCGGCCTTCTCAAGAGCGTATCGGCAACGGTCCTCTTCACCGCCCAATGGAAAGTCAGAACGGATTTTGCCCGCCGCAAAGGGACCGAGCAGGTCGATATAGAGACCGTAGCCCACAAGTTCTTCCGCATCAGCCACCAGCTTTGAGGCTTCGGGCGTGCGCCAAGTAGATTGGCCGGGGCCGATGGAGACAATCGACAACCGGCCCGGTCCACGTCCGGCCAAGGAGGTGATTGGTTCTTCTGCCAACGACAAGGCTGCCGTGGCCATCGCGGTTTTGCGTTTGGGGTGCCAGAGCCGCGCCGCTGATCCCGCCCCTGCGAGCGAAGCATTCTCGGCAACACCGTGGGTGCCGATCTCTGCGAAGACGATCTCTGACGGGGTTTGCGTGCGGGGCGTCTCGGCCTCCAACTCCTCAGCGTTGAACAGGCGCAGCGGGCGGTCGAGATGGTCAGAGAGGGCATGCATGGCTGGTTCATCGCCTTTGATCGCTGCTGTGAAGATACCTGCCAGAGCGCCGGGCGCGACATTGGCATCTTTCAGCAGTTCATCCACCAGTC
This sequence comes from uncultured Litoreibacter sp., assembly GCA_947504205.1. Taxonomy (GTDB): domain Bacteria; phylum Pseudomonadota; class Alphaproteobacteria; order Rhodobacterales; family Rhodobacteraceae; genus Litoreibacter. The sequence goes on along the minus strand of CANNGL010000003.1, from coordinate 562,690 downwards.
CGATCAATTCTCCCGGCGGGCAATTGCGCGAACATCCCACGCCCAGCGTGACGCGCTGTGGACGAAACACCAGTTGGTTGCCCACGGGTTCCGTGGGAGCAGTCTCGCAGATCAACGACACCGTATCACCTTCGGGCAGGTCTTGCAGCCATGTTGCCTTGTCAGCTTCGCTTCCCGACAAGGTTGCCCCTTGCCCTGACAGCAGGTGCGCCATGCACGCTTTGGCGTTTTCCGGGTTGTCCAGAACCCATCCCGCCGGTGGCTCATCCAAAGAAACGCCAAGTGCGACGTCACCGGCGGTTGTGACAGCGGCGGTGCTCTCCATTATTTCGGCAATCTGGCGAGCGAGCCTGTTGGCCCCGCGGTGCCCCCCAAGCAGAGGAACAACGATCGCGCCGTTGTCAGAGACTGACAGCAACGGGGGCTCCTGCGTTTTGTCGGCCAGAACAGGGGCAACGGCGCGGATCAGGATGCCAGAGGCGCAAACGCCTATGACCGGCGTACCAGCGACGAAAAGATCGCGGGTGTGATCAAGCGCGTTTGCGAAGAATACATCGGCGGTATCGACACGGGAGGCGCGCCCATGAACCGGCGCGCCAAGCGCTTGGGCGATCTGATGCGCGACCGTTTCGCCCGCACGATTGAGGCACAGGACCACTGGTGTTACAGCCATGGATCGGCACCTTTCGTCAGTAGGATCATGGAGAAATAGGGCGCATTTTCAGGCGCTTGGGACAGCGGCAGCACCACTTGCTCTGGCAGTGTCGCGCGCTCGATATAAGTGGCCTGATCTGTCAGGCCCAGCGCTTCGATCACCGATCTGATCTTGGGCAAGTGACGGCCGACTTTCATGATCGCCACGCTCTCCGCCCCTTCGATCCGGGTTTTCAGCTCGGCCTCGGGCAGCGGTCCAGGCAGCACGGTCAGACGTTCGTTGCGCGCGGCAAGCGGCATACCGGCCTGCGCGGCGCAGGCGGTGATGGATGTCACACCGGGGATGATCTCTACATCAAAACGGCCCGTTAACCGGGCATTAAGATACATGAACGATCCGTAAAAGAATGGATCGCCTTCGCACAGACAGACAACATTTTCGCCTGTTTCCAAGACCTTGGCGATCTCCGCAGCACCCTGATCATAGGCATTCTGGGCAGGCGCGCGTTGCGTTGTCATCGGCACGTCCATGCGAATTTCGCGTGTACCGGGCTGGATCAGGTCGCGGGCGATGGCGCGGGCGAAACTGTCGCCACCAGCGAGCGTCGGATAAGCGATGGTTGTCGCCCCTTCTATAAGCCGGGCGGCCTTCAAAGTTATTAACTCCGGGTCGCCGGGACCCAAACCAATACCGTAAAGGGTGCCGTTCATCGCTTAACAAGGCTCCACTGTGTCACCGTCATGAAGGGCTTCCACCCTGTCAGACGGCCCACGGGTTCGGCACGTTGAACACTGATTTTGACAAGCTGCCCACCATGTTTGGCGTGCAAGCCCATCAGTTCAGCCTCGCTTTCCAACGTGACAGCATTCGCCACCAAACGGCCCAAGGGACGTAGATTTTCCCAAGCTTTCTCAAAGACTTCCGCCGACAGGCCACCACCGATAAAGATCGCGTCCGGCGCGTCGAGGCCTTTCAGGCAAACCGGTGCATCGCCATCAATCAGATCGAGTTTGGGAGCGCCGAGGGCAAGTGCGTTGGCGGCGGCCATGGCGCGACGATCTGCGCGAGGCTCGATGCCGATGGCGCGGGCATAACGGGCGGCGCGCATCCACTCGATAGCGACGGAGCCACATCCGGTGCCAATATCCCAAAGCAGAGCACCGCGCATGGGCATGAGCTTGGCAACGGTGGCGGCTCTTACCTCTTGCTTTGTCATGGTGCCGTCGGATTGAAACAGGCTGTCGTCGAGGCCGGGAACGCGGGGCAGAAGCGCAGCATCCGGGGCGGCGATACATTCCACCGCGAGAGTGTTGAAGGCTGGAACCTCGTGCGCCCAGCTATGGGCCAACCCCTCAAATCGCTTCTCTTTCTCGCCACCCATCGCTGCGAAAACGGTCATCGGCGAGTTGCCAAAGCCACGATCCGTGAGGAATTTCGCTATTTGCGCTGGCGTCTCTTCACCGGTTGTCAGGACGATAAGCCGCTGATCTGGCTGAATAAATGCAATCATCTGCTCGACCGGACGGCCATGCACGGTGAGTGTTTCGACATCCGCGACACTCCAGCCCATACGCGCGGCGGTAAGCTGAAATGCGGAAAGCTGAGGGTGATAAACGATCTGCGCGGGATCAATCGAGCGACCGATGCGTGCGCCGACGGAGAACCAGAGCGGATCGCCGGTGGCCAAGACCACCACGCGCTTGCCCTTCAATTCCAACAGTTGATCTATCAGCGCATCAAAGGGATGCGGCCAACTCAGGCGCTGTGCATTGACGCTCTTGGAGAGCTCATGATGCCGATCACCGCCGATAATAACCTCGGCGGCTTCAACAACAGTGCGGGTGACAGGTGTAAGCCCGTCCATACCATCTTCGCCGATGCCGACGATGTGCAACCACGGGGTCTCAGACATGGATCACCTCCGCGCCAGACGGCGTATGGCTACGCGTATGGCAGGGCGTATGGCATGCGTATGGCACCTGCGCGCGGTGGGACCAAACGGTGGTAAGTCGGATATTGGTCATTTGTTAACCTCCGGTAGACCGGCGGCCAGCGCGTTGACGGCGGCGGACGCCATGGCGGAGCCACCCCGGCGGCCGCGCAGGGCTACGAAATCGCAGCCGCGCGGATTGGATGCAAGCTCTGCCTTGCTTTCGGCAGCACCGACAAAGCCCACGGGAAAGCCCAGGATGACTGCGGGTTTGGGCCAGCCCGCGTCGAGCTTTTCGAGCAGGTGGAACAAGGCCGTGGGGGCATTGCCGATAGCGACGACTGCACCGTCGATCTTGTCATGCCAGAATTCAACCGCCGCTGCAGAGCGGGTGGTGCCGAGATCAGCGGCCAGACTGGGTGTGTCCGGGTTGTTGAGCGTGACGAGGGGTTCGAGCCCCTCGGGCAGATAGCGGCGGATGATGCCAGCGGCGACCATCTCGCAATCACAAAGGATCGGTTTGCCCGCCTGAATAGCGGCATGACCAGCGGTGTAGGCGGTGTCGGAGAAGGACAGGCGATCCGCGACTTCGACCATGCCACAGGCATGAATGACGCGGGTGGCAAGCTGATCGAGACCGTTTGGGAAACGGCTGAGGTTCGCCTCCTCCTGCACGGTGGCGAAGCTTTCGGCGTATATCGCCTTTGGGTCCTTCTGGTAGGGGCGCATGATTATCGCTCGAACGTTCGACGACGGGCTGCGGGTCGGGCGCGCCGGTCAGACGATATGCGTCGCCTGCTCATACCGCCTTGGCCTTCCGGGCGCTCTCCGGGCCATGCGGGTGTTCGGCATGGGGGTATGGCGCATGGTGGTGATCATGGTCGTGATGGTGGTGCCCGTGGTCATGGTCATGATCGTGGCCATGATGATGATGGTGGTGGTGGTGGTCCTGCATCTCGAGACGGCACATCCCGGTGCAGAATGTGTCGCAAAGCGTGCAGTCAGACACGTTTGAGCCGGGGGCCGACGCGCCCTGCCCTTCGACGTGATGATGGTGGCTTTCCTGTATCGCGCCGACCTCTGCCTCGAAGCCCAGCACTTGTGTGCGGTATTTGCACAAAACGCAGGTCGGCGGCGGCGTGTCGGCGAAAGCCGGGTGGTTGCGCTGATCGGGGGTAATGTGGCGATGCTCGCCATTATCGAAGGCCAGTACCTGTTCGCGGTAGCCACAGATGCCGCAATTGGGTGGCGGGTTCTTCCCGGTCTGTTCGGTGATACGCTCGGCGAAGGTTTCGAGCACCTTGGGGTGATCCCCAAGATACCCGGCCTTGAGGAATTCGATATCCGTGTGTTCTGCGGCGACCTGATCGGTGAACCCGTAAATCCGGTCAATCAGGATCCCGGAAAACAGGAAATACGGGAAAACGACGATGCGCTTGTAGCCAAGCTTTGCGGCGTGTTGCAGGCAGGGTTCGACCAAGGGGAAGGTCACGCCGGAATAGCCGACTTCGACCCAGCCAAACCCGAAACCTTCATGCAGCATACGAGCGATTTTGGCGACGTTGCCGTTTGCATCGGGGTCCGAGGCGCCCCGGCCAATGACGACAAGGCAGGTGTCGTGCAGGGATACGTCGGACGGGGCTGCATCAAGGGCTTCCTGAATGCGCCCCGCGGCAGCCGCGATCATCTTCGGATCAACACCAAGCTCACGGCCATAGGAAATATCGACACCATGCTTTGCGGCGTAGGTATTCAGAACCGTGGGAATATCGTTTTTTGCGTGCATCGCGGCAAACAGCATCCCCGGCACGGCGAGAATTCGATCGCAACCACCTTCGCGCAGCTTGTCGAGCCCGTCACGGATCACCGGGTTGGCAAATTCGAGATAGCCATATTCCGTCTGCCACTCGGGCGGCAGGAAGGCAGGGAGTTTGTCGGCAAGTGTCGCAAATTCATCGACCGCAGATTGGCTGCGCGAGCCGTGACCACAGATCATCACACCCGTTTTGGTCATGCCTCTTCCTCTTCAAGCTCTTCTTCGGGCTCTTCATCCTTCTCACCTTTGAGAACGCCCCAAAGTGCGATGGCCGCAGCGATCCCGATTGCAGCGCCTGCAACCCAGTGATCATGGGACGCCACTTCGCCGATATGGCCCACATGGGCCGCAGCGGGGCTTGCCAGAAAAAGGATGGGAAGGATCAGTCGCATTTGTTTCGCCTCCGGGTTCGCATATGGGGAGAGGCGGGCGCGCCCGTCATCTGACGATGCAACCGGTGGATCCCCTGTCTGGGTCGATCCGAAGGTCGCCAACCTCTCTGGGCGCAATGCCCTCGTCTGCTAAGGTGGGTAGCCGAGGTGCAAGCGCGGCGCAACGGGATTCGCGACAGGCTTTGGACGTTTTGCGTCTGCGCACGGGGTCCGTGCGCCCATGCCTGTTGGTAGAAGACAGCAGAGCGTTTAGGCAAGACGCCTCATCTTTGGAAGGATCGATCATGGGATTGCTTGTAGACGGTGTTTGGCAAGATCAGTGGTATGACACGAAATCAACGGGCGGCGCCTTCAAGCGGTCGACCGCAGCGTTTCGCAATTGGATCACGGCAGACGGGTCGGCAGGGCCGTCAGGCGACAGCGGGTTCAAAGCGGAAGCCGGGCGATATCACCTCTATGTCTCCTACGCCTGTCCCTGGGCCCATCGGACGCTGATCTTTCGCAAACTCAAGGGTCTGGAAGCGCTGATTGGGGTCTCGGCGGTGCATCCTGACATGATGACCGATGGCTGGACCTTCGAGACGGATTTCGAGGGGGCCACAGGTGACACGCTTTATGGGCTGCCCTTTGCGCGAGACATTTATCTGAAAGCTGATCCCGGTGTGTCGGGTCGTGTGACGGTTCCTATCCTGTGGGACACGGAGCGTGAAACGATCGTCTCCAACGAATCTTCGGAGATCATCCGGATGTTCAATTCCGCCTTTGACGAGATCACGGGCAATGATCAGGACTTTTGGCCCGAGACGCTGCGCGATGAGATCGCCCCTGTGAACGACCGGATTTACGACACGCTGAACAATGGTGTCTACAAATCCGGCTTTGCGACCACGCAGGACGCCTATGACGCTGCGGTTGCGCCGCTGTTTGACACCCTCGATTGGCTGGAGGGCCGTCTGTCCGGGAGCCGTTATCTGATGGGGGATCGCATCACGGAAGCCGATTGGCGGCTCTTCACGACGCTTGTGAGGTTCGACCCGGTCTACCATCTGCATTTCAAATGCAACCGGAAGAGAATTTCGGACTATCCAAACCTGTGGGCATACACGCGCGAGCTATATCAATGGCCCGGTGTCGCGGACACCGTGAAGTTTGATCACATCGTGCGCCATTACCATTACAGCCACGAAAGCATAAACCCGCATCGGATCATTCCGATCAATCCGAAGATCGATTGGAATGAACCTCATGGGCGCACCTAGCGCCCATGATAGTCGACCAGTGCGGCCAAATCCTCTGGCGGTGTCGATTGCGGCACCATCGCGCAAGCGTTCGACATGAAGCGAAAAATCGATCCATCGGAAAAAAACGAATCCGACGTCACAAAGATAATCTTCATCCTCGGCCTGCGGTAGCTGGCATAGTCTGCTAGCGCAAAGGAGGCGCCATCCCTGAAATTCAAATTCAGGATGAGGACTTCGTAATTGTCTTCGCGCAATGCCTCAAGGGCAGCTGACTGCGCGCAGACCAGTTGTGCAGACGCGCCCATCCTCCGAATATGGCCGCGCCAGAGCCTTCCAAGCTCTGGATCTTTCTCTACAATTAGAACCTTCATGTTTACTCCGACCTCGGTTCACCGTGGCATTGGCCGGCACCCTTCCCGTACTGAAAATGCGTACTTAAGCGGTTTCTTATCCATTAATCTCTTCGTTATTTCTCGGCAATTTTCCCTAACGAAGTATTAACGCGGCATTGGATTGAGGTCGCAAAATACCCAATAAGCGGCTTCTTGCGCATCCCGTCAGAATAGGCTTCATGTGAGGCGAAAATCTGAGACGAAGTGACATGACCAGCTGCATTACAATTTGCGATACCTGCAAGCACGATGACTGGGAAGAACGCGCGCCCGGACAGACCGATGGCGAACGCTTGGCCGAGCTTGTTGAGGCCGCTGCCGAGGGGCGTCCCGTAACGGTGCGCCGTTTTTCCTGCCTGATGGGGTGCGCGCGCGCCTGCAACATCACCGTGCAGGCGCAGGGCAAGGTGAACTATTCCCTCGGGCAGTTCGATCCGGACACTGAACACGCGCAGGCCATCGTGGATTACGCCTGTCTGCATGGCGAAAGTGAAACAGGTGTGGTGCCGTACCGGGAGTGGCCACAGCCGATCAAAGGACACTTCGTGTCGCGCCACCTGCCTTTGAGCGACGATGACTAAGATACGCGATCATGGCGGTGGGCTTGACGCCGCGATGGCCCTATATGGCGGAGATCGCAGCGATTGGCTTGATTTATCCACTGGAATAAATCCGACCCCGTTCCCGGTAGGAGACATTGGACCTGAGGCTTGGACAGCATTGCCCGATCAGGCGGCAACCGAGCGCTTGGAGGCGGCCGCCCGAGAATTCTGGGCCGTCCCGGACTGTGCAGAGATCGTTCTGAGCCCCGGTGCCTCGGCGCTGATTGCCCGGATGCCTGCCGCGCTTGGGCGCGGCTCTGTGTTCATCAAGAGCCCGACCTATAACGAGCATGAAGCTGCATTTACGACTGACGAAAACTGGCGCGTTGCCGCGTCGCCCGAGGATGCGAACACCCATATATACGTGCATCCGAACAACCCGACAGGAGAGCTGTTTGAAAGACACCTGATCGGTGTGTCCGCGCATACGATTGTCGATGAAAGCTTCTGCGATATCTCCTCTGAGCAAAGCCATGTCAGCCTTGCAGACACCGAGGGCGTGGTGGTCTTGAAGAGTTTCGGCAAATTCTGGGGTCTGGCCGGTTTGCGGTTGGGCTTTGCGATTTGTGCGCCAAAAACCGCTGCGCGCTTGCGTGATCTGCTGGGACCTTGGCCCGTTTCGGGTATTGCGCTGGAGATCGGCGCGCGCGCTTTGGAAGATCACGCTTGGGCCAGCGAAACGCGCGACAGGCTGGCCGACGATGCCAATCGGCTTGATCTCGGGATGGGCAAGACCGGCGCTCAGCTTGTTGGCGGGACAAGCCTGTTTCGCCTTTATGACGTGGGAGACGCGGAGGCGGTTCAGGTCGCATTGGCAGAACAACACATCTGGTCGCGGGTCTTTCCTTATTCGACATCTTGGCTGAGACTTGGTCTGCCCGCGCGAGGGCGTTGGGGGCAGTTGGACGCCGCTTTGGCACGGATAGGTCAATGATACTGGCACTGGGCATGATACTCGATGCGCTGCTGGGAGAGCCAAAATGGCTCTGGGACCGGGTCCCTCATCCAGCGGTTCTGATGGGGCGTCTGATCGGTTGGGCGGATGAAACGTTCAACGCAGGCGATGGGCGAAAGATGAAGGGCGCCGTGGTCATCGCCGTGTTGCTGGTCGGTGCTTTGGTCCTTGGCGAGGTGTTGGCGGACCTGCCCTTTGTCGTGGAGGTTGTCGTTATCGGCATTCTGCTGGCGCAAAAATCACTGGTGACCCACGTTCAGGATGTGGCTGATGCTCTGCGTATCGGTCTGGGTGATGGACGTCAGGCGGTGGCACGTATCGTTGGCCGAGACGTCGCGGCACTGGATCATTCGGGCGTTGCGCGAAGTGCGATTGAAAGTGCGGCGGAAAACCTGTCCGATGGCGTGGTTGCGCCGATATTTTGGTACGTGATCGCAGGCCTGCCGGGATTGATCGCCTACAAGGTGCTGAACACGGCTGACAGTATGATTGGATATCGCACCGAGCGGCACGAGGAGTTCGGCTGGGCGGCGGCGCGGCTAGACGATCTCGCAAACTGGATACCCGCGCGCCTGACAGCTCTGATCCTCTGGGCGCTTGCTGGCGCCCCGGTTGCCTGGGGTGCGCTGCGCCAGGACGCGGCACATCACAGATCGCCCAATGCGGGATGGCCGGAAGCAGCGATGGCGTTCGCGCTGAACGTCGCGTTGTCGGGTCCGCGCGTTTATCATGGGCAGCCGACCGCTGACCGCTATATCAACGAAGAGGGTGAACGGGACATCGGCCCTGAGGATATCGACCGTTCCGTCGCGATGCTTTGGAAGGTGTGGTGGGTGTGTTTGCTGATAGTTGTGGTTGTGAGTTGAGGGGACGAAAGATGCGGAAATTTGGATTGGCGCTGGCGCTGATGTGTTTGACGGGGCCTGCCATGAGCGCGGTGGCCTGTGGAGGATCTTTCAATGCCTTTGTTGACAAGATGGCCCAATCGGCGATCTCCAAGGGTCATGCCCCGGAAACGGTGCGCGCTTTCTTTGCCTCAGCACGACAAGATCCGAAGGTTTTGAAGGCGGATCGGGCGCAGGGCGTGTTCAAGCGAGATTTCATAGATTTCTCGCGGCGGATCATCTCGAAGAACCGTATCCAGAATGGCCGCGCCAACCTGAAAAAGCACGCAAGCACGTTCCGACGGGCCGAGGCGGAGTATGGTGTGCCGGCGGGCGTGCTTCTGGCGTTCTGGGCGCTGGAGACGGATTACGGCGCGGTTCAGGGCAATTTCAACACGCTGAATGCGTTGATGACGTTGAGCCATGATTGCCGCCGTCCTGACCTTTTCCGACCGCAGGTTTTCGCAGCACTTGAGCTGTTCGAACGCGGCGAGTTTAGCCCGGCAACTACGAAAGGGGCGTGGGCAGGAGAGGTCGGAATGGTGCAGATGCTGCCCGAAGACATTCTCAACCACGGTGTCGATGCAGATGGGGACGGCAAGGTTCGTCTCAAAACCTCGCCGCAGGACGCATTGGTGTCCGGGGCGAAGATGTTGCGCGGGCTGGGGTGGCAGGCGAACCAGCCGTGGCTGCAGGAGGTCGTTGTTCCGGATGATCTGGACTGGTCGCTGACCGGTTTGACCACGGAGCTATCGATCTCGGATTGGTCAAAGCGCGGGGTCAAACCACGGTCTGGCGCGTGGGAGAGCAAGGGTACGGGATCGGTCCTGTTGCCGATGGGGCGCAAGGGGCCGGCCTTTGTCGCCTATCCGAATTTCCGGGTCTATTTCGAGTGGAACAAGAGTTTTGTCTACGTCACGACCGCCGCATATTTCGCGACGCGTTTGTCCGGAGCGCAGGTCTATGATGCAGGCAACCCCGATCCGGGTCTGAAAGACGCCAAGATGAAGCAGCTGCAAACAAAGCTGTCCAAACGCGGCTATGACGTGGGCAAGATTGACGGCATTCTGGGCGCGCGCACCCGGGCTGCAGTTCAGGCCGAGCAGGAACGTCTGGGCTTGCCCGCGGATGCCTGGCCGACGCAGGCCCTTTTAAACAAGCTTTGAAATTAAAAAGGCGCCTGAAAAGGCGCCTTTGAGTCGTCGTTCTGCTGGCGATCAAACGGTTTCGTCGATCCAGCTTTGAAGCGCCGCTTTCGGGGCTGCGCCGACCTTGTTTGACACCACTTCACCATCTTTGAACATGAACAGCGCAGGGATGCCGCGCACGCCCATTTGAGCCGGGGAATTCGGGTTCTCGTCGACATTGACTTTGACGATTTTGACCTTGCCTTCATACTCGGCAGACAGCTCTTCAAGAGCCGGGCCAATCTGTTTGCAAGGGCCACACCATTCGGCCCAGAAATCTACGATAACGGGAACGTCTGCGTTGCGAACTTCCACATCAAATGTGTCGTCAGTGACGGCTACTGTGGCCATTTGGTTGCCTCCGGCTGGCTTTTTCAGAACTGGACTGTGAACCTATGAACCGGGTCACGAAACGTCAAGATGTATGGGTGGTCAGCAAGGCATTCCTCACGATCTCGTGTGGTAAAACCATCAGCTCGGCCGTTTGGGTCCAGAGAATTGCTGTTTTAATCCGGTGATTTGGGTAGATCTGCATGAGGGCTGCGGCATAGGCCCCCATCTGTCGCAATATCCCGTCCGGCACCTCCGACGGGATACCGGGCACAATCCGATTCGATTTGAAATCGACGGCAAGCACTTGGTCGTCTTGCACCAGTAGCCGGTCGATAAACCCGCTGATCTTCTGATCGCCCAAAGCGTCGAGGCGCGCGCATATTGCCACCTCCGCCAGACTGTCCGGTGCAAACACCGCAGCCGTTTCAGGATTGGCGAGCAGGTTTCTCACCAAATCCGTCATCTCGACAATCTCAACCTGTTCGTGATCGGGAAACAGGTCCGCCGCCGCCAACTCCCAGCGGTTCTGTGGAATATGCGGAAGATATTCCAAGGCAAGGTGGATCGCGGTTCCGCGTTGCTTCGCGGCCTCTTCGGACAAGGCTTCGGGCGAGGTTTCCCCTGCAAGCACCTTGGCGCCTGCCAGATCGGATGGCGACAAGGACCGGGGCGCTGCGCGATGTGGTTCCGGCCGTGTACGGACCCAATCGGGAAGGTCGATTTGGTAGGGCTGAGGTACCTCATCCCGATCAGAAAGATCATCGGGCCAGACATCATGTTCAACGCGCACAGTTCCATCCGGAAGGGTGACCGTGTCCATGTGCTGTAGTGCGGTTTCGATCTCGCTGTACCAAGCGCCCTTCTCGGCAACCGGGTCTTCTCCACCACCACAGATAACCAGCCAGGATTCAGCGCGTGTCATGGCAACGTAAAGCAATCGCGCACGCTCTTGGGCCTGTTCCTCTTCCAGCTTGGTGACCAGATCGCGTTGAACCTGAGGACGCGCGTCCTTGTTCGCGCGCCAATGCGCGAGGCCGGCATTGACCAAGACTTCGGTGCGAAGATTTTTTCGAATATTCCCCGTCTCAGGCAGGATTACGATCGGTGCTTCCAGACCTTTGGACCCATGCACGGTCATCACTCTGATCTGATCGCCTGCATTATCCATCTGTCGCTTGATCTCGACCTCCTCCGACGACAGCCATGCCAAGAAGGCGGTTAGACCGGGCACATTGGCCCGCTCGAATGTCATCGCCTGTGCGAGCAAGGCATCGATGCCGTCCTCCGCTTCGGAACCTAGGCGGGCGACAAGCTTCTCACGCAAGCCGTGCCGGGTCAGAGCACGTTCCAACACTTCATAAGGGCGGAGATAATCCGACGCGTTTCGCAAATCGGCCAGCATCTCGTAGAGTTCGGGGTGCTGATCTTTGCGATCCTCCCAGCGCTGCCGCAAAAAGGCATCACCGCGCCCATGAGCGAGGCGATACAGCTGGTCTTCTGAAAAGCCACCTATGGGAGAACGCAACACCGCTGCGAGCGACAGGTCATCCTCGGGCGTCGCAATCCACGACAACAACGCCACCAAATCCTTGACCACAAGTTCGCCGCCGATCCGCAATCTGTCTGCACCTGCCATAGGCAGGTTGTGGTCTTTGCAGGCCCGTATGATCTCATGAAACAGTACCGAGCGTTTCTGGACCAGAATCAGAAAATCGCTGGGGCGGATGGGCCGGGTTGTGGCCACGCCGCCATCAATCGTCGTGATCTGGCCTGACGTCAGTTGCTGGGAGATGAACCCGGCGAGCCTTCGGGCCAGCCTGACCGAGTGATGATCGGCCCCCACAACATCAATCGGGTCATTCCATTTGGTGGGGTCAGGGTTGTCGCTGGCGGATTCCCATGGCCAGAGATCAATCCGCCCCGGAAGGTTGGATTTAAAGGCGTGGTGTTCGACACGGCCGCCCATTCCCAGCCCGATATCAGAGGAAAACACCCGATCAACAAGCGCCATGATCGGCTGGGCGGAGCGGAAGGAATACAGCAGCTCGCGATCTTGAAAAGGTTTCCCGACCTCACTCAGGGCCGTTTGGAAATGGTCCCGCATCCGGGTGAAGCCTTTAGGGTCGGCGCCCTGAAAAGAGTAGATCGACTGTTTTTTGTCGCCGACTACGAAAATCGTACGTTCGATATCGGGGCGCGCAGAGTCGCCCGATGTGAACTCATCCGCCAACAGGCGCACCACGTCCCATTGATCGGGCGATGTATCCTGCGCTTCGTCCACCAGAATGTGGTCGATGCCGCCATCGAGCCGGTAGAGAACCCAAGCCGCCGCCTGCGAGTTCGACAAAAGCGCCCGGGCGCGCAGGATGAGATCATCGAAGTCCAGCCAGCCGTGGCGTGCTTTTTCAGCGTCAATTCTGGGGATCAATTCGGCGGCCAACCCGTGCAGCGCCTCTGCCTTTGCAAGCGCATCAAGGCCTATACGCAGATGGCGCGCGTCAGCGACACGGGCACGCAGATCGTGCAGGTCTTCCATCGCCTCGCCCAGCGTGGCTTGCACCGCCTTGGTTGGAGGTGTGGACTTTGGCGAAAACGGATCTTTGGCACCGCTGCCGGTGAGGAACAAACCCTCACACGCTTCAAGAAGTGCGAGACTGGGCGTCGAAAAATCAATGGCCCCCAACCGGTCTGCCAAAGTGTTGTCCGTGGTGCCGCCAGCGCGCAGATGCGGGATAAGCTGAGACACCAAATCGGCTTCACCGCCGAGAAACACTTGCGACAGGATCGTCTCAGCCGTCAAATCGGGAGGAACATCAAGCTCGGAGGACAGGCGCGCGCGATCAAACGGCTCTGCGAAGGACGCGCGTGCCTTCAGTATCTCCTGAATGATGGGTTGGGTGTCATCACCGGACAAGAAATGAGCGAAGCGCTGCAGCACCTCGGGTTTTTCAAGCGCGATACTCTCCAGCACCGTGTCGATCAGCGTCTTGGTCTGACGGTTGTCCATCTCCGTAAAACTCGGAGAGACCCCGGCCTCCAACGGGAAGCGGCGCAGGATCGACGCGCAGAACGAGTGGATGGTCTGTATTTTCAAGCCACCCGGTGTTTCGATCGCTTTGGCAAAGAGCCGCCGCGCCTCGGACAACTGATCTGGCGATGGGGGAAGCTGATCCAGAGTGAGCCGCGTCAGGCTATCGCGCAGGTGGTCGTCAGGCATCATTGTCCATTCGCCGAGACGCTGGAACAACCGGTTCTGCATCTCGCTGGCGGCGGCCTTGGTGTAGGTCAGACACAGGATTTTCTCGGGCTTGACCCCATTCAGCAGCAAGAGCGATACGCGATCTGTGAGAACCCGCGTTTTGCCGGAGCCCGCATTCGCTGACAGCCATGTCGATGTCGCGGGGTTGGCCGCCTCGATTTGCGCCACTGCTGCGTCGGTGCGGGTCATTGGCCGACCTCGGTGTGCGTTGGCCAATCGGTCTCATCCCATTCACCATAGCGGGCCAGATGGTCGTAATCCTGATCCCAGCGGCTTTCGAACACGGCACGGCGGGCAGAATACCCTTTGTCCGGCTTTTGATAGGCTTCGATCAGGCTTTCCAGATCAGCCCAAATTTCCGCGATTTCATCATCGGAATAGGGCGTTACCGCTTCTTTCGGGGACGCGCCCAAGCCGATGAACCCGGCACCGGCAATCGTGGGTTTGCCGAGCTTCTGGAACCCTCCGAAGGCCGCGATTGCTGCGAGTAGCGGAACCTGCTTGTTGAAGTAGTCCAGCTGCTTTTTCGTCGGCAGTTCCCCGGTTTTGTAATCATAGATATAGGCCGCACCGTCGGGTGAGATATCGATCCGATCTGCGCGGCCTTTCAGGGTGAACCCAAGCTGATCGATGGCGTGGCTGCCGGTGTCCTCGAACAAGGCCGGGCGCGCGCGGCTCAAGCGCCGCTCCTCGCTCTGAAGGAACCAATCGGCCATCTTTGCGAACTTCGCGCGCCATGCGGCTCTGGTGGCATCCCAGGTGACATCCTGTTCCAATATCTTGTCGGCGATCGCCAACAGGCGGTTCAGATCGGGCATTGTTTTTTCGGTTGCGATTTCTTTGACAAAACGCTCCAGAACCGAATGGAATACCTGCCCACGCAAAGTGGCAGAAGGTTCTGCGACCAATGGATCAAGTGGGCGCAGGTTCAGGATATAGCGCGCATATATCGCGTAGGGGTCGCGGATCAGCCGCTCGATCCCAGTGACATAAAGTACCGCCGGACGGGCAGCGGCTGGTGGGCACGGAGAGGGACGGTCGGCAGGCGCGATGGGCACCGCAGGCGTGGAATAGTCGTGCACAAGTTCGAGGATTTCACGACCGCGGTTCCGCATGTCCTGCAAGGCAGGTTTCCCTGTTTCGGGCAGACCCGACATCAGGTTAACCAACCGATTGAGCCAACGTGACGCGACCGTTTCTGCCTCGGCGTCGCGTTTGGTTCGTGTCAGAATGACCTTGGGGGCCAATATGCCTTGCTGAAAGTCGTGAGCGCTCAAGCCTATTTGTCGCTCGGGAAGGAACAGACCCATTTCAGCGCGCATGGCGCGGTTCAACCAAGGATCGGGGCTGGGTGTCTCTGGCCAGACGCCTTCATTCAGCCCTGCGAGAATAACGAGATCAGCACCTTGCACACGGGCTTCCAGCGTGCCCCAGATCATAACGTCGGGATGTGGCGCAAGCGGGTCGCGAAACTCCTCCTGCGCAAGGCTCGCGCCAAGTATCTGAAGGTAGTCGTCGCGCGTTACCGCACCGGCGGCGTGCGAGACCTCGCGCAACCGGGCCAGAACGCGCAAGACCTCCGCCCCGTCTTTTGTCTGCCAGAGCACCTCGTCGTCCGATGCGCCGCTGTCGCCAGCCAGACGCTCGACACAGTCGATATGGCGATCAACCCAGTTTTCCAAACTGTCGGCCTGAGCAGAGGCCACCGCGCCAAGCGCGTTATCAAGCCAGTCTACCCACGCCGGATCGGCGGGCTGCTTGGTTTGCTCTGCCGCCCAATCGCGCAGTCGTTCCGGTGTGATGTCGCGGGGCCCGCCTCGCAAGAGAGACAATTCGCACCGGCGGGTTTGCAACAGATGCTCGCCGCGGTTGGCCTGCTGCACCATGGGATGCTTGAGCAGCGCCAAAAGCTCCTCTGGTTTCGGGGACTTGCCCAACAAATCGGCGCATTGCTTCACCAAGCGCCCGGCAGGCGTATGCTGCAAAGGCACACCGCCACTGTCATCCGGTTCTATCCGCCACGCTTGCATGGCGGCAGAGACGCGGCGGGACAAATTTCGATCCGGTGTGATCAGTGCCGCTGAGACGCCATCGGCCAAAGCCTTGCGCAACGACAGAGCAATCGCGAGCGCCTCTTCCCGCTCGCTTTCGGCTTCAATCAGAGTGAGCCCAGCTACGGCTTGATCCAGATTTTTCAGCGCCGGACCTTCCGCCAGCCATGCGTCTGTGACCGGCGCAGGCCGCAGCGCCAGCGCCACCAGTTTCACCCGATCCTCAACCAAAGGTGGTTCTGCCGACCAGAGATCAAGCTGATCCAGAGCTTTCCCAACAGAGTCAGCGAATTGGGCCAGTCGATATTGCGGATGCTCCTCGGCAGCACCAGCGGTCGCAAGAACCTCTGTCACTGATCGCGGCATTTCCGTATCGACACCGGGCAGGATCACAGCACCTTGCGGCAAACGAGAGACGGCCCGCATCAATCGTGCTGTCGTTCCGCGAGAGCCGGTGGAGCCAGCAATGATAATCGGATGTTGCGGCGGATGAGTTTCCCAGTTCTGGATTAGAGCATCAACGACCGATCTTTGCCGCGCTTCAACACTTGGTCTGCGCGAGCTGTCAAAGAAGCTTTCGATCAGTTGCAGAAAGGACAAGCTTCGGCGCCAATGCTCGGAATGGCTGTCGGGATCGATAAGCGAGAAGGCGGCGGGTGATACGCCCTCTCCGTGCATCTCCTCCATAAGCGTTGCCAAACTGTCTGCGAGATCGAACGCGCTGCTTTGAGGCGCCAGATCAGGTTTTGCCGCAAGCAACTTTTTGACGAGCTGACGCAGTTCGAGCCGTTGCGCCAGCGCAAGGTCAGGCTGCGGGAGATCAGACAATCCGGGGCTGACGGCCAAATCCGTGATCAGCCGCAACCGTGGCAGAAGGCAAGGCTCGCCCTGTTCGAACAGGGACCGAACGCGGCGCTCCATGCGGCGCGTACTCAGAAAGATCTCTGTTCGCGCTATGTCGTGCGGGGCCATTCCTTCGGCCCGGCGCAAGAAGCCGTTGACCAGTTCGACTGGGAAATCGGCCCCCAAAGGCACGGCAAAAACGCGCGAGGCAGAGTTTGGTTCAAACATCTGCGACCCTTAACATGTCTTCAGCCAGACCAATCCCTTCGGGTGTGCCGACATCTGCCCAGCGCCCGGGATAGATCGCCCCAAAGGCCCGACCATCTTCAATCATCCGGTCCCAAAGTTGGTGCATTGAAAAAACCCGGTCCGGGATATCAGCCAGCCCGTCGGTTCGGATGATCTGAGCGCCGGTATATGCCAAACCGTCTGGATCTTTGGCAATACGACCGGCTTCGTCCAGAACAAAGCTGCCTGAACGCGAATACCCGACCGTTTGCGAGATCGGGATCAACATCAGCAGGGCATCCATGTCATTTGGGCGCCAATGGGTGTTCAGCAGTTCAAGCGGATTTGGCCCAGCCCAGACTGCGTCCGAGTTCAACGTGAGAACCGGCGAGGCATTCAGGATTGGTCCAGCATTCTTCAGACCACCGCCTGTATCGAGAAGCTGTTGCTCTTCGACGATCAGCGTCGCTTCGGGCCGCAATGCGACATGGGTGGCAACCTGATCGGCCAGATAGTGCGCGTTCACAACCGCTGTCGCTCCGACATCCGAAACAAGGTCGAGTGCATGGTCCAGCAGCGGCCGCCCGGCCACGCGGATCAGCGGCTTCGGTGTCTGTTCGGTCAAGGGCTGCATACGGGTGCCGAAACCGGCGGCAAAAACCATGGCGCGGTTTACGGTCATGCGGTGGGACATCCCGTGGCGAAGCTGTCCACGACGTCTGGGTCGGGAAACGGGCATGCCTGCTGAAACCTGTCGGCAAAGTGATTGAGCTGCGGGTCCGACAATGCCTCGCTTACATGGGTCCAGACGCGCGGCATCATGGCGGCATATCGCGGCTTGCCATCCCGTGCGCAGAGCCGCGCAAAAATGCCCAGAATGCGCAAGTTTCGCATCAGAACACACAGAGCATATTCAGTTTGGACGTAATTAAGGTTCTGCGTTTTCATCTTGAAGAACTTTTGCAGCACCTGATCGCGTGTGGCCACAGAAATATCGCGCCGTGCATCTGTCAAAAGCGAGGCAAGGTCGTAGGTTCTTGGCGCGAGAACTGCGTCCTGAAAGTCCAGCAAGCCAAAACGGCGATGACCGGTGCGCTCAGGCAACCAGATAATATTTTCTACATGAAAATCGCGATGGGATATGCCGAGGTCACCGGTCAGATGATCCGTCAGAAATCGGGCTATGTCCTCCATGAGGTGCGTGGCGGTGTCGGTATCTCCATCCGGGTGCAATTTCACGAACCAGTCTTTGAACAGGCTCGCTTGCGCAATCATCTCAACCGGACCGAGTCGGGGGAGCGGTGGAAATGTCTGGCTGCTCCACAAGTCAGAGAGCAGATCGCAGAGGTTCTCATATGTCTGGGTTTCCGGCAGCGCGCCTGTCTTTATCTGCTGCGCGAGCAGATCGTCACCGAAATCCTCCAGCAACAATAACGCGTTGCGGTGATCGGCAGCGTAGATCTCAGGGGCAGAAAACTGTGCCCGTGTAAGGGCCACAGCCACAGCCTCAAACTGTTGAGTGCTGCCCGCGGCTTGGGAGGACGCGTCCATCAGGATCGCGCGGATTCCATCCGGGCGAGTTAAGCGCAGATAGCGGCGGGCCGAGGCGTCACCGGCAAGCGGCTCCACGCTCGCAGTGTGCCAGCCGGTGGCGTTCAACAGATCGGTGATTTGAGACGAAAGGGTCACGACGCCTGACCTGCCCGCAGCGCATCGACAATGTTGGCCGGACCGGTGATATGGCAATGTCTTGTTTCAGGATCCTCTGCCGGTTCGAATTTCAGGCGTATGGCCGCCTGTCCCACCATCTCAGCCAGTTGTTCAGGCCATTCGATCAGACACAGGGCATCCTCAAACGCGGCCTCCAGACCTAATTCGATCAGTTCGTCAGGGCTGGTCAGGCGATAGAGATCCGCGTGCCAGACATCGAAGTCGTCAAACTCGTAGGTCTGAACCAGAGTGAAGGTGGGTGATGGGACATCTTCGATCTGCCCCGAGCGGGCCATCAGCGATTGGATCAGGGCGCGGGCAAAAAACGTTTTGCCCGCGCCGACAGGCCCCTCAAGCAACAAAGTCATGCCCGGTTTTGCGAGATCGGCAAACTGGGCAGCCAAACGCGCAGTTTCGTCAGGCGAGTCCAGAAAGACCTGAAGGTGTGTTTGCGATGGGCCAGCTGTCATGCCAGCGAGTTTTAAACCTCAGGCGCGGACCCGCAAGCACCGATCACGCCGAGAGCGTGGAACGTGCCTTGTCTCTGATATGCGCGCGCGGCATGGGCGTGGTTATCGGATCCGCAAATGTCAGAAGCGTTCCCCCACCCGGCAAGGGGGCAACCCGGCACTGCAAGGTGCGCCCACTTTCTTCCAGAACGGTGCCAGACCATTCGGCGCGCTCACTGCGCTGGCGAACAAAATCGCGGACTTCACCCCAAATTGGGTTGGGGTGGCACCGTTCGCTCCATAGCTTTGTCAGGGACACCACGGACGCCTTATCGATCATCTCGGCCTCATCGAGTGACCACATGTCCAAAAACGGTTGATTCAGTGATCGCACGATGCCCTGATTATCCAGCACGACCACCGCCGCTGGCAGATTGTCGAGAATAGACTGCCGCGTTGCCAGTTCTCGTCTGAATTTCCGTTTGAGCGTAATCTCTGCGGAAATGTCCTCAATCAGGAAGGCGATGGCCCCCTCCGGGTGGGGCCGACCTGTGACCCGGTAAATCTGACCATTGGGCAATGTCCAGGTTTCGCAGAAGGTGCCGTTCTTTGCGGCCTGTTCGACCTCGACCAATTGGCTGCGCCAGTCTTTGAAGTCTTTTCGCTCGGGCACCATGCGTTTCTCACGCAAGGCGTTGAGAACATCATAGAGCGTCGGCCGGGCCGAAAGCCAAGCAGGCTGCAGCGAGGTGAGGTCCAGCAGTGCGGGGTTGAACATCACAAGATGACGCGCGCGATCGAATATCGCCAACCCGATGGGCAGGTAGGCGAAGGTCTGAGTAAGCGTTTGCAGGAAATTCCTGAGACTGTCCTCTGCCAATGCGGTCGCGGTTGCGTCCAGTGCATAATGCAGAGTGCCATTTCCATGTCCGACGGATGCCGTTTCATACATACGTGTCGAGCCGTCCTTCATCTGGATGGCTGATCTGCGCGGGCGAGGCTCCTCACCAACCTGAACAACACGCGCACCATCAAACAGTCTTGTCGGTGGCCATTGGTTCTTACGGGTCTCGCCAGCGCTGATGTCGAGAAGATCGCTATAGGCACGATTAACCCAATCTATGTTCCCCTTTGCGTCTTCGCGCCAACTCGGCACCGGCGACGCCTCGATCGCGCTGTCCAGAAAGTCAGCATCGGCCTGACGGCGCAAGAATTGATCCTCGTCCATGATCACGGATCGCGACAAGGGTGCAGCGAGCCCTGTAACAGATATGAACAGGTCATCATCAATCAGCTGCATCTTGAGTTGCACCGGCCCGTCTTGCGTAACTTCAAGCAATTCTACGGGGTTGCCACCCGCCTCGATCCCCGCCGCGTGGGTGTCAATTTCAGGAAATATTGCGCCGAGACGCGCGAGAAGCTGATGAAACACATCTTCCTCGAAGTCCGCTTCGCTGAGCGCGGTGCGCGCTGTCGCTGATGCGGCAACGAGTTCACGCTGCCGAAAGGCAAAGACATGCGCCGAGGCATCTTCGAGCAGTTTCTGCGCCAGCTCGACTTTGGGCCGCGGCCAGGCAACACCTAACACCAGAATGACCGCCCCAAGCAGTGCGATCTGGGTGGCAGGGGAGATCGTCAGAAACGTCAAAAACATCGCCTATCCTCGTCTCTCAAACACGACGAAAAGGGTTAGGCGAACAGAGTTAACGGGGTCTTAAATTTGGATTTGCTGGTTTTCGCCGAGGCCTGTCTGATCAGTGTCCAGACCTTCGACGAGCGCAGAGACAGGCCAAACTGTTTCAGCCACGGCCCCTTTTCCGGCCACCCTATCGCTGCCATCCTGGTCACACGCATTCGAGAAGAAGACTTCTGCCCCCGTCCGTTCAAGCAGCGTTTTGGCAATGAACAGACCCAGCCCCATACCTTCATATTCGGGACGGCTGTTGCGTTCCTCAGCACGTCCACGGCGCCGGATGAATGGATCTCCGATGCGGCCGATAAGGTCTGACGGGTATCCGCGTCCATCGTCGGAGACACGCACCGTAACCTGTTCTTCCGACCAATAGGTTTCGACCCACACCGTGTCTTCCGCAAAATCTACGGCATTCTGAATCAGATTGCGCAGCCCGTGAATCATCTCGGGGCGCCTGTGGACGACAGGCATGCGTTCGGACCCTCCGCGCCGGGGACCAAACTCGAAATGAACCTGTTTTCCGCGATGGATGTGTGGCTCTGCCGCCTCCTCGACAAGCGCCGAGATCGGCAAGGTCATCATATGGCGATCACTTTTTCCCCGGCGCCCCATGGAATGCAGGATATCCCGGCATCGATCAGCCTGGTCGCGGATCAGTTCGGCGTCTTCGCGCAATTCGGGGTTGTTCTCGAGCTCTTCAAGAAGTTCAGAACTGACCAGCTTGATCGTGGCAAGCGGCGTTCCCAACTCATGTGCGGCCGCAGCGACAACGCCGCCCAGATCGGTCAATTTCTGTTCGCGGGCGAGTGCCATCTGGGTGGCCAGCAACGCTTGGCTCATGGCAAATGTTTCAGATGTGACGCGCATCGCATACATGCCCAGAAACGCGATGCCAGTGACCATCGCGAACCAGAAGCCAGCGATAAAGAGCTGCGGAATGCGCAACACGAACCCCTGCTGCGTGCGCAGCGGAAGGTAATAAAACGCGAGAAGGCTCACCAGCACGATGCTCAATGCACCAAGAAACACGGTCGATTGAGGCCGCAGCGTCATCGCAGATACGGTGACTGGAGCCAGAATGAGCAGAGCAAACGGGTTGTTCAGCCCGCCCGTCAGGTAAAGCAGGAATGCCAGCTGTGACACATCAAAGAGCATGGTCAGGAAGACCTCACGCTCGTACAGCCTGCGGTTTTGCGGATAGACGAAAATCGCGATCAGATTGATAATTGTCGACGCACCAATGGCCGCGATGCAGAGCCCCAGATCGAAATCCAGGTCGAGACCAAACGCCGCGATAAAGACTGCGCCGGATTGCCCTAAAATCGCCAGCCATCTCAGGATGATGAGGGTGCGCAGTCGCACCAGACCACGCCCTTCCGTTCGGTCCAGAAGACCGGAAGAGATGTCATCAATCATGAAGATGTGATTGGCAGCGTCATAATGACGAATTGATACGCGGCGCGTGTTCAGGGATCAACAGGCAGAGCACTGCAACAGGAGAATCCCCCGATGCGAAATATCTACGCGATCACTGCCCTCGCCATGGTTATTGCGATGCTTGGGGGCCTGGCGGCTTTCATTTTCCTCAATCGCGGCGAAGAGTTGGCATCCTGTTCGCAAAGCACCATCGCGGGCGGCGCTGGGGCAATTGGTGGACCATTCGAACTTGTCGATGAAACCGGCGCAACCGTGACCGACACAGATGTCATTACCGAGCCAACACTTGTCTACTTTGGATACACGTTCTGCCCTGACGTTTGCCCGCTGGACTCAGCGCGCAACGCAGAGGCGCTCGATGCTCTGGCAGAAAACGGCGTGGATGCGAGCGCGCTCTTTATTTCCATAGATCCGGAGCGTGATACGCCCGAAGTTCTGGCAGAGTTCACCGACGTCATGCATCCGAAGATGCTGGGGCTGACAGGAACGCCAGAGCAGGTCAAAGCCGCCAGCCAAGCCTACAAGACGTATTACAAGCGGCAGCCCGGAGAAGATGACTATTATTTGGTGGATCACTCCACTTTCACCTATTTGGTTCTGCCGGAAAAAGGCTTCGTGGATTTCTTCCGCAGGGAGGCGACTGTTGAGGATATCACCAAGACCGTAGCCTGCTATGCGACGACTTCCTGATTGCCGCCGAATTTGACCAAACCCGGTCCGCGCAATAGGTTCAGCCAAAAGAAATGAATTGGGAAGGCGCGGATCGTGGCTAACACTCCTTTGCGTGACATTGGCGAAGACAGATCACTGTTGCTTGTTGATGATGACGAACCCTTTCTGCGCCGTCTTGCGCGGGCAATGGAAAAACGCGGGTTTGAACCGGAGACGTCTGAAACCGTAGCTGGCGGCAAGGCGATTGCGACGGCGCGCCCTCCTGCTTATGCGGTGATCGACCTGCGCCTGGAAGATGGCAACGGTTTGGATGTGGTCGAAGTCATTCGCGAAAAACGCCCTGATTCTAAAGTTGTTGTGCTGACCGGGTACGGGGCGATTGCAACCGCCGTTGCGGCCGTCAAAATCGGCGCAACCGACTATCTGTCGAAGCCTGCGGACGCCAATGATGTGACCAATGCTTTGCTGGCAGATGGCGACGAGCTTCCGCCACCTCCTGAAAATCCAATGTCGGCAGATCGGGTCCGTTGGGAGCACATCCAGCGTGTTTACGAATTGTGCGACAGGAACGTGTCTGAGACAGCCCGTCGGTTGAATATGCACCGCAGAACGTTGCAGCGCATTTTGGCAAAGCGCAGTCCCCGGTGAACCGCGGGGGCCTTGCCTTGCTGGTTCTCGCGGTCACAGCCTGCACAGCGCCCTCCCCCAAGACACCGCCCATTCCCTTTGCGCTGGACGCCAACGGCGTGCAACTTCTTGACCGCGAACAGCGCATAGATTTTGGCCGAACCGATCACAGCGCCGAGGCGGCTATGACGAAACTGGTGGGATCGGGTCCAACTGAAGCGGGCGCGTGTGCAAATTCCGCTTCGTTCGTAGCTTGGGACAACGGCCCTACGCTTATCTTTCAGAACGGCGATTTTCGCGGCTGGAAAAATGGCGCCGACAGCGCGGGTCTAAGTTGCGCTTAGGGGTCAGGCGACAGATCGCAGCCAATTGCGAAGCAGTTTCACACGCTCTGGCAACACCGATTTTCGCGTGAGTATCCAATAGGCAAGCCCGCTTCCGTCGCCTTTGTGAATGGCCTGCAACCTGCCTTGTTCGAGGTCCTGTTCCGCGACAGCTTGAGACAGCACCCCTACCCCGGCCCCATCGCGCAACGCCGAAATGACCATCCCGTAGGATGGTAACAATCGAACGCGATCGTCCGGGACCTCAATCTGTTGCGAATGCAGCCACATGCGTTCTTCGCGATACCCCTCTTCCAGGAACCACTGCTGCTCGGCCAGTCGCTCGGGATCGTGCAGATCTTCTCTTTCGATCAAATCCGGTGCCGCAACAACAAGGCTGCTCGCGCTTGCGAGGCGTTCCACATGGACACCCTGCCAATCGCCCCGCCCGTAGCGGATGGCGAGATCGATATCCGAGCTCTGGAAATCAACGAGATCATAGCTCGGCTGGATCGAAAGCGGGATATCTGGGTACTTGGCCCAGTAACTGTTCAGGCGCGGCATAAGCCAGTTTTCCGCGAAAGCAGGCGTTACGGCCAGCGCCAACGGTCGTTCGGATTGATTGAACCTCAGAGAGGACACACCCTCAGCGATCCTGCGAAACCCTTCGGTTAGTGGAATAACGAGCTTTTCACCAGCCTCGGTGACGTTCATCCCCTTACCTTCGCGCCGCATCAGGGACGTGCCGAAGTATCCTTCGAGCGCCCTGACATGTTGAGCAACGGCTGCATGGGTCACGTTTAATTCACGCGCTGCGGCAGAAAAACTACCGGTGCGGTGCGCGGCTTCGAATGCGCGTAGGGCGCTCAGAGATGGTATGTCTTTCCAGTCCATACTGTAAGTTTTACTTACATATTAAAAATTTTTCAAACTCGCCTAGCCGCTCATATCAAGGCATTCTGCAAACATACTCAATAGAGGAGATCAAAGCCATGCTTTCATTTTTTGCAGATGTCATGGGTATCGCGACGCGCCAGGAGCATTGGAGCGGGCCGGATCACTGGCGTGAGCCGCACCGTCACAAATCAGCTTGGGAGATCGAACGCGATCTGGCTTCAGAAAAGGCAAAGGTCATCAAACGTCCCGGCATTTTCTGAACAAAGGCGGAGGGTCCCTGCTCTGCGCTTAGGGCGCTCGCAGCAATGCTGCGGGTGCCGCTATAGCTTCAGACGTTTGGCGATGCGGTCTATTGGCGTTCCGTCGGCAAGTGGGATCGCCCGCCGGACGGAGTGATCACGGAACCCCATCTTCTCGTAATAGGCCAGCCCACCAGTATTATCTGCCCGGATGACGGCTACGAGCTCCAGATATCCGGCAGCTTTTGAAGCCTGCTGCGTGGTTGCGAATAATGCCGATCCGATGCCGCGCTGCGATGTTCCCACTTTGGCGAAAGTTGCAATGCCACCAATGTGATCATCCGGCGGGTCAAGAGGTTCGATCCATTGAAAGCCAACCACTGCTTGGTCGGTGGTCGCTACGTGCAGAAACACCTTCTCGGAGCCTGCTTCGATGAACTGCAGGAAGTAGTCCGGGCTCAGAGGGTTTTGATAGGCCGTGGTCCCACCGATCGCAATTATCTCATTCACGATGTCGCAGATTGCACTGCAATCCTTCCGAACGGCCTTTCGCACCTTCAAAGTCATAGGGCCTCCGAAAGCTCATTGAATCTCGAAATAAACTCGGCCTTCACCTGCATAGGCGGCCTTGGCCTGAGTCTTGCAGGCAACGGTCCAAATTCGGGTGGTGTTCCGAAAAACCGATTGGCTTCATCTGTCGAAAAGCCCGCGATCTGGGTGGCTTCCAGCCAGGCTGACAGCTTATCTGCCTTCTTGATCTGTTTCTTGACGGTGGGTGGGATAATTGCCGGCAGTCCGAACCGCAGATGGATCGCAGCCGTCAGGCGATCATCAAGTTCCGCGTATCCCGGTCCGACGGCCGCCTTAACCGGCGAAATCATGTCACCGATCACATATTCAGGTGCATCGTGCAGCAGCGCGGCGAGTTGCCATTTGACGGGAGCGCCGGGCTGAGCCGCCGTGAACAACTGCTCAACCAGAACGGAATGTTCCGCTACGGAATACGCGAACTCCCCTTTCGTTTGGCCATTCCAGCGCGCAACGAAAGCCAAACCGTGGGCTATGTCTTCGATTTCGATATCAAGGGGCGTGGGATCCAGCAGATCGAGACGCCGTCCCGACAGCATGCGTTGCCATGCCCTTGGTTGTTTCGCCATTTGGCGCCTCACTGATTGCGGCCTTTCGGCACTTGGAAACCTGAGATCGATTAGTAGCCGCGTGAGAGAGGTGGATAAAACCGGTTTTTTCGCAGCGCGCCCTATAGATGTGTCGGTGTGCAATATGCGACCGCACAAACCATCATTGAGCTTACCGGCTGATACTGGTAGGCGGACCTCAAATTTGCATGAGGACCGCTGACATGGCTGAAGACTATATTGTTAAGGACATCGCGCTTGCTGAGTACGGACGCAAGGAACTGGACATTGCCGAGACGGAAATGCCCGGCCTGATGGCGTTGCGCGAAGAATATGGTGATAGCAAACCATTGAAGGGCTCGCGCATCGTCGGATCGCTGCACATGACGATCCAAACAGCGGTTCTGATCGAGACATTGGTCGCCTTGGGTGCGGATGTACGCTGGGCGTCTTGCAACATTTTCTCCACTCAAGACCATGCCGCCGCGGCGATTGCCGCAGGCGGGACACCGGTCTTTGCGATCAAGGGTCAATCGCTGGAAGAGCATTGGGATTACCTCGACAAGTCATTCATGTTTGACGAAGGGCCAAACCTGATCCTCGACGATGGTGGTGACGCCACGCTCTACATTCTGCTGGGTGCACGCGCCGAAGCGGGTGAAGAGATCATCCCTGTGCCAACTTCTGAGGAAGAAGAGGCCATCAAAGCCCAGATCAAGAAACGCATGGACGCCAGCCCCGGCTGGTTCACCAAGATGCGTGATCAGATCAAGGGCGTCTCGGAAGAGACAACAACCGGTGTGCATCGGTTGTATGAGCTTGTGCGTGAAGGGCAGCTGCCATTCCCTGCGATCAATGTGAATGACAGTGTGACCAAGTCGAAATTCGACAACAAGTACGGCTGTAAGGAATCTCTCGTCGATGGGATCCGGCGCGCCACCGACACCATGATGGCAGGCAAAGTTGCCGTCGTGATGGGCTATGGCGACGTGGGCAAAGGTTCGGCCGCGTCTCTGCGCGGCGCTGGCGCCCGCGTCAAAGTCACCGAAGTCGATCCGATCTGTGCGCTTCAAGCCGCCATGGACGGGTTCGAGGTTGTTCTGCTGGAAGACGTTGTTGGCGAGGCCGACATTTTCATCACGACGACCGGTAACAAGGACGTGATCCGCATCGAGCACATGCGCGAGATGAAGGATATGGCGATTGTTGGCAACATTGGGCACTTCGACAACGAGATCCAGGTCGCTGCCTTGAAGAACCACAAATGGACGAACATCAAAGAACAGGTGGACATGATCGAGATGCCAAACGGCAATCGCCTGATCCTGCTCTCCGAAGGTCGTCTTCTCAACCTCGGCAACGCTACAGGCCATCCATCGTTTGTGATGTCTGCGTCCTTCACAAATCAGGTTCTGGCCCAGATCGAACTTTGGACAAACACGGATGCCTACAAAAACGAAGTATACATCCTGCCCAAGCATCTGGATGAGAAGGTTGCACGCCTGCATCTTGCGAAAATCGGCGTGAAGCTGACGGAGCTTGATGCCGATCAGGCCTCCTATATCGGGGTGAAACCTGAAGGGCCGTTCAAGCCGGAGCACTACAGATACTAACCAGATAAATCACTGCGAGAAGAAGCCGGACCGTTGAGTCCAGTTTCTTTTTGCCGGGACAAAAACATACCTTTTGGTATTTTCCCATTGCGCAAACCATACTTTAAGGTATGTTATGCGCAATTTAGGTGACTCGCATGGACCAAATCTTATTCATATCTGCCTCCTGTTTGGCCTTGCTCTGGCTGATCGTGCATTTGATCGCTGGCGGTCGGCAGATCATTGCACCGGCCTGGCAGGTCGACGCCCTGCCACCGGTCGTCAGAAACACGCTGTATCTGTGCTGGCACTTCACAAGTCTCGCGATCTTCGCAACGGCGGCGGTGTTTGGTCTGGCAGCGCTTGGGCATGACCAAGTGTTTGCGATGGTCGGCATAGGCCTTGCTGCTGGGTTTGCGGTGATCGGGATCGGTATGCAAATTGCGCTTCGGGACAGCTTTTTCGATCTTCCACAAGGCTGGCTGTTTTTGCCAGTGGCGCTGCTTGGCATTGCGGGCTTGGTGATATGAAGAAGCGTCGACTGAGCAAGGATGACTGGCTGGACCTTGGGCTAACCGCCCTTTCTGAGGACGGTGCAGACGCGCTGAAACTGGACGCGATATGCGCGCGCGCTGCTCTGACAAAGGGCTCGTTTTACCACCATTTCAAGGATCATGTCGCGTTTCTCGAAGGTGTGGTTTATGCGTGGAAACAAGCGCAAACCGACAACGTGATCGCGGAAGCGCAACACGCCTCAAACCCGGACGACATTGCCAACGCGCTGCTGGAGCAGGCACTGGAAATGGACTTTGCGCTGGAACTGGGCGTGCGGGAATTGGCCAGACGAAACGAAACCATCGACGCGATTGTCAAAGACGTCGATGAGGCGCGTGCGGGCTTCATGACCCAACTTTATTCACAACGGTTTGGCCGTGATGAGACAGAGGTGAAGGACGCCGCATTCTTGGAATACGCCGCATTTGCGGGCTTCATGATGCTGGTGCCAGATATGACAACGGAAAAGCAAAGGCACCTGGCCAACCTCTACGACGACATGGTGATGACCTATTTTAATCGAGGCACTTCCTAATGCGATTACTTGCAAGACTTTGGTTATTTGAATTTCAGTTCCGGCTCAGACGCCTCTCCTCTGTAGCGCCGTCCCGACAACAGATCGTGGCACGCTCCTGCCGCTATGATCGGATAGCCATGCCGGGGACTGACCGGCAAGCGGCCTTCAACAGGCATATGGCGAGCTGTTTGCTGGCAGCGACTGAATGGCTTGAGTTTAACGAAGGGCTCACGCGTGAGGATGCACGCCAGATCACTCAAACTGCGTTTGTGGCGACCGGCGCATGGCTTGCAAAAGCCGGAATGGCCTTTTGGCTGCAAATTGATCGAAAACCCTATGCCAATTTGAGAAAGACGGGATTGGCTGCGCGTTCGCGACGTCACTGGGGCAACGGCATGGTGTTGGACGATGTGATCGAAGAGGATGCTGTGACCTTGCAGGTCTCACAGTGCCCGTTTTCCGAGTTTTTCTGGAACGCAAGCCGCAGTGACTTAACTGAAACCCTGTGCCTTTGGGATGGAGCTTGGATGAGCCATGTCAACAAAGCGAGAAAGGGGATCAAAGTGTCGCGCCCTACGACGATTGCATCCGGATGTGACAGTTGTGCGTTCGTATTCGAGGATGCGCCCCGCAAACAGGGATGTCCCGGGCGCAGGCTGGCCGGACGAGATGGCCCGACCGCAACTTAGCCGGGACGAATTCACATACATGATCCATAGGTCGCACGGCGGATGATCGCCCGTATTTCAACAATAATAGGGATGCTTTTCGTTACGCTCGCGGCGATTGCTGGCTGGCAGTTGTTGGTTAATCCCAATACCCCCCTTCCGCATGAGTGGAACCCGTTGAAGCCTTTGGTCATAAGCGCCCCGCCTACGCCGCTCACCGGCTACAAGTTAGAGCGTGTTCTGGACGATCCAGACAGGTGCCTGCAAACACTTGAGCAGCGTGCAGAATTCAGGCAACTCCCTCCCCTTAACGACAGCCCGCAATGCTTTATCGCGAACCGGGTTGAGCTACGAACGGTCTCCGGCGTCATCTTGGATCCGGTAGAAACCTCCTGCGAGACAGCACTCAGATTGACCATGTGGGTAGAACACGACCTGAACCCGGCAGCGCAAGAGAACTTCAATCAAAGCGTCCGTTCTTTGGGCCATATCGGCAGCTACAATTGCCGCAGAATCCGGGGCAGCTCTGACAGAATGAGCAGCCA
Source organism: uncultured Litoreibacter sp. (assembly GCA_947504205.1). Taxonomy (GTDB): domain Bacteria; phylum Pseudomonadota; class Alphaproteobacteria; order Rhodobacterales; family Rhodobacteraceae; genus Litoreibacter. The sequence goes on along the minus strand of CANNGL010000003.1, from coordinate 532,862 downwards.
TGCCACGGCCAGTTCGATCGACATCTCAAGCGTAACGCTGAGCAACGGAACCCGTATCTCGCTGCTGGGCAATTGGGACAACGGGGATACCGAAACACGGTTTTTTCGCACAGTTCGAGACGGCGGATGTGACTGGTTTCAGACGGTTTTGGGACCAGAGTTCAATGCGCTGCATGCTGATCACTTCCACTTTCAATCTCGCGGCTGGGGGACCTGCCGGTAGAACTGACACGCGCGAAGTGAATTTCCCCTTTGTTTTGGCAGACTTCGCCTTTAATCTACGCAGCGCAAGGCCTGAGAACAGGTTAAATTCAGCCGAGATATCGGCCCAACAGGTGGGAGCTCACTATGGGAAAAAGAGACGAACTGATCGCGCAGTATGCAGATGATCTTCGCAATAAATGCGGCATGACACCAGATATGGATCTGCTGACAAAGGTCACAATTGGCTGCGGCCCGGCGATCTATAATGCCGACGCTTCAACCGTTGCAGGCGGTCAGGCTGAAGAGCTTGAAACCGTTAAGAACAACTTTCTCATCAAGAAGCTGGGACTGAGCGACAGCCCCGCACTGATGGAAGCAATCAATTCCGTTATCGACACATATGGCCGCTCTGAGCGCAATAAATACCGCGCAGTGGTTTACTACATGCTGACCAAGCATTTCGGAAAAGAGTCAGTCTACGGCTGATCTGACCCACCAGAACGACGTCAAACGCCTGTGGTGATCCGCGGGCGTTTTTCTTATTAATACTCTGATTTAGAACAAAATTTATAGACTATGGATTTGCCGTCACTCAGCAATCCGGGTATGACTGCTGCATCTGATCAGAACGGTCGGACCCAAAATTCGAACACGTGCGGTGCGAGATAATTTGCACGTGGGGTAGAAGGGGGTTCCGATGGGGTTCGGGGCCCCCTTTTGATTTTTACAAGAGAAGCTTGAAGACCTGTTTGCTGCATCGCGCGGCGTGTCTCGTTTCACTTGTTTATTCTGCGCTGAGCGTCGCGCTGCGTTCTTCAGTTCCGTCGGGTCGCTCCGCCGAATGACAGCGGCAATGTTGACCGTGGAAACTGCCAGCAAATCGTGGTTGTTCAGGAGCTGGCGAACCTTCGATGACAGCGGTCGGGCACTGACCTCCAACTCAGTCTCAAAAGGGGTATATCCCCATCGCTAGCGGCTATCTTTGCAGTTGCTATGGGCGCGAGTGTATGTCCCGTCAAAGGGCGATAGCGGTTTTCAGCTCACGCACCAGAGCGACAATGGAATGCTAAGTGCGTTCAAAGACCGCCCAATTCGCGAACGATTTTCCATTCGTTTTCGGTCACTGGTTGGACGGAAAGGCGCGAATTTTTGACCAGAACCATATCTGCCAGGCGTGGATCGGCCTTGACCATATCAAGCGTCACTGGCTGCTGAAGTGGCTCCACCGCCTTGATGTCAACGCATTCCCAACGATCATCGTCGGTCGTGCTATCAGGATGCGCCTCTGCGCAGACTTCAACTATGCCGACAACGGCCTTTTCGGTCTGGGAATGATAGAAAAAACCAAGGTCGCCGACAGCCATCTTTCGCATGAAATTACGGGCCTGATAGTTGCGAACGCCGTCCCATTCCTCGCCCGCCTGACCTTTCGCAACCTGCTGATCCCAAGACCACGTGGAGGGCTCAGATTTGAATAACCAATATGCCATCAGATCACCTTGTTCCAAATCTCCAATCGAACGGCGGAGAACAGGCCCGCTTTTGCGTAAGGATCAGCATCGGCCCAAGCTTGTGCCGCCGCCATATCGGCGACCTCCAAAATCAGGAGGGAGCCACACATCACGCCATCTGCATTCAGAAAAGGCCCGGCCTGCTCAACAACACCAGTATCTTTCAGATAGGACAGATGCGCCTCACGATTGGCTTTTCGAACCTCGATGTGGTCCGGTTTGTCGGTGCAAATGACAGCGACGCGCATCGCTCACTCCTTTGTTAGTGGTCGGGATAACAGATCGGACAGTGCCTGCTCCAGCGACGTGGTTTCTTCTACCATACTACGTACAGTCTGGGCGATGGGCATATCAATGCCGTGAGTTCTGGCAAGATCAACGACCGCCTGGGCTGTTGCACGCCCCTCTATGGTTTGCCCTTCGGGTAGGTCAGATTTTTCGCCCAAAGCGATGCCGTAGCTGAAATTTCGCGACAGCCGCGACGTGCAGGTCAGGGCAAGATCGCCAAAGCCGGAAAGCCCCATCAGCGTGTCGGACCGGGCGCCCAATGCAAGAGCCAAACGCTGCATCTCGGCAAATCCACGGGTCATTAACGCCGCGCGTGCGCTGTCACCCAGCCCAGCGCCAATGCAAATGCCACAAGCGATTGCGATAACGTTTTTCAAGGCGCCCCCCAGTTCAGCGCCAATTGGATCATCTGACAAATATAGCCGAAGCGCATCGGTCGAGAGCAACTGCTGTAATGGTGCAGGATCCTTCATCTTGGTAGCGAGCGTAAGCGCCGTAGGAAGCCCCCTGGCGATGTCGATAGCAAAGCTTGGGCCCGTCAAGACAGCCGTAGGACAATCCAGATGAGCCGCCATCAGCGCCGTTGGTCCCAGCCCGGAACTCACCTCGATGCCTTTACAACACGCCACTGCAACGGCTGCGCGAGGGCGGTTTTCTGATAGGAATTCTGAGAGCCGCTGCGTTGGAATGGCAAGAAGAAGTATGGTTTCGAGATCGGCGGTTATTTTGCTTTGCAAAGCAATCTCAGGCGGAACCAATATATCGGGCAACCGAGGGTTTTTCCGGCCATCTTGCCAGCCTGCAACAGACCGTCCGACCAGCGTGACTTCCTTGCCGCCCCGATGCAGAGCAATGGCGAGCGCTGTTCCGAAGGCCCCGGCCCCTACAACTTGAACCGAGGTCATGCTTTTGGACCTTTCTTGCCGGACCCGACAAGCGCAGTTGCGGTTTGATCCAACGGCCATCGCGGCCGGGCGGCCAGTGACATGTCGTCAACCAGACCAAGCTGCAACCGCTCTATCCCTGCCCACGCAATCATAGCTGCATTGTCGGTACAAAGAGCCAGTGGTGGCGCGGTAAAGGCGACCTCGTGGTCATCACAAAGGCGGTGCAACACGCTACGAATATGTCCATTGGCGGCTACGCCACCGGCCACAGAAAAAGCCGGTGTATCAGGGCACTTCTCCAGATATGCCCGCAGAGCGCGCTCAGTTTTCTCTGCGAGCACGTCCACGACGGCGGCCTGAAAACCCGCAGCCAGATCAGCCTGATCATTGGCAAACAGCCCACCTTGCTCGTCGACCAAGCGATCGCGCTCCCGCAACACCGCGGTTTTAAGCCCAGAGAAGGACATATCCATGCCGGGGCGGTTCAAGAGCGGTCGAGGGAAAGCAAAGCGCTTGGGATCCCCCGTTGCTGCGACCTTTTCGATGCTAGGTCCTCCGGGCTGTGGCAAACCTATGAGCTTTGCAACCTTATCAAAGGCCTCCCCCGGAGCATCATCGATCGTTCCGCCAAGACGCTCGAACTGATCGACTCCTTCGACGATCAGAAATTGGCAATGGCCACCGGAGATCAGCAACATCAAATAGGGAAAAACCAGTCCGTCCGTCAGGCGTGGCGTCAATGCGTGACCTGCCAGATGGTTTACACCGACCAGCGGCAGCCCAGCGCCAACAGCCAGACCCTTGGCGCACATCACGCCGGACAACACACCGCCGATCAATCCCGGCCCCGCTGTAACGGCGATTGCGGTCATATCTTTTAGTTTGGCCCCCGCCGCGCTCAACGCCGCCTCTACCATGACATCCAGCTTTTCGGCATGGGCGCGCGCCGCAATTTCCGGAACGACACCACCGAAATCTGCGTGCAATTCAGTTTGACCGAACACTTCATTCGACAAAATATCGGCAGTGCCATCAGGCGACCAACGAACAACCGCTGCGCCTGTATCATCGCAGCTGCTTTCTATGCCCAAAACCAAGAGCGGTTCCGTCCGGTCAGTCAGGGGTGTTGCACGGCTCATGTGGCGCAGGTAACACCAAGGCATGGTCCAGACAATGCAAAGAAAGCGCTCATGAAGGTTCTGTTGACCCGTCCCAAAGCACAGTCTTTGGAATTGAAACAGAAGCTGGAAGCGCGGTTCGGGTCAGCTGTTCTGGTCGATATATCGCCTGTTTTCGAAATCGAATTTCTCGCGGCCACGCCGCCAAACCAACACCTCGACGGCGTCGTCTTTACCTCCGCCAATGGTGTCGAAGGATTGAGGCAACTCAAATTCGGACACGGGCTGACAGCATATTGTGTGGGGGACAAAACTCAGGCTCATGCGAATTCGGCGGGGTTCGAGGCGATCTCTGCAGGCGGGGACGTGGCTGCACTGGAGAGTCTTTTGCGCGAAAAGGCTGACGGTCAAACGCTGCTGTACTCTCGCGGTCTGCACGTAGCGCATGACCTGAAGTCTCTGTTGAAACCTTCGCAGATCACGTTGATTGAACTGGTGACCTACCAACAAGCCGACCGCGCCCTATCTGGCAAGGCTCAGGGGTTACTTGAGGACGACGCGCCGGTGTGCATCCCCATTTTTTCCCCGCGAACAGCGCGGCGTATTGGAGCAGAGTTGTCAGACGATGCGAAGGCGCGACATCACGCCGTTTGCCTGAGCCCAACAATCGCGGAAGCGGCTAAAAAAGAAGGATTTTTGCACATAGACGTTGCGCGCAGACCCGAAGTTGAATCGCTAATGGATCAAATCGCTGATCTTGTGCGTTGTGGTGATGCTTGAGACCTTTGGAGGACTTAGGCTAAACTCATCGCGGGGCGGCGTCGGGGAGTCGTTTCGCACTGCTATTCCCTAAGAAAGGAAGAGGTTCATTGGCCACTTCACGAAAGCCCTCGTCTAGGTCAAAGAAAAAGACGCAGAAATCAAAAGATGTCACTGACGCAGAAATTGTGTCAGAAGACACCGCGTCCGCAGAGCAAGCTGATAGCAGCGGCCCTTTGATATTAGAGGCCGACGATGCAGCACCGCAGCCGGCTGAAGACAGTAAGACATCCGAAAAAGCCGCCGACCCGGAACCGATTGCTCCCGATGAGAACACCGGAGATGCGTTCGACCCCACACTGGTAGATGAGTCAGAGCCCCCCTCCACGAGTGCTACCGCAGAAACAGACACCTCCGATGATGCTGTGGTGACAGCAGAATCTGCACCGGCCGAACCAGCGCGCGCGCCGATCTTCCTGCCAATGCTACTTGGCGGTGTTTTGGCGGCAGGATTGGGGTTTGCTCTGTCGCAATATCTGCAACCCACGAATCTTCAGACCGAATTGGAAAGCTTGCAAGGTGACCTTGCGGCGCAGGGTGCTCAAATCGCTGAATTACAGGGATCTCTTCAGGAACGGGACGCGACAATTTCGGAGCTACAGTCCAATCAGTTGAGCTTCGACACCCAAATTGCTGAGCTGAGCGCGCTCATCGAGGCCGCGCCGCAGGGAGACCCTTCGCTTCTTTCCGATGAACTCAGAGCCACGCTCGATGCTCAAAAGAGTGAGATTGAAAGACTTCAGGGCAGCCTTGAAGAAATGGCCACCTTCGCTTCGGAACAAATTGCGTCCGCAGAAGAAGAACTCGCCGATGCCGCGGCTGCTGAGGCCCGTGTAAAAGCGCGTGGCGCGATGAATGAGGTACGCAATGCCCTGGCAAGCGGGCAACCTTTCTCTGACGCTTTGCCGGATATCGCGGGGGCGGCCGAAGTGCCTGCTGAACTGTCGTCGGTTGCCGAGATCGGAGTGAGCAGTCTGGTTTCACTTCAAAGTGGTTTTTCAGATGCTGCCCGCAGCGCCTTGCCCGTTTCCTTGCGCGAAATCGCAGGTGATAGCACTCAGGACCGCCTGCGTTTGTTCCTGCAAGATCAACTTGGTGCGCGGTCATTGTCGCCTCGTGAGGGTGACGATCCCGACGCGGTGCTGTCACGCGCCGATGCCGCGGTTAGATCAGGCGATCTCAATCAAGCGATTGATATGCTAAACCAGTTGCCGCAAAGCGGCCAAGACGCAATGTCGGACTGGATATCCAAGGCACAAGAACGCGTCAGCGCAGAGCAAGCGTTCGCCTCTCTCGAAAACGCTCTGGGCGAAAACTAGGAAAAAATTATGTTGTGGTCATTGATTAAAATTCTGGTTTTTGTCGCGATTATCATTGCTGTGACCTTGGGTCTGGGCACGCTGATTGAGACGAGCGGTGGTGTGCGGATTTCCATTGCGAATATGGAGTATACGCTGAGCCCACTGACCGCATTGATCGGCGTGGTCGTTCTGCTCTTCGCTTTCTGGCTTACCCTCAAAATCCTGGGTTTGCTCGTTGCTGTTTTCAGATTTCTCAACGGAGACGAAACCGCTGTATCCCGGTACTTTGACAGGAATCGTGAGAGAAAAGGGTTCGAAGCCTTGGCTGACGGGCTGATGGCTTTGGCCTCGGGCGAAGGCCGGACGGCAATGGCAAAAGCGGCCAAGGCGGAGAAGTATCTCAAACGCCCGGAACTGACCAACCTTATCGCCGCACAAGCGGCAGAGGTCAGCGGGGATACACGGAAAGCGCAGCAGGTTTACAAACGGCTTTTGGCTGATGATCGCACCCGGTTTGTCGGCGTGCGTGGCATTATGAAGCAAAAGCTTGCGGAAGGTGACACCGACACCGCTTTGAAGCTTGCAGAGAAGGCGTTTGCGCTGAAGCCCAAACATGAGGAGACGCAAGATGTGTTGCTCAAACTTCAGGCAAACAACGAAGACTGGGGCGGCGCGCGCAAGACCCTGAATGCCAAGCTCAAGCATGGGTCTCTGCCGCGCGATGTACACCGCAGACGCGACGCCGTTCTCGCCCTGTCGGAAGCACGCGACGTCATGGAAGAAGGCTCGACCATCGAGGCCCGCGAAGCGGCAATCGAGGCGAACCGGCTATCACCTGACCTGATCCCCGCAGCCGTTTTTGCGGCTCAAGGCTACATCGAACAGGACAAACCCAGATACGCAACGCGCGTGCTCAAGAAGGCTTGGGACGCTCAACCCCATCCGGACCTTGCAGCGGCATTCGCGTCGATCGACCCCAACGAAACGCCAGAGGCCCGGATCAAGAGGTTCCGAAACCTCACAAAGAGCCATCCGGATCATCCCGAGACAAAGATGCTCATGGCGGAGTTGAACATCGCCGCAGAAGACTTTCCTGAAGCGCGCCGCAGCATTGGCAAGCTTGCCGAGGACGAGCCCACGGCGCGGAGCGTTACCATCATGGCCGCTATCGAAAGAGGCGAAGGCGCCGATGATCACGTGGTGCGCGCGTGGCTTGCTAAAGCATTGAGCGTCAGTCGCGGGCCACAATGGGTTTGCGAGAATTGCCAACAAATCCATGCAAGCTGGGCTCCGGTTTGCAGCAACTGTTCCAGCTTCGATACGCTGAGTTGGAAAGATCCCCCGATGGCTGAACTATCGCTTCCGGCGGGAACTGAGATGCTGCCGCTTATCGTCGGCGCCATCGAAGACAAGAGTGCAGATGTGGAGGTGGATGACGCTCAGATCATTGATGTCGAAGACACCGAAATTTCACATGTCGACGATGCTGAAGACGCAGAAAATAAGACTTCACCCTAGCGCGACGCGATGCTAGAGACCGCGCCGAAGCCGCTGTAGCTCAGATGGTAGAGCACGTCATTCGTAAGTAGCGGGTCCATCCGCGATTGACGTTCAAGACCAGTCAGTTAGAGAAGGCGCGCAGTAACTAGTAGGGCCATAGTAGGGTCGCAGAAAGAGAAGGATGCCGCTGTAGCTCAGCTGGTAGAGCACGTCATTCGTAATGATGGGGTCGTAGGTTCGAGTCCTATCAGCGGCACCACCCCTTCTCCTATTATTCCTTTGTTTCTAGAAGTTTAGACGGTGCTATGCTCAGCGCTTCCGCGAGTTTTGCGACGATCAGTACGGTCGGATTTCGTATTCCACGCTCGACGCCGCTGACATAGGTCCGGTGCAAATCCGCGTCAAACGCAAGTTCCTCCTGCGAGATGCCTTTCAGCTCTCGGTATCTCCTTACGTTCCTGCCTACGACCGCCTTGATGTCCATTCGGCCATAGCGCAGCGACGTAGCCTATTGATCTACAGACTATAAGTCTCATTTGGCTTGTCGAATGACTCCGCGACATGTTGAATATGAGTCACATAGCTGTAAGGAGACAGAACATTGAAAGCCTTTGTCCGTTCACAGATTCTAGTTTTGGAGTTGATTGCGCTGGGCGTCGTTCTTTTGCTTTTGCAAAGGGCCAACCCTAGTGCACAGACGCTTGCGTCCACAGCACTATTTGTCGTTGCTACGTTTACTCTGTTCACGGGGAAGGGCTTCCCACATTTTCGGCATCGGGGCAAAGCCCTATTGATTATGTTCTTGTCAGGCTTCTTCGTATTGTCGGGAGCCGTCGTGTTCGATCAAGAACGTGAGGCCCATCTGGCAGAGTTGCGCGAAACTGACCCGGCGGCGTTTCTTGCAGAACTGCGCAAAATTGATGAGGACCGTTGGTTTGCCCAACTGCGCGAGCTTGATCCCGATGCCCATGCTGCGGAGGCGGGCCGCAGGGCTACCTTGGCGGAAGCCGAACGGCTTGCCCAATGCACGGATCAGAAGGCGTCCCAAGCCTATGTCATGATCCAAGCGGATGTGCGGCGGGGGCTGATCGCACCATCAACGGCCGAGTTTCCGGGGCGATATGGGGCAGGCACCCGCCATGTCGGTGATTGCGTGTATCAAGTGAATGGTCACTTTGACGCCCAAAATGGGTTCGGGGCGATGCTGAGAGGCACATTTTCCGGCACGACCCGATATTTCCCCGAAAGCGGTAGCTGGCAGACTCAATCGCTCAGCGTCAATTAGACGTGGGGTTAGCCCGGTGCACTGACGCAACCCATACCTGCCAACCCAGCGCAACGGGCGGGAAAGGCCCGGAGCGGGCCGCGTAGGCTGTGCCGGGGCGTGCCTTTACCCCCACACCTACCACAGGCCCAAAGCGCCCTGTACGCCCCTCTGTAGTGCCCAAAAAATCGCGGGCTCATTTGTCTACCGCCGATCTTTTTTGTAACTTGTAACCGTAACTTAGCTTAGAACGTTTCAAAAACGCAAAAGGCGGAGCACCGTAGCGCCCCGCCGGGTATTGCAGGCCAGTTTGGGCCTTATGTTACGTTACAGGTTGCGCTGGGCGGCTCAAAACGGCGGTTCATCTTCATACCGTGTATCAAGAGGCACGATCACGACCGCACCACTGTCCATACGGTGTGCGATGAACTCAGTCTTGCGCTCATCCATGTCGCCGTGCGCGAACCCTTTGCGCTGGCGTTTTTCACGCCGACCCAGGTCGTGTAACCGATGGGTGCCATAGTCCCAGCCCATCTTAGCCATGACCGAATTGATACGCTCAGCATCCATCGGCAACATACGCGCCGTGTCGAGACCCAGAAGTAACTTAACGCTGTCCATCGACACCCGTCCTTCGGTTTCGCTAAAGGCGGCGCTTAAGACGTCCTCAAAAGCGTCTTCCACCATACGTTGCCCCTGCAAGACTGAAGCGGCATCCCACAGTTGTTGCGACAAGGTGATCGACTCGCCCTTGGCCTCTCGTACGACCGCCTCTGCCCAAAGCTGATCGACTTCGACCGTAAAGCGCTTAAGATCAATTTGCCCAACAGTCACCGGCCAGACCCGACGATTACCCGTGCGGTCGCGTAGGTAGGCGCGCTCGTTTGTCGTGCCTAAGATTATGCAGTGACGACGAAACTCCGTGGCATTTCGCGCGTAGGCAGGACGGAACATGTCGACAGCGGTGCTCAAGAACTTTTTCAAGCTCTGGCTCGTCGTCTTGTTCATGCCGTCCAACTCCTGACACTCGACAACCCAAGCACGGGTCATCATTTCGGCTTTGGTCTTGTCGTCGCTCTTCAGGTCGAGGCTGCCGCAGAACCACTCATCCCGGATGGCAAGACGTTGAGCAATCTGGGATTTACCTGCCCCCTGCGCACCTTCGAGCACCAGCATCGTGTCGAACTTGACGCCCGGCTGTTTGATGCAACGCACGCCTGCGATCAAAAGTTTGCTGCCAAATTCGGCGTTCAACTCGTTGTCTTCGGCACCGCAATATTCGGCCAACCATTTGTCGATGCGAGGCGTACCGTCCCACGCCAACCCGCCAAGATAGTCTTTCACAGGGTGGTACTGTTGCTCGTGCGCGATGGCCAGCAACTCACGCTTGATGTAGGCGGGTGCTGCGATGAAGTCCAAATCGCGCAGGAACGCGCTGGACAGTATTTCCACGATATCGTTCAGGTCACGCCCATCAAGACCGTAGCCGCGAAACTCGTCCGTCTGCGTGAACGTGTTGCGCTGGGCATCGACGCCCAACACAGCAAGCGCGTAACGGATGTTTTGCGGAAAATTCCGAATGGGGCGATCATCACCATCGCGGATCGGCCAGCCGCCTGTACGTACCTCAATCGCAGCCATTGCTCGCACAACTTGCCTGTGCGCGTACGCACGCGGATTGGGATTCTGGAGCACATGTGCGCTGATGCCCACGTCTGGTGACAGGATAATCGCTAGGACATGCCCCGGCTGCATACCTTGGCCCAGCATCCAGATGATAGCCGCAAAAACCAGTTCCGAGCGGGACGGGTAGGTTCTTCCAGGCGGATTGTTCCCCGTCATGATCGCCTCGGCCCATTCCGGTTCCGGGGGGAGCACTTCATAAAGATGATCAGGAAGTGGGAGCGGTTCGATCTCGACCACAGGTGCGGCCAACACCGAAAGTTCCCCGTTGGGTTTGGCTTCCTCTTTGGGCAGCTTCACCCGGAAGTCAGCCGCCGAGTAGGTGCGGGGCGGCTTGGTCAGGTCCATCGGTTCGAACGCCCAAGACAAAGCAGGTTCGCGGCCATCCGCGCGCTTCATGTCATTGAGCCAGTTCATTGTCCAAGGCAGGCGAAGCAGGCGGTCGGCGTTGTGCGTCCCCGGCCCGCCCTGAAGGACAAACAGCAAGGCTTTATTGAGTTCCTCGGCCTTGTCGATGCTCAACGGCTCGTCCAGCTTCCACACTGCCTGACAGCCACCACCCGTAAACGAGATCGCGGTAGGCAGCGGAATACCCTTCGGACGCTTCTTGCCGTCGAGGAGGATGTCCATCACGTAGTCTGCTACTTCGTTTTCGTCGCCAGGATAGTCTTTGTAGTCCAGATCGACATGCAGGAAGCGCACGGCGGAAAAGTTTTCTTTCTTGCGCGCGCCCTCCAAGAACTCGGCATTCGGCAGGAAGTACATGTTGCGCTGGGTGTCATCTGAATTGCCAGACGCAACGAAGGCCACGGCCTGCTCGTGTTCCGCAGGTCCGAAGACCTTTGCCTTCGGAGACGCCTTGCCTTTGTTCGCCATCGACTCAAGATAGAAAGAGGCCTCTGGGTTCAGCCAGCAGAGGAACTCAACGGCACGGGTCGGGTCGGGTTTCAGATTATGCGCCATGAGTGAATACCTCACAGCTGCGAGCTTCCAGCCATGCGTCAATAACGGCGCGGCGATAGAATACGCGCGCACCGATTTTCAGATAGGCAGGGCTCTTTTTGTGGGCACGGCGTTTCTCAAAGAAAGACGCGCTCATATGAGTGTATTCGGCGACCTGTTCAGTAGTCAGCAGGTCGAGTTTTTTGGATTCAGCCATAGTAATCTCCAAGCTGAAACATTCCAGCTGCAGAGACAGCGGGATGTTTGCATGAAGACTACGGCGCGGGGTTTCCGTTCCTTTAAGGGATCACCACACGTTAACTGATCCCACCGTCCTACTACCGGCCTTTCACCGGCCCTGCGTTTGTCGTCGACGCGCTTGGGGCATATTTCTTGAAGGCAATTGTGTTATATAAGATTCCCTGCCGTTTTCAATCGCATAGTTAGCTCGTGCAAGCCCGTCTAGAACAATCAAACGCGGTCAAACGCGCGCGCGAGGCAACAGCTCGAAGATCAGTGGTTAAACACTTAGGCGCTATCGTCTTACAGCGAACCGGACTCGTGGATTCGATCTGAACCGGTAGTCGGTGGCAAGCTCTCACCCTAAGAGCCGTCGATGGGGTGGGGTCACCTCAGGATCAGTCGCGCGGCTCTTTCAGTTCCAGGATGCGCTTGGCCACCAGTTCGACCGGTTCCCGCAGGCGTTCGGCATTCACCACGATATAGCCGCCAGTCACATCCCCATTGGTGCGGTGATTTAGCAGGCGTTTGAGTGCGTAGTAAGGCACGTCGAGGCTCTCGGCGATGGTGATGAAGGTGCGCCGCAGGTTGTGCAGGGTGAAGCTGACACCAGACCCAGCCGATACGCGGAGCAGGAACTTCTTGGTTTCGACCAGATGACCGGTACGACCCGGTCCAGGGAACACCCAAGGGGAGCCGTTGTTGCGCGCCCAGCGCTCGCTCAGCAGGTTGGCCAGAAATTCGGACAGCGGGAGGTGCAGCGGGTCGCCGTTCTTCGTGGTGGGCAGGTGCAGCACCTTGCTTTTCAGGTCCACATTTTTCCAGCAAAGCGTGGTCAGTTCGCCCCGGCGCATTCCCGTGAACAGCCCGGTCAGCAGGAAGTCGCGCGAATACTCCGGCTCCGCCATCACAGCTTCCCACCATGCGGGCAGGTCCAGCGCGGTAATCACCGTCTGACGCCGCCGTTCCTTATACCAAGCCCGCGCCTGCGTCAGGATTTGGACCGGGTTCGGGGGGAAGTCGTCCTGGGTGGCCGCAACGAAATTGTGGATCGACCGGAAATGCCGCATCACGTTGTTGGCCGTGGTCTCCCCGTGCTTCTTACCAATGTCCTGATGCTTTTTCAGCACCATTTGACGAGTGATCTCATTCAGCGGTTTCCTGCGCCATGTCTTGAGGTACAGGCGCTCGGTGCGTTGGTAGTGGCTGATCGTGTGCGCCGACAAGCTGCGGACTTCAAGGAAGCGTTTCAGCGCCAATTCCAGCGTTACTTGCTCGGCAGCTTCTTGGCGCTTTTCGGCGTTGGGGTCGTGCCCATCGGCCATGTCACCCAAGATCGTCAGGGCCTTCTTGCGGGCAATCTCGGGCGCAAAGATGTCAGCGCGGCCAATCGTGACGCGCCGCGTGCGGCGGTTCACCTGTCCTTCGGCAAAGAAAACCTTGGATTGCGCACCGACACGCAGGCCAAAGCCGGGGAGCATCGTGTCCCGGTACAGAACTTGCCCCTTCTGGGCAAAGGGGATTTCATCAATCGTGCGGCGGGTAAAACGTAGACTTGGCATCGTGACCTCCTTCTGGCCACGCTCCATTATAGGCACATTTCGAGAAAAAGCTCGACTTTTCATCATGTTATGAAAGGAAGGGAGGCGGTGTGCGACAGAATGAAAGTCTGTCCGGTTATATGTTGACAAAGCACGATAGCGTCAACGGTCCGAGGGCAAAAGCCAGTTTCGGATAGTCAGCAGGAAGGAACTCTACATACAGAAGATCAGGCACCGATTCCTTTCAGCCAAGCTGACCAAAGTGCTTCCTCTGAGCACCTGACCCGTTCGCCCTCCGTACGATAATCCTCGAGGGTTTTGAGAACCCTTTGCTCCATTTCGTAGGCATCAGTTTCGCTATTCCAGCGCTGCCGGAACTGGGCATTCCATTTCTCGGGTATGACCTCGGTCGGGATGTGGCAGTTCACCTGCTTAAGTCGATCATTGACATCAACGGCGTGACCGATTTTCCAGACATCCGAATAACCGAAACGAAAGGCATAAGTAAACGCATCTCTGTCCACGTCCCGGCTTGCTTCCCCTGTCCATGAACTGGGCTTAGGACCAGTCGTCGGCTTTCCCGCCGCCAACGCCTGATCGAGTAGTTTCGCGTTCGCTAAGGAATCCAATTCAGGCAGCGCCGCCGGTGTCGTGTCCAGCTTCAGGACTGCTTCTGCGTCAACTCGAGAAAGAGTAACTGCCTGAGATGTGGCGTGATAGGGCAATTGTTCTTCTAGTACGTCGAGGAGCATTGGAGGCGGCGTGAAACGCCAGGCCCGGACCATTGGAATGGCCTTTGGCCAACGAAACTGACCTTCTTCGTCGTAGTCGTGCAAACCGCGAACATCGTCTCCGATGACATCTACCGTTTCCACAGGAATTCGGCCAATCTCAGCCATGCCCAACAACTTGCCACGCATTGGCTCGGGTGTCGGTTCGCGGAGTGTGCCCACGAACGCGATACGGTCGCCCGGAGAGGATTCCTTTAGGAGCCTGTCCCGATTTCCTTCCAAACTGAACGTAATGACTGGCCAGCGTTCAGGGTCGAAGCCCCAAACGCGGGTAATGAAAATCCTCATGTGTCCCAAATGACCTCGAATGCAAGGTACTCGCTCAGAACGCCTCGAACCATCACGCTTCCGGCACCAACTGCCATGTACCTGTAACGTCCTTCTTGGACTTCAAGCCAACCATCAGAATACGGCTGACCCCCAACGATCATTCGCTGCATTGCCCGGCTACCGACCTCCGGCCAAACACCCGTATCGGGCGCTGTTTCAAAATGTTCTCGCTGTTCACGGGAAAGACTCTCCAACGGTGTAACCATGTAGTGATCTGGGTCGCGAATTTGAGGTTCGTTTAACTCGAATGCTGCATGACACCTAGCGAGCTTCAAGATCACATTTCGGACTCGACCTTCTTCCGGTTGCCAAACAATGACTTCGCCACCGCCGAGATTTGGAGACTGCTTCTTGGAACGTTCGATACGCGCGCGTAGAGCCTGACTTTCCGCCAGTATGCGGCTCACTTTTTGGCGGGACAACTTGACCGGGTCGGTTGACCCATGAAGGACACATTCAACGAAGCAGGCCAAATACTCCTCGTCGGCGGAGAACCCTTCGTTACATGTGGGGCAGGCGGGCAAGACCGGCAAACTTGTCGGATAGGGTTTATCCAGAAGTATCTTCGATGGAGCGTGATCGCGGGTTTCGGTTGTGCCACCGCAGTGTGCGCAGTAACCCTGCTGCCTTTGATCTCCGAAATTTGAAATCTGATCCATGATTACTCCTTCGATAATTTCTTCTTTTCTCGCACAATAAAATTCAGGGCTTCACTGAGACCTTGATCTGTCTTTAGCTCACACTCCCAGAAGACAATAACCCGCCAACCTAATGCACGGAGGGCCTCGTCCTTTTGGGCGTCACGCTCTACATTCGCCTCAAGCTTTGGCTTCCAATAGTCCAGATTTGAGCTTGGAATGCGCCCCGCCTTGCAGCCGCTGTGTTGATGCCAAAAGCACCCTCGGACCTGAATCGCCAGTTTCTGCTGGGGAAACACTATGTCTGGTCGCCCAGGCAGGTCGTTTCGGCAAACCCGATAGCGTAAACCTTCCCGGTGCAACGCCGAACGCAGCCGAATCTCCGGCTTAGTATCCCGCCCCTTGATGCGAGACATGTTGCTCGACCTTTGCTCCGGGCTGATCCTGTCCGCCATCACTATACCTCTGGAAGCCGGTTCGACCGCAGGAGTTCACACATCTGATCTTGTGTAAGCTGGGAAACTGCATCTCCCGCCCCTTCATCTCCGAGAAGGCTGCGGGCTAGCGCTGACTTCCTCTCCAACGCCGAGATAATTGCTTCTTCAATCGTGTCTGCGGCAATCAACCGAAGATAAGTAACAGGTTCAGTCTGACCGATGCGATGGTTCCGATCCTGACTTTGCGCATAGTGATCGTACCTCCAGGAAAGGGACTCATAGATCGTATAGCTGGCGGCCGTGAGGGTGAAGCCCGTTCCTGCTGCGGCTGGGTTAGCGATTAGAACACGGACATCTGGGTCGTTCTGGAAACTCGCCGCGATTTCTTGGCGTTTAGCCGTCGGTGTACCGCCGTAGATGGCGACTGAGCCGGGTATCCTGTCCAGAAGAGTTTCGATCGTTCTAATGTAGTTCGACCACAGGATGACCTTGCGGTTAGGCACCGAAAGGATATCTTCGATTATCCCGTCTAACGAGTCGAATTTCGCAGGTGACCCCTTTGCATCAGGAAAGATAAGTGACGGATTGCAGGCCAGTTGCACAAGGCGGGTAAGCTTCGCGAGAGCAGTCGTCGCATAGGCGCGGTACTGCTCCCCACTCAGGGCCTCGAGCTCGCACACCATCTCATCCCGCATTTCATCGTAAAGGCGGCGTTGCCAAGCAGGGAGTTCCACACGGACATCGACAAAGGATTTATCAGGGAGATCGAGACATTGTTCCTTGGTACGACGCAGGACCAGCCGGTCTATTACAGGCTGAGCAAATGAGGCGGTGGGATCATCCTCTAGCCGCGCCTTAAATGCCTCAAGTGATCCGAGCGATCCTTGCCCAGGCTCGATGATTTCCACTTGGGTAAAGAGGTCGGTTGCCGTGTTCGTTACTGGCGTCCCGGAAAGTAACCATCGGAAATGGCAGTGTGGTGCAACAGCGCGCGCAGCAGCTGAAGTTTGCGATTTCCAGTTCTTTGTGGCGTGGGACTCGTCAAGTACTAAAGCCGTTCGTTGGCGTTGAGCCAGAGCGAGCAGGGAAGTTGTTTCGGAGCGGGCTGTTTCATAGCTCGTAATTATTACTGCGGCCGAAGACTCACGAAAGGTCGCTCGCCGCCGCCTTGGGGTTCCTTCAGCGACATCGACTGAAATCTCAGGGGCGAATTTTTCGAACTCCGCCAACCAGTTGCGCTTGAGTGAGTTCGGACAGATCACAAGCAACTTTTTTGCGTGACCTGCGGCCAGTAGCCGGTTGAAGGCCTCTATCGCTACAAAGGTTTTGCCCAGACCTTGCTCAAAAGCTAGTAGCCCCGCCCCTCGTTCGGTTAGAAATTCCACGCCCTCCGCTTGATGGTTGAGAAGCTCGAAACCCAATTCAAGACCCTCCATGTGGAGCATGCTGGCCTACAAGTCCATCAAAGTATTCGTAGGCGTCTCGAAACTCCTGAATCTCCGACGGGTGAAGGTCCAGTACATCGGCCCTGCTGGCCTTGTTCAGCGTCCTGGTGGCCTTCTTAAGTGCGAGGCGGTAGGGGTGAACCCCGTCGTGAACCTTGTCTTCGATCAAATCGATAGTCTGTTGCAGGCTAGCGATATCGTCGTCATCAAATCCGTCTTCACCTCGGTCAATTGCTCGCCGAACCAACTGTGGCATGGCGGAGATTTTTGCTTTTGGGTGACTACTTTTGTCCTGGGTCTGTTGGGCCAATTTGTTGGCCACATGTTTCTCGCCAGATTTCAGTTGCGCCCATGCGTCAGGATCATCGTGAAACTCCTTCAAAAAGCGCGCATCACGGTACTCTTTGAAAACGTCATTTTGAACCATATCAAATACTTCTTCGCGAAGCTCATCATATGCTTCATTGTCAAAATCACGCAGTTGCGAACCTATCACTCGTGCCTTGCTAAGCTCTTCCAGAGTGCTGAATTTTTCGGCCGCAAGTTTTTGCGGGTTCGGCTCTCCGTCGACATGCTCAATGAATTTCAGGGCAAATTCGTAGGCACCTTTTAATCGAGAAACCCATGAGCCAGTCTTGCCCATGTTCTCTGCCAGCGTTGCTTGGTTCATCAGAGGAGGATGCCCAGGCCGTCCCTCAACTGTCTCATAGATGAACTTGGCCTCAATGTAGCGGCCCCAAGCCCGCACTCCAGTCCCACGGACATGGATACCGGCCAGAAGGACCGCCACATCCTTTTCGCTAAAATTCTGAGGAAGAACTTTCGCCTGAACGTGCCGAAATTCACCTTCCTTCTTGCCGGTAGTGATCTTTCGGTCAAGCTCGCGAAGAATGGTTACCCGGGTAGCGCCCTCTAAGACCAAGTACTTCCCGGTGTTTGTGCGCTGAACGTAAATCGACTGCATTTGGCCGATGTCTTTGATTGAATTTCGCAGACCGTCGTATCCCGGAGAAGCGCGAAGGGCTTCCTCAAGCTCCAGCTCTGACGAGAACCCCTCCATAAGTGATGTTTGCAAGCGGGGATTGTCTGCCCAAAGCGCAACGTCTTCGTGAACGTCGAGCCTCATCTCCCGGAGCTCCCACTCTTTGTTACCAATTTTCTCGTAGAGGACTCGCGCGTCTGCGCTCGGGAGGCTCTCGAGATTTCCGCCTTGTTCAGTCATTGAAAGATCCTTGCATAACTTGCCTGAGCAACATCTAGCAAACACAAGCACGAACATCAAGCTTGATCTGACGATCGGATTCAGATACGAATCGGCTTGAGCGCAGCCGCGCCCAGATTGGAGATGTGATGGGAAGACTGGATTAGCCCTGCGCCAAAGCCACGTGGTTTGCAGGGAGACTAACGGAAAAAGGCCGGTCTGCGCAGACGGCGACCGGCCCCGAAGTGGCAAGCAGTCAGATGTCACAGCTGCCGCCTAGTAGCTTGGGAACATATGCCACTGAGACATCCGATTTGCAACGAAAATTCCCTAAGTGGGCGGCTTTGGGTCGCCCACTTTTTTTGTTTCATTGATTTAGGCATCGATATATTGTAGCGGTGCGCGCCTGCGTCAAAAGATATTGACAAACCAAGAAGATCGAGCATGTCCGATGTCACTCTGCACAAGAGAAGGAAAAAACTTTCCGAAGGGTTTCGGTGTGTTGACCTGTTCGCTGGTGCCGGTGGTCTCGCCGTCGGGTTCCGTCAGGCGGGCTGGTGCATTGCCAGCGGCAACGACATGGACGCAGGGGCATCCGAAACTTTTCGTCTGAACTTCCCAGAAACGTCGTTTTTCGAAGGCCCGATCTCTGGAGTTTCGGTGCGAGACATGCTGTCCGAAGCATCCGTGGGTGTGGGTGAGTTGGATTGCCTTATCGGAGGACCACCTTGTCAGTCCTTCAGCCACAACAATCACAAGCGAAACGCTGTGGACGACAGGGCTCGTCTTTTTGAACATTATCTCTCTATCGTTAAAGACATGCGCCCAAAGACGATTGTTATGGAGAACGTTCCTGGCATTCTGTCGATTGATGGTGGTTCAGTAGTCGAAGAAATTACAAGCGGATTGAAGGACCTTGGCTATTCCGAACCTTGCGTAAAGGTCCTCTCGGCCGAACAATTTGGGACACCGCAGGTTCGCCGCCGCGCATTTATAGTCGCCAGCCGAATTGGTCCATCAACAGAACTTCTTCCCTCGGCAACACATTGGTCGCCACGTTTCAAACATGTTGGCTATCCCAAAAACCGACCGAATGGTGCTACAAAAAGGCCGGTTACCGTTTGGCAAGCCATCGGTGATCTGCCGCTTCTGGATGGTGGGTCGGGTTTGCAAGAGTGGCCCAGAGATTGGAAGCGCGCGACGTCAGCGTTCCAGAGAGAGGCTCAGAAGGGAGCCCCAGTAATTTTTAATCATATTGGCCACGTTTTAACCGAGGTTAATCTTGCTCGTGTTGTTCATATCCCTCAGGGCGGCAACTGGCGGGATGTGCCGAGGGAACTATTACCGGCGGGAATGCGTCGTGCAAAACTGACCGACCACACTAAGCGCTATGGTCGTCTTCATAAGGATGGATTTGCTTCAACTATTCTAACAAAATGTGATCCGCATTGGGGCGCCTACATTCATCCGATTGAGGACAGGACTATCTCTGTAAGGGAAGCTGCCCGGCTACAAGGTTTCCCGGACTCGTTTAGATTTGCTGGTAACAAGATCGGGCCTCAGTATGTTCAAGTTGGAAATGCTGTGCCGGTACCCCTCGCATTTGCGATAGGTCAGGCGGTCCATCGACATCTCTGCATCCATGATCATTTGATTTCGGAAGCGGCCTGAAAAAGGTCCCCTTGCTCCAAAGAGGCCTCACCGGGAGAGGGCCTACCCCCGCCTAGTCCTGCTGTCGCCGTGCTTGGGGTGGGGTGTAGGGGGTGATAAAAGCGAGTGGGCTAGGAGCCTCCCCGCCACAGGCCTTTGTCGGATTAGTAGGGCAATCCGAGATTTGTAGGGGATTAGTAGGGGAGCGGGGTGCAATCAGTGACGGGCGGGTGCGACGCCGTGCAAGATCAAGACTAGAAATTTGCGTTTTGTACCAGAGTTTTGTAAGGATTGAGCGGGTGCGGTGCGCCAGCATGCAACTCGGTCCACCAAAACCGCCAAACAATTCGTAATGATGGGGTCGGGGGTTCGAGTCCCTTCAGCGGCACCAACAACAAGCTAACCATCCCCAAATGAATAGATGTGCCTATGTCTGTCCGTAACATCTATCTGTCGCACCCTCAGGTCTTGATCGACCCTGACGAAGATATCACCAAGTGGGGTCTGAACGACATTGGTCGCCAACGCATAGTAGCGCTGGCAGACTCAGGCGCACTTGACGGAATGAGTGTGGTCATCTCAAGCGCTGAAACCAAAGCGGTCGAGACCTCATCCCTTCTTAGCGGCAAAATCGGGTGCGAAATGGTAATCCGTGAAGCGATGCACGAAAATGACCGCAGTGCCACGGGATATCTGCCGTCTGAAGAATTCGAAGCGACGGCGGATCAGTTTTTCTCCGAACCAACAAGAAGTGTTCGCGGCTGGGAGACAGCAATAGACGCGCAAACCCGTATCGTTTCCGAAGTTCGGCAAGCACGATCAGACTTTCCAAACGGGCCCATTCTTTTTGTGGGCCACGGGGCCGTCGGAACATTGTTGTATTGCCATCTGGCCGGATTGCCGATCAGCCGCGAATACGACCAACTTCCGGGTGGCGGGTGTTATTTTGAATTCGAGAATTTAGACAGCGCGCCCATGCAAAGCTGGCAATCGCTCGAGACGCTGCATCGCTCAAGAGCGGTCGAATGATCTTGTGTCCAAAGGGTCGCCGAGGCCATCGGTCGTGATGGCCAGCGTACGACATATCGTCTTCGATCTTGACGGCACGCTGGTGCATAGCGCCCCCGATATCCATGCGGCAATCAATGTCGTGCTTCGGAGTAATGGGCGTCCTGAACTTGATATAGAAACAGTGACATCTTTCGTCGGCAATGGTGTTGAAAAGCTGGTGGAGCGCAGTCTGAACGCCACCGGGGGCGTAGAGAACGCGTTGCATCAGAAGGCTTTGGAACAGTTTGTCGAAAGCTATAACGCTGATCCATTTAGCCGAACCGAGCCTTACCCCGGAGTGATAAGCTGCCTTGAGTCGTTTCGGGGTCGAGGCATCAAACTTGCGATCTGCACGAACAAGCCCGCTGATACTGCGAAAGAAATCTGTACTGCTTTGCAGATTGATCAATATTTCGAGGTGATTTCTGGTGCGGTACATGGCGTTCCAAAGAAGCCCGATCCGACCCCGCTCACACAAGTGATTGCTACGCTGGGCGGCGACATAACCGACACAGTTTATGTAGGCGACAGCACCGTTGATCAGGCAACAGCACGGAACGCGAATATCCCCTTCATACTGTTTTCAGGGGGGTATCTAAATGCCCAACTCACTGAACCGCACCCCGCAATAATCTTTAGTGATTGGCACGATGATTGGTGCTCGGCGTTGATAAGCTAAAATAATCTTTGTGAATCCGTCGGTTTCATCCTAGCGTTTGGGTCTGGGAGGATTGAAATAATGAAATCACTAACTCTACTTCTGTCTAGCGCAGCTATCGCATTGAGCTTTGGCTTTGCCGGTTCAGCTTCTGCACAAGACTGCCCGCGCGGTGATCTCGACGAGCGTTTTTGTGACGTCGATGGTGATCTGCTTGCGGACACCCCAACAGATCCAGCGGATCAAATTGATCCCGATACACTTATTTTTGCTTATACCCCGGTCGAAGACCCGGCTGTCTACAAGACTGCCTGGTCAGACTTCTTGACCCATCTTGAAAACGAAACTGGCAAGTCCGTCGTCTTCTTTCCGGTACAAAACAACGCGGCCCAAATTGAGGCGATGCGGTCCGGGCGTCTGCATATTGCGGGCTTTAACACGGGCTCCAATCCGCTGGCCGTGAATTGTGCGGGCTTCAACCCATTCACCATCATGGCGTCCAAGGATGGGAATTTTGGTTATGAGATGGAGATCATCACATATCCTGGGTCCGGAATCGAAAAAGTCGAAGACATCAAGGGCAAGCAATTGGCCTTTACCTCACCAACATCCAACTCTGGCTTCAAGGCACCGTCCGCGATTCTAAAGGGCGACTTCGATATGCTTCCTGATCGTGACTTCGAGCCTGTTTTCTCGGGCAAGCACGATAACTCGATCCTTGGCGTTGCGAACAAGGACTACATGGCCGCATCCATCGCAAACTCGGTCAAGTCGCGGATGATCAGTCGTGATGTGATCAAGGCCGATGATGTGAAGGTGGTCTACAAATCACAGACCTTCCCAACCACGGGGTTTGGGACTGTTTACAACCTCAAGCCCGAACTGAAGGAGAAGATCCGCAACGCGTTTTTCAACTTCGAGTGGGAAGGCACATCGCTTCAGGCTGAGTTCGAGAAGTCCAACGAAGGCCAGTTCTTGGAGATGACCTACAAGGAATTCTGGGATGTGATCCGCAAGATCGACTCGGCCAATGGCGTAAGCTACGCCTGCCAATAAGAAACTGATCGGGCGGGCCGTATCGGCCCGCCTTTTCCAAGAAAAACTGGGGCGGGGAGGCTTTCATGCTGCGGCTTGAGAAGCTGGTGAAGACCTACAAGACGGGCGATCAGGCACTTAAAGCCGTGGATCTGGAAATACCCGAAGGGCAAGTGCTCGCTCTTATCGGCCCATCTGGTGCGGGCAAATCCACTTTGATACGGTGTATCAACCGCTTGGTGGAACCGACGTCCGGCAATGTTTATTTGGATGGTACCGAACTGACCGGCCTGTCTGCTGGCGCTCTGAGAAGAGAGCGTCGACGCATGGGCATGATCTTTCAGGAATACGCACTGGTTGAGCGCCTGACCGTGATGGAAAATGTACTGTCCGGCCGCTTGGGTTATGTCGGGTTCTGGCGCAGCTTCTTGCGTAGGTATCCACAACAAGACGTGGACGAGGCATTCCGCCTGCTCGACCGAGTGGGCCTCGCGCATATGGCGGACAAACGCGCGGATGAGCTGTCTGGAGGTCAGCGCCAAAGGGTTGGTATCTGTCGCGCACTGATACAGAATCCAGCGCTGTTGCTGGTCGATGAACCCACGGCTTCGCTCGACCCGAAGACTTCACGACAAATCATGCGTTTGATTTGCGAGCTGTGCAGAGAGCGTGGCCTTGCCGCAATCATCAATATTCACGACGTGGCTCTCGCACAGATGTTCGTGCAGCGCGTCATCGGCTTACGGCTGGGTGCGATGGTCTATGACGGGCCCCCTGAAGGTCTGACGCCTGATAAATTGACCGAGATTTACGGCGAGGAAGACTGGGAAGCGACCATCGAAAAGGTCGAGGAAGAAGATGATGTCGAGGCCGCCGAATGAGCGGGCAAGACGCTTTCACACCTCCTATAGGCCAACCGTGGAAAAAACCTCCATTCGTCAAGAACGCGGGGCTGCGCTGGCTGCTGATCTTGGGCTTTGCCGCATATTTGGTTGCCGCCTTCATGACGATCGAGGTGAACTGGTCGAGGGTCTACGAAGGACTTGAGCGCGGCAAGCAGTTCATCCTTGCCTTCACCAGCCCCGATTTCACCTCGCGCTCCAGCGATATTTGGGACGGCATGGTCGAAAGCATTGTTATGACCATCGCATCCTCGGTCGTCGGGATCGCTATCTCGATCCCAATTGCCCTAGGTGCTGCACGCAACGTAGCTCCGCTGCCGATCTATCTCATATGTCGCGGGATCATCGCGATCTCACGGGCGCTGCAAGAGATTATCGTGGCAATCCTGTTGGTCGCCATCTTTGGCTTTGGCCCTCTGGCTGGTTTCCTGACACTGAGCTTTGCCACGATCGGGTTTCTCTCCAAGCTGCTGGCTGAAGACATCGAGAGCATGGATCGCGTCCAGGCAGAGGCCATCAAGGCTTCCGGTGCCCGTTGGATGCAGTGGATCAACTATGGCGTTCAACCTCAGGTCATGCCGCGTTTGATCGGCCTCAGCATTTATCGTCTCGACATCAACTTTCGTGAGAGCGCCATTCTTGGGCTTGTCGGCGCAGGCGGTATCGGGGCCACGCTGAACACTGCGTTTGACCGTTATGAGTATGATACGGCGGCAGCGATCCTTATTACTATCATCGTAATTGTTATGGCTCTGGAATATCTGTCCGGGATCATCCGTGCGAGGGTTCAATAATGCCAGTGCGCGAGAGTGGTAGCCTGAAACTTTGGCAGCGTCGCACTCAGCGCGAAAGCCTGAGTCACTGGGCCCTGTGGCTTATCGGGATCGCCATCTTCGCCTATTGCTGGCAGCAAATCTCGGAGGCGACCACGTGGTTCTTCGTCTGGGATGCCCCTCGCATTACTCAAGACATCTGGAGCCGTGCGACACCGCCAAAGTGGGAATACATCACGCAGCTGGGCAAGCCTATCTGGGACACGCTGAATATCGCGACGCTGGGAACAATCATCGCTCTGATCATGGCTGTGCCGATAGCATTTCTGGCCGCCCGCAATACCACACCTTCGTTGCTGTTGATCCGGCCCATCGCGCTGCTGATCATTGTGTCGACCCGGTCAATCAACTCCCTGATCTGGGCGCTTTTGCTCATCGCGATAATCGGGCCCGGCGTTTTTGCCGGAGTGATTGCGATTGCGATCCGATCCATCGGTTTCTGTGCCAAGCTGCTATATGAGGCGATCGAGGAGATCGACACGACGCAGGTTGAGGCGATCACAGCGACCGGAGCGTCCCGATGGCAGATCATGGCATACGGGATCGTGCCGCAGATCATGCCAGCTTTTGCCGGAATTGCCGTGTTCCGCTGGGACATCAACATACGTGAATCGACGGTTCTGGGACTGGTGGGTGCAGGCGGTATCGGCCTGCAACTTTCCTCCTCTCTTAACGTTCTGGCGTGGCCACAGGTTTCTCTGATCCTGCTGGTGATCCTGGCGGCTGTGGTGATCTCAGAATGGGTCTCGGCCAAAGTGCGAGCAGCAATCATTTGAAACGAGAAGAGGCTTTTTCCGCCTACGAAGCGGTTCGTCATCGCTTGCCAGAGGTCCAGCGATCAGCGCCCTGTATCCGGCTTGAAAATCTGGATTCTATTGCCGACGACGTGGATGTATTTCTGTTGGACGCGTTCGGCGTGCTCAATATCGGCGAAACGGCGATCGAAGGCGTGCCAGAACGCGTCGCGGGCCTGCAGAGGCGCGGAAAACGCGTTCTGGTGGTATCGAACGCAGCCGGGTTTCCTCATGCCAATCTGATCAAGAAGTATGCCGGCCTCGGATACGAATTCGCTTCAGAAGACATCATCACGAGCCGAAAAACCGTGCTTCACGCACTTCGCGAAGAAAGTCCTCGGGAGTGGGGATTGATGGCGACCGAAAGTCTCGGGCGAGAAGACATCGAGACCCTCGACGTGACTTACCTTGCTGAAGACCCCTCACCCTATGACGCAGCAGAGGCCTTTTTGTTGCTGGGTAGTGCAGCGTGGACCGAGGAACGGCAAGCTTTGCTAGAGGCTTCGATCGCCCGAAACCCACGCCCGGTTTACGTCGGCAACCCAGATATCGTCGCCCCGCGCGAGACCGGTTTTTCAACCGAACCCGGAAGCTATGCACATCGGCTGGCGGACCGCACCGGGGTCATGCCCCGCTTCTTCGGGAAACCATTTCAAAACATCTTTGATCTGGCTTTCAAACAACTGGGTCCGCAGGATCCAGAGCGGGTGGTGATGGTGGGCGACAGCCTCCATACTGATATCCTGGGCGCCCAGACCGCTGGCGTGAAATCAGCGTTGATTGCCGGATACGGCTTTTTCGGAGGCTCCGATGTTGATGGTCCGATTGCGACCTCGGGCATTCAACCAGATTACATCCTCGAGAGACCCTGACCAGAGCTTCAGGTCAGCGGGTCATATAGATCGGGAACCTTTGGCAGAACTCGATCACTTCTCTAGCAACTTTCTGCTCAACCTCGCCATTGGCGTCTGCTCCATTCTGCGCCAGCCCGTCCACAACCTCGATGATCCAATCGCCAATCTGACGGAATTCGGGCTCAGCGAAACCACGCGTTGTGCCCGCAGGCGTGCCAAGCCGGATGCCCGATGTAACTGTAGGTTTTTCCGGATCGAACGGAATACCGTTTTTGTTGGTAGTGATATGCGCGCGTCCTAATGCGGCATCGGTAATATTGCCCGTGACACCTTTGGGTCGCAGATCAACCAACATGACATGCGTGTCTGTGCCACCGGTGACAATATCCAATCCACCTTTGATCAATTGGTCCGCAAGCGCATTGGCATTGGCACGCACTTGTTTGACATAAGATTTGAACTCGGGGCGCAGCGCTTCGCCAAATGCCACTGCTTTCGCAGCAATCACATGCATGAGTGGCCCACCCTGAATGCCGGGGAAAATGGCAGAATTGAATTTCTTGGACAGCGCTTCGTCATTGGTCAGGATCATGCCACCACGTGGCCCACGCAACGTTTTATGTGTGGTGGTCGTAGCCGCATGCGCATGCGGGAACGGTGACGGATGCTCACCCGCAGCGACGAGACCGGCGAAATGGGCCATGTCGACAAGAAGGTAAGCCCCAACGCTGTCGGCGATCTCGCGCATCTTAGCAAAATCAATAATGCGAGGAATGGCAGACCCACCTGCAATCAGCATTTTCGGCTGATGTTCGGTCGCCAGCGCCTGAACCTGCTCATAATCAATCAAGTTGTCTTGCTCGCGCACACCATACTGCACCGCGTTGAACCACTTGCCTGATTGGTTTGGGGCGGCTCCGTGCGTCAGATGCCCACCGGAGGCCAGGTTCATCCCAAGGATGGTATCACCGGGCTGCAAGAGAGCTTGGAACACACCTTGGTTTGCTTGCGATCCCGAGTTTGGTTGTACATTGGCAAATTCACACCCAAAGAGCTGCTTGGCCCGATCAATCGCAAGATTTTCGGCGACGTCCACATGCTGGCATCCGCCATAGTAGCGACGGCCGGGGTATCCCTCGGCATATTTGTTCGTCATGACAGAGCCTTGAGCTTCCATCACCGCAGCCGAAACAATGTTTTCCGAAGCAATCAGTTCGATTTCATCGCGCTGACGACCAAGCTCCTTTTGGATGGCATCAAAGATTTCGGGATCACGGACCTCTAACGACTGCTGAAAGAAGGGAGTTCTATCGATGGCGTTCATTCTAGTCCTCTTTGTTCTATTGACCTGTGCGGCCGGAATACAATTCATGGATCGCGACAAGTGAACGAGCGCGCGTCCCGCTCATCAATTAACCCTGTCGGGTGGGGTCTGGCCGTCGAAGAACGCTTGCAGATTGTCTATGACGCGAAAGCCCATGGCCTCGCGGGCTTCAGCGGTTGCACTGCCAAGGTGAGGCAGCATCACCAGCCGATCACTATCGAGTAAAGTCTGCGCAATTCTGGGCTCGCCATCGAACACATCCAACGCCGCGCCGCCAATTGTCTCGAACGTTAACGCTTGCACGAGGTCAAACTCATTTATGACTTCGCCACGCGCCGTGTTGATCAGAAACGCATTTGGGCGCATCAGATCAAGCCTGCGGGAATTGATCAGGTGACGGTTTTCGATCCCGCCGGGACAATGGAGGGAGACGAAATCACAGCGGGGTAGCAGATCATCGAGGTCATTTACCTGGACGGCATTGTACTTTGCCAATACGTCCGGAGCGACGCGGCTGCGGTTATGCACAATGATGTCCATGCCGAAGCCATGGTGGGCACGGCGGGCCATTTCCTGCCCAATGCGCCCAAATCCGACAATCCCCAGTGTCTTACCGGAGACCTTTGTGCCGACCAGATGGGTTGGTCGCCACCCCGTCCAACGTCCGCCACGCAATTCCCGTTCACCTTCGCCCGCGCGCCGGGCGGCCATTAGCATAAGTGTCATGGCCAGATCGGCGGTACATTCCGACAAGACATCAGGGGTGTTGGTCACAACCATCCCAAGCGCCTCTGCACTGGGCATGTCGATATGAGTGTACCCGACACCGTAGTTGGCCAGTAGTTTGGTGCGAGGCTTCGCCAATTCCATCGCGTCCGGGCCAATCTTGTCCGTTACCGTCGGCAGGACCGCGTCGAAATCTTTGAATGCCTGACGAAACTCAGCAGGTTTCAAAGCAATGTCATTGTTAGAAAGAACAACATCGAACCGGTCTGCAATTTTGGCCTCGACCGCAGCGGGCCAGCGACGGGTTACAAGAACTCTGGGTTTCACCATGGCCACCCCCTCACATCACGCCAGCGATTGTCTGACCAATCACGGCAGGGTTTTCGGCAACGGTCACGCCCGCCGCGCTGAGAATCTCCACCTTCTCGGAGGCGCTCTCTCCAAATGCGGAGATAATCGCACCTGCGTGACCCATCGTCCGCCCTTTGGGCGCCGTCAGACCCGCAACGTAAGCAACAACCGGTTTGGAGACATGCTCTTGAATATAGGCTGCGGCCTCCGCTTCCTGAGGTCCGCCAATCTCGCCGATCATAGCAATGACGTGCGTGTCTTCATCATTTTCGAACTGCTCAAGAATATCGCGAAAGGAGGAGCCGTTGATTGGATCGCCGCCAATCCCGACACTGGTAGATACGCCGATGCCCCTTTCTTTCAGTTGCGCAGCGGCCTCGTACCCGAGCGTACCTGAACGCCCAACGATGCCTACATTGCCCTGTAGGAAGATATGGCCGGGCATGATGCCGAGCATCGCCTTGCCTGGTGAGATTGTCCCCGCACAGTTCGGACCGGTTAAAACCATCCGGCGCTCTTTGGGATAGCGCATCATGTAGCGCTTCACCTGAATCATATCCTGCGCCGGGATACCGTCAGTAATACAAACGCAATAGCTGATGCCTGCATCAGCGGCTTCCATGATGCTGTCTGCAGCAAACGGCGGGGGTACGAATACGAGGCTTGCTTGAGCTTTGGTGACTTCGACAGCCTCCTTGACCGTGTCGAACACCGGCACGCCATGCACGCTTTCGCCACCCTTTCCGGGGACCACGCCACCGACAACATTCGTGCCGTAGTCCAGCATGTCCTTGGTATGAAACTGGGCCATCCGGCCGGTGATGCCCTGAACGATAACTCGGGTATCGCGATCGAGATAAATGCTCATATCTACACTGCCTTCAGATTAAGGGATTTATCACTGCGCCATGCAGAGACCGACCGCTCGGCAGCTTCCATAAGTGTCGTCGCGCGGATGATTGGCAGCCCACTTTTGGCGAGAATTTTTTGCCCCTCTTCAACGTTGGTCCCAGCAAGGCGCACGATGACGGGCACATCCACCTGAACTTCTTTCAAAGCCTGAACGACACCTTCGGCCACCCAGTCACATCGGTTAATGCCAGCAAAGATATTGACCAGCACTGCCTGGACGTTCTTGTCAGACATCACCAACCGGAACGCCTTGGCCACGCGCTCAGGGGTAGCGCCCCCTCCAATGTCGAGGAAATTGGCTGGCTCACCACCTGCAAGCTTGATTGTGTCCATCGTCGCCATTGCCAGTCCCGCGCCGTTGACGATGCAGCCGATATTGCCTTCAAGGCCCACATAAGACAGACCGCGATCCGCAGCGCGGCTTTCCCGAGGATCTTCCTGGCTTTTGTCTCGCAACTCACTGATCTGCGGATGCCGGAACAGCGCGTTGTCATCAAATGTCATTTTAGCATCCAAGGCCAGAACACGGCCGTCGCCGGTGATGACCAGAGGATTTATCTCAACCATGGTGGCATCCAGCTCGCGGAACGCGCGATAGCAACCCTGCAAGGTGCGGACCATCGATTGCGTCAAGCTGGGTTCGATCCCCAGTTTGAATGAGATTTCTCGCGCCTGAAAATCACGTAAACCAACGGCAGGCTCCACTGTAGAGCGCACAATGCTTTCCGGCTTGTTCGCCGAGATATCCTCAATCTCCATGCCGCCTTCGGCAGACGCAACGATCATGATGCGCTGGCTCGTCCGATCAAGCACAAAGCCAAGATATATCTCGCGATCAATGGGGACTGCGGCCTCGACATAAACACGATAGATGCCGATGCCTTCAGGTCCGGTCTGATGCGTCACCAGTTTTTTGCCAAACATCCCTTCGCAGGCTGCCTGAATGTCATGGTCGTTGTCACATAGCTTGACACCCCCGGCTTTACCTCGACCGCCTGCGTGGACCTGTGCTTTCACGACCCACTTCTCGCCCCCCATCTCCCTCGCGCGGTAGGTGGCTTGTTCTGGGCTATAGGCCAGAGCACCAGCAGGAATTTCTACACCGAAGTTATTTAGAACCTCTTTGGCCTGATATTCATGGATATCCATCGAGGAGGCCTCCTTATGCAGCGATGCGGGATTGGTAGTGATCGTTCAGGCCGGCAAGAATAGTGTTGATATCTAGGTCGGCCCCAAGATTGGTCATGGCCTGTGCGAACCGCGTCACAATCTCGGTGATCGCAGACTGGCTCAGGAGGTTCAGAATACCGATGCGAACCTGAACCGGTGCTGACAATGTCGGCCAGATGCCGAAGCCATCTGCACGACAATTCTGAACCAATTCCATCTCGCGTCCCGCCAATGAAGGTGGCAAGTTGAGAACCACGAGGCTGGTCATATTCGACGTCACCTCACACCCCATCGCAGATACAGCTTCGCGCAGCGCCTGTTCATGGAAAGCGTAATCCTGCGCACGGCGGCTTAATCCCTCTGCCAAATTGATCCGCAACGCTTCGTGAAATGCCGACACAGCGTAAGCGGAATGCGTGCGATGATAGGCTCCCTTTTCCACATCCTGATTGTCGACGATGCCCCAATGCCGTGCCTCCATGATCGGGTGATTGGCATAGGTGTAAGCGCCATTCGCGCGCAACGTCTCGATATAGCGATCCGAAAAGCTGACGGGCGCATAGGTCAGTGGAAGACACAAAAGGCCCTTCTGAGGGCAAGACGCCCAACCCACCACTCCGGGATAATCATCTATCGCGAAATCCTCGACACCGAGGGAAGACACCGCATCGACCAGCCCCATTGAATCATGCCGAACACAAGCATCGGAAAAACCCTGGATATCATTGATCCGGCCAGACCCCGTTTCCCAATGTGCCATGAAGGCCCACTTTGGTTTGTGCTCGGCAAGGGCGGATTCAACTATTTCTGCGGTGACGGAGCAGCCATGCGGCACCTCGATTACGGTCACGCTGGCGGGCTTGGGATCAAGACTATCTTCCGCCAGTTCTGCGCGGGTGGCCGCCTTAATACGCAGCGTCAGCGCGTCGATGCCCGAAAAAGTTCCGTTTGAGAATGCCACAACGGTGTCACCCGGCATCACCGCGGACATCATACAATCAAGACCGCTCCAGCCGGTGCCTGCAACACCGAACGTGTAGATGTTCTGCGTGCCCATGAATGTACGCAGCATGTGCTTACATTCGATCATTCCGCGGAGTACATCAGGGTGCATGTGGTCTGCGATGCCTGCCCCGGTATACGCCTGTAAGACCCGATGATCGGTATTTCCCGGACCGGGACCGGCAGCCAAAGTATCTGGAACAACAAGTTGTGGGAACGGAGATGCGTTGATCATGAGAAAGCCCTGTTATATCGATGGACGTTAATTCGTTGATGAAACGCGCAGTTGCCAGATCTCGCAACGTAAGTTACTCCTGCTTTTGGGTATCTAATTGGGTAGGTTTTTTGCTACCTATTAAGGTGGAAATACCGTGGTATACCAAAATCACGCCAACCTATATGGGTAGGTTATGGGTTGAAAGGTCAATAAATGCAGGGATCTACAGCGGAGAGTTCGCCAATCTCGGTTGCTTTAGCCGACAGCAACATGCTGGTTCTTTCAGCCATGTCGGAGATATTTGATCGCGATCCACGATTCTCCTTAGTGGCAACGGCCTCGACCGCTGAGGACTATCTTGGAACCGTGATCCGCGTGCCGGTTCAAATTGGGATCATTGACTGGAATCTACCGGCTTTGGGCGGGCAGAAGCTGATCGAGGTGCTGCGAGATCAAGCCTACGCACCTCGCATCATCGTCTACGGCGACAACGCCAACGATCTGCCCCGCCAGGCACTCGCCGCGGGGGCCGCTGGCTTCACTCCGCGCAACGGACCAGTGGACGGACTGCTCGACACCTGCGCTTCGGTTGCTGCCGGTCAAATGGTATTCCCGTTCCTTGATGTTCGGGAGCTTCGAACAGATCCCATTCATCAACTTACCAAGCGAGAGAAAGCGCTGCTTGAGGCCCTGTCTCGCGGGCTCAGCAACAGGCAGCTCGCGGCTGAGTTTGAAATCTCCGCCAACACGGTCAAATTCCATCTCTCAAACCTCTATGAAAAGCTGTCTGTGACCAGCCGCACGCAAGCCGTCGCATTCTTCTTTTCGTCACAACTGGGTTCGAAAAGCTCATTCGACGACTGAGACTCCGGCGAAATAATATTTCAAATTTTTGCTATTGACAGGAATAATATTTTTATTCCTGTGTTGCGCCCACTCTTAAGCGCAACCTCGAGGACATCCTGAAATGAGTTTTCATCCAATTGATCAAGCAACCGCACGGCTGAATCGAAGCGAACTTGCGGTTCCTGGAAGCCAGCCACAAATGTTTGAAAAAGCTGCAAAATCTGACGTAGATGTCATCTTCCTTGACCTCGAAGACGCCGTCGCCCCTGACGAGAAAGAACAGGCGCGCAAAAATATTATCAAGGGTCTGAACGAGATCGATTGGGGCAACAAGTCTATGTCCATTCGAATCAATGGATTGGACACACACTACATGTATCGCGATGTCGTCGATGTGGTTGAGCAGGCCGGAGAACGCCTCGATCTTATTATGATTCCGAAGGTTGGCACTGCCGCCGATGTCTATGCAGTCGACATGATGGTGACCCAAATTGAGGATGCAAAAGGGTACCAAAAACGCATCGGTTTCGAGCACATTATTGAGACTGCTTTGGGGATGCAAAACGTCCGCGAAATCGCCGCTGCTTCCAAGCGAAACGAGAGCCTTCATTTTGGGGTGGCAGACTATGCCGCCAGCATGCGTGCGCGCACTACCGTGATCGGCGGCGTGAACCAACACTATTCAGTCCTGACAGACCCCGATGATGACGGCGCGCGCGCTGTTCATTGGGGAGATATGTGGCACTCCGCCATCGCCAATATGGTGGTTGCCGCACGAGCGAACGGTTTGCGCCCGATAGACGGGCCTTTCGGGGACTTCTCCGATCCCGAGGGTTACAAGGCCGCTGCTTACCGCGCAGCCGTCTTGGGTTGTGAAGGGAAATGGGCGATCCATCCGAGCCAGATTGCATTGGCCAATGAAGTCATGAGCCCCTCTGACGCCGAAGTTACAAAGGCCAATCGCATCATCGACGCAATGGCCGAGGCAGAAGCCGCCGGTAAAGGTGCCGTCTCACTGGATGGTCGGTTAATCGACTACGCTTCAATCCGTCAGGCAGAAGTTTTGGTCGAGAAAGCCAAACAGATTGCTGCAGGATAAGCTCTACTGAAAACGAAATGTGCTCATATTTTATTGCCGGACATGATTAGGCCGCATAGGTGAAATTGTTGTTGGGGGCTGTCCCCGACAATATGTGTCCTCTAGTAGAAGCTCAGGACTGACACAAATAGTCCTGAGCAACCGGACCGAAAACCATGAGCACATTTTTCGAAACACAGCGGCTCAATCTCAGAGCAATGACAATTGATGATTGGCCGCAGTACCGTGACCTGATGGCGTCTGATCGCAGCAAGCACATGGGAGGTCCACATTCTGAAGCAGCTGCGTGGGGGATGTTTTGTAGCGATGCAATACAATGGCAATTCTTCGGTTGTGGAGCGTTGATGATCGAAGATCGTGAAACCGAAGCTTGTCTTGGACAGGTGGCCATCAACACGGGTCCACTATTTCCGGAATATGAAATTGGTTGGTTCGTCTACCCCGAGGCCGAAGGACGCGGGATCGCTTATGAGGCGGCCACTGCTTGCAAGGATTGGGCGCAGCGGGTTCACAAAGCCCCAAGCCTGGTCAGCTACATCGACGCCGAAAACTCGCGCTCAGTTGCGTTGTCAAAGCGCTTAGGTGGACAGCCTGATCCAAAAGCCAGACGTCCGCATCCTGATGATGTGGTTTATCGCTACTACTAAATGGCTTCTGTTGCTTACATTTAACCTATTGCTTAATTAACTAATTAGTTTAATAAACTCTTTATGCTAGAAGATGAAAAACTCGACGCGGTTTTTTTCGCATTGGCCAATCCAACGCGCCGGGCAATTTTGGCGCGGCTGGCTGAAGGACAGTCCACCGTGAACGATCTTGCTGCACCATTCGAGATGTCATTACCCGCCATCTCAAAGCACATACGCGTTCTGGAAACGGCGGGTCTGATTAAACGCGGGAAAGATGCCCAGTTTCGCCCTTGTATGCTTGAAACACAGCCGCTGCAGGACATCACCAGGTGGACTGACCAGTATCGACATATCTGGGAGATGCGCTTCGATACGATGAGCAACCTTCTCCACAACATGAAGGACAGTAATGATGAATAGTCAGCAGGAATGGGTTCGGATCGAGCGAGAGTTTGACGTTCCAATCGATATGGTCTGGAAAATGTGGACGGACCCTGAACTTTTCAAACAATGGTACGGCCCTAACGGAATGTCCGTGCCCACTGCGCAGATGGATGTCACGGTCGGCGGGACTCGTAAAATATGCATGTCGATGGAAACACCCGAGAGAAGCATGTCGATGTGGTTCACAGGCGTTTACAAAGAAATCGATGCACCGAACCGCCTCGTTTATACCGAAAGCATGTGTGATGAGGCCGGAACGATTATCTCACCCCAAAGCATGGGGATGCCCGCTGATTTTCCGGACATCACCGAAGTGATCGTCGAGCTGGAAGAAGCTGGCGATAAGACACGAATGGTCATGGTGCATGTGGGGGTAGTAGAGGGCACCGCTGGCGCTGGTGGATGGAACCAAGCTTTCGACAAGCTGGCCGCTCTGACCGCATCCATCTCTCGAAACTGAGTCTGTCATGCGAAAGCTCGCCACTTTAAGCTTTGTCTCCCTCGACGGGGTCATGCAGTCGCCCAGTTCAGCAGAAGAGGATCCCAGTGGTGGATTCGCCAAGGGCGGCTGGGCAGCTCCCTATTGGGAAGACGTCATGCCTCAGGTGGAGAGCATGGCGATGTCGGTGCCTTATGACATCTTATTTGGACGCAAGACGTACGACATCTTCGCAACCCACTGGCCAACAGCACCAAAGTCCAATTTGTCTGAACGGCTAAATGCTGCGAAAAAGTACGTGGTAACGTCTGCCACAGATCGGTTGGGCTGGGAGAACTCCCATGTTGTATCAGGTGATGTTGTCGAAGAGCTTCGCAAACTCAAGGCCCAAAGCGGCCCGCTGTTACAGGTTCATGGCAGCAGCGAACTGATCCAGCTGCTGCACACCCATGAGCTGATTGATGAATATCGTATCTGGACGTTCCCTGTCGTCTTGGGAGGGGGAAAACGATTGTTTGAAAGCGGCTCTGTACCGAGAACTTTGGTTCACACTGCTTCGGGTAATGTCATGAACGGCGTATCTGCCGCATTCTATCGCGCTGCATAAGTGAAGCACATCCAAGCTTTGGCACAGTCTGGGCAGTGCTGATCCATCTAGGAGCGCCCAAAT
This sequence comes from uncultured Litoreibacter sp., assembly GCA_947504205.1. Lineage (GTDB taxonomy): Bacteria > Pseudomonadota > Alphaproteobacteria > Rhodobacterales > Rhodobacteraceae > Litoreibacter. The sequence continues at coordinate 497,117 of CANNGL010000003.1, read as the reverse complement.
CTGGGCACGCGAATCTCCCTGCAGGTAAAATCCTTCAACCACCTTCAGATGTTCTCTCGAAGCAGGGCCGATGGATATTCTCACACAAGTCTCTGATAACACGGTAAATTTAATGTCCTACATTATATTGTTTTTGTCTGACATTATCGATATCGTTGATTTACTACAGCAGAGAGAGACCTGTGACCGACATCGCGACTGCCATGAAGAAGCCTTCCGCAGCACCTGACGCGTTAACGCATCTGGAACAAGCCGGAGACAGCCGCGACGTATTGGAAGCCCTGTCCCTGATGATCGAAAGGGCCGGTCTTGGCATTGGTGACCGTCTGCCCCCGGAAGTCGAGATCGCCAAGAAGCTCAACGTAGGCCGCTCGAAAGTGCGCGAAGCGATGATCGCATGGCAGAATATGGGAATCGTCACCCGAAATAAGAAAGCAGGTACGCGCCTCGCGGCAGAGGTGTCGTCGAATGCGATCCATTTGCCCATGACATTGAAGCTTGAGGCCGAGAGCCTGCTTAGAACCCACGCTGTGCGGCGACCGTTGGAGATTGAATCTGTTCGGGTCGCAGCAAAAAACATGTCTGAGCAGCAGGGTCTTGTCATACTCGCGCGATCGGCTGAACTGATGGCCGCGTATGAGGCTGGCGAAGATTGGCGCGCCGCCGATCACCGCTTTCACGCATCGATCCATCAAGCCTCGGGCAATCCGCTTTTTGAACAGCTCATTCGGCAGATTCAGGGAGGGTTTAATGCAATTTATGAAGCACCATTCGGACAGCCCCACTTGGGTCAGGCCACGATCCCGCTTCATCCCGATCTGGCCCGAGCGGTTGTCGACCGGGACGGCGACACTGCTGCCAATGTGATGGAGACGATCATGGACATGGTGGAAGCCGAGGTTGTTGCGATCATGGAGGGCCAGAATGTCTGACGATCAGGGCCTTGCGACGCTGATGGCAACGATCTTTGACGATGCCAACGGTGCAATGACTCCCCCCATCGTTCAGACATCGCTGTTTTCCTTTGATACCTACCAAGCCTTCGAAGATCGCATGGCCGGGAGAACAGATCAGCCGATTTATACACGCGTGCAAAACCCGACGGTCGCCACATTCGAAGCACTGATGGTGAAAGCCGAGGACGGGGAAGCCGCCATTGGCTTTGCCTCTGGCATCGCTGCAATCACATCGACCCTCCTCGCCTTTGTGAAACCCGGCAACCGGATCGCTTGCGTGGAAAATGTATATCCCGACACTTACCGGTTCATGGAGCGCATTCTACGACCGTTTGGGATCGAGATCAGCTATCACTCTGTAGAGGCGTTCGAGACCGAACCAGATCTACTGGACGGCGTAGATATCGCCTATTTGGAAAGTCCGAATTCGGTCATTTTCAAGCCTATGAATCTGGCCCGTGTGGCCGAACATGCCAAACGACACGACACGGTCACCATGATCGATAATTCATGGGCCAGCCCGGTTTTTCAGCGGCCACTCACACTTGGCATCGACATCGTCGTGCATTCTGCCTCGAAATATATCTCGGGGCATTCAGACACGGTTGCGGGGGTTGTTGTTTCCTCCCTGAACCACATCACCCGCATCCGTGATCTGACCTTGCCACTTCTTGGTGCCAAGCTTGCTCCATTTGAAGCCTTCTTGTTGACGCGGGGCCTGCGCACATTGAATGCGCGCATGATGCAACATCAGTCGACTGCCAATCTGTTCGTAGATCGTCTCGCAACCATCCCACAGGTACGCAAGATCAACAGTCCCGGTCCAAATGACGTACCCGGCCTGAAGGGTCGCTCAGGGCTGATGTCGATCGAGTTTGACGACAGCGTCGATATTCCGAAATTCTCTGATGCCCTGCGGCACTTCCGCTTGGGCGTCAGTTGGGGCGGTTTCGAAAGCCTCATGCTCCCGGCTCGCGTGGGACTGGCACAGGCGGGTGAGCAAAACTCAATGCAGCGATTTGGCGTTTCTCCAAACCTGGTCAGGCTGAACCTTGGCTTGGAAGACGCAGAAGACCTTTGGGCGGATTTTATCAACGCCCTCAGCAAAAGCGCGGCCTAGACGGCATCAAGACGCTCACATTCATAATTAAAGAAGGAACTCTGAAATGAAAAAATTACTAACCGGCATCAGCGCAATAGCAATGCTGACGGCGAGCGTTGCATATGCCGATACCACGCTAAAGCTCGTCGAAGTAATCACCAGCCCAGAGCGGACCGAGGTTCTTAAAGGCATCGTCGGCGAATACGAAGCCGCGAACCCCGGTGTTACAGTGGAGATCGTAAGCCTGCCTTGGGGTCAAGCATTTGAGAAACTCGCAACAATGGTCGCCGGTGGGGACGTCCCGGATGTCGTTGAGATGCCCGACACTTGGCAAGCGCTTTATGCGGGCTCGGGTCAACTGGCCAGTTTGAAAGACCATGTCGCTGGGTGGGAGCACGGCGCGACCTTAACTGACAAGACAGTTGCGATGGGCAGTCAGGCTGGAGATCTCTATATGATCCCTTACGGCTTCTACCTGCGCGCAATGTTCTACAACAAGAAACTTCTGGCTGAAGCGGGCGTCGACTCCCCACCCGGAACAATGGAAGAATTCATGGCCGCCTCGGCAGCCGTTTCCGAGCTTGATGGCAAATCAGGCTACTGTCTGCGCGGCGGTCCGGGGGGCACAAACGGTTGGATCATGTTTGCCGCCACGATGAACGGCACCAACGAGTTCTTCACGGAAGATGGTCAAAGCCGCATCAATGAACCGGGCTCCATCGAGGGCATTCAGTTCATGATCGATATGTATCAGAACGGCTATGCCCCGAAAGACAGTGTGAACTGGGGATTCAATGAGATTGTGGCCGGCTTCTATTCCGGCACCTGCGCCTTCCTCGATCAGGATCCCGACGCGCTGATTGCGATCTCAGAACGAATGCCTGCCGAAGACTTCGCTGTCGTTCCTATGCCCGTCGGCCCTTCCGGCAAAGCCTTCCCGACAATTGGATTTGCAGGCTGGTCGATCTTCAGTTCAACCGAGCACGAAGATGAGGCTTTTGATCTGGTGGCAACCCTCTCCTCCCCAGAAGCAAACGCGACTTGGTCAAAGCGCGTAGGCGTCATTCCGATCCACAAGGGCGCCGATCAGGATCCTTATTTCCAAACTGAGCAGTTCAAGGGCTGGTTCGATGAGCTGAACGGTGAGCAATATGAGCCAACCGTGATGCCCACCTATCTTGAACAGTGGGGGTATTTCGCAAGCACCGTTTTGCTAGAGACCAGTCAGGAAGCCTTGCTGGGTCAGCGCAGCGCGCAAGACGTGGCAGATGAATGGGCCGAGCTGCTGACTTCAGAATACGGCAAGTGGAAAGCAAAGCAGTGACCACTCGCTCTCAAGCAATTGACGTGTCCGGGGAAACCCGGGCGCGCCGCTCGCTCTACTGGCAATATATGGTAGAGCCTTTCCTATATCTGTCGCCTGCAATTGTCTTGATCGGCACCGTCATGCTGATCCCCTTAATTGTCGGCATTTCGTATTCTTTTCAGGCTATCGAGCTGCTTAACCCATTCAACACCGGTTGGGTGGGCTTGGAGAATTATCAGCAACTCTGGTCTGACCGCAAATTCTGGATCGCGCTGGAAAACACGTTCTGGTGGACGTTCTGGTCGATCAGTTTCCAATTCCTCTTAGGTCTCGGGCTGGCAATGCTTCTGAACACCCAGTTCTACGGCAAAAAGCTCTTTCAAGCGCTCGTGTTCCTGCCGTGGGCCGTCCCGACCTTCCTGTCCGCGCTCACATGGGCGTGGTTGTTCAATCCTGTGATAGGCCCCCTTCCCCATTGGATGGTCGCGTTGGGTATTCTTTCGGAGCCCTACAACATTATGGGTGATCCCGAGATCGCTATGTGGGGACCAATCGTTGCAAACATATGGTTTGGCGTGCCCTTCTTCGCAATTACTCTGCTCGCAGCCCTTCAATCCATACCCAGCGAGCTTTATGAAGCGGCGGAGATTGACGGCGCTTCAGCTTGGCAAACCTTCACCAAGATCACGCTGCCCTTCCTTGCACCGATGATTGCGATCACAGTGATGCTGCGAACCATTTGGATCGCAAACTTCGCAGATCTCATCTACGTGATGACCGGCGGTGGTCCGGCGAACTCCACGCAAATCGTGAGTTCCTATATCTTCACAACCGCATTCCGCAAACTCGACTTCGGATACGCCTCCGCCATTGCAGTTGCCCTACTGTTCATACTGCTGATCTATGCCGTCATTCTTCTTTGGCTGCGTAAGAAGCTTGTGAAGATTTGAGGTGAAGCTGTGTCGATAGCCCGTCCTCGTCCGCTGCTGATAGCGGGAAAATACGCCGCCCTTTTGGGTTATCTGACGTTTGCGTTGTTCCCGCTCTATTGGCTGCTGAAAATCGCGATCACTCCGGACCAGCTGATCTTTACAGAGGGCACCCAACTTTGGCCGTCTTCGCTGACTTTTGACAATTTTAGAACGGTGCTTTTTCAGACCGACTTCTTGGCATATTTCGGAAACTCTCTTTATGTTTCACTTGGGACAGCCGCAGCGACGACACTGATCGCGGCAGGCGCTGGCTATGCATTCTCGCGCTTCGATTTCGGCGGCAAGAAGATCATCATTGCGGTGATGCTGATCACCCAGATGTTTCCACTCCTGATGATTATTGCGCCGATCTACAAAATCGTGGCCTCCTTCGGAATGCTGAATTCACTGACCTCGCTGATCGTGGTCTACACGGCGTTTAACATCCCTTTTGCAACCTTCCTGATGCAGTCGTTTTTCGACGGAATCCCCAAAGATTTAGAAGAGGCCGCGATGATGGATGGATGCTCGCGCTTTCAGGCACTTCGCAAAGTTATTTTCCCGCTCACGTTGCCCGGGCTTGGCGCAACCCTTGGGTTTGTATTTACCGCGGCGTGGTCCGAACTTCTGTTTGCGCTGATGCTCATCTCCAAAAACGAAGCGATGACCTTCCCGATGGGCCTTTTGACATTCGTTTCAAAATTCTCAGTCGACTGGGGGCAGATGATGGCAGCTGGTGTTTTGGCCCTCATCCCAAGCTGTCTCTTCTTCATCTTCATTCAACGTTATCTCGTGCAAGGACTGACGTCCGGCGCGGTCAAGGGATAAGGAAGCCGCTATGGCACGGATCGAACTCAGGAATGTGGTGAAACGGTACGGTGCCGTAGAGGTTCTGCGGGACATTAATCTAGATGTCGAAGACGGCGAATTTATCGTTCTGGTTGGTCCCTCAGGCTGCGGAAAGTCGACGCTTTTGCGAATGATTGCCGGGCTCGAACCGATCACGGCAGGTGACTTCATGATCGACGATATACGTATGAATGATGTCCGTCCGCGCGACCGTGATATCGCAATGGTGTTTCAATCCTACGCACTTTATCCGCACATGGACGTTGCGCGAAATATGGGATTTTCAATGGAAATCCGCAAAGATCCGGCAACAGAGCGCGCGTCTCGAGTTAAACAAGCCGCAGACACGTTGGGGCTAACCGCTTTGACAGAACGCTTGCCCAAGGCCCTTTCCGGCGGACAAAGACAGCGTGTGGCCATGGGACGCGCTATCATCCGCGATCCCCGCGCATTTCTCTTCGATGAGCCTCTGTCAAATCTCGATGCAGCGCTGAGAGTGGAGATGCGTTTAGAAATCGCACGCCTGCATCAAAAACTGGGTGCCACGATGATCTATGTGACGCATGATCAAGTGGAGGCTCTTACCCTCGCCGACCGGATCGTCGTTTTGAATGGCGGTGACATTCAACAGGTTGGCAGCCCATTAGATTTGTACGAGCGCCCGGCAAACAAGTTTGTCGCACAGTTTATCGGCTCACCCACAATGAACCTTGTCCCGATCAAAGGTAGGCCAGAAGGGGTAACGCTGGCCGATGGCGCACTGCTGAAACTGCCTCATCTTCCAGATTCACCGGACGCGATCGAACTTGGAATTCGACCAGAACATATCGAAGTCACCGATCAAGGCGATCTGTCTGGCATTGCAGACGTGGTCGAACATCTGGGATCAGATACTAACATCTACCTCAATGTTGAGAAACTTGGACCGCTCATGGTCCGTAAGCACGGCAACATCCCGATCCGCCCGGGCGAGCGTGTTGGATTGCGTATACAGCCCGAAAACGTTCATCTGTTTGCACCAGACGGGTCGGCATTGAGACGTGCAAGTCCAAACATGGCGGCTTAGTGTGACGGTAGTTGCGTTTACATAGTTGCCGCATAGCTTATGCGGGCATCATTGAATGCAAGTCAGGCATATCTCAGAGGGGCAATTTAGCATGAATGACCAACAGCCGGTTGGACCGGAAAACGCTTCGGGTTTCTGGCTGGATCAGGAGGATCATCGCGCTTGGCTGTCAATGGAGGCGGAGCGACAGCTTTCTTTTTTCTCAGCAAGCCTGAGCGACGGACCGGGCTTTCACACGCTCGATCCCTCCGGGGCACTTCTGCCAAGTCAAACGCAGGAACTACACACCACCACACGGTTGGTTCACTCGTACGCGCTTGGTGAACTCAGAGGTTTTAAAGGGGCCGGTCGGATCGTTGACCACGGCCTCTCCTATCTGCGAAGCCATCATCATGATGCGGTACACGGCGGTTACCTTTGGGCATTGAACAACGACGAGGTCGCCGATGATCGTAAGCTGGCTTACGGGCATGTCTTCGTATTGCTGGCAGCGGCGAGCGCGAAAATCGCGGGGCACGCCTATGCTGATGCTTTGCTCGCAGATGTTTCTGAAGTTCTGGATCAACACTATTGGGAAGACGAACCCGGCCTGTTCGCCGACGAGTGGAACAGGGATTGGAGCCCATTTTCCAACTATCGCGGAATGAACGCGAATATGCATGGTGTCGAGGCATTACTTACCGCCTTCGAAGCGACTGGCGATAACGTGTTTTTGCTTCGCGCCGGACGAATACTGGAGTTCTTCACCAATCATGTTGCGCGCAAAGAGAATTGGCGACTGCCCGAGCACTATACAGAAGATTGGCAGATTGACCGGGACTATGCAGGCAATCCTATGTTCCGTCCGGCGGGCACGACACCCGGACACTCGTTTGAGCTAGGGCGCCTACTGCTTCAGCACTGGGATCTTTCGGGGCGACCAGCGGGCGATGCGCCAACCCGCGCGCGTGGGCTCATCGAACAGGCGCTGGCGGACGCTTGGCGGCCTGAAGGGGGTCTCTGCTATACGCTCGATTTCGATGGCAGTGTCGCCATACCTTCTCGCTTCTGGTGGCCGGTTACGGAGGCCATAGGGGCGATGGCCGCACTTATAAAATTGGAGCGGCGTGAGGAGGACGAGATATGGTATCGCCGACTTTGGAAGTTTGCCGACGCTCATTACATCGACCACAAGCATGGCGGCTGGTTTCCCGAAATCGACGAACACGGTGATGTCACCGGAACGATATTTGACGGAAAGCCAGACATCTACCACTCCCTGCAGGCATGCCTATTTCCCTTGGCATCCGGCCTGTCACGTCACGCAGAAGAGATGCCGTCACAACGATCCTGAACCAACGTTTTCCAGAGACCCGGCAGCTCTCCCTGCCGGTAATTTGATACGCGACCTTCTTCAAAGGTCTGTGGAAGAATGGCGCGAGACAAAAATCGCGCTAGTTATACCAGTAAGCATTTTCACAAAGGAGGATTGGATATGGCCTTTTCACTCAGATTAAACGGCGAGAGTCGTGAAGTTCAGGCAGAAGCGGGCACGCCACTTTTGTGGGTCATTCGCGACGAGCTAAAGCTGACCGGAACCAAATTTGGCTGTGGTGTTGCCGCATGTGGTGCTTGCACTGTTCACTTGGATGGCCAACCTGTTCGATCATGCCAGACCTATATTGAGGACGCCGAGGGATCGGAAGTCACAACCATCGAAGCTATTCAGGACAACAAGATTGGATCAGCCGTTCAACAAGCTTGGGTCGAGCTAGATGTCGTGCAGTGTGGATACTGCCAGTCCGGCCAAATTATGTCGGCCGTGGGCCTATTGCGCGAGAACGCCAAACCGACCGCAGATGAAATTGATGAATACATGCATGGCAATGCTTGTCGCTGTGCCACATACCAACGCATTCGCGCAGGCATTCAGCGTGCGGCAGAAATTCTGGAGGCCTGATATGACCATGAACACTTCACGCCGTAACTTCCTGAAATCCGCAGCAGCAACGGGTGCCGTACTGATGGTAGGTTTGCGCCCGAACGGAGCGCTGGCCGCAAGTGGAAGCGGGACAAGCGCTCAGCTGACCCCCTTCGTGAAAATCAGCGCCGACGGCACCGTTACTGCGATCGTCAAACACTTCGAAAAAGGGCAGGGTCCAGCCACCGGTCTTTCGACGCTGATCGCCGAAGAAATCGGGCTGCGAATGGACCAGATCAGTTATGAGTTCGCACCGTCCAATCCGGAGATTTACAACAACCTGTTCTTCGGGCCGTTTCAGGGCACCGGCGGTTCTACCGCGATGGCAAACTCATTTATGCAATATCGAAATGCCGGAGCAGCAGCACGCGAAATGCTCCTGACGGCCGCTGCCGAGGCATGGGGTGTTGATCCAGGATCACTCCGCATCGAAGAGGGCGTAATCATTGGGGCAGGCCAATCAGCTTCGTTGGGTGACTTTGTGGCAGCCGCCAGCAAACTCACGCCGCCCGAAACCCCTCGATTGAAAGAGCCCTCCGAGTTTCGACTGATCGGAAACCCCGCAGTGCGTCGCCTCGACAGCCCAATCAAGGTCAACGGATCCGCAATGTTTGCAATGGATCTGCATCTGCCCAATCAGATGGTCGTGATGATCGCGCGCCCGGAACAACGCGGTGGCTTGGCAACTGGCTTTGATGATACCGGCGCCAAGGATGTCAAAGGGTTCCTTCAAGCCGCAATTCTGCCGAATAAGGCAGGTGTCGCGGTTTATGCAGAAAACACATGGGCGGCGATGCAAGCGCGCGATGCGCTAAGCGTTGAATGGGATCTTTCGAGCGCAGAGACACGTGGCTCAGACGAAATCAAATCTGAAATCATGGCCGCACTTGAGGCAGAACCCAGCTACAATGTGCTGCAATCTGACCAGAGCGCTACACGATCAGCGCTGGATGATGCGGCACAAGTGGTCGAGCAAACCTTCTACTTTCCGCTTCTCGCTCATGCACCGATGGAACCGTTGAATTGCACCATCGAGGCCACAGAAGATGGCCGGATTGTTCTGCATGACGGCGCACAGATGCCTACTGGCCCACATATGGCATTGTCGCAGATTTTCGAATTGCCAATGGAGAAGATCGAGGTCCGAACAATGTTGGCCGGAGGCTCCTTCGGGCGCCGCGCAACGCCAGACGCAGACTATCAGGTGGAAGCCGCACTGGCCTTTGTAATGACCGACCGCTCGCGCCCCGTAAAACTGGTGTGGTCGCGCGAAGACGACTTGCGCAGCGGATATTATCGGCCAGCCTTCGGCCACAAAGTTCGCGTTGGAATAGATGACGCTGGCGGCATCGTCGGCTGGGATCATCGGATCGCGGGTCAGTCTATCATGAAGGACACACCGTTCGAAGCGATGGTCGTGAAAGACGGTGTCGATCATAGTTCTGTCGAGGGAGCATCTGACACGCCCTATCAAATTCCAGGCGTGTTCATGGGTCTGACCGATACCAAGAAGGCGACCAGCACGTTGTGGTGGCGTGCCGTAGGCCATACGCACACCGCTTATGTAATGGAAGTCATGATGGACATGGTTGCACAAGCCGCCGGGCAAGACCCGGTCCAATACAGGCTGCAATACCTGCAAGATGGCACAGATCAAGCTCGGATGGCGTCGGTATTGAAGCTGGCTGCGGAGAAGGCGGGATGGGGCTCTGCCCCCGAAGGTCGTTCGCAGGGTGTTGCTGTTCACAAGTCATTCGGAAGCTACGTTGCGGAAGTCGTCGAAGTTTCTGGTGATCCATCCGACGGAATTAAGATCGAAAAGGTCACATGCGCGGTCGATTGTGGAATCGCCGTTAACCCCGACGTGATCAAGGCGCAGATGGAAGGAGGGATTGGATATGGCATCGGGCATAATATGCGCGATCAGATCACCTTGTCGGGTGGCGCAGTGGACCAATTTAACTTCCCCGACTACGAACCCCTGCGTATTGGCGACATCAAAGAAATAGACGTCCACATCGTGGATTCAAACGAAGCCCCGACGGGCGTCGGCGAACCGGGCACACCGCCTGCTGCGCCTGCACTCGCGAATGCGATATCCGCGATCGGTGGGCCACGTTTGAGCGCATTGCCAATGGTGGAGCATGGCGTGAACTTCGCCTGAAGAAGCTTGTGCCCTTTCATCCAGAATGAGGGGGCACACTCGAGCCAGACTACTGACAGTGAGACCCGTGCAAAGCGCTAAGTAGAATGGATATTTCTACTTTATTTCAAATAGTTAATACGTGTTTGTCGAGCTTAGTCAGGCGAACTCTTCTTCCTATTGTTCGTTAGACCGGCCTCAGTTCGATATCGATGGCGATCAATCTATTTGCGTTCATTTGTTTCAGCAAATGTTATCGCAAACAGAAATCTACTTACGGGTAGTTGACTCGCAGCCCCCCACGCTGAATGCTTACAAAATCTCAGGGGGGGACTAGGCTGTTACAGTGTCATGTGGTGGTTACTTTTTCGCCCTTATAAGCAACTCCGTAAACTTACGGTATCCTTGGAAAGGGACGAAATATGAGATTTCCAACATTGCTAATTGCAGGTGTCATGACGATTGCGGGTCCTGCCGCAGCCGCGACTGACATTCAGTTTTGGCACGCTATGGGTGGGCGACTTGGAGAAGTCGTAGAAGAAATCGCGGCGAAGTATAATGCAAGCCAAGATACTTATAATCTGGTGCCGACCTACAAGGGCGGTTACGAGGACACGATGACCGCTGGTATCGCTGCGTTTCGTGCTAAACAGCAGCCAAATATCATCCAGATTTTTGATGCTGGCGCGGCCACGATCATCAATGCCAAAGGTGCAACGATCCCAGTTGCAGACCTGATGACAGAGCATGCAGGCGGATTTGACAGCGCCGACTATATCGAAGGCGTTCGGTATTTTTATGCCGACAGCGACGGAAAGATGATCGGTATGCCGTTCAACTCTTCTACACCGCTTCTGTACTACAACAAGGATATCCTGACCAAAGCTGGTATCGACGCTCCGCCTGCCACTTGGGAAGAGTTCGAAGCGATGGCACCAAAGATCAAGGAAGCCGGCTATCAGGCGCTTGCTCAAAGCCACAGCCCTTGGATCTTTTCAGAGAATTTCCATTCACGTCACAACCTGCAACTTGCCACTGGCAACAATGGTTACGATTCCACGGATGTCGAAATTCTTTACAACAACGACCACATGAAAATGCACTGGTCGAAAGTTAAAGAATGGCTTGATGCTGGCTACTACGGCTTTTACGGTCGTGGCTGGGGCGACAACCAAGACGCCTTCGTCCAACAAAAAGTAGCAATGTGGTTGGGCTCCTCCGGTTCGTTTGGCGGACTGAGCAAATCGGCTGAGTTCGAATTTGGTGCGTCTTATTTGCCTTACTGGAAATCGATCATTGATGAGCCAAAGGGCACTTTCATCGGTGGCGCCGCTTTGTTCGCAATGGCCGGAAAGCCAGAAGACGAGAACAAAGGTGTGGCAGACTTCATGACCTTCCTGACCAGCCCGGAAATGCAGTATTTCTGGCACAAGGAAACAGGTTACGTGCCGATTACGAACGCTGCCTATGACATGGCGAAAGCTGACGGTTACTACGACACCACGCCGGACGCTGAAGTTGGCATTCTGCAGCTGACACAGCCAGGGGGCGAGTGGACCAAAGGTTACCGTCTAGGGTTCTACGTGCAAATCCGTGAGGCGATGTACAAACAGTATGACAACATCTTCTCAGGTGCGTCGACTGTGGATGCGGCCTTTGAGGCAATGGAAGAGGAGAGCAACGCGCTGCTCGACCGCTTCAACGCAAGCATGAACTAAGCATATTGCGGCCAGCGGGCTACCTCGCTGGCCGCACTCTCAAGACCCTGAAAGTTCTCAGAAATGAAGCGCGTTCAATACGAGCACAGCCCCATCCCCTATTTATTTGTGGCGCCGCAGATCATCATCATCGTGATTTTCTTCCTCTGGCCTGCCGCACAAGCCGTTTACCAATCCTTTCTGCTTGAGGACGCCTTCGGACTGTCTTCGCAATTTGTTTGGTTTCGCAACTATTCCGACACCATCTTTTCAGGCGCTTGGTTGCAGGCCGCCTGGTTCACGATGATCTTCTCCGTCCTCGTGACTTTCCTGTCATTGGGGCTGGCCTTGCTTCTGGCGGTCAAAGCCAACGAGGTCATCCAGGGCGCAAGCACCTACAAGACACTCCTGATGTGGGCCTACGCCATCGCGCCACCCGTCGCCGGTCTGATGGGCAATCTGATGTTCAACCCGCTAATCGGGGATCTGTATGGATTCATGAACGCCGTGGGTTTCGATTTTGACCACAAGCTCGATCCAGTAGACGCAGGGTTTGTCGTGGTGCTTATCTCCGTCTGGAAGCAAGTCAGCGTGAATTTCATATTCTTCCTGTCTGGGCTGCAAGGCATACCCAAATCCGTGCAGGAAGCCGCATTGATGGATTGCAAAAGCTCTACGCGTCGTTTCTGGACCATTACCTTCCCACTTTTGGCGCCAACCACCTTTTTCTTGATGGTGATCAACATCACCTACGCGTTCTTCGAGACTTTCGGCATCATCGACACCACGACCCAAGGCGCGCCGGGCGGAGCCACAACAACGCTGGTGTTCAAGGTTTTCCAAGACGGTTTCAGGGGTGCAGATATTGGCGGGTCTTCCGCTCAATCGGTGGTGCTTATGCTGCTGGTCCTTGCGCTGACCGTAATCCAGTTCCGCTTCATTGAGAAGAAGGTGCATTACTGATGAACCGTACTTCCTTAATGACCCATCTGATCCTGATTTGCGGCGCGATTTTCATGACGCTGCCAGTCTGGGTTGCCTTCGCTACCTCTACCCACGCGCCGGAAACAATCCTGCGCGAAGGACTTCAGATCATTCCCGGCGGGCATTTTTTCGAGACCTATAACGAGGTACTCTTTGTTGAAGGCGGAGTAATGAAGAAGGTCACCGCCACCGCCATGTTGAAAAACAGTCTGATCCTGGGGATCGGGTTTGCTGTCGGCAAAGTGGTGATTTCCATGCTGGCGGCCTATGCAATCGTGTATTTCCGCTTCCGCTTGGCCGTTCCTTTGTTCTGGACCATCTTCATGACGCTTCTGCTGCCGCTGGAGGTGCGGATCATCCCGTCCTACAAGGTTGTCGCGGACATGGGGCTTTTGGACACTCACGCGGGACTGATCATTCCGCTCATCGCATCCGCCACAGGCACTTTCTTTTTTCGGCAGTTCTTCCGCTCGGTGCCGGATGAGTTACTGGAGGCCGCACGGCTGGACGGGGCGACCTCGTGGGGCTTCTTCATCGACATCCTTGTCCCGCTCTCCAAAACCATGATCGCTGCGATCTTGATCATCATGTTTGTGGTCGGTTGGAACCAGTATCTCTGGCCACTGATTATGACCACGAAAGAAGAGAACTACACCTTGGTGATCGGCATCAAACAAATCTATCAGGTGCTCAATGAAGGCGGCGAGCTGCCACAATTCCAAAAGGCCTTTGCACTGACCATTCTGGCAACCCTGCCGCCGGTGCTTGTGGTGCTGGTGTTCCAAAACTGGTTCGTTAAGGGCCTTGTCGAAAGTGAGAAATAATGTCGGGTGTTGAACTAAAATCCGTTCGCAAAACCTATCCAAATGGCGCCGAGGCAATCCGTGGTGTCGACATGGATATTCAAAGCGGCGAGATGATCGTTTTTGTTGGTCCCTCCGGCTGCGGAAAGTCGACCTTGCTTCGCATGGTAGCAGGATTGGAGAGCATCTCTGAGGGTGACATCAAGATTGGTGATCGGGTGATCAATGACGTTTCCCCGTCGGAACGTGATGTCGCCATGGTCTTCCAGAACTATGCGCTTTACCCGCACATGTCCGTTCGCGGAAACATGTCCTATGGGCTGAAAAATCGAAAGCTGGACAACGCGGAGATTGAACGCCGGGTCAATGAAGCGGCGACAATGCTCAAGATCGATCAGTTTCTCGATCGGCAGCCAAACCAGCTATCCGGCGGCCAACGTCAGCGCGTTGCTATGGGGCGTGCGATTGTCCGCGATCCACAGGTTTTCCTGTTCGATGAGCCGCTCTCTAACCTCGATGCAAAGTTGCGTGTGCAAATGCGCATCGAGATCAAGAAATTACAGCGCCGGATGAATGTCACTTCGATATATGTGACTCACGATCAGACAGAAGCCATGACGCTGGCGGATCGCCTAGCCGTCATCAACGAAGGCAAAGTCGAACAGATGGGAGCACCCATGGAGTTGTACTCCAATCCCAAGACGCTGTTTGTCGCCTCCTTCATCGGCGCGCCACAGATCAACCTGATCCCCGTTACGTTCGATGGCACGACGCTAAACAATCAAGCGCTGACCCTGAAAGGTTTCAAGGACCTTCCAAAGGATACAGACTTGATGCTGGGCATTCGGCCTGACGTGATGCAACAGGACCCTAAGGGCCAACTTGAAATGCGGGTTGATCTGGTGGAGCAGCACGGCGGCGAAAACCTAGTTTATGGAGCGCTAAGCGATGCAATCAACGAGGAAGGTGACGCCCTGGAAATTTGCCTGAAGGGGGACAAGAACGTCCTGCCGTCGCTCGACAGTGTCCTCAAGCTAAGCTTCGATCCCTCGACAGCCTTTGTGTTCCGCAAGGACACGGGCGAACGATTAATATGACCAATCCCCGTCTGGAAGCTGCCAAAGACATAGCAGAAGAAGCAGGTACGCTTGGCATGAGCTTCTTCAAAAACATCTCGTCATTGGACATCAAATCCAAGGGGTCGCAAGATCTTGTTTCCAACGCCGATCTGGAAGTTGAAACATTTGTGCGCGACCAGATTTCGGCGCAGTTCCCCGAGGATGGAATTGTTGGGGAAGAGCACGAAAACGTCCCGTCGAAATCGGGGTGGACCTGGGTGATAGATCCCATAGACGGCACCGCCAATTTTGTTCGTGGAATACCGCAGTGGTGCGTGATCCTGGCGTGCGTGCAAGACGATCAGTCAAAGATTGGCGTGATCTATGAGCCGTCCACGAAGGAGATGTTCTGGGGCGCGGCCGGTGAGGGCGCATATCTGGGCAACACTAAACTTAAGGTGGCACAGACAGACGGTCTCGATGATGGCAGCGTGGGTGTCGGCATGAACGGTCGGACGGCCACACATATGGCCGCAGACCTGATCGCCGAACTATCCGCACGGGGCGGGATCTTCTTTCGCAATGCCTCGGGCGGATTGATGTTGGCCTACGTCGCGGCTGGTCGCCTGATCGGCTACACGGAACCACATATGAACGCATGGGATTGCCTCGCCGGTCAGTTGCTGATCGCCGAAGCCGGTGGTCGCATAGAACACCAAAGCGCAGAAGCAATCCTAGAAAGTGGCGGCAGGGTCGTTGCCGGTTCTCCAGATATATTTGACGAATTGCTGTCGATGTCGGACGTCGCCTACAAGGCATAAGTCAGATGGGAAAACGCCTCCGCAACGCGGGAAATCATATGATCCTGCTGGCAGGCGTGGCCTTTCTTATTTTACCGATATTGATCATGGTGGCCTCATCCACTCATCAAACTGCGCTGCTCGTTCGCGAGGGGTTACAGTTGTTTCCAGGCTCCCAAGCGCTGGCGAACTACACGCAGGTACTTACGCTACAGGCAGGGTTCACCGATCAGATCACCGCGCTCGACATGCTGAAAAACTCGCTGATCATTGCGTTGGGCGTTGCCGGGTTCACGACGATCATCTCTCTTCTGGGCGCCTACGCAATGGTGTACTTCCGGTTGCCCTTAGCTGGATTTCTGTTTTGGCTGACGCTCGCAACACTGCTCCTTCCATTGGAAAGTCGGTTTATTACAACCTTTCTGACGACCGAAGCACTTGGCCTCATCAACACGCATATCGGGATGATCCTGCCGACACTCAGCGTGGCTCTTGGAACCTTGTTTTTTCGCCAACTCTTTCTGAGCTTTCCAAATGAATACCTAGAAGCCGCCAAGTTGGATGGGGCAGGACCTGTTCGGTTCTTCATCGACTTCATACTGCCACTGTCATGGCGACGCGGCGGGGCAATCTTTGTTGTGACTTTCATGATCGGCTGGAACCAATATCTCTGGCCACTCATGATCAGTACAGATGAAAGCCGCTACACTCTGGTGCGCGGCATTCGACTGATCGGCCAAGAAAGTGGGCCCGGCATGGCACTGATCGTTCTCTCGATCCTGCCGCCGCTCATATTGGTGCTGATTTTCCAGCGCTGGTTTTTTCAAGCGCTTGCTGACGACAAGAACTCATTCTGACATAAGGAGTACTTTCTGACCCCGTATGTCAGTCTGCAGCCTCGTGCGAACTAGAAGATGAAGAAATCAGTTTCATCCATGCTCAAACCGGTCTTGAGCGATGCGAAGACAAGACCCTCGGCCCCACCTGCGCCATCAATATCAAAACGCAGATAGCCAGTATCGCTTTCGTAGGTCAGACGATGGTCGGCCGTCTCGGCCAAACCCGTATCACTGACCAAGAACTGCGATGCATCCAGAAAGCCCAGCGTCAGACCTGTGAAGATTCCGCTATCCAGGTTGATCGTGTCGGCGCTGGAGTTGAAATCCAGAATACGATCCACATTGCTCGCTCCAAGCGTGGTGTTGAAGACAAATGTATCTGCGCCACCGCCGCCATAAAGGATGTTAGCGTTTTCGTCACCGGTCAGCGTATCGTCGTAACTGGTGCCGTAAGCATTCTCAAAACCCGAGATGACATCCCCGTCTGCTTCTCCACCCGAGGCGCTTTGCAAGCCGTTGGCGTCTGCATTCAGATCGACTGAGACGCCAGCCGATGCACCTGCGTAGCGCAACCAATCGATGCCATCGCCGCCTTCAAGCCTGTCTGCGCCAAGGCCGCCACGAATGACGTCATTGCCAGCACCGCCGTCGATGGTGTCATCACCTGCATACCCAAAAAGAACATTCTTGGCACCGTCGCCAGTGATGTTGTCCCCATGGTCCGAACCGTAAACATTCTCGAACCCGGAAAGCACATCGCCTTCGGCGTCTCCGCCGGTGCCAACCTGTGTTTCCAGATTAACCGTGACACCGGTGCTCGAACCCGCGTATTGCAGCAGGTCAACACCTTCGCCGCCTTCAAGCGTGTCAGCACCCGCACCGCCGCGGATCACGTCATTGCCCGCGCCACCATCGATATTGTCATTACCGTCGAAGCCGATCAGATAGTTGGCGCCTTCATTGCCGATAATGACGTCGTCGAAATCAGAGCCGAACACGTTTTCAAAGCCCGAGACAATATCACCTTCGGCATCACCACCGGATACTTTTTGCAGACCAGAAGCATCTTCATTCAGGTCTACATTAACGCCAGATGACGAGCCTTCATATTGAAGGATATCAACGCCGCTGCCACCCTCAAGAACATCAGCGCCTTCGCCGCCGCGGATCGTGTCGTTGCCAGCACCGCCATCGATAGTATCTTCGCCGCCCTGACCGATAAGGTAGTTCGCAGCAGAATTGCCAACCAGCATATCAGCAGCATCTGAACCGCGCACGTTCTCAAAACCTTTGATCACATCACCCTCAGCGTCACCGCCAGACGCCGTTTGCGTACCTGACCCATTCGCGTTCAGATCGACCGAAACACCAGACGCTGACCCGGTGTAGTACAACCAATCGGTTCCCGTGCTGCCATCCAGATTGTCGGCGCTTGCGCCACCTTCAATCGTATCGTTTCCAGCCAGACCCATGATGGTGTTCACACCATCATCACCGATCAAAGTGTCATTGCCTGAAGTGCCCGTTATGTCATCAGGCGTGTCCGTGATATCGACGTCAGTTTTCCCCAAAACCGTCGGTTCACCCTTTTTTATAGTCGTCAGGGTGAGAGTGGCCGCATTGTCTCCTGAATCATCTTCCGCGCCAGTGTATTTGATGGCGGCTTTCTTATTGAAATACTTGTCGAGCTGTTTACGCGTCCCGGTCAGTGTTATCGCGTCGGTGCCAGACCCGGTCACCGTCACTTTTTTTGTGCTGTCTGCTTCAAGGACGCCTTCGCTTGCTGTCAACGTGACGGACAGTATGTCCTTTTTCTTTCCGGTGTACTTCAACTTCATCGCTGACAGGTCAATCGCCGTCGTCGTGTCTTCAAGGACGGTTATTTCGCTCGGAAAGCGCCGTACGGTGAGATCGCCACTGGGGCCTGACTGGTTAGACGCAGGGCGTCCCCAGTTGAAAAACGAGTCGAAAAACCAGCTGCTGGAATTGAAAAAACCGTCTTGATCAAAGCCAAACCATCTGAATTTGGACAGGTAGTTATCAAGCCAGTTGGATAGTGAATATATCCCGAATTTGTAGGACTTCATAGCAGCGTTTCCCAGTTTGAGGATGCAGAGCTTGAAGCAAGTTCAGAGCAGGCAGGTCGTGAGTGGCAGCAGCGCCGAACACACCCATACATCCCAAAGTAAAGTGTTCATTTCAGGGACGGTTATTAACCTTAATTGCGGTTAAGAATTGACGCGATAGGGGCTTCTCCGAGTCGAATTCCTGAACAAGGAACATATGGCGGTCACAATGCTGCCACAGCCAATGGCTGCGACCACGGACCTCAGGTCCAACGCTCACCAGGCCTTTGGGCGCGCGCAGGTCACGAGTTTTTAGGATCTTGCGGTACGGAATGTATAGAGCGCCGCAAACACCGTCAGCGAGATCACAAAGACCAGCGCTAATGTGCCCGGTATCTTTGGATAGACCGCCGCTTGCGCCGTTCTAGGCGGCACAACGACCTGCAAGAAGCTTCGGTTCAGTGCGGCTTCCTGACCGGCCTCAGCCTGTGCCTTCAGTGCGGTTTGAACGGCCTCACGTGCCAGATCAACCTCCAAGGTTGCCAGCTCATACTCCATCAACAGCGTATTTAGCGACCCAACAGAAGATCCGTCTGGCGCAACAAGGCGGGCTCTTTCTTCTGCGATTTGACTACGAATACGTTCCTCTAACTCCATAGTCTGACGGGTTTGAGAACTATCACCGATCCCAGCGATCTGTGCCTTTTGGATTTCGCTATTGAGCTTTTGTGCCTCTGCCTCAAGATCGTTGATCGTCGCATAAATGCTTTCGATGCGGTTTTTGGGGTCGACCTCTTGATACTTGATCTGCAGGGCAACGAGCGCGGCTTGCGCTTCGGCCACCTGCTTTTCTGCAGCTTCTCTGACCCTTGTCGCATGCGATTGCCGCTGATCGAAGATCTGCTGACCCAGAGAGTAAACCGTACCCTCCGCGTTCCGCAGCACAAATTCTGAGATTGCGATGGCCTCTGCCTCGCTCGGCGCTCTGACGAACAAGGTCAAAAGCCCACTTTGGATATCAACAGACGAGTCGACATAGCGATCGAACTGAGAGCTTTTGTTGATCGAAAGCAATGGTATCGTGCGCAGGCGTTGAACAGGATCAATCTCGTTGCTGCTGAACTTCGTCACCAAGCCCAGTTCCGCCTCTAGGGCATCTATCATTGCTTGGCTTTGAACATAGGAATGAGCCCGGAACACTTCTGCCAGATTAGACGGGCTTTGCACGCCACCCAGCAGCCCGGATCGGGAACCGTTACCGGTCTCTGCAGATTTCGTGATCGCGACGACAGAGCGCGCTTCATAAAGAGGCGTCGCCACTGCAAGAAGATAAAATGCGGTGATCAATACCGGCGCCAGAACCACCACGCAGAACAAAGGCCACGGCCCGCGAGACCCAAAATTGAATTTGCGCGCGCGTCGCTCTTCAACGCGGGCGGGCTGCACCTCTTCCTCTGCTGGTTGCTGTGTCGAAGACAGCAACGTCAGCGCGGCCGTGCTTTGATCCTGCTTTTTGACGCTGGCCGCCTGCGCAGTATCCACAGCCTTCTGGCGAAGTCGTTCAGCTTTGTCAGCCGCGGCAATGCGCGCACGCTCAGCGCGCCAGGCTTCGATGCGCTTACGTTCTGCTTCGTCAGATGGATTAGAGCTGGGCATAGCGAGCGCTCCTTTCATCATTCATCAATGGCATCAACGAAAGATCTAGTGCCTGCTGCGCGACTTTCAGATCGTCGCATGATACCAGTCGTCGGTTCAGCAAAACAAGGAATCGATCACAATACGCTGTAAGCTGCCGTGCATTGCGTGACAAAAAGATCAGACCGCCTTCTTTCAAGCGATCAGCCAATACGCTGTCGCAGACAGCGCGATCTCTCGGCTCACCAACCGTAATTGTTTCATCTGCAATCCAAGTTGCGGGGCCTTCAATAGACATCGCACACGCATAGCTCAGAAGTGCACGCTGTGTCGGTGGCAGGTCTTTCATCTGGCGTGCAAACAAATGACCAATGCCAAAGGTCTCACGGCAAAAGTCGGTCACCGAAGTTGGCGACACTCCGACGAGACGCGCAAAAATACTGATGTTCTCAAGAACCGACAACTCAGGATGGAGGTAACCCGCGAAGTTAATCGGCCAACTTACCCGACCGGAGTGCTTCACAGTACCACGATCAGGGTGATCAATTCCCGAGAGTAATCGCGCGAGTGAGGACTTTCCACTGCCGGGTGCGGCCAATATCCCGATCCGTTCACCAGTGCCAAATACAACATTGGCATCAAGCAAGATCGGTGCCCGTTTGACGAACCCTGGCGTCAAAAGATCGACATTCTGCAGCTCAATCATAACCGACCTCGCATCAAACGACGGCGGGTTGCAAAAATCTCGATCGGGATAGACGCAAGATAGAACCCGGAGGCCACCGCCACTGGATACCAGATCGTCGCGATGGGCGATGTGTACCCGATGAAATATGATTCACGAACCAGCTCTGTGACATGGAGAAACGGGCTGTACCAGAGTAGGTCCTGCGCCTGTTTGGACAGATCAGTCGCCGTATAGAAGATTCCGGACAGCCAAAAGAATGGGCGCAGTATCAATGGTACGGCCCGTGCAAATGCATCACTTAGCAAACCGGCCATTGCGACGAAGCGACCAACGCCACATCCGATCAACCAGCTCAGCGATAGAAAGAAGAACACACCCGACATAGAGACGGGCAACTGACTGCCGAACAGGATCGTCACAGCGCCGAAGATCAACGCCGAGGTGGTCAACACATTGAAGCTTTCCAACAGCATGGTCGCTGACAGAATGTCATTGGAAGATACGGGACGAATGTAACGCATGTAGCGATGGGCATTTAGCGTTCGGCTCAGCGACGTTACGGTCTGTCGAAAGATCAAATAAGGCAAAACGCCGGTGGCGATGAATATCTCTGTGCCGACATGGATGGGTGGCGTTCGCTCAAGAAACCAGAACAAGGCAACGATCAGGCCAATCCAAACCGTCGGCGTGATGTAGGCCCACAAATACCCTAGCTTGCCGCCAGAGAAACGCGTCTTGCGCTCTCTCTCCAGAAGCACCGCGATCCGTGTGATCGCGCCCGGCGGGGTGATATGTTGGTCCATAACCGCCATTGGTCAGACTTCGTAATACTCGCGGTACCATTGAACAAACTGGCCGATACCCTCTTTCACCGAAGTGTTCGGAAGATAGCCTGTCAACGCTTCCAGCAAATCGGCATTGGCCCACGTTCCGGGGACATCGCCCTTTTGCATCTCCATCATGTTTTTCTCGATTTTCTGACCCAGCGCGACCTCGATTTCAGAAATAAAATCCATCAACGGCACACATGTACCGTTCCCGATATTGATCGTTCTAAACGGCGCGACCGGGCTCAGACTGTCGCCTGGTATTGCCGCCTCACCGGCATCGGGATGCGCAGGTGCAGCATCAATCAGTTTGCGAATGGAACGGACAAGATCATCCACGTAGGTAAAGTCCCGCGCCATCTTACCGTGATTGTAGACGTCAATCGCTTCGCCAGCGAGTGCTGCACGAACGAACTTGAACAGCGCCAGATCCGGACGACCCCATGGTCCGTAGACCGTGAAGAACCGAAACATCGTCGTCGGCATATGCCAAAGATGCGCATAAGAATGCGCCATAGCTTCATTGGCCTTTTTCGTTGCGGCATAAAGCGTCAAAGGAAGTTCCGTGGCTTGTGTCTCTTCAAACGGCATGGTCTTGTTGCCACCGTAAACCGATGACGTTGATGCCATCAGAAGGTGATCAACCTTGGCCACACGCGCGGCTTCCATCAGGTTAAATGTCCCTGTCAGGTTGGTATCGACGTAAGCCCGAGGGTTTTCGAGGCTGTAGCGCACACCCGCTTGTGCGGCGAGATGAACGATCACATCCGGCTTGGCCTCGGCCACAACCCGCGCCAGCATATCGTTGTCTTCAAGCATACCGATATGCGCTTGGAAGTTGGGTTGCTCTTCCAGCATCTCATGACGCTTTCGCTTGAGCGTGACATCATAGTAGTCGGTCAAACCATCGAAACCGACCACAGAAAAGCCTTCGGCCAAGAGATGTTTGGCAAGGTGAAAGCCGATGAATCCGGCTGTGCCGGTGACAAATACCGTTCTCATTTACTGATCCAGCTTCGTAGAATTAAAGAGTTCCGTTGTGCGGCCCAAGATCGTTTCAACAGAGAAACGATCTCCGGAATGTACCATCGCTGACGCACCCAACCGGGCCAGTTCATCTTCGTCAGACAGAAGAGCTTCGAGCTTTTGATCCAATTCCGCCAACGGCAATTCGTCAGCATTGGTCAAGATTTGGCCGGTAAGACCGTCGCTCACTACCTCATCCGTGCCGCCGGCAGGCGTAGCCAAAACAGGCGTTCCGGCTAGTTGAGCCTCTATCAGAACGTTGGGCAGCCCCTCCATCTGAGCAAGATGCATCAACAGGTCGGCGCGGTGCATGTAGAACCCTACATTGCTGCGGATCCCCGCCAGAAACACCCGGTTGGACAGTCCAAGTTCGTCAATCAAGACAGCGCTCTCAGCCTGAAGCGCGCCGCCTCCCAACATCACAAAGCGTGTGTCGTCATGCTTTGCCAAATATCTTGCGGCTGCTTGGATCCAATCCAATGGACGTTTGTTGACATCAAAGCGGAAGACGCCAAGAACTGTTTTTGTGCAGGCCTCAGATGCATCGAGCAATTCTGACCAGTAGGTATGATCGCTGTCATCGCCGTCAGGCAAAACTGCGGGGATCGCATTTGGCACGACCAGAACCGTACCTGGCTCTAGAGACAACCAGTCTTCGTACGCCGTCGCGGCCTTCTGGCTATTGGCGGTGAAGGTGACGTGTGGCAGCCGCGCGAGGGCTGCATAGAGAACAGGTAGTTCTGCACGAAACAGGTTGGGGCGCAGATTTGGCGGCAGACCGCGAAACGATGTGATGATCCTAGGAACGCCTGCAAGAACCGCAGCAATCGCAGATTGCACAATCCCGCCGTCCTGCCAAAGATACGCAACATCGGTGCGATCTTCACGGAACATCGAAATCAACTGGCATGTATGCCGGAGAACATCTGGAGCCAATACTTCTAGCAGCTCCATGATCTCGGCAGATAAACCGTCAAGCTCACTCACATGTATTTGCCG
Organism: uncultured Litoreibacter sp.; assembly: GCA_947504205.1. Taxonomy (GTDB): domain Bacteria; phylum Pseudomonadota; class Alphaproteobacteria; order Rhodobacterales; family Rhodobacteraceae; genus Litoreibacter. The sequence continues at coordinate 473,342 of CANNGL010000003.1, read as the reverse complement.
CTCATCCGCCAGCACCTTGGTCGCGACACCGGTTTCCTGCAGCTGCGGCAGGTAGAAGTCTGCACCACTGGCTGCTGTCGCATGTTTGACCCAAACACTCGGGGCAAGACCTAGGGGAAGTCGGTTATTGTAACGTTGCTGATAGGCGCAAGCGATCCGGCTCATCTGACGCTCAGCACCACCTGTACCCAGCTGGCCTGTGAAAAAGACAACCCGATCAACCGAGGTCAAATCTCTGGGTGGCTCAGCGCGATCAATTATGTCCGCAATCACATCATTGGCGTCGACACGACCATGCTTTTCAAGTGTGGATGCACACCGCGACACGGAGCTGAGAAGCTCTTGCGACGCGTCCCCCATCTTCTCACGGTTTTCAACGTTTTTGGCGACTTTCGCTGCCTCTTTGAAACGCGACTGCTCGTTCAGAATCTTGATATACTTCATCCGAATGTCCCGCGCTTGCGAATGAAACATCAGAATCGATGACATGATCCGGTCAATGTCGCCCCAGGCCTTCAGTTCAGCCAAACCCGCTATTGCACGATGAGCCTGTTCAAGGCTGTGCCAGCTTTCCGGAAACAGGCGATCAATATGCGCAATGCCTTCGTCCGTCTTTTGTTCCCGCCGATACCACCTCATCAGCATTCTTAAGGCGGTAACGTCCTCCGGATACATGCTTTGCAGATCGTTCCAGAGGAACCGCATGCCGTCTTCATGGCGCTGCTTTTCCAGAAGCATTCCGCAAGCAATCGCAATCGTTTGATCGGCCCTGTGTGTCTTCAGCACGGGCTTCAACTTTTCGTAAACCTGCCGCGCCACGTTAGGCGACTTTATCGCCATACTCATTTGATAGACCTCTTCCGAGAACGCACTCGGCAAGGGCGGTGCTTCGGGGGCAAAGTTAAGCGTTTTGGAAATCCGTTTCATGGCCTAGGCTCCGACCAGATCAGAATTCAGCACAGCCTGAGCTTCCAGCTTTAGCTTTTCAGTGTCTGGCGAAGTCAGGTCGATGACGCGCTCTGCAAAAGCAGATGCATTGATGCTATCGCCAAGTTTGAGCGCAGAGCGCATCAGAAGAACCCAGACATTGATTTTTTCTGGAAGAAGCTCTGCTGCTGACTGGCCCAGTTCCATGGCTGTCTCAAACTCGCCAGCAGAAAACCTTAGCCTAGCCCGCCATAGATCCAGTTCAGGCAGGTCTGAGGTCAAAGCGTTAGCTTCAACAGTCAACGCATCAAGGGTTTCAATGTCTCCGGCATGCCCAGCGGCGCGAATACGCAACGCCAGCTCTTTACGAGTGTCGCGCATCGCGTTGCGCGCACTCGAGTGCCGAGGCGCGGCGAACAAGACGGCGTTAAGACCGTGTATCCGCTCAATAACCTCATCCGACGACAGTGCGGTTTCTACCCAGTCGTCCAAGACCAACTTCAAACCCGCGTCGGTCACCCGATCAGTGCCGCAGAGCTCTCTCCAGCTTCCCAAAACCTCCGCCGCGTAGCCAATACCGTCATGGACACTTAGTTCAGTAATGATCTCCAAAACGTCTTGAGGGGAAGTGGCAGACGTGACGGCCTGCACGAAAGATGCACCATTCAAGCGCAGCAGCTGAAGCCTGTCTCGCGGCGGTAGACACTCCAACAATGACGCGCGTTCATCGACTTCAAGCATGGAAAGGATGTCGATCTTTTGAGCCAAAGCGAGATCCGCCAAATCGCGGCGCGCGCCATTGTCACCGGAAATGACACCTGCCAGAAGAAACTCCACCGAGGCGTTTAGGGCATTGGATTTGGACGCCATGGATGCGCATTCCAGCACATCGTGCAAAGACATTTCGGCGAATACACTTGGATAGCGCCCGACCAGATCCAGCGCAGTGTCGAAAAGCCCTAACTTACATGCATCCAGAACGCATTGCTGTGCCTGATCGGCACCAAGCCTATCTGCATACCCGTTGCCAAGCGTTTCTAGAAACGCAGTCTGCGCCGTCGTTTGTCTCGAAAGGCAATTGTCGTACAAAGCGGACAGTTCGGGGTCTTCAGCAACAAGTGTCGAAAGGCGCGCGCGTACATCCGCAAATCGGTTTTGCCTACAGGCCACGTCGATCTGTGGTTTAAGTTTGTAATCTACGGCTCCAGGCGTTTTCAGTCGAACCTGAACGTCTGTTGACGGAGCAACGAAATCGCGCACCCAGCGACCCATAAGCTTGTCCGCAAAGCTATCAGTGAAGTGAGCTAGCCCCGTGCTTTCGTCCTCAATAGCGGCGGCTTGGCCAACCTCATTCATAAGATCCGTTGGGTTGAAGAACTTGCAACCCGCGGCTGTGACCTCCTCCTCTACCAGGCGGATGAAATCAGTTCGGGACTTGATCGTATTCCCGTCGGTTTTTTGCGCATCAACATGTGAGACAAAGAGGACGTCAGGAAGCAAACCAGTCAGTCGCGCGATATCGCGGCGCAGGCTCTCACGAGTGACAAATTGACGTTTGATATTAACAAGAACTTTGCTGTCGGCGCGCTGTCGTTCAGTCTCCGACCACTCATGCTGCAAGAAATCTGCAATAGCGTTCTCGTCACCAGTTTCAGCAAGCGACCAAAATGCTACCGCGCGATCCGCATTCTCAAAGAAGTCGGAGAACTCGGACTTCAAATAGTTTAGTTGAACCGAGATACCGTCGATCGTGACCTCCTTCGCGGAGGCAAGTTCGACCACGTAAAGATCAGACAACGCGTGGCGCGCGTTGGAGATTTCGTGGTGATCGTGCGCGCGCGACACCAAAGGCCAGATATGTTCAGGAATCGTTGCATTGCCAAGCATAAACTCGGCCATCTGCACAGCTTCGGCCGGAGAATGGCAGTAGCCATAGCACCGATCCAAATTTAGCTTTGTACCAAACATCGATTGGCCACGGCGCAAAGGCGTCGTGATACGACATGACCCAATTGGTGTAATCGAAAACATCTGCGCGAGCCCCTTTCGCCAGACCGAGTTACAATGACCAGTAACTCAGCTCCTTTACGTCTTGGGAGTCGCGGAAGACCCCCCGTACATCAACTAGAACGCCACCCTTGCGAATACTTTTCAGGAACCGCGGGTTCTCCGAATAAACTGCATGCGGTGTTGCCAGAACCATGGCATCCAGATCCTTCAGATCTTTGTGGCTGCACAGCTCAACACCGATGGTATGAGCCAGGTCCGAGGTGCAATACGGATCATGCACTAGCGGATCGATACCGTAGCCCCGCAGAGTTTCGAGCAACTCAAGAGACTTCGAGTTGCGAACGTCCGGCACATCCTCCTTGAAGGTGATGCCACAGACACCGACGCGCTTTTGTCTCAAATCGCCGCCTTGTTCGATCAGCATGCGCAACGTGGCGTCGGCTACATGGCGCACCATACCGTCATTGGTACGACGCCCAGCCAGAATAACCTGCGGGTGATGCCCGATCTTTTCGGCAAGCGAGGCAAGGTAGTAGGGGTCCACACCAATGCAGTGCCCACCAACCAAGCCGGGTGTAAACGGAACGAAATTCCATTTCGTGGCCGCAGCCTCGATAACGTCATTCGTGCTGATGCCGATCTTGTCACAAATCAGGGACATCTCGTTCATCAAGGCGATATTGATGTCGCGTTGAGTGTTCTCCAGAACTTTCGCAGCTTCAGCCACTTTAATGCTGGCGGCTGCATGCAGCCCAGCGCCGATCACCAGACCGTAAACAGCTTGAACGCGCTCAAGGGTTTCAGGTGTGTCACCAGAGACTACCTTAATGACGTTGTTGACAGTATTGACTTTGTCGCCTGGATTAATCCGCTCGGCGCTATATCCCAAACCGAAATCTGCTCCAGCTTTCAGACCCGAAGCCTGCTCCAGCAATGGCGCACAAAAGTCTTCGGTTACACCAGGGTAGACGGTTGATTCAAACACAACCACGTCGCCGACTTTCAGCTTTGGACCGATCGCCTCACATGCCGATTTCAAAGGTGACAGATCAGGCTGCCTTGCATCAGTAATCGGAGTTGGCACCGTTACGATAAAGAATGTCGCATCAGCCAGATCATCAATGTCAGTACTTGAACGCAGACCGCTGCTCTGAAGTTTGGCTGGATTGATTTCGTTGGTCGCATCAAATCCGTTATTAATTTCGGCAACGCGTCGCTCTGAGATATCGAAGCCGGATACGGTTTTGAATTTGTCCGCAAGACAAACGGCTAGCGGAAGGCCTACATAGCCCAGACCAACAACGGCAATTCTTTCAAAAGTGGCTTTTGGCGCCACATTATCCATCACCAAACGGATTGGCCTTTCGGCCGAGTCCACCTGCTTGATTTTCAGCGCAGTATTTAACGCAACATTCACGACCCCGTCCCCTTGATTAAAAATCAGTAAACAAGGCCTACCGGGCAATTATGGCTCCAATTTGCGTAAAATTTGGTCGAGATAGGAAGTTTGATTTTACGCTACGGAAATTTTCTATCTATCTGAAATATATAAATTAATATTTTCTTAACTTTTTCTCTGGGCCATGAATTATGTCGGAATTTGGCGGCTTTCACCGAAAATACCCCAAACGCCGTGCATGAAGATTGCTTTTGAGTGGAATGCGAACTGGGGTTCGGCGTGCTTGGTGTTTTCAGATTTCATCTGTCGTAAAGCGACGAAAAGGCGCCCCAGAGTGTCTGGAGCGCCTGTATCAAGGGTATTTGTTGAGCGCTTCAAACAAGATCGAAACGATCAAGTTCCATCACTTTGACCCAAGCCTCGACGAAATCTTCAACAAACCGGGATTCTGCATCAGACGATGCATACACCTCAGCAATCGCTCGAAGTTGGGAGTTCGAACCAAACAAGAGATCAACAGCAGAGCCTGCCCATTTCTGGCCACCGCTGCTGCGGTCACGGCCTTCGAAGACTGCCTCTTCGTCAGACGCGTCCCACTTGGTCTCCATATCAAGCAGGTTCTTGAAGAAATCTGTCGAAAGAACACCCGGACGCTCGGTGAGGACACCCACCGTAGATCCTCCCACCGTAGCGTTGAGAGTTCGTAGACCACCCACGAGCACGGTCATTTCCGGGGCTGTGAGTGACAGAAGATGGGCGCGATCAACCAGAAGTTCTGCGTGGGAGCGGCTCCTGTTGGAACCGAGGAAGTTCCGGAACCCGTCAGATTTCGGCTCCAGTACATCAAATGCATCCGCATCTGTTTGATCGGCGCTTGCATCTGTTCGTCCGGGTGTGAACCCGACAACGATGTCTTGGCCCGCATCCTTCGCAGCTTTCTCGATTGCCGCAGAGCCGCCAAGAACGATCAAGTCCGCAAGTGAAATTCTCTTGCTGCCGCTTTGCGCGTTGTTGAAGTCAGATTGAACGCTCTCAAGAGCGGTCAGCACTTTTTGCAGCTGCTCCGGCTCGTTCACCGCCCAATCCTTTTGCGGTGCCAAACGAATGCGCGCGCCGTTTGCACCGCCCCGGCGGTCTGTGTGGCGGAACGTAGAAGCAGAAGCCCATGCCGTTTTGACAAGATCAGAAACAGACAGGCCAGATGCGAGGATCTTTGCTTTCAGCTCTGCAACATCAGCATCGTCTACCAAATCATGGTCAACTTCTGGAACGGGGTCCTGCCAAATCATTACTTCTGCGGGAACGTCCGGACCAAGTCCGCGGTTGTGTGGTCCCATATCGCGGTGCGTCAGCTTATACCATGCGCGTGCAAATGCGTCAGCAAACTGATCTGGGTTCTCGTGGAACCGCTTGGAGATTGGTCCATAGATCGGATCCTCGCGCAGCGCCAAATCAGTCGTCAACATAACAGGCGCATGTCTCTTTGAACTGTCGTGAGCATCCGGAACCAGATTAGCAGCAGTTTCGTCCGTCGGTATCCACTGCGTCGCGCCCGCAGGGCTTTTTGATTGCTTCCAGTCGTAGCCAAACAGCATGTCGAAATAGCTGTTGTCCCACGCCGCCGGCGTGGGCGTCCAAGCCCCTTCCAATCCGGAGCTGATGGTGTTCTCCGCGTTACCTGCGCCCAGGCTGTTCTTCCAACCCAGACCTTGCTCGATGACGCTGGCGCCTTCAGGTTCAGCGCCGACGTATTCGTTTGGATCGCCCGCACCGTGTGTCTTACCAAAGGTGTGCCCGCCCGCAATCAGGGCAACGGTTTCCTCGTCATTCATCGCCATGCGCGCAAAGGTTTCGCGAATGTCATGAGCTGAAGCGACTGGGTCTGGGTTTCCGTTAGGACCTTCTGGATTAACGTAAATCAGGCCCATCTGAACCGCGCCAAGCGGATTCTCCAGCTCGCGATCCCCACTATATCTTTCGTCCGCAAGCCATTCGCTTTCTGGGCCCCAATAGACGTCCTCCTCTGGTTCCCAGACATCTGCACGGCCGCCAGCAAATCCAAAGGTTTTGAAGCCCATAGACTCAAGCGCCACATTACCGGTCAGCACAAGCAGGTCGGCCCATGAGATTTTCTGCCCGTATTTCTGTTTGATCGGCCATAGCAGGCGGCGGGCCTTGTCCAGATTGGCATTGTCCGGCCAGCTGTTGAGCGGCGCAAATCGCTGTTGACCGGATCCTGCGCCACCGCGCCCATCACCGATCCGGTAAGTACCCGCACTGTGCCAAGCCATCCGAATAAAGAGCGGGCCATAATGCCCGTAATCCGCAGGCCACCAATCCTGCGAGTCGGTCATCAAGGCATGTAAGTCTTTCTTCAAGGCTTCGAGGTCGAGGCTCTTGAATTCTTCCGCGTAATCAAAGTCACCGCCCATCGGGTCACTTTGCGGCGCATTATGGTTCAGGATTTTCAGATTCAGCTGGTTGGGCCACCACAGCTCATTCGACATCTTTTGAATGACCGCTGTGACCTCACGCCCGCCCATTACAGGGCACTTGCCGGCATTGTCGCTTTGATTTCCGTCCATGATGATCTCCCAATCCAATTAATCAGACCAAGCTGCATAGCTTTTCTCATGAACAAATATAGCAAAGACTTAGAATTAGTTTAAGTTGAATTTTCTGATCATAGCTATAAGATAAAATTATGAGCAGTCTAACCTTGAAACAGTTCAAATACTTCGATGCACTGGCCAGACTTGGACATTTTGGAAATGCAGCTGCTGTGTGCTCAATTTCTCAACCTGCATTGTCCATGCAAATCAAGGAGATGGAGCAGACGCTAGGCACAGCCCTGTTCGAGCGCAGCGCGCGGCATGTTCGGCTAACCGCATTTGGCGAAGAAATTCGCACCCGCGTTCGCGAGATTCTAAGCCTTGTCGATCAACTGGATGACCTCGTCCGCGCAAGCGAAGATCAGCTGGTTGGGCGACTTAGAATGGGCGTGATTCCAACGGTGGCACCGTATCTGCTCCCCTCCATAATAGGTGCCTTGGATAAAACCCACTCGGGGCTGGATATACATGTCCGCGAAACCGTGACACCGAAGCTAGTAGAAGAGCTGGTAGATGGACGGCTCGATGCCGCAATCGTAGCACTTCCATTGTCCGAGCCCTCACTCACAGAATTGCCGCTGTTCGAAGAAAACTTCGTGCTGGTCAGGCCCATCGGTGAGACTGATCAATCGCCGCCCAGCGCCGATACTCTACGCGGAATGAGATTATTGCTCCTTGAGGAAGGACATTGTTTTCGCGATCAGGCCCTTGCGTTCTGCAACATTCAATCCGCGATCCCAAGAGACGGGCTGGACGGCAGTTCACTATCCACACTTGTGCAACTGGCAGGAGCAGGACTTGGAGTAACTTTGATCCCGGAGATGGCGGTTGGGGTTGAAACTGGCTCTGCACCGGTTTCGGTGACACGATTCAAGCACCCACAGCCCTCCCGGACAATTGGAATGATTTGGCGAAAGTCCAGTCCGCTGACGGACAAGCTCATTCAGATATCCGAAGTCATTCGAAGGGCCGCTACTTCACCCACGGGGAACGACCAGAGCGTCTAAGTTTCGGGTAAACCCATATCCAGCATCATTTCCAGTTGCGGACTGACACCGGCAACCAGTTCAGGCCATTTGGGGAAATGGAACGCATGGCGAATGATCTTGAGTGTCAAGTCGGGTCGCACGGTCAACGCCCTGTCGAGCGCCTTCTGCGCTTCAACCTGATCGCCACATTTGAGTGCAACGACGGCGACAGCGATGTGGACGAAGGCTTCCGCGCCAGGGAGTCTTGCCGCTGGTTCAAGATAATGACGTACGTTCTCACCCAGTTCGCTATCTCTGATCCAAACGCACATGACCAGCATCCAATAGAAGGACCATGCCAAGGGATCGTTAGGGCTTAAGCGCACGGCCTGTAGCCCCGCTTCCTCCATCTCGACTGTATCTGGTTCTTCTTGAAACAGGTTCACGAATGTCTGAGCACTGTATACGAAGGAATCGTTGTCATTCAGCGCCTTGGCGCGAGCCAAAGCATCACGCGCATCAGACTCTCGCTTCTGGATCATCAGGAGCTGTGCCAACGCGAGATGACCAATCTCCAACCGATCATCCAGCTCAATTGCGCGCATCGCATGGTACATGCCGTTCTTGATATCGTCTGCCGGATCAGTGCTTCGACCTGAGTAGATACGCACCGCATGCAATCGCCCAAGAAGCGCATGGGGCAACGCGTAGGTGCCATCTGCTTTCGCCGCCGCGTGAAACAGACCATAGGCATTTCTGACACTATCAGTGGTGCGCTGGTCGATCTCTGCCAAGCCGCGCTGACACAGCTCCCACGCCGACAGGTTCTCTGTAGGTTTCCGTCGGCTAATGTTACGTTCATGCGCCCCGATCTCAGGAGCAAGCCCGGTCACCACGCATCGTGTGATATCGTCCTGCAGCTCAAAGATATCCTCAATGTCTCGGTCAAATCTGTCATTCCAAATCACTTGGCTCGTATCGGCTTCAACCAGCTGAGCCGAAACACGTAACCGCTGTCCTGCACGACGAACACTGCCCTTTGCCACGTAGCGCACGCCCGTATCCTGAGCGATCTGACGAATGTCCTGATTGCGGTTTTTGTAGGAAAACGAAGTTCCGCGCGCGATGACGAACAACGACCGAAATCGCGACAACGCATTGATCACATCATCCGTAATGCCATCAGCGAGAAACCCATCCTCCTCGACCGAAGACATATTGTCGAATGGTAGGATAAGCACCGAGGGGCGATCCGTTCGACGTTGCTGCACAAGTGCAGCGTCCGGGGCAGTTTCAGTCACAACCTGCCAGACTTCGACGGGTTGGGGAATGTTCCTGACATATTGCATGCCAAGCGACTTGATCTCTAACGAGGTTTCCGTTTCGACCATATCTCGTACCGAACGAGAGACACAGATGCCGCCAGCCGGCGCCAAGGATTCAAGCCGCGCCGCAATATTCACTACATCCCCCAGCACATCATCACCATCGACCAGAACGCTGCCGTGATTGATGCCAACGCGAAACCGAATGCGCGCATCCTCAGGGATATTGTGCTCGTGAAGCGTGACAGCATTCAGAACGGCTTGTGCTGCGCTGATAGCTACATCAGGAGAAGGAAATTCAACCAGAATACCGTCACCCATAGTCTTGATGACACGGCCACCTCCCGTTTCTACGGCGGGATCAATAATCGACTGTCGGATGCTGCGTAGCCGCTCGAACACCTCTTCTTCATCGTGGGAAACCAGACGAGAAAAACCGACGACATCGGCGGCGACAATCGTTGTAGCTTTACGTCGTAGTTCCAGCATAAAGAGCTAAGTTTCCCTCCAGCACGTCTTGTCAATTACCTTAGATTGGGCGCTCAATACTCGTCACGTCCACGTTCAAAGTAACTTTTAGCGTTGGCTCCATCTGATCCCAAAGATTGAGCCAACCTTTTGAAAGAACTGTGACGGTTGGATCAGAGTCGATGCCTATCAATCCCTCAACAGCGGCCTTGATGATCGCTTTTGTGAGAGGGACGGAGATCCAGATCATTCCGTAATAGACTGGTATTTTCTTGAGTGGCCCATAACCTTGTACCGAATAAGCATATTCGAGCAATCCAGTCAGGATCAACAGATCATGATCCTCAAGGAAGTCGTAAAAACTGTCATAATTCTTGTCCAACAGCGCCTGGGGTGCCGATGTGGGCATGGGCATGTTTGATCCCACATAGTACTCAACCAAAAGCAGATATTTGGTCAACGCAACGCCAACGCTGACCCCCGTCCAGACCGGATCAAAGCCCTCACGCCATTTGGCGGGGTCGGGGAAAGGCTTGTTGGCCTCATAGTAGCCTTTGAGACCAACGTAATCACCGTAGGCGATAACGGCGTCAGGCATGTCGACACCGTCGAACTGATCAGCCGTGACCATGCCCCTGAAGCTCAGCTTGTTTGGATTTTCGTGAGAGGCATTCACCCAAAAGCCATGCCGATCATTATCAACGAGAAAGTCTTTCAGCTCATCAGCCATATCGTCATAGGCTGGTGACATATAGCACGTGCCAAGCTCGCAAGCCGTTTTCTTATGCGTACCGTCGGGGGATGGCGCATCCAACGTAACCGTGTGTGTTTTCCCTCCAAATCGCGCTGTCGATTCCAGTATCTGCACGTTCGTATAGCCCATGCACTGAAGTCTGTGAGCAAACAGCATGCCGCTTGGCCCAGCCCCCAGAACGACGATCAAAGCTTCCTTTTCGTCGGGCAACTGGATGCCAAGATGCGCCAAGTTATCCAGCAACAGCCCCCCAAATTGCCAGCACTGCAGAACGGATTCAAAACAGGTAGATCCATGCACATAAAGGGTATTGCCCGTACCCTGCACGCCCAGATATTTCCAAGGCATGTGCGACGTCAGACCTTCGTTTTCAAAATGGTCGAAGTAGGGCGTCGTAAGAGCTATCTCCGTTCCCTGATCATCAGTGCAGATCTCGAACGAGTCGTAAGGCCACCAATCCAGGGTCTGCAGTGTATCTTTCAGGTTTTGCAGAAATTGCTCGTTGGTCCAAGGCGTCGCAACTGGCCCTTGTATCTGGTAAACCGTCACCAGGTTTTCGCTCATGCCATTTGCGGTCTCCAGCGAGAATTGTTTCGCAGATTCATTGCGGTACCCGCTCACCGTCCCGTCCATATGGTCAATCGCCTCTGGCTTCAGGATTACGCCAAACTTGACCTTATCGGCAGCATCGCTTGGAACCGGGACTTTCACCAGTGTTGTATGAAACGTGTAATTTTTCAGATCATCGAAAATCGCTTTTTCTTCGGAACTGAAGTTGCCGATATCGCTAAGCCCGCGTGGATCGCACGCCACAACCAGAAGATCGCAATCCGCTTCAACACTTTTGCCGCCATCTACAGAGTATGTAACTTTGGTAGGAGTGAAATGTGCCATAAAAATATCCTCAAAATACGCATCAAAGACCGTGCGGTCGAACCAATCTTGCGCCGACAAGGGTCAGGAATTGCTTCCCTCGATCCGGCTTGACGTGTGGTAACTATTAACCGACTTCGACGCTTAGGACATTCCCTATTTCAGCGAATTGATAAATTATTCACATCAGGAAATCGGGCCGGATGGACTAAAACGCTTTGAAGGTCAGGGTCGTCAAAGATCGTTCGATACCATCGATATCCAGAAGCTCTTCATTGATGAATTTTCCGACATCGGCATCTTCCGGAATATAGAGCTTCATCAGCAGATCAAAATCTCCACTGGTAGAATAGAGTTCCGAATGAATTTCCTTCAGAACAATCGCATCTGCGACGGCATAGGTCGTGCCCGGCTTGCAGCGTATCTGAACAAATACACAATTCATCTTAGCATCTCCCTTTCTCTATCGCTCTGGTGCGATGCTAAGCGGATATGCAAACGGTGCAACGTCAAACTGCCGCCTAAGCAACCATTTGTTCTGCTTTCTTAAGGTCCACACTGACAAGTTGAGACACACCAAGCTCAGCCATGGTCACACCAAACAAGCGATCCATGCGAGCCATCGTCACTGCATGGTGCGTGATGATCAGGAAGCGGGTTTCGGTTCGCCGTGTCATCTCGTCCAGCAAATCACAGAAACGCGTGACGTTCGCATCATCAAGCGGGGCGTCAACCTCATCCAATACGCAAATGGGAGCCGGATTGGCTAAGAACACCGCGAAAATCAAAGCCAGCGCAGTAAGGGTTTGTTCGCCCCCAGATAGCAGTGAAAGCGTCGACAACTTCTTACCGGGTGGCTGGCATAGAATTTCCAGCCCCGCTTCGAGCGGATCGTCACTTTCGACCATTACCAATTTGGCCTCGCCGCCGCCAAACAGATGTTTGAACAGCATGCCAAAGTTGGAATTCACCTGCTCGAAAGCCGTCAATAGGCGCTCCCGGCCCTCCTTGTTGAGCGAAGCGATGCCGGTTCGCAACTTACTAATGGCTTCTTGCAAGTCATCGCGTTCAGACACCAGCGTGTCATGCTCTTCCTGCACTTCGCGGGCATCCTCCTCAGCACGAAGATTTACGGCACCCAGCGCATCACGTTGGCGCTTGAGACGGTTGACGTCACCTTCAATCTTATCCGAAGACGGCATCTGATCTGTCTCGACCCCAAGGCGCTCCAAGAGATCAGCAGGGGACGTATTTTGCTCATCTCGAATGCGCTCAACGGCTGCTTGAACTGTTTCTTGTGCTGCCTCAGCCCGCGCCGCTGCTGCCGCCCGCGCTTCCCGGGCCTCCGAGGCAGATCGTTCCGCATCGCGTTCCAGAATTACGGCTTCGCGCTGGCGTGTTTCGCCAACCGTAAGGGCGTCGGATCCAGTCTTGACCCGTGTCTCAGCCTCCTCGATGGCGCCGGACAGCTTCTCCCGCTCCCGCCCAATCTCGTCAGGCTTGGATATCGCCTGCTTCAGATCGCCCTCAGAAGTGGCCTTGCGTTCCTCAAGTTCAGCAATCCGCTTGCCTGCGTTTTCGAGACGATGCCGCCAGCCGCTAATCTCAGTCGTAATCTCTTGGGCACGTTTGGTCCGGGCTTCGCCCTCGCGACGTAGCTCGTCCAGAGACGACCGCTTGGACATCATCGTCATCCGCGCGGCTTCTACAGTCATTTTAATGTCTTCAACATCCGCCCGCGCTGTGTCCAAATCGCCCAGATCCGCCAGCCCCGCTTCGGCTTCGCGCAGGCGATCCCGCGCAGCCATCGCTTCTTCTTCGTATCTTGTCACAGCAAGCTGAAGCGTCTCTACCTTGCCGGCAGAGATATTTGTTTCACCCTCAGCGCGGCTCAAAGCACGGCTGGCATCGGCAAGCTCACGGTCGGCCTGTTTGCGCGCATCACGTGCAGCCCTATCCGCCTGAGAGGCCTGCGCCAATTCTGCCTTGAGCATCTCATGCGCTTGTTCAGCACCTTGGGCATTGTTCGTCGCCACTTCCAGGCTTTGTTTTAGTTCTTCCAGTCTGTTGAGTTGTTGAAGGCGCAACGCCGCGGCCGATGGCGCGTCTTCTGATCCGGTCCGAAAGCCATCCCAGCGCCACAAGTCTCCCTCCTGCGACACAAGACGCTGACCTGGCTTCAGCTCTGCTTGCAGACGAGCACCGTCGCTCACCTCAACCAAACCGACCTGGCTCATGCGCCGCCCCAAGACATCTGGAACGGTCACAAAATTGCTGAGCGCTTGGACGCCTTCGGGCAAGGATTGCGCGGATTGATAACCCGGCAGGCGCGCCCAACCGGTGATCTCGTCATCGTCAATCTGACGGGCGCGAAGATCATCTGCCAAAGCCGCGCCCAGAGCCTTTTCATACCCATTGCGCACCTGAACTTCGTCAAGCACCTGCCCACCTTCGCGTGTGTCTCGATCGACCAAACGAGACAACGCTGTGGCTTCTGCGCGCAAAGCGTTGGCCTCACCCTCAGCTTCAGATCGTGCAGCTCTGGCCTGAGCCTCTCGCGATTGTGCTTCGGTCAAGGCCGCGTCCGCAGCCGTCATATCTTGCTCAGCGGTTTCCGTCGTTGTTTGAGCCGTTTCCAGTGCTGTACGTGCAGTTTCAAGCTGAGCTTGCCCTTCTTGCAATCCCGCCTGCGCCGCAACAACAGCAGCCGATGCCTGCTGAGACTCGTTTTCATAGCGCGTCAGAGTTTTTTCCGCGTCTTCTTTCAGACGGTGCGCGGACTGATGGCGGGCAGCTAGGCGTGCCACGTCTTCCGTTTGCTCAGCCAAAGCGGTTTCGCGGTCCTGCAAAACCTGAGCGGCCTCTCTGGCCTCCACCCCAGCAGCATCAAGCGCCTGTTCATGCCCTTCAGAGGCCTTCTCAATCTGGGCGAATTCCCATTCGAGACGTTCAATGGTTTCGCCCGCATCTTTATTCAGCGACGTCTCCCGTTGAATATCATGCGCCATCTGTTCGATACGCGACTGAAGGGTCTCAATCGTGGCCTTTGCCTGCGCTTCTTGGCCCTCCAACGTGTCACGTTGAACCTGAAGCCTCTGCAAAATTGCTGCCGCTACAGCCTGTTCTTCGCGCAGGGGTGGCAGGCTCTCGTCGGCCTCGGCTCGTGCTTTGGCCGCTGCGCGCGCAGCAGCTTCGGACTGAGCTGCAAGCTTGGTGCGTTCCGTCAGGTCGGCTTGTGTGCGAACCGCTGCTTCGTCTGCTTCTTTCCAGCGGCGATAGAGCAGCAAGCCTTCTGCATGCAGCAACTGATCACCGATCTCCCGATACCGAGCCGCCTGACGAGCTTGCCGAGCCAATTGACCAAGCTGACTGGCCAGCTGCTCAATGACGTCCTCAACACGCGCCAGATTAGTCTCTGCCCCGTTGAGTTTTAGCTCAGCTTCGTGCCGGCGCTGATACAAACCTGAAATCCCGGCAGCCTCTTCCAGAATACGGCGGCGCGCTTTGGGCTTGGCGTTGATGAGCTCTGATATCTGCCCTTGGCGGACAAGAGCGGGGGAGTGCGCGCCGGTGGATGCATCCGCAAAAAGCATCTGAACATCTCGCGCTCTGACGTCCTTGCCATTGGTTTTATAAGCAGAGCCCGCGTCACGCGTGATCCGCCGAATGATCTCAAGATTGTCCTGATCATTGAATCCAGCAGGCGCCAAACGGTCCGTGTTGTCCAAAAGAAGCGAGACTTCCGCAAAATTGCGAGCTGGCCTCGACGAAGCTCCGGCAAAAATTACGTCCTCCATGCCAGACCCGCGCATGGATTTCGCCCGGTTTTCGCCCATGACCCAGCGCAAGGCTTCAAGAAGGTTGGATTTCCCACATCCGTTTGGACCCACCACACCCGTTAAGCCGTCCGCGATCACTAGATCAGTCGGGTCAACAAAGCTTTTGAAGCCATTCAGTCTGAGTTTCGAAAATCGCAAATGCCTGCTCTGCCCTGAGAATCGGGTCGTTAGAATGGATTGTTCGGTTTTGCGGCCGGTCCGTCAACGAATAACCACCCGATGTGGGGTATTCCAGCCACTTATCCACAACATGTCGAAAGTGCTGTCGTCGTCGGACGCGCCGCTTCTGGAATATGCAGTGCCGGAATCCATCTTGACCGTCAGGCGCATCGGGCGCAGAGTAACGTCGCAAGGTTCCCCGCGAGCGCCCAAGCGCTATGGGGATGAAATGGGAATTTGGAAACGGCGACCCAATCAGGGGCCGAATGCCAAAGCCGCCCCCGCGACTGTGAGCGGAGAGCGCCCGTCAAATGCCACTGAAGGAAACTTCGGGAAGGTGACGACGCGCTTTGACCCGTGAGCCAGGAGACCAGCCGTGCGTTTTGAAACCCCCTCCCGTCGGGTGTGACGGGGCATGGAGAACGACATATGAAAAACGACGACATCAAAGTCCTCGCCAAAACCGCAAACCCAGCCGCAGCTAACGCTGATCTTTTGGGTATTGGCGGCGCAATTCTGGCTGGCTTTATCTTGCTCTTCGCAGCTGGCTTCGCTCAAGCGACCGTGATGCACGATACGTCACACGATCAGCGCCATGCGATGGCCTTTCCTTGTCATTGATCGCTGACGCTATCTAGTCATGCTCAAAAACATGTTGACCAGCGCCGTGTTCGCTGGCGTTGCAGTTGGGTTGATTGCCGCCCTTCTGCAATTTTGGCTCGTCACTCCCTTACTCCTCCAAGGCGAGATGTATGAATCTGGTACCGTGGTGCATTTCGCAACGGACGGAAGCACTCAAAGTTCACCACAACGACCCAATCTACTCGAGGAACCATCGCGTCACCTGATGACGATCGGCTTCAATATGGTGGCGTGGACAGGGTTTGCCTTCTTCCTTGTCGCTGGATACGCGTGGTTCGAGCGTCGCGGCGGCGAAATGACGGCGCGTCTTGGCCTGATTTGGGGTCTCGCCGGCTTCATCGCCGTTCAACTCGCTCCCGCGATCGGTATGCCGCCAGAATTGCCGGGCACTGTGCGACCGGAAGTCGAACTGAGACAAATCTGGTGGATATGCACCGTATTGTGCTCCGTCGGCGCTCTGGCATTATTAGCCTTCGGTCGCGGCGCACTCACAATTATCGCTGCTTTCGTCCTGTTCGCTCTGCCTCATGTTTTCGGCGCGCCAGAGCTGGACACATTCTTTGGTGTTGCCCCTCCCGAACTGTCATCGAATTTTGCGACCCGCTCATTGGGTGTGTCCGCCGTTGGTTGGACCATTCTGGGACTAATAGCGGCCACCCTTTGGGTCCGCCAACGCGACGAGGTCTGATATGGCACAAAAAATCCCGGCAACAGTTGTCACTGGCTTCTTGGGCTCTGGAAAGACAACACTTATTCGCGAAATGCTGCAAAATGCCAACGGCAAACGCATCGCGCTGATCATCAATGAGTTTGGCGACTTGGGCGTGGATGGCGATATCCTAAAGGGGTGCGGCGACGAAACCTGTTCAGAAGAAGATATGTTCGAGCTATCGAACGGTTGCATTTGCTGCACCGTCGCAGAGGATTTCGTTCCGACTCTGGAAAAGCTACTGGACCGAGACCAGAAGCCTGATCACATCGTTATCGAGACCTCCGGCTTGGCATTGCCGCAACCTTTGGTCCGCGCCTTCAACTGGCCCGAGATTTCAACACAGGTCACCGTTGATGGTGTTGTCGCTGTCGTCGATGGGCGCGCCGTCAAAGACGGTCGCTTTGCCCATAATGTTGCTGCAGTGGACGCCCAGCGCGCTCAGGATGAAAACCTTGATCACGAGACCCCACTGTCCGAACTGTTTGAAGATCAGGTCGCATGCGCGGACATGATCGTCGTGAACAAAACCGATCTGCTTGACCCTTCAGAGGCAGAGGGCTTGACAGCGCAACTGCGCGACGAAAGCCGGGATGGCGTTCAGGTGGTCAAAACCTCAATGGGCCGCATCCCAATCAATGTGCTTTTAGGTCAAGGCGTCGGTGCCGAAGACGATATGAACGCGCGGCACGAGATCCATCACCACCACCACGATGGTGATGAAACAAACGACCACCACGACCATCATCATGATCACGATGAATTCGAAAGCTTCGTTGTTACCTTGCCAGAAATAACCGACCCAAAAGCATTCAGTGAGTCCTTGGCAGATGTTATTCGCTCACATGATATCTTGAGGCTCAAAGGTTTCGCAGCGGTGTCTGGCAAACCCATGCGCCTAACACTGCAGGCCGTCGGACCTAGGGTCGACAGCTATTTTGACCGCCCCTTCCACCACGATGAACCCCGCGAAACCCGCTTGGTCGTGATTGGACAGGTAGGTCTTGATCAAGGTGCAATTCAAACCGCGCTCGGCAAATGATTGTTGAGCGTGGAGATCCTCGGCAACCCGAAAGCGTGAGGCTGCTGGAAGCTAGCCACGCACTGATGGAAAGCCTGTTTCCACCGGAAGACAATCACTATCTGTCGATTGAGGCGCTTTGCGTTCCAGAGGTTCATTTCTTTGTCGCCAGGGAAAACGGGGAAATCCTCGGTTGTGGTGCGTTCAAAGAAATGGACGGATATGGCGAGGTGAAGTCCATGTTCACGTCCGATGCTGGTCGCGGGCGTGGCATTGCCAGCGCAATTCTCTCTAAAATCGAGGACGAAGCCCGCAACACGGGCCTGCGCCTCCTTAGGTTGGAAACCGGCGACAAACTGTACGCTGCCCACAGGCTCTACGCACGACACGGTTTCACGCGCTGCAGTGCTTTTGGCGACTATTCTAGCAACGACACCAGTCTCTTCATGGAAAAGATCCTGTGAACCTTCCCATGTTCAAAAATATCCCAGGGGGGTGCGGGGGGACAGCGTCCCCCCGCCGGATCGCCACGCAGAAGGCGTGGCGAAACTAATGCACCTGCTCGCAGCCACACCTGGGTCCGTCGATGAAGGTCAAGAACCTGTTGATTTAGGGCAAACCCCTGCCGATATCATTGTTATTTCGGCGGCAGACACCGAGCTTGCCGCGTTGTCGGAAGCACGGTCCGAAATGCCATCTCCACCGACATTGCGTTTGGTCAATCTCACCCATCTCCAACACCCGATGTCGGTTGATTTGCATATCGAGGCCTGCGCTTCGAAATCCCGCATTGTCATCGCAAGGGTGTTGGGTGGTACCGGCTATTGGTCTTATGGCATCGCTCAGTATTCCGCAGCCTGTCACATAGCCAAAATCCCGTTCATCGCTCTGCCCGGAGATGATAAGCCAGATCGGGAACTCCGCGATCTTTCAACCATACCTGCAGACAAGTACGATACGCTTTGGTCCTATCTTGTTGAGGGTGGTCCCACCAATCACAGAAATTTTCTTGAATACGTCCAAGCCCTCCTCGACGACCGAGAACTCCCACCCAGCCCGGCACCCTTGCTGAAAGCAGGTGTGTACTGGCCCGGCATTGGCAGTTGCGATCTTGGCGTCGTAAAAGACAACTGGATAGATGGTGCTTCGGTCGTGCCAATCATATTCTATCGCGCTTTGGTGCAAGGCGCGGGTTTGAATCCAGTAAACCGGCTGGTCAAAGCCCTTTTACGCAAAGGCCTGAACCCACTCCCAACTTTTGTCGCCTCACTCAAGGACCCACTCAGCCAAGCCACCGTCGAAGAGCTATTCTCGGCCGCGCCGCCAGATGTAATTCTGAACGCGACATCCTTCGCCGTAGGATCCCCGAACTCTGAAGACGGCAGCCTCAACAACCCTCTCGCCAGCCCCAGTGCAAACAAGGCAACAGTTTTTCAGGTTATTTTCTCAAGCGGGACTGAAGACGCGTGGGAAAAGGGCTCGAACGGATTATCGGCCCGAGATATTGCGATGAATGTTGCGCTACCAGAAGTGGACGGGCGCATATTGTCTCGCGCGGTCAGCTTCAAAGACGAAGCATTCTTTGATGAGGCGACCCAATGCCCTATTGCGACCTATCGTGCGCGCGGCGATCGCATTACTTTCGTAGCTGACCTCGCTGCAAATTGGGCCAGTTTAAGAAGGCGCCCCGCAGCTGAGAAAAAGGTCGCTCTTATCTTGGCCAACTATCCCAATAAGGATGGAAGACTGGCCAACGGAGTTGGTCTCGACACACCGGCTGCGACTGTACACGCCCTGAACCTGCTAAGGGATCAGGGTCTCAACGTCACACCGCCGGCAGATGCCCCCGAACTGATGGCACAGATTGCCGCGGGCCCAACCAACTGGCTGACTGATCGCACCGAGAAAAAAGGGGGCGTCTGTCTGACGCTCGACATCTATCGGCGGCACTACTCGGCACTCCCCTATGACGTGCGTCAGAAAATCGAGGATCAATGGGGGCCGCCGGAACAAGACCCATTCCTCGACAGCGATCGCGATGGGTTTGCTCTATCAATTCACAGCTTCGGGCATGCGATCGTCGGGCTTCAGCCCGCGCGTGGCTATAACATCGATCCGACCGAGACCTATCACTCTCCGGATCTGGTTCCGCCTCACAACTACATCGCGTTTTACTTCTGGCTCAGACATCACTGGAATGCAGACGCGATCGTACATATGGGCAAACACGGAAATCTTGAGTGGTTGCCTGGCAAGGCGGTCGCTCTGTCTGAAACCTGCATACCCGAGGCCGTGGTGGGACCAGTGCCTCATATCTATCCTTTTATCGTCAATGATCCGGGGGAGGGAACGCAGGCAAAGCGCCGAACTCAAGCGGTGATCATTGATCACCTGACGCCTCCACTGACGCGCGCCGAGACATACGGCCCACTGCGTGATCTCGAGGCTCTTGTAGACGAATACTATGAAGCCGCTGGTGTCGATCCGCGCAGGCTAGACCACCTGCGCCGTGAAATCCTGAGCCTGACCGCTGCCACGGGCTTGGATCGAGACGTCGGTATGGCCGGCGAAGACGAAACCAACGACTTGGCAAAACTGGACGCTTATCTCTGCGAACTCAAGGAAGCTCAAATTCGAGATGGCCTGCATATCTTCGGTCAGTCACCGGAGGGTCGCCTGCAACAAGACCTGGCGATTGCACTCACACGCGTTCCGCGCGGCGACGGCAAAGGCAAACACGCCTCCATCACACGGGCGATCGCCGAGGATTTGAATATCGGTATTGACCCCCTCGATTGTGAAATGTCTCACACCTATGAGGGTCCGCGACCCTTGATCCTGAAAGAGGCATCAGACGAGCATTGGCGCTCGAACGGGGATACGATCGAACGCCTTGAGCTTCTGGCCCAAAATCTGCTGCGGGACGGCGGGTGGGGCGATGGCGCCAACCCGGCGTCCCCCGTCGGTCCCCGCACGCAAAAGGTTCTGGGAGAGATCAACGACAACATCCTGCCTACAATTGCAGCATGTGGCCCACAGGAAGGTGCAGGTCTCCTCACCGCCCTGTCCGGGCAGTTCGTCGCCCCCGCGCCGTCTGGCGCGCCAACACGCGGACGTCTAGACACGCTTCCAACCGGTAAGAACTTTTTCAGCGTCGATGCCAGAGCCGTGCCAACCCCCACTGCCTGGGCACTGGGGTGGAAATCTGCCTCTCTTCTGATCGAGCGATATTTGCAAGACAACGGCGACTGGCCCCGCACGATGCTGCTGACAGCATGGGGCACTGCCAACATGCGAACAGGTGGCGATGATATCGCCCAATGCCTGGCCCTGATAGGAGTCAAACCAACATGGGATAGTGCCAACCGTCGGGTTACGGGTTTTGAAATCCTGCCGCTTTCGGTTCTGGACCGCCCGCGTGTCGATGTGACCCTCAGAATATCCGGTTTCTTCCGGGACGCATTCCCGCAGCTTGTTGCTCTGGTCGACAGCGCTGCGCGCGCCGTGATGGAGTTGGACGAACCAGCAGATCTAAACCCTGCCGCAGCCCGGGCGCGTGACGAAGGCGAAATGGCGCGCGTCTATGGCTCGAAGCCCGGTGCATATGGTGCGGGCCTCCAAGCTATGATCGACGAGCGCCTATGGTCAGATCGGAAAGACTTGGCAGACGCCTACCTAACTTGGGGGTCCTACGCATACGGCAAAGGTCATGACGGAACCGAAAAGCGCGAAGCATTTGAAGCTCGATTAGGTCAGGTCGAAGCGATTGTTCAAAATCAGGACAACCGCGAACACGATATCCTCGACAGCGATGACTATTACCAGTTTGAAGGCGGCGCAGCAGCGGCAGTCGCCAGTCTGCAAGGCACAGATCGTACCATCTATCACAACGACCATTCGCGCCCCGAACGACCACTTATTCGCACTCTGGACGACGAAATCTCGCGAGTGATGCGGTCTCGTGCCGTAAATCCCAAATGGATCGCAGGGGTGATGCGACACGGATATAAAGGCGCCTTTGAAATGGCCGCCACACTGGATTATCTCTTCGCTTTCGCTGCGACCACGCGCGCTGTCAAAAACCATCACTTCGACTTGCTGCACGAGGCTTATCTGGAAGAGGACATCACGCGCAAGTTCATAGAAGACCATAACCCCGCAGCCCTAAAAGAAATGGCCGAGCGCCTGCAAGAAGCGATAGATCGGGGCCTTTGGACACCGCGCTCGAATTCGGCACAGGCGCGGATAGAAAGCTTGTTGTGAGAGTTCATCAGGCAATACCAGACAGAACTGACTGGGCCGAAGTACACGATCTGATCACAGAGGCTTTCAGCTACATAACCGAGTACGGCCTACGTCCGAAGGTGTTGACGCGATCACCGGATGATCTGAGACGGGATGCTAGCAGCCAGCATGTAGTGTTGGCCTCTGATGCCGTAAGAGTGGTGGGTTGCGTCTTTGCCAGGCCATCCCTCGACTTCAAAGACGCCTTCTATCTCGGTCGGCTGGCGGTGGCAGAAAGCCAGCGAGGAAAGGGTGTGGCAAGACGACTTATCGATGCGGTCGCCAAAGAAGCAAAAATCAGAGGACATGCCAGCCTCGTTCTGGACACGAGCGTCCATTTTCTGGAGCTTTACAAAACTTTCGAGAGGCTAGGGTTTCGCCCCGTGCCCAACCCTCAACGAGCCCTAGAGACAGACATCATTTCCTTCCAGAAGCACCTTGCGCGCGACACCTAGCAGATCAGATCAGCCGTCATCTTGGCCGGATCTCCCTGCAAACTCGGTGGTACAACCCGGCATCCGCTCGCCAACTCAATCGCTTCAAGAGCCGCCGCAGGCACCTTCCGAAAGTCTCTCGGCCTCAGAAGGTTCAACCGAAAAGCCTCCGCCTGATCAGAGGTGTAGATGACCTTAAATCGCATTCCCTGTGCCACAACCACTTTCGACGGCGCACCAAGGTTTTTGACCGTCGGAGTATTGCAAGCCGCCAGTAAAAAGAGAGCAATCAGAAAAATGACAAAACGCATACCAAAGACATCCAGAAAAAGGGTTAAGAAACCCTTGAGCCGCTTGCCTTTACCGCCCTGCCCACGCAATCTTTGCACAGCCTTTAGGAGTTCAGTATGACCAATGATCCCGATCTCGAACGCCACGCAACCAAGATGGCCAAGAAGAAAGCCGCCAGAGACAAGATCATGGCGACGAAAACCGAGAAAAAAGGGCTCATCATTGTTCATACTGGCAAGGGAAAAGGCAAAAGCTCAGCCGCCTTTGGAATGATTTTCCGCTGCATCGCCCACGAGATGAAATGCGGCGTGGTCCAGTTCATCAAAGGTGGCATGTCGACCGGCGAACGCGACATGATCCTGAGCAAATTTGCAGACCTTTGTGCGTTTCATACCATGGGCGAAGGCTTCACTTGGGAAACGCAGGACAAATCTCGCGACATAGAGATGGCACAAGCTGCCTGGGAGAAAGCGAAAGAACTGATCCGGGACGAAAGCAATACAATGGTCCTGCTCGACGAAATCAATATTGCGCTGAGATACGACTATATCGACATAGCGGATGTTGTTTCATTCCTGAGCGAAGAAAAACCGGAAATGACGCATGTTGTGCTGACCGGTCGGAACGCAAAGGAAGAGTTGATTGAAATCGCTGATCTTGTCACCGAAATGGAGCTGATCAAGCATCCCTTCCGGTCTGGCATCAAAGCGCAGATTGGCGTTGAATATTAGTCTTGGTTGCGCGCGCCACGTCCGACTTCGCGAGTCTGCGACAAGGTCATGCTCGTCGACAGCACTTCATCATCAAGTTGCAATTCGATGATGGAGAGCGCGCCCGACTGCTGCGCCTGCTTGAAAGCGTTTGGAAAATCCTCTGTCCGTGTCACTGTCACACCAGACCCGCCATATGAATTCGCCAGTGCCGCGAAATCCGGATTGCTCAAAGATGTGCCCGAAACACGGCCTGGATAGGTTTTTTCCTGATGCATCCGGATGGTGCCGTATTTGCCGTTGTTGACGACGATCACGATGACCCCGGCCCCGTGTTGAACGGCCGTTGAGCATTCGTTGAGTGTCATCTGAAAACAGCCGTCCCCTGCAAGGCAGACAACCGTGCGTTCTGGATTTTCAAGCTTCGCGGCGATTGCCGCCGGAAATCCGTAGCCCATGCTGCCGGAGGTTGGCGCCACCTGCGAGCGATACCCCTTGAAGCAGAAGTATCGATGCAAGAAAGCAGCGTAGTTTCCAGCACCATTGGTCAGAATAGAATCTTCGGGTAGATTCTCAGACAACCATGGAACAATCTCCTCCATCTTAACGGGACCCGGGGTTTCCTTCGGAGCCTGCCATGCCTCGTAGGCCCCTCGTAGCTGCTGTGTCCAATCAGCTGCTCCAGTTATCGGGGGCATTACGCTCAACTGGGCCAGAACATCGGAAGCCCGGGCGGTCACAGCTATTTCTACAGGATAAACCTGACCCGC
This sequence comes from uncultured Litoreibacter sp., assembly GCA_947504205.1. GTDB lineage: Bacteria > Pseudomonadota > Alphaproteobacteria > Rhodobacterales > Rhodobacteraceae > Litoreibacter. The sequence goes on along the minus strand of CANNGL010000003.1, from coordinate 449,147 downwards.
TTGATCCGATCCCGGGTGAATCTGGATGATCGGCGGCACCACGCCTGTTGGATCGATCAGTTGATATCCATCCGTCGCAATATCGCGAAGCTCCGCCCCCAAAAGAACCAGCAGATCCGAGTCCTGCAAAGACTTCGCCAATTCCGGGTTCATCCCGACCCCCAAGTCACCGACATAGCTGCTGCTGCGGTTATCCAGATAGTCTTGTCTGCGGAAAGGTACGGCAACGGGTAGTTCGCTACTTTCTGCAAAGGCTCGCAAGTCGGCAGCGGCCCCTTCACTCCACATCGGCCCTCCTGCAATAAGCAACGGCCGCTTCGCTTGTGCCAGTTTCGCGCGGATAGCCTCCAACTGGGTCGCATAATCACTCGCCGATGGCAGAACCACCTTAGGGCGATCCGGCACGTCAGCGGCAGCCGACAACATGTCCTCAGGCAGCGCCAATACAACCGGGCCGGGCCGCCCGGACTGAGCCACTAGAAATGCGCGCGCGATGTATTCGGGCAGACGGTCGGTCTGATCAACCTCGGCCACCCATTTTGCCAGCGATCCAAACATGGCGCGATAATCTACCTCCTGGAAAGCCCCTCGATCACGGTGATCTCGCGCGATTTGCCCGACGAAAAGAATCATCGGCGTTGAATCTTGCATCGCTACATGCACTCCGCTTGATCCGTTGGTCGCGCCAGGTCCCCGGGTGACAAAGGCCACACCTGGCTCATTCGTCAGTTTCCCGTGAGCCTCAGCCATCATCGTGGCCCCACCTTCATGGCGGCAAACGACATTCTCGATCCCGCTTTCGTAAAGCCCGTCAAGTGCTGCCAGAAAGCTCTCTCCCGGAACAGAGAACACCCTTCGAACACCTTGAATGTGCAATTGATCCGCCAAAATCTTGCCGCCGTGCCTTAACGCCATAGATCATCTCCAAACCGGGCTGTCGCTCTATTCGCGTATCTGACAGACCACAGTTGGGATAATGATGAAAGGACAAAGGATGCATCTTCTGGGCATCTCAGGATCACTTCGGAAAGCTAGCCTGAACCGAAAACTCATTCATGAGGCTGGTCGCATCGCAAACGCTGATCCCTTCATTGAGGGCGACTTGAATTTTCCTCTCTATAGCGGCGACCTAGAGAAGGACGAGGGTATTCCCGCGCAGGTGCAGTTGCTGGCCGATCAGATTGCGGCAGCGGACGCGGTTGTGATCTCTACGCCTGAATACAACAAGGGTATATCCGGCGTTCTGAAAAACGCTCTCGATTGGGTCAGCCGCACTGAGGACAATGTGTGGGCAGACAAGCCGGTCGCAATCATGTCAGCAACGGCGGGTCGGGCTGGCGGCGAACGCGCTCAATTTGATCTGCGCCTCAAAATGGTGCCGTTCAGAACGCGCCTGCTACAAGGTCCAGAGGTTCTGGTTGGCAACGCATCCGACCACTTCGACGAGGACGGGCGATTGGTCACAGAAAGCTATTTGAAGTTTCTCGACCAACTGATGAGCGCTCTGAAAGACGAGATGAAGCGCGCCTAGAGCAGGTTTGCCACCTCGATCAGATTGCGATCCGGGTCGCGTATGTAAATCGATATCAAAGGCCCCGTTGCACCGGTTCGCCGAACGGGGCCCTCTTCCACTGCAATGCCCATCGCACTCAAGTCTGCCTGCCAGTCTTCAATGTTCTTGTCGGACAAAAAACACAAATCCGCACTGCCCGGCACCGGCATTGCGGCTTTTGGATCGAATTCCTTTCCAGCCAAATGCAGATTAATTTTCTGCGCACCAAATTTGAGCGCGGTTCTGGTCGTGCCATCCGCGGGTGAAAACACTTCAGATGCCATCCCTAGAACCCGCACATAAAAATCGACGGTAGATTCAATGTTCTTCACGGTGAGGACCAGATGATCCAGTGCTGCTACAGTCATAATCAACCTCTATCCATTACCAAGACATTGCTTATCGCAGTGATGCCTCAACCCGGAAGCTTTCAGGGATTCTATCGACACCGTTCAGGATCAGATCCGCCATCACCTGCCCCGCCTTGGGTGCCATCCCAAAACCGATCTTAAAGCCGCCGTTAGCGATGAAGACTCCATCCCGGTGCGGGTCAGAACCCAGCATCGGCGCTCGTGATTTGGCGCGAGGACGGACACCGGCCCAGCGCGCAAGAACCGGAGCATCCTGAAGAACCGGGAAAGCCGCCAAGGCTCGTTCGAATACGTCGTCAAGTTGTGTGTCGGTCTGATCTGAATGCTCCCAATCACGTTCTGATGTCGAACCAATCGCGACCGTCCCATCGGCATGAGGCACGATATGCAAAGCATCGGCAAAAAGCTGAGAACGGTCCACAGCGTCATATTTAACCAAGATAGCTTGTCCCTTTACACCATTCCCGACTGGCTGAGTGAGCCGATCAGACATGGCCAGCAGGCCCTCATATCCTGTCGCCTCCACCACCACGCCCTCCGTTTCATAGGCATCAGAACCTTCGAGGATCTCTCCCCCCCGATTGCGAATAGCTTGCGCCAGGCTTTGAACCGCCTTTCGGGGGTGGATGCGCGCGGAAAGCGTGTCTTCGACAACCCATCCCGTCGGACTGACAGGACACCAATCGCCACGAGCTTCCCGTATCGTCCAATGCGCCGAACCTTGCCACAACGTTTTGGCTTGATGCGCGCGATCCTGCGCCAGAGCCAGGCCCCGTTCATCCAGAACAGGTTGTAGTCTTCCAGTTCGAGCATAGCCCGACGACCTGCCCGAGGCCGCGTCAATCTCTGCCCACCACCGCTCTGCCGCGATCAGACTTTCGAATTGGAACTGCTTCTTGTCATTCCAGTTTTCAGGCGTATGCGGCGCGAGAGCGCCGACGATGCCGCCACTTGCTCCGGCACCGATACTGCGGCGCTCCAACACACGCACACTGGCCCCGCCCAGCAGACACGCCCACGCGACGGACAGGCCAAATATTCCGCCGCCAAGAACTGTAACATCTGGCATGGACAAGCCTCACCTCCGCGCTCATTGTCGCGCCAATCTAGGGCAGGCTCTGATGAACGAAAAGACGCAACAGTTGGAGTGGAAGGATGGGGGTGTGCCCATCTCAACGCGTTTCGACGATCCCTACTATTCGCTCGACAATGGGTTGGCCGAGACACAGCACGTATTTTTGAAAGGAAACGATTTACCCGAACGATTTTGCGACGGCTTCCATATTGCTGAACTTGGTTTTGGAACGGGCTTGAATCTCTTGGCTACTCTTCAGGCCTTTGAAGCATCAAGGATCGAAGGCAAACTGGTCTTCACAAGCTTTGAAGCTTATCCACTGCAAACAAAAGACATCGCGAAAGCATTGGCACCTTTCAGTGAATTGAACTCGGCACCTCTGATTTCAATGTTCGAACGTGGCGCGCATATGCTGGAAACAGATAATTTGCAGTTCACGCTGATCGTAGGTGATGCGCGGAAAACCCTTCCAAACTGGGAGCACAGCGCCCATGCGTGGTTTCTCGACGGCTTTTCGCCTGCCAAGAACCCTGAGCTCTGGGAAGCAGCGCTGATGACCGAGGTCGCCACCCATACCAAGCAGGGCGGTACATTTGCCACCTATACCGCTGCGGGCGATGTGCGCCGCGCCCTAGCGAGCGCCGGGTTTGATGTGGAACGCGTCCCCGGCTTTGGGCGCAAGCGGCATATGAGCCGAGGCATTCTGACATGAACCAGGCCGACACCCGCAAGGGCATCATCTTGATGATCATCACGATGCTAATCTTCGCTATGCAAGACGGCATATCCCGCCATTTGGCAAGCGAATACAACGTCATAATGGTTGTGATGATACGCTACTGGTTCTTCTCTCTGTTTGTTCTGAGTGTAAGCGCTAGACGCGCTGGAGGCCTCAGAGCCGCAGCAGCAACCCGACAACCAGTATTGCAGAGCTTTCGGGGGCTCCTGTTGGCCGCAGAAATCTGCGTCATGGTCTTGGCATTTACGCTGCTCGGCTTGATCGAAAGCCTTGCAATATTCATTGCGTATCCGCTCATCGTGGCCGCCCTCTCCGGCCCAATTCTCGGCGAAAAAGTTGGGCCCTACCGCTGGGCCGCAATCGCGATCGGGTTCGTCGGCATGATGGTCATTCTTCAGCCCGGAACTGGTGTGTTCAGCCCCTACGCCCTTATCGCTGTCGGATCCGCCTCGATGTTTGCCCTCTATACCTTGCTGACGCGCTACGCTGCGCGAAAGGACACCGCGGCGACCTCATTCTTTTGGACGGGAACCGTTGGCGCGGTTGCTATGACAATTGTCGGAGTATGGTTCTGGCAACCAATGAGCCAGATCGACTGGCTCTGGATGCTGGCCCTATGTATCACAGGGGCAGGCGGGCATTACCTGCTTATTCGCGTGTACGAATTGGCAGAGGCCAGCGCCGTCCAGCCTTTTGCCTACCTGCAACTGGTATTTGCATCCGTGATCGGCATCAGCGTTTTCGGGGAAACCTTGGAAACGAACGTCGTCATCGGTGTGATTATCGTGGTGAGTGCCGGGCTCTTCACACTTTGGCGGGAGCGCAAGGTCGCAACTTGATCGGATCGCTACTTCTTTAGCTCATCAGACAGGCGCAACGGAGCGGTTTTACCCGACAACCGTGCTCGGTAAGGCGCGAAGCTTTCGGTGACACGCATTACGTAATTGCGTGTCTCACGGAACGGAATGCCCTCGATCCAATCAATGACGTCGACATCGTCACCGCGCGGATCGCCAAACATCGTCGGCCATCGTCGTGCCCGACTTGGACCCGCATTGTAACCGATTGAAATCAGAATGGGATTGCCCGCAAAGTCATCTGAAAGTTGCTTGAGATACGCCGTACCCAAACGTGCGTTGTAATCCGGATCGCTCAAAAGCTTGCCGCGGTTGTACGACAGACCCAGTTTCCCGGCGACCTCTTGCGCAGTGCCCGGCATCAACTGCATAAGTCCACGTGCGCCGACCGGACTGATCACCTTCGGGTCAAATTCGCTTTCTCTGCGTGCGATCGACAAAGCAAATTCCATAGCGACGGGCACCTCTTGCCCAACCGGTGGGCCGAGCGGAAAATAGGTTTTGTAGAGTTCGAACCCCATGCGCGCGGCCTGTTTTGACAACATCAGCGCGATATGCGGTTCCTCAAGTTCCAAAGCCACGTCACCCAGCTGACCGAGCGCAGTTCGATCTTGAGTTTCGGCCAAGTGCACAAGAAACCGCTCAGCGAGATCTCTCAATCCCGCAGACTGCAGCTCCATAGCCGCAGCAAAGACAGAGGATTCTACAAACTTGGCTTGCCGCCAATCCGGGAAAGTCTCTGTCCCTGCCATCTTCGGATCGGCAGGCAGTTGCAATGCCTCCGCCGCCAATTGGCCGTAAAAACTCGACTGATACTTGGCCCCGGCCCGATAAGCTGCCTGGGCTTCTTCCGTCAGACCGGCATCTGAATAAGCACGGCCCAACCAATAACCAGCACGACCAAGCGATATCGGGGTCTCCACCGCCGCTTCAAAGTCTCTGAAATGGGCAACCGCCTGAATTGGTGATCGCAATTTGCGCAGCGCCAAAAACCCCGAAAGCCATTCCAGATCGGCGTAAGCTGACCCCGACTCCAAAAAATGCGATGAGGCCAAAGCGTAGGCCGTAACCGGGTCCCCATCGCGCATCGTCTGCCTGGCCAGAACACGACGCTGCCCGGCCCACTGTTCCGGCTGGCCCAAGGCCGCAGCAGACACCGAACGATCCAGAATCAATTCGATGGCGCTTTCATCCAGACCTTTTCGAACGCGCCACAGAAAGCGCTCATAGGCCAGCCCTGGATGATCTTTCAGAGAGGCCGGAACGGCTTCGATCAATTCATCAACCTTAGAGACACGCGCGCGCAGACCCATCCGCGCCGATGCCAATCCCTTCCACCCCTTCCCAACAAGCGGCATCATCCGCTCAGCGGCCTCGCTACTGCCGCGCCACAGAAGTGCATCCATCCGCGCTTCGTGCAAATCAGAAATCGTCGCACCATTGCGTTCGACGAATGCGTCATGCTCTGCCGAGGAAAGATCAAACGCGATCCATGCCCGACGCAGTTCTTCCCGGCCTTCTGTTGTTTTGCCTGTCCGATAATACGCTTCGGCTAGTCTGAGCGACCCGGTGCCTGTCTGGGGAAGATCGTTCGCAAAGTAGGTCAGCACCCGGTCCGGATCACCGCCCCGCGGTATTCCGTATTCACATCGCAATCGAAGAAGCGGTAAACCCGGCCAATCCCCATTGCGATCCAGAAAGTTCTGGCATTCGGCAAAAGACCCTTGCCGCCCACGCAGTCTGAGCCAATCGACAACATCGCGCGCCGCAGGCTTGGACAAAGCCGCCCGCGCCACATCAACCGACACCCAATCGCGTTGACCCGCCGCAGAGACAGCCGCCGAGAGAGAGCGCGCTTGTGTTCCGTCTTGACCAATCGCAGGCAAAGCCGTCGCAAAGAGCGTTACTAATAAAAGAGTTACTCGGATCATTTGTTTGTCTGCTTCGACCTCTGTTAACGCTAATCCTAGCGGTCTTCTGCCCGGCGACAACTCAAACCCGCGTGCATTGCCTCTTGCAGCAGCGCTTTGCCAAGGCTAGGCACGCCACGACGCATGAGAAACCACACATAAGGAGGACGTGTCATGTTCCAAGGGTCAATGCCCGCACTTGTCACCCCGCTCGACGGCGGCTCAGTGGATTTCGATGCGCTCAAGAAATTGGTCGAGTGGCATATCGCCGAGGGCAGTCACGGGCTCGTTCCGATGGGAACCACCGGGGAAAGCCCTACGCTAACCCATGATGAACACGATGCTGTCGTCGAATGCGTTGTCAAAACCGCCGCGGGCCGGGTGCCCGTCATCGCTGGCGCGGGGTCGAACAATACGACCGAAACAGTACGTCTGGTGAAGCACGCCAAGGAAGTCGGTGCCGATGCCGCACTCGTGGTGACGCCGTATTATAACAAGCCAACCCAGCGTGGCCTGATAGCTCATTTCACGGCCGCAGCTGACTGCGAGTTGCCGATCTTCATCTACAACATCCCACCGCGCTCGGTCATCGACATGACGCCGGAAACCATGGGACAGTTGGCGAAACACCCTTACATCGTGGGCGTCAAAGACGCGACCGCCGATATCGCACGGGTATCGATGCAGCGCGAGACCTGTGGACCAGATTTCATTCAAATGTCCGCAGAAGACCCTTCCGCATTGGGCTTTCGCGCCCATGGAGGTGTCGGCTGCATCTCGGTTACGGCAAATGTGGCACCGAAGCTGTGTGCAGAATTCCAGAACGCAATGGCTGCGGGCGACTACGGTAAGGCGCTTGAATATCAGGACCGCTTGATGCCGCTACATCAGGCGATCTTTACGGAACCCGGTCTCGTAGGCGCAAAATACGGCGTGTCGGTACTCGGCCACTGCTCAGATGAAGTGCGCTTACCGCTGACCACGCTGGAAGACAGCACCAAAGAGAAGATAACTGCAGCAATGCGCCATGCCGGGTTGATCAACTGAGAAACATACGACCCTACGGACTACATGATCTCGCCGATCTCCTGCGATTGTGGGAGGTCGCCGCGCGCCAGACCCATCCGTTTCTGAAAGATGAGTTCTTCATTCAGCAACGATACGACATTCCTAACGCCTATATCCCGAACTCGAAGACTCACGTCCTGACGATATATGACGTTGTGGTTGGCTTTGTTTCGGTGATGGGAGACGAGGTGCTGGCGCTGTTTGTCGACCCCAACTACCAAAATCGCGGATTGGGACGGGCGCTGCTGGATCATGTCAGAGCTGACCACGACCGCCTCACCCTTGAGGTCTTCGAAGCCAACCTGAAAGCCCGTGCCTTTTATCACGCGTATGGCTTTCGCGAATATGGCACCCGAATGCATGAAGACGCAGGTGAAAGATTACTCTGCCTCGCACTGGACGCACGGGGTTAACACCCCCTATATGCCGTCCATGGCCAAGAAACCCAAAACCGCGGAAGAGAAGAACTACAAAGTGATCGCCGAAAATCGGCGCGCGCGGTTCGACTATGCCATCGAGGAGGACATCGAATGCGGCATCGTGCTCGAAGGATCCGAGGTAAAGTCGTTGCGGACGGGTAAAGCGCAGATCACAGAATGCTACGCAACCGTTGAAGACGCCGAGCTTTGGCTGGTGAACAGCTATATCCCACCCTACGCGCAGGCCAAAACATTCCCGCATGACGAGCGTCGGAGACGCAAACTTTTGGTCTCAAAGCGAGAGCTGTCAAAACTCTGGAATGCGACGCAGCGCGAAGGGATGACGCTTGTGCCGCTGGTGCTCTACTTCAATCACCGCGGTATGGCGAAAATGAAGATCGGCATCGCCAAAGGCAAGAAACTGGCGGATAAGCGCGAAACATCAGCAAAACGTGACTGGCAACGTCAAAAGGCGCGCCTGATGAAAGAGCACTCCTAGGGCACCCTTGCCACCTTACAGGCTTGACGCTAGGTCTCGTGTGACGTGCAAGAACAGGTTCGCCTTATGGCTGATGATCCCAAAATACTCGTATCTACCCAATGGTTGGCAGATCACTTAAAGAATCCCGATCTCAGGGTGCTTGATACCTCTTGGTACCTGCCCGACATGAACCGTGACGGGAAAGCCGAGTATGACCGGGGTCACATCCCGGGGGCCCGCTTTTTCGACATCGACGAAATCTCTGACACGCGCTCCTCACTCCCTCATATGGCGCCGCCCGTTGAGAAGTTCATGTCGCGAATGCGTGCAATGGGCGTGGGTGACGGTCATCAAGTGGTTGTCTACGATGGTGCTGGTATATTCTCGGCAGCGCGGGTCTGGTGGCTGTTTCAGCTCATGGGCAAGACAGATGTTGCAGTCCTGGACGGGGGCTATCCAAAATGGATCGCTGAAGGCCGCCCGACAGAAGATCTTCCGCCGGTTCTTAAAGAACGGCATATGACGGTTCAGCGGCAGGCCCATCTGGTGCGGGATGTCACGCAGGTAGCAGCCGCGTCGAAGTTGGGCGATCACGCAATTCTCGATGCCCGTGGCCCCGCACGATTCAAGGGGACTGAGCCTGAACCAAGGGAAGGCCTGCGCGCCGGTCACATCCCAGGCTCGACCAATGTTTACTACAAAACGCTGTTGAACGAAGACGGCACAATGAAACCTGCTGCCGCGCTGAAAGAGGCTTTCGATGCAGCGGGGGCCGATCTTTCAAAACCAGTGATCACAACCTGCGGCTCTGGCGTAACTGCGGCCATTCTTATGCTGGCTCTTGCGCGTATAGGCCACAAAAACGCATCGCTTTATGATGGGTCGTGGACAGAATGGGGTCAATTCGATCAACTCACCGTCGAAACAGGATAACCAATTGATGTTCGACAAATTAACTCAGCAGCCGCCGGATAAAATCCTGCAACTTATGCAGATGTTCAAAGAGGATCCACGAACGGACAAAGTGGATCTGGGCGTTGGTGTCTATAAAGACGCAACCGGCCTGACACCCATCATGCGAGCGGTCAAATCTGCCGAGAAAAAGCTCTGGGAGCTCGAAGATACAAAGTCCTACACCGGCCTTGCGGGTGATGCGGGTTACCATGACGCGATGATTGATCTCATGTTGTCAGACGCTGTTGAGCGCGAACAGGTGGCCGCTGCCGCGACGCCCGGCGGAACCGGGGCTGTACGGCAAGCTCTCGAACTCATCCAGATGGCCAGTCCCGACGCAACAATCTGGATCAGTGCGCCGACTTGGCCAAACCACCCCTCCATCATCAAGTATCTCGGTATGCCGATGGCTGAATATCGGTACTTCGATGCCGAAACCCGCGCCGTCGATTTCTCGGGCATGATGACAGATCTGTCTCAGGCAAAATCCGGCGATGTCGTGCTGTTACATGGCTGCTGTCATAACCCTACTGGCGCGAACCTGAACGCAAGCCAATGGCAGGAGGTGGCCGATCTGCTCAGCTCAAAAGGGCTGATTCCGTTCATCGATATTGCCTATCAAGGGTTCGGCGATGGCTTGGAAGCCGACGCCTATGGTGTTCGTCATCTGGCCAAAACCCAGACGGAACTTTTGATCGCTGCAAGCTGCTCAAAAAATTTCGGTATCTATCGCGAACGTGCAGGCTGCCTGATGGCCGTTTCACGCGACAGCGCAAAAACCAAACTGAACCAATCCAGTCTGGCTTTTCTAAACAGGCAAAACTTCTCGTTTCCGCCAGACCACGGGACACGGCTCGTGACAATGGTGCTCACCGACCCGGCGCTGCGTTCCGAATGGGAAACAGAGCTGGAGGCGGTGCGCAACGGCATGCTTGGATTGCGCCAACAGCTGGCAACAGCGTTGCAGAAGCGCACAGGCTCGGACAGGTTCGGGTTTCTCGCTGATCACCGGGGAATGTTTTCTCGCCTCGGAGCGACCGAAGATCAAGTCATCCGAATGCGGGAAGATCACGGGATTTACATGATCGGCGACAGCCGCATGAATATCGCGGGCCTCAACGAAGCTACGATCCCGGTACTTGCCGACGCCATTGTTGCGACAGACGTATAGGCCTTAGGCAAAATCCAGCTTCTCGCAAACTCTTCTCTACCAGACATCGTACGCCTCGCACGGTGTAGAATACCCCTTGCCAGCGCGCCTTGGGTGCCGTACGCACCCAGTCGCCTCAACCGAGGCCAAGTGTCCGAGCACCTTGTCAAAACGGATGGAACCAATATGACCCGCATTCTTCCCGGCGTTCTCGCCATGGCCACCATCGTTGTGGCCTCGAATATCCTCGTGCAGCACATCATCGCAGATGGTTGGCTGACATGGGGAGCCTTTACCTATCCTTTCGCCTTTCTGGTCACTGATGTGATGAATCGCGTCTATGGCACCCATGCCGCACGTAGGGTGGTGTTTGCCGGCTTCCTCGTCGGCGTTATTTGCTCGTTGATCGGTACTCAGATCGTCGGAGAGTTTGGCCCATTGGTGACCTGGCGCATCGCTATGGGCTCTGGTTTGGCTTTTCTTTTGGCGCAACTGCTAGATGTCGCGATCTTCCAGCGCCTTCGCTCCGCCGCATGGTGGCGCGCTCCATTGACATCATCGGTCATCGGTTCTGCATTGGACACTGCCTTGTTCTTCACCATCGCGTTTTCAGCAGGCCTCGCCTGGATTGAGCCTGCGAACGATGTTGCTTGGGCAAATGAAGCCCGCGCCCTGTTCGGATCAGGCCCGATCCTGCCCTATTGGGTAGGCCTCGCAATAGCTGATTATGGTGTGAAACTTGGCATCGCTCTGATCGCTTTGATGCCGTTCCGGATGATCGTCACTAAACTTTCACGAGGCGAAAGCGCAAAAACTTCTTGAGTTATCCACAATATGTGGCACCTTCGGTCTCAACAGCAACCAATGAAAGGAGGTGTCCATGTCTAGAGTGATTTTGGAGAGAGGTGTCAAGCAGGGCTTGGAGGCACGCAAATAGGGGCAGTCCCTTAATTGTAACGCCAACAGGTCGGGTCACACCACTTGACCCACCTCCTAAGAACTCGGAAGGGTCGCGAAGCTGTTTCGCGACCCTTTCTCTTTGGGGCATGGGATAAGATTTCGATTATCTTTCCTGCAAGGCCAACCGAACCCCGAGGGCGCAATAAATACTGCCCACGACCTTGCCCTGCCATTTGAGAACAGTCGGATTTCGACGCAGAAAATTGCCCAGACCACCTGCGGCGACCGAATAAACGATTGTGCTGAAAAAACCGATCAGGGCGAACACCAACCCAAGGATTGTGAGTTGAATAACCACAAAACCTTTTTCAGGAGCAACAAACTGCGGCAGAAACGCCAAGAAGAACAGCGCAGTCTTAGGGTTCAACACTTCTGCCAATATCGCTTGCCGAAACGCTTGAAATGCCGTGATCGGAACGCGACCTTGCCTCAAATCAACAGGTGCTTTCTCGAACAGCGCCCTCAAGCCAAGATAGACCAGATAGGCAGCTCCGAGATACTTCACGATCATAAACAACGTCGCGGACGCCGCAATAATCGCTGAAATACCAACAACCGCCATGATCGTATGAACAAAATCACCGGCGGTAATCCCGGCACCCGTCGCAATACCAACCTTGGTGCCCGAAGTCGTTGCACGGGCGATGGTCAAAAGGGTTGCCGGTCCGGGTATGAAAACGAAACCGAGCACGATCAACGCGTAGGTTACCAATACTGCCGTGTCGATCATTCTATGCTCTCCCTAGATGTCTTGGCTTGTATTTATCTGAACAGATCACTGACCCGGTTGCTATGCAATCATCGTCTACAGTGCTCAAACTCGCACGTAGGGCACGAGAATCCAGCGAAACCTGAACGATAGCCCTCTCTAACTTGCGCTTATCTATGATCTTAGATTGATCAAGGGTCAAACCCTGCAGGATCAAACTGACGGCAAAGCCACAGCAAATGTGGAAGTGTTGAGACCATCCCTAACGCGCGAAAACTGATGGCCAAGCAGTTAGGACCCAACGCAATGAAAGCGGGGTATATTTAGATGAGCTGTGGCCACTACCAGCAGCAAAATCCGCCATCGACGAGTAGATCCACACCCGTGCAGTAAGACGCGGCATCGGACAGAAGAAACACCGCTGGCCCCACCATCTCATTTACATCTGCCATTCGCTGCATCGGTGTTTGGCTTTCGAAATCCTTGGTCTGATGGACCATCTCAGGCCGTGTGTTCATTGGCGTGGCGGTATAACCCGGCGAGATAGAATTTACGCGGATCCCGCGATCTACCCATTCCATAGCCATGGATTTTGACATGTGGATCACACCTGCTTTCGAGGCGTTGTAATGCACTTGCATCAAGCCTCGGTTCACGATCACACCGGACATCGACGCTATGTTCACAATTGATCCGCCTTGACCATGCGCCAGCATGGCCCGGGCTTCGGCCTGACAGGACAACCAGACACCTTTCATGTTGATATCCATCAGCGTCTGGTATTGCTCTTCGCTCATATCTTCGCAGGCCACTGCGTTGGCGATCCCCGCCGCATTTAGCGCCAACCTCAGCGGGCCAAGCTCTGCTTCCGTGCGAGCGACTGCATCGGCAAGCGCGTCTCCCGATGTGACATCTGCTGCGATCTGCAGCGATTTCCGGCCCGCTTCTGCAATCAGTTTTGCCGTTTCCTGCAAGCCGCCATCTGTACGACGATCCACAAGCGCCACATCTGCCCCGCACTGCGCAAGCCCCACCGCAATCCGCTGCCCGATCCCGCTACCGGCACCTGTGACGATTGCGACGCGGCCCGCGAGATCGAACATAGCCGGTGCATTCAAATTTATCTTCGACATGGGGTGCCTCTTTGTTTCCGCAAAATTCGGTTCATCACATCGTGGCCAGTTCCATCACTGAAACGTCGTTGGCATCCTCGCGGTTCAATATCCCCGCCCGCTTGCCCTGAGCCATAACCATCACACGGTTGGACACGCCCAGAACCTCTTCAAGATCTGAACTGACCACAATGACCGAAACACCTTCGCGGGCAAGCCCGACAATGATGTCATAGATCGAGGAGCGCGCGCCAACGTCGATGCCGCGGGTGGGTTCATCCAGAACAACGACCCTCGGATTACGGGCAAGCCACTTGGCGATTACGGTTTTCTGCTGGTTCCCACCAGACATCTCATCCGCATTTTGATGGCTCTGACCTTTGACCCCGAAGGTCTCAATGCCCCGTTCTGCAAATTCCCGGGTCTTGGATTTGGTAACCCAACCCCGCGTGGCAACTTGGTTCATATTCGCATAAGCAAAGTTCTCAGCAATCGAGTGGGACAAAACAAGCCCCTGCTGCTTACGATCCTCCGGAACCAAAACGATGCCATTGCGGATAGCGTCCCATGGCTTGCGGGGCGAAATGTCCCTGCCATCAAGCAAGACCTGACCACCTGAAATCGGATCGACGCCAGTAATCGCACGCACAAGTTCGGTCCGCCCAGCCCCTACAAGGCCCGCGATACCAAAGATCTCGCCCTTTGCGACGCTGAAACTGACTTCCGAGAAGCTGCCAAGCGCCGAGGACAGCTCCCGGACCTCCAGAACAGTTTCATTCTGCGGTGTCGGAATATCTGGAAACATCCGGTCCAGACTGCGACCCACCATGGCTTCCACAATCGTGCGAACAGGAACGTCGGCACTGTCGAATTCCTGAACTTTCTCACCATCCCGCATCACGACAATGCGGTCAGCGATTTGTTTGATCTCTTCCAGACGGTGAGAGATGTACACGATCCCGACCCCGTCCTGTTTGAGCCGCTCTATCTGTTCGAACAGCTTGGTCGTCTCGTCGCCACCCAAAGCGGCAGTGGGTTCGTCCAGGATCAGGAGCCTTGCGTTGAGCGTCAGCGCCTTTGCGATCTCGATCAGTTGTTGATTTGCTGTCGATAGCCCCTGCACCAGACGACGCGGCGACACATCGAGGCCCAACCGTTGCAGCCCAGCATGGGCTCGTTCCTCCATCGTCTTACGGTCGACCACACCGGCTTTCTTGGGATAACGACCAACAAAGACATTCTCCGCAATCGAAAGATGCGGCAGAAGCAGCAACTCCTGATGGATCATACCGACACCGGCGTCGATGGCTTCACGCGGGTTGGCGGGCGCAAACGGCGCGCCCTGCCATGTCATCTCTCCGGAACTTGGAAGAATTGTTCCGGAGACGATGTTTGACACCGTGGATTTACCTGCACCATTTTCTCCCAAAAGCGCCACCACTTCACCGGGACGAACGTCCAGATCAATGCCATGCAGAACCTCGATTGGCCCGAAGGACTTTCGAATGTTTCTGAGCGACAGGATCGGCAAGGACGTATCATCCATCATGGGCGCTGGGGCTTTCGCTTATCCGATGCAAGCAATGTCGCTCAGGGGTGCTTTTCGACGAACTTGGCCGCATCTTCGCAGGTCGTCAGAACGGCATTCGGGATCTGACGTGCAGGCACCGAAGCGTCATTGGCAACCGCAATGGCCGAATTCACCGCCAACACACCCATGGCTTGCGTACTTTGCGTCGCTGTCACGATGAATGGCGTGTCACATGCAACCAGCGATTCCAATGCAGCGCCATCCCCGTCATATCCACCGATGATGACTTGATCCGCAAGACCGGCCACTTCGACGGCCTTTGCCGCGCCCATGGCCAGACCATCAGCCTGACCGAAGATGATCTTGATATCCGGATTGGCCTGCAACATGTTCTGAGCAATCTGGAAGCCTTCATCTGGCGACCACTGCTGGCTCCATTGTTGCGCAACCAGTTCTACACCCGGGTTTTCGTCGATGGCCATCTTGCAGCCCTCAAACCGCTGGACCTCGGGGGTTGTGCCTTTTTGGCCGTGAATGACAACCATTTTGCCCTCACCACCGGCCAGTCCAATGATGTGGTCACAAACCTGATAGGCGGATACGACATTCTCACCGTAGATCACTGTATCACCCGGCTCTCCATCAGGCTCGCGATCCACATTGATCACCGGAATACCTTCAGCCCGTGCAAGACGTGTCGGAACAGCAGCAGCAGCAGCACCCGCTGGAATATAGATGAACGCATCAATGCCCTGAGTGATCAGGTCCTGAACCTGACTCACCTGCGTCGCGGTATCGTTCTTTGCATCAACAACGATCACTTCGATACCCAGCTTGTTGGCATAACCTTCCACACCAAGTTTGATCTGGTTAAAGAAATCGGCCTGCAGGTTGGGCACGGCAAGACCGATCTTGCTGATGCCAACGCCTTCAGCAGATGCGCCGCCGACAGTTAGGGCCGCAGCCGTCGCGGCGAGCAGGCTTTTGAGACTGGTATTCATGGTTTCTCCTCCTTGGTTGGACGGTCCGATTACTAGGCAGGGACCTTTGGAAGCCCGGACACCCGGGCTGCTCACGTTATGTGGGGAGCGGGATTGAGGGGTCTGACATCATCGTGCTCCCCGGTGTTTGAAAGTTTCGGCAGCCACCGCCAGAACGATGACAAGACCAATGATGACGGCCTGAAGAAATGGCGAGACGCTCAGAAGATTGAGGCCGTTTCGCAGGACGCCAATGATCAGGACACCAATAATCGTGCCCACGACCCCTCCGGTGCCGCCTGATAGACTGGTGCCCCCGATAACCACAGCGGCGATGGCGTCGAGCTCATAAGCGACCCCGGAACTGGGTTGAACAGAATCGAGGCGCGCGGCCAGAAGAATTCCAGCTAAACCCGACAGCAGGGCGCAAACGACGTACACCATGACTGTGGTAAGCCGCACATTGATACCCGCAAGCCGCGCCACTTCCGGGTTACCGCCAATCGCATAGAGCGAGCGGCCCTCTTCTCGAAAGCGCAGGAACAAGATCGCCACGACGAAGACAACGAGCATGACGGCAACTGTCATCGTCAGAAAGCCAAAATTGCGAATGATCGCCCCCATGTTAAACCATGTGGGGAAGCCAATAATCTGCGATCCATTCGTGATCATGTTCGCCAAACCACGCGCAATCGACATCATCGCCAAAGTCGCAATAAAGGCCGGCACTTTGAACTCGGTTATCAACAATCCGGACACCGCCCCCGCCACGGCAGAGGCCAAAAGTGCGCCAGTGATGGCAACGCTCATAGGCATGCCAGCTTCGACGTTCAGATACCCCAGGACCATCATCGACAGGGCCAGAATAGAGCCCACTGAAAGATCAATGCCGCCGATCAGGATCACGAAGGTCATTCCAACCGCCATGATGCCAAGAACGGTGATCTGATCCGCGATGTTCAGAAAGTTGCGGAAAGAAAGAAACGAGTCGGTCGCAAAAGACAGAAAGGCACAAAGCAACAGCAGGCCAATCAATGGTCCGGTTGCCCCGCTGAGTGAGAAAAAGTCAGATAGGGTCGACTTTCTCCCTGACTCGGAAGACGACATCATGAGTTCTTTTCCCTCCCACACGCATATTTATTCAATTGCGATATTTATTTCGTACCGCCTTCTTTTTAAGCTGTCAATTGCGTAGGTTATCATTCATCTCTAACGCAGAGGCGATATTGCTGGCGGTGACGCGCCTTGACATATCTCGTATATGCATGTTTTTTTGGTAGTGAATTTTTATACATGGATAGAGAATGGACTCTCGCGACCTCCGCATAATTGCAAACCGCGTCAGACAGCGCGACCTGCAGGCTGTGTTCGAGGCGGGCGCGGGGCACATCGGTGGAGAGCTGTCGGTCACAGACCTGCTAACAGCTTTGTATTTCAAGATAATGTCGGTCGATCCAGCCGCTCCACTTGACCCCGACCGCGATCGTTTGGTGTTGAGCAAAGGTCATACCGCCCTCGCCCTCTATGTCGTACTTGCTGAGAGGGGCTTCATTCCAAAAGACGAAATCTCGACGTTTCTGAAGCCGCATTCTCGGCTGAACGGCCACCCGAACCGCACTAAAGTTCCCGGAGTTGAAACCAATACTGGCCCCTTGGGACATGGTCTGCCGATTGGCGTTGGTATGGCAAAAGCCGCGAAACTGAACAATGCAAGCTGGCGCACCTTCGTCATTACAGGGGATGGCGAAATGCAGGAGGGATCAAACTGGGAAGCCATCATGAGCGCAGCCCAGTTCAAGCTGGATAACCTGACGCTGATCATCGACCACAACAGGCTACAACAAGGCGCGCGCCTTGCAGATACCAATGACATCGCACCGCTTCGGCCCAAGCTCGAGGCCTTTGGTTGGGATGTTGAGGAAATCGACGGACACGACATGGATGAGATCTGTTCTGCACTTGCTGATGATCGGGTCGGGCTAGGCAAACCAAAGTGCATTGTCGCCCACACCAATAAGGGGCATGGCGTATCCTTCATGTCCGACAACGTTGCCTGGCACCACAAGGTGCCAAATGAAGAGCAATACAAGCAGGCGATGATTGAACTGGAAGAGGCCGCACTATGAATGCGCCTTTCGAGACCTCAAAACTGCACGACTGCCGCGACGCCTTTGTCGCGACACTCGAACGACTTGGAACGGCCAACGAAGATATCGTGGCGGTGTGCAACGATTCCGTGGGGTCATCCAAGCTGGCCGGCTTTCGAGACAAGTTCCCGGAACGTTTGATCAATGTCGGGATCGCTGAACAGAACATGGTCGGCGTCGGCGCAGGCCTGGCCAATGGCGGTAAGATACCTTTCGTTTGCGCGGCTTCTCCGTTCCTGACCGGGCGGGCGCTAGAACAAATCAAGGCTGACGTGGCCTATTCAGAGACCAATGTAAAACTGGTCGGCATCAGCTCTGGCCTCGCCTACGGCGAACTCGGTGCAACGCACCACTCGATCGAAGATTTTGCCTGGATACGCGCCTTGCCGAACGTTCCGGTCATCGCACCGGCAGACCGGGTCGAGACGGCGGCCGTGATCGAATGGGCAGCCAACTTCGAAGGCGGTTGCTTTCTGCGCCTCAGCCGTGTCGGCGTACCCGACCTGTTTCTAGAGGATCACAACTTCGACCTCGGACGTGCCAACGTTCTGCGTCAGGGGTCAGACCTCACACTGATCGCCAATGGCACTCTGACCCACCGCGCTATGAGTGCGGCGGAAATACTTGACGCGAAGGGGGTGTCGGCCCGAGTTTTGAACATGGCCACAGTTCGCCCCATCGACACGACAGCTATCACCACGGCAGCCAAGGAAACCGGTGCCATCCTCACCTGTGAGGAGCATACCCTGTTCGGGGGCCTCGGCAGCGCGGTCGCCGAAGTTGTGGTGGACGCATGCCCTGTTCCAATGAAGCGCTTGGGCGTACCCGGCGTATTCGCACCCACGGGATCGGCGAATTTCCTGCTCGACGAGTTCGGCATGTCACCAGACGCCATCGCAGACAGCGCGACAGCACTTCTGAAACGCAAAGGGTAAGCCCGTGGGACGTAAAGTCGTTCTTGCCATTGACGAAGGCACGACGAATTCCAAAGCCGTATTTGTATCGCAAACCGGTGAAATAATATCGTCGGCATCCTCTCCTGTTCCGATCCAGCATCCACAGTCGGGGTGGGTTCAGCAGGATGCCTCCGCCATATGGTCAGCCACGACCAGCGCCATAAAGGCCTGCCTCGACAAGGCCCCCGACGCAAAGATCACAGCACTCGGTATATCCAATCAGCGTGAATCCGTCCTGATTTGGGATCGCACGACCGGAGCCCCCCTCGGCCCCGTCATAACATGGCAATGTCGTCGAACCGCAGCCGCATGTGAGGCGTTGAAAGCCGCTGGCCATGAACCGGGCGTGATGGCCCGCACGGGACTTCCCCTGGATCCATTATTTCCGCCCACGAAGATCGCATGGCTTCTGTCCCACCACGGGGCCGGGGTGGCAGATATATGTATCGGCACAGTGGACAGTTGGCTGATCTGGAAGCTGTCGGGCGGTCAGGTCCATGCCACCGATCGCTCAAACGCAGCCAGAACCCAGTTGTTCAATCTGGAAGAGGGCAGATGGGACGATGATCTTTGTGCGCTGTTCGGCGTAAACCCCCGATTCCTACCCGAGGTCCGGGACTCAGCGCACATCTTTGGTGAAACGCGCGACGTCGCCAGCTTGCCGGACGGCATCCCGATCGCCGCAGCCATAGGAGATTCCCACGGTGCCCTGTTCGGTCACGGCGCATTTGAGCCCGGCGATGGCAAGATCACCTTCGGCACCGGATCGTCGGTGATGACCACCCTCACCGACTTTGTTCCGCCGCCAGAGGGTCTCACGACGACGATCGCCTGGTCGCTGAACGGTCAGTCAACCTATGCCTTCGAAGGCAATATTCTGGTAAGTGCCTCGATCTTCCCATGGACCGCAAAGATGCTTGGGCTCGGGGATGTCGACGCCTTGCTTGATCTGGCGGAAACGGTCGATAGGACGGACGGCGTTTCTCTGGTGCCCGCCCATGTGGGTTTGGGTGCGCCGCATTGGACGCCAGACGCACGTGGCCTGATCTCAGGCCTGTCATTTGTAACCGAACCGGCGCATATCGCCCATGCTGCGGCCGAAAGCATGGCGCATCAGGTAGCCGATATTTTCGACGCCGTTGGCAAATCTGGCAAGACAACCGGCCGTCTTTCTGTCGATGGTGGACCAAGCAAGAACCGGTTCCTCATGCAACTGGTGGCTGATCTATTGGCCCACTCCATGACGCCTTGCAGAAACTCCGAAACCTCGGCTATCGGCGCGGCCTATCTTGCAGGTCTTGCTACCGGCTTCTGGCCGGACTTGGCCGCCCTGCGCGATTTGATAGCGCGCGATAGCGCGATCAATCCAAGCATTTCGAATGATGAAAGAAAGGAACGCCGCGCTCAATGGAAAGAAGCCATTGCGCGCACAACGCTTCGCATATAGCGCATAAATATTCACAGCCACTCTTCAAAAGAGACTCTGCATGTCCCGACTGAACGAACTTCGAATGATTGCCCGTGTCGCCCAGATGTACCACGTGGAAAATCAACGTCAGGCCGACATCGCCAGCCATCTGAGAATTTCTCAAGCAACCGTGTCGCGGATGCTCAAGCGCGCGTTGGACGAAGAGATCGTGCGCACAACTGTCGTCGCACCATCCGGCACCTATGCCGATCTGGAGGCAGGTCTGCGCGATAAATATGGTATTGCGGAGGCCATTGTCGTCGAGTGCTCGGAAGATCGGGATGGGGCAATCATGGCACGCATCGGCGAAGCCGCAGCCCATTTCGTTGAAGCCACCTTGCAGCCGGGCGAGATCATTGGCGTTTCAAGCTGGTCTGAAACCATCCTGAAAATGGTGGAAAACATCCACCCGATGAAATCGGGCAAAGCCAAATATGTCGTTCAGACTTTGGGCGGCATGGGCGACCCTACGGTTCAGATTCATGCCAACCAACTGACGACCCGCCTGGCAAAACTCACCGGCGCAGAGGCACATCTGCTCAGCGCGCCCGGTGTCGCCCAATCCCGCGAAGCCAAACTCGTTCTTCTGGGTGACACCTATGTTCGTGAGACTATGGAGCTCTTTGAAAAGGTAACGCTGGCCATCGTCGGCATCGGAGCAATCGAACCCTCAAGCATGTTGGCTCGCAGCGGAAACGTCTTCGCCACACGCGAATTGGCCGCTGTAAAAGAGGCTGGCGGCGTCGGGGACATGAGCCTCAGGTTCTTTGACGCCGACGGGAACCCTGTGAAAACGCCACTTGACGACCGTGTTATCGGCATGAGCCTGGGCGAACTTTCAGGAATTGATAGGGTTATTGCATTGGCTGGAGGGCAGTCCAAAACGCGTGCGATCCACGGCGCGTTGAAGTCCGGTGTCATCGACCTTCTTGTGACCGACAAATTCACCGCTGGACGGCTTGTTTCAGACAACATTGAACAACACGAAGAGGAGTGAAGCCGATGGGCAGATTCACAGACAAATGCGTGGTGATCACTGGCGGCAACAAGGGGATCGGCTACGCTATGGCCGAGCGTTTTGTCGCTGAAGGCGCAAATGTCGTCATCGCCTCGGTCGAGGATCAAGTGCTGGAGGCGGCCAAATCGCTCGGCAGCTCGGCAAAGGGTTTCGTCTGCGACGTGACCAACAAGGCGCAAGTCGCAGATCTCTACGATTTCGCTGCGAACCTGTTCGGTGGCATCGATGTGTCTGTTCAAAATGCCGGCATCATCACGATCGCCAAAGTCGAAGACCTGACCGAACGGGAGTGGGATGCAACGATGGAGGTTAACACCAAAGGCGTGTTCCTGTGTTGTCAGGAAGCCATTGGTCACATGAGGGCGTCAGGCAAAGGCGGCCGTCTGATCAACACCGCCTCGGGGCAAGCACGCGACGGCTTCATCTACACACCTCACTACGCTGCCTCCAAATTCGGGGTTATGGGACTGACCCAAAGCCTTGCCAAGGAAGTGGCCCTCGAAAACATCACGGTAAACGCGATCTGCCCCGGCATCATCAAGACCGACATGTGGGCCTATAATGACAAGGTGTGGGGCGAGATGTTGGGCGACTTTGGTCCCGGCGAGCTGATGGAAAGCTGGGTTCAGACCAACATCCCGATGAAACGCGCCGGGGAAGGCTCTGACGTGGCAGGTTTGGTCGCCTTTCTCGCAAGCGAAGACGCCACCTACATCACCGGCCAGACCATCAATGTTGATGGCGGATTGATCATGTCGTGACGCCTCCGCGCAGGAATCAGGCGACGGCCTGGGCGACCGGTGTGTCCAGACGATCATAAAGAGCGGCCACATCCACCGCTGCATCAGCAGCCTCGCGACCCTTCTTGATGAAGTGTTCGGTATAGAAACCGATATGTTCGTCCGAAAGTTGAAAGTTGTGCGGGGTAAGGGACACTGACAAGACAGGGACACCGGTTTTCAAACCAGCCTCCATCAAACCTGTTACGACCGCACCGGCGACGAAATCGTGCCGGTAGATACCTCCATCAACCACAAGGGCCGCTGCAATAATGGCGTCATACTCACCGGTTTCGGCCAGCTTTTGCGCCAAAAGCGGCAGCTCAAACGCGCCGGGAACATCAAACACGGAGACCTCTACATCAGCGGCGCATTCAGCAAGCCTCTGGTTGAAACCAACGAAGGCCTGATCGACGATATCGGCATGCCACCTTGCCTTAAGGAAGGCGAATTTTGGGGATTTTGTCATTGCTCTTGATCCTTTCCAAACGACAGAATCCCAGAGCGTCAAAACAGCCAGACTGACCTGTCTGACCATCCCATTCTCTACCATCCGGACTGTAACCGTCGGCCCCGGAATTTCACCGGTGTCTGCTGACCCATTCACATGAATGGCGCTCGCGGGCTTTCACCGCCGGTGGGGAATTTCACCCCGCCCTGAGAATGGAATCTGTCTAGCGCTTCGCCCTGTCGCCGTCAAAACCAAAAATCACAATAAATAGCTTAGTCTTTTTGCAACTGCTCCAAGGCCGATTTTCCCGCATCGATGATCTGCAAAGCTCCATTCTCGGACTTGGCCAACCGGGCGAGCGTGATTGTGCCCACAAGCATTGCTATCATCGCAAGCCCCGACGGCGCTTGCTGATCTGACGGATCGTCCAAAAGCGCGGAAGTACGATCAATCGCTCTGGACGCCGCATCCTTGATCTCCCCGTCATATTTGAAAATCTCGGACCCCATCGCCGCCAGCGGACAACCGTTGCCCGCCTTGTTGGCATGCTCCAGCGAAAGATAGCGTGAGATATAGTCGTCTTTGACGTCCTGTCTCTGCGACGCTGTTTCTGTTGCTTCCATCGCAGCGATCATATCATCGACAGCCTTATCGAATGCAGCGACGACGAGATCCTCTTTGGAGGTGAAGTGTCGGTAAAAGCCACCATGGGTCAAACCCGCTGCGCGCATGACATCCGATACGCTTGTCGCGCCAATGCCATCCTCCCGAAACAGGCGCGCAGCAGCATCAATGATGCGCGCATGGCTCTTTTGCTTATCCGCGTCCGACATTCTTGGCATTCGATTTGCTCCGAGGGATTGACATTATAGATTTTGTCTATCATCTAAATTTATAGAGTACCATCATAATCTAAAAACCGCCGAAACCGATCACTCGACGCAAACACTCAGAAAGCAAAGACATGACTGATTTCCTCATATTCTACGTCCGCACCTTTGCGGTGGCCCTGCCACTGATGGCCTTGGCGATCATGATGATCGGCGCAAATCGAGCGAATTTGACGGGGCGGCAAACCGGAGCAGTAATCGCGATCTCCGCGTTTTTGTTCGGGTCTTGGTTTGCGATCGTTGTCCCGCAATCCGAGGCCAACGTACTGAACGTACCGCCAACCCTTCAGGATCCGCCGGTCGTCCTGGGCTTTCTCTTAGGCGGCGCAATATTGATCTGGGCGCTGGCATGGCTGGTGCCGCTGGGACGGCGGATCACCATGGCGACACCACTTTCCGCAATTGCCGCATTCCAGATCCCACGCATTATGGGTGGCGTTTTCCTGATCGGTTGGCTGAGCGGCAGCATACCCGCAGAATTCGCTCTGCCCGCAGGATTGGGAGATATCTGGGCCGGCATAGCCGGATGGCAAGCCAGCAAAGCGTTGGCCGCTGGCGCACCGAACGCACGAAAACTTCTGATGCGCGCGAACATCATTGGTATCGTTGATTTCATCTTTGCCGTCGCCTTGGGCATCATGACATCCGAAGGCTTCGCCCACCTGCTGTCTCAGGATGCACCCAACATCATCAACGACCATCCCCTGGCTCTGTTTCCAGCGTTCTTTGTGCCCATCTTTCTGGGATTTCATTTTATCTCGATCAGCAAAATGCGCGCAGAGCGCTCTGACAGCCTGACCGCAACAAGGTCACAGCCGGTATGAAGGAACATCGCATTCTCGTTGCCGGCGGCACCGGTCATGTCGGATCACAAACCGTGCGCATCCTGCTGGACAAAGGTCACTTCGTGCGCGCATTGATCCGAACGCCCGACCAGAAAATCCAAGGGCTAAAGGGGGCCGGTGGCACGTTGGACTACGCTGTCGGATCACTCGAAGACCGGGGGAGTCTCGTTAAGGCGCTCAAGGGCATCGACACGGTTGTCTCCTCTGCAAACGGGATCATCCCCTCAGGCAAAACCATGTCGATCAAAGCCATGTCCACTGGCGGGTACGAAGACTTCATCTCTGCTGCCGAAGAAGCCGGCGTGCGTCACTGGGTGCAGTCCTCGGTTCCGACCTGGACCAAAGAACTTACGGTGCCCGAGCTTGCCGGGAAACGCTTGATCGAAGAGCGGCTCGAACGCTCCTCCATCGCAGCCACCATCGTGCGCAATCCAGCTTTCATGGATGTCTGGATGGTTATGGCGGGCGCAATGCAGGCCACGTCTAACCACCCTCATGCCACCACCAACCGGCCCTATGGCTTCATGAAGATGTGGCAAGGCTTGGTGGGCAATCTGGTGGCCCGGCGTGGGGTCATGCTGGCTCCGGGTGGCAAGACTCACGGCTCCGCCTTCATCGCGTCAAACGATGTAGCGCAGATGATGGCCGGAATGGTCGGCAAGCAGGCCAGCTATAACCGCATTATTGAAGCGGGCGGGCCCGAATGGCTCACTTGGGCCGAGGTTGCCGAGCTGCTGTCCAAACATGCGAACCGAAGGGTCCGGCCCGTGACAATGCCGGGCTGGGTCGCGCGGATGGGTCAAATGATGATCGCGCCCGTAGCCCCGTCGGCAGCCAGCATCCTTGCACTGGTGCATCTGGTCTCCACACACCAACCTAGATGGGAGGCACCATCTGCGGTCGATGAGTTCGACCTGCCGCGCCAAACCACACTTGCCGAATATCTCGAACAGAATTGGTCGGATACTTAAGTCCCCAACAGCGAAGCGGCGCGAGAAAACCCGCGCCGCCCAGTTCTGCTAGTGTCACGAAACGTCAGGTACGACGATCCAGTCGACGTTCTGCATTGTCGATGACAGAGGCGAGAATCTGACGGTCCTTCATGACCTGGATCGTCTTCTTCATCACATCGACCGCAGCCTTGTCGTTGCCGTCTCCCTCAAGCGCTTCTGCGACATTCCGCAATTGCTCGAAATACGGGATATGGCCCATCGTATCGGCCGCCTCATCGGGATTATCGAGCAAGGCCTTGGTCTGCGCCTTGGCAGCGGTGCCAATCTTCGCAGCCTTGGTCTTGATCGCCAGATCCTCCCGTGATCCACCCGTCTCAAGAAGTTTGAAGTCCTTGAGCATCGGATTGGTCAGAGCAACCTCCGCATGTTTGACCGCAGGATTGCCAGCACAGGTCTCTGTGACCTGCCGCAAGACGTCCTCAGCCTTGTCGAGCTCCGGCGCTCCACCGAAATTGACAACACGCGCAACGTCTTCGGTGAAATAGTCCGGCGCAACCTCAGCTTCCGCTTGCGATTCCGGCGGTCCGACATAAAGCCGCATGACGTTCGACACGACGATCTGGTCACCCATATCGATCGCAGCCTGAACTTTGTAGAAGCCCGCTTCGTCGATCAGCCAACCATCCGTCGAAGTCGAGATCACATGCGCCCCATAGAGGGACTCTCCAACGTCGATCTTGTTGGCATGCGGCTCATGGCACTGCGTGATCATCGGACGCCACTGCTTGGTTTGGCCTCCCTCCCGCTGAATGAACACTGTCACGTGCCGACCATCGGCCAGCATGTCGGCATCCATTTCCACCGCCTGATGGGACGTGTTTGTCAGTTTTAGTTCCATATTCACTGGTTCAAGGAAACGGTATGAGTTCGAATTGCGGTTGGGCCGCACTTCGAGGGTCCATTGCCCTGTTTGATCCAGTGCCTCCGGTGCCTCGAACCCATGCTCGTTGAACCAGTTCGAATTGCCCATCTGAACAAACCGACGCGGAGCATGGCGCATGAACACCAACTCATTGTCGGAGAACCTGAACCGGAAGTCCGAGAAGAAAGAGGACTCGCCGCCCGAAACTCTGAACGGATAGTTCATATAGCTCCGCGCTTCGGGCTCATTGGCCAGTGGAATCCACGGATCACCCGGTGCCTGAGGTGTCCCAAGCGCCTTTTGCCAAGCATGTGCGAGGTTAAAGCCGTGTCCCATCTCGTGAATGGCCGTCCAGAATTGCATCCGTCTGCGCCAACCCGCGGGATCAGGATCACCCGGCGGTACATCGTTGATAAAGCTGTCGGTGAAGATCGCGGTCCCTTGCCGGTGGTTCGGTCCGATATCGTCGAACATCACCCCACCCAGCGAACGGCCCGCATCGTGACGCGCTGCATAAAGCACCCACATCGCCCAATTGGGTCTGTTGGCGAAGCGCGACCAATAAGTCACCATGGCATTGTGCATCTCCGTGTCGGACCACGTGCCATTGCTGCCCGCCCCGGAGGTCGGGATGGTCGTTTGATTGGGCGACATGCGCACATCGAAACCGGCTCGCTGATACACCGTTGCCAGCGACAGGGTCTCGTTGGGCAGGTTGCTCGGACGGTTCGGATGATCCGCCGTGTTATAGGCTGTCACGATTGCGCCCGCATTCTGTACCCGATCCACTTCAAACTCGACCGGATCAAAGTAGCGAGACTCAAAGCCCAAATTATACGTCCGCGGTGAAATTCCGCCACCGGACAGGCGCAACGAATACTTGCCATAACCAAAGCCTGACGTGCGCCCTGCATGGAAGCGAACCCGTGTTCCCGGGATCAACGACGCATTCCCATCGCGATAAACGATATTGGCATCAATATATCGGTTGTTGAGACCAACGCAGCGGTCCGACGTCACTTCGGCAATCGCATGAGCCGTGCTGCGCGGGAACAACCGCCGAACTTCAATAGAAATCCGGTTCTGCGGGAAAAACCGATCCACATCGACCCGCACCGTGATCTGCAACAGATTGATCGGAATAATCGGGCCTGGAACCGGCCTTGGCAGAACAGGTCCGGGCAGTGCAGGTGAAACAGGGCCGGGCGTCGGCGCACGCGGCAAAAACACAGGCGGCCGATAGCGATATTTACCGCTGACCGGCCCGCAAAATCGGGGAATGGGGAACGGTCGCGGCAAAGGAATCGGGCGCGGCAAACGCCCGGGCCGCGGGATACCCGGCGGCAATCCCGGCCCCCCAGGAGCTGGCGTGAACTCATCCGTGTCGTCAAAGTCAAACGCCTCTGGAGACGCTTCATCCGCTTCGAGGGCGTCTTCATCTTCGGACACACGTCCAGCCAGATAATCGGGATGTTCGTCATCAGGCAGCGTCACCGCTTGTTCCATATTGTCGGAAGAGGAACCGGACCCACCGGTTTTAGGGCTCTTAGCCATATCTAAATTCCTTCAAAAAATACCAAAATTGTAACGACCGGAAATTGGTCAGGTGATGATCACACGTAGCCCGGTCTGCTGGCCAAAACCGCCAGATCCAATCGGTCTCCCTCAAGCGCCACGACCACGAACGGGTGCGCAGCATCGACCACAGCGGTCGCCCTGAGAGGTTGATCACCAATTTCAATGGCCACCTCCTTTCCCTCATCAAGTTGCAATATTTCGATATGCGCCAACCCTGTCTGGAAGGCGCTTGTCAGCGTAAAACTGGCGAGTTTTTCACCGTCACACAGAATTTGAGCGGACTGCTCCCGGAACCCCTCTGTGAAGTGGAATTCGATAGCCTGAGCGGGGCCATGATTATCGACATCAGAAGCAGTCACGACTCAAAATCCAAATTGCGCAGAACCGGGCGAAGGCTTTGAAAATATGAAGTTTCGCTATGTTGGCTCGGCATTAAAACTCGTTAAACTATGGTCACATCATACCACAAAACTGTGCATTTGAATAGCACCGCGCCAAAGAGCGGCATCTCCAACCACAACGCAATCACCTCTAAAATGCCCTATCGGTCTGGCAATTATTCCCCTAAATCAAAGGCATGATACGGGTAAACGACACCATCAGCATCGAAGACTGGGAGTTGACCGAAAGCTTCGTCCGGGCCTCCGGCCCCGGCGGGCAAAACGTCAACAAAGTCGCGACTGCGGTAGAATTGCGGTTCGAGGCCGAACGCTCGCCCAATCTGCCGCAGCCGGTCAAAACCCGCCTTAAGCGCCTCGCAGGTCGCCGCTGGACACAGGATGGCGCGTTGGTCCTGCAAGTGCAGGATACACGATCGCAGGCCCGCAACCGGGAAATCGCAGTTCAACGACTGGTCGAGTTGATCCAAAAAGCCACCGTCGCCCCAAAGCGCCGCATCAAAACACGCCCGACACTTGGCTCTCAACGCCGCAGGATCGCCGCGAAAAAACAGCGTGGAGAAGTCAAATCTCTGCGCGGGAAAGTCTCCCCGGATGAATGATCTCATGCGCCGCCGCGAAGCGCGCCTCGGCCCCAACGTTCCGACATTCTACGACGACCCGGTGCACATCGTAAAAGGCGAAGGCGTCTGGTTGTGGGACGCAGAAGGCCGCCAATATCTCGACTGCTACAACAACGTCCCGCATGTCGGCCATTGCCATCCACACGTGGTCGATGCGATCGCCCGTCAAGCAGCCACGCTCAACACGCACACCCGCTATCTGCATGGCGGGATCGTCGACTATGCCGATCGCCTCTGTGCGACGTTAGAGCATGACATCAGTCAACTGATCATGGTGTGCACAGGATCAGAGGCCAACGACATAGCGCTGCGCATGGCGCAGGCCGTGACCGGCAAAACGGGTGTCATCGCCACCGACAACACCTACCACGGCAACACGACAGCCACGTCGCAACTCTCCACCCGCAGGCCCCCAATCGGCGGCTACCCCGAGCACGTACGCCTCGTGCCAGCTCCCGACTCCGTTCGCCCTGTCGGTGGCACATCTCAGGATCAGGCCGCAGCCTTCGCCCGCAATATCAAGGCGGCGATTGCTGAATTGGAAGCCGGGCCGGGCTTCTCCGCACTGATGCTCTGCCCGGTTTTTGCCAACGAAGGCCTACCTCAGCTTCCCGACGGATTTCTGAAAGAAACAGAGACGATAGTGCGTGACGCAGGCGGCCTCATTCTCTGCGATGAAGTCCAACCCGGTTTTGGACGCGTTGCGACCCATTTCTGGGGACACGAGGCCGTCGGACTGACGCCAGATGTCGTCACCATTGGCAAACCCATGGCAAATGGCCACCCGGTCGCAGCAACATTGACCCGCCCGGATATCATGGCCGCCTTCAGAAATGCCTTCGGCTATTTCAACACCTTTGGCGGCAATCCTGTCAGTTGTGCCGCCGCCATGGCCACGCTGGATGTGATCGAGAATGAAGATCTCGTTGCCCACGCTGCGACCACCGCGCCCTACATGCTCCAACAACTCAAAACGCTTGATCATCCAGCCATCGCAGAGGTCCGCGCTTCAGGCATGTTCTTTGGCGTTGAACTCTGCCGTGAGGGAACCGTGCCCGACACGGCGCTGGCCGCAAAAATCGTAGAGCAAATGCGCGAGCGGGGTATTCTGATGAACAGAATTGGCCGGGACATGAATATCCTAAAGATGCGCCCGCCTATGTCCTTCTCGACCGCCAATGCAGATCAGGTGACCCGAACGCTGCAAGAGGTTCTGAACGAGGCGCACCAGTGACCAGCCTCACCAACGAAGCCGCCGTTAACCTCGCAAAGCAGATCGCACACCACTGGGGTGCCCTTCGCAGCGACCCGATCCTGATCCGCAATCGCGAAAACATTGTGTTCCGCGCGCAGTTCGCGGATGGCAAAGACGCCGCCCTGCGATTGCACCGGCCGGGGTATCAGACCAAATCGGGGATTGAGGCAGAACTGAACTGGACCTCCCAATTGGCCGCCCGCGGCTTTCCCTGCCCGACCCCTTACGCCACAACCGACGGATCGTTTGTCGTTCAGACCGAAAACGCGCCGATGGCCTCACTGGTCTCGTGGATTGAGGCAGACCCGATCGGTGAAAACGCCGTGCCTTTTGCTGGCGGCTCAGAAGCCTTGCTTGAAACCTATTTCCGTGTGGGCCGTCTGCTGCGCGACCTGCACGACACAACACGCGCCTGCGACCTGTCTGGCCTCGCGCGCCCTGACTGGAGCCAAGACGGGCTTCTCGGCGAAACGCCCCATTGGGGCGCCTTCTGGGACAACCCAAGCCTGACCGACAAAGAGCGCGTATTCATCCTGAAAATCCGCGAAAATGCTGCGCAGCATTTTTCGAGCCTACCTAAGAGCAATTTGCTTATTCATGCCGATATGCTGCAGGAAAACATTTTGCAGAAATCCAACCAACTTTACCTGATAGACTTCGATGATTCAGGTTTTGGTCACCCGCTATACGACTTGGGCACAGCTCTTGTCCAACACGCAGAGCTCAACGAGCTTCCAGATATTATCAATGCAACATCAGAAGGTTACGGCCTTACAGCCATTGAAGCGCAACAGCTTGCTTTCTTTCTTATGCTGCGCAGCATGGCATCAGCCGGCTGGACGATATCGCGCTATGTCGAAACCGACTCGAAGCATCGCTTCTACGCGGAGCGTATGCTTCGCTGCGCAGCAAACTGGAGCGGCGAACGCGCTCCAAATTAGACGACAACCGCCTGTTCATCCTGCGCGCCGACCCCGAAGACAGACTTGTATCTTTCGATCTCCGAAGCAGGTCCCATCGCCTTGCGCGGATTGTCAGAAAGCTTGACGGTGGGCCGCCCATTCGCGGACACCGCTTTGCACACCAGCGAGAACGGCGCGAGCGCATCACCCTCAACCAATCCTCGGAAGTCATTGGTCAGAAGGGTGCCCCACCCGAACGATACATTCACCCGTCCGACGAATTGCGCCTGTAACTCGACGATCTTCTCCACATCCAGCCCGTCCGAGAAGATTACCAGCTTCTCACGGGGGTCCTCTCCCCGCGACTTCCACCAGTTGATCGCGGTTTCCGCTCCCGTTGCCGGATCGCCTGAATCGATACGAATACCGGTCCAGCCGGCCAGCCAATCCGGCGCGCTGTCCAGAAAGCCCGTCGTTCCATAGGTATCAGGCAATATGATCCGCAGGTTGCCCTCATGCTCTTCATGCCAATCCGCCAGAACGTCATAAGGGGCTTGGCGCAACGCCTCATCACTATCGGCCAGCGCAGAATAGACCATCGGCAATTCATGCGCATTGGTCCCAATCGCCTCGACCTCGCGCCGCATCGCGATCAGGCAATTGGACGTGCCCACAAACTTGTCGCCCAACCCCTCAAGCATCGCCTGCACGCACCAATCCTGCCACATGAACGAATGCCTGCGCCGGGTCCCAAAATCAGCAAGCCGCAACCCATCTACGGATTGCAGCCGCTCGACCTTTTCCCATAGCCGCGTCATCGCCCGCGCATAGAGAACCTGTAGTTCAAACCGGCCCATATCCTTCAGCACCGCGCGCGACCGCAACTCCATCAGCACAGACAGCGCTGGTATCTCCCACAGCATCACCTCGGGCCACTTGCCCTCAAATGTCAGCTCATACTGCCCGTCGCGCTTTTCCAAATGGTAATCGGGCATCCGAAACCCTTCGAACCATTCCATGAAATCGGGCCGGAACATCTGCCGTTTGCCATAAAACGTATTGCCTCGCAGGAACGTACCCTCCCCGCGAGACAGGGACAGTGAGCGGATGTGATCCAATTGCTCTCGCAATTCACCTTCATCCACCAGTTCCGCCAGCTTGATGTCCTTGGTGCGGTTGATCAGCGAAAACGTCACCTGCGTGTCCCGCTTGTTGCGGAAAACAGACTGACACATCAGCAGCTTGTAAAAATCCGTATCAATCAGCGACCGGACGATCGGATCGATCTTCCATTTGTGATTGTAAACCCGTGTCGCGATATCGACCATGGCATCTCTCCCTAAGCTCCCAAGTTAGAGCGCATGGGCAACCCCTTGTCCAGCCAAGGAAAAACCGCAGGGCATCAACCTGCCAGCGTGACCCCCGCATCAATCATGCCAGCCTTCGCAGCCGCCAGCGACCCATCAAGATCAATCGCTCGGCACAACTCTTCCTGAACTGTCACGTCAAAGCGCAGACGCGCGCCATCAACGGCCGAAAAATTCACGCAGAAATCCGTCGCCAGTCCCACGATCGTCAGCCGCTCCACACCGCGCCCGCGCAGATAGCCCTCCAGCCCCGTCGGCGTCACATGATCGTTTTCGAAAAACGCCGAGTAGCTGTCGATATCCGGCCGAAACCCCTTCCGAACAATCATTTGGGCGGGATGGGTCAGTAAACCCTCATGAAAATCCGCACCCTCCGATCCCTGAATGCAGTGATCGGGCCACAGCACCTGCGGCCCATACGGCATCTGCGTCACACTATACGGATCCATCCCCGGATGGGATGCCGCAAACGACGAATGTCCCGCCGGATGCCAATCCTGCGTCAAGACGATCGTCTGAAACTCTTCCATCAGCGCATTGATGCCCTGCACGATCTCATCGCCCCCCGGCACGGCCAAGGCCCCGCCCGGACAGAAATCATTCTGCACATCAATCACTATCAAAGCTTCTTTGGCGTCGCGCATAAGCCGCACCTCTCCCTCAACCATCCTGAAATTGCTACGCATGACACCCGCTTGCGTCAACCACACCCCTTGAACAGCGCAGGAAGCCCCCGTATCTGAACGCCCATGTTCACTGTTGCCGCCCTCTATCACTTCACGCGCTTCGACAATCCAGACGGGTTGCGTCCGGCGCTTGTCGAGCTCTGTGCGGCTCAGGGCATCAAGGGCACGCTGTTGGTCGCGCAAGAAGGGATCAATGGCACCGTCGCAGGCACCCGATCCGGCATCGATGCACTTCTCGCCCATATCCGCGCGCTGCCCGGCTGCGCCGATCTTGAACACAAGGAAAGCACCGCCGCCAAGATGCCCTTCAACCGCATGAAAGTCCGCCTGAAACGCGAAATCGTGACCATGGGCCAGCCGCAGGTCGATCCGCTTTCCGGCACCGGCAATTACGTGCAGGCCGAGGACTGGAATGACCTGATCAGCCGCGACGACGTCGCCGTGATCGACACCCGCAACGACTACGAAGTGGCCATCGGCACGTTTGACGGCGCCATCGACCCAAAAACCAAATCCTTCGGTGAATTTCCCACGTGGTGGCAGGACAACAAACACAGGTTTCACAACAAGAAAATCGCGATGTTCTGCACCGGCGGTATCCGCTGCGAGAAATCCACAAATTACCTCCTCGGAGAAGGGGTCGAAGATGTCTATCATCTCAAAGGCGGCATCCTGAAATACCTCGAAGAGGTGCCGGAACGGGACAGCAAATGGGATGGCGAATGCTTCGTCTTCGACGGGCGCGTCTCGGTCGGACATGGCCTGAAAGAAGGCCCACATCAGCTCTGCCATGCCTGCCGCCGTCCCATCGCACCCGAAGATGTCAAACGCGACGAGTTCGAACCCGGCGTGCAATGCCATCAATGCGTCGATCAGTTCAGCGATGAAGACCGCGCCCGCTTCCGTGAGCGTCAAAAACAGATCAAACTGGCGCGGGCCCGGGGCGAAGAACATTTGGGGGACGGATGAGCGACACGCCCCAGTTAAGCAAAACCGACTTACACGCGCCCGACGTAAATGCACTCGGCGCCACTGACCAAGCTCCGAAAATCCTGTTGCTTTACGGCTCTCTGCGGGAAGTCTCCTACAGCCGCCTGATGGTCGAGGAGGCCGCGCGCATCCTCCAAAAGCTCGGCGCAGAGACACAAACCTTCGATCCAAGCGGCCTGCCCCTGCCCGACAGCGAAGAGGCCAGCCACCCCAAAGTGGCCGAGCTTCGTGATCTCGTGACATGGTCAGATGGCATGGTCTGGTGCAGCCCTGAACGTCACGGCGCAATGACGGGCATCATGAAAGCTCAGATCGACTGGATACCACTGTCCATCGGCGGTGTGCGTCCAACACAGGGCAAGACATTAGCCGTCATGCAAGTGTGCGGCGGCTCTCAAAGCTTCAACACCGTCAATCAACTGCGTATTCTGGGTCGCTGGATGCGGCTTTTGACCATCCCCAATCAAAGCTCAGTGCCAAAGGCCTGGAACGAGTTCGAGAAAGGGCGGATGAAGCCCTCCCCCTACTACAACCGCATGGTCGATGTGATGGAGGAGCTCGTGAAGTTCACCTACCTCACCCGCGACCGCAAAGACTATCTGGTTGACCGCTACTCCGAACGCGTGGAGACCCGGGAACAACTCTCAAAACGCGTCAACGCCCCAAGCACCTAGGCTAGGGTAGGGTAGGGTAGCCGCCAAGCTGCTGAATGTCTGCTCCGCGGAGAAGCGGCATTTCGCTGCGGCTGCGCCAAAGCCCGGTTTGGTCACCCGTTCAAAAACCATGGTTCTTGAAACAGTTGTGTACCGCATCGATAGGATTGTCTTTACGAGCTTAAACTAGCTAGTTTTATAGGCTATTGAGAGAAATCCTGCGCATAATCCACTACCCATAGTCGAGCATTGTTATCATGAAAATATTCATTTCTCATTCGTCAAAAAATGCAAGCTACGGGCAAGCACTCGTTGAGCTCCTTACATCTATAGGCATCGCTCACGGCGATATAACATTCACTAGTGATACATCTTACGGAATCCCCTCGGGGCAAAATATCTTCAATTGGCTAAAAGGAAAAATTTCTGAGAAGCCATTCGTCATCTATCTGCTGTCTAAGGATTATTTCTCAAGCGTAGCATGTCTGAACGAAATGGGTGCAGCTTGGGTGATTGAAAACCAGCACATCGCAATATTCACTCCAGATTTCGACATCGATAGCAAAGACTTCCAGAGTGCTGTTCTCGATCCTCGTGAGATGGGATTCCGCCTAAATGACCCCGATAGATTGACGCAGTTTGCAGAGTACATAAAGGCTGTCTTCGACCTTTCAACCAACCAAGTTTTAGTTAACCGCGCCTGTAAGAAATTCCTAGACAGCATAGGCCGAATTACCTCTGATGTTACCCTGCAATCACCACCACGCTCGGCTCCTGTCACTCATTCCAAAAATACTTCGTGGCAGACAGTGCCGCAACAACAGAGCGCAGCGCCATCATCTTCTATGAGCCGCTATACGGGCAGAAAGCTTCCGCCTACAGAAAGGTTTTTCAAAGACCTCGAAGATGGAAAACTGAAAGACGAAGAAGTCTTACTTGTCTATTATGCATCAGAGACAGGTCGATTCAGCCTTGGCGTTGGATGGCGAACTGATGAAGAGACTAAGCGAATTGCAGAATGGGAAGAGCTGAATGAATTCAGCGATACACTATCAAGAAAGTATGAAGCCGCCATTAGTCGCTTTGAGGTTCGCAATCTAACAGAAGTTTCCGAAACAACTTCGCATGGCAACCCAAGACAAGTAGACTTTGTAAGTGATCTAAAGGGGCGGATGTTGGACTTACCAGACATACTTCACATTAAGGCGGAAGAAATCATCCAGATCGAGTTAGACAAGAAAAAGGGTGAGTTGGATAATGAGATTCCCTTCTAGATGGTGTCACTACCATTCAAAATGTGAGCCACTCGCTCAGACAGCCTGTCATCGCTGACACACGCAGGTAGCTTTGCTCTAAAAACGCTCGTTTGTGGCACAGGCGCAAAACAACTCGATTTAGGCTGACATAAACCCTGTTCAAAACCCATGTGGTTATTGAAGTTTTTTGGAGGCTACCATGATTGCGGACTTTAGCCGCA
The DNA here is from genome assembly GCA_947504205.1 of uncultured Litoreibacter sp. Lineage (GTDB taxonomy): Bacteria > Pseudomonadota > Alphaproteobacteria > Rhodobacterales > Rhodobacteraceae > Litoreibacter. The sequence continues at coordinate 412,921 of CANNGL010000003.1, read as the reverse complement.
ATGCAGAAACGCGGTAAAGAGGGCTTAAACCGGACGTTCGCTGCACCGCGACAATCGAGCGTTCTGGGCTCACTGCAGACATTGGAGCAAGCGCAGGATTTGGCTGGTCGCCACTTATCCGAAACCACTAGGCGACGGTTTCGGAGTATGGTTCACCTCAGGGCAGGCTGAGCTGGCTCATCCTGCCACCATCAACTGTCCAAACCTGGCCGGTTACGAATTGTGCCTCATCTGAGACCAGCCATGCTGCGAGGGCCGCGATTTCCTCGGGCGCGCCGGTGCGTCCCACCGGGTGTATTTTCCCAAGCGCCGCCCTGAAGGTATCGGGGTCGCCAAGACTTTCGATGAAAGCGGTGTTCAGATCCGTGTCGATCCAACCGGGCGCAATGGCATTGCACCGGACACCGTCTCGCCCATGATCGACCGCAATTGCTCGGGTTAACGCATGAAGCCCACCTTTGGAGGCGCAATAGGCAGGATGGCGCGGGTTCGAACCGAGCCCCTCAATCGAGCCGATATTCACGATGGACCCGCCTTGCGAAATCAGATGTGGCAACGCCTGTTTAATCAACATGAACGGCACCGTCAGATTGACTTGCAGTGTTTCAGCCCAATCGGTTTCAGAGGTTTCCAAAGCGGTACCTTCACGCATGATACCCGCGTTATTCACCAAAATATCCAAGCGTCCTGCTTGCGCGATGACATCTTCAATGACCCGCGCTGGCGCGTAGGGATCAAGGAAATCGGCCTGGATGGACGCGTGCTCAGATGCTGAGCCGCGCTGCGCGGTGATGACCTGCACTCCATTCGCCGACAGCTTGTCGGCAATCGCGGCCCCGATGCCACTGCGCCCGCCTGTCACCAGCGCGACTTTCTCCGACCATGCTGTCATTGCACTGGTTTCCCCCCATTGGCCTCAATCAGCGCACCACACAGGTATCTTGCTTGGTCAGAGGCAAGAAACGCCACCACATCCGCAATATCTTCAGGTTCAGCGATACGGCCCAAAGGAACAGAGGCATTAAGCTCATCGATTGCCTTATCCGGATCAAGCCCACGCGTTTCAAATCCGGTTCGGATCATCGGCGTATTGACCTCATTGGGGCAGACGGCATTCACACGGATGTTCTGGTGCGCATGATCCATGCCCAGACATTGAGTCAGAGAAGCAACAGCCGCCTTGGACATAACATAGATCGGATGGTTCGGGCCGGGATGAACACCCCAGCAGGAAGCGACATTCACGATCGCACCGCCACCTGCATGAGCCATGATCGGGATCGCAGCGCGGCACAGCCGGAACGGCGCTTCAACGTTGATCGCCATGGACAGCGCAAAATCCTTGTCACTGGCTTCTGTTATTTTGCCGCGCGTGATGATCCCGGCATTGTTCACAAGGATATCAAGACCGCCCATATGCTCGGCCGCCTTCTGGGGAAGCTGGTCGCAAAATGAAGCATCCGACAGATCTCCGATGATGGCATGATCCGCCGCGCAACCGCGCAAGTCAGCGCCGGTTACGGTCACGCCATGGGCCTGCAAGACTTTGACAATTGCCCCGCCAATGCCTCCCGCCGCACCTGTCACCAGCGCAGTTTTGCCCGTCATGTTTTCCATGGGTCTTGCCCCTCGGTTGAGCCCCGAGCATGGCAATCGGCGCATAAGATGCCCGTCACTTTACGACATCATCTCGCTATCAGAACGACAGAGGCCAAAGTCATTTGCCGTTGCAAAACGCAGGGACTTAGCTGGTTGACCGCCCGAACTTGCGTTGCACCCGCCGTTTCAACACAAGCCATGCCCGCCGTACGATCACCTTCGGCGGAAACTCGTTTTTGAAGAATTGCAGCAATTCGTCAGGCGGCAATTTTGTCATGCGATCCACGCTCGCATCCCATTGATCCGGCGAATACTCCGCAGCACCCTGATTGACCCAGAACCCGACCCGGTACTTCAGCGCCAGCTCCCTGCGCACCGATTTTTCCCAGTGTTTCAAACCGGTATCCGACCCTGACCGCAGCGCCGCGCTCAGGGCCTCACCCAATGCGCGCCCGTGTTTGATACAAAGCCGTATACCTTCCCCAAGCGTCGGCGTCGCCAGATTGGCCGTATCACCCACGCGAATAACGCGCCCGAAAACCAGATCGTTTTCAAACGGCTCGGAGGGCAATGTGCCGGAATTGACGTGATAATCTTCCGGCTGCGGCAACCCCATACGCTCCAGCGCACCAGACGCCAGAAACCTGTCCATCAGATCCTTCGGGTTTTCCGTATTCACCGGCCTGATCTGCCCCAGACCCAGACGAATTGACCCATCGGGTGTCGGCAGCGCCCACCCATAGCCCGACGGAATGCACGACCCGAAAAACAACTTCGCGCGGGTCAGAGGCTGATTGCGTGCGGGAAACTCATACTCGATCCCCACACCCTTTCGCTCCGGCTTGGTCTTCAACCCCAGCGCATCGAGTACGGCCATATGCCAGCCAGACGCATCCACAACATAGCGAGACCGTATTTGCCATTCGCCTTCGCCAACAGTCCGAACCGTTGACAGAAATCCATCCGCCTCCCGCTCAACCGTCAAAAACTTGGTCGCGCAATAAAGCTCTGCACCAATCCCTTCGGCCAGCCAGCGATACAGCTTCGTGACATCCAGAACGACCACCGGATCACTGCGCAGATCCAACTCCATATGGCGGTTGTCGGAATAAATATCCGCGTCATCGACCTGAACATAGAACTCAGACGGCACCCCAAGCGCCTCCATATCGCGCCGGAACGTGCCACCCGATGTGCGCACCGGCCAGCCGATCTCCTTGTCCTGATGCACGACAATGGCCGAGACCTGATCCCCGAGCCTGCCCGCAACAGACAATCCCGCCGGGCCCCCGCCCACGATCAATATATCGGTTTGCTCAACCCGCATCTCTGCCTGATAGCTGCAATTGGCTTACCCTGACCAGCCCTAAGCCGAGGCAAGATCCTTCAGGATAGGACAATCCGGCCGATCATCGCCGACACAGGCCTCAACCAACTCAGACAAGGTGTCCCGCATCGCCTGCAAATCCTCGATTTTCGCCTCGATCTGCGCTAGATGCTCCTTGGCCAAGGTCCGCACATCGCTGCTTGCGCGGGACTGATCCTCCCACAAGCCCAACAGCGTGCGGCAATCTTCTATCGAAAACCCCAAGGCCCGCGACCGGGCCAGAAATGTCAGCTTATGCACATCCGCTTCACCAAAAGCACGGTAGCCATTGCTGTCGCGCAAAGGCGTCACCAGCCCTATCTCTTCGTAATAACGTATGGTTTTCGCCGGTAGTCCGGTTTCACCAGCCGCTTGCGAAATGTTCATCTCATCTCTCCTCCGCCCAGCGCAGACGCAAGGCATTGCTCACCACAAACAAGCTCGACAGCGCCATCGCCCCCGCCGCCAATTGCGGCGACAGCAACCCAAACGCCGCGACGGGGATCAGCAACACATTGTACCCGAAAGCCCAAAACAGATTCTGCCAGATGTTGCGCACAGTTGCCCGGCTCAATCCGATCGCCCGCGCCACACCTGCCGGATCACCCGACATCAACACAACATCTGCAGCCTCGATGGCCACATCCGTGCCCGTGCCCAAGGCAATGCCCACATCCGCCCCGGCCAAGGCCGGCGCATCATTGATCCCATCGCCCACAAAGACAACCTTGCCGCTGTCGCGTAGCTTGGCCACGACCTCCGCCTTCGCCCCCGGCAACACCTCCGCCTCGACCATGTCGATGCCCAACTGCGCCGCGATATGCTCTGCCGCTTCCCGGCGATCACCCGTCACCATGACCACACGTAGCCCCGCGCCCGTTAGCCGCGACACGGCGTCAGTTGCGTCCGGCTTGATGTCATCGGCCACGGCAAGCGCGCCCGCCAGACGACCGTCGACCGCGATCAACACCGGCGTCTTGCCCGCCCGCGCCCACTCATCCACCATGGCCTCTCCCGCTTTAAGGGACACGCCTTCCTCAATCATCAGACGAGCGGTTCCCAGCAGCACGTCTGCACCCTCAACGATCCCTTTGACCCCGCGTCCCGGCAACGCCTTCACCTCACCAGCGGGAACAGAGGCAAGTCCGCGACGGTCGTGTTCTGCCAAAACAGCCAAACCAATCGGGTGGCTTGATTGCTGCTCCAAAGCCGCAGCCAAGCTCAAGACCTCATCCTCAGAGCGATCAAAGCCCACAAGGTCGCTAAGGGTTGGCCGTCCTTCGGTGAGCGTTCCGGTTTTGTCAAAAGCAACGACAGACACATCTCTGAGGCTCTGCAACGCATCACCTCTGCGAAACAACACCCCCAGATCGGCTGCACGGCCGGTCCCGACCATAACCGACATCGGCGTTGCCAGTCCCATCGCACACGGACAGGCGATAATCAGAACGGAAACGGCAGCGACCAAGGCATGATTGAGGCCAGTTCCGGCCCCGACAAGCAACCAAAGCAGACCCGTTAGCACCGCAGTCACGATGACTATGGGAACAAACCAGAGGGTGATCCGATTAACCAGCGACTGAATGGGCAAGCGCGTGCTTTGCGCCTCACGCACCATCTCCACGATCTGGGCCAGAACAGTGTCTTCGCCTACCGCCGTGACCTCGACGCTCAACGCCCCATCGCCATTCACCGTTCCAGCGACCACGCCATCCTGATCGGACTTTTCAACAGGCATCGGCTCGCCACTAATCATGCTTTCGTCAACGAAAGAGCGGCCGGACCTTACCGTTCCGTCCACAGCAATTCGGTCTCCGGGCCGCACATGAATAACATCTCCGGGCAGAAGCGTTTGCACAGCAACTTCCCGCAAGCGACCATCGCTTTCGATCTGGGCGGTTTGCGGTTGCAGCCCGATCAGCCCGCGGATCGCTTCGCCTGCACGGCCCTTCGCCCGCGCCTCCAGCCAACGACCGACAAGGATCAACGTCACAATGACCATCGCGGCTTCAAAATAGACAACCCGCGCCGTTTCGGGAAAGACGCTGGGCGCAATCAGAACCACAAGCGAATAAAGAAAGGCCGACCCCGCACCCAAGGTCACAAGCGCATTCATCTCCGGCGCTCCGCGCATGAGCGATTTGAGCCCAGTCGTCACAATAGGGCGCCCCGGCCCGATCAGAACCAGGAACGCCAGCGCAGCTTGCAAAAGCCAGCTATTTTGCATCCCGATAGTCTGGTGCACCCAAGCGTGCATGCCGGGTATCCAATGACTTCCCATTTCCAGCAGGAAAACCGGCAGGGTCAGGGCCCCTGCAATAGCGGCGTCTCGCCAGTGTGTGTCCTCCGAATGGATCGATACCGGATCAGTCACCGTCACGATTGTCGCGCGATACCCAGCCTGATGCACAGCATCGATCAAGGGTTGATCGCGATCTGCCAAAGTCACGATCCGCGCCTCTTCGGACCCGAAATTCACCTGAACCGAGATAACGCCCGCCACACCTTCCAGAGCCTTTTCCACCCGGGCCGAGCAGGAGGCGCAGGTCATGCCATCCAGCCGCAAAACGACAGTGCGTCGAACCGGAGGGTAGCCAGCCTTTGCAAGCGCGGCTTCAACATCAACGCCTCTGGCCTTTGGTCCGAGATCAATCTCGGCCAACCCCGTCGCAAAGTTCACCTTTGCATTGGCGATATCCTTGACCCCCGTCACGGCCTTCTCGGCGCGTGCGGCGCAGGATGCACAACTCATCCCCTCAAGCTCTGTGGTGAATATTGCCGTTGACATGGCAGGCCTCATCAGTGGATGAGCCCTACATAAGGGTTCCAGTCACTGGAAGGTCAAGGGCCGACAGCAACTGTTTAGAAATCGAGGTTTTCGACACTCAAGGCATTGGTCTGGATGAATTCACGACGCGGCTCAACCACATCGCCCATCAGCTTGGTGAAGATATCATCGGCTTCCGCCATATCCTCGACCTTGACCTGCAACAGCGTGCGCGCCTCCGGGTCCAGCGTGGTTTCCCAAAGCTGATCCGGGTTCATCTCGCCCAAACCTTTGTAGCGTTGCAGCGACTGGCCTTTTTCACCCTCTTCAAGAACGGATTGAAGCAGATCAATCGGCCCATAAACCGGCTGCACACGATCCTTGCGAATAAGCTCCGCCGCCCGACCATAAGTCTCTTGCAAACCAGCCGTCATCTCGCCCAGACGCCGCGCTTCGCCGGATCGCAGAACCGGCCCATCCAACACGTGCACCTCGTCAACGCCGCGCAACACGCGCCAAAGACGGATACCCTTGTCCTGCGTGGGTCGCCCTTGCCAGCCCTTCTCATATTCCAGCGCAATCAGATCCAGCCGCTCCGCCACCTGATTGGCCACGCCCTGCAAATCTGCATCGGCCTGCCCTGCCCGGAAGCCACCGGCAATCGCTGTCTGCTCCAGAATATGTTGCGGGTAATGGGTCGGAAACACACCCAGAATGCGCCGCACCAACCGGGCTTCATCCACAATCCGCCGCAAATCCTGACCGACAATCTCCTCGCCAGAGCCAAGCCGCAGCATCGCACCCTCGACACCTTGCTCAACCAAATAATCCTCCAGCGCGGTCTGGTCCTTGAGATAGACCTCCGACTTGCCGCGCGCGACCTTGTAGAGAGGTGGCTGCGCAATGAAGAGATGCCCGTTCTCGATCAGTTCCGGCATCTGCCGATAGAAGAACGTGAGCAAAAGCGTCCGAATATGCGCCCCATCCACATCCGCATCCGTCATGATGACGATCTTGTGGTAACGCAGCTTCGAAATATCAAACTCGTCCCGGCCAATCCCGGTGCCCAGCGCCATCACCAGATTGCCAATCTCCTGAGAGCCCAGCATCCGGTCAAACCGCGCCCGCTCCACGTTCAGAATTTTCCCGCGCAGCGGCAACACCGCCTGCGTACGCCGATCGCGCCCCGTCTGGGCAGACCCCCCGGCGCTATCACCCTCCACCAGGAACACTTCCGTCTTTGAGGGGTCCTTCTCCGAGCAGTCCTTCAACTTGCCCGCCAGAAAGTTCACATCGAGCGCTGTCTTGCGCCGTGTCAGTTCCCGTGCCTTCCGGGCCGCCTCCCGCGCATGAGCAGCTTCCACAATCTTCGTGACGATGATCCGCGCCTCGTTGGGGTTTTCCTCAAACCACTCCGCCAGCTTCTCATTCATCAAGCCTTCAACAGCAGGCCGCACCTCGGAAGAAACAAGTTTGTCCTTCGTCTGCGAACTGAACTTCGGATCGGGCACCTTCACCGACAGCACACAAGTCAGCCCCTCACGCGCATCATCGCCTGTGAACTGCACCTTCTCCTTCTTCGCGATCCCACTCGATTGCGCATAGGAATTGATCGTCCGCGTCAACGCCCCACGGAAACCCGCCATATGGGTGCCACCATCGCGCTGCGGGATGTTGTTGGTAAATGGCAGAACCGTCTCGTGGTAGCTGTCATTCCACCACATTGCCACTTCAACCCCGATGTCATCCTTCTCGCCCTTCACATAAATGGGCTCCGGCATCATCGCCTGCTTCGAGCGGTCGATATACTTGACGAACTCCTTCACACCGCCCTCGTAGAACAGCTCCGTCCGCAAATGCTCAACAGGCCGCTCATCCGTGAGAATGATCCGCACCCCTGAATTCAGGAACGCCAGTTCACGCAGCCGGTTCTCCAGCGTATGAAAAACGTAGTCGCGGTTCGAGAACGTCTCCAGCGACGCCATGAACCGCACTTCGGTTCCGGTGTGCTCAGTGTCGCCCACAACCTCCAGATGCTTGACCGTATCGCCATGCTCGAACCGGGCAATATGTTCCTTGCCCTCACGCCAGATGCGCAGCTCCAGCCAATCCGACAGGGCATTCACAACAGATACACCAACGCCGTGCAGACCGCCCGACACCTTGTAGGAATTCGAGTCAAACTTCCCGCCCGCATGCAGTTGGGTCATGATGACCTCCGCCGCCGACACGCCTTCTTCCTCGTGAATCCCCACAGGAATCCCGCGCCCATTGTCAGAGACCGAGACACTGCCATCCTCGTGAATTTTTACATTCACGGCGTCTGCGTGACCCGCCAAAGCCTCGTCAATCCCGTTATCGACCACCTCATAAACCATGTGGTGCAGACCCGACCCGTCATCGGTATCCCCGATATACATGCCGGGGCGCTTTCTCACGGCTTCTAAGCCTTTGAGAACCTTGATAGAATCAGCGCCATATTCTTCGGGAGTCATTTCGTCATCGGACATGAAGATGCCTTCTTATCATTTCCTACGAAATATATTGATTTTCTACAGGAATGTCACGCTTTTGACGCAAGATATTGTGGTGCTGATGCTTTGACCGATGCCCCGCGTTTTATCCTGCAAATGCAGCCTGCAAGCTCTTGACCTGCATCAACGACACCAAACCCGAAATGCGCCACTCTTGGGCAATGGTAGTCTTTCAGGAGGACAAGAGATGTTTAAGAATATCGTCGTCGCCGTAGATGGATCAGACCACGCGACCAGAGCCCTGCAAGTGGCCTGCGATCTGGCAAAACACTATGACAGCCAGGTCCATATCGCCCACACACCACAACTCGAAACAGTCGCCTACGCACTCGGACACAGCGCTGTCGAGGTAAAGCCCTCACAAGAGCAAGTTCAGGCCGCCGGAAAAGCCGTGATCGACAAAGCCATCGAGACCGCCGAAAGCATGCAGATCAAACCCGCCAGCACGACCATCGGAAACGGGACGCCCTCACAGGAGGCGGTGCAGGCGGTCAAAAAGAACAATGCTGACCTCATCATCGTCGGACGCCGCGGATTGGGCGGTCTCAGCAGCATGTTGCTGGGCAGCACGTCTCAGCGCATCGGACATGACGCGGACTGCGCCGTTATGACGGTAAAGTAGGCGATCTGCACAGCCCGAGGCATCAACTCAGGCCGATCACGATCCCGACCCCGATCAGCAGACACCCCGCGATCACATTGAGCCGTTTCAATGCCTCTGGCGATTTGAGCAAGGCACGACCCCGGTCGACAAACGCCGCAAGCGCAAGATTGCCCAACAATGGCACGATCAGCGACAACAGGCAGATTACCGCGATATCGACGCCTGTGACTTGTGTCAGATCGAAGAAGCCCGGCAGCACCCCCATATAAAACAGGATTGCCTTCGGGTTGCTGAGGATCACGACAACGCCAGCCACAAACCCGGCCCACATGCCGGGGCGTGTCAGGCGCGTGTCCGATCCCACCTGTTTGCCCGCATGGCGGATCAAAAGGGCGCCCATGCCGATGAACATGGCCATGGCCACCCATTTCAGCACATCCATGAACCACGCGAACTCGCTGACCAACCAGGTCACACCAATGATTGCCAGAAGCGGCCAGATCACATCGCCGACGACCACGCCCAGCGCCAGCGGCCATGCCGCCTGAAAGCCCCCGGCAAGCGAGCGTGCCAGCAAGGCGACCCAGACCGGACCGGGCGTCAGAAACAGGATGAACAGCGCGCCCGCATACAGCGCCATATCGAAGAACGTGATCGTCATGACTGACTTCTGATTGAATTCACAAGACCGCGCCAGAGCCAATCTTGACCGGGTGATGAACCTCGTGATGGCGTGACGCGTGTAGCTACGGAAAAACTACGGGAACCCTACGGGAAAACTACAGTGGGTTTTGCGGCGAAATCTGCGATGTGCCCTCGATCTCCGACACCTCGAAATGCTGCGCCCGATCTCCAAGCTCGGCAAACAGCTCCGCCCCTGTTCCAGTCATCCAAGCCTGTGTTTTTAAAGCACAAATCTCGTCATAAAGCGCTGCGCGTCGTTCGGCATCGAGGTGTGCCGCAACTTCGTCCAGCAGCATAATCGGCGGCGCGCCAAAATCCTCTGCCAAGGCCCGCGCATTCGCTAGGATCAACGATAGCAAAAGCGCCTTCTGCTCACCCGTAGAGCATTGTTTTGCAAGCAAATTTTTAGCCCTATAGATTGCTGACATGTCTGCGCGGTGCGGCCCGATTAATGTCCGTCCAGCACGCAAGTCAGCCGGCCGAGATTCTTGCAACGCGTTGAGAAGGCTGTCTTTTTCGGCGATGAGATCCCCATCAATGGACAAATCCGCAACCGGAAACGCCGTCTCCGCCTTGTCCATAGCCGCCTGCAAGCGCTCTAATGCATTGGTTCTATTAGCTATTATAGAAGATCCGGCCTCGGCCATCCGCTCCTCCAGCGCGCCATACCACATCGCGTCGCGCACCATGTCTTTCAACAACCGGTTCCGCTCTGCCATCGCCTTGTTATAGGCCAGCGTCACCTCCGCATGTGAAGGCTCAAAGCTCAACGTCATACGATCAAGAAATCGCCTGCGCCCGTCGGCCCCTTCAAGCCATAGCCGATCCATCGCCGGGACCAGCCACACCATACGTGAAATGCGTCCCAGCGCCACTTGCGGTGCCGTCTTTTCATCAATGAAAACAACACGATTGGCGCCATGTTCAGCCCGCGTTTCCAACTCGTGAACACGGTCAGGCGCGTGTAAAATGGCAGAAACTTTCCATCCAACAGCTTCAGGCTGTCGCGCGATTTCATCCACGCCAGCACGTCGGATACCGCGCCCCGGCGACAGCAGTGACACGGCTTCCAGGATGTTGGTCTTGCCAGCCCCGTTCGCCCCATAAAGAGCGACAGGCCGTTCATCTAGGCTTAAACTATCTCGTTTATGAGACCGGAAGTGAGACAGGCCCAAGGATTCGATCCAAAGCCTGCTCATACAAAACGACCCTTCGGGTTTATGGGGTAAAGCGGTATCTTTATACCCGCATCGGCATCACGACATAAACAGCCGACAGGTCATTTCCTTCGCGCATCAATGTCGGGTCACCAGCCGAGTTGAACAAAAACACCGCGTTTTCGCGGTCTACTTGGCCTGCAATTTCGAGCAAGTATTTGGCATTAAAGCCAATTTCCAGACGCTCGTCTCCATAAGCCACGGCGAGCTCTTCCTCAGCAGCTCCGCTGTCCGGCGCGTTGACCGACAACACCAGCTTGTCTTCATCCAATGCCAACTTAACCGCACGCGAGCGCTCAGACGACACCGTCGCCACCCGGTCCACCGCCTTGGCAAACTCCGCCGCATCAACCTCAAGCTTGCGCGTGTTACCCGATGGAATAACCCGTGTGTAATCCGGGAAGGTGCCATCAATGACTTTGGAGGTCAGCGTGATATCAGGTGTCGCAAATCGCACCTTCGTCTCAGAAACGGACACCGCGATTTTCATGTCATCGTCGTCCAACAGCTTCCGCAACTCCGCCACAGTCTTACGCGGCACAATCACCCCCGCCATATCAGCAGCCCCATCTGGCAGATCAGCGTCGATCCGAGCCAAGCGGTGCCCATCGGTTGCAACGCAGCGCAAAGCTTTGCCACCGTCACTGTCGGCAACATGCATATAGACGCCGTTGAGGTAATACCTTGTTTCTTCGGTTGAAATCGCGAATTTCGACTTATCAAACAAGCGGCGCAAAACCGGGGCGTCAGCGGAAAAATTTGTTTGATACTCTGACGAAGCCATCACTGGAAAATCTTCCTTCGGCAGCGTGGCCAGCGAGAAATTTGATCGACCCGCCTCCACCGCCAACCGACCCGAGGCACCATCATCCATTAATGAAACCAGAGCACCGTCAGGCAGCTTGCGCACAATCTCATGCAAGGTTGTTGCAGAGACCGTCGTCGCGCCAGCGCGCTCAACCTGGGCCGGCGCTTTGTCAATCACTTCGATGTCCAGATCGGTCGCACGAAAACTGACCGTATCGCCTTCTGCCTCGATAAGCACATTGGCAAGGATCGGAATAGTATTGCGACGTTCAACAACAGATTGCGCCTGACCAACGGCCTTGAGCAGCACACCGCGTTCGACACTGATTTTCATGGGTTCGATCCCTCTTGAGACAGCCGGGGCGGAGAAGGTACCCTCTCCGCCCGGCAATGCAATGCTTTTTTGGACTGTCCGCTGTCAGACCCGGGGCGTCAAGACCCTAGGCTTCCAACATTCGACGCAGCATCTCCGCATCTTCTGCAACTTGGCTGTCCTGCGCTTTCAGCTCTTCTATCTTGCGCACCGCATGGATCACCGTCGTATGGTCCCGGCCACCAAACCGGCGTCCGATTTCCGGGTAAGACCGTGTGGTCAAATGCTTGGACAGATACATCGCCATTTGGCGGGGCCTGGCGATATTGCGAGACCGCTTCGGCGACAGCAGGTCAGACATACGCACGTTGTAGTAATCGCACGTCTTCCGCATGATTTCATCCATTGTCACTTTGCGATCCGAAGCGCGCAAAATATCGGCGAGAGATTGTTGCGCCATATCAAGCGTGATCTCACGACCAACCAAAGAGGCCAAAGCAAACAATCGCGTCAGCGCACCCTCAAGAACGCGGACATTTGTAGATATCCGATGTGCCAGGAATTCGAGCACGCCATTCGACATGGTCAGACCCGGATACTGGGCCTGATACTGCTCCACCTTCTTTTGCAAGATGCCAAGGCGCAGTTCGTAATCTGTCGGATGCAGATCAACGACAAGCCCCCACTGCAACCGCGACTTGATGCGTTCCTCAAGGCCATTGATCTCGCCAGGCGCGTGATCCGCAGAGATGATGATCTGTTTCTGCTGATCAACCAAAGCATTGAACGTGTGGAAAAACTCTTCTTGAGTGCTTTCTTTGCCAGCTATGAATTGTACGTCATCGACCATCAAGACATCGACAGAGCGGAAGAGCGACTTGAAGTCCATCATCTGCTTGTCGCGCAATGCCTGAATGAAGCGATACATGAACTGCTCAGCGCTCAAATAGACCACTTTGAGGTCGGGTGAGCGGCTCTGAAGCTCCCATGCAATGGCATGCATCAGGTGAGTTTTACCCAAACCGACACCGCCATAAAGAAACAACGGGTTGAAGGACACGGGGCCGCCCTCACCAACACGACGGGCCGCCGCATGCGCAAGCTCGTTCGGCTTGCCCACCACAAATCGATCAAACGTAAATCGTTTGTCGAGAGGCGCACCGAGAACGATATCGGTCGAAGTTGCGCGCGCAGGAGCCGCGGCTTTGGGCGCAGCTACTTTCGGAGCCTTTGACGCCTTTGGAGCGCGCTTTGGCACCGAAAATACCAACCGGTCTACGTCTGCACCGTGCTGCCTAATCTGATGCTTTATTTGCTCGCCGAAATTCCGCGACACCCAATTGCCTTGAAAAGATGTGGAGACATGGAACTCTGCGACGCCGTCGCTGCAGTTCACGAATTCCAAAGGCTCTATCCAAGTCAGATAGTTATTTTTTCCAACTGTATCGCGAAGTGCATTTTGGACCAGTCCCCAAGTGTCATTTGTCATTTCCAACCCGTTTTTAATTGTCAGGATTGCCTCCAGGGCAATCCACGGGCCTTCCATCCATTAAGGCCCCCCCGATGATTTTGCTCACTCAAATCGCCCTCAAACCCCTCAGCCACATTAATGCAATCACACTTTTGGCCCTCATCACTTAAGGCTTGTGCGACCGCCTGCGCTGCGCGCAGTGACCGTGCGCCCGATCGACAGATGAAATAAGCAGCAGGAGGACATTCCCCGCCAAAAGCTTCTTTCACCGCCTCAACGAAGCGCGAATTTACGGACATATCCGGATATTGAGCCCACTCGATGCAATGCATCGCGTTGCCCAATTCTGAGAGGTCAGGACACCCCACAAAGCCCCATTCGGCCGCGGTCCTGACATCAATAAGCACAGCCTCTGGCGTTTCGCTCAGTGCGTCCCATGTTTCATGCGGCAGTAGCTCTGAAACACGCGGACTTGCGTCCGTGCCCATCCTTTTGTCCCCCGATACGAAGTGAATCGCTTGAAGAACGTAGCGATTGCACACCGCGAGTCGCAACTTATCTTCTCGCTTGACTCAAACTTAGTCGAATTCGAATCTCGCCAGCTTTCGAGCTTAGTCCGCTAATGCTTTGATCATAAAAAAAACGCGCCCAAAAAGGCGCGTTTTTTCGACTTCGAATTCTTAAAGCGTTTACTTGCCGAGCGCCTTCACACGCGAAGACAACCGCGACATTTTCCGCGCTGCGGTGTTTTTATGCAGCACACCTTTTGTCACACCACGCATCAATTCCGGTTGCGCAGCTTGAAGAGCATCTTTTGCAGCAGACGCATCACCTGATGCAATTGCTTCTTCAACTTTGCGAAGATGTGTGCGGATCCGCGAACGGCGAGCTTTGTTCACGGCAAAGCGACGTTCGTTCTGACGTGCCCGCTTTTTGGCTTGGGGTGAATTGGCCATGTTATCTCTTTCGTCGACTCATTTTCTATTCGATAGCACAATGAGCCCGACCTGAGTTTTTAATCAGGTGATTCTGGTCAAGCGGACCTCACGCGCATGGATCACGCGTCTCTAAGGGTATTTACAAAATAAGGGAACCCCAAATTTTTGCTTACTTGTCGCGGAATTGCGGCTCGCGTTTTTCGATAAAGGCCGCCATCCCCTCAGCCTGATCTTCTGTCGCAAAGAGCGAGTGAAACAAACGCCGTTCAAACAAGAGCCCTTCGGCCAAGGTGCTTTCATAACTGCGATTAACGGACTCCTTAACGGCAAGGGTCGTTATCATCGATTTTTCGGCAATCTTAGCCGCAGCACCTTGTGCCTCGGACAAAAGCTTCTTCACTGCAACAACGCGACTTACCAATCCAGACCGCTCAGCTTCTTCAGCGTCCATGAATCGCCCAGTCAGGTTCATGTCCATAGCTTTGGACTTCCCAACAAATCGCGTAAGTCTTTGCGATCCGCCTAGCCCGGCCATTACACCCAGATTAATCTCTGGCTGCCCAAATTTCGCGGTATCAGAGGCGATGATGAAATCACACATCATCGCCAACTCACACCCCCCACCAAGCGCGTAGCCAGAAACGGCAGCGATCACGGGTTTGCGAAGACGCATGAAATCATAAGCAAAATCTGCGAACAGATCGTTGAGAAATACCTCGACAAACCGCTTGTCAGACATTTCCTTGATGTCAGCACCGGCAGCAAAGGCCTTCTCGGAGCCGGTAATGATGATACACCTGACTTTTTCGTTTTGATCGCAGTCTTTCAGTGCAGCATTGAGCTCACCCAACAACTCCTGATTTAGAGCGTTTAGCGCATCAGGACGATTAAGGCGTACTGTCGCGACATGATCATCAATGTCCAATATGATTGTTTTAAAAGCCATATCTGCCCCTAAGATGCTCTACGAGAGGCAAAGGGATAACAGTTTAAAACCAGTCTTCAAATCATCTTTGACAACTTGGGCAATAAAAAGTGGATCGGCCAGACTGAACGATGCGAGCTATCACGCCGGCGCAACCAGGCTTGCTGCACGGCTGCCCTTCCTGATCATAAACAGCGAAGGAATGCTGGAAATACCCAAGCTCGCCATTTGTCTGACGGTGATCGCGCAACGATGATCCCCCAGCTTCGATCGCCTCGCGTAAAACGTCGCGAATGGCAGGTACAAGCGATGCCACGCGATGCGAGGAGATTTGGCCAGCCTTCCGTTTTGGTGAAATGCCCGTTCTGTGCAGAACCTCGCACACATAGATATTGCCCAGACCTGATATCACGCGTTGATCAAGAAGGGCCGTTTTGATCGGGCTCTTCTTATTTGCCAATTGCTCGCTCAGATATTTGGCATCAAATTCATTGCCAAGAGGTTCCGGCCCAAGGGATCGGAGCAGCCAATGCGTCTCTTGCTCAGCCGTCGGAAACAGGTCCATCGCGCCAAACCGCCTCGCGTCATTAAATGAAATTCTTGCGCCTCCCGACATATCAAAGATGACATGGTCATGTTTTTGCGGAGCGGCCCGTTCGTGATGCAGTGCTGCGGTTTTCTCGCCGTCAATTTGCATCCGCCCCGACATACCAAGATGGATCAAAAGTGTTTCGCCTGAGGACAAATCAGCGAGAATATATTTCGACCGTCGGCGCAGTCTAAGAACCTTTTGACCCTCAAGCCGCTGCGCCATCCCATCCGGAAACGGCCAGCGCAGATCAGGTCGCCGAACAAGCGCCTGCACGATTAGTGCACCTTCCATGTCTGGAATCAGTCCCTGGCGAACAGTTTCGACCTCTGGCAGTTCTGGCAATTTTTCGATCCTCTGGCACAAGGGGCCGCATTGTCAGCCCGTCGATCCCACCTATAAGGAAAGGCAGGATACAAGGATCGCAAGGCCCTATGAGCGAAAACAACGACAAAACGACCCATTTTGGGTACCAGTCCGTCCCTGAGAAGAGCAAGGCCGGTATGGTGCATGGCGTATTTACCAACGTTGCCTCGAAGTACGACATAATGAACGATGTCATGTCCGCTGGCATCCATCGTATCTGGAAAGATGCAATGATGGATTGGCTGGCTCCACGATCGGGCCAGCGTCTTCTTGACGTGGCCGGAGGCACCGGAGATATCGCATTTCGTTTCCTGAAACGCGCCGGCGAGGCGGAAGCGATCGTTCTGGATATGACGGAATCGATGTTGGTTGAAGGTCGCCAACGTGCTGATGCGACGTCACTGGCAAACCAACTCGACTGGATTGTTGGCGACGCAATGGCGTTGCCTTTCGAGAACAACAGTTTTGATGTCTATACAATCAGTTTTGGTATCCGCAATGTAACTCGAATTGAGGACGCTCTGAGCGAAGCCTACCGCGTGCTTCGACCGGGTGGCCGCCTCATGGTCCTGGAATTTTCCCAATTGCCGAACCCCATGATGCAAAAGGCGTATGACCTCTATTCGTTCAATGTCATTCCCCGCATGGGGCAGCTTATCGCGAATGATAGAGACAGCTATCAGTATCTGGTGGAGTCCATTCGAAAATTTCCAGATCAGGAACGCTTTGCAGACATGATCCGAACAGCAGGATTCGAAAATGTCGCATATCGCGATATGACCTTTGGTGTCGCCGCATTGCATTCCGGCTGGAAAATCTAGATGCACGGCCCTCACAATATATGGCGTTTAATTCGCACCGGCGCGACTTTGGAACGTACAGGTGCGATGAACGTGGTGCTCGACGCTTTTCGAGCACCGGCGTCGCTTAGAGTTGTTGCTCATGTTCTGGGTTGGCCGTTCAAATGGCTAGGGCTCAAGGGTGATCCCAGCATGCCGCCAGCGACAAGGGCGCTTACGGCACTTGGACCCGCCTACATAAAATTTGGGCAGGTGTTATCGACGCGGCCTGATGTAGTTGGTGATGACCTCGCGATTCAATTGCGGGTCCTTCAAGACAAGCTTCCACCGTTCCCAACTGAGATCGCAAAACAGATGATCGAAAGCGATCTTGAGGAGCCTGTAGACAAGATCTTTTCTGAGTTCTCCGATTCCATTGCCGCCGCTTCTATCGCTCAAGTTCACCGCGCCCGCCTCGCGAGCACTGGTGAAGAGGTCGCCGTAAAAGTACTGCGACCAAAAATTGAGCGCGCGTTTCGCAAAGACATTGATGCGTTTTATTTTGCAGCATCAATCATCGAATTCCTGTCGCCCGCATCGAGGAGACTACGACCGAGCGAGGTGATCGCCCACTTCGACGGCGTCGTACAGGGCGAACTAGATCTCCGACTTGAGGCCGCGGCCGCTGGAGAATACGGCGCAAACACCGCAAACGATGCAGGCTTCGTAGTACCCAAAACGCACTTCTTCCAGTCGGAGCGGCGCGTAATGACAATGGAATGGGCCGAAGGCATTCCCTTCGGAGATGTTGATGCCATCGAAGCTGCAGGGCACGACCGTAAAGCCTTGGGCGAACGTGTGCTTCAGCTGTTTCTGCGCCACGCACTCAATGACGGCTACTTTCACGCTGACATGCATCAGGGCAATCTCAAGGTCAGTGCGAGCGGTGAAATAATTGCTTATGACTTTGGAATCATGGGCCGGATCGATGAATACACGCGCCGCGTCTATGCCGAGATTATCATGGGCTTTATTCGCAAGGACTACCGGCGCGTCGCTGAAGTCCATTTCGAGGCAGGCTATGTTCCTGCAGATCGTGACATAGATGAATTCGCGCAAGCATTACGCGCTGTAGGCGAGCCAATTTTTGGTATGGATGCAACGCAGATCTCTATGGGAAGGCTGCTCAACTACCTGTTCGAGGTAACTGAGCGCTTTGGCATGGAAACCCGTACCGAGCTCATCTTATTGCAACGCACCATGGTCGTCGTGGAGGGTGTGGCGAGAACGATGTACCCGCAAATCAACATCTGGGAAGTGGCCAGCCCCGTGGTCGAGGACTACATAAAGCAAAACATCGGGCCACGAGCGCTTTTGAAAGACCTGATCGCGACGGCACAAGTTGTCGGCAGGTTCGGCCCAAAACTGCCCAGGCTCATAGAACTTGCGCTACGTCAGCAGTTGGTGGAAAAAACACCGGCGCCGACCGGAAGTAAGCGTACACGCCTGAAGTATTTCCTACTTGGCGCGGTTGTGTCGGTGGCCGTGATCGGCCTAGCTCTTTTGATCTGAAACGCTAACGCAGTCCGGTGACCGTTTGACTAGGATAGTATTGGCCGTCCTGCAAAACAATCATTGCCTGGCCGTTCACGCTTCTCACTTCATCCACTCTCGAATAGTGTTCGGGAGTATGGGTCTCGATCAGAGCGCCATCGGCAAAGGACTCAATTGAGAGCACATATGTACCTGAGGGAAGCGGCGCACCATCGGCGCCCTCTCCCTGCCAGAGGTAGGATTCGCTGCCCACCGGAACCTGAGCGCTTTGAACGATATTGCCCGCTTGGTTTCTCACAATCAGCATGGAGCTATCTGATCCGACCGGCGGGGACAGAAAAAGTTCGACCGGCCTGCCATCAAACGCCGCGGGTGCCGCAATACGGGCCTCCTTGCCAATCCAACCCGCCATATCTGCCAGATCGGAAACCAGCATCTGGCCCGCCAGCTTGCTGAGAAGGTCGTTAGTCTTAACTTGCTGCTCAACGCCTGAAAACGTGGCAAGTTGCGTCGCAAAATCTTGTGAATCCAGTGGATTTAACGGATCCTGATTTTCCATCTGAGCGGTCAACATCTTAAGGAAAGTTTCAAAATCCGAACTGATCACCGATGGCTCCGATGACCCTGTTTGCGTTGCAGGCTGCTGATTTGCCTGAGCAGTTATCTGAGAAACGTCCATCGGCTGTCCTTATTCTAGAGTTTCATGTCCAAGCCGCGAGTGACGCTTGATCGAAGTGCAAGTTGAAGCGGCACCGCCGAGATTGTCTCCGGTTCTTCGGTCGTGCCTTGGCTCGCAATCTCTTCCTGCTGCTCAGGGTCATGCGCAAAACTGAAGCCTTGCGCCTCAAGATCAAAGTGTTCGAAGGACTCAGAGAGGATTGCTTGGTCTCGGCGCAACAGATCGAGAGTTTCCGGGCGCTCGGCAATGATCGCAACATGCATACCGCCATCTCTTGGTGAGAATACCAATCGCACTGAGCCAAGTTCTTCTGGCTCCAGACGAACTGTCACATCACCCCTCTGTCCTTCCAGTACCGCATTGGACAATTGAACGGCGATACTGGCTTGAGCAGACGACGAGCTTGTCGCCGTCGGGGGCAAGACCGATGTAACGGTCAATGCAGGCTTAAGTTCTCTTCTTTCGATAGTTGGCAAGGCATCAATCAAAGAGTTCTCTGTATGAATGAACTCTGAGTCAACCAACGAGGTCATTCCTGGAGGTCGCAAGATCGAAGTCCACGTTTCTTGTTGCGAGATAGCTCTTTCAGGGACCGCAAAAGATGGTGCGCCATGAGGCGTCGATGCTCTGTGTATCGCCTCTTCGACACCTAGTTCTCCATTCTGATTCTGAGTGTCCACCAAGCCTAAAGTCATGGTAGTAGCTGAAGCCGGCACATCGGCCTTGGAAACCAGAGGAATGGCCGACCTCGATTGCAGACCGACCCCGCGAAGCCTCTCAAGTGGAGTGTTTGAAGGTTGATCAACAAACGTAGAGTTAGGTTTCTCAAAGACTGAAATGGCTACCTGGGAAGTCAATTTTTTGACATCGGGAGGTGTAGTGACACTTTGGTCTCCATGCGTCAGCACAAGCGGCCGAAAATATTCATTAGAAAGCTCCGGGTTGGCAGGTTTGACCACATCGGCAGGTTTAGCTGCAATCTGCGCCAGTTTTGTTTCCAGACCTTCACCAGTATCTCGCTCGGTCGGCAAAGCATCGGTTCTATAGGTTTTGCTTGCTTGCCGTTCCGCGCCCAACAGTTCGCTTCTCGCTGGTGTCGTTTGAGGCACTTTCAGCTGCTGCGGTATAACTGCCCCGACGAACTTGCCTGACCCGCTTTGGGTATCAGCTTGAAACTGACGCTCTGCACTAAGATTCATTGGTTGAGCAACAGCTTCAAACTCATCAACATGTTTGCTACCACTCGAGGTGTTCTTCACAACTTTATATGATGTTGGTTTTAAAATGCCGGAAGGCTCTTGTTCGGCCCTTAATTTAGTATCTGTCGGCTCCGCAGCTACGTCCGTTTGAGCAACGTTTTCTTCCGAATCACCATCCGCTGACAGAGGTTCTACCTCGTCGAGATATCCAGCAAACTGCGTGTTCGTCACAGGGTTCGTGTCCACAAACACTTGCTGAAACACGTAGCCCGTTGCCAAACCCAATTCTGCGTCCATGTGCGTCAACGAGTTTCCGGCTTTCGTTGCCGGCATCGAGCTTTGCCCGATCACTTCAATGGGTCCGTCTCTCATCATCGCTGCTGATTAGCGACCAAGAGTTACTCATTCTTTACGATACTCGGCTTACAGTCACCAAAGTCATTAGAATTTTTGAGGTTCTTGCGGATGGTGGATATTGCAGCGCTCAATGCATCGGATCAGAGCGTCGATCACAAGCGTCGGTTGAAGGAAGTAACTCAAGAATTGGAAATTTCCTTCTTAGTGGAGTTTCTCAAGCATACCGACAAGACCGGCAATGCAACCGCATTTTCTGGTGGGGTTGGCGAGCAACAATTTGGTTCCTTTCTCAGAGAAGAGCGCGCGCGACTAGTGGTCGAAGCAGGCGGGATCGGGCTGGCCGAGCGACTTTTTAACTCGTTGAATTCATCCCATGAGATTATCTAAGCTGAATCCGCTCTTGGCGGAAATCGAATCCATTCTGCAATATGAGCGCACTCTGCTTTTGTCTGGGGAACTGCACAAGCTTGATGATTTACGAGAAAAAAAACAGATCGGTTTCGAACGGCTTGCAAACCTAAGAAATACATCAGCCATCGAGATTGAATCTCTAAAGAAACTTGCCGAACGCAACCACGAACTTTTTGCTGCAGCGCTTGCAGGACTAAAAGATGCTCAACGTAGAGTTTTAGAAATAAAAGCGTCGCAAAATGGCTTCGCGACCTACGACAAAAGTGGATCAAAGGCACTGATGCAGACCGGAAACCCACTTTCTCAAACACATAAGATTTGACCTAAAATGCACTCAAATTAGGCGCATCTGAGTTGCGTTTTTTTACGCTTCATTAGCTGCAGCTCTGCGATCACCATTCAGCATTTCATGATTTTTGAAGTGGCGCTTGGCGACGCAGGTTCGGTCCAGGCAACTGTCAGAATGGCTCTCGATAGCCGCCCAGCGGCAACTAAAACAAGGCGTCGAACGCGCCACGAAAGGAAAATTTATGTCAAGTATTCTGACGAACAGCAATGCAATGGTTGCACTTCAAACTCTGAAGTCGATCAACAGTAATTTGGCCAAAACTCAAGCAGAGATTTCGACTGGCAAATCAGTTGGCTCGGCGAAAGATAACTCAGCACTTTGGGCTATTTCGAAAGTAATGGAATCGGATGTGCAAGGCTTCAAATCAATCTCGGAAAGCCTCTCACTCGGGGAATCAACAGTAGCAGTCGCACGACAAGGTGCGGAAACAGTCACAGACCTGCTCACTGAAATCAAAGGTAAGATCGTTGCAGCTCAAGAAGAGAACGTCGATCGTGACAAAATCCAAACCGACATTGATGCGCTGTCCTCCCAAATCAAATCAGTGATCGGAGCGGCTCAGTTCAATGGGCTCAATCTCGTAACCGGGACTGACAATGTTGAAGTTCTTTCATCGCTGGATCGCTCGGGTTCAGGCACTGTAACGGCCGCGAACATTACTGTTCAACGTCAAGACCTGACCACAACAGCAGGACAATACGGCAGCGGCGCATCACTAGCGGCAAATATTACCGCCGGTGCTGCTGCCGTCGATAGCACTGGTGCAGCAAATTCGCTGGATCTGACATTTGCTGGGTCTGCGGCAAATAATCTGACACTGAACATCAATGGTTCTTCTGTATCTGTGGCTTTTGACACCGATGCTGCGACTACTGTCGGAAATCTCCGCTCAGCCATCAACCAGTTGGGCTTAACCGGCATTGCTGCCGGCGGCACTGGCGCTGCACTTGAGTTGACCAACACCAACGCATTTGAAGAATTCACGGTCAGTTGGGACACCAATGGTGCTAACACTATTGCCGTAACCAATAATGGCGATACCTCGCAGGATGCCGCAGCTGCCGCTGGGCCGGGAAGCGCAGACTTGGTGCAGCGGGCTGAGGCCGTCACTTTGTCGGATCAGGCAAAGGTTAATGAAGGTGACAGCTACCGCATAAGCGTGGGTGGGAATGATTTCTCTTACGTCGCAGGTAAAGGCGAAACGATGCAAGATGTCGCCCGAGGCCTTAAAACGGCGGTGGATGCCGGAAACGAAACCGGCGTATCGACCAAAGTGGTACAAGATGACAGCGGAGCTTGGAACGTTCTTGTTGACTATGATGGGTCTGGTGCCGGGGCGACAATCACGTTGGCAGACAATGGACAAGCCGGCGGCACCGCGTCGGGTGGCCTGTTTGGATTGGACAATATCAACGTAACAACGAATGTTGGGGCCGATTCAGCGCTCGATAACATCGAAACACTGATACAAAATTCAATCAATGCAGCAGCCGAATTTGGTTCAGCACAAGGCCGTATCGAAATTCAATCCGATTTTGTGGGCAAATTGACCGACTCCCTCAAAGTAGGCATCGGGACACTGATCGACGCTGATATGGAGGAAGCGTCTGCGCGTTTGCAGGCGCTCCAGGTTCAACAGCAGTTGGGAATCCAAGCGTTGTCTATCGCAAACCAGTCTCCTCAGAGCATTCTTTCGCTCTTCAGATAAGCTCTTTGAGGCACCTCTCTCCGTTTTGGGGAGAGGCGTCACAGCCTTTGGGAAAACCCTAAATTAACAGGAAAACCTGCGTGCAAACCCAATCTCAAGTCGAACTCGCCTACGCCAACTCTCAAACCTCTGTTCGAACGGCCAGAGGTGTTGAACTGGAAGCTTTTTCGTCAATTACACGAAAACTTGCCTCGTCAATCGAAGATTCCGCACAAAACTATTCTCAATTTGCGGCCAGCCTTCATAATAATCGGAAGCTCTGGATCCATCTCGCTTCGAGCGTTGCAGACAAAAATAACCGTCTCTCCAAAGAGCTTCGTGGTGGCATTTTTTCTCTAGCTGAATTTGTTGATAGAAAAACTTCGGAGCTGCTCAAAAGCGGTGGCGATGCGCAGGTCCTCTTGGATATCAACTCAGAAATCATGCGCGGGCTTCGGGGGGCAAGCGCGATCAAATGACAGGTTTAGTTCTAAAGTTAGGTCCAAAAGAGCGCTTACTTATCAACGGCGCAGTTATCGAAAACGGTGACCGCCGCGCACGCATCAACATCATAACACCAAATGCAAATATACTGAGATTGCGCGACGCGCTCCATCCGACTGAGGCAAACACGCCCGTAAAGCGCGTATGCTATGTCATCCAGCTGATCCTCTCAGGTGATGTATCGTCAACAGAAGCAAGCTCGCAACTCTTGAAGGGACTTGAACAGTTGTCGCAGGTCTTCAGGGACACTGATAGCCGCGAGGTCGTAGAGGACGTGTCTGCACTAGTGTTGGATGAGAAATATTATCCAGCGCTAAAATCTCTTAGGTCGCTGATTGGCAGAGAACGTCGTCTCTTTGCAAATGGCCAGTCGTGACCTTTGCACCAATCGTTCCCTCATCTGGCTTGGTCGGGTGGAATTTCCTGAAGCGGACGGCGGACGTTCAGCAACAAACACTTGCGGCACAGCCCCAATTTCAAAGAGATGCTCTCTATTATCGCGAAACGCTTCCTCAAATAAGAACCGCCGAGGCTCTGGTTGCTGATCGCCGATTGCTCAATATGTCTCTTTCGGCATTCGGTTTGCAGGACGACATCAATAACAAGTATTTCATACAAAAAGTTCTAGAAGACGGGACAGCCAGTGCTGACGCTCTTGCAAATCGTCTTACCGACAAAAGATATCGCGCATTCGCTGACGCCTTCAACTTTGACAGACCAGAAGGCTCAAGGGCCAGCGAACCAAAGACGGTGGAAAGGATTCTCTCGCAAGCAAGCCGCAATGAATTTGAAGTTGCAGTTGGCCAAATCGACGAGAGCTTTAGGTTAGCGCTGGGTTTGGAACCCGCACTGGCCGACATAAATAAACAGACCATCTCAAACGACTCAAAGTGGTTTACAATTATGGGCACGCCGCCAGTTCGCACCGTATTCGAAGATGCTTTAAGTCTTCCAAATTCGATCGGGAGTTTGAACATCGATCAACAACTCAAAATCTTCAAAGAGAAGTCCATGGCCGTATTCGGCAGTTCGGATGTATCCACCTTTTCCGATGCTGAAATTCAAGAAACGGTTTTGCGCCGTTTCATGCTGTCCGGCGAAATTTCAAACGTGAACACAATCAGCGCCAGTGCCAACGCATTGGCTCTACTTACCGGACAGTTCTGACCAACCTGTTTGGAATTTTGGCATGCCATCAATTTGCGCATCTCTCTTCTGAGAGGTCAGGGACAAGCACTCAGCTAGTGCCTCAAAACTCTCACTCGAACTAACATATTTCTGGGTTAAGAATGCTTCAAAGCGCGGCCATTGCTCGATTGCCTTGTCAATTTCGGGGTCAATGCCCGCTGAGTACAATCCTGTTTGCAACAGCATTTGAATATCTTGATATGCAGCCATGGATTTTCGCGCGTTTGACAATATTTCATTTTCTGGATGAGACGCGGCCGCTGGCAGGCTTCTCGAAACGGATTTCAGGATATCAATTGCAGGAAAACGCCCGCGTTCGGCAATTTCACGTGCAAGAACCACATGTCCATCCAACACGCCGCGCACCAGATCGGCGATAGGCCCATCCAAATCGGAACCTGGCACCAGCACAGAAAAAACTGCTGTGATATCGCCAGTTCCACGAGCGCCCGGACCAGCGCGCTCGCAAAGATGCATAATTTCGTGCGAAGTGGACACTGGAAACCCGGTTTGATCCAAGACTTCCCCCCGTGCCAGGGCAACCTCTCGATGAGCTTCAGCAAACCGTGTTAAGCTATCGCAGAGGAAAAGCACATGCAGGCCCAAATCACGAAAATACTCTGCCACGGTCATCGCCGTCATCGCCGCTCGTCGTCGCAACAGCGCCGATTGATCCGACGTAGCGGTTACGACGACCGAGCGCTTAAGTGACTCTTGATCGAGATTAGTTCGGATGAATTCACCGACTTCCCGACCGCGCTCGCCAACCATCGCAATGACCACGACATCCGCATCCAAATACCGGCAGAGCTCACCTAGCAATGTAGACTTGCCTACGCCAGATCCTGAAAAAAGCCCCACGCGCTGACCCTGCACCAGCGGCAAAAAAGTATTAAAGGCAGCAAGCCCAGCTTCAATCCTCTGGCCGAGAGACTTGCGCAGTGCAGCATCGGGAACTGTCGGCTTGATGGATAAGCTTGTGACTCCATTTAAAAGGGGCTGCCCGTCGAGCGGGCGTCCCAACGCATCAATGGTTCTTCCCAACCAGCTGCGATCGGGCGACAGTTTCATTGTACCAATGTACTCCACGTCGTCTCCGACAGCGCAGCCCTCCGAACCGGATTGCGGCAGTACACGGGCACCCTCTTTGCTTAAGTCAACAATCTCGCCAAGTTCTGTGTGGTCATCCGAAATGATTGATACAAAGTCGCCAACCTTCGACGATTTCGGCAGTCCTTTGATAGACAGCAAATTACCTGAATTCCCAATCACGCTTCCTTTTCGTCTGAGTTGTTTGATCGGTCTGATGCTGGCTTCTAGATTTGCAAAGCTCGTCATTTTCAGCCCTCAGAAAGTTGCTCGTTCATTACGGTTTTTAAAGGAATCATCCTTAATGGTTCGTGTAAGCCATTCGAGGAGAAACCCGGATGTTTCAGAATCTTACGCTATTCCAAACAGCGGGCGCGCTGGCCAAACATGCTGCGCATCGACAATCGGTTATCGCACAAAACGTCGCCAACGCCGACACCCCCAGCTACCAAGCAAGAGACGTCTCAAGTTTCAAATCCATACTTGGGTCTACCGGTCAACCGGTGTCTTTGAAAGGCAATCGCGCAGCGCACATCTCTTCGCCTCAAGGTCCAATGCCGGCAGTTATCTTTGAGCAATCAGAGAATGCCAAACCCAATGGAAATACCGTATCGATCGAGGCTGAAATCCTGAAATCGGTCGAAGCCGAGCGTAGCCATTCCCGCGCTCTTGCAGTTTATCAGTCATCCTTGAATATCCTCAAAACAAGCATCGGCCGGGGACGCTGATCAATGTCAGATTTGAGCAGTACCCTCAGCACAATTACCAGTGCGCTTCGCGCACAGTCCACGCGTCTTCGCTTGGTGTCGGAGAACATCGCCAACGCCGACACTCCGGGATACCGCAAAAAAACCACGAGTTTTGATCAGATCCATGATCAAAAGTCAGATGCGTTGGTATTGAAACAGGGGCCGGTGCGGTTGAGCCAAACCGAATTACCTAAAATTCATGACCCAGCTCACCCGCTAGCAGATGACGCCGGTAATTATCTTGGCTCCAACGTTAATTTGATAGTCGAAATTGCCGACGCCCGAGAAGCCCAGCGCGGCTATGAGGCCAATCTCAAACTCTTCGAACAGACCCGCAAGATGTCCTCGTCCCTTATGGACATTCTGAAGCGCTAATAGGAGAAAATTCTTGGATATTACGAGCACCCTCGCCTCGCGCGCCCATGCCTTAGTCAGAAATAGCGATCTGGCAAGCAACGAAAAATCCGAAGCACCCCTTGCGAATGCGGCCGAGTCTTTCAGTGACGTTCTCAAACAAGGCGAAGTCACTGCGCAAAAATCGCTGACCGGCGATGCCGATCCCCACGCCCTTGTTGAGGCATTGGCGCAGAGTCAGCTTGCAGTTGAGACAGCGGTCGCCGTCAGAGACAAGGTTGTCGAGGCCTATCAAGAGATTCTCAGGATGCCGATATGATCCTTACGGAAGATGAATTCTTTGACATCCTGCGCGAAGGCCTCTGGCTGGCAGTCGCAATGTCTGCGCCCATTCTGGCGGTGGCCCTTATCGTCGGACTGATTGTAGGGCTTTTTCAGGCATTGACCTCAATTCAGGAGATGACCTTGACCTTTGTACCTAAACTGGCAGCGATGCTCGCCACGTTCTGGGTTTCAATGACCTTCATGTCGCGTGGCCTTGTCGACTTCTGGACACAAGGTCTGATCCCGATGATTGCGGGAATATAATAATGAGTAATAGTGTCTACACTGCGCTAACTCGACAATCAGGCTTAATGCGGGAAATGCAGGTTGTCGCCAACAACATTGCCAACTCAGCGACAACCGGTTTCCGCGCTGAAGGCTTGATCTTCGCAGAGCATATCAAGTCCTTAGGAGTGGAGAGGGGTTCCGTATCGATGGCATCGGCCGAGGGACGCCGCACAGATCACCTTCAGGGAACCATTTCAAAGACGGGTGGTGCTTTTGATCTCGCCATCGAGGGCGACGGATTCTTCCAGGTTCAAACGGCCTCGGGTCCTCAACTAACCCGCGCCGGCAGCTTTATTCCGTCGGCAGATGGCCTGTTGGTAACACCGCAAGGGTACCCACTTCTGGATCTAGGTGAGGCCCCCGTGTTCGTCCCTAATGATGTTAGAAGCATCGCGATTTCACCTGATGGGACGATCAGCGCCGACGGTAATACAATCGGGCAGATCGGGCTGGTACAGCCGCTCGACGCAAACGATTTGGCTCGACAGGATGGTGTCCGCTTTAGCACGACAGCTGGCGTGGAACCTGCGGATTCCGCGCGAATACTGCAAGGCTTTTTGGAAAGTTCGAATGTCGATCCAGTGAGCGAAATCACCAGAATGATTGAAGTTCAACGTGCCTATGAAATGGGCCAATCCTTTTTAGAGCGCGAAGATCAGCGACTTCGTTCGATATTCAATCTCGTTGGTAGGTAACTACGGAGAAATATAATGCATGCACTAAAAATCGCGGCTACGGGCATGGCGGCCCAGCAAACCCGCGTCGATGTCATTTCGAATAATCTCGCAAACATGTCCACGACGGGATACAACACCCGTCGAGCAGAGTTTGCAGACCTGCATTACCAACAGCTGACCCGCGCCGGAACCATATCGGCGAGCGATGGGTCAATCATTCCGGCAGGTGTTCAGCTTGGGCTCGGCGTGCGGCCAACCGCAGTAACCGTAAATGTTGCGCAGGGCAGCCTGAGCGCGACGGGCGGCGACTTGGATGTCGCTATCGAAGGCCGGGGCTATCTTGAGATAGCGCTACCTTCAGGTATATCCGCTTACACCCGAGACGGGGCGATGAAACGCAACGGTGATGGCCTTGTAGTCACGTCAGACGGCTATCCTGTAGTGCCAAACATCACGATTCCGGAAGACGCAACGTCCATCACTATCAATGCGGATGGGGAATTCTACGCCTACTTCCGTGATCGGGTCGAACCCGAGCAAATTGGACAGCTGACACTCGCAAGCTTCACAAACGACAAAGGTCTGGAAGCGATGGGCAGCAATCTATTTCTGGAGACCTCTGCATCGGGACCGGTACAGGTCAGCGAACCCGGCCAGAATGGCTTGGGCATCTTTCGTCACGGGTATCTTGAGGACAGCTCCGTCGATGCAGTTCAAGAGATCACAGAACTGATTGAGGCCCAGCGTGGCTACGAGCTGAACGCAAAAGTGATCACTGCCGCCGATCAAATGCTCGGCGCGACCACACAAATACGATGAGGTATCGGTTTGCATTAGCCTGCCTGCCTCTCACGCTTTGGCAACCGTTAGCCGCAGAAACGCTCGTGGCCACGCGGACAATTCTTGTCAATGAGATACTGACGGAAGGCGATCTTCAGATTGGCGCCATTGAAGCTCCAGGGGCGGTTCAACACATTTCTGCCGCGGTTGGTCTATCAGCGAAACGCACGATATTTCAGGGCCGGCCCGTTCTATCACGAGACTTAGGACAGCCCGCGCTCGTCGAACGCAATCAGACGGTTTTGCTAGTGTATCGATCTGGCGCTCTTTCAATCGAGACCGAAGGCCGGGCGCTGGATCGAGGGGCTGCCGGCGAGCGGGTCAGAGCAATGAACCTGTCCTCTCGCACAACGATAACCGGCACCGTGGACAGTCTCGGAGCAATTCAAGTTGGGAACTGAGTTGATGTTATGTTTCAAAACCGCCAAAGCAGCATTTTTGATTGGAATCGTTGGTACGATATTCGCATGTGATCGCTTGGATGGCGTGGGTAAGGTGCCGGCCTTTAAGCCTGCGAACTCAGGCAACGAGCACATGGCGATGATGCGAACACCGCTTGATCAAAGCACCAACGATCTTACTTACCACGAACAAGCATCGCTTTGGCGCGCTGGCCGGGAGTCACTGCTGGGCAATCAACGTGCACAGCAGATCGGTGACATTCTGACCGTGGTGATCGAAATCGACGAACGGGCGGAAATCTCGAATTCATCATCGAGATCCAGAGAAGGATCTGAGAATTTACAAATCCCTTCTCTACTCGGAATCCCGCAACGCATTGATCGCGCCTTGCCCGATGGTGCCAGTTTGAGCGATGCGGTCAACACCAACTCCACGAGTTCCTCTTCCGGAGATGGATCAGTAAAACGGAAGGAGAAATTCTCCCTCAAAGTCGCAGCGACCGTCATCGATGTACTTCAGAATGGCGTATTGCAGATTCAAGGATCGCAGGAGGTAAGAGTTAATTTCGAGCTACGGGAACTGCTGGTATCTGGTTACGTTCGACCCGCGGATATATCTCGTCAGAACCAGATCACATATGACAAGATCGCCGGCGCTAGAATTTCTTATGGCGGACGGGGACAAATTACAGATGTTCAGCAGCCAAGATATGGTCAACAAGTTACAGATATCATTCTGCCGTTCTGAGAGGCTCAATGAAAAAACTAGTTCCCATCCTTTTTGCGCTGATCGGATTTACAATTGGCGGTGGCATCGGGTTTGTTACTCGAACGCCTCCTGAGCAAGATAGTGAGCAAGAGGGTATCGATGCCAAGAAGGAGGAAGCTGTAGCAAAGCACTCCGACAACGCCGCGTTAGAAGACCGCGCTTACGTCAAAATGAACAACCAATTTGTCATCCCGGTTCTCGGCACGAGCCGGGTCGCCGCGCTGGTGGTTTTGTCAATCAGCCTCGAAGTTAGTGCCGACGATACCGAAATAATATATACCAAGGAGCCAAAGCTCCGTGACGCATTTATCGAAGTGCTCTTTGACTACGCATATGCAGGCGGGTTCGGAGCAGATTTTGTCGCGAGCGCAAATTTGGACGCACTTAAGATGCGCCTGTTGGAGGCGGCGGAGATCGCCATGCCTCAAAAAATCTCCGACGTTCTGATCACTGATCTCGTCCGTCAAGACACTTGAAGAGTCTATTTAGGCTTATCCTGAAGTCGCAATAACTCAGCGACGGCTGCTGACTTTCCAAATGAGCGTCGCAGTTTCAACTCCAGTCGTTCATGTTCTGCTAACATTTGCGCAAGTTCTACATTTTTTGCTCTTCTCATTAGCTCCACCCACTCATCATGACTTTGCATGAAGCGCGAAAAACCCATGTCCGCATCAACCATTGGAAGGTTACCTTGCAGCATCTCTATATCTTTTCTTTGTTTGTCCACTCTCTGGCTATGCCGCCTAAAGTGCGCAGCATCTGCTACAAACTTGCTCTCAAACACAGTTTGTAGTTTCAGAAGTTTAGCGCGGCTCATGGCGTTGCCGCTCGTTTCTTTCGAACTTTCTCGGCAAATCTGATTGCGACAGCAACTGCTTTATAGTGATCTGACTGAATAGCTTGTCTCAGATCGACTACCGCGAACAAAGCCCTCGCGGTTGGTGGGTCGCTGAATACAGGGATCTTTGCAGCACTTCCGGCATTCCGGATCCGAGCAGCCACCTCATCAACCCCTTTGGCGATGCAGATAGGCGCATTCGCGGTCGAACGATCCCAACGCAATGCAACCGCATAATGCGTCGGGTTCACAATAATCACATCGGCTGTTGGGACATCTGCCAACATGTGGTTTGTAGCGATATCGATAGCCCTGTTACGACGCGCTTGCTTCAAATGCGGATCGCCTTCCGAGTCTTTTGTTTCGTCTTGAACCTCTTGCCGCGTCATCATGTTTTTCTTGATATGCTGCGTGTATTGCCAAAAATAGTCAGCGATCCCCAAAACAAAATTGATCGCGAATCCAAGCAGTACCAGCTGAATTACGAAGGAGCCAATCTGTAAACTCAATGCTCGCTCATCAAGCTTTACTGACGTTAGCAAGCTGCCAAGACTAGACAAAACAAGCCAGACCGCGGCGAGCGATACCACCGCCAGTTTGAATGTGGACTTCCCAAATTCAAATAAACCATTTGCCCCAAATTTGTTCTTAAGCCCTTTCACAATGGAGATCTTGCTCAGTTTTGGTTCCAACTTTGTTGGAGCAAATACAAAGGCGCGTTGACCGAGCAGCGAGACTATCGCACCCAATGTGGGGACGAGCAGTATTGCAATTACGACTACACCGGTCTCCCCCATCAACTCGGCAAATAGTTTCGGACCGCTGACACCATCGGCTGCCGCAATCTGATCTGCGTTCGCGATTAAATTGACCAGTGCAGTCGCAAACGCAGAAAGCCCGTCTTGACCCACCGCAACCATCACCAGAGCGAACGCGCCGTATACAAGTGCAGTTGTTACTTCATTCGACTTGGGAACCTCGCCCTTTCTTCGTACCTCCTCCAACCGCTTCGGCGTTGGTTCAAACGACTTCTCACTCGACTCTGCTTCGTTGCTCATCGGAACCCCAAAACCGGATCGGAGAACTGGTCAATTGCCAGTTCGGCCCAGACAAAGAGAAGCAGAGGCGTTGCAATGCAAACCAGCGCCAGCGCAACGAAAGAAATTGCTGGAGCGCCAACGAAGGCAACCATGAGCTGTGGCATAGCGCGATTTATCACGCCAATTGACGCATTGTAGATGACCGCGGCCAACACAAACGGCGCAGCTAACGTCAAACCAATAGCGAAGAAACCAGAGACCTTTTTTGAACCCCACATGGATACGCTCTCGGCGTCGACATAGATCCCGATGGGAAACAACTCATATGACCGGATAAAGAGTTCGCATACTTGGACGTGAAGACCCGCCATCGCAGCAATGCAAAGTCCAGACACAACGAAAAGTGTGCTGAAGGCAGGCTGCGGTTCTGGCCCCATCCCGCCACCAAAGAGCTGCGCCAACGAAATAGTTTGTGCCGCGATGGATCCGGCAATCTGCAAGACGATGATCAAAAACCGAAATGCTATTCCGATTAGAAGACCAATCAAAGACTCTGATAATATAAGAAAGTACCAAATCCCTGATGATGATGCGGCGCTGATTTCTGACCAAGCCACGGGAGTGAGAATTGTCGACACCGCCAGGGTTGCAGCAATTTTGATCCTCCCCGGCACCACCTGTTCGCCGAATGCCGGTAGAAGGGACATCGCACCACCCACGCGTGCGACCAAAAGTGAAAACACCAATACGACCTCTGGCCCAAGACCAAAAAGAATGGCCAGTGCCTCTGTCATGCGGCGATCATTCCGACGACAGCTGGTTTGACGTCTCTGGCGACCTCCTCGAATGAAAGCACTGGGGCAGAAAGACCTTTCGAAGAGACAATAGAATGCAAAAAACGTCTGCGACGCATGGATGTGACTATCGCTGGGAAAATTCCTGTATCGGCAATCTGTTGAAGTTTATCCGAAATCGCGGTCGTTAGTCGTCCGAACTCTTCTGGTGGCAAAGCGACGTCATTTTTGCCGCCGTCCGTTTCAATTTGATAAGTTTGAAATAACTCCTCCCATTCGGGAGCGAGCTGCAAAAGCGGGACGGTACCGTCCTCACGCTTCAGATCACTCACGATCTGCACGCCAAGTCTTTGGCGCACAAACTCACAAAGACCTTCGGCAGATCCGAAACTGCCGCGGCCTTCCGAAATCGTTTCCAAAATCAGCGGCAAGTTTCGGATGGACACCTGTTCATCAAGCAGTAGCCTCAAAACCTGCAAAAGCGTTTCGATCGCAACCTTTTCGGGGATCAGATCGTCTAACAAGCGTTTGTTCGCCGCGTTGCGATCGACATCAGCAAGATTGGTAAACTCATCTAAAAGCCGACGTAATGTCCGTTGAGTCAGCAACTTCGACAGATTCCGCTTAATAATTTCTAGAAGGTGTGTCGCCAGTATCTCGGGAGGTGCCACAACCGTACACCCTGACATCACCGCATCTTCTTGGGTTTCATTGTCAATCCACTTTGCTGGCGCCCCATACACCGGCTCGGTCGTATCTTGCCCAATCAAGGCCGGTGGATCACCCTGTGGCAATAGCGCTAGTGTGCGGTCGGGTTGAAGCTGATCTTCTGCCATCTCAACGCCATGCACCTTAATGCGATAGTGTCCCGGCGGTAGGCTGGGATCATCTGTCAATCGAACCTCGGGCAGGATCAGCCCAAATCTCTGCGCAACGTGGGAGCGCATATTCGTGATCCTTGCATCCAGACCGATGCCCGGATCCAGAACCATCGAAACCAAGTTAGGCGCAAATTCCAGATGTATGTCATCCAAATCGAGAATGTCACCGAGAGACGTTGATACTGTTTTGGGCAGTTCATCTTGTGCGTCGTCTTCAACGTTGCTCTCAGCAATCGATCTTCGAACCAGCCAACTTGCGCCAAGCAAAACGAGACCACCAACCGCGAATGGCGCTATTGGCAACCCTGGGACAAGTGCAAAGAAAATCATCAGAAAGCCAACGGTAGCTAAAGCAGCCGGGTATTTTCCCAACTGGGCAAAAATGGCGACATCGGTGGCACCGCTCTGACCACCTCTAGCCAGCAGCAACGCAGATGCAATGGAGATAATGACGGCTGGTATTTGCGTCACAAGCCCATCGCCGACGGTTAGAATTGCGTATGTTTCAAACGCTTGTCCCATTGGCATCGAGTGAACAGCAATTCCGATAGTAAGACCCATAACAAGGTTCAATATCGTGATCAGTAGACCCGCAACCGCATCGCCCTTTACGAACTTAGACGCGCCGTCCAGAGAGCCGAAAAACGTCGTTTCTGCTTGTTCACGTTCGCGACGCGCCTTTGCCTGGGCATGGTCGATGGCACCAGCTGACATATCGCTATCGATCGCGAGCTGCTTTCCTGGCATACCGTCGAGAGCGAATCTCGCACCAACTTCCGCCATTCTGGTCGCGCCTTTCGTGATGACGATGAAGTTTACGATTAGCAGGACACCAAAAACCACCAATCCCAAAAGTACGCTTCCGCCCATTACGAACATTGCGAAACCTTCGATTACGTCGCCTGCAGCGCTCGTTCCCGTGTGACCTGCTCCGATGATCAGTTTTGTTGACGAAACATTCAGAGAGAGACGCAGCATCAACGACGCCAACAGGATTGTTGGGAAGGACGAAAAATCCAAAGGCCTGTCAAGAAACAGGGTGACCGTGAAGATCAGGATAGCCAATCCAAACGATAGCGCTAATCCGGCATCCAGCACCCACGCAGGCATCGGAAGCACCATCATCACGATGACGGCCATAAGCGCCAGCGCGAGCAACACCGTCGGTTGAAACCAAACTCTGGGATCAAATGCGAACACTATAAAAATCCCAAATCAAAGCTGAGCACCTACCCCTGTCAGGGGAAGGTTTAACAAAGCTGGCGTTGGCAAGGACGAGCGATGATGACTGTTGTTATCGATGTTAGAAGCATGCCCACTCAGCAAATTTCGAGCATCCACGGGTGGTATCAACGCGAGCAGAATAAGGCCCAAAATAATGTGAACCGCGATCGAACCCAACCACCCAGGGCTATCCTTTGACTTCATTTCAAGCGCTCCAAACCTGCACGGCAAGAAAATCGCAGCAACTCGTTTAAAATTGGTTAGGTCGGATCACTCTCTTGGCAGGTTCAGCAAGCGATCAATATCCTGTCTGGCTGATGCGCTCAACTCGAGCACGTCGGTAGCGAAGCTCAGCGTGGTCGACTCCTCGCTTTCCGTCTGCGATTCCAAGTGTGTGATCACAGCAGCGCGCTCGTCATCTCTCTCGTATTCGCTAAACCTCATCGCACGCCATGCGGCTGTCGACTTGTGGGCACCCTTGCGGAGACGGTTAAGGGCTTCGGCGTGGTCACCGGAGAGAGCCGATAAGCGCAGTAGCATCGCATCCTCAATTTGCTCGGATGCTACAAGGTTGCTTGCTTTTTCTGCATCTGAGCCCGCCAATGCGATCAGTGCCAGAATATCCGCGGTGTAGGAGGACTCTGGGTTACTCTTTGCCAGATATTCAATCAGACCAATTTGACCCATGCTGGCGAGGCGCTCAATCAAACTATGTAAGGCCGCAAAAGTTGCTTCAGGCAGGGGCGGATGGTTCCCCAAATCCACAGCCGATTTTGCGACTTCGTAGTTCGTTCCATGCTGACTCAGCATATCAAGAAATTCAGTGATCAGCAGCTCAGACGCAAGGTCGGATGTACTTCGATCGAATATATCAGTGAAGGCAGCTGAAAAATTCCGACCCTTTATCTTTGATCGAATAGCCAAGTTTTTAAGGCGGTCCGCAGTATCAGTGTCAGACAGTTCAAAGGCCAAGGCTTCCGCCAAAAGAATAGTGTCGGCCTCAATCTGCCTACCTTCGCTCAGATCTTGTTCTATCAACGCCGCCAAAGCTTCGCTGGCCCCGACCTCACGTGACATAGCAAGTTGCATCAACTCTTCTCTGGAGAGCCGTGAAATCAACTCGTCTTGTATCCCAAATCTGGAAGAGCTTTCGCGGCCACTATTCGATATCTGCTTCTGCACCACGTCAGCATCAACTTCTTTCCCAGAATTTTTGAGGGCCTTAACCAAAAGAGGACCAAGATCCCGCCGCATCGAGCTAGGCCATCCGGAAAACTCCAATATGACATCCCGCAAGCTGTCTTTGGATAAGTTCGCTTCTCCAGCTGCGAGAATTGACCACAATCTGAAGCGGGGTGAACAGTGAGCCATGCTTTGCAGCGATTTGCCGTCGCTAGCACCTTCGTCAAAAATCTCCGTAACTTCTTGAAGCAACGGGATTTCTGACTGATTTGACGGCAGTTCAGCTAGTACCGATCGGGCTTCAGCTGAAAAGCCATTTGAGGCATAGAGCCTAGCAAGATCAATCACAGTATCTTCCGAGAGTTCATCAAATTCTCCGAAAAGACGTGACCTGATGGAAGCAAGAACCGAAATAAATTCGCCTTCTGCCCGCCAATCGACAACGTCAAGAGCTGAAGCTGGGAGACATCTTGATCTGCTTAGGGGCACATCCACCGTAGCAATTCGATCAGAGAATTGGTCTGCATTCTGCATGCGTGTCTGCGCCTCGATGCCGCTCTTGTTCAGATTGGTCGACGGCGCTGTTTCGAGCGCATCCATGGCAGTGTCGATGCTACTGGGTTGATCAGTATCGATCGACAAAAATTGGCGTCCGGCCGCACGCGCGACCTCACGCGCAACATTCCTTCTAAGCTCGTCCAGATTTTCCTCCGGAGTATCCGCGATTGTCGGTTCTGGGATTTCGAACTGGAGCGCTTGATGCGTGCTATCCGCACTTCCCAACCAAAACGGCTTTTGCTCAGTCGGAACGGGGTTGGCGGGGACTATCACATTGTTTGCTGTTGCCGGCATCAGCACAGACTCAGCGTCGTTGGCGTCCAAGATATCAATAATGACCGGTCCGTTCGAAAGTTGCTCGGTTTTTATCGTGCATGGGCAATCGAAGATCAGTTTCAAGCTATTTTGCTCCGCAGTCACATCTTTCAACCGCGTTCGCGGTATTAATGAGAAGATAGAACCTGTATTGAACCCACGATCCCAATCATCGACCGAGAACGTCGCCCCATCCTTCGTTGGTTCCAGCTTCCAAGTCTGCTGCTCCGATAGATAGACGACCAAACGCGAAAAGCCCGAGTGCTCTCCAGAGCGGACAAGAGCTTCATTTGCCAGAACGGTGAATGGAAAAAGAAGCAAAAAAATAGCAGTTACGTATTTCATGCCGCTGCTTGCTTCGCTTCTTTGAGTGCATCTTCCAAAACCGAGAAGCCTGGCCGCACATGCCCAGGCGTGTTTTGCCGGCCGACCTCGATACATAAGTTGATCGGATGGTCGTGCAGATTGGCCACAAGCACTTCACGAATGAGCCCATAAAAATGGGCGTCTTCTTCGATCACTGCCTTGAGTTTCGCCGCGAAAGGACCAACGAAGCCGTACGCTAAGAAAACACCTAAAAAAGTTCCGACCAAGGCCCCACCGATCAGCTTTCCAAGAACCTCGGGAGGTTGATCGATACTCCCCATCGTTTTGATTACCCCTAATACCGCCGCCACGATGCCCAGCGCAGGCAGGCCGTCAGCGATTGTCTGCAGTGCATGACTCGAGTGCATTGCATGGTGGATATTGGCCTCCATTCGCTTGTCCAGAACCTCCTCGACCTGATGCGGGTCATCGAAGTTCATCGATGCGGATCTTAGAGTATCGCAGATCAGTTCAACCGCCTCTCGATCACTCGCAATTTTTCTATATTTCGAAAAGATCTCGGAGTTCTCAGGGTCCTCAATATGGGGCTCAAGCTCGACAAGACTTCGACGCGCCACACGGATCAGCTCAAACAGAAGACATAGCAGATCCTGATAGTCCTGTGCTTTCCACTTGGTTCCTTTAAAAACCTTTGCGATATCCTTGACCGTATGTTTGATGCTTGAGGTATCATTACCAATTATGAATGCCCCAACAGCAGCGCCGCCGATCATCGTCATTTCAAATGGCAATGACTTCATTATGATCGCCATTTTTCCGCCAGCAGCGAGATAACCGCCAAAAACCATTACGAAAACGATGACGATCCCTACGATCCCGATCATTGCGAATGTTCCTCTCTAAATGCCATTGGGTCTTTTGGGTTTACTCCGTCGGAGCGTTTGCGTTTCGACCTGCAAGATAGACGCTAATCGCATATGCTTTTTGTGGCGTGAGGCCGCTCATGATTGCCCCTGCCGAGTCCGATTGCATTCGTCCCAGAAAACCTGCCGCAAATTCTGCTTCCATCTGCTCAAACAAATCGGCTGCTATTTTGGGCTTCATCGCTGAATACATTTTGGTGAGTTGATCTAAATCTCGCTCTGATGCGCCATCTACTTGAGCGATCGTAGTTGCCAGGCGGGTTTCAGCCTCTTCCAGCTGCACCAGTTTTTGCTCGATGACTTGCCGCGCCAATTCTAATGCAGACTCTTGGTCCAAAACATTTTGCTCGCGTGCTTCGAGCTGTCGCATTCGCGCCTCGGCCTCATCCAGCAGCTTTGCAACAAGGTCTATGTCGGTGCGAGGATCATTAATGGAAGCATTGGGAGCGGACGCCGGCTCTGACCGGGCCATTGCGAAACCAGAACTTCCAATGCGCAAACCACCTGAAATCAGAAAAAACGCAGCAATCGCTATTAATATGTAGCGCTGGCTCCTATTTGCCGAAGTCATTGCGGCACGCCCATATCATCTTGTTTCGTATGGCGTCGAAACACAGGTTCAGCAGCGTCGACACTGGTCTGGGGGCGCGCCGTACCAGTGCCAGGTACCGGGTCTTTGAGTGACGCAATCAAAAGTTCTAGCTTTGCCGCAGCGGTTTCGGCACGGTCCGCGACACTAGCGAGCTCCGATGAGGATCCATCCGTCGCAGTTTTGGCATCATCCAAAGCTCGAGTCATCTCATCGACCTGCTGCGATAGTATCGCGATAGCGCCGCCGAGATCCTGATCAAGACCTGTTAACTTCGAGATTTTTCTTGATAGGACAATGCAATAGAAGGCAGCCCCGATCGCAGCTGCACCCAAGAAAATGTCAGAAAGAATTTCCATCACTGCCTATCCAAAAACAAACTCGGTTATCAAGAGATCACGCACAGAGCCCGGCCCAGAAACCAGCTGGATGCGTCGAAGCATTTGGGCGCGAATACGAATGAGCGAAGAAGGTTTTTTCAGAACGTCCAATTCAACGGCACGAAGGTAACCGTTCAGAACATCTTGTATTCTTGGCATCAGATGCTCGATCTCTTCTTGCCGAAATGGGTCGACTTCGAACTGTGCTTGAAATCTGAGTTGTATGGCTGCGTCCTGGCCAAGTGACACAACCATCGGTGGCATAGGTACGAAGGCCACGCTTACTGCTGGATTTGACGAGCTATCTTGATGATCGTCCGAATGCTCTGCGTTTGTGGTTTCCAGCGGCGGAAACAAGCCAGTGTTAGCAACATAATACCCGCCCACCGCTGCTCCACATGCAAGCACCAGAGCAATGATCAAGCCAAGCTTCCCGCCTTTTTTCGACGCCGGAGTTGCTTCTGATTTTTCGTCGGACATGCGAATCTCTCAATGCGTTCACTTTTTGTCCTATAACGGGCAATCGACTAACCGATTGTTAAGCCTGATGCCTCTAAGTGAAATGACGGACCAGAACAGTTCGCGAACAACCAGAAGGGTTAGCCGTGCAATCGCTAGTAAATACTTGGGCTTCGCTCGACCTCAACCGGCGCATCATACTTCTAGGTGCAATTGCGATCACTGCATTAGGTGTAGCATTCCTGGCGCGCTCTGCCGCCCATCCAACTATGTCACTCTTATATAGTGGCCTAGAGCCATCAGCCGCAGGCGACATCATAAGTGCATTAGACGCTCAAAGCGTGGCTTATGAGATAAAGGGTAATTCGGTTTATGTAGATGCGTCCCAGCGCGATCAGCTTCGCTTAACCCTCGCAGCTCAGGGTCTGCCAACCAACAATCCTCAAGGGTACGAACTGCTTGATAGCTTGACTGGTTTCGGCACTACGTCTCAGATGTTCGATGCCGCCTATCTCAGGGCGAAGGAAGGCGAATTGGCGCGAACAATCATAGCCAACCCCAATATTAAAGCGGCGCGCGTGCACTTGGCACAATCCAAAACAAGCTCATTTCGCAAGTCCTCAAACGCTACAGCTTCTGTTTCGCTACGGTCATCTGGCGCTTCAATTTCCAACGAAGCAGCAAATTCTATCAGGTATCTGGTAGCGGCGGCCGTCGCAGGAATGGTCCCCGAGCAAGTCGCGATCATTGACGCGGATCGAGGGATTCTGTTGGAAGCGGAGGGCAATGGCGACTTAGCAAAGTCTGCCAATGACCGCGCCACCTTGCTTAAGAATAATGTTCAACGGCTTATTCAGGCTCGAACAGGAACGGGTAATGCCGTGGTTGAGGTCAATGTCGAAACACTGTCCGAAAATGAAATGATAGTTGAACGGCGCTTTGATCCGGATGGCAGGGTGATCGTCAGCAGTGAAACTACAGAAAATAGTAGCAATAGCCGAAATCAAGGCGGCGCAGGTGTTACCGTAGCAAGCAATTTGCCCACAGGCGATACCGAAAGCACCGAAAGAGACTCTTCGACGGAAGACACTAACACGCGAGAAATCGTCAATTATGAAATCTCTGAGACCAAACGTGAAATTCATAAGCTTGCCGGCTCGGTAAAGAAAATCTCGGTTGCAGTTCTCGTTGACGGCGAACGCAGCATTGACGACAGCGGAGCAGAGGTTTGGTCCCCAAGATCCGAGGAGGAACTTGGGTCGCTTGAAGAATTGGTCAAATCTGCGATCGGCTTTGATAGCTCTCGGGGCGATGCTGTCACAATCCGTTCAATGGATCTCAGTCAGGGCGCTCTTGAAAACAGTCTTGAAGAATTGGCTTGGATCAGCAGCAGAGGTTTCGATTATCTGGGAATGGCAAAGATTGGGGTCGCGGCACTGGTTGTGCTTTCCCTAGGCCTATTTGTAATTCGACCAATCTTGTTGGCCAATTCTTCCACATCCAATACCGTTGCTCAGCTTGATACCAGCGGCGAAGCCGGGGCCTTGACTGGCGAAATTGCATCTCCATCAGGCGAAAATGCTAACCAAGTCGCCGGACAGCTTACGGGCGCCAATCCGACAACGCTTGGCTCCGCGCAGCTTGCTCCGCCAACCGATCCGGTGGAACGGCTCAAGTCTCTGATAGAAGAGAGGCAGGAGGAAACGATTGCAGTTCTTCGAAACTGGATTGAAGACCCTAACCAAGCTGCGAAATCATGATCGTGGATTTTCTCGAAGACTTTTCTGTCGCTGATCAGAGTCAGGCCGGTCTAGAGTCTGTCAGCAACCTCGAATTACGCCGCCGATCACGAGCTGAGTACGATCGTGGTTATCAAGCTGGTTGGTCGGATTCTGCTGCGGAGGAGAAAACACGCCAAAAAAAGGCGTCGATACAGCTGTCTCAAGCACTGCAAGAGGCCAGCTTCACTTATTTCGAAGCACGCAATCACATTCTGGTATCAATGCGTCCCGTTCTGGAAGAGCTTGCGTCTAAATTTCTCCCCGAGCTCGCAAGAAAAAGTCTAGCGCCGTTGGTGGCGGAAAAAACACTTGCCCTGGCGGAAGAACTTGAGACCCCACTCAAAATAATGTGTGCGCCTCAATCCCTAGATGTGCTGCAGGAGGCCTGCAAAAATTCACCGGCACCGCCAGCAATTTTTTTGGCCGAGCCTTCGCTGACGGATCTGCAAGTCGTCTTCGAATATGCCGATGGCAGCGCTGAAATCGATCTCTCTCACACTATTCAAGAACTAACCAACTGCGTGGAGCAGTTCTACGAAGCGCTTGAAGATCAGGAGGTCAAACATGGATGACACCGAGTTACCAAATGGCTTTGATGGCCAGTTGCTCAACGAAATTGCCGTGTCACTTCGAGTTTGCGTTGGCACATCGCGGCCATCGATAAACGACTTACTACAGTTTGCATCTGGAACGGTCTTGCCTTTGGACCGAACGATATCAGACGATGTTCAATTGTTTATTGGTGATACGCTCTTTGCGACCGGCATATTGGAAGAGGATCCGGACATCGAAGACGGCAGGCTTCGCGTGAGGATCACAGCCATGGGCGAGACTCCCAAGAGGAACTCATGAAATTTCTGCCGATCATCTCGGCAGTCGTGATCTTACTCATGGGAAGTGCTGACTTAGCCGTGGCACAGGATATTTCTATCGATCTTGGAGCTGATGCTTCGCTGTCAGCAACAGCCCTCCAGTTACTTGCTCTCATTACCGTCCTCAGCCTGGCCCCCGGCCTTGCCGTAATGATCACTTGTTTTCCGTTTGTGGTGACTGTCTTGTCAATCCTTAGACAAGCGATTGGGCTGCAGCAATCGCCGCCGAATATGTTGATTGTTAGCCTGGCACTTTTTTTAACTTATTTCGTGATGGACCCGGTGTTCAGAGAAGCATGGGAGGCTGGTTTGAAACCGTATTCTGAAAATCAGCTATCACTGACCGAGGCCTTTCCAAGAGCTATCGAGCCTTTTCGAGTATTCATGGCCGCGCGCGTCAGCCCCGAAACATTCGTGCAGTTGTCAGAACTTCGCGACTATTCCACTGCCGCACCGCCGGTTGATGCACCTCTATCCTTGCTGATTCCGTCTTTCATGCTGAGTGAGATCGGGCGCGCTTTTCAAATCGGTTTTTTAGTTTTCCTGCCTTTCTTGATCATAGATCTCGTCGTAGCCGCAATTCTCATGTCGATGGGGATGATGATGGTTCCGCCTGCAATGGTGGCGCTGCCATTCAAACTTGCTTTCTTCGCGGTTGCAGACGGTTGGACATTGATTTCAGGCGCGCTTGTAAGGAGCTATTTCTGATGTTGCACAATTTGACAGAAGACGGATCAACGGCTGAGGTCGGCTTTGCGACTTCGCGAGCTCAGATGCTTGTAACGCTACTGGGGCCAGACTTCACGAAATCCGCCAAACATCCT
The DNA here is from genome assembly GCA_947504205.1 of uncultured Litoreibacter sp. GTDB lineage: Bacteria > Pseudomonadota > Alphaproteobacteria > Rhodobacterales > Rhodobacteraceae > Litoreibacter. The sequence goes on along the minus strand of CANNGL010000003.1, from coordinate 369,556 downwards.
TTTTTTCGGCGATTGGCAGAACAAGCCTCGTCGTGTCCAAGCGCTGGTTCGACGCGAGACATCTCTGCCAATTCAGGTCAACTATCGGAAACACTACGCTCGCTGATTGCACACTTAGAAAAGACTGACAGCAAGGCAATTAAGGCTGCAGACACCCACGACCAGTCTAAAGAAGCCTTGAAGGTCGGACAGCCGACTGATGAACAGCGTCACGAAATTGAATGTCAGCATCCGGTACTGATCTCTCAGTCTTTGACAGCATTGAGTTCTGTAGAAAGAACGACTCTGATCAGGAAGCTACCCGCGTCGACCGCTCGACAGGTTTTGGCGCTGATGTCAGAGACCTCTGGCTGATTATCGATCAGTTTATTGCACCACGAACTCAGCATGTAGAGCTCCTGCAGATTTGATGCTCTTGAGGATATCAATCATATCGCCTGGAGCAATTCCGAGCGCATTCAAACCTGCAATAACCTGCGACAACGATGTTTCACCTGAAATCATTGCAAGACCATTGCCAGATTCATTTTGAATTGCAGCTCTGGTCCTGGGAACCACCACTGTGTCTCCCGCTGCGAATGGGTTTGGTTGCACGACCTCAGGTGCCTCTTCGATTGTAAGCGTCAAATTCCCCTGTGCGACAGCCACGCGTGAAATTCTGACATCTTCGCCCATGACGATAGTTCCCGATCTCTGATCAACAATAACCCGGGCACGACGCTCAGGTTCAACCAAGATGTTTTCTATGCGGCTTAAAACATGCGCGGTTGAGCGCGCACCCGCCGCTATGATGTCTAGCTCTACGGTTCCTGCATCCAACATTGTCGCGACCGGCCTGCGAAATTGAGTGTTAATAGATTTCTCAATGCGCTCTGCGGTCGTGAAATCCGGTGTTCTCAAAGCCAAACGCAATCTGGTCAGATCTGAAAGCTCGAAACCAATCTCTCGCTCGACTCTGGCTCCAGATGGAACAATACCCGACGTTGGCACGCCATGTACCACTCTTGCAGCATCTCCTTCGGCTGCCAGCCCACCCGCGATGACTGAACCTTGCGCAACAGCGTAGATTTCACCATCGGCGCCATTCAGCGGCGTCATGACGAGGGTGCCCCCAAGCAGGCTCTTGGCATCGCCGATAGCTGCGACGGTCACATCGATTTGGGCGCCGGCACGAGCAAACGGAGGAAGCACTGAGGTGACCAAAACCGCAGCAACATTCTTCGGGCGAAAATCTTCGCCCGAAACATTTACGCCGAGGCGTTCCAGAATGCTTGACATCATCTCCTCTGTGAAAGGCGAGTTTCTTAGACCATCGCCGGTCCCGTTCAGGCCGACAATCAAACCGTAGCCGATCAAATCGTTGCCTCTGACGCCATCGAACTCCACCAAATCTTTGAGCCGTACCTCAGAAACAGAGACCGAGGGCAAAACCACCGCGAGAAACCAAAGAGCGTGAAAGAACTTTTTGATCATCGCAGATACTCCGCAAGTGAGAGGCGCGCATTGCGGGATGTCACCAAATACAAACTCTCAAGCTGTTGTTGAACCGCTTGCAACTTTGTTGCCGTTTCAAAGGGATCGGCTTCGCGCAGCTTTGCCCGTGCTTCGTTTAGAACTGTCTTTGTCGCTGTTGCTTGCGTTGCCGCCAAATCAACCCGGGCTTGTTGATTGCCAAGATCCGCGGCGTTCAAGACCAAGCCATCGTGGGCGGCAAGAAGGCCGGTAGCGGCCGAGGTCATGACCATGTTTCGATCTTGCATTTGTGAGGCAAACGCACCTTCGGCAATCAGCGCGATTTTGGCGAATTCTTTCAGGGTTTGTTTAAAGGGAAGAGCAGCGGCGGTTGCTGTGTCCTTCACAACTTTAGCCTCTCCAACCTTGAGCGGAACGGTCTGTTCTGCTCCTCCTTGATATGCCGAGGTTGCAAAACCTCCAGATGAGTCCAAAAACCAATCGTCTATTGTTTGTATGAACTGGCGTGCGTCTGAAGCGCCGGCAGTGGCAAGGCGAAGGTTCGCCAGTATGACTTCACTATCGAGGAGCGGTGGCGTCCCCACCTCCACGCCGGAAAAAATATATTGGTCGCCTATTCTGGTGTTTAGTGTTCGAACCACCTCATCAAAACCACCGCTGACCATCTGAACTTGCTGTTCAAGAAGGCCCGGCTGCTGAAGACCAATTGCGGATAGCAATGATGCGCCCAAGCCATTTGTCTTTGACAGCAGCGCGTCATAGGCGGTCTGTGCTCCGGTAAACTTTAAGTCCATACTTGCACGCGCTTCAGCATAACCATCATGCAAAGTGAGCTGGCGTTCCAAGAGCCCGAGCGTGCCAAAGTCTCCCTTTAGTGCAGCGCCCAGATTTTTGACCCTTCCTGACGACAACTCGTCTGTTAGTCGCAGAAGGTTCGCCTGCAGAGTGCTACTGCGTTGCTTCGTAAGAACGTTTTGAGCGAGATCACCAATTCCAAAATGGCTCATGATTTATAGTCCCAAAATCTGTTGAAGCATCTCATCTACTGTTGAGATAACCTTGGCATTGGCCGCATAAAGTTGTTCTACCAGAAGAAGTGACTGCAATTCTTGGTCAGTATTAACTGAATCTTGTGCAATTATCTCTTCGAACGCGCTTAAGTTGCCTTGCGAAAAAGATAGTCTCGCCTCTTGTTGCTGTAATGCTTGGCTGGCGTGCGTTAGTAGCGACGTCGACAGCGTCGACACCGAGTTGGCGCCGACGAAACTACCTGAGGTAGGTGTACGCACGGCCAATAAAGCCTCTAGCATAGAGTTAAGAAGCGCTGGGTCTCCCGCCGGTCCAGATGCAGCGTAGAGCCCATCCCGAAGTGCTGTTGAGCGTCCTCCCTGATTCAGATCTGCAGCCACATTCAGCGAAATCCTGCCTGCCAAACCCACCTCAAACAGAGGGTCAAAAGCCGCGCCTCGATCTGTGAATAGAGCTGGCTGGCCGGGAACAACGCTCGGGTCAACCGATGGATCGGAAAATCGTTCGATCAGATTACGCGCCACCGCATCTAGGTCGGCCTGCATCTCGACCGTGGATTGATCTCTTAATCTGAACAGGGCTTCTATGCGGCCTCCAGCCAAGGCGGCGCTTGCGTTGCCGGCTTGGCTCGCCGCACCATTTATCGAAAGGCCACTCAGCTGATTATTTGCCAGACTCATATGGGGTTCGATAACCGCTGTCGGTGCAAAGGCGATCTGCGCCGCGTTTGGCCCAAGCAGCGTTGTTCCATTTGCCGTGACTATAGAAATCTGGTCGTATGGTTGCTGCACCTCACGGATCGGTAGCAGCTTTGCAAGCTGATCAATTTCTACTTGCCGTTCATCTAACAAGGCTGAAACGTCTGCACCCGTCGCTCGCGCTCTCATCACTTGTTCATTGATGGCTTCGAGATTGCGCAGACCCGTATTGAGTTGAGTGACTGCGATCGCGATATCGGTATCAGCTTGTTGGCGAAGGTTCTTGATTTGGTCCGATGTATTATTGAACTTTGCACTCAACTCACCCGCCGCAAATGCAACCTGGTCAAGCTTGGGCACACTTTGTGGCGCTGCAGCTGCCGAGATCAGAGATGCCTCTAAGTCAGCAACGCGCGCAGATAGCGACGATGCTTGATCCGGCGTGCCAATCGCGGCTTCCAGATTCGCAAAGAAGCGCGACATCGTTTCAGAGTAACCTACACCAGACTCTGATAGCCGACGATCACCAATCGCAGACTGATTTACCAGTCGCTCGACACCCAGAACTCTGGCGCCTCGTCCGGCCCCCGTAACCGCAGAGCCCGTGACCGAGAGAACTCGTCGGCCATAACCCTCGGTAGCTGCGTTTGCTACATTGGCTGAAACCAGTTGCGCTGAGCGTGAAGCAACCGTGAGGCCACTAAGCGCATTGTTCAGCGAACTGGAGATACTCATGACCTATTCTCCCAACGCACTATCGTTTGATATTCGTTGTTTCTTGCAGCATCTCATCCACTGTTTGAATGACCTTCGCGTTTGAGGAGTATGCGCGCTGAGTCTGAATCAGCTGCGTCAGTTCACCAGCTACATCAGTGGTGCTTTCTTCAAGGGCATATCCGACGATGTCACCGGTAGGTCCATCGGACGCATCCCAGAGGAAGAACGAGCCACTCTCGTTGGAGGTCCGGTACACCTGATTATCCAAGGCGATCAGGCCGTTTGGATTGGGGAGATCAACCAGAGGAATTTGATAAACCGTTCGAGTTATGCCAATGTCGAAGGTAGCTTGCACCAGACCATTTGCGTCGACATCGACCGAGATCATGTTCCCCACTGGCGAGCCATCTTTTGTGATCTGTGTCGGCGCAAAACTATCGGAAAGTTGAGTCAAACCAGTGCCAGAGTTCAAACCTCCGATGGTGATCTCGATAGGACCACCATCGACATTGACACTGAACGAGCCAGTAAGCGGGTCATAGGCGCCACCAGTTACGGTCGCGACGCTATCAAGCGTTCCACCAGAGGCGCGGGAGTCATCAAATGTAAGCGTGTATTCACCGATCACTGCATTGGCACTGGCAGAGTCGCGAAGAACCAACGTCCATTCGTTAGAGGCCCCCGTTGCTGGAACACTGGGTGTGAAGGTCGCGAGTACATTTCGTGATGTCCCCAGATTATCGAAATACTCGATTGAGAGCTCCAGTGGATTTCCGCTGGAGCCAGCATTTGTCTCTGTTGCGGGCAGGTTCACGCCCAGGTTCATGCGTGTGGTCGGTTCTCCAGCGAACTGATTTACGTTGATGAGAATAGGCTCCAATCCATCGGACGTATCGCGTGGATAAGTTGGGACTGTGCCATCCGCGTTTGCGGGCCAACCCAGCAATACCATTCCAGTGCTTGAGCGCAGATATCCCTGAGAGTCGGTACGAAACGAACCAGTCGTGGCAAGACGAAACGGATAATCACCATTCTGTCCGATCGAAGATTCGGTGGTCACGGGTAAAAAGCCCCGTCCACGCACCGCGAGATCCGTTGAATTGGATGTCGTCATCAGAGATCCGGGTTGGTCAATCAGTCGTTGAGAGGTTACCCTTACACCGCCTGCGGAGTATGTTCCGGTTCCATTTGAAATGACCATCGAATGAAAATCTGTTTCCGCGCGTTTGTAACCATTGGTGTTTGAATTCGCGATATTGTCTGAAATGGTCGACAGACGACTGGCATTTGCAGCCAGCCCAGCCACGCCTGCGTTCAAGGATGATGAAATTGTCATTATGCGCCTTTCTGCAGCATCAGAGAATGAGGCCTACATTGCTGCAAAAGGCCTTAAGGACCGGCTAACGTCTAAAATTGAAGAGAAAATCAGTTGTTGTCGCGCAGCAACGTCAAGACGACACGATTATTTCGGACATCCATGGGGTCTTCGACCAAGGGACTCCGGCCACCAAAGCCGGTGATGCGTTGAACGCGGTCAGGCGCGAAATTTTGGCGCTCCATAAGGCGACGCATCACTTGAGATCTGCTTGTTGCGAGTACCCATGCCGGATTTTGCCTCAACACCTGCGGAAAGGCGCGCGTATGTGTCCCGATAGCGACCTGATTTGTCACAAGATCAAAAGTCTCTGCCAAGACCCCGGCGATATCCAACAAAAGTGGGGTCGGTATATCTGAGCCATCTTCAAACAATCGCCGATTTTCGAGGTCGAAAATCTCTATGATCAGGCCTTCGTCAGTCAACCGAGTCACGATATGTTCTAACGCCATTTCTCTGAGCAGGCTCTCACCGCCCTTCCCAATCAAGCCCTCTTGCAGTTTTTCAAGTGTCTCCGTTTCTTTGGATGCAACCTGCTCTGCGTCTGGCGCTGCTCCGAATTCGCTCAAACCACCGGGCGGTTGATGGGTAAACCCACCCCGCCCGGTTTGCGACATCGTTTTCTCTGATGAAAGGGAATCCCCGCCAAAGGCACCATCCCCGCCACCAGAAACACGTGCTACTGCAATAGTTGGACTGAAATAGTCTGCTAAGCCCTTTCGCTGCGTTTCTGTTGTCGCATTCAGAAGCCACATCAACATGAAGAAGGCCATCATCGCCGTGACAAAGTCGGCATAGGCGACTTTCCACGCACCACCATGATGCCCCCCGCCAGCGACGACTTTCTTACGCTTAATGATAATTGGGGCTATATCGTTCTTCGACATCTACAAACCCTGAGCGATTTCGAAGACACGATAACCAAGGCTCTAGAACAGACGGTTAATAGCTAAAATCTGGCGTATTTTGCGACTAAACCCGCGCACGATCCAAAAGCAGGCAGGTCTCGCTATTCGTCACACCATCAATCTCGCGCACTTGTCGCAATACCTGATCGAAGTCTCGCAACGTTGACGCCTCGACGTTTGCGACCAAATCCCACGCGCCGTTTGTGCTATGTAAGTCAGTAATGGCAGGTATGTTGTTAATAACGTGGATGACGCGCCGTGACATTGCCCCCTTCAGCGCAATAAACATAACCGCCCTTACGACGTCGCGCTGATCAGTCTCATCGGTCTCGATTGTAAATCTACGGATTACCCCTCTCTCGATAAGTCGATCCAGTCTGACTTGAACGGTGACACGCGACACCTCAAGATCACCTGCCAACGCAGTTACGGATTTCCTGGAATTTTGCTTCAGAGCCGCCAGAAGGCCTTGGTCGGTTTCGTCCAGATACATAATATGTCTATTTTTCCTCGCAATATGGAAAGAATTATTTCTGATTTTTACATAATATAAGTCGATTTATAAACTTTCATTCATGAAAATCTGCTCAGAAACAAATGAGGTTCTCATGGACATCTCCCACTGCACACTGATCGGGGCACGTGTCGAAACCGGCGCCAGCCAAACAGGATGCCTTATGGGGCCAGATGCGTTCCGCACAGCCGGTATCGCGAGCGCTTTGGAAGCGCTGGGTTTAAAAGTCTCCGATTTGGGCGATGTACAGCCAGCAAAGATCGGTCCGGTGCAACACGCGAACTCGGCGATCCACGACTTGGAAGCTACGATTGGCTGGATTTCATCGCTTCAAACCGCCGCTTATGAGGCCGCCTCAAACAGCTTTCCTATCTTCCTTGGTGGGGATCACAGTTTGTCGGCAGGAACTGTGGCAGGTGTCGCGCAGCATTCTGCTCAAATGAACCAACCTCAGTTCTTACTCTGGCTCGATGCTCATCCTGATTTACATACTCTCGCCACGACTGACAGCGGCAATCTTCACGGAACCCCAATGGCCTATCTAAGCGGGCAACCCGGTTTCGAAGACGTCTATCCACCGCTGCCTCACACAATCCCACCCGAACAGATTTGTTTGATCGGATTGCGATCCGTGGATCCAGCCGAACGCGCTCTGATCGCTGAAGCGGGATACAGCGCCCATGATATGCGAACGATCGACGAGCTTGGCATAGCTGCTCCGCTTCGTGAGTTTCTATCAAAGGTCAAAGCGGCAAACGGACGACTGCATGTAAGTCTGGATGTGGACTTCCTTGATCCATCAATCGCTCCCGCAGTTGGGACGACCGTGCCCGGCGGCGCCACCTTCAGGGAAGCACATCTCGTCATGGAAATGCTACACGACAGTGGTGTTGTGACTTCTCTGGACCTCGTCGAACTGAACCCTTTTCTGGACGAACGCGGACGCACAGCGAAGCTGATGGTTGATCTTACAGCATCTCTGTTCGGACGCCGCATCTTTGATCGCAAAACGCAAAGCTTCGGCTGACCGGAAGCCCAAGGCAGGAGAATGTACCCATGACCAATCCCGAACCCTCCTCGCTCGCTCTCGTCCCGTTTGTGAGCGTCGCGGATATGATGAAGATCGTAAATCAGATTGGCGTTGCCGAAATGATCGATGGAATAGCCCAACGGATAGAAGAAGACTTTCATCGATGGGAAAGCTTCGACAAGACCCCGCGTGTTGCCGCTCACTCCAGAGAAGGTGTTATCGAGCTAATGCCAACCTCGGATGGCGAGACATACGGCTTCAAATACGTCAACGGGCATCCAGCCAATATGGCGCGCGGGTTTCAAACAGTGACAGCTTTTGGCGTGTTGGCAAGTGTCGCCACCGGCTACCCCATTCTTCTATCAGAGATGACAATTCTTACAGCGCTCAGAACGGCAGCAACGTCAGCGATGGCGGCGAAGTATCTGGCCCCTAAGAATTCAAAGGTGATGGCGATGATTGGCAATGGCGCACAATGCGAATTTCAAGCGCTCGCCTTTCAGAAAATCTGCGGCATCGAAGAAGTCAGGCTCTACGATATCGATCCGGAAGCAACAAAGAAGGCCGCAGAAAATTTAGCTGGGACTGGAATTTCGATCGTGTCCTGCAGCTCGTCGCAGGATGCTGTAACAGGCGCTCAGGTCATCACCACCTGTACTGCAGACAAGCAATACGCGACGATCCTGACGGACAACATGGTGGGCACTGGGGTGCACATTAATGCGATTGGGGGTGATTGCCCCGGTAAAACCGAACTCCACCGCGATATTCTTCTTCGCTCTGAGATATTTGTGGAATACCCACCCCAAACCCGTATCGAAGGTGAAATCCAGCAGTTGGATGATGACCATCCGGTAACCGAACTATGGCGCGTTATCGCAGACAAAATGCCAGGGCGCACATCTGCTGAACAAATCACACTCTTCGATAGCGTAGGTTTCGCGACTGAGGATTTCTCGGCGCTCAGATACCTGCACGCGCAGTTGGAAACGACGGGGCATTACGCGCTCCTGGACATGCTTGCTGACCCTGACGATCCGCGCGATCTATTCGGGATGGTGGCGAGAGCTATGCCAGAAGCAGTGTGACTTAAAAAAAGCCCGGACAAGCTAGGCCCGGGCTTCCTTCAAGAAAGTTAGGTTGGTTATCAGCCTTTGGAGAACTCAGGGTACGCCTCCATACCCAGTTCAGTCGTATCCAGCCCGTTGATCTCGGCTTCCTCATCAACCCGAATACCCATAACGACCTTCAGGGCAACCCAGACGATCGCTGACGCCACAACGGTAAATGCACCAACAACCAGGATCGAATAAAGTTGCACACCCAAATTCGCGTCGCCGTTTGTAAAGACCACCGCGATGGTGCCCCAAATGCCTGCAATCAGATGAACTGGGATTGCGCCCACCACATCGTCGATCTTCAACCTATCCAGCATAGGAACTGCGAAGACCACGATGATGCCTCCTACAGCACCAATTAAAGTAGCTGCGCCCAATGAGGGTGTCAGCGGTTCAGCCGTTATCGACACAAGACCCGCCAGAGCACCATTCAAAATCATCGTCAGGTCTGGCTTCTTGTAAAGCAGCTGCGTCAAAACAAGTGCAGTGATTGCCCCACCGGCCGCCGCAGTATTTGTATTGGCAAAGATGCGCGAAACGTCCGCCACATCGCCAACTGATCCCATGGCGAGTTGTGAGCCGCCATTGAAGCCGAACCAACCCATCCAGAGGATAAAGGTGCCTAGCGTGGCCAATGCGAGGTTTGAACCCGGCATCGGGATTGTGCGGCCGTCTTTGTACTTACCCAGCCGAGGCCCAAGAATTATCGCGCCTGTGAGTGCGGCCCAGCCTCCAACCGAGTGGACTACGGTGGATCCTGCGAAATCAAGGAACCCCATCTCATCAAGGAATCCACCGCCCCATTTCCAAGAAGCCTGCAGTGGGTAGATAAAACCAGTCAGCAGAACTGTGAAAACGAGAAACGGCCAAAGTTTGATCCGTTCAGCCAAGGTGCCTGAGACAATAGACGCAGTCGCCGCACAGAACATCAATTGGAAGAAAAAATCAGACCCCGTAGATGCATAAGAGTAATCATCTGCGCCAGCCGCATCAACGCCAACAGTCTCGAGAACGCCAACTGCAGGAAAGAGCGCTGAGAAGACGCCGTCGACTGCCCAATCGCCAAGGGGATACATCAAGTTGTAGCCGACAAGATAGTAAGCCACAGCAGCAAGCGAGAACAGCGCCATGTTTTTGGTCAGCTGCATTGTAACGTTTTTGGAACGAACAAGGCCCGCTTCGAGCATCGCAAAGCCGGCGGCCATAAAGAACACCAGGAAGCCGCCGACCAAGAATAGAAGAGAATTTAGGATAAACACGACGTCGGTCGGCACCGCTGCGGGTGTATCCTGGGCTATCGCCAGACCAGGTACTGCGAATGCAGCAGCGGTCGCGAAGATGGTTTTTTTGATCTGCATAATAATGAAGTCCCCTTTGAACCCGGCGCGCGTTAAAGCGCTTCCTCGTTGGTTTCGCCTGTACGCACCCGCACGGCTTGCGCCAAATCGAGAACGAAAATTTTGCCATCGCCGATTTTGTCGGTTTTGGCGGTCGTTGCGATGGTCTCTACAACCTGATCAGCCATCGCACTGGCGACTGCGATTTCCAGCTTCACTTTCGGAACGAAGTTGACCGCGTATTCCGCGCCTCGATAAATTTCTGTGTGACCAGATTGCGAGCCAAAGCCCTTAATCTCTGTCACCATCATCCCGCGCACGCCGATGGATGTGAGCGCTTCACGCACCTCCTCCAACTTGAACGGTTTGATTGCTGCGATGATTAATTTCATGGGTCCCCTTCCGATCTGGCTCGCATGTGATGACGTGAAAGTCAGAGCGACGGGTCGTCAGCATCAACCGGGGCTGGGGTATTTTAGGGAGGGATTTAGATCGACTTACAAAATTACTGCACAAAAAATAGCCGTTGCATAATAATTAGTCACACAAGAAACCATGAAGCTGCGTCTTTTGCTCTACAAGCGACTCAAGACTGCCTATATTGAACTCAAAGAAAAACGAGCGCCGAAGCAGGTAAAATGAGCGATTCAAAACGCAGAAAAACGCCTCTGGTGGCGGACAAACGTTATACGAAGGCGTCTGCGTCCAAACCGCGAAGACCAGCATCCAAAAAGCCGCGCAAGGCCGCCAAACGGCGGCAGCGACCAACTGGCTTGCTCGGATGGATTTTGTCGCCTTTTATATTCCTGTTCCGAGTGGTTTGGGGGTTTCTTTGGCGCGTATCTGCGGTCGCTCTACTGGTACTGCTGGCAGCTGTTGGGTACACCTACACACAACTTCCCAACGTTGACGATGTGCTGGACGGGCGGGCACGGGGATCGGTCACACTTTTGGACCGAGATGGCTTAGTATTCGCACGGCGTGGCGATCAGTTTGGCGGCGCGATCAGTGCAAACTCCGTCGCGCCACATCTTAAGAACGCCGTAATCGCGACTGAGGACAAACGCTTCTATCGCCATTTTGGATTATCCCCCCGGGGGATCGCATCCGCAATGCGCATCAATATGCGTGAAGGTCGCAAACCCTGGCAAGGACATGGCGGCTCAACCATCACGCAGCAAACGGCAAAATTGATCTGCTTAGGTGTGCCTTTCGACGCACAAAAGTGGAAAACCGAAAAGGAATACGAAGACGACTGCCGTCGCACCACTTTGGCCCGTAAAGGAAAAGAGGCGCTCTTCTCCCTCGCGATGGAAGCGAAGTACACAAAAGATGAGATTCTATCGATCTACTTCAACCGTGCATATCTGGGCGGCGGAGCGCGCGGTTTCGAAGCAGCCAGCCAAATATACTTCGGTAAGAACTCTGCGGAAGTGAATCTGCCAGAAGCTGCTGTAATGGCTGGCCTGCTGGTAGCACCGACGCGCCTCGCACCGACCAATAGCCTGCAGAGATCACATGACCGTGCCGCAACGGTTCTCAAACTGATGCGGGAACAAGGCTATATCTCTGGCGCGGAAGAAGCGGCAGCGAACGCCGCTCCTGCACAATTGTCACGCGTCGCTCAGGAACGCGCAGGTGGCTACTTCGTAGATTGGGTCATGGACACGGGACCAAGCTTCCTTGCGCGGGATACGACCGAAGACGTGGTCATGCGCACCACTTTCGACAATCGCCTGCAGCGCGCCGCAGAAGAAGCTATGGACTACATCTTTACAAACAAGGTACGCGAAGGATCCAAAGCTCAGGCGGCCATTGTAGTCATGTCATCAGACGGCGCCGTGCGTGCGATGGTCGGAGGACGTGAAACTAAAGTCAGCGGCGCATTCAATCGGGCGGTACAGGCCAAGCGCCAAACAGGATCTGCATTCAAGCCGTTCGTCTATGCCGCAGCTATGGACCTCGGGTTTCAGTACGATTCCGTAGTGGAAGATGCCCCCGTCTGTCTCAACATCGCCGGATCAGGCGAATGGTGCCCCAAGAACTACACAAACTCGTACAAAGGCCCGCTTACGCTGACAGACGCGCTGAAAGACTCGGTCAATACCGTAGCGGTCAAGGTTTCCGAAGAAGTTGGGCGGGACAACGTGCGCCAAGTGGCGGAGTCGTTTGGGATTGTCAGTGATTTGGCGAAAGGGCCGGCACTTGCCCTGGGCGCATCAGAAAGCAGCTTACTGGAGATGACGGGCGCTTATGCGGGCATTCTAAATGGAGGGCGCGCGGTCAGACCCTATGGCCTGACTGAGCTACGCTTGAAGGGTGACAGCACGCCGCTGCTTGGACAGGAAGGTGGCTTTGAAAACCGGGTCATCTCACCGCAAGCCGCTGAGCAGCTAACCTACATGATGTATCGTGTGATTACTGACGGGACTGGTCGACGTGCAAAATTGGACGGACGCGAAGCTGCGGGTAAGTCTGGCACAACTCAAGCGGCCCGAGATGCTTGGTTCATCGGCTTCACCGCTCAATACGTTGTTGGCGTTTGGATGGGTTACGATGACAACACGCCTCTTACAGGCGTGACTGGCGGCGGACTTCCCGCAGATATCTGGCGCGAAACAATGCTTCGGGTGAGTCAAGGCCTGCCAGCAGAGGCTTTGCCGATGCTGCGTCCCACTCGGCCACCTAGCGTGGCGCCTACCGCACCCCAAGGCACGGTTGCGCAAAGCCAACCTGGGAACCGCTCTCCCAACAACTCTTTGGAAGATGTAATACTCAATGTGCTTGGGCGCTTGTTGCGCGGCAACTGATTACCCGAGTGACCTCAAGTCGGCCGTCAGGCGATCTAGGTCGCCCTTCCGCTTATCAAGCATCGCACCAATCTCGGCGCGCTCCGATGTGAGAACATTCACGCCCTCGATAATCATGTTGAATATCCGAGGACTTCCCGAGCGGTCAGACACCAGCCAAAGGACCTTGAACGGCGATGAACCACGCAGTTTTGCGGTTGATTGAACCTCAAAGTTACTCTTCGACTTTCGGGACCCCTGAACGGAAATCTTACCGCCAATGAATTCGCGGAAACGTCGACCATACTTCCGCGTGAAATAATCCTGAAAAGCGGAAACATATGCCCGCACTTGTGCCTTGGAAGCTGATCTGCGCGCGGGCCCTAACGTCGTCAAGGCAATGATATTCACGTCCGCGTAGCGTGTGAACACACGTTTGAAGTCACGTAGCATCGCTGCCTCGGACTTACCTGACGCAATGATCTTGTTGATGTCTGCTACTGCATTTTGCACGACGGATTCCGCTTGCGGCCCGGATAGCGCGTGCGCGCCAGATGCGGAAAAAGCTGCAAAGGACGACATAGCCAACATCAAAGTTCGCCGTGAAATTATATTATTCTGAGCCATAGATATCCTCATACGGGTCGAAATAGTCAGGCGCTTCCGCCTGCGATCCACTCAATTGAAAGCGTCGGTTCTGCAAATACAGCAACCGGGCCTGCGCGTAGCTGTCTTCGCTTTCATATAGGACATTGTCCACAAAATCCGAGAACCGGTAACGATCACCAAATCGTGCCGCGACCCCAGTCACGGTTGCGTATCCCCGTTCCGGGCTTTGAAGAACCGAGTTCAGCGGATTGATGATCGTATCGACGACGCGACCGACCGCATGACGTTCCGTACTAGGCCCAACGACCGGAAGCTCAATATAATTCCCCTCCGGCGCGCCCCAAACATAAAGTGTTTCACCGAAATCCGTAGAGCGCTCGGCGAGACCTGCATCCGTGGCGATATCAAGCAGACCCCCAAAGCCGAGGGTCGTGTTCAGCAAGAAACGCATGGTGTTTGCGCCTGCATCTTCAACTCTGAACTGAAGAAGGTTGTTCAAAACCATGCCAGGCAAACCTAGGTTCGATGCAAAGTTACCAATGCCGGTACGCACCGGTGCAGGCAATACACTTCCATAGGCATTGGACGTTGGTCGCACGACGAAACGATCCAAATCACGGTTCGCAAGGTGCACCTCCCTGTTCTGCTCCTCCAAAGGATCAAAAGACAGGTCGGGTGCAGGCGCTGGCGAACAGGCAGCAAGCCAGCCGGCGGCGGAAATAGGGAGAACGAATTTAAAAAATAAGCGAAACACTGCCGTTCCTCAGGCTTTCTACAAATGCTAAGGGTTTTTTTACCCCAGGATAACTGTATTCCGCTACAGCAGGTCATGGCAAACTGCCAGATGGTCAAGGGTCAATTCGGTAAACTTTTGAGCAAAGCGGTTTGCAAGGCACTAAAAGATGGCCATACCGGCGGACAACGGCGCAAAATGAAACGAAAATGAAGAATCAAAGCACTTTCAGAGGTCGCGACGAACTCAAAGCCGCGAGGCGCGAAAGCCGTTCGCTATTTTGGGCGGTATTTTTATTTAGCATTTTTGTAAATCTACTGATGCTGACCGGGCCGCTATATATGCTGCAGGTCTATGATAGGGTCTTGGGTAGCCGCTCGGAGGAGACGCTGATCGCCCTCTCCCTGCTTGTGGCATTTCTTTACGGCATGATGGGGATACTCGATTTCGCACGAGGGCGTATTTTGGCGCGTATCGGGGCGAGGTTTCAGGACAAGATGGATCGGCGGGTATTTGCAGCGCTGCTGCGCCGATCCAATGTCGATCCTAAAGATGGCGATCCACGGTCAGGTCTGCGAGATCTGGAGTCTGTTCAGACACTTTTATCATCCCCGGCATTATTGGCCTTGTTCGACATGCCGTGGACACCGATCTTTTTGGCTGCGATCTTCATCTTTCATCCGTGGCTAGGTGCGCTCGCAGTCGCCGGTGGAACAATTCTGATCCTGCTTGCCCTGATTAACCAGCGTTCAACCCAAGAGCCGCAACTGCGAGCGGGAATCGCATCGGTACAGGCAAACCAACTCAGCAATGAGATTCTCGATGAAACCGAGGTTGTCCAAGGTCTCGGCATGCGAGACGCCGCATTTAGCCGCTGGCAACATGTGCGTACCGAGGCTCTCGAAAAGTCATTGATTAAAACCGATCGCTCAGGCTTGATCACAACGACAACCAAAACGCTGAGGCTGTTTTTACAGTCCGCCATGCTGGGGCTAGGTGCTTATCTTGTTCTGCAAAACGAGATGACAGCAGGCGCGATGATAGCAGGCTCGATTCTGCTCGGACGCGCGCTGGCACCAATCGAACTTGCCGTCGGTCAATGGGCTCTGGTGCAACGCGCTCTCCAAGGTTGGAATTCACTGCGAGAGCTTTTGTCTGAAGTACCTGTGTTGCGGCCACATACGCCCCTACCGCGCCCTGAGGCACGCTTAGTGGCCGAGCAAGTCACGATTATTCCACCCGGTGAAAAGCAAGCTACTCTAAGGATGGTCTCGTTTGATCTACGGCCAGGCCATGCTTTGGGGGTGATTGGACCTTCTGGCGCAGGAAAGTCGACACTCGCGCGTGCCCTAACGGGCGTCTGGCATCCCGCGGGTGGGAAAATTCGCCTGGGCGGGGCAGCGCTCGACCAGTTTGATCCTGATGTTCTTGGACGTCTTATCGGGTACCTACCTCAAAAAGTGGGGCTCTTTGACGGCACTATAGGCGAAAATATCGCTAGGCTCGATGCCGCTGCAGACCCGGCCGAAATCGTAAAGGCGGCCCAACGCGCCGCTGCGCATGACCTCATTCTCAGACAACCACAGGGCTACGACACTCCGGTCTCCACAGCCCGTGGCCGCCTTTCTGGGGGTGAGCTTCAGCGAATAGGACTGGCGCGCGCCCTGTTTGGAAATCCAGTTTTGTTGGTCTTAGATGAACCCAATGCCAATCTGGACAATGATGGCTCTCAAGCGCTCAATACCGCTATCAGAGACATGAAAAAAGCTGGCGGCTCGGTGATCATAATGGCCCACCGCCCATCTGCGATCCAAGAATGCGAGATGCTGCTCGTCCTAGAAGGTGGGATGAGGCGGGCATTCGGTCCCCGCGATGAAGTCCTCAAAGGAACCGTCAAAAATCACCAAGCCATTTCAAAATCCGCTGGGCCGGGGGGCGTCACGTGAACCAACAAGCAAAGAAGCCCACCAAAAACAGCTGGTCTGCACGCCTTCCGGTCGCGATAGGTCTTGTAGCTGTTCTCGTATTGGTTGGTGGGTTCGGAACGTGGGGCGTCATGGCCAATATCGCCGGCGCGATCATTGTCACCGGACGCATCGAAGTTGACCAAAACAAGCAAGTTGTTCAGCACCCCGATGGTGGTGTGGTGGCCGAAATCCTGGTTGATGAGGGTGATCGCGTCGAAAAAGGCGATGTTCTCATCCGTATCGATGCAAGACGGCTGAGGTCAGATCTGGTAGTCACTGAAGGCCAGTTGTTCGAGATGATGGCGCGGATCGGTCGACTTGAAGCAGAACGCGATGGCGCGGAAGAGATCGAATTTGATCCTCTTCTGATAGCAGAAGCAGAAGGTCGAACAGACATCCAAAAACTGATCGAAGGTCAACGCCGGCTATTCAAAACGCGAATATTCTCGAACGAACAAGCAATCGAACAGCTCGAGAAACGTAAAGCGCAAATCCAAAGCCAAGTGGCTGGAGTAGAAGCGCAGCAAAATGCGATGAAAAGCCAGTTGGTCCTGTTGAAAGAAGAACTCGAGGCTCAGCAGGAACTTCTCGACAAAGGCTTGGCACAGGCCAGCCGGGTTCTCGCGCTGCGTCGTGAAGACGCTCGCCTTCAAGGTACAGTGGGTGAACTTGCAGCATCTGCGGCTGAAAGCGCTGGCCGCATAACCGAAATCGACCTTGAAATTCTGCGCTTGGACACCCAGCGCAAAGAAGATGCCATTACCCAGCTTCGCGATCTTCAATATCAGGAATTCGAACTGATCGAGAAGCGTTCCAATCTCGTAGAACAGCTTTCTCGGCTCGATATCGCTGCGCCAGTGAGTGGCTTGATATTCGGCCTGCAGGTCTTCGCAGAACGCTCCGTGATCCGCCCGGCTGATCCGCTGCTTTACGTCATTCCGCAGGATCGGCCGCTGGTCATTACCGGAGAGGTTGATCCAATTCATGTAGACGAAGTCTTTGTTGGCCAAGACGTAACAATGAACTTCGCAACCTTCGATGCCAGCACCACTCCAGAGGTTTTTGGTAGAGTCGTGGGTATCTCTGGCGATGTCTTTTCGAACGAAGCAACAGGGCGCAGTTACTATCGCGTTGAAATGATCCTTAAAGAAGGTGAAATCGCGCGTTTGGGCGACGTCGACCTTGTGCCCGGGATGCCGGTTGACGGCTTCATCAAAACCAATGAACGCTCTCCCATCACCTACTTGGTGCAACCTCTGACAGACTACTTCAAACGCGCATTTCGGGAATCCTGATTTTCAGTTTGCGGCGAAGCGCCGTCAGATATAGCCTCCGCCAAAATTGAGACCCGTCCAATCAGGGAGTATTGTTATGCCTGGACCAATAGAAACGCGACTGAACAGTCTTGGCGTTGATCTACCCGATGCTCCGGCACCCGCCGCCAACTATGTGCCAAGTGTGCCGGTCGGCGACATACTCTACGTATCAGGTCAGATCTCGAACGGACCCAACGGCATGATTACTGGCAAGATTGGCGATACAATGACCGTTGAAGAAGGCGCGGCAGCCGCAAGGCAATGCGCGATCAACCTGCTGGCACAAGTCAAGGCGGCCTGTGATGGCGACATCGAGCGTTTGGTGCGCGTTATTAAGCTAACTGGCTTTGTTAACTCATCGCCTGATTTCACGGATCAGCCCAAGGTTGTAAATGGTGCTTCTGATTTTTTGGTCGAAGCATTAGGCGACGCAGGACGCCACGCCCGATCTGCGGTCAGCGCGGGTGCACTGCCTTTAGGTGTTGCTGTCGAAATTGAAGGCATCTTTCAGATCAAATCGTGAGCCTTCCTGAGATTTTTCTAAAACGCCCGATCGCACATCGTGGCTTGCATGACCGCAAGGCTGGCCGAATTGAAAATTCAGCCTCTGCAGTAAGAGCGGCGATTGACCACGGATACGGGATAGAGATCGACGTGCAGCTTTCCCACGATGCGCGTGCGATGGTCTTTCATGACTATGACATGCGGCGTCTCACTGGCCAAAAAGGGCCCATTCAGCAGCGCAGCTCATCTGAGCTGAACCAAGTTGTCCTGACGGATGGCCAAGATACTATCCAAACCCTGCCCACGATTCTGGACCTGATTGCCGGGCAGGTTCCGGTTGTGATCGAACTCAAAGATCAGGATGGTCATCTTGGAACAAATATCGGTACGCTCGAAGCCGCCGTGGCTGATGCACTCAGCGATTATCCGGGTCCAGCCGCTGTTATGTCTTTCAATCCGCACAGTACTGCGGCGATGGCGCAGTTATGTCCTGATCGTCCACGCGGCATAGTCACCTCGGCCTATCGCTACACGGATTGGCCAATTCCAAAGCACCTATGCGACACGCTGCGTCAGATAGCTGATGTCGATCGGGTTGGCGCCTCGTTTATCTCTCACGAGATAAGCGATCTCGATCGTCCGCGTGTCCACGAAATCAAGCAGAGCGGCAGATCCATCTTATGTTGGACCGTCAAATCCGAGGAAGAAGCACGTCAAGCTATGACCATCGCAGATACAATCACCTTTGAAGACTTTCTTCCCGCTTGACCTGAGCGACCCAAACACCATGTCAGACTTAGATCACGGCAGGGTGCTATGACGGAAACATCCGTAGAAATTTCTGTAATACCATCGATTCAGGAAGTTGCCGCTGAGGACTGGGATGCATGTTCCAACCCACACGGCACCGCGCCAGCGATGGATCCATTTACGACACACAGGTTTCTGTTGGCACTTGAGACATCTGGATCTGTAGGGACCGGCACCGGTTGGCATCCTCAACATCTGGTCGCCCGTGCAAACAACGAAGTAATCGCTGTGGCACCTCTATACGCAAAGGGACATAGCCAAGGCGAATATATCTTCGATCATAATTGGGCGCACGCATTCGAACGCGCGGGCGGGCGCTACTATCCCAAACTCCAACTGACAGTACCATTCACTCCCGCCACCGGACGGCGTTTTTTGACTCGAACCAACTGGGAGACGATGGGACAGGCCGCCCTTGTTCAAGGCGCAGTTCAGTTGGCAGATACAAACGATATCTCTTCGCTACATATTACTTTCTGTACCGAAGACGAGGCGGCGGCCGGAGCTGAGATGGGGCTTTTACGGCGCACCAGCCAACAGTTTCACTGGTCCAACAATGGCTACGAAACGCCGGATGACTTTTTGGCCTCGCTGTCAGCGAGAAAGAGAAAGAACATCCGCAAAGAACGCGAAACTGCACAGTCCTTTGGCGGGATCATTCGGCAATATACCGGCAACGATCTAAAGCCTGAGCATTGGGATGCGTTCTGGCGATTTTA
Organism: uncultured Litoreibacter sp.; assembly: GCA_947504205.1. GTDB lineage: Bacteria > Pseudomonadota > Alphaproteobacteria > Rhodobacterales > Rhodobacteraceae > Litoreibacter. Next base: position 349,910 of record CANNGL010000003.1, on the reverse strand, counting down.
TCAAGACACTGGTGCACGAAAATGGGGAACGCCCTACCTGACACGACGCTTTTTTGACATCGCACAAGAGACACTACGGGATGACATTTTACTTGTTCTCGCTGAACGCGATGCAGTTCCAATCGCGGGCGCATTGAATTTCATCGGTCAGCACGCACTCTATGGCCGATACTGGGGCTGCGTCGAAGATCATCCATGTTTGCATTTCGAACTCTGCTATTATCAGGCAATCGACCATGCGATCAAACGCAGACTATCGACGGTCGAGGCTGGCGCGCAGGGTAGTCACAAGCTGGCACGCGGCTACTTGCCCGTCACCACACATTCGCTTCACTGGATCGCCGATCCGGGTTTTCGTGCCGCCATCGAGCGATACGTCAAGGAGGAACACGAGGTGGTGGATCAAGAAGTTAGAGAATTGACAGACTACGGCCCTTTCAAAAAAGGAACCTGACAATGGCTGAAAAACTGACCGATGACGCGCGAGAAACAGTGCTCGATGCCTTGGGCGAGACCGACTGGAGCTACGATCCTGTTCGGGATGCGATTTCCAAAACCTTCAAGTTTCCGGACTTCCCGGAAGCTTTTGGATTTATGACGCAGGTCGCCTTTGCTGCTGAGAAAAGTAACCACCATCCAGAATGGTCAAATGTCTACAACACAGTTGACGTGACATTAACCACCCACGACGCGGAAGGCTTAACCGAACTGGATGTTAACCTGGCGAAGGTAATGGACAAAATCCAAGGGGCCTGAGGTTGCCAGAAACAAGGAAAAGCGGCGCCCCTTACAGGACGCCCCCAACGTCGCCAATGGGCTTCAGATCAGAGGCTTTGAAGCAAGGTCTCACCTGCTGAAACCTCGCATTGTCCCGGATTTTCTTCTTGGTTGAGAGAAGTCACTTTGCCATCTTCGACCACCATCGCATAGCGCTTTGAACGCGCCAGTAAACCAGCTGGTGGGGCGTCAAAATTCATACCTATTGCGCTTGTAAAGGCGCTTTCCGGGTCGCCAAGCATCGTGATTCCGGCATCAGAAGCACCGGTTGTTTCGCCCCATGCTTTCATAACGAACGGATCATTGACCGAAACACAAATGATTTCATCCACGCCTTTTTCGGCGAACTGATCTTTTGTGCGGATAAAACTGGGAACATGCGCTGAATGACAAGTGGGTGTGTAAGCACCCGGGACAGCAAATAGTACGACCTTTCGGCCCTTTGTCAGTGGTCCGAGTTCGACCGCTTCTGGGCCCTCCTCGCCAATGCGTACAAGAGTAGCTTCGGGGAGTGTATCTCCAACTGAAATTGCCATGATCTCTCACTTTCCCTAATTGAGTTTTCCTTAAAACATCATATAGGCTTGCGCATGGGCAGTGACCAGAAAAAGGGCCGAGAACGATGGAAAGCATTGCGGTAATCGGCGCAGGGCAGGCTGGATCATCCCTCTGCGCAAAACTGCGGCAGTGCGGCCACGAAGGACCCATCACACTGATTGGTGCAGAACCAATCCCACCCTATCAACGTCCACCTTTATCCAAGGCATATCTTTTAGGTGAGATGGAGCTCGAGAGATTGTTCCTTCGCCCTGAGCAGTTTTACCTTGATCAAAACATCACGTTGAAGCTGCATAGCAAAGTTCAGCAAATCGACCCCGCGAAACGTGAAATTCAACTTGGCGACGAGACACTCGGCTACGACAAGCTTGCCATAACCACAGGGTCAACGCCCCGGCGGCTTCCCGCCAGCATCGGAGGCGATCTGGGCGGTGTGCATGTTGTGCGAAGTCTGCATGACGTGGATCTGATGGCAGCGGATATCAAGCCCGGATCAAATGCGCTTATCGTAGGTGGGGGATACATAGGTTTGGAAGCGGCAGCAGTGCTTGCCAAGCTTGGGTTAAAAGTCATCTTGGTCGAGATGGCTGAGCGCATATTACAACGTGTTGCCGCCGCCGAAACCTCTGACTATTTCCGTGAATTACATACCAAACATGGCGTTGAAATAAGGGAAAAAACCGGCCTCCTCCGCCTAACAGGGGATCCTCATGTCAATGGCGCGGAGTTGGACGATGGCAGCCGTCTGAAAGCAGATATTGTTGTCATCGGCGTTGGTGTCACGCCAAACGACCAGCTCGCCGCCGAGACTGGTCTGAAAATCGAAAATGGCATTGCAGTTAACCAATTTGGCCAAACCTCCGATACCAACATCTGGGCCGCCGGAGACTGTGCGTCCTTTATACGTGACGGCCAGAGGATCCGCCTTGAAAGTGTTCAGAATGCTATCGACCAAGCCGAAAACACCGCGGAAAACATGCTGGGCGCCCAAAAAGCATATGATCCAAAGCCTTGGTTCTGGTCAGATCAGTACGACATAAAACTCCAGATCGCGGGTTTGAACACTGGCTACGACCGCATCATCACACGCTCCAGCGCAGACTCCTCCTGCAAGTCGTTTTGGTACTATAACGGAGCTCAACTAATAGCTGTCGATGCAATGAACGACCCGCGTGCCTACATGGTAGGTAAACGGCTCATCGACTCAGGTAAGACGGCGGATCCGGAGGCCGTCTCCGATCCGACCACAGAACTCAAGGACTTGTTAAAAGCGTGAGAATTATCGCGGGTCATCTGCGTGGTCGATCGTTAGCGACTATTGGCAAAGGTGACCCCGCAGCGCACTTGCGACCCACTACTGATCGCGTGCGCGAAAGTCTGTTCAACACTTTAACCGGGGGGCGCTTTGGTGATCCAATTATAGATGCAGTGGTTCTCGACCTGTTTGCGGGAACTGGCACATTGGCGTTTGAGGCAATCTCGCGTGGCGCGCAGTCAGCCACTCTTGTTGATAATGGGCGCGTGGCATCGCAGCTGATCCGAGAAAACATTCGGAAGCTCGACTTAGAAGACACGTGCACGCTCCTTGGCTGCAATGCACTCAGACTTCCGAAAAACACCGGCGAGCCCGCCAACTTGATCTTTCTGGATGCCCCTTACGGAAAGGGTTATTTTTCGAAAGCTATTGGGTCTGCTCAGGTTGGCAACTGGATTGCCGAGGACGCCTTGATCGTAGTTGAAGATAATCAGACGGTTGAACCCGCGGCAGGTACATCGTTTATCGAGACCCGCAAGATGGGTGACACCATTATTAGCTTTCTACGCGCCTAAACTAGACAAATGCTTAATTGGCGGTTCACAATCTGTGTATGGATACGGTCGCAAACCCTTTTCTTCTGCACTTTGGGCAAGACGCTGAAGACACAACCAAACCACCGCAAAAACCTTATCGCGGTCCAATATTTATTAATGATGCGATCACTCCTTGTGCCGGAACAACACTTCTTCTTCAGCAATGGCGGAAGGCCGATGATGGGAAAGACTAAGTGTCTTGAGGTGATCAACGGTCACACAAAATATGGGGTTCTGATCGGTTGTTTACGCTAGATTAGTGTGAAAAACTGTATCAAATACGAGCAAAGCACTAATCTAAAAACAGGCCATGAGCTCCATGTTCGACCCGGCACAACTTTTGTCCGATGTCTTTGGTTTCAGTGAATTTCGACCGGGGCAGGCCGAAATTGTAGAAGCCGTGACGGCAGGCGAAAACACGCTGGCAATAATGCCAACAGGTGGTGGAAAATCGCTGTGTTTTCAACTTCCAGCACTTGCCCGCTCAGGGTTAACTGTCGTTGTCTCTCCACTTATTGCTCTGATGCGCGACCAAGTCCGCGTATTACGTGCAGCGGGCGTAGAGGCTGGCGCACTCACATCAGGCAACACCGAAGAAGAAACAGACCGAGTATTCTCGGCGTTACATGCGGGAAGTCTGAAGTTGCTCTACCTCGCTCCAGAACGTCTGGCCACCACAGCAACCCGCGACCTGTTAGCCCGAGCCAACGTTAGTCTCATTGCTGTCGATGAAGCCCACTGCGTAAGCCAATGGGGCCATGATTTCCGCCCAGACTATCTCCGTATTGGAGATTTGCGCAGATCTCTTGACGCACCACTCGCAGCCTTCACGGCTACTGCCGACGAGGAAACACGAACTGAAATCATCAACAGGTTATTTGATGGACAGCCGCCGCGCACCTTTCTGCATGGCTTTGATCGACCAAATCTTTACTTGGCATTTCAGGTTAAAAACTCACCGCGAAAACAAATCCTTGATTATGCCGATGCGCGACGTGGGCAATCTGGCATAATCTATTGCGGCACCCGCGCAAAGACTGAGGCATTGGCACGTGCGCTTGACGAAGATGGTCACAAGGCATGCGCGTATCACGGTGGAATGGATGCAGAGGATCGTCGGATTGTAGAGACCCGGTTTTCGGCAGAAGACGGGTTGATTGTTGCCGCAACCGTCGCCTTTGGTATGGGCGTGGATAAGCCTGACATTCGCTGGGTCGCGCACGCAGATCTCCCGAAGTCAATCGAAGCGTATTACCAAGAAATAGGTCGTGCCGGGCGGGACGGAGCGCCCGCAGAGACACTTACACTCTATGGCCCGGAAGATATTCGGTTTAGACGGCAACAAATCGATGAAGGCTTGGCGCCGGACGACCGCAAATCAGCCGATCACGCGCGGCTGAACGCTTTATTGGGTTTGGCAGAGGCGATCGCCTGCCGCAGGCGGTCGCTGTTAGTGTATTTCGGCGACACCCAAACAGCATGTTCCGGATGCGATCTATGCGACAAACCGCCCGAGACATTTGATGCCACACAGTCAGTTCGCAAAGCCTTGTCCGCAGCGCTTCGCACCGACGAAACGTTCGGTGCAGGTCACCTGATCGACATACTGACCGGGACAAAGACGGACAAGATTCAATCTCGAGGGCATGACGCCTTGCCAACTTTCGGGATTGGCACAGAGTTTGATCGGCGCGAATGGCAATCGATATTTCGCCAGATAATGGCACATGATCTGATGAGGCCTGATCCGTCGCGTCACGGCGCTTTGCGCATGACCCAAGCCGCACGACCAATTCTCCGCGACGAGGCGTCGATCACATTGCGCAAGGATACAATTGAGAAGGGGAGCAGGCGTCCAGCCGTCAAAATGCTGGTTAGCGAGGAAGACGCACCGCTTCTGTCTGCACTCAAAGCGAAGCGCCGTGCTCTGGCCGAAGCCGCTAGGGTTCCGGCTTACGTCATATTCACAGATAAGAGTCTGATAGAAATGGCAGAGCAGCGACCCCGGACGCTTGATGATTTCGCCCGCACCTCCGGAGTCGGTGCAAAGAAACTGGAAAGCTTTGGGAGCACATTTCTTGCGGTCATCACGGGAGAGATTGCCGAAGAGCAACATCCGATGCGCCGCAAGCTTTCTGGTAAGCCCACTGGTTCCCTATATGACCAGCTTCTGGAGGCTCAAGTTCAGCTTCAACGTGGGGAAAACGGATTGGAAAAACCAATGAGTTGCTCTGCATCAATGTTGGCTAAGCTGGCGCAGATGCGCCCAGAAAATCAGAGCACGATTGCGAACGTCATCGGAGACAAAAAAGCAGAGCGCTTCGCTGCGGCATTTCTGCGCGTCTTACAAGACGGTTGAGACTGGACGATCCGAATTGAACCGTTACGTTCTGATGTAGTCGAGAGGGAAGACAACAATGCTTTGTGTGATATCGCCAGCCAAAAAACTTGAAATGTCCAAACTGCACGATGACGCCGCAACTTCTCCTGTATTCCCAGAGGAGACGGCGACCCTCATCAAAGCAGCCAGACGACTCACAATAGCGGACCTGCAAAAGCTGATGTCGATTTCTCCAGATTTGGCTAAGTTAAATCGCGAACGGTTTAGAGATTTCGATGACGCCCCGAGAAATCATGCAATATATTGCTTTGCCGGTGACACATACCAAGGTCTGGATGCAAGAAGCTTGGACCCAGACGAACTCGAATACGCTCAGGGTCATCTGCGTATCTTATCTGGTCTTTATGGTGTCCTGCGTCCACTCGATGCGATCCAGCCATACCGTCTGGAGATGGGGAGTCGGATGAAGACCAAGGCAGGCAAAAACCTCTACGATTTCTGGGGAGATAAGATCGCCAGAAGCTTAAATGAGCAAGCCGAGGAAACTGGTGCCGATACCCTGATAAACTGCGCCAGTCAGGAATATTTTGGAGCCGTTGATCTTAAAGCAATCAAACTTAGGATAATCACTCCGACATTCTTGGAGGACAAGCCCGGCGGCCCGAAAATCGTCAGTTTCTTCGCTAAGAAGGCGCGTGGTGCGATGGCACGGTTTATTGTGCAAAACCGCATCAAGAACCCGGAACATCTGCGAGATTTCGATACTGGCGGCTATGTGTATCAGGCGGACCGATCGACACCAGAAAACCCTGTATTTCTGCGCGATGAACAGGTTTCTTTGCAAAGAGCATCTTGAGAAAGTCTCCAAATTCGCTGGTGTCGATGGCTTTCGACTTGGGTCTGTAGTCCGCGGCCCAACTCATAGGCGTCAGCGACCAACTCTGTTTTGACCCCACCATGAAAATCGCCTTATTGTTTGCCAAACCCTTCAAATCGCCAATTGATGCCCACACATCAACTAAGCGTGCGATCAGACACAAAACGGGCCAGGGATAATGAGCAAAACAAGCCGCAGACTATTCCTGCTAGGAACAGGTGCCGTACTTGGCGGCCTTGGTACGCGGGCGGCGTTGCGTGAAGAAATACCCGTCGGGCGCGTGTTGAGCACACCGACCGACAACCCGCTCGTCCTCAACGATGCAAGTGAACTGTCTCCTACCCCCGTGAACAAACATCTGAGCTTCACTAAGAAATTTGACCAAGCGGCGTTGGACAACCTGCGTGGAGAACTCATGGCGGCCAAATCCGAAGGCCGTCCGTTCATTGCAAGCGCGGCGCGCCATTCGATGGGCGGGCAATCTATGGCCCGCGGCGGCACAACACTCAGCCTAACCGACGATTGGGTAGCGATAGACAGCTCCGCTATGACCTATCGCTGCGGCGGTGGCACGCGCTGGTCGACCGTAATTCGACAGCTTGATGCGCAAGGTTTTTCACCAGCCGTTATGCAGTCGAACAATGATTTTGGCGTTGCCAGCACCTACTCTGTAAATGCACATGGCTGGCCTGTGCCATTCTCGGGCTGCGGGTCAACCGTGAAGTCATTGCGCATGATGCTGGCCGACGGCTCTTTGATCACGTGTTCGCGCAGCGAAAACGCCGACATTTTCCGGGCGGCAATGGGGGGCTACGGCCTTTTTGGCGTGATAACGGAACTTGAAATGCAGATGGTCGTCAACACCCGTCTTGAGCCTCGATTTGAACGCATGAGTCCTATGGAGTTTGGACCACGTTTCGTCAAAACGATCAAAGACGGAACTGGCGTTCAAATGGCATATGGGCGCATGGACGTTTCAATTGATCGTTTCTTCGAAGAAGCGATGATGATCACCTATCGCCCCACCCGCAATCAAAGTGACATACCGCCCGCACCGGGATCTGGTTGGCTGAGCCACACTGCCCGGCGTATTTTCCGGGATCAGCTCGGATCAGATCGTGCGAAGCATCGACGCTGGTGGTTCGAAGCAGGCTTAGGACCCTTCATCGGTGGATCAGACACAACACGCAACACTCTGCTGAATGAACCAGTAATCACCCTTGATGATCAAGATCCGGGTAGAACCGACATCCTGCATGAGTATTTTGTCAGCCCAGAGAATTTCGGAGCATTCGTCAGTGCCTGCCAGGAGGTGATCCCCTCAAGTTATCAGGAACTCTTGAACATCACCCTACGCTATGTTGCACCTGATAATGAAAGCTGGCTCTCATACGCCCCGAACGATCGTATAGCCTGTGTCATGCTCTTTTCGCAGGAAAAGTCGCATCGGGGCGAAGCCGACATGCACCGGATGACCGAAGAATTAATAGATCGGACGCTTGCAATCGGTGGAAGCTACTACTTGCCCTACCGGCTACATGCACGTCAGGATCAAATTGAGAAAGCCTATCCTGGCCTCCGCCCTTTCGCTGCCAAAAAGCGAGCGATGGACCCAGGAAACCTGTTCCGCCACGCCTTGTGGGACACATATATGGCGAGGTCTTGATTTGACTTCACTTCGTAAAATCGCCTTTGGCTATTTTGTGGTCGTGGGCATCGCCGCATCACTCAACTATCTGCCAATCCCTGGCATCATCGACGACGATGGCAAAGCATTTGGGATATTCGCGCTCGACCTATTCGACGATCTGCTCCATGTCGCCTCGGCGCTTTGGGCTTTAGCTGCGGCTCTCATATCCCATCGTGCCTCGAAGACCTTTTTGATCTGGTTTGGCGCTGCATATTTCTTTGATGGGCTTCTCGGTCTTGCAACTGGATCGGGCTTCCTTGATTTCGGCATTTTCATCTACGGTTTCTACGAATACCCGAGCTTCTTGATCAAACTTGCCGCAAACATCCCGCATCTGGCGCTAGGCGGCTTCGCTGTGTTCTCTGCATGGGCCTTTGATCGCGGATGATCGGTCGACTGTTCAAATGGATAGGCGTATTTTTTCTCGCTGTCTCTGTTATGGTCGGCGGCCCAATCTTCTACACGGAATTTGCGTGCCGGGGAGAGCCGATCGAACAATCTCAACCCGCCGTTATTGAAACGCCACAAGATTGGCGCGCAGAGGCGCGTACCTATATGGTCTATCCAGAGTGGCATATCGTTTATGCTTACGAAGGTTATGCGGAGGCCGTGAAACAAGGCGAGCCGCACGACTTCCCCTACGTTCAGGCCGTTGTGGGTTTTTGGTCATCGCTTTGCAGCCTTATGCCCAAAGCCGACGAGCTGGGTGAAGCTGGTTTCGACAGCAAAGCCACCATCTATACGATCGGCGCAAGTTTCACCTTGGAGATGGCCTTCAAAGCACTCTACGAGGAAACGATCGGGCGTGGGTTCAGTTTCATCGATCACCTCTCGCCTCAAGATCAGATTGAAGCCGAGATGGCGAAAAACTACGCCACCTTTCTCCAACAGGTTCCTTGGTACAAATACGACTTTGACAGCTGGATAATCAAGCTGTGGCGGGCCGAACCCACGAACCTGCGCAGTTGGGAGCGCCGCCTTGCACTGGGAGCTGAATGGAAGGCCAAAGCGGCATATGCACGTGTCATCGCCCAAGCGGTAAGTGCCGTTGGCCAAGACGAACTGACAATGAAGGTCGCAGTTACGGACATTAATGAGGCTTGGCTTGCCTCGCAGCCTAAGACGACCGTCTTGTCTAGCGACCCCTTGATCGCCGAAACGCCTCGCTATCGGGTATTCACCAATTTGGCGCGGCAATTGGCCCAGCAAAGTGGCAACTTTGTAGAGATCGCGGGCAACGACGATATTCTTCTCAGTTACATTGGACAGACGGCCCCACGATTGACCGAGACAGCCCAATTGCTCTCCAACTCAGCCCGCCCTGGTTTCACTGACCGACGCTATCTTATTGCCACCAAAGTTCCTGATTTGACCAATCTGATCCGCACGCTTGGTCGACAGAGCGGCAAGTTAGAGCATATTTATGATTACTGAAACGCTTCCCACGCTCGCAAGTATTCTCCCCGAAGGATCGGCTGAACGCATATGAAACGGCTGTTCATCATCCCCTGCATGTTGCTTTCGTGGCTTGCCATCGCTGCCACCACAATGGTGATCGGTTCTATAGATACGGCAGCGATTCCACGTACTGGCATCGAACTGCCAGAGGGCGTAGCGATTGTCGGGATAACAGAACATCTTCTTATTTTGCGCAGCGATGATCCGGATTACGTGCGCGAGCTCTATAGTGCTGGAGCTCCATTTGTATTGCCCGCGCGCAAGAAAACCTGTCTCGACTTCCAGTTATGAGCACCATCCGAGAGTTGATGCGCCGGCATACCAACCCCGGTCGAGTAGATTGGATCGGCCTTCGACCGGCACGTTTAGCTGATATCAACGCAGTGGAGCAGGTGGAGGCCACGCCCGACGGGCTGACCGGCGATCACTTTGCCTCCGGCGGCAAACGTGCCCTGACGCTGATTCAGGCAGAGCATCTTCCGGTGATAGCGGCCCTAACCGGGACGCAAATCACTCCAGATTTGCTTCGCCGGAACATCGTGATCTCAAGCATCAATCTGACGGCCTTACGCCACCACGTGCTGCAACTTGGTGATGCCAAGATCAAACTTAGCGGTCCCTGCGCGCCATGCTCGCGGATGGAGAAAACCATTGGTGCTGGCGGCTACAATGCTATGCGTGGCCATGGCGGATGGTATGCAGAAATTCTTGACGGTGGCTTGATCCGCAAAGGCGATACGCTGGCACCATTTTTTGGCTAGCAGCTCAGACCAGAGAAACCGCAGCTACGGTACTTCACTGTCACTTCAAAAACATCTGGAATAGCGCCAGTCGGTTCAAGAATTTCAGCCGTAGGCACGATCAATTCAGCAGTTTTTCCACCGTCTAGCCGCTTTCCATTCGTCTGCTCGATCTCCAGCCCATGAACACGCAAAACAACTGCGTGCCCTGCCAAAGCATCCAACAATGTGGGCAACATGGGGTTGTCTGAGCCCAGTTCAGGTAGCTTCTGCACCTTCTCAAAATCAAGCGGAACGATCACTTTGACGCGCTCTTTGTCCAGTCTGACTATCTCTGCATCTCGCAAAAAGTCTTCTTGGGCACTGGCCTTGTTTACCTCGGAAATAGCTTTGTCCAAGCTCCGCTCTTCTGTGAATTCACATACCGCACTTTCAGAGTTGATGCTGGTCTGTCCACCTTTTGGACAAAACGACTGTCCGCCCGTCGCTCCAAGCTGAACAAGCTCATAAAGCTGGCGACCAAGTGTCATCTTAACATCCGCCGTCACGACCTCGTCTTCGGCAAAGCGCAGATCAGCTTCCGCGTCGAAGCAAGCGGCCAGTGGCAGAAGCAGTAAGATCCAGAGCGCACGCATCCAGCGACCTCAAATGACGATACAAAACTGTACGCTAGCCTTCTCTAGCTGGCCACACGCGACTGCCTTTTGCGTTCATGTGGGTCAAGATATCGCTTGCGCAAGCGGATAGCATTTGGCGTGACCTCCACCAGTTCATCATTGTCGATATAGGCAATCGCCTCTTCCAGCGACATGCGTACTGGTGTTGTCAATCGAACAGCTTCATCGGTTCCTGACGCACGAACGTTTGTCAGCTTCTTACCCTTCAGCGGATTCACTTCCAGATCATTCTCGCGACTGTGTTCACCGATGATCATGCCTTGGTATACGTTTTCCTGAGAGCCGATGAAAAACTTGCCTCGGTCTTCCAAGTTGAAGATCGCATAGGCCACTGACACACCGTTTTCCATAGAAATAAGAACGCCCGCACGACGGCCTGGAATAGGACCCCTATGTGCAGCCCAATCGTGGAAAACACGGTTCAGCACGCCTGTTCCGCGCGTATCGGTTAGAAACTCGCCATGATAACCAATGAGGCCACGAGACGGGACGTGACCGATGATCCGAGTTTTTCCGGCACCGGCCGGTTTCATCTCGACCAGTTCGCCCTTGCGCGCACCAGTTAACTTCTCGATGACGACACCAGAATACTCGTCATCTACATCAACGGTGACCTCCTCGATCGGCTCCATCTGTTGCCCATCAACATCGCGGAAAAGCACTTGGGGCCGCGAAATGGACAGCTCGAAGCCTTCGCGACGCATATTCTCGATCAGAACACCCATCTGCAATTCACCGCGACCGGCCACTTCAAAGGCGTCACCTCCCGGTGTGTCGGTGACGCGGATGGCAACGTTCGACTCGGCTTCCTTCAACAGGCGTTCCCGGATCACACGAGACTGCACCTTTTTGCCGTCTTTACCAGCGAGCGGCGAGTCATTGATCCCGAAGGTCACAGTGATTGTTGGTGGATCGATCGGCTGCGCAGGTATCGCTTCGGTGACGTCCACTGCACATATCGTGTCAGCCACGGTTGCTTTTGACATGCCCGCCAGCGAAACGATGTCACCGGCTTCAGCCTGATCAATCGGCTCTTGTGTCAATCCGCGCGCTGCGAGGATCTTCGTGGCACGAAATTGCTCGATCCGCTCACCATCACGGCTGATCGCCTTGACAGTTTCACCAACCTTCAGTGTCCCCGATTCAACGCGACCAGTCAGAATGCGTCCGATAAACGGATCGGACCCCAAAGTCGTGGCGAGCATCCGGAACGGTTCATCGCGGGCTTCAATCTGAGATGGGGCCGGAACATGGTCAACAACCAGATCCAGCAGCGCCGTCAAGTCCTCACGTGGCCCATCCAGCTCCATGTCAGCCCAGCCCGAGCGACCCGATGCATACATAGCTGGGAAATCCAGCTGTTCGTCATCGGCGTCGAGATTAGCAAATAGATCAAAGACCTCATTCAATGCGCGATCCGGTTCAGCGTCCGGTTTATCCACTTTGTTGAGAACCACGATGGGGCGCAGGCCCAGCGCCAAGGCTTTGGACGTCACAAACTTGGTTTGCGGCATTGGGCCCTCGGCTGCATCAACCAGAAGAACGACGCCGTCTACCATCGACAGGATACGTTCAACTTCGCCGCCAAAATCAGCGTGCCCCGGCGTATCAACTATGTTGATCCGGATGCCCTTCCATTCAACCGAAGTTGCTTTTGCAAGGATCGTAATCCCACGCTCGCGCTCAAGGTCGTTGCTGTCCATGGCCCTCTCGGCCACAGCTTGATTTTCGCGGAACGAGCCCGATTGCTTCAACAACTCATCCACAAGCGTTGTTTTGCCGTGGTCCACGTGCGCAATGATCGCAATATTGCGAAGGTCCATTTATCTTGCCTCAAAAGGAAAACTTGGCCGCCGCATACGCCATGTGCGCACAAAAGGCCACAGCTAGTAGCCAGCGTTATAAAATCGAGCTATCCGCCCTTCAAACGCTGCAAGATGTCAAGTGAGGCGTAGCCGTCCGGAACCAAACCAATGGAGCGCTGATAAGCGCGTACGGAATCAATCGTCAAAGGCCCTATCTTGCCATCTTCTTTGGTCGGGAAGCCCGCAGCAGTCAAACGGCGCTGCAATTCTTTACGTTCAGCCAACTTCAGCGCCCTGTCACCACGTGGCCAGCCACTCTTTATCTCGGAGCCACCCTTCAGGCGGTCAGACAAGTGACCAACTCCAATTACATAGGCATCGGCCGTGTTATAGCGTTCGATCACTTCGAAATTCTTGAAAATCATGAAGGCAGCACCTTGATGTCCGGCAGGCAGCAAAACAGACGCAGCGCCGTGATCCGGGACCGCTTTGCCGTCAAGCGCAAGGACACCCAATTTCGCCCATTCTTTAGGTAATTTCAAAACTTTTCGATCAGCCGAGGCAAAGTCAAAACCGTCAGGAATGGTCACTTCTACACCCCAAGGTTGCCCCGTCACCCAGCCGAACTTGGCCAGATAATTTGCTGTCGAAGCCAAGGCATCGCTTGGATCATCAGACCAGATATCGCGTTTTCCATCGCCCGTGAAATCGACTGCGTAGTCGAGATATGAAGTCGGGATAAACTGAGTATGACCCATGGCACCTGCCCACGATCCCGTCATGCTGCGCGGTTCGACGTCGCCGGCTTGAAGTATCTGCAAAGCCGAGACCAGTTGTTCCTCAAAGAATTTCGAGCGTCGTGTATCGAAAGCCAATGTTGCCAGAGAACCAATCAGGTCCTTGTTCCCGCGCACGGCACCATAGGCACTTTCCAAGCCCCATATCGCGGCAACTACTTCCTTCTCCACGCCATATTTCGCTTCGATTTTCACGAGAGTTGTTTGGTGTTTTCGTACTGCAGCTCTCCCGTTTTTTACGCGTGCGGGGCTGGCAGCCGAATCCAAATAGTCCCAGATCGTCTTGCTGAACTCCGATTGATTACGGTCCCGCTCAATGACATCTGGATCAAAACTGACACCCCGAAAGGCTCGGTCAAAAACATCTGAGGTTATACCCTGATCCAAGGCGCGCGACTTAAACGCCTTAACCCAAGCTTCAAAACGGGCATTTGATGCGACTGGCGTGATCGCAGGTTGACGCTCCTCAGGTCGCAGCACTGGCCGCCTCATGGCAACTTTAGTCGATATCGCCTGTTCTAAGACTGGCCTCAGATCAGGGCGCGGCGATTGCTCCAAAGCCCAGCCCGGCGCACAGATCATAGTTCCGCCAATTAGCGCCCAAGAAGTTTTTCGAAATGTCACGCCTGCACCTGCTTGTTCGAGGTTTTATTTGGCGTGCAGCCTATCTCGAATCCGCTATTTCGGAAAGCCAAACCGATACAATTGATAAGCTTAGCTCCGCCGACGCGCCGCCTTCTTTTTCAATTTGGAGCCGCGCTTGCGGCTTTTTGCCAACGCACGACGTGGCCCCGATGGCCGCCGACCGCCAGACGGTGTTGGCAGCGTCTTTCCATCAACCTCAAGCAATTCTAACGTTAAACCACCCGTCATCGGAATGGCCTCTGCAAGGCGCACCAGCACCCGTTGCCCCAATCCCAAAACCACTCCAGATTTTTCACCCGTCAAGGTCTGTGCATCCCGATCATGACGAAAATACTCACGGCCCAAAGTGCCAATTGGTATCAGCCCGTCTGCCCCACTCTCATCTAACTTCACGAACAGACCAAATTTTGCCACGCCAGCAATCCGGCCAGTCATCTCGACCCCGACTCGATCAGACAGGTACGCCGCAAGATATCGATCTGTCGTATCCCGTTCGGCCTGCATGGATCGACGCTCAGTTTCAGAAATCTTCTCGCCAATTTCCTTCATGGACGCCGCTTCCTCTGGAGTCAGACCATCGCTTCCCCAGCCATGCGCTGCGATGAGTGAGCGATGCACCATTAGATCCGAGTACCTACGAATCGGCGAGGTAAAATGAGCGTAGTTCTGCAAAGCCAAACCAAAATGCCCGAAGTTTTCTGGCGCGTAATAGGCTTGTGTCATGGACCGGAGTGCCGAGATATTCATCAATTCCTGATGTTCGGTACCTTCGGCCTGCTTCAAAAGCCGATTAAGATGAGATGTTTTCAGCACCTGTCCCTTCGCCAATGAGAAGCCAGCGCCACCGGCAATCTCTCGCAGTGCCTCCATCTTTTCCGGTCCCGGCTCTTCGTGCACGCGGAACATCACCGGTGACTTTTTCGAATTCAATTCCTCTGCGGCCGCAACGTTGGCCAACACCATGAATTCTTCAATGAGCTTGTGCGCGTCCAATCGATCCTTGAAAGCAACCGAGATCACACGTCCAGCCTCATCCAACTCGATCCGGCGTTCAGGTAGCTCCAGGTTTAGAGGGTCGCGCCGAGCCCGGGCGCTCCGAAGCGCATGATAAGCCGCGTATAACGGCTCAATAACATCTTTCATTAAAGGCGCGACCTGCTCGTTTGGTGCGCCATCAATGCCATCCTGAACAATCTGGTAGTTCAGCGCGGCTGGCGATTTCATCAACCCGCGCGTGAACCGGTGAGACAGTTTGTTACCTTGAGCATCGAGTACCATGCGCACAGCCATGCAGGCCCGTTCCACACCGCCATGCAAAGAACAAAGATCGGCCGATAAGGCTTCGGGCAACATCGGGACCACCCGGTCCGGAAAATAGGTTGAATTTCCCCGTTTGCGTGCTTCACGATCCAAGGCCGAGCCGGGCGTCACGTAATGCGCAACATCGGCGATTGCGACCCAGAGCACATGCCCACCTGGATTCTTTGGGTCATCGTCAGCATGAGCATAGCAGGCGTCATCCCTATCCCGCGCATCGATTGGATCGATCGTGACAAGGGGCAGATGACGCAAGTCCTCACGCGTGCCCAGTTCAACCGGCTTGGCTGCTTCCGCCTCTGCAACAACCTCTGGCGGGAATTCGTCCGGAATTCCGTGTTGGTGAATCGCGATCAGCGAAACAGAGCGCGCGTCAGTTGGATCGCCCAATCGCGCGGTAATACGAGCCAATGGCAAGCCCATCCGGGACTTTGGCTCGGTCTGTTCGGCCTCTACAAGCTCACCCTCCTGCGCGCCAGAGATCGCACCCGGCGGCACTCGCCACTCAAGACTTGACCCTTTGTCGATAGGCACAATTCGTCCACCTTCAGATCCCTTGCGAAAAATCCCCAAAATCTTTGCGGGCCCAGTGCCAATCCGGCGGATCAATCGCGCTTCGTAGGCGTGCTCTTGCCCTGAAACCTTCGTCAGACGGCATAGCAGCCTATCTCCCTCGCCAACAGCCGGATCACCATCCTTTGCTATAAACAGTAAACGCGGTGCTGCCTCGTCATGTGTCCACTCAACAGGTTCCAGAAAAACGTCCCCGTCTTCGTCCACCTCGACCACACGGCAGACCGAAACAGGCGGCAGACCTCCGGGTTCCCGATACGATCGAGACCGCTTCTGCAGATGCCCCTCTCCCTCTAGGTCTTTTAGCAGACGTTTGAGATCAATGCGCGCCGCGCCCTTGATGCCAAAAGCCTTCGCGATGTCGCGTTTGGAGGTCTTTGTCGGATTGTCAGCAATCCACTGAAGAACAGCGTCTTTATCGGGAATTTTGCTCATGCTTTCGACCTACCACGGTGCCTGAGCAAGGTCATGCGCTTAATCCTCAACTAGCTCCAGATCAGCAAGCTGGTCAACGTCGCGCTGTTCACTCACATAGCTGATCCTCATGTCGGACATGCTGGTTACCGTATCGGAGAGGGCATGTTTGCTGGACCATCTCACGTTCTGAAAAAGACCTGAGGGAACTGCCGCCATTGGTTTGAACCCCACGAGCCAATAGCCACCATCAGGCGCAGGGCCCAGAACCGCTTCACGAGACCCGAGTGCACGAAATGCCTCAGCAATATGAGCGCGCTGAATACCCGGAATGTCGGCCCCGATGATACAAGTAGGGCTCGGTGCAAACCTTCGAAACAACCGAGCCATACGATCACCCAAATTGCCCGTACCTTGTGCCACACGCGGAAGCTCAGCGGGCCAAACTCGACTGGTCAGTCCTTCAGCATCCGGTGATACAGCCAAAATGATATCCCACCTTGGATCACGCAACCGACGGATAAGGCTGCAGGTCTGATGTCGAAACCACCACGCGGCACGAACCATACCAATATCGCGGCCAAGTCGCGTTTTTACACGGCCTGGTCGCGGCTCCTTGACCATAATGATCAGAGTTGGGCGCATCTCAGGCGAAATAATCCTGCAAAATTCGAGTGTATATCGCTTTCAAACGATGGATTTGAGCCACCTCCACATGTTCATCGACCGCATGCATCGTCTTCCCAACCAGTCCAAACTCAACCACTGGGCAATAGTGTTGAACAAACCGGGCATCAGACGTCCCACCAGATGTGCTCATCTGAGGAATATTGTTTGTTTCAGTCTGAACAGCCTTTGACACAAGCTCTGACAAGGGGCCTGGCTCAGTTAGAAAGCTCTCACCCGAGACTTGGGTTGTCAGGTCAATTGCAATGCCGGTTTCTTTCGCAAGCTTATCAGCCTCGCGGCGAAGCCAGTTCGTCAAACTGTCAGAACTATGAGCGTCATTGAACCGAATATTTACAGTTGCGCGACATGTCGCAGGGATCACATTGTTCGCCGTATTGCCTGTATCGATCGTCGTCACAGCTAAGGTAGAGGCATCAAAATGCTCAGTTCCTTTGTCCAGTTCATGGGATGACAGTCGGTCCATCAAACGCACCATCACAGGCACCGGGTTCAATGCGCGGTGCGGATAAGCCGAATGACCTTGTTTACCGGTCACCACGACATAAGCCGTCATCGACCCGCGTCGTCCAATCTTCATCATCTCACCCATGAATTCCGGGCTTGTGGGTTCTCCGACCAGACAATCGCTCATTCGCTCGCCGTTGGCCTCCATCCAGTCGAGAAGAGCGACTGTACCATCTTTTGCATCACCTTCCTCGTCACCGGTAATCGCCAAAATGATTGCACCATCAGGTGGCGTATCCCTGACAAAATCCACCGCTGCTGCAACGAAAGCGGCGACGCCGGATTTCATGTCCGTCGAGCCACGGCCGTACAAAAATCCATCTTTGATCTCAGCTCCAAACGGATCGACGCTCCAGTCATCCACATTGCCGACAGGAACCACGTCGGTATGCCCGTTGAAGCCAAATGAACGCTCTGCACCTTTGGCTCCCCAGCGCGCATAGAGGTTCGAAACCTCACCACGATCGACCCGTGTGCAGTCGAAACCAGCCTCGGACAAAACTTGGTCCAATAACTGCAGAGCGCCGCCTTCCTCCGGTGTTACTGAGGGACACCGAACAAGATCCGACGTAAGACGAACGGGGTCGAGTGATTGCATTGACTGCTCCATTTTTCGTACTGCACCCTCGGTATAAGGCGCTTACCTGCAAGCGCAATCGCAAGACATGTGTCCAAAACGCGCCACTTTGTTGGGATGATCTTGAGAACCAGTAGGAAAAGCTTGGTTTACAAGCGTTTACCACCATAACGTCTTTTGAAAAATAACCCGAGGCAGGGATGTGGTTCGCAAAAGAACCTCCGAGTAACAGCCAGTTCTAGACATCTGGCAACTGATATCACGATGGTACTCGCCTGATCTCCGGGAACGGAGGCAAGTATGGTTGATTTACCAATCAACACAGGCGCATCTGCTACGCAGATGGCCCAAGAGATATTTGGGTCGGATTCCGTCATCACGGGAGCGACTTATTTCGGTTCCAATTACTCATCAGGTATCTATTCAAACGGGGATGTTGTTGCGCCAGGAGCGACACCAAGTGACACCGGGGTTATTCTTTCCACTGGGAGAGCCCGCGACTACACAAACAACAACGGTCAAACGAACCAGAATACTAACACCTCGACAAACTCAAACGGCCCCAACAACGATGCACTATTCAACGCCTTGGCGGGCACGAGCACCTTCGATGCCTCCATTCTCGAGGTCGATTTCATTCCGACAACGGACACGCTGTCGTTCCAATTCATCTATTCCTCCGAGGAATACCCAGAATACGTCAATTCGATTTACAATGACCTCGTCGGAGTTTGGATTAACGGACAGCCCGTAGACCTTGCCGTTGGCACCGGCCAGTCGAACGTCGGGAACATCAGCCCAATCAGCAATGTTAATCTCTACGTTGATAACACCAACGACGCCTTCAACACTGAAATGGACGGCTTCACGGTCACGCTGACGCTGACAATTCAGGTTAATCCCAATGTCGCCAACACTTTGCGGATCGGTATCGCGGATGTCGGTGACTCTAACTACGACTCAAACCTGCTAATAGCCGGTGGATCAGTACAAGGGCAGGTTCTCGCCAATGACGACACCTTCGATGTCGTCTTAAACGGAACACCGACCATCGATGTACTTGGCAACGACGTCGATAATACCGGCGGCACCCTGACGATAACCCACATCAACGGCAACGAGGTAACCGCCGGAGATACAATCACCCTGGCGACCGGTCAGCAGATCACGCTAAACGCCAATGGGACTTTCGACGTCGTCAACGATGATGATCTAGGTGGCGTTAACTTCACTTACACAGTTGATAACGGTTCCGGTGTAACCGACACCGCCTTTGTCACCATAAATACGATCCCTTGTTTCGTCGCCGGCACAATGATCCGGACACCCGATGGTGAACGCGCGGTCGAGGAGTTTGAAGCTGAGGATCTTATCGAAACGCTGGATGCCGGACCCCAGCCTTTGCGCTGGATCGGACGACGTTCAGTGATGGCAGAGGGTGCTATGGTGCCAGTTCACATCACCGCTAACGCCCTTGGAAGTCATGGTGATCTCTGGGTCTCACCGCAACATCGTATCTTGATCAGAAATAGTCGGGCGGATCTATGGTTTGGCCAAGAAGAGGTTTTGATTGCTGCAAAAGACCTTGTGAATGACAGCACGATTTTGCGGGATTCCGCACGCGTAAGCGTGGACTACGTTCATCTGCTATTCGACGAACATCAGGTGATTTTTTCGGAAAACCTTCCGACCGAGAGCTTCCTCCCAGGTCCCCAAACCCTGTCAGGTTTTGAGCAACAAACGCTCAAAGAAATCTGCACTCTTTTTCCCGAAATTGATCCAGATTCCGGGCAGGGATACGGCATTTCAGCGCGTCGCGCCCTCAAAGCTCATGAAGCCCAAATTTTGATGAATTAACATGACGTTAACTTCTCATATTACCTCACAGGACAGGCTTTTGCCTAAATTTGAACGCAAAAAATCCTACTCCCATTCACGAAATGGCGCGATTTGCCAACTAGCAACACTGCATACCAAGACAGTGTGTGTCGTTAGGTGGAGTAGTTGGTCATGAAACGCGTTCGTTTCAAAATCAAAGGGCAAGTCTCAGAAATGGGCCATGTATCGTCAGCCATGGTTATGGCAAAGCGCGTCAATACGGCGGAGCTTATGGACCCATGGTATGGTGTCGGCCTTGCAAATGTGGATGCGCCGCCAGAAGCTCAACCCGATATGGGTGTTCTGGGCACAACTCGCGTGGCGACGCCAGACGGGTCTTGTCGCGTGGACGAACTGCAAGTTGGTGATCTGGTCGAAGACTATCAAGGGACTCCAACGAAAGTCGCTTCCGTTACGATCGCCGCCCCGACAACAAACGCCATCTTGCTGCGCGCACCATACTTTGGCTTGGACCAAGATTTGATCATTGGTCAGAACCATCGGCTGGTCATGTCAAACGAAGCCGCCGAAGCACTTTTTGGCGAAGAAACAGTTCTTATGCCTGTGTGGGCTTTGAAAGACGGCAAACGTGCCAAATTTGTAGAGCTGTCCCGCCGAGAACGTTTGTACGAGGTGAAGCTGGACAACAACAACGCCATGCGTGTTGGTGCATGCGCGGTGGCTTCGAAAGAACGCCTAGGTGCGACACCTATCGCACAACCTCTCTCAGATGCAGAGGCGCGAGGCTTTTCTACCGTCTATCGCGACGGCTTTTTCAACACCTACTCGTAATACGCTGTAGTTTGCGAGACGACGACCGAATTCTCTGACAGGGCTCTGTCCATCAACGACAATTCATCGTCACTCAGTTCATGACCCAGCTCCAGACGATCTTCACGCGTTCCGTAACCGGTGACATCCAGTGGTGCCAATCCTGCCTTCTTCAACAGTGCCACGGTTTCCCTTACAGCCTCAGCTTCATCTACACCGCTGGCATAGCACATAAGCGCCGCACCAACTGCGCCATCAGGCAAGCCATCATCCTGCGCCCGACCAACTTCAACCAGTAGCGTATAAACACGTTGGGATGTTTTGGTGGGCTTTTCCGACATGCCGACTAGTCGCGCAGCAGCTCGTTGATGCCAGTCTTAGAACGTGTCCGTTCATCGACACGCTTCACAATTACAGCGCAATAGAGATTGATATTGTTCTTGGATGGCATCGAACCAGCCACAACGACTGAATATGGCGGCACTTCGCCATACATAACTTCTCCGGTCTCACGATCCACAATCTTCGTAGACTGACCAATAAAGACGCCCATTCCCAAAACCGAGCCTTCACGGACGATGCAGCCCTCGACGACTTCTGAGCGGGCACCGATAAAACAGTTGTCTTCGATGATTGTCGGGCCAGCTTGCATAGGCTCCAGAACACCGCCAATGCCAACACCACCAGATAAATGCACATTCTTGCCGATCTGCGCGCACGATCCAACAGTCGCCCATGTGTCAACCATGGTACCTTCGTCAACATAGGCCCCTAGGTTCACGAAAGACGGCATCAACACTACACCTGGAGCGATGAAGGCCGATTTGCGCACCACGCAACTCGGGACCGCTCTAAAGCCTGCAGCTTTCCACTGATTGTCACCCCAACCCTTGAATTTGCTGTCGACCTTGTCCCACCAGCCGCCGCCCTGCGGGCCGCCATCCTGCTGCTCCATATCCTGCAAGCGAAAACCCAGAAGAACTGCCTTCTTGGCCCACTGATTGACATACCAGCTGCCGTCATCCTGCTTTTCGGCAACACGCAGTTCACCTCCGTCCAACGCACTCAACGTGTCTTCAATCGCCTCGCGGGTTTCACCCTTCGTATCGGGCGTAATAGTGTCGCGCGCCTCCCAGGCGGCTTCAATTGCGGACTCTAATTGAGCATTGGACATGGACGCGCTCCTCACTTCGTGTCTGGTCTGACTGAGGTCGAGCCTATAGACGGGTCAGAGCACATGCGCAATGAAGAGAGCTTACATGAAAGACGATCACCGCAGACATCCGTTCCGCTACTCCCGCCAAGACATTGAAACTGCAAGCGAGGTGCCTGACACGCCGCAGACCCGCGCGCCAGCCTACAGGCTTGCCTTCGCGGACGATACGTTTCTGTGTCGCGATGATCTGCGCCCGGTGCGTCTACAACTCGAATTACTCAAGCCCGAGTTGTTAATGAATGAGGCAGGAATTGAATCGACCATAGTTTTATTTGGCGGTGCCCGCATTCCTCAGCCCTCCAAGAAAGAAACAGCACGCACGAAAACCCTAGAAGCCTTGTCAGAGTACTATGAAGAAGCTCGCAAGTTCGCCCGCATTATGACCGAGCGTTCGATCACGACCGGAAACACTCAGGATGTTGTTGTGACGGGCGGAGGTCCTGGTGTGATGGAAGCTGGCAATCGGGGCGCGCAGGATGCAGGCGGCAAGTCTATTGGCTTGAATATCGTCTTGCCCCATGAGCAAGCGCCCAACGAATACGTTACACCTGAGCTTTGCTTCAACTTTCATTACTTCGCGATCCGAAAAATGCATTTCTTGATGCGCGCCAAAGCAGTGGCTGTTTTTCCAGGCGGTTTCGGCACCCTGGATGAACTGTTTGAAAGCCTGACGCTAATTCAAACTGGTCGAATGGAACGCCTGCCATTTCTGTTGTTTGGAGAGAAATTCTGGCGCTCGATCATCAATTGGGAAGCGTTGGCAGATGCAGGCACGATTTCCGAGGAGGACTTGAATTTGTTCACCTTCGTTGAAACAGCTGAAGATGCAGTAGCCGCTATAGACAACTTCAAAGGCTAAGGGACTAAGCGATACTCGACCAACTCCGTCGACTGAAAGCTGCGGAAATTATCATCGGAAATCATCGTGATGCGGACATCGCCGTTCGCATCACGCCAAGCCGAAATCCCTTCAAGATTGTCATGCTGGCCGGGCTCAGTTAACAGGATACGCCTCTCGTCCGTTAGCGCGGTTTCGTTCGCTACGAAACTGCGAACACGGCTTGAAAAACCTTTGAGTCCATGGAACCGCCGCTCCAAAATGTAGAGACGTCCGTCCGGTCCAAAGTCAGCCCCAACAAGTAAAAAACCGTCGTGACGTGAAATCTGGTAAGGTTGGGTCCAGTGTTTTCCATCGAAGCAAAACATCGGGAAGGGTCGATCAAGCTCCCCCGATCTTTCTGGCATTGTGCAAAGTCGGCCATCTTGATCAATCGCCAAGGCCTCAAGTGATGAGTTTCCGAAGAACCAACGAAACTCCTTGGGCTGCGGCAAATCAAACCCCGGTTCACTCAGACTGCCGTACGCAACAACCCGATGTGATCCCTCGAATGAGACAAAAATCTGACCCTCAAAAATCGCGAGGCCTTCCGAGTCAGTGTAAGCTGTTTCCCATTCTTCAGCGATGCCACGGGGCAACTTGAATAATTCGACATCATCTAATCCGATCAAAGCTTCATCATTGCGACGCGTTTGTGCGCGCACCAAATGCCCTCGATCAGTCGTCGCAACAAGCTCAGACCCGTCGTTCAAAACCTCGATGGACGAGAGGCCACCGAAATCAGGGGTTTCGACTTGCCACTCTACTTTCGACAAAAACTCAAGGCTTTGCGCGCTGCCCAATCCGGACATCGCCAAAAAAAGTGCCAGCGCTGAAATCAGTTTGATCGCAATACCCCTGAACAGGCTTTTGGCAAATCAGCCAAGACGTATTCCCGCCGCGGTTTGGCCTTCGGCGGGTTTTTGGGTGGCGGCGGAGGATTGAGTATGTCGTTCACCCATCTCTGAGCATCCTTGCAACCGTTGCCGGGCGGTGGGGGCGCCTGATCCACACAACCGGATGAACCTCGCGGGCAACTCAGACGTACATGGAAATGATAGTGGTGGCCCCACCATGGCCGAACTTTTCGAAGCCACGACTTGTTACCTTTCTCATCCTTGCACATCTGCACCTTTGCACCGGGAAAGATAAAAATGCGCGCGACACGCTCATCCTTGGCCGCGGCTTTCACAATCTCATGGTGCGCGCGTGTCCAGTTGGAGTTTACATAGGCGCCCTTGGCTCTTCGCATCGAGATCGCCGAGATATTTTCCCTTTGTCCGCGCGACAGGTTCACCTTTGAAACAGGGTAAAGCCAAATATCAGCGTCCAGCCCAATCTGGTGCGACCGGTGGCCCGTCAACATCGGCCCACCTCTCGGCTGCGAAAAATCGCCAAAGTAAAGCCCAGCCCAGCCCTGTTTGCGCGCCGACCGGCTGAGGTTTTTCGCAAAATCAATAAGTTCAGGATGGCCCCAATTGCGATTGCGCGACAATCGCATGGCTTGCCAGGTGGGTCCCGTCTCCGGCATTTGCACGAGCCCGGCCGCGCAACCCTTAGCATAGCCCCCGAAGGCCTGTGCCTTCTGTGAGCTTGGTGTTTTTTTGCCCCCAAACAGCTGTTTGGCTAAGGGTTCGGCGTCAGCAGGTGCGCAAAGCAGCATCAAGCAGGCTGCAAGAGAAGTCAGGCGGTTTCGGTATCCCATGTGCTGTCATCCTCTCCGTCTGGTTTCACCCAGATTAACAAGACGAGGCCCAAAAGGAAGAGGGCGATAAGCGCCGATACGCCGATACGCGCACTTTCTGTAATCGCCGTGACGATGCCAATCAACGCGGGGGCCACAAACGCGGTTGCGCGCCCGGACAAACCATAGAGACCAAAACTCTCTGTCGGCGCATTCGGATCGCAGTGGCGCACCATCAGCGTCCGACTGGCCGCCTGTAACACGCCACCCATACCACCGATAAGAATGCCGCAACCAAAAAACAGTATATCCGGCAGCTTGGAACCGGCCGGAAGTGCTACGCCTAAGATCGCCTCTCGCTCCATGAAGACGATCACGATACAGACGCCAATAAGCACCCAAATCGCCAAACGGATAACGGGTTTGGGGCCCCGCAAGCTATCAACGCGGCCTCCAACATAGCTGAAGATCGCAGCCGCAATCGCACTTATTATGCCAAAGATACCAACAGTGGTTATGTTCCAGTTCAGCACGAGTAACGCATAGGTCCCACCAAAGCTGTACAGCCCATTCAGCGCGTCGCGATAAAGCATCGATGACAAAAGATACGCCGCAAGACTACTACGGTGCCTTAGAGCCAAGATTGACGACTTGAGTTGAGACAGTGCCTTGCCAAAACCCGGCCGGCTTGTAGTTCGTGGCGCCTCGCGAACCCACATGAAATAGGGGATCATAAAGACTGCAAACCAAATAGCGACAAGAGGTCCAGTTGCGCGGGTACCTTCGCGTTGTGAGGGATCAAAGCCGAATATGGGATCCAGCCCAATAAGTGTTTTGCCCGATGGCTGCTCAACCAGCAATGCGAGACAGATCGCCAGCGCCACGAGACCACCGACATAACCAAATGCAAAGCCAGAGCCAGAGATACGTCCTATTTGCTCATCTGTCCCCAAATCGGGAAGCTGAGAGTTGGTGAAAATAAGCGCGTATTCGGCTCCAACAAAGCCGCATCCAAATGCGATCAGCATCCACCAAAGGTTACCGCCATCGGGTGCCGTCCACCACAAGGACAATGCTCCGATCACATACAGGGCGGAGAATCCGACAATCCATGGCGTTCGTCGCCCCGCCGTATCGGCTAACGCGCCTAAGAAAGGCGCACCAAAGCCGATGATTAAACCCGATACAGTCAAGCAAAGAGACCAAATGCTCTGTGCACGCGCATCCGCCTGCTGCTCGCTGAAACCAACACCCAGATAGTAGTCTGCAGCAACCGACGCGAAGAAGGGTCCAAAAATGAAAGTCAGCAACACAGTATGATATGGCTGGCTGGCCCAGTCGAACATCATCCAGCCCAAGATGCGCTTTCGCGCTTCTTTCTCGCTCATTAACCTTCCCCCGCTACGCCGCAAGATAACCGCATTACGTTACGTCAAGGCAAGTTTATTATTACCTTGAAACAACTATTCCATGCGGGAAACGGTGAAGGAAACGCAGAACACCAAAGGCTTCGATAGATCGAAATGCCTGATCTGATATTCAACTGAGCCTGCCGACGATCCCCTTACGGATGTAATATGGCCAAAACGGTTGAGTGGACCCGTTTTGCACTTAGCCTTGAACCGCAAGAAAGTCGGAAGGTCAAACCCTTGCACTGTCTTGCGGACGCAACTAGGTCAGGAGGGCGCAAAACGGAGCCTTAGAAAACGATGACTTCCCTATTTCAGATTTTGTTGATGGTTATCGGCGTGGTTCGCTTCGTAATCCTGATCCACTTTATCATGAGTTGGTTGATCAGCTTCCAGGTTTTAAATCTGCGCCAACCAATTGTTGCGCAAATTTGGTACGGCTTAAACCGTTTGTTGGAACCAATTTATGGTCCAATCCGGCGGGTATTGCCCAATATGGGTGGTCTTGACCTCAGCCCGCTTGTTGCCTTGCTCGGCGTCTACGCGATCGAGATAATTCTGCGCAACAACGCTGCATTTTTCATGTAGTCAATGCCCTCGTGCAAATGGCGCTGAACTGCCCCACAGTTCAGCAACGCGCGCATCACGCCCACAAGCGGTGCGGTATTTCTTGTACGCTTTCGCTTTGCTTACCAAACCAAATCGCGTGAGCACCCGGTCGCGAGACTTGTAGTAATCCTGATGGTAGGCCTCGGCCGGATAGAAACTTTTGAGAGTTTCGATAGGTGTCACGACCGAACGCCCCAGCTCGGCCTCGGCTTTGGCTATTGCGGCCTTCGCCGCGGCGGCTTGTTCCGATGACGCTGAATATATTGCCGTTGTGTAACTCTTGCCGCGATCGCAGAATTGCCCACCAGCGTCAGTGACATCAATAGACCGTAAAAACATCGCGTATATCTGCTCAATGGAAATCACGCTTGGATCGAAGGTGATTTGTACAGCCTCGCGGTGTCCGGTCCCTCCAGATGTGACTTGTTTGTATGTTGGGTTTCTAACCTGTCCGCCGGAAAAGCCAGAGACAGCTTCAGTAACACCGCGAACCGACTCAAAGTCGCTCTCGACACACCAGAAACATCCACCAGCAACGGTAACGGTTTCAAGATCCGCTGACCAAGCAGGGAGATTGATACCTGCTACCAGTGAAAGACTTAGAAGGATCGTTTTCGCATTCATGGCCATAACTTCTCAAACCCTTCTTAGCCATGTGCCAACCTCGTAACCGAAAGCAACTGACACGCGCGTGAGTTCACGCAACGGTTATCGATTCAGCTCTTGGATAAATCCGTTTATCGAGGTGACTCTATCTTTCGAATTAGGATGTGTAGAGAGCCATTGAGGGGGTTGCCCCCCGGTCTTTGCCATCCGTTCGAAAAAGGACCTCAAACCATTCGGGTTGAACCCTGCACGATTTGCGAGACCGACCCCAAACCGATCGGCCGAGGTCTCGTGTTGTCGGCTATAACTTAGCGACAACAGCAAGTTTCCCTCCAAAAGGACATCTTCGAGAAGTGGCCCAGTCTCACCCGCAATCAAAGCGACGAGAATATAGGTGGTGAGAGATCTATAAACTTGGCGCAGTCCATGTCGTTCCACAACATGACCGATCTCGTGACCTAGAACACTCGCCAAAATATCATCCTCAGGAAATTTCTTAACGAACTGATCAGTCATTACAACTGTGCCGCCAGGCAATGCAAAAGCGTTGGGACCTACGCCGGGCATTGACCGGAAAAGAAGCTGAAAGCCAGTCCCGTCTGGCACGGTCGCAATGTGGGGCAGCAACTTTGCAAAAATGTCTTCGACACGGGCTTTCTCTTCAGCGCTCAACGTCGAGGGTTTCGCCATCTGAAAGTCGATCGCCTGCAAGGTTCCGCGGTCGATCTGCTCGACCACAAGCGGAGGTGTCAAAGCGATCGCACCTGCAACCAAAACGTCTAAGCCAAAACGATAGATCAACCAGACCGCAAAACCACACGCTAAAACGATCCCGATCAACCTTGGATGAAAAGCCTCAAGCTTGTGCAACCAGCCTAGGCGATCTTTTCCAAATAGCTGCTCTACCTTCTGATGCGCACCTGTCTCAAACATCGCACCATCAGGAAACGTCAGGCGTCGGGGTTGCTTCCCCAACGGAGCTTCAACTTTGATATCGGACACGACAGCGGTTGAGACAATCGCGCCCGCTTCGTTGGTAAGCTCAACTGTGTTATCGGCACCGGGATCAGATTTGGACCGTATCACCAGCTTCGCTTGAAACTGGTGAGAGGACATCGGCGCATATGCCCGCCCGCTTATCTGATCTGGCAGAATACAATCCATCAAATAGGCAGTCCCAGATCCAGGCCCTCAATATCGGAATAGGCGTCTCCTACAGCCATGCCAGCCTCTCCCTGTACGCTAACAAAGCGATCCAGTGATCCACCTGCCACGCCGAAGGTGTGATCTGCCATATACTTTGCCAACCGTATTTGCGCCCATGGCAACATCAAACCCAGCGTAGCAACAACGGCGACAAAATTTGTGATCGCGATCCAAAAGATACCACCAGCAGAAATATCCGACCTGAATCTAAACTCACCGCCCAGAATTGTGTGGTTATAGACTACGTTTCTTACCAAGGCCTGATAGATCAATGCGGCAAAAACAGATGTGAAATACCCAACAAATAGGGTCGCAAGATAATTGCGAAGGAAGACCCACCAGTTCTCTTCGAGCGTGATTTCATCGCCGACCTCGGTGACGAACGCAGCGAACGGTCCGCCGATCACCTGTGACAGAAACACCAGCACCAAGCCCGAAAATGCAATGAATAGAATTAGCAGCAACGCAGCTTTGAACGCTGCGCCTACAAACAACCAATATCCTGCACTTAGGGAAAACTCTGCCGTGCCCAAACGGTGATTGTTAACCGAAAACCGTTTCATCTGACGATCAATAGCCGGATAAATAAATACTACGAACGGAAAGGCGAGAAGTATCAGTAGAGCCCCAATGGGCTCGCCATTCGCAAGCTGATATCCGCCTCCAAAAATTAGCCCGAGGAACGTAGCCAGCGCAAAAAATGGCAATAGAATGAACGGTATAGCCGCACGCGTCGGTGTTCCAACGAAGTCGAAGCGAACATTGGAAAAGCTCGACATGCGTGCGTTAAACATTAACGCGCGCGCCACCATCCAAGGGATAAAAAATATAACGATGCCAACCAATCCCAACGCCAGCCATTGGTTCAGGCTCGAGGCGAGTTGAAATACCGCGATTGCAACAACAATCAAAATGCGCCCAATCAGAATCTGTTTGCCAGTGGCGTGGTAGTCAAAATTGCGGCCCTCAACATAGGTATTGTTGTAGAAGTACTTCTTGCGCCGGACCTTCGCCCAAGCCGAATAGATCCCGAACGTGCAAATAGTCAGGAGCAAGTTGACGATCCAGATCCCAAACCATTCCTTGGCTGACCCGCGGAAATCAAAGGGCCGTAGTTTATCATGTGCCGCGCTGTCGTTCATTAAGCCTGCTCTTGTGATCCTCGCCCGTGTGGGCTTGGATTGATCCTATCATTTTGGCAATTGTGTGAAATGGTCATTCAAGGCTTTTTCGTTCGAACAAATTAGGCCCCGGAACAGCATCGGATCAGAAGCAAACATGGACGCTAAAATCACCACGCACCAAGCTCAGGAAGACGCACGCAATGACGCTATCCAGATTTGGCTTAACGGCAAGCTGGTGCCAAAAGCAGAAGCCGTAGTCAGTGTTTATGATAGCGGCTTCATGCTCGGAGATGGCGTGTGGGAGGGCTTAAGGCTGTACGATGGCGTTTGGGCTTTTTTGGATGAACACTTGGATCGGCTGTTTGAAGCCGCGAAAGCCATAGATCTCGAGATCGGCCTCAACCGCGCAGATCTCGCCAGCGCGATTGAGGAAACGCGTGTTGCAAATGAAATGGAAACAGATGCGCATGCCAGATTGATGATCACACGGGGCGTGAAGGTCAGACCGTTCCAACATCCGTCGCTCTCGCGATCAGGGCCCACTGTCACCATCATTATGGAGCATTCAAAGCCATCGATGCCGCGGCCAATCCAGCTTTCAACGGTACCGCATATTCGCGGCCTTCCAATGAGTCAGGACCCAAAGCTGAATTCCCATTCAAAACTGAATTGTGTTTTAGCCTGTATCGCTGCGGAGAAAGCCGGTGCGGATGAGGCTCTGATGCTTGACGTGAACGGATTCGTAAACACAACCAATGCATGCAATTTCTTCGTAGTGAAGAAAGGAGCGGTTTGGACCTCCACGGGAGACTACTGCATGAACGGCATCACCCGACAAAAGGTGATCGATTTGTGTCGCACGAACAACATTCCAGTTTTTGAACGAAACTTCTCTTTAGTAGACACCTACTCTTCCGATGAAGCCTTTCTCACAGGTACTTTTGGGGCTCAAACTCCGGTTGCCAAAATCGATGGTCGGCAAATTGGAAGTAGTGAAATGGGTCCTGTGACAGAACAGATCAGAGGGCTCTACAAGGACTTGATCGCGACCCACGTCGCGAAACACAAATCATAAACGTGCTGCGACCAGAAAGAGGAAGCTACCCTTGAAAATTGCGATGTGGTCCGGACCCCGAAATCTCTCAACAGCAATGATGTACAGCTTTGGCAGTCGGTCGGACTGCGTGGCGAGCGACGAACCTTTCTATGGTGCCTTCCTGAAAACATCAGGTATCGACCATCCAATGCGGGAGCTAATTCTCGCATCGATGGAAACCGATCCTGCAGCCGTTGCGACGTCCCTGTCGGGGTCAAATCCTGATGGCGCGGCCCACTGGTACCAAAAACATATGTGTCATCACATGCTGGAAGGCTTTCCTCTTGATTGGGCAAAATCGGCCGTCAACGTGCATCTGATCCGCCACCCAGCGCGTGTGATCGCAAGCTATTTGCGAAAGCGTCAAAACCCGACACTCGAAGATATCGGATTTGCGCGTCAGACTGAAATTGCAGAAGCACTGCCGGGCCCAATAATCAACAGCGCGGATGTAAGAAGGGCGCCGCAACAGAGCCTGCAGAAGCTTTGCGCTGCTATTGGTATGCCATGGTCCGACCAGATGCTGTCTTGGCCAGCCGGA
This sequence comes from uncultured Litoreibacter sp., assembly GCA_947504205.1. Taxonomy (GTDB): domain Bacteria; phylum Pseudomonadota; class Alphaproteobacteria; order Rhodobacterales; family Rhodobacteraceae; genus Litoreibacter. Next base: position 318,602 of record CANNGL010000003.1, on the reverse strand, counting down.
CCAAAGCCCTACGATGGGGTGTGGGGACAGCATTGGTACAATGCGGTGCATGTCTCCAACGGCTTCTCGGAAGACGAGGGACCCTTGCCAGAAATCGATCACCCACTTCTGTCAGATGCACTCGAGCACTTTGAAACGCTCAGAAGCCAGGCACTATAGCGACCAGCAGACCGAGTTTTCCCAGATCAGCCTTTCAGGCGACGATCCCGTGCCGCCAAGAGTTTCAGTCTCAAAGCGTTGAGTTGGATAAAGCCCGCCGCATCCTTTTGATCGTACGCACCTGCATCCTCTTCAAAGGTCACGTGCGCCTCTGAATAGAGCGAGTGTTCCGACGCGCGTGCGATCGTTCTTGCCGAGCCCTTGTAAAGCTTGAGTTTGACCGTGCCTGAGACATGCTGTTGTGACTTATCAATCGCGGCCTGCAGCATTTCGCGTTCTGGCGAGAACCAAAAGCCGTTGTAAATCAGCTCGGCGTAGCGAGGCATTAGTTCGTCTTTCAGGTGTGCCGCTCCGCGATCAAGCGTTATCGACTCAATACCGCGATGCGCCTCTAGCAGGATCGTGCCGCCCGGCGTTTCGTAGACCCCGCGCGATTTCATACCCACGAACCGACCTTCCACGAGGTCGAGGCGGCCGACACCATGCTTGCCACCGAGTTCGTTCAGCTTGGTAAGCAGCTCGGCTGGAGATAGCTGCTCGCCATTGATCGAAACAGCATCGCCCTTCTCGAAGCCGATTTCGACTATCTCCGGCTGATCTGGTGCGTCTTCGGGATGCACGGTACGCTGATAGACATAGTCTGGTGCGACCTCGGACGGATCTTCGAGAACCTTCCCCTCAGAAGAGGTGTGCAGAAGGTTTGCATCCACCGAAAACGGCGCTTCGCCGCGCTTGTCTTTCGCAATTGGAATTTGGTTTTCTTCGGCGAATTCAAGCAGCTTCGTCCGACTGGACAAATCCCATTCCCGCCAGGGTGCAATAACTTGAATATCCGGGTTCAAAGCGTAGGCCGCCAATTCGAACCGAACTTGATCATTGCCTTTTCCAGTAGCACCATGTGCAACTGCATCCGCACCAGTTTGTTCTGCGATTTCGACTAAACGCTTCGAGATAAGTGGGCGCGCGATGGACGTTCCCAACAGGTAAAGCCCTTCATAGACAGCATTGGCGCGGAACATCGGGAACACAAAATCGCGAACGAATTCTTCGCGGATGTCTTCGATAAAGATATTTTCTGGTTTAATCCCTAGCAACTCGGCCTTCTTGCGTGCAGGATCCAGCTCTTCTCCTTGTCCAAGATCGGCCGTGAAGGTTACGACTTCGCAGCCGTACTCAGTTTGCAACCACTTGAGAATGATGGAGGTATCAAGTCCTCCGGAATAGGCGAGAACAACTTTCTTCGGCGCAAACATAAGTGGACTCCAATTCATCAGAATTTGGGCAGGGCGATAGCGCCTTAGACACATGGGCGCAAGCGCTACCCAACTTCGCGCATTGACCGTTTGGGATCATAACGGCTTTAAATGAGCGACGGCTTTCGTATCGGCCTCTTCGCAAAACAGAAGGACAAGTGTCTTAGCATGGGAAATTTTTCAAAAGCGGCGCAGAACGCGACCCAAGCCATGCGATCCCTTTTTGAGCCAACACCTCTACAGCGGAACGACTATCTCTCGAAGAAATTTGGTGCAGAGATATTGCTGAAACGCGAAGACTTGTCGCCAGTACGATCCTACAAAATTCGTGGCGCGTTTAACGCAATGCGTAAATCGTTGGAACATGGCGCGCAGACCGAAAGGTTCGTTTGCGCTAGTGCTGGCAATCACGCGCAGGGATTTGCGTACGCATGCCGGCACTTTGGCGTTAAGGGTGAAATCTTTATGCCCATCACCACGCCTCAACAAAAGATCGAAAAGACTCGGGCGTTTGGTGCTGACTCTGTCAAAATCAGGCTTACGGGCGATTATTTCGATCAGACGCTGCATTCAGCCAAAAGTCATTGCAAGGAAATTGGCGCGCATTTTTTGTCACCATTCGACGACCCGGATATTATTGAAGGACAGGCTTCGGTCGCCGTTGAAATTCTCACCGAATTGGGCAAGCCGCCAGATTTGGTCATTTTGCCTGTTGGCGGAGGAGGGCTGTCGGCTGGTCTTACAAAGTACTTCGAGGAACAAGCGCCGAAGTGTGGAATTCGATATGTTGAGCCAACGGGGGGGGCAAGCCTAACTGCTGCATTGGCAAGCGGATCCCCCGTGACACTACCCAGTATCGATACATTCGTGGACGGCGCCGCAGTAGCTCGAATTGGCGACCACACCTTCGAAGCACTTAAGGGCGTAGATCCTGCAAATGTTCTTGTTACGCCTGAAAACAGGATTTGCACCACCATTTTGAAGATGCTGAATATCGAAGGTATGGTGCTCGAACCAGCTGGAGCTTTGGCGATAGACGCTCTGGGTGAGCTACAAGACATCATCCGTGGCAAAACCGCGGTCTGCGTATCATCTGGCGGAAACTTCGATTTTGAGCGTTTGCCAGAAGTTAAAGAGCGTGCGCAACGGTTTGCAGGACTCAAGAAATACTTCATTCTGCGGATGCCGCAACGACCCGGCGCCCTAAAGGACTTTCTGGCGCTGCTGGGCCCCGATGACGACATTGCAAGGTTTGAGTATCTGAAAAAGTCAGCTAGAAACTTTGGTTCGGTTTTAATTGGACTTGAAACTAAAGATCCGGCCGCATTCTCCAACCTGCAGCACCGAATGACCGACGCGGGTTTCAACCATCGTGACATTACAAACGATGAGGTCTTGTCGGAATTCCTGATTTAAGCCCCATCTGGCCCAGCTAGAAATTCCGTCTTGGAAACTTCGTAAGCAGAAATCGCTGCCTCGATTGACCCTGTATTGCCGCTCGCTTCGCCTTCGGCACAAATCTCCTGGAAGGTTGCAAACCCCAGATTGGCCGCGCAACCTTTGAGAAAGTGGAAGTGTTCTGACAGCTGATCAACAGGCTTTGTCTCAAGTTCACCAAGCCGTTCTTCCACCTCATCAAGGAAAATCTCGATCACTTCGTCGAAACCATCGTCCCCCAAATCACGACGCAGTTCGCTGACCCGTTGCCAATCAATCATTCCGATACCAACGCAATTAGAAATTCCCAGCTTTGTGATCGAAATGCCTTTCGAAGTCGTTACCGGCACCGTTCACAAATCCAGCCGGTGATTTAGGAAAAATAAACACTTTTGCCTCATTGCATATTGCAACTCCAGAATCTGAGAACGTGTTGGCACCTGAGCTGAAGAATACGACAAGATCGGTCCTAATTGTGGACGACAGCCGCATGCAGCGAAAAATCCTGTGCGGTGCGCTCCGACGGTGGGGCTATGTCGTTCACGAAGCAGATAGCGGTGATGCAGCTTTGGAATTCTGCCGTCAAAACCCTATCGAGATGATCATAAGTGACTGGATGATGCCGGGGATGAGCGGTCCGGAATTTTGCCGAGCATTTCGGGAGATGGATTTCGACGGATATGGCTACTTTCTGCTTCTCACCAGCAAGAACGCAAGCGAGGAAATTGCTCAAGGTTTGAACTCAGGCGCAGATGACTTTCTTACGAAACCGGTCAGTTTTGGCGAGTTACAGGCTCGTTTGCAGGCTGGAGAGCGAATTCTGAGAATGCAGGAACAATTGATCGAAAAGAACGATCAGGTTGTCGAGACACTGGACAAGCTTCGCGAGATGTATTCGCAGTTGGACAAGGATCTGGATGAGGCGCGCAGTTTGCAGTTGTCGTTGGTCCCTGACTCCAACATCGATCTTCCCGAAGGCAACATCGCGATGTTGCTGCGGCCCTGCGGACATATTGGCGGAGATCTAGTCGGTAAATTTCAGGTCAGCGATAGAGAACTGGGTTTGTTTTCTCTGGATGTTTCAGGACACGGTATTTCCTCAGCACTTATGACCGCGCGCCTCGCAGGGTGTCTGAACGGAATGAGTCCAAGCCAAAACGTTGCGATCCAAAAAACTTCCTCAGGCGGCTACGAAGCTATCGATCCGGCAGACGCTGCCCGGACCCTAAATGATCTGCTTCTTAGTGAGTTGGAAACCGAGCACTACTTCACCTTGGCTTTGGCAATCGTCGACCTGCCAACGGGGAAAGTCCGATGTGTACAGGCCGGCCACCCACACCCTGTTATCTTCGATGCAGAGGGAAATACAGAATTCATCGGCCATGGTGGTCTTCCTATCGGATTGATCGAAAACGCAGATTACCAGTCTTTTTCTTTCACCTTAAAGCCTGGTCAAAGTCTGATGCTACACTCAGATGGCATCACCGAGAGCTCGGGCGAGGAAGGCACGTTGCTAGACGAAGGTGGCCTAGCAACTTGGATAGGGGAAGCAGGACCCCAAAAACCCTCTGACATGCTCGAATACCTCGTTGCCAACTTAGAAGACTTCAGCGGCAGTGCAGAATTCCTGGATGATGTGTCAGCAATCGTCTTCCACTATGTTGGCATGGACGCGATCACTGATCGCGATCCAACAGCAAGCCGCGTATCATTGGTTGCATAAGGTGTTAAAGGCCCATTGCCTGCATGAAGAAGTGTTGATCGCCTTCATTAGCAAGTAGGGGCAACGCCTCCTCAGGCTTCAACCAAACGGCTGTATGGCCCGCCTCCAATGGTCGATCCTGACGTAGTATGGGCCTTGCCAAATAAATCAAAGCGACTTTTTCCGCCCATAGATCATATTCGGGCATAAAAGCGTATCGGCGATAGAAACCAAGTCGCCGCGCCTCAGCGATGGTCCAACCTGTCTCTTCCATCACTTCGCGATGCAGTGCTGGAACGGGCGACTCCCCCGGATCGATCCCCCCGCCGGGCAATTGAAACTCAGGCACCGGAGCTTCTTGAAAGGTGAGCAACACCTTCTCACCATCAAACAGGATACCATAAGCGCCCGGCCGCACCTTGTAACGGACATCCTTACGGATCTGTTCACCAAAGCGTCTCATTATTTGCATGCCTGCGTTGCATTCGGGACCCGCCCTCTTGGGCTGAGCATTGCCGCGCTTATATAGACGCGATATGCCAAGACCAAGGGTTAGGACACTCTATGACACTCGGACAAAAAATAGCCTGGGACGATACGGTTCTGCCGTTCCAGCTCGATAAATCTGACATCCGAGGGCGCATCGCACGTCTGGACGGTGTGTTAGATAATGCTCTGGCGCAGCATGATTATCCTGCGTCGGTCGAAGCTATGGTTGCGGAAACGGCAATGCTTACGGCATTGATCGGCCAGACAATCGACCTGCGTTGGAAACTATCGATACAAATCCGTGGCAGCGGCCCACTGCGACTTATCGCAACAGACTATTATGGACCGAGCGAGAACGGCGAGCCCGCCCGGCTGCGTGCATATGCCAGCTTCGACAATGATGCACTGGACCCAGACGCAGATCCCTTTAGCCAGATCGGAAAGGGCTATTTTGCGATCCTGGTTGATCAGGGTAAAGACATGGCCCCCTATCAAGGCATTACGCCTTTGGCAGGCGGGAGCCTGTCGGCTTGCGCTGAAACCTATTTTGCACAGTCAGAACAGCTACCCACGCGGTTCGCGCTTACATATGGCAGAAGTCAGGAACCCGGCGCCGGTGAAAGCTGGCGTGCCGGGGGTATCATGCTCCAGCATATGCCCAAGGCTTCTCCATTTGTCGCGCGAGATGGTGGCAGCGGTGATGAGGGGTTGCTTCAAGCTGGCGATATCCTCAACGACGATGAAACGGAGAATTGGCAACGCGCAAATATCTTGCTGGACACCGTCGAAGAGCTCGAACTGATTGGCCCAACTGTTTCACCAACCGATTTGCTCGTGCGGCTGTTCCATGAGGAGCGCCCGATTGCCTACGACCCTCAGCCTGTTCACTTTGGGTGCACCTGCTCAGAGGACCGCGTACGTCAGAGTATGTCGATCTATTCGGCAAGGGACATTGAAAAAATGACCTTGAGCGATGGATCCCTTACTGCTGACTGTCAGTTTTGTGGTGCTCATTATGTCTTAGATCCGAAGACACTCGGGTTTGAGGCAGAAAACTACGATGATGCCTCCGACTGATCAGCTTGAGACTATTCAGAGAGGGTTGCTTCAACCGGGGCGACCCTCTTCTGATTACGACTTGAACGCTGATGTCGTATTGTCAAAGGACCGAAAAATTACGCCAGCGGCTGTGCTCATCGGCATCGTCGAGACAGATGCAGGACTTGAGGTCATTCTGACCAAGCGCTCTCCACGACTTAAACACCATCCTGGGCAAATCGCGTTTCCTGGCGGCAAGCAAGACCCCGGCGACAAGGATCTCGTATCGACCGCGTTACGGGAAGCCATGGAAGAAATTGGGCTTCCCGATCAAGGAGCGCATGTTCTCGGTCAGATGGCTCCACATGAAACCGTCACCGGATTTTCCGTCACACCCGTTCTTGCTACCGTCGAGACGGGATTTGTACCTGAGCTCGAAATAGGCGAGGTTTCAGAGGCCTTCACCGTCCCTTTGTCACATATTTTGGAGCCCTCGAATTACATCGTAGAAGGCCGCCGTTGGCGAGGCGCGCAGCGCTATTACTTCACGGTCCCCTATGGGCCTTACTACATTTGGGGTGCAACAGCGCGGATTCTGCGCGCTTTGACCGATCAGATCGCAGCATCATGACAAAGGTGCATGGCGAATGGATAGGAAATGAAGCCACCCAGAGCTTGATGCGAATGTTTGCAAGCAAAGGTCACAGCATTTTCTTCGTCGGAGGTTGCGTACGCAACGCGTTACTCGGTGAGCCAATCTCAGATCTGGACATGGCCACCGATGCTCTGCCCGAAACCACGATGCAGCTTGCCACCGCGGATGGCTTGAAAGCGGTCCCGACCGGGATCGAGCATGGGACGATCACCATTATCACTGGCGACATTCCTCACGAGATCACGACATTCAGATCAGACATCGCCACAGATGGCAGGCACGCTAATGTGCAGTTTGGCACGGCACCAGCGGAAGACGCCAAACGCCGAGACTTCACTATGAACGCGCTCTACGCTGACAGCGAGGGTGCTGTACATGATTTCGTCGGCGGTCTCGAAGACCTCCAGATGAAGCGTATCCGCTTTATCGGAGATCCCGAAAAGCGAATTACCGAGGATTACCTTCGTATCTTAAGGTTCTTTCGGTTCTTTGCGTGGTATGGCAATCAAAGTGAAGGGCTCGACCAAGAAGGGCTAGCTGCTTGCGCGAAGTTGTCAGACGGATTGTCGGGCCTTTCGGCAGAACGGATTGGTGCTGAGATGAAAAAACTTCTCTCTGCGCCCGACCCCAGTCAAGCAATCGCTGCGATGGCTCATGCCGGAATTCTTTCGCGCATTCTACCTGGATCCGATCCAAAGGCGTTGGCGCCCTTGATTCACCTGGAGGAGGGGCTGAAGCCAGACTGGACCCGCAGAGCCGTTGTTCTTGGCGGGATCAGTCCGACAGTAAGCTGGCGTTTGTCTCGTTCAGAAGCGCGTGCGTACGGCTCTCTGCGGATTCACTTGGGATCGGCAGAACCCGCGCACGAACTCGCCTATCGGCTTGGACGAGAGACGGCGCGCTCGATCCTATTATGCCGCGCCGCTTTGTTCGAACAACCACTCGCAGATAGTTTTGAGACTGATTTGACTTTGGGATCAGAGGCCGATTTTCCGGTAAAAGCGGACGATCTAATGCCAGAATACCAAGGCAAAGCTCTTGGCGACACGCTGAGAGAGCTGGAAGTGAAGTGGATTGAGTCGCAGTTCGCTCTGACGCGGGTTGAGCTTCTGGCATCGCTCAAGTCAGGCTAAGGCGCGTTCCGGGACAGGTCAGTAGCAATCTTTCGCAGACGTCATGGCCTTTTCCCGCTAGCAGTCTTATATCAGGCATCTGGCGATTAAGGTGCCACATGTTCCGCTTTTTTGAAAAACTGGTAGATCCCTATGGGCCCTATCCGGACGTAGACCGGCCCCCAGTTAAGCTATGGCCATTTATAAAGGATTACTCGAAGCCATTTCGCAAAGTATTTGCGATGGCCGCGATTATGTCCGTTGTCGTGGCTTTCGTCGAAATCGGCCTGATCTTCTATATGGGTCGGGTTGTGGACCTGCTTAGCAGTGGCGAACCCTCCGATGTCTTGAGCGCTCATGGAACAGAACTGATTTTGATTGCGTTCTTCATCCTCATTATCAGACCGCTACTTCAAGCACTCGATGTCCTGATTTTGAACAACGGAATTCTGCCTAACTACGGCACCCTTTTCCGGTGGCGCGCGCATCGTCAGGTTTTACGCCAATCTGTGGGCTGGTTTGAAAATGATTTTGCTGGGCGGATCGCCAATCGCATTATGCAAACCCCACCGGCAGCAGGTGATGCCGTCTTCCAAGTATTTGACGCGATTACGTTTTCTCTTGCCTACATCGTCGGCGCTGCAGTTTTGTTGTCCGGAGCTGATCCCCGTCTTTCGATCCCTTTGGCGGTTTGGTTGGTGCTCTACGCACTATTGGTCTCGTGGACGATGAAGCGGGTTGGGCCTGCCTCCAAAGCGGCCTCCGATGCGAGATCCATGACAACTGGCCGAATTGTTGACAGCTACACCAACATTCAGTCCGTGAAACTCTTTGCACACCACGACAAGGAAATTGAGTTCGCGAAAGAGGCGATCGAATACACAAGGCAAACCTTCGCAAAAGAGATGCGAATTTATACCCTAATGGACATCATGCTGGTCGCTTTGAACGGGTTTCTGATCGTGGGTGTGGTCGGGTGGGCAATTTGGCTCTGGGCCCAAGGAACGGCAAGCATCGGTGTTGTTGCAGCAGCGTCAGCGCTCACATTACGTCTGAATGCGATGACCGGCTGGATCATGTGGGCCCTCAGCACCTTTTTCAGATCGCTTGGCGTTGTTGCCGAAGGGCTTGAGACCATCGCTCAGCCCATCGAATTAGTCGATCTTCCAGACGCCAAACCGCTTAAGCTAACCTCTGGTACAATCGAATTGAAAGGGCTCAGCCATCACTACGGACGAGACAGCGGCGGGCTTGAGGCACTTAATCTCAAAATCGAGGCTGGTCAGAAAGTAGGCCTTGTTGGGCGGTCAGGTGCCGGTAAATCTACCTTGGTCAAGCTGCTCCTTCGCTTCTATGACGCGGAAGCGGGCAAAGTGCTTATCGACGGTCAAGATATTGCGGCTGTTGGCCAAGACAGCCTGCGATCCCGTATCGGAATGGTCAGCCAAGACAGCGCTCTGCTACACCGGTCTGTCAAAGACAATATTCAATACGGCAAGCCAGACGCAACTGACGAGCAGATTATAGCTGCGGCGAAACATGCTGAAGCCCATGAGTTCATTCTCGATTTGTCTGACCCGCAAGGCAGAACAGGTTACGATGCTCATGTTGGTGAACGCGGCGTCAAACTGTCGGGCGGTCAGAGGCAACGAATTACGCTCGCACGGGTCATTCTGAAAGATGCACCCATATTAATTCTCGACGAAGCCACCAGTGCGCTCGACAGCGAGGTAGAGGCTGAAATCCAGAATACGCTCTACGACGTTATGGAAGGGAAGACCGTTATTGCCATTGCACACCGCTTGTCGACCATCGCGCATATGGATCGGATAATCGTGTTGGAAGACGGACAAATCGTTGAAGATGGAAGTCACGACGAACTCTTAACAAAGAACGGGCTATATGCAGGCTTTTGGTCGCGTCAATCCGGCGGCTTCCTCAATACTAAGGCCGCAGAATGATAGCGTATCGCGATAAAGTGCTTGGCTGGCTTGGGGATTTGATCGACGCCTTTGAGCCAGCCACACGCCCACCACCACAAAAGCTGATGGCCTTCTTTACGTGGGCCTTGCAAGGCTCTTGGCCTGTTTTGCTGATCGCGGTGCTCTTCTCTGCCATAGCAGGCGCTATGGAGGCCATCACAGCACTTCTGCTTGGCGCTGTGATCGATGCCGTCACAACGACCAACGCCAATGAATTCTTCACCCAGAACATCAGTTTAGTCGCCATTTTCTTAGTCTTTTTCATGCTAATCAGACCCTTGGCGTTTGGTGCAAGCTCAGCCTTTAACTCCATCGTCGTACCGCCGAACGTTTACCCGCTTATTCAAAGCAGGCTGCATCGGTGGACCATGGGCCATGCGATAGAATATTTCGACAATGACTTTGCGGGCCGCCTTGCCCAGAAGCAAATGCAGACTGCACGCGCAATGACGGAGGTTGTTGCCGAAACGATCAATGTTGTCGCATTCGCCCTGGCCTCGCTGGTGGGTTCGGTATTGTTGCTTACCTCAATCGATACACGCATGGCAGCACTGCTTGCGGTTTGGCTGTTGGGCTACCTGTTGATGATTCGCTGGTTCATGCCCCGCATCAGGCGCCGTGCCCGCGCCCGTGCGGCCGCCCGCGCCATGGTAACGGGTCAAGTCGTAGACACAATCACCAACATCAAGACTGTAAAACTCTTTGGTCATGCGGAGCATGAAGATCGCGCCGCCCTCGATGCAATGGGCGGTCTGCGAGAACGATCGTTAGAATTTGGCTATCTCTCCACCGGCTTCAGGCTCGCGTTGATGACAGTTGCCGGCTTCCTACCGATTATCTTGATTGGTGGGACCGTACTTCTCTGGCAAAGCGACGCCGCTACACCCGGGGACATCGCCGCCGCAGGAGCGGTGGCCGTTCGCATTGCACAGATGACCGGGTGGGTGAGTTTTGCCCTTCTTGGCATGTATGCAAATGTCGGTGAGGTCGAGGATGGCATGCGGACGCTGACACCGGCTCATGGATTGGCCGACGAGGTCGACGCGAAGCAGCTTGCGGTAAGCTCCGGCAAGATCGAACTCTCAAGCGTGTCTTTCGCCTATGGCCGCGAGGCTGGCGGTGTAAGGGGCGTTTCATTGACGATCGCTCCTGGCGAAAAGCTGGGGATCGTCGGTGCATCAGGAGCCGGAAAATCCACCCTCGTTGCCTTGCTTTTACGTCTCTATGATCCAGAGCAGGGTCAAATCTTGATCGACGGCACCGACATTCGCACCATCACCCAAGACAGTTTGCGGCACGCTATCGGCATGGTCACGCAGGAAACCGCTATGTTTAACAGGTCAGCTGCTGACAATATCCGGTATGGCCGACCCGAAGCCTCTAAAGCCGAAATCGAGCTTGCTGCCACCAACGCTGAAGCACACGATTTCATTCTCGAATTGGAAGATCACGCAGGGCGAACAGGTTATGGTGCGCATCTTGGCGAGAGGGGCGTTAAACTATCGGGGGGCCAGAGGCAGCGCATCGCGATAGCTCGTGCATTAATCAAAGATGCACCGATTTTAGTTCTCGACGAGGCAACAAGTGCGTTGGACAGCGAAGTTGAAGGCTCAATCCAGTCTGCTCTGGAGGTTGCGATGAAGGGCAAAACCGTTATCGCAATCGCACATAGGCTATCGACGATTTCGCGGATGGACAGAATCGTAGTGCTGAACGAAGGACAAATCGTTGAGGAAGGCAGTCATGAGGACTTGTTGTCAAAAAACGGACTTTATGCGCGTTACTGGGATCGGCAATCTGGTGGCTTTATCAACGCTGCACAGGCCGCGGAGTAGGCCAGAATGTCCAAGACAATTCAGCGCCTGAACCATAAGGGCGAGGGCATCGCAGAAGCTTCGCAACCAGTGCCAAGGGTCTTACCCGGAGAAATCATCGACGAATACGGGCGCATTTTGACACCTTCGTCGAACCGGGTGAAACCACCCTGCCGACACTACAAATCCTGTGGGGGGTGCAGCTTACAACACGCAAGCGATGACTTCGTAGCGCATTGGAAAACTCAAGTTATTCAAGACGGGCTAGCCGCACATGGTTTAAAAACAGAGATTCGGCCCATTGTCACATCACCACCGAAGTCTCGCCGTAAGGCTACACTTCATGGCAGACGTACCAAGTCAGGCGCTATGGTCGGTTTTTTTGCTGCCGCTTCTGAGACATTGAGTGCTGTTCCCGAGTGCCAAGTTCTGCACCCGTCACTAACAAGTGGGTTTGCCGCGCTTCAGGCTCTGACCTGTTTCGCAGGATCGCGTAAGGGCATAGTCCACTTCGATGTCACCTTGACCGACAACGGCCTCGACGTGAATGTTCGCGACGGCAAACCCGTTGGTGCGTCAGAAATTGAGCAGGCAGCTAATCTCGCGCGAGAGTTCGGTTTGGCGCGTCTCAGTTGGGATGGCGACACAATCGTCAATCGCCTCCCGGCTTTTCAGCTGTTCGAGGCCGCAAAGGTAATCCCACCGCCTGGCGCATTTCTGCAGGCGACCAAGCACGGCGAAGCGGCACTTCTTACCTGCGTGCGTGAAGCAATCGCGGATAAGAAGCGTGTGATCGAACTGTTTGCCGGTTGTGGCACATTCACACTACCAATCGCTAAGAAGTGCGAAGTGTGGGCGCTGGAGGGTGATCAAGCTCTTGTAGAAGCCCTTGATGATGGGTGGCGGCAGACTCCGGGTCTGAAGACTGTTCGCTCGGAGGTCCGCGATCTCTTCCGGCGCCCACTGCTCGCGCAAGAATTTAACGGTTTCGATGCAGTAGTTTTGGACCCACCACGCGCCGGCGCTTTGGCTCAGACAACTGAACTTGTGAAATCGGACGTCCAGCGCATTGCCGCGATCTCTTGCAATCCCGTTACTTTTGCACGAGATGCGGCAATCTTCAAAGATGCTGGCTATACGCTTGACTGGGTTCAGCCAGTTGACCAATTCCGCTGGTCGTCACATATCGAGCTTGCAGCGCAATTCACCAAAGCCCATATGCCAGCAAAGTAATTCGAGGCCTAAAACAGTGTCCAATCTGCGAGAAAAAGTAGCCGCCAAAATGGAACGGCCGACCACGCGAAACTTCATCCTAGGCGTCATCCTGGTCAACGCTATCTTGCTAGGCCTCGAGACCGTTCCACAGGTAATGGCTGTTGCGGGCGAACTCATCATAGCGTTGGATACGGTGTGTCTGGCAATCTTCGTCGCAGAGTTGGCGCTGAAACTCTTTGCATATCGTTGGTCTTTCTTCCGAAGTGGCTGGAATATCTTCGATTTTGTCATCGTCGGGGTCGCTCTCATCCCGGGTTCCCAAGGGCTATCGGTTCTGCGGGCGTTGCGTATCCTGCGGTTGTTGCGCGTCTTGTCAGTCGCACCTTCGCTCAGGCGTGTCGTCGAAGGTTTGATCACCGCGCTTCCTGGCATGGGGTCAGTCTTCTTGTTGATGGCGCTTTTGTTTTACATCGGCGCGGTTATGTCCACGAAGCTGTTTGCGGCAAGCTTTCCAGAGTGGTTCGGGAGTTTATGGCGATCTGGCTATTCGCTGTTTCAGATTATGACACTCGAAAGCTGGTCGATGGGTATCGTGCGACCAGTAATGGAGGTTTATCCCTACGCCTGGGCCTTCTTCATACCATTCATAATGGTGACCACATTTGCAGTCGTGAACCTGCTCGTAGGTTTGATCGTGAACTCGATGCAAGATGCGCATGCGGAAGAGGCCAATGCCGCAACAGACGAATATCGCGACGAGGTACTGGATCGCCTGAAAGCCATCGAAGTCCATCTCTCGATGAAGGACAAATAGCTAGCCCCGTGCACTCGCGATATCTGCAACACCAAGAGCGGCCAATACTTTGGCTTCAATTTGAGGCGCATTCATCGCCGCGACGTCGTACATATCGCGAGGGCTCGCCTGATCGATAAAAATATCGGGCAGCACCATCGACCTGAATGTCAAACCGGTATCAAAGACGCCTTCATCAGCCAGAAACTGGGCTACATGGCTTCCGAAGCCACCGACGGCCCCTTCTTCAATCGTTATTAGAGCCTCATGATGTCTTGCAAGCTGTCGGATCATGTCATGGTCCAAAGGCTTGGCAAAACGAGCATCAACAAGGGTAGGTTTGATCCCTTTCTGGGCCAGCTTTTCGCACGCTATCTGCGCCTCAGCCAACCGCGTTCCAAATGACATAAGTGCCACGCGCTGACCTTCTCGAACCATCCGCGCGCGTCCAATTTCAAGCGGTTTCCCCCGCTCGGGGAGATCAATTCCAATGCCTTCCCCACGTGGGAATCTGAAAGCAGAGGGGCGATCGTCAATGGCCGCTGCTGTTGCAACCATGTGAACCAGCTCTGCCTCATCAGCTGCAGCCATAACCACCATACCCGGAAGGTTTGCCAAATACGCGATGTCATAACTGCCAGCATGCGTCGCCCCATCGGCGCCAACAAGTCCAGCACGGTCGATTGCAAACCGCACGGGCAAGCGTTGAAGGGCTACGTCATGTACGACCTGATCATATCCACGCTGAAGAAAGGTTGAGTAAATCGCGCAAAACGGGCGCATGCCTCCGGCCCCAAGCCCTGCCGCAAATGTCACGGCATGTTGCTCTGCAATGCCAACATCGAAACATCTTGAGGGGTAGCGCTCAGCAAACAGGTTCAAGCCTGTTCCATCCGGCATGGCGGCTGTAATCGCAACAATCTTGCTGTCTTCTTCTGCTTCGCGGATCAAACTTTTGGCGAAAACACTCGTGTAGCTCGGCGCATTTGAAGGTGCCTTTTTCTGCTCACCAGTTATCACATCAAATTTCGCAGTAGCATGGCCCTTGTCACGCGCAGCTTCTGCCGGGCCATACCCCTTTCCCTTTTTGGTAATCGCATGGATCATTACAGGTCCATCCGCACGCACCTTCACAGTGCGCAAGATAGCAAGCAATTGTTCCATATCGTGACCATCGATTGGTCCGACATATGAGAAGCCCAACTCCTCAAAAAGGGTACCACCAACGGTCATGGTCTTAACCAGCTCTTTCGCGCGGCGCGCACCTTCTTGGAACGGTTCAGGCAGAAGAGAAACGGCCCCTTTGGCGGCGGCCTTGAATTCCTGAAACGGCGCACCGGCATAAAGCCGGGAAAGATAGCTCGACATAGCGCCAACCGGCGGAGCTATCGACATATCATTGTCATTCAGAATTACGATGAGCCGCTTGTCCAAATGGCCCGCGTTGTTCATTGCTTCGTAAGCCATACCAGCGCTGATCGACCCATCACCAATTACTGCAATGCAATCCCCTATGCCGTACTCAGGAGCACCTCCAAGGTCACGTGCAACGGCCATACCCAGCGCCGCGGAAATTGAGGTTGAACTATGTGCTGCGCCGAATGGATCATAAGGGCTTTCAGATCGCTTGGTGAAGCCGCTCAATCCGTCTTTCTGGCGTAGGGTTCGAATCCGATCCCTACGGCCCGTCAAGATCTTATGTGGATAGGACTGATGACTGACATCCCAAATAAGACGGTCTTTCGGCGTATCAAACACAGCATGCAGCGCCACGGTCAGCTCAACGACACCCAAACCTGCGCCAAGATGACCACCTGTTTCCGAAACGGCAGAGATCGTCTCATCCCGCAACTCAACTGCGACACGCGAAAGCTCGGCATCGCTGAGCCCCTTCAGATCAGCAGGTGTCTTTATTCGATCTAAGAGCGGTGTGTTTGGTCTGTCTGCCATCGGGGTGTTCCCACTCACATGTCTCGGTTTATCACAAATTCGGCGAGCGATTTCAGACTATCTGCGTTGTCGCCATAGACAGCAAGCGCTGCGCGCGCCTCTTCCACCAGATCAGAAGCCCGCTGCCGCGCACCTGTCAAACCAAGATGAGACACGAACGTGGCTTTTCCCGCAGCCTCATCTTTTTGCAGTCGTTTGCCCGCTTTATCTGCATCACCGGTTACATCAAGAATGTCGTCTGCGATCTGAAACGCAAGGCCAAGCGCCCGCGCATATTGGCGCAGGGGATCCCTATTGGTATTTGCAAGTATAGCGCCAGCTTGCCCCGCCCATTCGATCAACGCACCAGTTTTTCCAGCCTGAAGGTGGGTGATCTCCTCAAGCGTCAGGCTCGTCCTAGCAGTTTCGGCGGCGATATCCAGCGCCTGCCCCAGAACCATCCCTTCCGCACCAGAGGCCTTTGCAAGCGTTGTGATCAGTTCGATACGCACTGATGCATCAGGCGCCGTGTTTGAATCGCTCAATAGCTCAAAGGCATAGGTCTGCAAGGCGTCGCCAGTCAAAACCGCCGTTGCTTCATCCCACTTCACGTGCACAGTCGGATTTCCACGACGCAGATCATCGTCATCCATGCAAGGTAGATCATCGTGAACCAGTGAATAGGCGTGAATTGCCTCGATTGCCGCCGCAGCTCGATCAGCTTGCTCTTTTGGAACATCAAAGAGACGAGATCCTTCGATCACTAGGAAAGCACGTACGCGTTTACCACCTCGGCAGGTGTAACGCATCGCCTCCGCTATCTCGCCCTGATACTTTGACATAGTCGTATCAAGACATGTTTGTACGCGCTCCTGAGCGTCCCGCAGCGCCGATTCAAACAAAATCAGAGGCCTTCTACAGGGGTCGTTCCATCCGGCGAACCGTCGCTAGACAGATTTATCTGTGCGACTTTCTCTTCAGCCTCTTTCAGCTTCGCTTCACAACGTTTTTTCAGCTCAGCGCCGCGTTCATAAAGAGCAATCGAGTCTTCCAAAGGAACGTCTCCGCGCTCCAATCGCCCCACGACCGCTTCCAATTCGCTCATTGCTTGTTCAAAGCTCATTTCAGAGACTGGCGTATCACTCATAATTGCCTCGTCTTAGCAAAACATCCAGATGCGCGCGCGTCGACGCAGCCAAGGCATCAAGATCATATCCACCCTCAAGAGTCGAGACGATGCGGCCCCGACAATGCGTGTCGGCCAGATCACACAAACGATCAGTAACCCAGGCAAAATCTTCTTCTGTCAGCTCCAGATTGGCAAGTGGATCAGCCGCATGCCCATCAAAACCAGCCGATATGAAAATCAATTCAGGCTTGAAGCTCTCAACTGCCGGAAAAACCACCCGGTCATAAATTGCACGGAATTTCGCGCCGTCAGTGTATGGCTCCAAAGGTACGTTGAGTATGTTACCACTGCTGCCCGTTTCGGACGCAGAACCTGTACCCGGGAAAAGAGGCATCTGGTGGCTAGAGACAAAAAGTGCGCGTGGCTCATTCCAAAGCAAATCTTGAGTGCCATTCCCATGGTGAACATCAAAATCGACAATCGCGACTCTCTTTAGGCTGTGATGTTCCAACGCATATTTTGCGGCAATCGCGATGTTGCCAAAAAGGCAGAAACCCATCGGTGTTTCGGTCTCTGCATGATGCCCCGGAGGTCGCACAGCGGCGAACGCATTGTTGGCCTCACCAGCCATCACAAGATCAACGGCGCGCGTCATGGCGCCGACTCCCCTGAGCGCGGCCTGCAGCGAACCGGCCGAAACATGCGTGTCAGCGTCCAACGCTCGCTGCCCCGACTCCGGAATAGCGGACCTTATCCGATCCACGTGGGATTGCGGGTGTACACAAACTATTGCGCCCTCCTCGCCCAAAGGCGCGTCTAAGCGCATCAGGCTAGGGTCGTCGATAGAATCAAGAGCCGCATAGATAGCCATGAGGCGGTCAACGCGCTCTGGATGTCCCGTTGGAGTAATGTGATTGAGGCAATCAAGATGGGTTAGCAGCGCAGTCGTCATCGTCAGTCAGGCGCCAACATATAGCCGGCTCCGCGCACCGTCTGGAGGTAGCGAGGTTGCTTTGGATCGGCTTCAATCTTTCGGCGCAAGCGAGTAATCTGGACATCAACCGCACGCTCTTGTGCTTGACCTTTGTCCCGTCCCAGATCCTCAACCAATTTCGATCTGCTGATAGGTTCCCCCGGCTTCGCGGAAAAAATCCGCAACAACGCAACTTCGGTTGCCGTCAAACGCAGCAAGGTTTCACCCGACCACAGTTCACCTCGCTCCAGGTCGTAGCGATACTCGCCTAGCTGGATCGACTTGGGCTTTTCAATGTCGTCACCGGTTTGTGGAACACGCCGCAAGATAGCATTGATCCGTAGCAGCAACTCCTTGGGTTCAAAGGGCTTAGGCAGATAATCATCCGCGCCAGCTTCTAGACCAGAAATCCGATCAGTGCTTTCACCCTTTGCTGTAAGTAAAAGTATGGGCGTCTGCATTTTTTCGCGCAGTTCACGTGTGAAAGTGATACCGTCATCTCCCGGCATCATCACATCCATAACGATCAGATCGAAATCCAGCCCCTCGAGCAACCGCCGCGCATGATTTGCATCGCGCGCAGCGGTGGTCCAAAATCCATTCCGCGACAGAAACTGTTGGAGCAACTCGCGAATACGCTCGTCATCGTCAACGATCAGAAGATGCGCATCATTCTGTGAAAGGTCTACCATCATTGACCCTCCTTAAGTGTCTTGAAATGTCTGCGCAAATCTGGGTCCATTATCTGCTCCAAAACAAGGCGGAATCCCGCGACAGCTTCAGGTCCAGCTTCTCTGTAAGCTGCCCTCATACGACCACGTTGCGCCTCGGATAGGTGGCGTTCCAGTTCCAAACCATCCTCCGTCAAAAACAAATGCCGTTCCCGGCGATCATGTGAGCCGACGCGGCTCTCGACGAGGCCGTCATCAACCAGCGTCCGCAAAACTCTGTTAAGCGACTGCTTTGTAACACCAAGAATACCGAGCAGATTATTGACTGTCGTTCCAGGCGACCGGCTGATGAAGTGGACTGCGCGGTGATGCGCCCGCCCATAACCCCTCTCATTCAATATACGGTCCGGGTCTGCCGTGAAGCCACGATAAGCAAAAAACATTGCTTCAATCCCACGCCTTAGCTGATCATCCGTGAGAAAGAGCAATTGCTCGCCGCCACCGGTCCCGGATCCACCCATATGGTCTGCCATAGTTAACGCCCCTCGACTTCAAACCAGTTTATGTCAGCCTTGTTGACTTTCCAAGTCGCGAATGTTAGCGATTCTTCGGATTTTAGTAATTTTATGTCCGAAACGGGCATATATTGCGCAATAAATGCAAACGGGCATGCCCAGTGATGAAAGGTTCAGGTCGATGGCTGGCGGATATGATGATCGTGATGGTTTTATCTGGATGGACGGGAAGCTCGTCGATTGGCGGGATTCTAAGGTACATATTCTGACACATGCCATGCACTACGCCTCTTCTGTCTTTGAAGGCGAGCGCGCGTATAACGGCACCATCTTCAAAAGCAGGGAGCATTCTGAGCGTCTGCGTTTCTCAGGTGATCAACTGGATATGCCCATCCCATACACAGTTGATGAAATCGAAGCCGCTAAATATGAGGTTTTGAAGGCAAACAACCTGACTGATGCCTATGTGCGCGCGGTCGCTTGGCGAGGCGCTGGCGAAGACATGGGTGTTGCGTCAAACAAAAACCCCGTCCGGATGGCAATCGCTGCCTGGGAGTGGGGCGCTTACTATGGCGACGCTAAAATGAAGGGTGCTAAGCTGGACATATCCAAGTGGAAACGCCCGTCTCCCGAAACAATTCCATCATTCGCGAAAGCGGCTGGTCTTTACATGATTTGCACCATGTCAAAGCACGCCGCCGAAGCAAAAGGATGCTCTGACGCGATGATGTTTGATTATCGAGGCTACGTTGCCGAAGCGACAGGCGCCAATATCTTCTTTGTTAAAGATGGTGAGGTTCACACACCAGATCCAGACTGCTTCCTGAATGGCCTCACCCGGCAAACTGTTATTGGCATGCTCAGAGATCGGCAGATCAAGGTCCATGAACGACATATCATGCCAGAAGAACTGGAAAGCTTCGAACAATGCTGGCTGACCGGCACAGCTGCTGAGGTTACGCCAGTTGGTCAAATCGGCGATTACAATTTCGAGGTCGGCGCAATTGCTCGCGACATTGCAGAAGGCTACGAAAAGTTGGTGCGCAGCTAAACGCGCCGATTTCTCTCTACTCGTAGAAACTGTTCGAGTCGTGTCGATTTACTCAGCGATTTCTTGCGACGCTGCAGCGACAAGCTTGGCGTCGCTGGACGCTCCCGATTGGCAATACTTATCGCATGCGCAAAGATTGTATTCGATTTGTTAGATGTTCTGTCCAGGATGTGTCTAGCCATTTCAAACTCCCTTCAAGAGTATGATACCACAAATGGGGTGGGGGTTCACCAGCAGGCTAAGTCAGTGTTTAAACCAGCAAGCAATTGCGCAATTTAAGTGTTAGCCTTGCGGGGTCATCACCTTGCGGCCGCGCGCACGTTCCAGGCCCAACTGCCGCTCACGCCATATGATGATCACGCCGGCAGCGACAATCAGAACAATGCCGACCAGCATCACGCGGGTTGGCACCTCCGCAAAGACAAAATAACCAATTCCGATAGCGAGCAAAATCGAGAAGTATTCAAATGGCGCTATGAGCGATGCGTCAGCGTACCTGTAGCTGGAAGTAAGGAATATCTGTCCGAAGCCACCAACAAGCCCAGCGCCCACCAGCATGAGAAACTCAAGTGGTGACGGCGTGACCCAGCCGAAAGGTATCGAAAAAAGCGAAAGGGTCGACGCGGTAACCCCAAAGTAAAATACGATCGCTGAAGTCGGTTCGGTTTGTGTGAGCTTTCGGACAAACACATGCGCAAGCGCCGCCATCAGCGCAGAACCAAACGCAACCAATGCGCCAAGGGCCAGATACGGGTCAATGCCAGCATCGGTAAAGGCAGTCAGGCGGGGCCAGATGATGATCATGACGCCGGACATCCCTAGCGCGACCGCCGATAACCGGAAGGCCCTGACCGGCTCACCAAGAAACATTGCCGCGAAGACCACCACCAGCACTGGTTGTGCATATTGGATGGCCTTTACCTCGGACAGGGGCAAAAGGCCCAAAGCGGCGAACCCCATGCTCATCCCCAAGGTACCGATGAATCCCCGCCAAAGATGCCCCATTGGGTTATCGGTCTTCAGTCCCGTTGCCAGATCGCCCCGATAAAGAAGCCAGATCAAAATAATCGGAAGTGCGAAGAAGGATCGAAAGAAAACGATCTCGCCCGGAGGGATGGAGGCAGAGGCAATTTTGACCAAAGTGGCCATAGCCATAAAACACACAATCGCGCCCAGCTTAGCGCCGATCGCAAGAGCTATGTTCTGTTTCGGCGCTTCCATGAGACCTATCTAAGGCACAAATTTCTCAGGCACCACTCCTTCGAAATTCGGACCATGCAACAAGGGTATTCCTGTCTGTCTGATCTTGTTCATGGCCTCACGCGCCTTGCGTTTTGGACCTGGCCCTGGTTCACGCAAAACAACCGCTGCGATGCGCTTGGGATGGCGTTTTATCGCAGCCAGATACACCTCTGCATCATGCTGTCCGGTATCGCCAATTAAGATAGCAGGCGGCTCGGGGTTGGCCTCCAGGATCGTATCAATACTCGATCCTTTATGATCACCGTGGGTTCCAGTCACGAACTGCGTCTCATTCACACCCAAATCCCGCAGGAACATGGGCCCCCGAACAAGGGCATTACGATCAAATATCTGAGACAAGAACCCGTGGAAATTCCACGGTGATGAGCTCACGTAGAAAATCGGGTTCTGCCCATCCTCGTACAATCGTCTCATCATCTTGATGGCATCAGGAAAGACGTGACGGCTGAGACTGTTGCCGGTTAATGATGTCCACAGATTGCGCCAAAGTTGATAGGCCCCTGTTTCCAAGACAGTGTCATCAATATCTGAGATGACCAGAAATCGCGTCTTTTCCGATGGAACAAATGCTGGGCACAGCACCGTGACTTGATGACTCGCAATACCGACCGGGACATCATGCCAGCCCTCTTTCGTAGGTTTCGGTAGAACAAGGGTGAAATACCCCTCTTCGTCAGTTAGCGCAGAAACATCTCCCGAGCCGACTGACACATTTGCAACTTCATCGGTTAGGAACAATGAGATGATCTGCCTGAAGTTGGACCACACCCCTTGCCCTTCCTTCGCAACCGCTTCCCTCACCGTTGACAGGACGCGACCCCGTACCACCAATTGAGTTTCTGTAGCATATCCGATGTAGGGGTCGATCGCTCGGCCCGCTCCCGTTCGACCAAATATACGGTCAAACAGTGGCTCCAGATGCAAAGCGATACGATGTAAAACAACTTTCATATCGGTTAACGCCCATCACACCTTAGAGTTCAATACTCAAAGAAAAGCCCGTTCGAAGGCCCAGTATGCCCCGACACAGGCAATCCCAATGGAAGCCGGGATGGAGATCAGGCGCCGATACCAGGGCTTTTTTCCGAACCACAAGCCGACCGTCAAAAATGCTACTGCTATGACAGTGAGTTGGCCAATTTCCACACCGATATTGAAGCCGATCAAGCCAGCGACGAAACGGCCTGGGGCAAGCCCGAACTCCCCGAGAACCGATGCAAACCCTAAGCCATGTAAGAGTCCGAACATAAATATAATAACGGGGCGCCAAGGCGTGACTCGCGATACGAAGACGTTCTCAACAGCGACATACACGATCGACAAGGCGATCAGCGGCTCGACGACTTCTGGCGCGACTGTGACAATCCCCAGACTGGCCAAAGCCAATGTGATAGTATGGGCAACAGTAAAAACTGTGATCTGTGTAATCAACGGGCGAAGCTTCAAAGACAGGAAGAAAAGTCCCAACACAAACAGGATATGATCCAAGCCCTTAGGAACGATGTGATCGAAGCCAACGAAGATGTAGCGAGCGAAAACGGCCCAACCGCTTTCAGTAACAGACCCGACACGCGGCAGAGGTTCGCTCAAAGCACCATTCTCAAGATAACCTGCGTATGCTTCATCGCCTGCCCCTGCCTGACGAACAATGATCGGACCGTTCTGCGCGGCCCAGCCCAACCGAAGCTCGGTGTCATCCTCGGGGAGGGCAGCAGAAGCTGTGATCTTGGTATCGCGTGGCAGTTCGATATCGCCCAACGGCGATACCTCCACGGACAACAGCTCTAAAGTGACAGTGGTATCACCGGCTAAAACAGTGAACCCTTCTGACAAGGTTTCCCAATTTTCGCGAAACTCTTCTTCCAACTGCTCAGGCGGCAGTGACCTCAAGGCGTCATAGCGCTCGGCTTCGGGCGCTTCATTCGTATCTTGCAACCCTTGAAGGTCCATACCGGACAGAAGGCTTTCGGCGGTCAAGGTAATCGAGACATCAAGCGACGACTGATCAAGGCTCACATCAGCAATTGCGGGTCGAATCTCGTGGCTTAGGGCAGCCATCGGGAATGTGATGGCCAACAGAGTTGACATCATGACCGCAAAGACCAGCATATGTTTCATGAAAAAGTTACTCCACGCCGTCGCAATCACATTATTTCCGCTACACATGACTGCCCCGCTGTCGGCTCATGAATTTTGGATTTCACCCGCAACTTACGTCATAGGTTCCGGTGAGCAAGTCCAAGCTGATATTAGGGTCGGACAGAATTTCGCAGGCCCACCCTATTCGTTTCAACCGAGACTTTTTGAGCGTTTCGATATAGTTCAGGGCGATGTCACGACCTCTGTTACAGGTCGCCTCGGGGATGTTCCTGCGCTGACAATGAGCGCCTCAAAAGACGGGTTGGCTATCATCGTACATGAGACGGGCGACAACAAGTTGACCTATAAGGAATGGCCAAAGTTCGAAAAGTTTGTGAACCACAAGGACATGGCAGGGGTGCTAAAAGCCCATGTAGATCGAGGCATCAGACAGGAGAATTTTGAAGAGTCGTACCGTCGTTTTGCGAAGTCGCTTGTCGCCATTGGAAATGGCGAGGGGTCAGATCGCGAAGTCGGCTTACGCACCGAAATAATCGCCAAAAAGAACCCTTACACAGAGGATCTGGTTGAGATGGAAGTTCAGGTCCTGCTAGACGGATCGCCCCGTCCCGATGCGCAAATCGAACTCTTTGTAAAAGACCCGGAAGGTAGCGTTGAGATCGAACTCTACCGCACTGACTCAACAGGACATGGTCGCTTTCCGATTGAACCGGGCTACGAGTATCTGGTCGATGCAGTGGCAATGGAACCGCTCGAAAATAACGACCCGGACGCAGGACCCGTTTGGGTATCCCTCTGGGCATCGCTCACGTTTGCTGTACCACCACAAACCCAATAATTGACAAAGCCCCGACACCGGAATGGTGGCAGGGCTTTGCGTTTTGTATGTAGGCCCGATGTGGCCATCTGGGTGGGGGCTGATCGGCCACACCGGGTTGAGCAAACACTCGCTACACACAAGTCCTGAATGGGCATCAAACACGGTCGTTTGATGAACACCATGTGAAAATGACGCGAAGATTCATTGGCAAATTTTAGGCAAAGCTTGCGCATGTGGATAACCTGAGCAATTCTGACCGCATGAACCAAAATGTGCCTATCCCATTGCACCCGACCCGGCCCGCGCCACAAGTCGCCTTTCACCGCCGAGAACTAAATTTAATAATGTCAGTTTATGGTCGAATGGTCGCCGCCGGGGAATGGCGCGACTACGGCATATCAATGCTCAAGGATGTCGCCGTTTTCTCGATTTTCAGGCGCACAGCAGAGCACCCGATTTACCGCATCGAAAAGCGCCCGAAGCTTGCAATGCGTCAACAACAATACGCTGTCATTGGTATGGATGGGCAAATTCTAAAGCGTGGTGGTGACCTGCGACAGGTCCTCCGCGTTCTTGAAAAGAAGCTAATCCGCTCTGTAACCTAAGCCAGCCGAAGCCGCTTGGCTGATGATACCGGTCCGTCTCCGGCTGCTTCGATACGACTGATAGCGTCCTGAAGCCCTTCATAGGCGCATGCCATATGAAAGGCATTGGCGTGAAGTATCTTGTCGCTTCCCGAAACAAAGGCCACATGGCCCTTCCAGAAAACCAAATCTCCACGCTCAACGTTGGCGAGATCGACGTCCTCGCCCAGATCTGCCTCCTGCATATCGCTGTCGCGCGGACAGTCGTGACCGCAAGAGCGCAGAGCCATTTGCACAAGACCTGAACAATCGATGCCATAACGCGTGTTGCCGCCCCAAAGATAAGGCGTGCCCAAAAACAAATCGGCAACAGCAACGGGATCATCCAACCGAACTTCTATTGGGACAAGATGAGACTTCGGAACATATTGCTTCGTGTGAAGCTGTGCCCAAATACCTTCTTCAGCGACGACCGTTACCTCGGAGGCAAAATAGACCGCGCCCATCGTGCGAAGCTTCAGATTTGGCCCAGGGTATAGATGCGTTGCCGGAACGGCCACCCAATGCGTTGGAACCTCCGGCTTGCCCAGAAGGTCCTCTCTGACATAGCCACAGTATCCATCATAGACAGCTTGACCGAAAACATGACCGTTGCGGCGTTCATAGACTTCAAACAAGTCCCCAAACAGAAGCTGCGAAGTTCTGCGTCCTTCGGGCTTACCCGTGATATCGGCCGCCGCAGCTCGACATTGTGCCAGTTCACCATCGACATAATTGACCGAATCCACTTCGCCCTTCAAATGCAGGGCCGCAACGCGCCCGTTTGCAGGGGTCAGGCGTTGATCTCGCTTCATAATGACAGAGCCTTCGGTAGTGCTTCAAGAATAGATCTTATGCCTTGCCCAGCGCCACCCTTTGGTCGTCCGGGCAAAGAGGAGGGCGACCAACCATATATGTCAAAATGCGCGAATTTTTCAGTGTCTTCGACAAACCGCCGCAAAAATAATCCAGCCGTGATAGAGCCTGCAAACCCACCCTTTGGCGCATTATCCAAATCAGCGATCCCGGGTTCAATCATACTTTCATAGGGATCATGAAATGGCATCCGCCAAACTGGATCACGCACCCTTTCTGCTGCCACCTGCAGCGCGTCAGAAAAATCGTCACTATCTGTATAGTAGGGCGCAATATCCGGACCAAGCGCCACGCGCGCGGCACCCGTTAAGGTCGCCATGCAAATCATCAGGTCAGGCGGCGTTTCGTCTGCGAGAGCAATAGCGTCTGCCAGTACCAATCTGCCTTCCGCGTCGGTATTATTAATTTCAACCGTCAATCCTTTGCGTGACTTTAGAATGTCCTGTGGTCGAAACGCGGAGCCATCGATTGAATTTTCGACAGCCGGAATCAACACACGTAAGCGCAGCGGCAATTTTAGCGCCATGATCATATAAGCCAGACCCATGACATTGGCCGCCCCACCCATGTCCTTCTTCATCAAGCCCATTGAAGCGCCAGGTTTGATATTCAACCCGCCTGTGTCAAAACACACGCCCTTACCCACCAAAACCAGCGATGGTCCAGTATCGCCCCAACTCATGTCAATCAGCCGAGGGGGCTCGTCTGCCGCTCGACCCACGGCATGAATCATGGGGAAGTTTTGGGTCAACAAGTCATCTCCCGCGATCGTATCGACCGTCGCCCCGTATTCGTTTGCCAAATTCTCTACTGCTGATTGAAGAGCGGTTGGCCCCATATCGGCCGCTGGCGTGTTGATCAGGTCACGTGCCAATGCTTCACCATTCGCAATGACGCTTAGCCGCAGCTCATCAGCGCCATCGGGACATATCAGCTCTGCCTTATGGGGGAGCTGAGCGCGGTAGGTATCAAAGCTGTAGCTGGACAACAGCCATGCCAAGCTGTGTTCGGCGATTTCCTCGTCACCATGTTTCGTGGCTATTCTATAGGTACCCTGGGGTAGAGCCTTGGCGATGTTTGCCACCACAAACCGGTGGCGATGTGCGTCAGAGTTTCCACCTAAACCGCCAACGGCGAATGCGACTTTCCCTGCGTCCTCTGGAACGACGACAGCTTTTCCCCGCTGCCCCTTGAACCCCATTGCCTGAAGCCAAGTCTTAAAAGGCGGATCAAGTGTATCTAACCAATCATCACATGCCTCTTTCGAGATCAGGTATAGATCAGTTGCGTTATCTGAGTTTTCCGAAAATCCGAGCATGGCGCGTCCGCGTAGTTCCACGCACCACCCTACCCGGACCCGTATTCAGTGCAAGTAGCCTTTGTCCGGGGCGAACGCTCATCGAACAAGCATATCCTCAAGGTGTAAAATCGCGGCTTCCGACTTATGCGCTATACGGTTTAGACGAGCCTTGGTCGCAGACAGGGCAACAGTGTCCCCTGCATCTATACATTCGGTGATGTCCATCACCACCTTTGCAAAACTCGTCAGCCCAATATGGCGAGCGACGGAGGCCAAACGAGATAATGCGTTGAGATATTCTTCTTGGCCATGAGAATGCTCAACGGCATCCAAGCCCTCGACCCCTCTTGCGATATCTCCGATTGAAGCGGTGACGAGCGCTTCCGTTACAGATTCTCCCAAAGAGACACAAAGATATACCAACCTGTCTGAATCTAGTACCACGCCTTCAGCCAGCTCCATTTTTTCGACTGCACCCATCAAAATCCCTCGTACCCAACCCCCACTCAGAAAGGGCTTGATGACATGGGAGAGTAAAAGCTCTGTAATGGGTGGTGTGAAATAGCATTCGTATTTAGTGAAAATTCTCCGTATCTACAGCTAAAAACGAGATTCGGATGGACATAATCAAACCTCTTCCAACTTATTTGCTTCAGCGCTACCACGGCTGGAAAGCAACGACCTTCAACGAAAATGAACCGTGGTATCGGCGGTTGGCCTCTGAGGGTCAGCGCCCGCGCGCCATGGTAATATCTTGTTGCGACAGCCGCGTGCACGTCACATCGATTTTCGGTGCCGAACAGGGCGAGTTTTTCATCCACCGAAATATCGCCAATCTGGTGCCGCCTTATCTGCCCGACGGCGATCACCACGGCACATCCGCGGCTGTAGAGTATGCCGTCACCAGCCTGAACGTCGCGCACATCATTGTTTTGGGACACTCGAACTGTGGCGGCGTCGCAGGCTGCTATGACATGTGCTCTGGCCAAGCACCTGAGTTAAATGAAAAGACCAGCTTTGTTGGTCGGTGGATGGATATTCTTAAGCCTGGCTATGAACGCGTCAAAGGTCTGGACGATGAAGCAGCTCGTCGCGCGGCTTTGGAAAAAGAAGCTGTCTTGATTTCCTTGGAAAATCTGAATGGCTTCCCTTTTGTCGCAGACGCGGTCAAGAGCGGCGACCTGAGCTTGCACGGCTTGTTCACCGACATTGGTGCAGGCAGCTTAGAGCACTACATTCCCGAACAAGGTTTTGTGCACGTCTGATTAAAGGGCAGTAGTCGCATGGACGGTATCTTCTCATTGGCGATGGAGAACCTGCTTTCGCCGTTGATCCTCTTTTTCATTCTCGGGGTTGCAGCGGCGTTCGCCCGCTCCGATCTGACATTTCCCGAGGCGGCAGCCAAAGCAATGTCGATCTATTTGTTGTTCGCGATAGGTTTCAAAGGCGGAGTTTCTGTTGCCGATCACGGTTTAGACGCCCGCCTCGTTCTCAGTCTTATCGCTGGGATGATACTTTCGGCTTTCATTCCCTTTATCGCTTTTTTTCTGTTGAGGATCATGAGTCGCCTTAGCACTATGGACGCCGCAGCAGTCGCCGCGCATTACGGTTCTATATCTATCGTGACCTTCGTAGCCAGCACATCTGCACTGACAGGGAGTGGTATTATCTCCGAAGGCTACATGGTCGCGGTCGCGGCGGTCATGGAGGCACCAGCCATCCTGTCAGCTCTTTGGTTGGTGTCGCGCAAGTCAGACCAGCAAGCGCCGGATGCGGGTTTGTGGCGGGAAATATTGCTGAATGGGTCTATTGTTCTTCTCGTTGGGTCATTTTTGATCGGCGGTATCACCGGTCAGGATGGCATGGCCAAAATCGAAAGCTTTGTGGTTACACCATTTCAAGGCGTGTTGTGTCTGTTTTTATTGGACATGGGGCTGGTTGCAGGGCGTGGTTTGCGAAACAGCGCAAGCAGTTTGACGCCTGGCCTGTTGGCTTTCGGTGTGCTAATGCCATTGATCGGATCCGTCTTTGGCCTTGGAGCAGGTCTGGCGCTTGGCCTTTCGTCCGGCGGCGTTGCACTCCTGATGACATTGTCTGCATCGGCGTCCTACATCGCCGTCCCAGCCGCTATGCGTGTGGCCTTACCAGAAGCCAACCCGTCTATTTATCTGACGATGTCGCTTGGCGTCACTTTTCCATTTAATCTGACCTTGGGCATTCCCATCTACATAGCCGTAGCACGCACTTTTACAGGAGGCTGATCGATGCAAACCCATCAGGCAAAACGGGTCGAGATCATCATTGAAGCACCGATGGAGCGACGACTGCGCAAAGCGCTGGAATCCGCAGATGTGACCGGATTTACAGTGCTGCCGGTGCTTGGAGGCTCTGGACGGTCCGGTTCGTGGTCTCGTGATGGCCAAATAACAAGCGCAGGCGGAATGGTGCAATTGGTCTGTATCATCCGACCTGAGAAACTCGATGCGCTACTTGACGCCGCATTCCGCGTGGTTGAGCGACATATCGGCGTTGTAAACGTCGTGGACTGCGAAGTGCTCCGCGCAGAGCGCTTCTAGAAACCAATCAACTTTCTGAAAATTATATCTTTTTTGTTCAAAGCGACGCCGATAAATTAATCCAGCCTTAGAACGATCAACCTACCTCCCTGGCGGACAGATTTCTAAAGCCGAGGGTACGCACATGGCGACTTACGACGTTAGCGGATACAAATTCATCGCCGCAACCAACGCTGGGGACATTATTGCTGTCGAACCAGTTGTTCTCCAAATCGTGTCTCCCACCGGTTCGGGAGAGTTAGCGATACGCTATCTGACCGATGATCCAAATGACGCAAGCGTTTCTCTAAGCGACTACAACATGCTCATCGATGGGGCACATATAAACGACGGGCCCCTACCGGAGATGTTGGAATTCTACGGCGTGAACTGGACAGACAATGGAACCGCACATTCCGCCGAGGTTCTGACCTTCGCCTATGCGCTCGAAGAAACATCTGTTGATCTGAGTTTTTCGTTAGGTTCTGAACAATTACCCAAGCTCAACTCTGCAACCGACGTGACGCAGTTCATGATCAATTCCACTGCCACCAGACTAGGCGGCGAGGGTGAGGCTGTGTCGATCAAACTTCCCGAAATCCCTGATGTGCATGTAACCGGAATAATCCAGCAGCTTTTTGATGACGAAGCCAACAATCCCAATGGTGAAGATGTGTTTGAGTTCGATGGATCAAGAGGTAGCGATGCAATCCCAGGTGATGAATACGAAGTTATGGCAGAAGTTGCTCGCCATTCAAAAGAACAGGAAACCATCCCGATCGAAGCCGATCTGGTGATTGCAGATGAGATACCTGAGGTCCTACCAGACAGTTGGAACGATTTGGGGTGATCCAGCCCGCTTAATGCAAGCGATCTAACTAGTCTCTAGATCAGCCTTTTTTCAAAATACGTTGACCCAAAACTTCGGCAATCTGGACCGCGTTTAGTGCAGCACCTTTCCTGAGGTTATCCGAAACGCACCAGAGGTTTAGGCCGTTTTCTATCGTCGAATCTTGACGAATGCGACTGATGAAGGTGGCAAAGTCACCCACACATTCGACAGGCGTCACATAACCTCCGTCTTCGCGCTTATCGATAACCATGATGCCGGGTGCTTCACGTAGAATGTCTCGCGCCTCGTCTTCGTCGAGAAAGTCTTCGAACTCAATGTTGATCGCTTCTGAATGGCCTACGAAAACCGGAACTCTGACACATGTCGCTGTCACCTTGATCGACGGATCAACGATCTTCTTCGTCTCCGCCACCATTTTCCACTCTTCCTTGGTCGATCCATCTTCCATGAATGTGTCGATATGTGGAATGACGTTGAATGCAATCTGCTTGGTAAATTTAGCAGGTTCTTTCTCGTCAACAGGGTTGTAGATCGACTTGGTCTGATCCCACAACTCATCGATCCCATCTTTGCCGGCACCGGAAACTGACTGATACGTGGAAACCACCACCCGCTTGATCCGTGCTCGATCGTGAAGCGGTTTGAGCGCGACAACCATCTGTGCGGTAGAGCAATTCGGATTGGCGATAATATTCTTCTTGGAATAACCCTCAATCGCATCAGCATTCACCTCAGGCACGATCAAAGGGACATCGGGATCATAACGATAAAGCGAAGAGTTATCGATGACAGTACACCCTGCAGCGGCAGCTTTTGGTGCAAAGTCTTTGGTTGCAGCGGAACCCACAGCGAAAAGCGCAATGTCCCATCCGGCAAAGTCAAACGTCGCCAAGTCCTGAGTTTTGAGCGTGGCGTCGCCAAAGCTAACCTCTGTGCCCAGAGATCTACGCGAAGCAAGCGCTGCAATCTCATCAACCGGGAACTGACGTTCCGCGAGAATATTCAGCATTTCACGGCCCACATTTCCAGTAGCGCCTGCAATAACGACTTTGTAGCCCATATGCTTCGGATCCTTTTTCGAGTGAGTCTCAACTCAGACGCGGCCTGATACCCCCAAAAGCGCACCGGGGGAAAGACCTCAAATGGGATCGCTTGCCGGATTGGCTGTTGGTTTCGGGCGGAACCACGACTCCAGCAACCTCTGCCCATCGAGCTAGCCACAATGAAGCGTATCTTCGGCGTCAGATAAAGTTGACACTTTGTTAGCTGTAGCAGAGCCTTCGGATATGTCATCTGCACCACCAAGCACAGATTATGACGATGACTTTGCACCTGCATTGCATCGCAATCTCTGCACCGATTGCGGCTTGTCGCGCATGAAGATCGCCAAATCATGCGGCACAGCCTGTCAGTTCATTGCACCAGACTATCCTAGCTCCGAGCGCTTATCCCATGGTCGTTCTCGCTCAATACACGGTGATGAATTATTCTTCGGGCCATTCGACGCGATGTATCGCGCCCGCTTAAAAACCCCAAAATCCAACGCTCAATGGACCGGTATCACGACAGAGCTTGCGACGAGATTGTTGGAAGCCCGATACGTCGATGGTGTCCTTTGCATCGGACCCGACCCCAATGATCGTTGGAAACCCAGACCAATACTTGTCACCGACCCGGAAAATATGGCTCAAGCACGCGGCATGAGAATGGGATTCGCGCCCTTACTCGCCTTGCTCGAACCCGCAGCCGACGCTGGCCTCAAGCGTCTGTGTATTGTAGGCATACCCTGCCAAATTCACGCACTGCGCCATATTGAGAAGCAGCTAGGATTTGAGAAGATCTATGTCGTCGGAACGCCGTGTTCTGACAACACAACAACCAAGAATTTTCATGCTTTCCTTGAGCTGATTTCTGACCGTCCGGATGACATCACATATTTGGAATTTCGGGCTGACTACCATGTCGAGTTGAGGTTTTCAGATGGGCGCATTCAAGAAATCCCATTCCTGAAGCTTCCGCTTTCAGATCTGCCCTCAGACTTCTTCTCAACAACCTGCAAGACCTGTGTCGATTACACGAACGCGCTTGCAGACGTGACAGTCGGATACATGGCGGGAACTGGGCAGCAATGGCTCATAGTACGAAATGGGCGCGGTCAGGAGATCGTTGATCTGCTTGGCGATGATCTGATCTTGGAACCCCTGACAAGTGCAGGCAAACGGGCATCCTCGGTCGCAGGCTTCATAAAAAACACGAGGCTTGCAGCAGGTGGTCTGCCACTCAGGCGAATGCCGAATTTCTTGCGCGGAGTAATGGCTTGGTTGATGCCGAGAGTCGGGCCCAGGGGTCTCGAATTTGCTCGCGCTCGGCTGGAAATGAAGGCTGCAGAAACAGTCCTCCATCTAAGAAGAGATGAGCCCAAACGAATGCGGACCATGATTCCAGATCACATCTGGAAGCTGGTAAAGCCATACGGGTTAACGCCGAAAGACAGCGAAACCCAGCATGAGCCAGAATAGCAATCCTTGGCCATGTGCCGAAAGCGTGCCAGGCCCCAAAAAAACTGTGTATCGAAGTATGTCGAGAATTGGTGGGGGCCACGCCACAACTAACTGTCGAGGCAAGCCCTCTATGATCACTCGATAGTAGGCGTAGTAGATCTGAGGCGACAACCAAACGAACAGACCAAAAAGAACGATAGTTATGAGCAGCTTTGCGCGTAGCGGCTTATTGTGGCAGCATCGAATGTTTCCCCAGATCATCAGCACACTCATGGTGAGACTGATTAATACAAGTCCGATCCGCTCTGCGTAGTTCAAGGTAAAGAAGCTGTCTTCCCCATACACCTATGATCAGAGCTCCCGTCCAGCTTTCCACTCTCCATATCGCAAACGGGCGGTCGCACCAATACTCATCAATGGCTCAGGCGGCAGATGAGAAGGCGCCTCGAGTGATTGCAACAGTCCGACCAAATTTGTTTTTTGGCCAGAAGCCAGTTGTGCGGCCGCCATGCCTCCCAAAGTTCCCTTCGTGGTCCCCAACCCATTTTGACAACATGCAGAAAATACCCCGTGTTCGACTTCGCCAAATGCGGGCACGTTGTTTCGGCTTAGGCAAAGTCGCCCTCCCCAACGATATTCGATCTCAAGATTGGCGAGCATAGGGAATCTCGCCCGAAAGGAGGCATCATGCGTTTTCGCAACTTCGGCCAGCTTGGCGCCTGATACTTCCATTGTGGGTTCGTAGGTAAAACGATTGCGCACAACAATCCTGGTGCCACCGCTCCCTGTTATTTTCCGAACCGTGGTCCCCAGCGGATCAGCGGGGGTGACACCCCAAACAGGAGCTCCGCCCAGCGCCGAAACCTCTTCATCGCGCATGGAGCTCGTCATTGAGGCATAGGTAAACACATGCATGAGCTTTTGGTGAAAATACCCAAAGCTATTGATATGTCCATTTACCGCAAGGATAACCTTTGGCGCTGTAATCTGCCCAGAACGGGTCTTTGCCACCCAGTCACAATTGCTTTTTGAAAGCGTTAGAACAGCACTGTTCTCGTAGATCGACAGTCGGTTGCTTCGAAGACCTTTGGCAATGCCCCTTACATAAAGGGCAGGTTGCAACATCGCGGTCCCCGGTGTGGAGAGGCCACTGTGATAGTAATCGGTTCCGGTAAGATCGCGCATCTGAGAGGCATCGAGCATCTCGTAGCTTTCGCCCATTTCAGCAAGATGGTTGGCAAATTCTTGATTGTGCCGATCGCCCTTTTGGGTAGCGGCTGCATTGATCTTGCCGCTTTGCGAAAATGCCTCTGTTGTCAGCTCAAACGCTTCTGCCATTTCGGCGGCAAAGCGGATTGCTTCGCGATTAGCTTGGGTTTGCGCGATATCACTTTGCAGCTGACCGGCATAATCCTCCGATGCCAGATCATGCGGTAGATCAATCATGAACCCAGAATTTCGACCAGCTGGCCCTTCCGCAACTCGTCCTGCCTCTAACACCACGATTCTGCCGTGAGGATGCAGCAGCGAAAGCTGCCTTGCAGCAGACAATCCTGCAAACCCGGCTCCAACAATTAGCCAATCTGCAGTTTGTTCACCAACTAGCGCGTCGGCTTCTGCTGCAGGCGCCAAGATCGCGTTCCACGCACAGGGGCCAGGATCTTTGGGCAGTTTACTGACCTTCATGGTCTACCCATCCGCAATATATTGGAGGAAATCGGCATGCTATTGCTAGTGGTCTTGGTTCAGCGCGGCTGCGGCAGGTATTTCCTGCTCTCGTCGCGCGATATACGCGAGCAGCGCTTCATTAATACCCGGATCAAGGGACGGCTCTTCGTACTCATTCAACAGATCCTTGCACCTCTGCAGCGCGCGTTCGTTGATCTCTAAAGCGCCTTCTGCTTGCCATTGCTCGATAGAATTGTTGTCGAACATCTCGGGCATAAAATATGCTCTTTGAAAGTTCTCGAGCGTGTGCGGGTGACCAAGATAGTGACCGCCCGGCCCTACATCACGAACCGCTTGCATCGCCTCATTAAAATCGTCCCACCTAACGCCCTCAGCCATCCGGTAGCCCATCGCGCATTGCTCTGCATCAACCACGAACTTCGCCATCGAACAATGCATGCCTGCTTCGTTCCATCCAGCTGAGTGCCATATGTAATTACATCCAGCCATCAACACGGACATCAGCGTGGTTGCGCTTTCATAACCCGCCTGCGCATCAAAAGTCTTTGCCCCACCCAGAGTGTTCGAGCTTCGCCAAGGAATATCGTAGAACCGGGCCATCTGACCGATCATGAAATTCATCAAGCTGATCTCTGGCGTCCCTGCCATTGGTGCCCCTGACTTCATCGATACAGTTGACAGATAGTGGCCATAAATTGCCGGCGTCCCCTTTCGGACGACTTGGGTGTAAGCTAATGCCGACAGCGCCTCTGCGTTCAGCTGGGCGACCGTGGGCGCAACCGAAGCCGGGGTGTTTGCACCACCCAAAACAAACGGAGAGCACA
Organism: uncultured Litoreibacter sp.; assembly: GCA_947504205.1. Lineage (GTDB taxonomy): Bacteria > Pseudomonadota > Alphaproteobacteria > Rhodobacterales > Rhodobacteraceae > Litoreibacter. The sequence goes on along the minus strand of CANNGL010000003.1, from coordinate 283,281 downwards.
GCACCGGTTGGTTGCGCTTGGCAAAAGCACGCATCGCGCCCAGCATGGTCTCATCCCAAACCAACGGAGAGTTTCCGTTGCAATTTCCAATACAAACAGCGTGAGTCTTAAGAAACTCTTCGCCAAACAGGATTGCGCACATCTCCATGACGTCGGCAGCATTCTTGGGGCTTGTCGTCATTCCCATGAATGTCTTGTCGGAGTGTTTCATGGACGAGTAGGTAATGCGTAGGTGTCGATGGCTTATCGGATGATCATAGGGCTCAACGATATGATGCGCGGATGAATGAATCGCTGGCAGCATATGGCTCAGCTTGTGAAAATTCGCCAAATCATCAAGCGTAGGGTTGCGCCTGACATCATCCAGATCACGTAAATATGGGGCGCCAGTCATTGGAACGAAGATCGAGTGATCACCACCAAAGGGAAGACTATTCGCATCGTTTCTCGCGTGGATAACAAATGATGACGGGATCGATGTGATCAACTCGCGCACCAAGCCGCGATCAAGGAAAACCGTCTCGTCTACGACCTTCGCGCCCTTCTTTCGCCAATCCTCCAAGGCAATCGGATCTCGAAACATGACACCGACATTTTCGAGAACATCCATCGACGCAGTATCAATGCGCTCAACTTGTTCCTGATCCATCGGTTCGGTGAGCGGAAGATTTCGTTTCAGGGCGGGCAACATGGTTGTGTCGCGCTTCTGGCGCACGGCTTTTCGCGCCCCGCGCCCGCGACGCACGGTACCAACAGCATCGACGCTCATCCGATGTGATCTCCGTCCTTGGGGTCGGACAAATCAACCCAAATCGTTTTTGTTTCGGTAAATTGATCATGCGCATGGATGCCATTATCGCGGCCACCAAAACCCGATTGCTTGTATCCCCCGAAGGGGGTCGCACTATCGCCTTCCCCGTAGCAATTGATCGTAACTGTCCCAGCGCGAATGTCGCGTGCAGCTCGAATAGCCCGCCGAACATTTGCCGTGAATACCGACGCAGCAAGGCCATACTCGGTGGCGTTGGCCACTTCTATCGCTTCGTCGTAGCTGTCGACTTCAATCACGCTCAAGATGGGCCCAAAGATTTCATCCTGCGCCAGCTTATTATCCCTATCGACCTCATAGATCGTGGGTTCAACATAAGGACCGTTAGCTTCTCCACCGGTAGCCGCGTCACCTTTCAGATAACTAGAGATTTTACTAAGATGGTCGCCGTCAATTAGTGCACCAAGGTGGTTCGCAGGGTCTAGCGGGTCGCCAGTTTTCCAGTCCCTGACTCGGGCTAGCACGCGCTCCATAAGCGGTGCTTTAATCTGCCTTTGGACAATCAAGCGTGAGGTCGCAGAACAGTTTTCACCCATATTCCAAAACGCAGCATTCACGACATGGTCGGCCACATGATCCAGGTTTTCAGCATCGCCCAGAACAACCGCTGGATTCTTACCCCCGCATTCCAAAACGACTTTCTTCAGATTGCTATCAGCAGAGTAATGGAGGAAACGACGCCCCGTGTCAGTTGATCCGGTGAAACTGACCATATCGATATCAGCATGCCGCCCAAGCGGTTCACCAGTCGAAGGCCCGTCGCCGGGCAGGACCTGCAAAACACCTGATGGAATACCCGCCTCATAGGCCAACTCAGCCAAGCGCAGCGCAGTCAGTGTCGTCTGTTCGGCCGGCTTCACAATTACAGAATTTCCAGCCGCCAGAGCGGGTCCAATTTTCCACGCCATCATTAACAACGGGAAGTTCCACGGCAAAATCGCGGCAACAACTCCAATTGGTTCTCGAACAATCATCGACAAAGCGTCATCGCCGGTGGGGCCAGCTTGATCGTAGATTTTGTCGATCAGTTCTGCATGCCATTTGATACAGTTGATGGTCTCGGGAAGGTCTATCTGTTCGCAGTCACGGATTGGCTTGCCACTATCGATACTCTCCATGACCGCCAATTCACGACGATTTCTCGTCAGCAATTTGCAGAGTCGGATCAGCGTTTCTTTTCGCACAGAAGGATGTTGTTTGGCCCAGACGCCTTGCTCAAAAGCCTGCCTTGCCTTCTCCACTGCGAGGTCCACATCTTCATTGCTACAAGCAGTAATCTCAGCGATGGTTTCGCCTGTGGCAGGATTGGTAGAAATCAGCTTCGCACCCCGCCCCGCCCGAAATTTTCCATCGATAAAGGCCGTCCTTGGTGGGTCTAGATCTTTGGCAATCGCAATATATTCAGCATGGGTCAAAAGGTCGGTCATGGCGTTGTCCCCGTGATGGCCCTGATTGTGGTGTTCATGGTGTGGATCACCTCGCTCAACTCACGCTTGTCGTCTTTGTTGAGCGGTTGAAGTGGTTTGCGGGGTGGTCCCGCATCTATCCCTCGAAGGGTCAATCCGTACTTGATGCACTGTATGAACTTGCCCCCTTGCTCGAGCACCCGCATTAGCGGCAGCATTGCCGACATAATGGCCCGCCCCTTGGTAAAATCGCCCTCGACAGCACAAGCTTGATAAAGCGCGATATGAGCCTCAGGCGCGAAATTTGACCCAGCACAAACCCATGATCGCGCGCCCCAAGCAAAGAACTCGAGCGCTTGATCGTCCATGCCACAACTCAACGCTATATGAGGGTAATCGCGCGCGAGCATATGCAATCGGTTCGGATCGCCAGAGCTTTCTTTGATCGCGCAGAAATTGGCGGACCGTCCCAAGCGATCCAACGTTTCCTCGTCCATGTTGACCGACATTCTGCCCGGATAGTTATAGAGCATCACGGGAAGATTTGCGGCACGATCTATCGCAAGCGCATGAAGCGCTATCTCGCGCCCCGTCGGATAAGCATAGGGCGGCGTCGCCACCAAGATGGCGTCTGCTCCTGCAGTCTTGGCATGCTTGGCAAATTCGACACTATCTTCAGTTCGTATAGCGCCGGTTCCAACGATCAGCGAGACGCGGTTAGCAATCAAATCCCGACAGTGTTCCATCATCCAGATACGCTCTTCGAAAGTCTGTGCGTAATATTCGCCTGTGGTTCCGGCCACGATAATGCCATGCACACCGGCCGAAATGAGATGCTCAATAGCCTGCGCCAAAACGTCCTCATTGCACGTGAAATCGGTGTGATAGGGCGTCACCAAAGGGGTGTATATGCCTTCAAACTTCATGACGGAGTCCTTCCAGAGACACGAGGTCTAAGGGCAACGGATTGGGGCGTACAAATCTCTCAATTTGATCCCGGGACAGATCCCAGTGTTGCAGTGTGAGGTCGATCATGACCGACGGTTCCTGAGCCTCAAGTGCAGAAATCATCGCGTCGTGATGATCAAGCGCCTTGGCAACCGCAGTCCGCTCTTCTTTCGAAACGGGACGGTAAAACGTTTGGCTCAAACGCGTATGATCAATCAACATCCGTTCAAGGCTGGCCATCAAATAAGGATTGTGAGCCATCTCTCCGATAAGTTGATGAAACGTATGGTTTTGTAACGCGGCGTCGCCCGGAAGATCGTTTTGCGTCGCTGTGGTGAAGGCGGTTTGTATGTCCTTCAACGCCTTCAACTGAGCCATTTTTCGATTTTCGGCGGCCTGAGCCGCGATATTCGCATAGATCAAAGGGGCAGTCTGAAAAAACTTCCGCAACGCGCTCAGATCAAATGATGCAACTTTTGCTCCACGATTCTGCGTGAGAACCACATAACCTGCCCCACTCAAGCGCTGCAAAACTTCCCGCAGCGGCGTTCTGGATAGTGAGTAAGCATCGCAAAGCGCTACCTCGTCCAGATCGCTGCCGGGCTCTATTTCAAGGCTCAAGATACGCATCTTGAGGTCTTCCATGCAGTAAGATTTTCTATCTCTCGCCATCCACGACTCACTTTGTATACATTTTGTATACAAACAAATTGAGTTTCTGACGAGCCTTTTTTAAATCACAGCCTTTTCGACAAAGACTTCACCTTCAATAATTCTTTCATAGCTGAAGGGAGCTAGGTCAATTGACTGGTACGATCCATGCGCGATCCACTCCGCAACGCCCCGCCCTATCGCCGGAGATTGCTGTAGACCGTGCCCGGAAAATCCATTCACGAAGATGAAATTTTCAATATCAGGATGCGGCCCGACGACAGCGTTCTGATCGAAGACATTATACGCATAATGACCGACCCAAGAATTCACCAACCGGATAGCGTCAAATTGGGGAATCCGGTGAAATATTGCAGGCCAAACCTTCTCTTCCCAAATCGAATGGTCGGCAACGAAGTCATCAGGGGCGACCGCCTCATCATCGTTAGGGGGGCAACCCGCCATATAATATTGCCCATCTGAACGCATGTGAACGCCAGATGGATCAATCGTCAGGGGCAAATCCATGTCCAACGGCTTTTCCGCACCAAAAATGAACGTGTAGCGCTTCCGGGGTTCGACCGGCAAATCAATCCCAGCCATGGCCGCAGTCTTCGCGGCCCTTGGCCCAGTCGCGTTTACATAAGTTCCACATGAGATACGGCTGCCGTCTTGCAGCACAACCGACGCAACCTGGCGAGCATCCGTTGACATCTCCAGCTCAACAATCTCACCAGCGATGAATTCCACACCTCGCGCACGCGCTGATCGTTTCCACCATTCAAAAATCGACCCACCATCAAAGTAACCTTCGTCCACAGGATTGTGGTTGGCGGCTATGATGTCATCGAGATTATAAAACGGATATTCTTTGGCGATTTCGTCCCGCCGCATATGTCGTGTGCCAGCACCAAGATGGCGTTGCACCGATTGCCCGGATTTCAGCGTCTCAGCGAATTCAGCATTATCGGCGAGATACATATATCCGTAGCTTTGCAGGTGGATCGACGGAGCATCAGGTGCGTCATACATAAAGTCTTTGAATTTTCTGATGAATTCGACGCCAAACTGAGAGATGCGTACATTAATCTCAGACGAAAACTGTTGTCTGATGCAGCTATTGGTATGTGATGTCGAACACAGCTCATAGGTTGGATCTCTCTCAACAACCAAGATACGACCATCAAAGTTCAGTTGCGTCAGCCACCAAGCCACCGAAGAACCATACATCGCACCTCCTGCGATGATCACGTCGTAGCTGCTGTGCGTCGGTGTTGTCGGAAAATGAACCATGTCAGGTTTCACCCAGTGCTTCGATTGAATTCAACAGTTCTATTGCAGTGTTAAGCGCGCATCCCGCGCACTCTACCAACGAGGGCAAAACAAGCCACTCCAACGTCCAGTTCACGCCAGACCGTTCTTGTTCGTGCACGCCGGACTGAAAGAGCGCTCCGTTGAGGGACGCCATATATCGCGTCAGAGTCATCAACAGCTCTGCCTTGATGGGGTTACTTTTGCGAGGCATAGCCGAACTGCCCCCACCGCCGGTAAGCCGAGCTGCATCTAAGCCCTGCTGAGACATCAGGGAAACATCCGTGCCGATTTTACCTAGGCTGACGACCAGTCTCGTCAGGAATGCTCCGTATTCCAAAAACCTACCGCGATCCGTATGCCAAGGCGGTACCATCGTCAAACGAAGCTCAGTCGCGATCAGGTCAGCTACATCCTCAGCCGCACCATCATAGCCGCGGAGATCACCAACTGGCCCCCCAAACTGAATGACTTCAACCTTCGAAACCATCGAGTTCCAATCAGATTCAACGCTCTGCAAACCAGATCGCCAGCTTCTCAAGCGTTGCGACACGGGTATTGTAAGAGCAGCCTGCATGCGCGTTCGCCCCATCAAAGGGTTCGACCCAAACGCCTGATCCAGAGCATCAAGCTGGGCAATTACTTGATCGAGACGCGCCTTAAAAACCTTATTCGCAGATTGCAGGCTTAGACATATTGCTGTGTCGATCACGTCCTGGCTGGTCGATGAAACGTGAATTGCGTCCACGACTTCTTTACTCGCGGCAGACTTCAAATGACCAATAATCGCCGGTATGGGCAAACCATCTCGCTGGAGGTCTTGGTCGAAATCGTCGAAAGTCATCTCGAAGCTTTGCATCGCCTCAATGGCCTGTTGACCAGTCTGCGGCTCGATCAGCCGCAACGCTGTAAGAGCCCTTGTCAGAGCAACTTCAAAGGCAATGATTTGTGCGAGAACAGCACCCGTCGAAAACACTGCGGCGATCTCTGGATCGGCAAACAATGGTGCAAACAGCCGGTTTTTTCCAATTAAGGTGTTCATAGCGCTTCCACAGTTTTGCGAGTGTTTCGGGCCACCAGCTTTTCCTTCAATACGCTGGCTTTTTATTTCTAGGGAAGCAAGATGTCCTCGATACATCTTCAAAGGACGGTCGATAGATGAAGCTTGCAGAAATACTTCGCGAACGCTTTGCGGATAACATCCCGATCCCCACAGAATTGGATAACGCCACGAAGTTAATCGATATGGCTGCGCGCGGATCGTGTCGAACCTTCGATCCTCAGCCGATCCCGAGCGATGTCATCAGAACACTGGCGGCGGTTGCGCTTAGCTCGCCGACCAAAAGCGACCTCCAGCAACGTGACATCATTCATGTATCAGACCCCAGTATTCGCTTGGAGTTAAACGAGGCCATGAGAGGTCAGTCCTGGATAGTCGACGCGCCCAGCTTGCTTGTTTTCTGCGGCAACAATAAGCGACAAAGACTTCTTCATGAGATGCGCGGGCTGCCCTTCGCAAACGATCATTTGGATGCTTTCTTCAATGCCAGCGTCGATGCCGCAGTAGCTCTCTCGGCATTTGTACTCGCAGCGGAAACCATTGGTCTTGGATGTTGCCCGATCTCGGCCATCCGAAATAACCCGGAGCGTGTGTCTGATGCCCTCAACCTACCCGATCACGTTTTCCCGGTTGCGGGTCTCGCTGTAGGCTATCCTTCGGCAAAGCCCGAGATAAGTATGCGCATTCATTTAGACACGACATTTCATCAAGACACATATTCCGACGCCGATGTTGTCGAGAACATCAAAGACTATGACTCAAGGCGTGAGACGGCTCAGCCCTACAAGTTCCAAAGATCTGTCGATCTTTACGGAGAAGATGCGGAATACACATGGAGTAAAGACAAAGCGCGTCAGTATTCTCAGCCAGAGCGGTCGGGATTTGGTGCATTTATTCGGAAAAAAGGTTTCAAACTGGACTAGCCGAATACAGATCGGCGAAGCAGGTTCAAACCCATCAGCAAAAATATCCCGAGAAGCACCTTTCGAAACAGCACCTCGGACAAATGCCGCCTGATCTTTTCCCCAAGAGCGAAGCCCAAGAAAGTAGGCACCAGAACCAATACAGAAAGCGCAAACAAGTCCCGGGTCACCACGCCCTGGCTTACATAACCCACAATCAGAGGGATGCTTCCTACAGAGATCAGCAAACCGCTGGCGCGCACAAACTCTTCTTTAGGGACCTGTCTGGCAGCCAGATAAATGGCCATCGGTGGCGCCCAGACGGCAGTAAGTCCACCCATTACGCCCGCAATCGAGCCAAATACTATTTGCGCCAACCTGTCTTGCTCAGAACCAATATGAGGCGCCCAGCGAGTCAAGCTGACCGCAACAAACAGTATTATTACCGATCCAAGACTACCGATCAGAATCGCATCACTCACATCCCGGCTCAACACAACTGTCAGTCCGACAAACAATGCAAGGCATAGGCCAAATGGCAGATAAGTCATTGTTGCGCAACGCGTCTCACCCGCGCGATATACCTGCCATAGATTTGCCAGGAGCATTGGTAATAGCAGGATCGCAATTGCAGACCGAGGATCCACAAATAACGTCATTAAGCCCATCGCCATCGTAGGCAGACCGATGCCGACACTTCCCTTCACCGTACCTGCCACCAGGAAAACGAGGGTCAGAAGTACGGCAAATAACGGATCTTCAATCACCTGAAAGTCTACCTGTCCAGCCCGACCAATAGTAAGTACTCATCAGAACAGTCATTTGTTTGGGGAACAAGCCGACAAAGTTCAGTTTGCTTAGAAGAACAAATTCGACCACGGTTCACCAACCAACTTGAAGCCCAGATCGACTATGCCCAGCATTCTATTTGTCCACGAAAACTACCCTGCGCAATTTGGGCATTTGGCCGATCACCTGCTGCGACTTGGTTGGCAGGTAATATTTGCAACCGCTTCGGAGAAAGTGGCTGAGGGCAAGGTCACTGTGGAAGCCAATGGATTGCGCGTGTGCCGTTACAAGCGACAGCGCGAACCGGGAGAGCATCAACATCACTATTTGGTTGGGACCGAGCGCGCTGTGCTGAATGGTCAATCAGCCACGCGTTTGGCCATATCGCTTCGATCCTCCGGATTCGAGCCCGATGTCATCGTTACCCACTCAGGGTGGGGTTCTGGCAGCTTCCTAAAGGTGGTTTGGCCTAATGCGAAGCTGATCCAATACCTGGAATGGTGGTATTACTTCCCGCCCATGGATGCTCCGGAAGCGCCGATTCCCGATAGCCCAGAAGACAAACTTGCGGCTACATTATGTAGAAACCTGCCCTTTCTACTTGATGTGCAATCGGCTGACGTGATCTTGTCACCGACCAATTTCCAAGCAGGTCGGATACCGGACTTTCTACAACCACTGGTTCAGGTTCAGCATGATGGCATCGATACCGATTTCTTCTCGCCTGCACCGGAGAATGAAGACGGCTTTCAAATTGAAAATTTGCCAGATGATGCGCCCGTCGTGACCTACGCAACGCGCGGGATGGAGCCACTGCGGGGCTTCCCCCAATTTATGGAAGCAGCCTCGGTCTTGCAGGAAAAACACACGGACCTGCACATCGTGATCGCAGGAAATGATCGTGTGAGTTATGGCGCAAAGCTGCCTGACGGCGACAGCTACAAGAAGCGGGCGCTCGCGCAACATAAGTTTGACCATTCGAGACTGCACTTCGTTGGATTGCTTCCTCGCCAGAAGTACCGAGACTTACTGCGTAGAAGCGACGTTCATGTCTACCTCACCCGACCATTCGTTCTGAGCTGGTCTATGATTGAAGCAATGTCATGTGGTTGCGCGCTTGTTGCAACGGATAATGAAGCCATCCGGGAAATCGCAACTCAGGACGTCTCAGCTAAACTTGTCGATATGGATGACATTGGATCCATCGTAAGGTCAATCGGCAGCCTGCTCAGCGATCCTAAAAGCAGGGTGCGTTTTGGCAACGCAGCGCGCAAGGCTGTAGCCCCTAAGTATAGCTCACAGCTTTGTCACGACGCGCTTACCAAACTCATCAGCAAAACAGCCGGTATCTAGGGCTTTGCTTGGCCCCTCCAACTTATTGCGAATAAACAAATATGCTCCGCCAGTTCGCAATAGATTAAGTGAAGCCAATTACTTGTCTTTGGATTTAGGCCATAAGAAAGGCGCGATACGTAGTGTGGTGCCTGTTTCTGCCCGGCTCCGGGTACGCAAAACTGGCGTCGTACTCGTATCGCTCGACCTGCTCTCACGCAGCACGATATAAAGCCCACTCGCGATGATAATGGCTGCGCCGACTATCGTGTTCTGGCTTGGGCTTTCGTCAAAAAAGAGGAAGCCATATGCCGACGCCCAAAGTATTTGTGAATACTGCATCGGGGCGACAGTCGCCGCTTCGCCCACCGTATAGGCTGCGATTAGGAACCGACCGGCAACCCATGCAAAAACCGCGATTAACGCAATGAATCCTATATGTTCGATAGGCATCGGCTCGTACACCAGCGGCAGCAACGCGCCCATGACGAAGAAATTTGCCATCATCGGGTATAACATGATTACAACGCTCCGCTCCTCGCGACCGATCTTCCGCACGACGATCGATGCGAATGCTCCGCAAACGGCGGCAGCCAGAGCCGCTAGATGACCAAGTTCAAGAGGTACGGCACCCGGGCGCAGCACGATAATCACGCCAACCAGACCCACCAACACGGCCAACCAGCGACGAATTCGAACCTTCTCGCCCAATATCGGGATCGCCAGGATGGTGATTAGAAGTGGTGCCGCAAAGATAATCGCGTAGGTTTGAGCCAGCGGCAAAACGGAGAAAGCATAGAATGCTGAGAACCCCGTTATGACTGCTGCGATGGTCCGCGCCGCCATCCAATAGGGGTGCCGGGGGATCAATGTGCCTTCGGTCTGATCTCTAAGCAAAAATAGCGCAGCCAACGGAAAGCTGAACAACACGCTGAAAAAGAGAATTTGAATAGGGGAATAAACACCGCCGAGAATTTTGATAAAAACATCATGTGTCGCAAAAATTCCAAATGCGACAAGAGCTAGAAATGGCCCCTTCATAGTATATCCAATCGAAATTTAGCTTCGAAGGTTTCTGTCTTTGGCGTTGCGTCTTCGCCGTGAAGCAACAAATCAGTTCGAAGAGAAGTCGCTACGACCTATGGAAACATAAGCAGAGAAGCCAGCGCGTTTCGCATCATCCGCGGAGTATATGTTCCGCAAGTCTGCCATGCATGCATTCGACATCTTATTGGCAATCTTGTTCAAGTCCAATGCGCGGAACTCATTCCATTCGGTCAAGATCACCACCGCATCTGCGTTGTTGACCGCCTGATACGGGTCGTCACGCCAGCTTACACCCGGAAGCAGTGCTTCACCCTCGCGGTGACCTTGCGGATCCACAACGCGAACCTTTGCACCGCCACCCACGAGTGCAGGCACAATTGTCAGAGACGGAGCATCACGCATGTCATCAGTATTCGGTTTGAACGTCACACCAAGAACAGCAATCGTCTTACCGTTAAACGAGCCGCCACATAGGTCGCGGACTTTCTCGATCATGCGAAGCTTCACACCGTCATTTACGCGCATGACCGTTTCGGTGATCTGCATTGGAACGGCGTGTTCCTGTCCAATCCGCGCAAGGGCCGACGTGTCTTTCGGAAAGCAGGAGCCTCCATAGCCGGGGCCTGCATGCAGGAATTTATTTCCGATCCGGCCATCCAGACCAACACCCTTGGAAACCTGCTTCACATCCGCCCCTGTCTTTTCACAGAGCGCCGCGATCTCGTTGATGAAGGTAATCTTGGTCGCGAGGAAAGCATTGGCGGCGTATTTGATCATCTCCGCGCTCTCAAGGTCTGTGGTCAGGATTGGGAAATCCCTAAGATAGAGTGGGCGATAAATATCGGCCATGACCTCTGCAGCGCGATCCGACTGCACACCGACCACAACGCGGTCCGGTTTCATGAAATCATCGATTGCCGCACCTTCTCGCAAGAACTCTGGATTCGAAGCGACGTCGAATTCCAGTTCAGGTGCAGCTTTCTCGACCACTTGTTTGACGGCGCGGTTAGTTCCCACGGGCACCGTCGATTTAGTGACAATCACGGTATAAGCGGTAGCTGCCTTGGCGATCTCTTCGGCCGCTGCGTATACATAGGTCAGATCAGCATGCCCATCGCCACGTCTGGTCGGGGTGCCAACAGCAATAAATACAGCATCGGCTCCGTCCACAGCACTATTTAGATCACCCGAAAACTTCAGGCGCCCAGCTTCGACATTCTTTGCCATGAGTTGATCCAAGCCAGGCTCATAAATAGGAACCTCACCGCGCTCCAGCATCTCGATTTTACCAGGATCTTTGTCGACGCAGACGACATCATGGCCAAAGTCTGAAAAACAAACTCCAGAAACCAGACCAACATATCCGGTACCAATCATGGCAATCTTCATAACGCTTTACCTTGTCTCAAAATACTTGCCGTTTGGATGATCCAACCACACCTGCCTGTCAAATCTTACTGCCCCAGGCAGATAACTTTCCAAGCAAGTGTGATCGAAACCTGTCGTTCAGAGGCTGTCGTCCAACGCAGCCAAAATCGCGTCACCCATGTCAGTCGTTGATACCGGTTCTGCATCACCCGACTGCATCAAATCAGCTGTGCGGACGCCATCCGCCAGAACTTTCTGAACAGCCCCTTCCAAGCGGGCAGCTTCATCGCCCTGATCGAAGGAATACCTCAGCGCCATGGCAAAACTCAGCACACATGCACATGGATTGGCTTTGCCTTGACCCGCAATATCAGGTGCCGATCCATGAACGGGCTCATACAACGCTTTGGGGCGTCCGTTTTCCATAGGTGCACCGAGCGAGGCAGATGGCAGCATTCCCAGAGACCCAGTTAGCATAGCTGCACAATCCGAAAGGATGTCACCGAATAAGTTATCAGTCACAATAACGTCGAACTGCTTGGGCGCGCGAACCAATTGCATGGCTCCGTTATCGGCGTACATGTGGCTTAATTCCACGTCCGGATATTCGTTGTCGTGGACCCACTGCACCTCCTCACGCCACAGGATACCGGACTCCATTACGTTCGCCTTCTCCATCGAGCAGACTTTGTTGGATCTCCGACGGGCAAGCTCGAACGCTGAGCGTGCGACCCTACGGATCTCATTTGTTGTGTATCGCTGTGTGTTGACGCCAACACGTCCGCCCTCGTTGTCATCCTGAATGCCCCTTGGCTCTCCAAAATAAACACCTGATGTAAGTTCCCGGACGATCATGATGTCGAGCCCTGCAACAATGTCTTTTTTCAACGAAGAGAAATCTGCGAGCGCGTCGAAGCACTGGGCAGGACGCAAATTTGAAAACAGGTCCATTTCTTTGCGCAACCTCAGAAGTCCGCGCTCGGGCTTCAGACTAAAGTCCAGATCGTCATATGCGGGACCACCGACCGCGCCCAAAAGCACGGCATCCGCATCTTGCGCCGCGGCCATGGTCGCATCTGACAACGGCGTTCCATGCTTATCATAAGCAGCGCCACCTACGAGGTCAGTTGATACATCAAAGGCCAGCCCTCTCTTCTCGCCAAACCAAGCGATCACACGCTCGACTTCCGTCATGACTTCGGGTCCAATTCCATCGCCTGGAAGTATGAGAAGTGAAGGGTTTGCCATCTCTGCGCTCCATAAAAATAAGTCGATGCGGCGTAGCGCGGTGGAGCTATGGGGTCAAGGCGCAGGAGACTTGCGGGTATGCATCACTGGTGCGTTAGGGTCTTGCGTAAGCCAAGGCTTCAAGCCGGTTTCCAATTCGTTCCAGACCGTTCTGATCTTCGGCGTATTTCGGAGCGCCTCATGAGTTGCCAGCCAGACTTCGAGACCAGGCATAGGAAAAGTCGAAAATACCTTTTCGAGGCCAAGCTCCTCCGCCACGCGGGTCTGTAATATGCCAATCCCGCAGCCCGCGCGAATTAACTCCCCATGTACGGACTGCTGGTCGCATCTCACGCCAAAATCGGAACGTGACAATTGCCATCCGAACTTGGCTGCGCCCCGGATCAAGCGCTCCGATGCATCATAGCCAATCAGGTCATGGCCAAGCATTTCTTCGAGCTTGTCAGGGCGTCCTTTGCGATCCAGATAATCAGGCCTCGCAAAAAAGCCCAACTCCATCACGCCGATCAGCTTTGTTATGACTTCCAACTGGGTTGGCCGATACATCCTGACAGCGATGTCGGCCTCCCGAAATAGCAGGTTGTCGCTGGCATCTGTCGGATGCAATTCGATCTGAAGTTCGGGATGCAGTTGCCGAATCCTGGCGATTACTTTGGGTAGTAAATACTGCGCCACGAACTCGCTCGCAGTAATACGGACTGTTCCACCGATTTCTCCGCCTTTCCCCGCCGCAACCGTCGCAAGCTTGGCGGCGGCTTCCGCCATGATCTTCGCCGCTGGCAGCAAGGCAATGCCTTCTTCAGTCAAAACCAAGCCTCTGGCCTGACGGTTGAACAGCGGAATTCCGAGCCCATCTTCGAGGGCTTTGATCTGCCGGCCCAGTGTGGGTTGGCTGACGGAGTTCAGTCGTGCTGCGCCGGATAAGGAGCCTTCTTCTGCAACTGCCAAGAACGCTTGGACAAGAGACCAGTCAAATGAGGAGAGAGATTTATTCATTCAATATTGAATAGCACACCTGCAATTTTTCGCAATTCACATCCACTTTTGAATGGATGATGCTGTGATGGAACTTGGACGATAGGGCTTAAAAAATGAAAAAATCAGTTCTCATATTAGGTGCGTCTGGTCGCTTCGGAAGGCACGCCGCATCCTCTTTTTCCTGGGCAGGATGGGAGGTAACGAAATTCAACCGCTCCATCGATAAGTTGCCTGACGCCGCGTGGGGCGCGGATGTAATCTTGAATGCGTGGAACCCCGAATATCCCGATTGGGAACAACAGTTGCCAGAGCTGACACGAACAATCATTGCGACGGCAAAGGAGACTGGGGCGACCGTGTTGATACCCGGTAACGTGTATTCCTACGGCCCTGAAATGCCCTCGGTTCTGAAAGATACAACACCGCACCAAGCTACCAAAGGTCTTGGAAAACTCCGTCTGGACATGGAAGCCGCTTACAAGCAATCCGATGTACGCACCATTGTTTTGAGGGCGGGAGATTTCATCGACACATCGCCGAGCGGCAACTGGTTTGACAAGGTGATCACGAAGAACTTGGCAAAAGGACGGCTGGTATACCCCGGGCACCTCAATATCGATCATGCTTGGGCATACCTACCCGATCTTGCGGATGCGGCTGTTCAATTGGCTGAGCTTCGAGATGAGCTTGGTCGTTTTGAAGAGGTTCTATTCCCCGGATTCAATTTGTCTGCACAACAACTGCAAATGCAACTGTCCAGAATTTTGCGGCGCGATCTGAAGCTAAGCGAGATGTCATGGTGGCCCGTGATAATGGCGCAGCCAGTTTGGAAGATGGCCCGCTATCTGGGAGAGATGCGATACCTGTGGAACACGCCACACCGAATAGAGTCCGAAAAATTCGCACGACTTCTTCCGGATTTCAGACCGACCGACCTGACAGAGGCTCTGACCAACTCATTGCCACAAGATGTCCACCCAAACGAGAAAATGCCGAGGCAAATCGTCCTCACCCCCGGCAGCAGGGCGCATGATACCCGCGTCTTTAACAACTAGGTCGGCAGAGGGCAGAACGTAGTCCACGCGAAGATCGCCCGGGCCCGGATTGCGCCGCCACCGCGTTGTGTCTTCGTTGGCGGGCCCGCGATGCATAGGATCACGCTCCACAACATTTTGACGCGCCCTAGGGTGTGGATCCTGAATGCGATGATCTTGGAGAAATTTCAGAAACGCAGGTGACTTGCCTTCGCCGTCTGCCGGATCAGCATTCAGCCCACCCAGAAACGCAAAATGCTGCTGTGGCAACTGCCACCCTTGATAGGCGTCCCCCTTAATGACGCTGTGCCAGAAGCGTGCCTGATCTGCGTTTCTCAAGCCGTTGCGATCCTCCGAGCCATCAAAAACTGGCGTCGACGACTTCCCCGATAGCACCCACAGTGTCTTTCCGTGCACATTTACAGGAACAGCCCACGCCGAAACGGAATGCAGCGGCAGCATATCCATTTCTTCGACGCGGTAGTACGGCTGCGCTGCACCGCTCTGAGGAACAGAGTGATCTGGAAGATCGCTCCATGAAAGCCGGGAAAAGTCTCTAGCTGAGTCCCTATCAATCGGAAACCTCGACAGCAGCGCCATTCCGCCCTGTCCAGGGTAGTGACCGAAACCTTCCGCATCTTCGGGTTCCCCAAACCGTCCATCACGATCCAGATCAAAGCCGGTCGAACGGCCCGAATTCGGCTCAGCTGAAAAATGGAATGGCATGGCATGATCCAGCTTCACCAATCGATCTTTGAGTTGGTTCAGCGCCACAAGATCGTGGTCGTAGTCAAAACCCTGAATGGCAAGAATGTCGGGTGCGACTTTGGCGATCTCTTCAAGTTTCGGCAAACGGTCCTGCTCAGACAGAAACCGGACAAGTTTACCGGGTTCGTCAAACGAATAACCAAGGTTGAATGTAGCTAACCTCAGCGTCTCAGCCGAAGCGAGGCCTGCAAGCCAGACTAGGCCGACTGCAATCCAGCACGAACAGCGCGCGCGCCGCGGGTGCGGTGTTCTTCGATCATGTCCGCGATACGATTCATCGCGATACCACGCATGAACAAACTCGCAGGCAGGAAAGCCCATAACGCAATCATCCAAATCAATCCCTGCGGCGACTCCATAACCGAGGCGTCGAACAATCCAGATGCCGACTTAGCAACCGCCGGCACCATGAATGGCAGAAAAAATCCTAAGGTGATGTTAAAGCGCGCATCCCGGTTGAGACGTGTCACAACGTCTCCGCCCATGGTTGGGTCGAAGGTTGGCAGGTTAGTCCAGAAATTGAACTGCTGAGAACGGTTGGGCCAACGGTTGAGCCGCAGAACAATCAGGAAAACTGCGAGCATTACCAGCGAGGTGAGATAGCTGATGCCTGCTGCAGCACGCATAACGTTCACATGTTCAGCGTTGCTGGCGTCCGGCAAGAGAAGGATCATCAAGCGCACAGGACTATACGGGAAATCAATGACATGGCCCACCAACAGACCGACACTGCTCACAAATTTTGTCAGTGTGGTCGGATCGGTCAAACCGCGGAACACGATCGCCATGAGCACGATGTTGAGAAACAAGGAGACGAAGCGGACGCGGTTGAAGGGCGGCGCGTTTCGAAATTCTACGAGGCTGGGATAGATCGAAACATATTCGACAAAGGTAATGATGGCGGCGAGCATGGCCACAAGCGTCACGATCTGTGCCGTGTCAGTATCTACACCGGGCAAGAGCAATGCCGGTGTCGCCACCAACAGAACCACCAAGAATGCCCGTGCAAACGCGCCTATTACGCGTGAAACCACTGCGATCAACCCTTCAAACTGAGCAAGAACGGTACTTCGCCGCCCTTTGTCCCACCTTGAGCCCTTCGTGAATTCCGAAAGGTGCCTCATTTTCGCCTCAGTTTTGCCCAGATTCAATCAGTCCTTCAACTATCCGATAAGACTAGGGGATTTTATTGGAAGAATTCGTGGTATTCTTGTGTCACTGAAAAGTGAATTGAGGGAGATTTAGGCGCCAAAACATGCTCAGCGCCTATATCTTGTTTGAATTATGTCAAACCCATGGCCGTGCGGCAGAGGCTGCGTCTTCAAAAGCCTTGATCGAGTTAACCTTTTCGAGCGTGAGCCCGATATCGTCTAAGCCATTCATAAGACAGTGTTTTTTGAATGGATCGACTGTAAATGTGAACAGTTCGCCGTCAGAGGTGGTTACTGTTTGCGCTTCGAGATCAATCGTCATTCGTGCATTCTGCCCTTTCTCCGCATCCTTCATAAGGATATCGACCTGCTCTTGGGGCAACACAATTGGTAAGATGCCGTTTTTAAAGCAGTTATTGAAGAAAATGTCCGCAAAAGACGGGGCGATAACACAACGAATTCCAAAGTCTTTTATGGCCCAGGGCGCATGTTCACGCGATGAACCACAACCAAAGTTTTCCCCGGCGATCAGAATTTCAGCATCACGATATTGCGCCTTGTTAAGCACAAAGTCAGCGTTTTCGTTGCCCTGGCGGTCATAGCGCATCTCGTCAAAGAGGTTCACACCCAGACCGGAGCGCTTGATCGTTTTCAGAAACTGTTTTGGGATGATCATATCGGTGTCGACATTGACCATTGGCATGGGGGCAGCGATGCCCGTCAGTGTTTCGAATTTATCCATTTGTCGTATCTCCTGACCCGAAATCGTCTGTAGTTTTCCCGTAGGGTTTCTGTAGTTTTTCCGTAGCTACAGACGTCGTGCCGAGTTCTTTCGGTTTGGTTAATATTAAAACCGGGTTGGCGCGCCATCCCGAGATAGATTTTGTTCAACGGCAGCCATGCCCATCTCCAAACATCTTTGGAACTTCGACCAACTGGTCGACGTTGTCCCGATGAATTTCAGAGCGGAGAGAGACATGTCATATTCCGAAGGTACGAAAGTTGAATGGGACTGGGGCAACGGCACGGGTACCGGCAAAGTCGTCAAGCGCTACACGCAAAAGATCACCCTGACGATTTCGGGCACCGAGGTTACACGCGACGCCAGCGAAGATGCGCCTGCCTACAAGATCGAGCAGGACGATGGTGCCGAAGTTCTGAAGTCGGAGAGCGAGCTGCGCAAAGCATCTTAGCGACGCCTCACGAAGCCCGACCTTCTGACCCCAGATGTTACGGCCAGATCCCTGCATCAGAGCATCTCGCGAACGTCGGTCAGTTTCCCGGTGATCGCAGCGGCAGCAGCCATGCCCGGAGACACCAGATGTGTCCGTCCCTTGTAGCCCTGACGCCCCTCGAAGTTGCGGTTGGAGGTTGAAGCGCAACGTTCTCCCTCGGCCAGCTGATCGGGGTTCATCGCAAGGCACATGGAACATCCGGCAAGACGCCATTCGAAACCAGCTTCCTTGAATACATCTGCCAGACCCTCTTCCTCGGCTTGGGCCCGAACAAGGCCTGAACCCGGAACGACCATGGCACGCATCCCGTCTTTGACTTTCTTGCCTTTGAGGATTTCGGCAGCAGCGCGTAGATCTTCGATCCGACCATTGGTGCAAGACCCGATGAAGACCGTGTCGATCTCGATATCGGAAAGTGGCGTGCCTGGTTTCAGACCCATGTAGTCGAGCGAGCGCTCGACCGCTTCGACCTTACCGCCGTCAAAATCAGATGGCGCAGGCACGCTGGCCGTGATCGGCAAAACATCCTCGGGAGAGGTGCCCCATGTCACAACCGGTGCGATGTCTTCGCCCTTGATCGTCACGACCTTGTCGAAATGCGCACCGTCATCGGTGAAGAGCGTACGCCAATAGGCCTCGGCAGCTTCCCATTGCGCGCCTTTCGGAGCGTGGGGGCGGCCTTTGCAATATTCGAAGGTTTTCTCGTCAGGCGTGATCAGACCTGCGCGCGCTCCGCCTTCGATAGCCATGTTGCAAACTGTCATGCGACCTTCCATCGACAAATCACGGATCGCTTCACCGCAATACTCGATGACGTAGCCGGTGCCGCCGGCAGTACCTGTTTCACCGATCACCGACAGGGTGATGTCTTTCGCGGTCACACCGGGGCGCAACTTGCCTGTGATCTCCACCTTCATGTTCTTGGACTTCTTCTGGATAAGGGTCTGTGTCGCCAGAACATGCTCCACCTCGGAGGTGCCAATACCATGCGCCAAGGCACCGAAAGCGCCATGGGTTGCGGTGTGGCTATCGCCACAGACGACGGTCATCCCCGGCAAGGTCCAGCCCTGCTCGGGCCCAACGATATGCACGATGCCCTGACGAACATCGGAGACCGGATAGTAGTGAATGCCAAAATCCTTGGCGTTCTTGTCGAGTGCAGCAACCTGAATGGCGCTGTCTTCGGTCATGTTCTTTGGATCATCGCGACCAGACGTCGTGGGCACATTATGATCCGGCACGGCAATCGTCTTGTCCGGCGCATGTACCGGACGGTTCGCCATCCGCAGGCCTTCAAAGGCCTGTGGCGAGGTCACTTCGTGGACCAGATGACGGTCGATATAGAGCAAGCAGGTGCCATCATCAGCCTCGTGGGCAACATGGGCATCCCAGATTTTATCATAGAGCGTTTTGGGGGACATATCGGTCCTCTCCCGTTTTGTGGAATTTCAAGCAGACAAGGGGTGCCGGTGATCAGAGGCAAGCCAATACAGTGTGGGTCACGCCGAAGAAGCGTTCGCGCAACCGGGCGCGGTCCCCAATGTCGAAATAACGTGTCATGGCATTTGAGATACACATCCACCCCGAGTCTCGCAAGGGCGGCGCTTGCGTGTTCTCGCATTCAGACTAGAGTATGAGGGACCTATGGCCGAGCATACACAATCAACAGCCACCGCATCTGACGCTGAAACCTCTGCCGACGCCGCGCAAGAGGTCGTGGCGGAGGTCGTTGATGTCGGACAATCCCTGCTCGAACAAGGTGAGCTCCTTCTCAACTCCCTGATGCGCCCTTGGAATGCCTATCAGGTGGGTATTGCAATTGCTCTGGTGGTTGTGGCGCATCTTCTGCGTGCCTTGCTGGGACCCCCTATTCGTGAATGGATGGGATCCCGTGAGGGCTGGCCGAAATGGCGGATGCGTATCCTTGTGGTGGTGCATCAGAGACTTCGGCCCATCTTCTTCGTCCTGCTGATCTGGGCGGCTGTCCTGATCATGCGGGAAGTAACATGGCCGTCACGATCTTATCTGCTGAGCGTAATAGCTTCGCTCGCCACAGCATGGCTGATCGTCGTGTTTGGCACGCGGCTGATCCGGTCGATCTTCCTGCGACGACTGGTGCGCTACGGGGCCTGGACATGGGTCACGCTATATCTGCTGGGCGTTCTGGAGGAAGCAGAACGCATTCTGGATGCTGCTGCGCTTGAGGTCGGGGAATTCCGTATCTCCATGCTGCTGGTGGTACAGGGCATTGTCATCATCGGGGTGCTGCTTGCATTGGCACGTTTTGCGACCTCGACCACCAGCGCACGGGTGCAATCCAACGAAAGTATCTCGCCATCCATGCGGGTGCTGATCGTCAAGGTCGTGCAGATCGCGTTTTACGCGCTGGCGTTTTATATCGGCGTCAAGGCCATTGGCATCGACCTGACAGGGCTGGCGGTTCTGTCTGGTGCGATCGGTGTTGGCCTTGGTTTCGGCTTGCAAAAGGTTGTGTCGAACCTTGTGTCAGGTGTGATCATCCTGCTCGACAAATCGATCAAGCCGGGCGACGTGATTTCACTTGGCGAGACCTTTGGCTGGATCAACACCTTGGGTGCGCGATATGCCTCGGTCGTGACACGGGACGGCAAGGAGTACCTGATCCCGAACGAAGACCTGATTACCAATCAGGTGGTGAACTGGTCTCACTCGAACGACTACGTGCGGCTCGATATTTATTTCGGCACGGCCTATCACGACGATCCCTACAAAGTGCGGGAATTGGCAATCAACGCGGCCAAGGGCGTGGAGCGGGTGCTCAGCTTCAAGGCACCGGTCTGTCATATCGTGGGCTTTGGCGATTCAAGCGTCGATTACATTCTGCGGTTCTGGATCAAGGACCCGACCGGCGGGCTGACGAATATCCGCGGGAATGTGTATCTGGCGCTTTGGGATGCCTTCCAGGAAAACGATATCTCCATTCCGTTCCCGCAACGTGAGGTGAAGGTCATGGGTGGGCAGATGCCAGCGTCCCATGACAGCCCCGACCCCCAACATGATTGAGCGCGACGCGACGGCCCAGCTTGCGGCTTTGAGAAGTGGCGAAATCTCCGCCCGTGAGTTGATGGAAGCGACGCTCGACCGGATTGAGGCCGTCAATCCAGAGGTAAATGCTATTGTTGCGCTGCGTGAGCGGGAGGCTTTGCTGGATGCCGCCGATGCAGCACCGGAAGGTCCGTTGCAAGGGCTGCCCTTCGCGATCAAGGATCTGGCCGACACCAAGGGGATTACGACGACGTATGGCTCCCCGGCGTTCAAGAACCATGTGCCCAGCGCCGACAGCGCGATGGTTGAGCGGATACGCAGGGCGGGTGCTGTGATCATTGGCAAGACCAACACGCCTGAATGGGGCTTGGGGTCGCACAGCTACAATCCTGTCTACGGCGTGACCCGTAACCCCTATGACACCAGCCGCAGTGCTGGTGGGTCCAGCGGGGGTGCCGCAGTGTCGCTGGCCACGCGGATGACCGCTTTGGCGGATGGCTCTGACATGATGGGTTCTCTGAGAAACCCCGCGGGCTGGAGCAATGTTTTCGGCTTTCGACCCTCCTACGGGTTGGTTGCCAATGATGGGCCAGGGGATGTGTTCTTCAACCAGCTCTCGACCAACGGTCCCATGGCCCGCAGCATGCGCGATCTGGAGCTGCTGCTTGGCGTGCAAGCGGCGTTCGACCCAAGCCATCCCCATTCGAGCGGACCTTACACCGCCAGTGAGCGCGTCAGCCCATTGCGCATTGGATGGCTCGGCGATTGGGGCGGCGCGCTGCCGATGGAAGACGGCGTGCTGGAAACCTGTCAGCAGGGTTTGGCTTTACTCGAAGAACTCGGTCATTCGATCGAAGAGATGAAACCGCCCTTCTCTGCAGAAGCACTTTGGGAGAGCTGGATAGCCCTGAGAAGTTGGTCCGTCGCGGGCAAAATGGCCGCTCTTTATGAGAACGGCAAAACGCGCGACGCCCTCAAGCCGGAGGCGATCTGGGAGATCGAGCTCGGATTGGCCCTGACCAATGCAGAGATCCGCCGCGCCAGTGCGATCCGCTCAGACTGGTTCCGTATGACCGCCCGGATGAATGTCGATGTCATCGCGCTTCCCAGCGCGCAATGCTTCGCGTTCCCGGCAGAATGGGATTGGCCCAAAGAAATCGCAGGCGCCACGATGGACACATATCATCGTTGGATGGAAGTCGTGGTCGCCGCCTCCCTGACTGGTCTGCCTGCACTCTCGGTTCCAACGGGTTTTGGACGAGAAGGCTTGCCGATGGGCCTGCAACTGATTGCCCATAGGGGCTGGGATGACCCGCTATTGGCACTGGGCAGGGAGTACGACGCAGCCCAGTCCTGGACGGCATCCCCACCGACACTGTAGCCCTTGAGGGCCGCCACGCTGACGCTGTTTAACGGCGGTTTTGCTATAATTCGCAGATGCCGCTACCGGGCAAATCCTCATAAAACAGAACCTTACCAACTGGGTGTCGGCGGGATTTGAGCGACAAATCGCTCTTCTCTCTGCAATGCCGCACAGGGTTTCTGCATCTGCACACAAAACTGAACGGAACGGTTCAAAACTTTGCGGCTCCGGTTCAAGTTTCCGCAAGGGAAGGTCCTTATCTTGGATGCATGAAAGCGGATTCCCTCCCTGATCCGCTGTCCTAACGAAGAGACGAGGATCTTCACATGAAACGTATTTTAATCCCTGCATTTGCACTTCTGACGGCAGCGCCGGCTTTCGCCGACGCCGAAGCATTTGGCGAAAGAATGCTCGCTCAAAATGGCTCTAACGCCACGGCGGCAACGATGGCGATGGCGGTCGAAAAACTGAGCGGCGACACTGTTGACGAAAGGATTCCACTCGGCGCGAACGAGATTGTGACCCGGAATAGCGCCCCGATGACGGCAGGTCATCTGCAACTGGCGCGCGCAATGGGTCTCAACCCGAACGACTACACGTCAGCGGAACTAGGCTCGATGTATATCGATAAATACAACTGATCGGTGCCCCCTACCGAGACATCGAACCTGGAAGCAAGGCCAGCGGGTAAAACCGCTGGCCTTATTCACGACCTGAGCGCCGCACGGTATTTTCCGGGAGTTCTGCCATGTGCGGCACGAAAGACGCGCGAAAAATGCGCCTGATCGGCAAAGCCTGTGCGGATCGCGATTTCGCCCAGCGACAAGCGCCCCTCGTGCAGATGAACAAGCGCCGCACGCAAACGGGCCTGCTTGACGAAAGCCATTGGCGACGTGCCCGTGCGTTGCTTGAATTTGCGCCCGAACGAAGCCTCGCTTAAGCCAACGAGCTTGGCGAGATTGGCCGGGGTAATCTTGCTGTCCAACCGGGCCTCAACATAGTCGAGAATGACGACGTAGTCATCCAGCCCAAAGCCCGACGGGTCGCCCTGATCGTAGGTCGCATAGTGGCGTACCAAGGTGACAAGGAACACGCGAGCCAGCGCGTCGAACAAGATATCTTCGCCGACATCCGCCTGTTGCGAAGCCTCAAGCAATTGGAATGCCGCTGCGGCCAGATCAGGGTCTGTAACTACAATTTCCTTGTCGAGCCTATTGCCCGTCAGCATCAGGCGCATTTCATGTTCAATGAAGCGCAGCAAAGCAACAGGTTCCAACTGGATCAGGATAACCTTTGCCGGATCGAGCCATTCCCAAATGGTCTGCGTGCCTTGAGGCGCGAGCGCAATATCGCCCTTGGTCAATGTATGATGCCGGACCACACCATCGCGGGTCGTGATGACGCGCAACGGCGTATCTTGTACCGGGATCACCATGCAGTGATGCTGTACCGTGTCTGCGGTCTTACGACCGGGCCCGCCTTCGCAATAATTGAATGCGAGCGCCCCACCTGCCGCAGTGCTTTGCGGACGCGGGGTGTCAGATACGGCTAGTCTTCCCATGTTGCTTTTGCTCTCGCTTGAACCTGAATATGGCCACTCGGAACGCTTCGCCCTCTGTGCCTTAAACGGGCGAGGATCAATTTTCTGTCGTTTAAAATTAGCTGAACCGCTTGGTTCACTTCTACTTAAGAAGTGGGAAGGCCCGTTGCTCTTTCAAGGGCCGCGGGGTCAATTAGGTAACTTTTTTGTGTCTGCAAATCGGATGTCGAGCGTCGCTTCGACACCCGTCCTGCCTGCGCTCACCCTTGCAGCGCGTTTGGGCCCGATCCGATCTCAACAGCTTCCAGAATATCGCCGGGTTGGCAGTTCAGCGCATCGCAGATCTTGGCGAGGGTCTCGAACCGGATGCCTTTGACTTTCCCGGATTTCAGCACAGAAATATTCTGTTCGGTGATGCCAACCTTTTCGGCCAATTCGCGCGAGCGCATCTTGCGGGTCGCCAGCATCACATCAAGGCGGACAATGATCTCCATCAGACGAACGCCTCGTTTTCCTGCCGAACCCGCGTGGCTTCGAACATGGACTGGCCAATCATCAGCATCAGCAACCCGCCCAGCACCAGCCCGATCCCGCTTGAGGAAATCGAGATGGAAACGTCGATATCATCTGTGCCGAGCGACAAAAGGATCGACCAGATCGGCTCCAACACAAACCGGGCAAGCGGCAGAGCAATCAGACCGCTTCCAATTTGCGTAATCGCGCGGCCGTTTTCTTCAGACAGGTAAATTCCGCTGGAATAGAGATTGAAAAGTGCGCGCGCCGCGTTGAGAACATAGAGCTGAATTGCGATGGCGATCAGGCCAACCGCCATCATGATGCGCAAAGTTACGGGCTCTGTAGGCTGAGCAAGGTCCGGCGCGTGGCGCTCGATCATGGCTTGTGCGAGCGATGTGTCGACAAACGTGTAGGCCACGAAAATCGCCAGAGCCATCATCGCCGCCAGAGTCACAATGGACAAAAACCTGGCAACATTCGGTATATTAAGCACGCTCATCACTTTTCCCTTTTCGAATCTATTTTTTACTGTTTTACGATAAAAAATAGATTCGTCAATGGAGATATCATGAAACCTCAAATTTTAGGACTGGCCCTGCTTCTGAGTGCCTGTAGCGCCGTCGTCCCCTCCGGCATTGCCAAACTTTATCAACTGACACCGCTTGAAAGCGACCCAGCCGATTTGGCGGTGGCGCTGGATTTACCCGAAAGCGTTCGGATCAAGCCAGGGACGGCACAGATCAGCTTCAACGCCAAACGAAGCGACACTGGTCAGTCGAGTGATGGTGCCTATGAGCTTGAACATCGGCAAGATGCGAACGGGCTGACGATCCTGGCCGTTGCACAGGAGGATCAGGCAACCTTGCGCGCGCAGCAGGCCATGATCCGTGACTGGGAGGCTGAAAACGAAGAAGCGACATCCGGCAGCATCAGCGTTGGCTTTGAAGGCTGCAAAGCGACGGAGGAGCTGGACCTTCAGGACCAGGTGTCAGTGCTTTTGCGCACGCAGGAGGACGGACGGTTTTTCCACCTTATTCGTGACGCGCCGCTTTCGGATGTACTTCAGGTCTTCGAGTTGGAGAAGATTGAAGACTGCTAGACAAGAAAAGGGCGGCCCGCTTGGACCGCCCTTGAATTTCATATGTCCCAGCGATCAGCTTTCTGGCGCAGGACCGACCGAGACCAGATAGGCCCAGACATTTGCTGCGTCTTCACCATCCTTCAGCTTGAAAGACATTTTGGAGCGCGCTTTGGGATCGTCCAGCACCTCTTGCAGCCATTTCTTTGGATCAGCCACATAGGCGACGAACTGTTCTTCGTTCCATCCATCCGGAACCGCACCGGATTCACCGATGGAGGCGAGGGATTTACCGTATCTGAAATCCTCGACCGAGCCGGGCATACGCTCGAAAATACCGTAAAGGTTTGGCCCTGTTTTGCCGCCTTTTTGGATAGCTGTGCCATCCTCAGCCGTGATCATGTGGCAGGATTTGCACTTCTTGAAGACGTTCTCGCCCTCAGCGGCGTCGCCTGTCGCGTGGCCATCGGCGAATGCTGGTGCAGCCAAAAGCGCCGTTGATAGAGCAGCGATTGCTGTAAATTTCATAAGTAGGCTCCCTTCGAGTAGCTCGGATCACATAAGTAATACGCTTAGCGGCAGTGTAAAGTTCACAATTTTTCGTGAGACGTGAAGAGTTTATGCAACCGCGTGGGCCAGAGCACACTGTTTCCACAAAGCGGTGAGCGCGTCGACCAAATGGGTGATGTCAGCGTCGCTGTGCAATGGAGATGGCGTAAACCGCAGCCGTTCCGTGCCTTTGGGAACCGTCGGGTAATTAATCGGCTGCACGTAAATCCCGTAATCGGCCATCAAAATATCGGCCAATTGACGACATTTCACCGGATCCTTGATCATCACAGGGATGATATGGCTCGGGTTATCGAGGTGCGGAATACCGCGCTGGTCGAGCAGTTTGCGCAGAAGTGCGACCTGTCGACGTTGGGCCATCCGCTCCTCAGAGCTTTCCTTGAGATGGCGGATTGATGTTTTGGCAGCCGCTGCCACAGCCGGCGGCAATGCAGTCGTAAAGATAAAACCAGAGGCAAAGGAGCGGATAAAGTCACACAGCGCCTCGGACCCCGTGATGTAACCGCCGACCACACCATAGGCTTTGCCGAGCGTGCCTTCGATCAGCGTAATCCGGTCGGCGACGCCTTCGCGCTCGGAGATCCCACCGCCGCGCGGGCCATAGAGACCAACAGCGTGCACTTCGTCCAGATAGGTCAAGGCGCCATGTTTTTCGGCAACTTCAACGATCTCGCGGATCGGCGCGATATCGCCGTCCATAGAGTAAACGCTTTCAAACGCGACGATCTTGGTGGCATTGGCGGGCAACGCCGCAAGCTTGCGATCCAGATCTTCGACATCGTTATGCTTCCAGATGACCTTTTGCGCGCGAGAGTGGCGCATACCCTCAATCATCGAGGCGTGATTGAGCTCATCTGACAGGATCACCGCATTGGGCAGGCGCGCGCCCAGTGTGCTGAGTGCCGCCCAGTTCGAGACATAGCCTGACGTGAACAACAGCGCGGATTCCTTGCCATGCAGATCGGCGAGTTCTTTTTCCAGTTCGCAATGGGCGTGGTTCGTGCCCGAGATATTCCGCGTACCGCCAGCGCCTGCACCATATTGGTCGATGGCATCTTTCATGGCTTGGCGAACTTTTTCGTTCTGCCCCATGCCCAGATAGTCGTTGGAACACCATACGGTCACTTCATCAGCGCCGTCAGAATGGTTCTTAGCTTTCGGGAAGTCCCCACAATGACGCTCTAACTCGGCGAAGATGCGGTAATTCCCCTCTTCCTTAAGTTGATCGAGCTGGGCGTTGAACAGGCTGTCAAACTCCATGGGCTTCCTCGCTTGGTCTGTTGGTCGTTTTGTCCGGTTTTTCCGGCAGCATCCACCGCCAGAGTTTTTCATCAGGCAATGGCAGCACCATCAGCCAATGTTCTAACAACGCCAGCGCAGTTAACGCGGCGAGCAATGTAAATCCAATCACGTCACCGTTGGTGGTGCTCGCGTAAATCCGTTCCAGCCAGCAGGCCACAGCAAAGCTGAGCGCTGTGACAGAGGCTGGAAACAGCCAGTTGATACGCGCAATCCGGAAGTGGCTTGGCAGATGGGAGAGCACGCTTGGCAGAAACTCCAGATTGATCTTCGGTACGCCAAGAAACAGGTTCAGCTTTGCCGAGATGCGGGCAAAGAACAGGACCGCAAATGTCCAGAAGCCAAACGGGTTGGGCTCCGCAATGGCGATCAGGCCCAAACCGATAAGCACAGCGACCAGCAGCATTTCATGGTAGGCAATCGTGCCCCACGCCCGGATAAAGCGCTGCCACTCTGGAGTACCTGGCGGAAGTTCGGAGCGATTTGGTCCGGTGATGACACCGGTCAGAAACGCCAGTTCGATCCACCCCCAAACGGCAATCGCAGATACGAATGCCAGATAGGCTCCTGCGGCCGTGGTGCTGTCCAGACTGCTCCATATCCCTGCACATCCCAGCGCAAGGATCGGGAGGCCCAATATCGTGGCCTCCAGGTTCTTGGAGTTTTTGTCAGAATGACGAACCAGCACAAGGATCACCCCGGTGGAAAACCACCAGAGGAAGAATGCCGCGAGGGCTGCGATCCAAGGGCTGGCCAGCATGTCAGTAGCAGGGCACGAGGCGCGGATTTTCCGGAACCTCGTGTTTCTTGGTTGGAATGGTGAAGAGCGACATGAAAGCCGTTCCGGCTGAAATAGAGCCTGAAAGCTGTTTCAGCCTTCCGGCAATGCCGCCCTGCTCCTTCGCCTCGGCGATCTTCACATTGGCGCGGTGCAGTTTCTCCAATGTCGGCTGCCAGCGCGGGTGATCGATGTCCAGCGTGATCGGGAAAATCTGTTTGGACAGCTCTGAGGTTTTGGTGAAAACCTCATGCGCATACCAGTCCGGGTCGACACCCAGCGCTTCATGGAAAGCAGGCCGTTGGTGGTCGCGCACATACATCGTGGCATAGACCGCCGTCAGGAAGAACTTGATCCACCAGACATTGATGCCGGACGTCAGTTTTGGATCGGTTTTCATCAGAAGCGCGAAGGCCTCACCATGGCTGAACTCATCGTTGCACCACTCCTTGAACCACTTGAAGATCGGGTGGAAGCGATGCTCCGGATGCGCCTCAAGATGGCGATAGATCGTGATGTAGCGCGCGTAGCCAATCTTCTCCGACAGATAGGTCGCGTAGTAGATGAACTTGGGCCGGAAATAGGTGTATTTCTTGGCTTGCGTCAGAAAGCCGAGATTCACACGAAGACCGGCTTCGCGCAGAGCATCGTTGATGAAACCGGCATGACGTGCTTCGTCTCGCGCCATAAGTTGGAAGAGCTGGGTGATATCTTTGTTGTTCCCGCGGCGCTTCATCTCCTTGTAAAGCACACATCCCGAAAACTCGGCCGTGCAGGACGAAATCAGGAAGTCGATGAATTCCTTCTTCAGGTCGGGGTCCATCCCATCCCAATCAATATGATCCCAATCCTCGTTTTTCTTGAAATGGCCCTTGTTAGGGTCTGCAAGCATCTGGGCAATCAGCTTGTCCCAGTCTTCGCGCACCGGGCTCACGTCAATCGCATCCATCTCGTCGAAATCGGTGGTGTAAAAGCGCGGCGTCAGAAGGGTGTTCTGCATCGCGGTTTCGGTCGCCATTTCGTCGTTATACTGCTTGTCCTGCGCCTCGGCGATTGCAAGACCTTCTTCGACAGTCGTGGCGTCGGCGGTGTGCTTGGCTTGCATGTTCGTCGTGTCAGCGGCGTGCGGGTTCTGAATATTCATAGCCGTACCTCCTCGGAGAACGAGAACTCGCAGAGCTCCATGAACTCCAGATCTCCGGTCATGCGGGTCCAAAGCCGCTCCACCGCGCTGGCGCGCGTAATCGTGGCCGTGCGCTCTTCGGTGACAATCTCGCCATAGGGCGCCATCACCGGTTCCCCATGCACCAGAACCTCATCACCTGGGCCAATGACGGCCCCGTTCAGAAACTTCACATGCGCATGCAGGCTTTCAAATTTATGACTGACCTCCACCTCACACGGGGCGGTCTCCTTCTCCTTGGTAAAAATTCCCATGAACTGTCTCCCGTCAGTTGCTTAGAAGTGAATAAAAGGCGGCTTCGTTCGTTTGCCCAAATCCACGCAATTCGGCACGCCAGGGCGTGTGATCATCGCGCAGGGCAAGCCGCCCGTCGGAATACTGAATAAGACGAATGGGAAGCGTCGGGTCGAGCCCGAGCTTGCCGCGTTCGCG
Source organism: uncultured Litoreibacter sp. (assembly GCA_947504205.1). GTDB lineage: Bacteria > Pseudomonadota > Alphaproteobacteria > Rhodobacterales > Rhodobacteraceae > Litoreibacter. Next base: position 253,441 of record CANNGL010000003.1, on the reverse strand, counting down.
CACAAGAACCCGACCCACACCGGCGATAAAACCACCTTTTGTGGGATCGAGATCCGCAATAACAGAGCCTGAACTATCCTCCACCCGAGCCGCGCCGGACATCTCTGCAAAGATCCGGATTTCGCGTTCCTGTACGACAGGCAGTGTCGGGGGCATTGCTTCAAGAGGACGATCCGTCAGCGAGGCCATCGCAGCGACACCAAAACACACCACGACAAGCGCCAACATTGCCCAGAGCAGGCGTGTTGGGATCATCTCGCGATCGCGTTCGGCTAGCTGTTGCTCGCTCATGTCTTCTCTCCCGTTATTCTGCCGGAATGGCCTCCGGCACAGTTTTGCGCACTTGCGGCATGGCGACCTGCGTTCGGGCCGCGTCTGCCACAATACCCGCCACCTGCTCTGCGTCTTTGATGCAGCGCAAAGCGGGTTGCGTTGGATTCATCTTCCAGGGGCGTACATGTGGCCAGCAGGTCAGATAGCTGAGCTTCGTTACGCCGTCGTCCATCAGATCCAGCGCCACCGTTCCCGTGCCGCTTTTCCGAAGGTCCAGATCGACAGAGCCGATCCACTTGTAAGGTAGATTGAGCGTCACGTTCAGCGCCGCCCCAATACGCATGGCCACGCGCTTGTTCGTGACCGTATAGACCGTGGCCCATGCCATGACCCAAGCAATGACCGCCAAGATTGCACAGGCGATCACGCCCAAAATCAAAAACGGCAACGCGCCCCAAAGCGCGATACCCAATGGTTGAAATCCAGCAAGCGAAACAGAGCGCCATGCCCCCAACAACACGAAATACCCCATTACCCAATACAGGTTGAGGCTCTCACGAGCCAACGCCCACCAATCCGGTTTGCCCTGCCAGAGGATGCGTTCGCCCTCTGGTGGCAATTCCGGAAGACCGGGTACGGGTTCTATTTCAAAATCGTCGTGGGACATGGTGTTTCCTTATCCGAGCTGCGGTTCCTGCCGCGCTTCAGAGGCGTAGAGCTTGCCGCCTGAGTAGTAGGCGCAGATTTTCTCTTCCTCGAGCTTGGTCACCTGATTGTTGGACTTGGTGCGAGGCACATTGGCAAAGTGCTTGCCAAAGATGGCATGGATCGACACACGGTCCGACTTGATCTGTGCCAGTTGCATCGGAACCAGTCGCTTTCCAGAGCCGCCCTCTTTGTTGAGGTCGATTTCAAGATAGCGAACCAACTGTTCCGGCTCGTCAATCCACATGTCGCTGATGCTTCCGACGATCTCACCGTCGCCCGCCTGAACCGGCAATCCGCGTGGATCGCGGCCCGCCGCGACAACGAAACTGTCGGCGCCACTCATGGGAACGATTTTTGGATGTCCATGCCCATCAAGTTCCGGCACATCTTCGCGCGGCGCCCAAGAGGCAGGACCCACCCCATCAACCATCGGATCGCCTGTGGGCTCGAACGGAAAGCCGTTCGCCGCATTCGTGCGTTTCAAGGCCACTTCGCGCCCTTCGGGCTGAAGATCTGGCACGGTCTTGGTGCCTTTGCCGTGGGGCAGAATGAATGTTTTGGGCTCAGGCACCGGGAAAGGTCCCTGATTGGCTGCAGGTTTACCGTCATCATCTTCGAGCGGATAACCTTCGCGCATGTTCTCTGTCTGCAGGTAATAAATCAGCAGGGCGAAGAAGGCCCAGAACAGCCAAAGGCTGAGCGAGGCCAGATCGAAATTGCCAAAGAATGGGTCTACCATTTTATCCTCCGGGGGTTGAACGCATTGAGTTTGTCATGTGGGAAAATCAGCAAGCCCGATCTTGGCTGATCCACCCGTGGTTGATGTTGTGCGCCCGGACTTCACCAGCGGCCCAAGCGCGATAAGAGTTGCAAAAATCAGAGCGATCTCGATGTGATACACGACCGAGTAGCCCGTCGCGGGGGACGCCATCGCTTCCCCCAATTGTCCAGATGTTGCTGCGGCGTTCACCACGTCGCGCACCGTGCCACCAATCGCGACGCCAAGCCCCGCCGCCGTCGCCTGCGCAGCGCCCCAGACCCCAAGCGCCAGACCGCGCCCAGCCAGCCCTTCGGCCGGCATCGTCATTGCTGCCGTCAGTGTCGACACCGAAAAAAGACCACCTCCGAACCCGATGAGACCAGCGCCTGCGAAAAAGATCGTCGGGCTGTTCATGGGGGCCGAGAAGATAACAGCGCAGAACGCGACCAAACCAAAGAGAAGCCCGCGACCGGCCATGCGAAAAGGGTCTGTTCCGGTGGAAAGCCATCTGGCGGCCAGTCCGAAACCGATCAAAGCACCCATCGCCCAAAGCGCGGTAAGAAGCGTGGTGGCGCTGACAGACAAGCCCAGAATTTCGCCACCATATGGCTCCAGAAGGACGTCCTGCATATTGAACGCGAGCGTTCCCAAAGCGACAACGACGATCAGGCGCCCGGCTTGCCCACCTGCGGTAAAGTCTTTCCAGGCGTCCTGAAATTTTGGGCGCGGTTGCGCGCGTTCAGCGGCGCTCATCGGGCGGATGTTTTCCTGTTTCCAAAGAGCGATGACATTCAGAACCATCGTGACAACGGCTGTGCCCTGAACAACCTGGATCAAGCGGATATTGCCGAAATCCCGTAGCAGGTAGCCCACGATCACCGCAGACAGTCCCATACCAATCAGGAACATGACATAAAGAAGTGCGACCACGCGGGGGCGCGTTTCGTCTGTGGCCCGGTCGGCCGCAAGTGCAAGACCCGCAGTCTGGGTCATGTGCATCCCCAGGCCCGTCATCACGAAGGCCAAAGCCGCGAGCACTTCGCCGGCAAATGGGATATCGTGAACAACATCACCGCCAAGAACCAGCAAGCTCATTGGCATTATGGCGAGCCCCCCCATCTGCCAGAGCGTGCCAAACCAGAGATAGGGAATGCGCTTCCAACCAATGGCGGAGCGGTATGTATCGGACCGGAATCCCAAGAGGGCGCGGAAGGGTGCAATCAGAACCGGCAGGGCGATCATGCAAGCGACTAGGAATGCAGGAACGCTGAGCTCAACGATCATGACGCGGTTGAGCGTGCCCAGAAGCATGACGGCGGCCATGCCTACCGAGATTTGAAACAGGGACAGCCGCAAAAGCTGTCCAATGGGAAGATCGTCGCTGGCCGCATCGCTGAAGGGCAGCATCTTGATCGTCATCTGTTTCAGAACGGAGGCAGCCTGGCTCATGCGCGCACCTCCGTTTCAAACCGGTAGAGTGACGAATGATAAAAGCCTGAATTGACCGTCTCGATCGGGATTAGACCACCCTTGGCCGATGACGCGCGCGCCGCCATTGCGATCCCCTGAGCTGTGTGAGGCACCATAACCGGCGAGCGGTCAGAGCGCGGGAACAGCTTCCCGACGCGCCACATGGCCATCAGAAGCGCCGTGCGCGGCGGCAGTGTGAAAACGATACTGGACGAAACACGAGGGCTGAATTGGGCAAGGATAGAGCCTATTTCAGTCCGTTCATAGTAAATCAGACTGTCCATGGCACAGACGTGATCAAACTTGCCAAGGGACGGATCGGACAAATCACCAGCAAGATAGGTGATCTTGGATGTCAGGCGACCGGGTGTCCGGTCAGACGCGATTTTAATAAGAGATGGAGAGATGTCGATCGCCACGACCTCGGCCCCTCGACCCGCCATCTCGATTGCCAGCGCACCTGTGCCGCATCCCGCATCAAGCACCCGCTGACCTGTCAGGTTCTCGGGCAATTGCTCAAGCATCATCGTCCGCATCCGATCCCGACCAGCACGCACCGTCGCACGAATGCCAGAAACAGGCGCATCAGAGGTCAACCGCTCCCAGGTTTTGGTCGCGGTGCGGTCAAAGTAATCTTCAACCCGAGCGCGTGTGCGCTGATATTTGGCGTCAGCCAGATGCATCAATCAAATCCAAGCATCTCGAAAATTTCGCGATCCGGCAGACATTCGGGCGCCAGTGGCTCGGTGCCGTTCCAGAGCGTTTCAGCCAGTCGAATGTATTCCTTGCGGACCTCTACAATGTCGTCCTCATCATCCATTTCGAACAATGTCTTCTTCTTCAGCCGCGACCGCCGGATCGCATCGAGATCGGGCATATGCGCGAGGCGATTAAAGCCAACGGCGTCGCAATAGCGGTCAACTTCATCAGTTTCGCGCGACCTGTTGGCCACGCAACCCGCCAGCCTGACGCCGTAATTTTTCGACTTGGCTTGCACAGCTGCAATGATCCGGTTCATCGCATAAATGCTGTCGAAATCGTTCGCCGTGACGATCAAAGCGCGATCGGCATGTTGCAAAGGCGCTGCGAAACCACCGCAAACCACGTCGCCCAGCACGTCGAATATCACGACATCCGTGTCTTCGAGCATGTGATGCTGCTTGAGCAATTTGACGGTCTGACCAACCACATAGCCGCCGCACCCCGTGCCCGCGGGCGGCCCGCCAGCCTCGACACATTGCACGCCGTTCCAACCCTCGTAGACAAAGTCTTCCGGGCGAAGTTCTTCGGCATGAAAATCTACATCCTTCAGCGTATCGATCACCGTCGGAACCAGACGGCCCGTCAGAGTAAATGTCGAGTCATGCTTGGGATCGCAGCCGATCTGCAAAACCCGCTTGCCCAACATAGAGAAGGCCGCAGACAGGTTGGAGGACGTCGTCGATTTGCCGATACCCCCCTTGCCATAAACTGCAAAGACCTTGGCACCCTCGATCTTCATATTCATGTCCTGATGAACCTGAACTGATCCTTCGCCATCTTCCCCTTTCAACAGGGGCACTTCATCTCTGGGGCTCATGGTGAGCCTCCTTTCAATAAATCGGCTCTATTCTGCCGCAACTCCCACGCCTTCCAGCGCATCTTCCAATTCATCCGCACCCGCCTGAAGCGCATCCAACGTCGCATCATCCGGCTGCCAATAGTTTCGTTCATGTGCTTCGATCAGCCGGTTCGCCATCCGCGCGCTGGCCGCCGGGTTGAGCCGCGCCAAGCGCTGGCGCATCTCCTCGTCCAGAACAAAAGTCTCGCTCAGACGTTGATACACCCAAGGGTCCACCTGCCCGGTTGTCGCGGACCATCCCAGGGTGTTGGTGACGCTCGCTTCGATCTGGCGCACACCTTCATGACCGTGCTTCAGCAAGCCCTCGAAATATTTTGGGTTGAGCTGACGGGACCGCGTCTCAAGCGCGACCTGCTCCTGCAATGTGCGGACCTTGCCCTCGCCGCGGGTCTGATCACCGATATAGACCGGCGCAGCCTCGCCCTTCGCCCGCTTCACAGCGCGAGAGATGCCGCCCAGCGTGTCAAAGTAGTGATCGACCGTGGTCACTCCCAATTCGACGGATTCGAGGTTCTGATAGGCCAGATCCACGTCTTTCAAAGCTTTCTGCAAAAGCGCGGCATGGGGTGTGGGTTTGCCATTGACGCCATAGGCAAAACTCTTGCGGGCTTCATAGGCATCCGCCAACTCGTCTTCTTCACCGAAGGACGAGCTATCAACCAGTTGATTAACGTTCGAGCCATAAGCACCCTCGGCATTCGAAAAGACGCGCAGGCTGGCTGTTTCGATATCCACATCCATCTCGCGCGCATAGGCCAGTGCATGTGCGCGGATGAAATTCTGCTCCAGCGGTTCGTCTGCGGTCGCCGCTTTGTAAGCAGCCTCCGCCAGCATACGGGTCTGCAATGGCAACAAGTCACGGAAAATGCCTGACAATGTCATGATGACATCGATCCTCGGGCGGCCAAGCTCGTCCAAGGGAAGAAGATCAGCACCTGCCAATCGTCCGAAGCTGTCAAATCGAGGGGTGGCCCCCATCAGGGCCAGTGCCTGCGCGATTGGACCACCGTCAGATTTGATATTGTCCGAACCCCACAAAACCAGCGCAACCGTCCGTGGCATCGATTTATGCGTATTGAGCAGTGTTAGAGCCTGTTTTTGCCCATCTTGCATCGCAAATGCAGTGGGCATCCGGAAGGGATCGAAAGCATGAATGTTGCGCCCGGTCGGCATGATTTCGGGCGACCGGATCAGATCACCGCCTGGCACGGGCGCAATAAACCGACCATTAAGAGCGCGCATCAAAGCAGGCAATTCATGGTCCTCTTGCAGCATCTCTTCGACATGCTGTGTCGTCTCAGGATCGGAGTGATCCATCACACGCAAATGCTCTTCGCGCTCAGCGGTCGATATCGTTTGTCCAACCACATGCAGCCCATCGGGGATAAGTGCGTCTTCGGTTTCCAACAACTTCAACCAAAGCTGATCTGGCGCGGTTTCGGCCAAGTCGACCGATTGCGCCTGTTCTTTGATAAGTGTTTCAAGCTCTGCCCGGGCCGGGTCAGTCATCTCCATCGCGCGCCAACGGGTCAGGCTGTCTTTCAACTCGGCCATTCCCTTGTAAAGGCCAGCCGCCGCCAATGGGGGCGTCAGATGAGTGATCGTAATGGCATTGGAGCGCCGTTTCGCAAGCGACGCCTCAGACGGATTATTCGCCGCATAAAGATAGATATTCGGCAGATTGCCAATCAAACGGTCCGGCCAGTCATCGCCGCCAAGACCAGCTTGGCGACCCGGCATGAACTCCAAAGCGCCATGCATACCAAAATGCAGAAGTGCGTCTGCCTGAAACTCATGCTTCAGCCATTGATAGAAGGTTGAAAACGCATGAGTTGGCGCAAACCCCTTTTCGAACAGCAAGCGCATCGGATCACCTTCGTATCCAAAGGCAGGCTGAACAGCGACGGCCACATTTCCAAACTCGGCACCCAGCACGAAAACACCACGACCGTCAGTTTGGATTTTTCCCGGCGCAGGGCCCCATTGGTTTTCGATCTCTGCCAGCCAGGGCGTTTGCTTTACAATCTGATCAGCAGGCACATGCGCCATCACATTGGCATCGGTTCCGAATTGTGGCGCGTTGCCTTTCAGAACCGCGTTGCGAAGATCATCAACCGTGGCAGGCGGCTCCAGATCATACCCGTCTGCCTTCATCCGGTGCAGCGTGTTGAACAGGCTTTCGAATACGCTCAGATAAGCCGCCGTGCCGACCGCGCCCGCATTGGGCGGGAAACCAAAAAGAACGATCCCAACCTTACGGTCTGCAAGACGCGAGCGACGCAACGCCGCCAGGCGTGCAGTCTTCTTAACAAGCGCCTCGATCCGTTCAAAGCAAGGGCTCATCGCCCGCACTTCTGACTCCATACGGCAGTTTCTGGCGCAGCCATCACAGCCGTCCTTGCCATGACGCCCCGCAAACACTGTGGGATTGGTCGCGCCATCAAGCTCGGGCAACGCGATCAGCATGGTGGTCTCGACAGGGCCCAGCCCGGCTGAACTGCCAGCCCATTGGCCCAACGTCTGAAATTCCAACGGATGTGCGGCGATATACGGAATGTCGAGCGCTTGCAGCGTCTCCACCGCGGCGTCGCTGTCATTGTAGGCGGGTCCTCCCACCAGGCTGAACCCGGTCAGGGACACCAATGCATCGATCTCGCCCTGGTGATATGCCTCAATCGCAGGGCGCCCATCCAACCCACCCGCAAAGGCTGGGATCACACGAATATTCTGGGCTTCAAACTGGCGAATGACCGCATCAAAATGCGCCGTGTCCGAGGCCAGAACATACGAGCGCAACATCAACAGCCCAACGGTCGCGACCGGGGCGTCCGGCCCCGGCAGATCAGCGGCATCTTCTGTAATGCGTTCAGGCAGATCGGGGTGATAGAGACCCACATTGGGGTAATCCACCGGCAGCTTGGCTTCAACTTTGTTCCACAGCGCATCCGAACAATAACGCGCCACAAGAAAGCGGATCATCTGCTCTACATTGTCGTCAGAGCCGCCCAGCCAGTATTGCATCGTCAGGAACCACGCCCGAAGGTCTTGCGCTTTGCCTGGTACGTATTTCAGAATTTTCGGCAAACGACGCAGCATTGTCATCTGATCTTGGCCGCATTTCGGCGTCTTCGCTTTCGGCTTGAGCCGTTTGAGGAGCGACATGACACCTTTGGCAGGCTTTGACATGTCGAACTCGCCCATCCGGGTGAGCTTCACGATATCCGCATCCGCCACCATGCCGATCATCGCGTCACACCCCGCCCGGCGCGCCTGAAGATCAGGTGCAATGGCGTTCACGTGTTCTTCCAGAAACAACAGGTTCGCGATGATGATGTCACCATGGCGGATCGCATCCCGGGTGGCCGCAAGCGCTTCGGGGCTTTCACCCCATTCCGCGGCCGCATGTATGCTGATCGACAGACCCGGAAAATCGTTCTCCAGCCGGGGGATCGCCCGCGCGACCGGCCCCGCTGCGTGACTGTCCAGCGTCACGATCACGACGCGGTAGCCGATATGATCGTTGCTATCGCGCATAATGAGCCTTCGCTTCATAAAGCGTATCGACGCTGATTTCGGTCACACCGCGCTCGGACGCAAAGGTTTCGGTATTTTTCCGGGCCTTGCCGCGCACGAAGAATGGGATTTTCTTCAGTTCCTTTTCTGCAGCCGCCAACCAGATGACATGTCCCTCTTTCCCATGTTCAGAAATATCCCGGGGGGGTTCGGGGGGGCTGGCCCCCCCGCTGGGTCCGGTCGCAACGCGGCCGGATGTGCCGTGATGAGAAGCACCTGCCTCATCATGAAACTCGAAATCATCGCGGAACATGTGCAGAAGATGCTCTTCCAGACCCATGACAAGCGGATGGATCCACGTATCGAAAATGACATTGGCACCCTCCCACCCAACCTGAGGGGAATAGCGCGCCGGAAAGTCCTGAACATGCACCGGGGCCGAAATCACCGCACAGGGAATACCAAGACGCTTGCCGATATGGCGCTCCATCTGCGTGCCCAGAATCATCTCTGGCTGCAGCGCTTCGATGGCGCTTTCGACCTCCAGATAGTCATCAGTGATCAGCGGCTCGACGCCAAACTCTTTCGCCAGCGCGCGAATGTCCCGGGCATATTCCCGGTTGTAACACCCAAGGCCCACCACCTCGAAGCCCATCTCGTCCCTCGCAATGCGGGCAGAGGCTTTCACGTGGGTCGCGTCGCCAAACAGAAATACACGTTTGCCAGTCAGATAGGTACTGTCGACCGAGCGTGACCACCATGGCAGGCGCAGCCGGTCCTGATCCACTTCCGCCAGCCGACCGGTGAACGAGATGACTTCCTGAATGAAATCCTGGGTTGCGCCAACACCGATGGGAATAGTGGTCGTGTAGGGTTGATCGAACTCACGCTTTAGCCAGCGGCACGCCGCCTCGGACGTCTCTGGATAAAGCATCACGTTGAAATGCGCGGCCCCCAACCGTGCGATCTCTGACGGAGAGGATCCCATAGGCGCGACAACGTTCACGCTCACACCCAGATCACTCAGGATCGTTGTGAGCTCTTCGATATCATCGCGATGCCGGAACCCCAGCGCTGTTGGTCCCAGAATATTGCAGCTGACCTGCGCGGTCTTCTGGCAGGGTTTGGCGAGGTGTCGAACAATCTGGAAGAACGTCTCGTCGGCGCCAAAGTTTTCCTTGCGCTGATAAGACGGCAGCTCCAGCGGAATGACCGGGATCGGCAGGCCCATTGTTTCGGCCAATCCACCGGGATCATCCTGAATAAGTTCTGCTGTGCAGGACGCCCCGACGATGATCGCTTCCGGCTTGAACCGCTCATAGGCTTCGCGACACGCCTCCTTGAACAGATGCGCCGTGTCGGACCCGAGGTCGCGCGCCTGAAAGGTTGTGTAGGTGACCGGAGGGCGATGATTTCGCCGTTCAATCATGGTGAACAGCAGGTCCGCATAGGTGTCGCCCTGCGGTGCGTGCAGTACGTAATGCAGGCCTTTCATCCCGGTCGCCACTCGCATGGCGCCAACATGGGGCGGGCCCTCATATGTCCAGACGGTCAACTTCACGATGCCACCTGCAACACTGCCTTGCGGCGCAACGGGCGCGCAAACAGACCAGCCAGATCACCTGCTTGTTCGTAGAAATGCACCGGAGTGAAAACCAGCTCGATCGCCCATTTGGTCGCCAGCCCCTCCGCCTCAAGCGGATTGGCAAGCCCCAGCCCACAGACCGTAAGATCAGGCCGCGCGGCGCGGCAGCGATCAAGTTGCAGATCGACATCTTGCCCCTCGGAAATCGTTCCGGCCTGCAATAGATCCATGTCCGGTCCGACCAGACCCTTGTGGATGTAGGGGGCACCGACCTCGATGGCTTCCATCCCGCATTCACGCGTCAGGAAACGGGCCAACGGGATTTCCAGTTGGCTGTCAGGGAAGAAGAAGATCGACTTCCCGGCCAGATGTTCAGTAGCGGCAGCAATGGCCTTGCGCGCGCGTGCGCGCGGCGCGGCTGTTACCCGCTCAAATGTTTCGGCATCCACGTCGAATATGTCTGCAATCGCCCGCAACCAGGCGGTTGTGCCCTCCTCGCCGAATGGGAACGGCGCCTCGATGATGGACGCACCACGCCGCTGCAGGGCTGACGCGGTCTCACCCAGAAATGGTTGCAGCAAAGCGACCTGAGTATTTGGGCCAACAGCAGGTGTCGCGTCGGCCCGGCCCGCTGGGAGGACACGGACCGGGCCTATCCCCAGCGCCTCCAGGAGGCTAACCGCCTGATCTTCGACAACGTCAGGCAGTGCCCCTACCAGTAGCAGTTCGCGTTCTTCAGTCGTAGGCAGGATCGGCACCATTGACTCCAGACAAGCATCCTCCCCTTGGGTGAACGTCGTCTCGATCCCTGATCCGGAATAATTCAGCACACGCACATGCGGCGCGTGAATTTGGGTGAGCCGTTCTGCCGCGCGCGACAGGTCAATCTTGATGACCTCCGAGGGGCAGGAACCGACAAGAAACAGCTGCTTGATATCAGGACGTCGCGCCAGAAGCTTGGCAACTTCGCGGTCCAATTCCTCATGGGCATCTGCCAGCCCAGCCAGATCTTTCTCTTCCATGATCGCGGTGCCAAAGCGTGGCTCAGCGAAGATCATCACCCCGGCAGCAGATTGCAGAAGATGTGCGCAGGTGCGCGATCCAACAACCAGAAAGAAAGCATCCTGCATCTTGCGGTGCAGCCAGATGATCCCGGTGAGTCCGCAAAAGACTTCGCGTTGACCACGCTCTTTCAGGACAGGTGCATCCCGGCAGCCACCAGCTTCGATATGTGTAGGTTTGTTCATGTTGCCGCCTCCATCCGGGCGGCGCGCAGTTTCAACACGAACTGTGTTGCGTTGATTGCATAGGCCGCATAGGCGGCCAGGGCGATCCACATCTGAACCGATGTGGCAGCGCCAGAGAAGAGCGCCCAGAGGTAAGCCGTGTGTAAAGCGATTACACCGAAACTGAACACGTCCTCCCAGAAGAAGGCGGGCGCGAGCAGATATTGTCCGAAGACAACTTTCTCCCAGATCGCGCCAGTCACCATGATCAGATACAGGAAAGCCGTCTTGATCAGGATTGAAGCGGTCGCCGCTTCGTAGCCAAGCCCGGTGGAGAGATAACGCAACACCAAGGCGAGAGAGATCAGGAACACCAGAAACTGCAACGGGGCCAGAATACCCTGAACCAAAGTCCACCGTGTCGCGTCACGTCGGGCGCGTTCCTCGGCCGTATATAGTCGGCTTCTTCTGGCTGGTTGGCCCGTCAAAAGGGGCGACCTCCTCCGATTCCCACTTTGGGGAGTTATGCAAGCAGGCTAATTCTCGCCACGGCAGAGTGTCAATTAAAACTTACACCTTTTAAGTTGACACATTGGCCAGGTTCGACTCACATTGAAGGATACGTCCAATATCTCAGGATTCTGGCTGTCAGGTAAAATTTACAATTCACCATTTTCTCCAGTTCTGTTGCAAACACAGTAACTTGAACCCAGCTTTGACAACTGGCTTAGTTTCAAGGAACATGAACCCCGAAAGGGCATGAAAGAATTGGGTGGGGAATTAGCCTCGGATACTGAGATTTCTTTCTGGTGTGCCATATGAACCAATCGATTATCAGCGACTATCTTGAAGCGGAAAGAGAGACCTCGGGACTGGTTCGATCGGTTGCCGAACAGGCCTTGGCGCAAGTGGTCTCCAAACACCGCGCTATCCCCGCCGAAGACTATTCAGCGACGATCAAAAAGCTGAGCGTCGCGGTCCTTTCTGATGACCCTGATGCCAGAAGCTCCACGATTGCGGATCTCATTGCGCACGGGGTTTCGACATATGACATCGTTAACCATTATGCGCCCGACACCGCGCGCGGTCTGGGCGAAGCCTGGCACCGCAATGAGATCAGCTTCGTCGACGTGACCATCGGCGTTGCGCGCTTGCAAGAGAGCATCCGGGTTCTTTCAAGTCGCCGTGTCAGAAACGAGAACACGCCCAATCGGCCCCGGGTTCTGATTATCGTCCCCGAGCAAGAAGACCATGTTTTCGGAGGTCTCACCGCGACCCTGATAATCGAAAAACACGGATGTGATGTGACATTTGCAGTGGGACAAGGTTTAAAAGAGCTTACAGCGTCTTATAGCGGTGCTCATTTCGATATGGTCGGACTTTCATTCGCAGCCAGCCGGAACATCCGGCACACAAGAGAGATAATCTCGACGTTACGCAAAAGCGCCTCGACCCGCATTCCTTTCGTTGTCGGAAGCAGCCTGCTCGATACACAAGATCTGGACCTCAAAGATCTGACTGGAGCGGATCTGGTAACCACAGACGCGAAAGAAGCTTTGAAGTTCTGTAACATTGAAGTATCTGAGGCGTCAGTTGCTTGCGAAGAGACTTGAAAAATGGGCGCCTCGTCCTTGATAGGTGAAGCAGTATGAATACCAGAGAAATAGATTTCTGGATCGGAGCGAGTGATCCAAAGATCGCTCCCGAGCATTTCAACGAAATTGTCGCCACCGCTTCCGACATTGCGATTGTCATCACGATGGACGGCAATATCGAAACCGTCGTCGTAAATCCGTTGAACCAGACGCTGGGCCGTCTGGACCACTGGATCAACCGCAACATGGCCGATTTCCTTCAGGAAGACAGCCGCGAGCGGTTCAAAAACGTTTTGAATGAATTCCGGAAGGGTGAGGTCACTCTATCGAAATTTGTCGAGATCAATCACTTCGATAACGCCAGCTGGGATTTCCCGATCCGCTACACGTTCCACGTCACCGGTCACGACGGAACGATCCTGATGCTTGGCCGCGACCTGCGCCCGATTGCCGAGCTTCAGCAACGGCTGGTCAAAGCGCAGCTTGCGCTGGAAAAGGACTACGAAAGCCACCGTGATTTCGAAACGCGCTACCGTGTTGTCATGGAAGCCTCCCGCGATGCCTTGTTGATGATCGACGCCAGCACCGGGAAGATCGTCGATCTGAATGCGGCCGCCGCTCTGGCGCTTGAAGAAGAAGCCGATGCGCTGCTTGGCGTTAGCCTTGGGACCGTTTTCAACAAGGAAAACACCCAAGACCTGCTGGACAACCTGCTGACCAGTGCGACCAGCGAAGCCTCGGCACCGCTTGATATCAGCAGCCGCAAAGATCGCCGTGTCACCTTGGAACCAACCCTGTTTAGGGCAGGCGGCGACAGGACTTTGCTCTGCCGCATTGGATCTGACACGCGCAGCGATGGCGCTACCGCAGAAATTGGCGAAAGCCTCAGCGCGTTGTTCCGGGATGGCAGCGACGCCGTCGTCTTCACTGATGAACGCGGCACCATTCGGTCCGCCAATGAAGCGTTTCTGTCCCTGTCCGACCAGCCACATCTGTCAGATGTAAAGAGCCGCAACCTGTCAGAGTTCCTGACCCGCGGTGCAATTGACCTCAAGGTCTTGCTCGAAAGCGCCTCGCAATCCGGCAAAGTGCGGATGTATTCCACCCGGATCACGACAAATCACGGCAGCAACGTTCCTGTTGAGATTTCAGCAACCGCTCTCGCAAGAGGGGCCAAGGCACGCTTTGCATTTGTCATCCGCGATGCGGGCCGCGCCGAGCTTCTGCGCGATCCCGTTCCGGCTGCAACCAACGAAGACCACATGCGCGACGTTATCGATCTGGTCGGCTCGTCACCTTTGAAGGACATCGTGTCGGCAACAACTGATGTGATCGAAAAGATGTGCATCGTCACTGCTGTCAAAATGACCAACAACAACCGTGTTGCCGCTGCAGAGATGTTGGGCCTGAGCCGCCAAAGCCTCTATGTGAAGCTGCGCAAATACGGATTGGTGGACAAATCCAAGGATTAAGGCCCGTTCGACTGCATCGCATCGGCGGAGTCTGACGCTTATTCCGACAAGCCTATTGCTTTGCATAGAATTTCCTTGCTCAGACTCAAAATGTAAGGTTGACTTGACACATGGATGTCTCGTCAAATTTACAGTCGCGTGCGCTTCCTGAACCAGCCGCCGCCCTACAACTGCTAAAACCGATCACCTGGTTTCCGCCGATGTGGGCCTATCTTTGCGGCGCAGTGTCCTCCGGCGTCTCCCCATCTGGTCAATGGCTGTATGTCATCCTCGGGGTTATTCTGGCAGGCCCGATCGTCTGCGGAATGAGTCAGGCGGCAAACGACTGGTGCGACCGCCATGTCGATGCAATCAACGAGCCAGATCGTCCAATCCCGTCGGGGCGCATCCCAGGATATTGGGGTCTGTATATCGCCCTGGGAATGTCGGTCATATCCTTGCTGGTCGGCTATCAACTCGGCCCTTGGGGCTTTGCCGCGACCGTCGTGGCCGTCGCGGCAGCTTGGGCCTATTCCGCCGAGCCTGTTCGTTTGAAAAGATCCGGTTGGTGGGGTCCGGGTCTGGTCGGTCTGTCCTATGAATCCTTGCCGTGGTTCACCGGGGCCGCTGTTTTAAGCGCTGGGCTGCCGCGACCCGAAATCATCCTGATCGCGCTTCTTTATGGCATTGGCGCACACGGCATTATGACCTTGAACGATTTCAAAGCGCTGGAAGGTGATCGCCAGATGGGCGTCAACTCGCTTCCCGTGACACTGGGACCCCGGCGCGCCGCTCAGGTGGCTTGTGCGGTTATGGCGGTGCCTCAGATAATGGTCATCGCCCTTCTGACGCTCTGGGACAAACCCTTGCACGCCGTCGGTGTCGCGGCAGTCCTCGCCGCACAGCTTTGGGCCATGACGGTGCTGTTCAAAGATCCAAAAGGCAAAGCGCCTTGGTATAACGGCACAGGCGTCACGCTCTATGTCTCCGGCATGATGATCGCAGCCTTCGCGCTTCGGGGGATGCTCTGATGGCGTTGAGCTGGCTTCAGATCATCCGTCTTGGCCTCGTTCAGATGTGCCTTGGTGCGATTGTTGTTTTGACCACGTCGACACTAAACCGCCTGATGGTCGTCGAGCTTAGCCTGCCCGCTGTACTGCCCGGCCTGCTGGTCGCACTGCATTACGGCATTCAGATCACCCGCCCCAATTGGGGCTTCAAGTCCGACGCGGGAGGGTCCCGCACCCGCTGGATCATCGGCGGTATGCTGGCCCTTGCTTTGGGCGGGATTGGTGCGGCGTTCGGGGTGATCCTGCTGGAAAACTCTTTCGCCCTTGGTCTCGCGGTCTCCATTCTGGCTTACGCTCTGATAGGCCTCGGCGTCGGAGCCTCCGGCACGTCACTTCTTGCGCTACTCGCCACCGCAACGCATCCCCAAAGACGGGCCGCTGCCGCCACGATCACATGGCTTATGATGATTGCAGGCATCGCCATTACGGCCGGAACTGTCGGCGCATTCCTTGATCCATACTCCCCCGCATTGCTGATGCAGATCGTGGTGATCGTGGCACTCGGAGCGGTGGCTTTGACCTCCCTCGCGATCTGGGGAATCGAAGCGCGCGTTACCGCACAAACGCAAGAGCGCGACGACACGCCATTTCTGGAAGGCCTGAAAGAGGTTTGGGCCGAACGAAAAGCGCGCAACTTCACCATCTTCGTCTTTCTGTCGATGACCGCGTATTTCATGCAGGAGCTCATATTAGAGCCTTATGCAGGTCTGGTTTTCGACTTCACGCCCGGACAATCGACCAAACTGTCGGGCGCCCAAAACGGAGGCGTTTTCTTGGGCATGATCACCGTTGGCATCTGTGCAACGGGCTTCCGGCTGGGCTCTCTCAAAATCTGGGTGATGGGGGGCTGTCTTTTGTCCGCTATCGCCTTGATGTTCATCGCCACGATTGGCCAAACCGGAGCTGCTGAACTTGTCGTGCCAAGCGTCGTATTCCTGGGCTTTGCGAATGGCGCTTTTGCCGTCGCTGCCATCGGTTCGATGATGCAACTGGCCGGCGACGGGCGCGAGCGTCGCGAGGGCACCCGCATGGGTCTCTGGGGCGCTGCTCAAGCTGTCGCCGCGGGCTTTGGCGGCCTCGTTGGTGCCGCTGCCGTTGACCTGATGCGCACACGTGTCGCTGACGCGGACGCATTTGGCACCGTTTTCCTGTTCGAAGGACTTTTGTTCCTGATCGCGGCCTTCATGGCCTTTCACATTATCGAGGGGCGTAACATGCCCCACGCTCATGCAATTCCGGGGGAATAACCCATGATCTATGATGTTATCGTTGTTGGAGGTGGACCCGCAGGCGCCACTGCTGCCGAAGATCTGGCGCGTAAGGGCCACTCTGTCGCAATGCTCGATCGCGCCGGGCGGATCAAACCCTGCGGCGGTGCTGTTCCTCCGCGCTGTGTTCAGGACTTCGACATCCCCGAAGACCAGCTTGTTGCCAAGATCAACACTGCACGAATGATTTCCCCCACCGGGCGTATGGTCGATATCCCCGTGGAGAACGGCTATGTCGGCATGGTGGATCGCGAAGAATTCGACGAATTCCTGCGTGTTAGAGCCAAAAATGCGGGCGCTCATCGGTATACGGGCACATTCCTGCGCATTGAACGCGAGGGCGGACAAACCAAGATTGTTTACCGAGACAAGGTCAGCCGCAACGAGCTGGAGCTGGAGACCAAACTGATCATCGGCGCTGACGGAGCGCGGTCCGACGTGGCGCGCGCCGAGGTTCCGGGCGGCGACACCATTCCCTACGTCATCGCCTATCACGAGATCATCGAGGCACCGGACGGCCCATCCGGCTACGACCCAACCCGCTGCGACGTTATCTATGACGGAAAGGTCTCACCTGACTTCTACGGCTGGGTTTTCCCACACGGGAAATCCGCAAGCGTGGGCATGGGCACCGGCGTCGATGGCGTCGACCTCAAGGATGCAACGCGACAGCTACGCGAAAGCTCAGGCCTGACAGGCTGCAAAACGATCCGCAAGGAGGGCGCACCGATCCCGCTGAAACCGCTCGACAAATGGGACAACGGCCGCGATGTCGTGTTGGCCGGCGACGCAGCCGGCGTCGTTGCCCCAAGTTCCGGCGAGGGGATTTTCTATGCCATGGCCGGAGGACGCGAAGCCGCAAATGCCGCAATGGCATGTCTTGCCTCAGGCAATGTCAAAGACCTGGCTTTGGCCCGCAAGGTCTTCCTGAAAGAACATGGCACTGTATTTCGTGTCCTTGGCGCCATGCAGGACGCCTACTATAAGTCCGACGAGCGGCGCGAACGGTTTGTGTCCCTTTGCCACGATATCGACGTGCAACGACTGACGTTTGAGGCCTATATGAACAAGAAACTGGTGAAAGCCCGCCCTATGGCCCACCTCAAAATCGGCATCAAGAATGTCGCCCACCTTCTTCGTCTGGTCCCGCAGCAATATACATGACCACAAATCGAGACATGATCCCCGCTTGGGTGGACGGCACGCTGACACCTGTCGAAAAGTTGGAAGTGCACCGCAAGGGCCTCCGCCACAAAGCGGTCTCCGTCTTTGTGATGCACCGCGACAAGGTGCTAATCCAACGTCGCGCCCTGTCAAAATACCATACGCCGGGTCTATGGGCGAACACCTGCTGCACCCACCCGCTCTGGGATGAAGTGCCGGAAACCTGCGCGATCCGACGTCTGAGTGAGGAACTGGGCATCACCGGCCTCTACCCCTCGTTTCGCGACCAGGTGGAATACCGCGCTGATGTCGGGAGCGGTCTGATAGAGCATGAAGTGGTCGACATATTCCTCGCAGACGCCCCCGCCGATCTGAAGATTGTCCCCAATCCCGATGAGGTGATGGAGACCGCGTGGATCAGCATCTACGATCTGTCAGCACGAGTGGCGCGTCACCCGGAACAGTATACCGCTTGGCTCAAAATCTATCTTTCCGAACATACGGAGCGAATTTTTGGCGGGCTTGTTCAAGCCTGAGAGCCGGAACAATCGTCATTTGGTTCGCGTTATTCCGAAAATGGAGAATGCTATCATGATTTCGATCCGGTCCCTGTGCCTTGCCCTTACACTGACAACCCCTGCTTTTGCCGATCAGGTCGGATCAGTGGACGTGGACTGGCTTGGCAATGACATTATCATCGAAGCTGTCAAAGATCCGAAGGTCGATGGCGTCACTTGCCATATGGCCTATTTCGAACGCGGGTTGATTGACCGTCTTCAAAAAGGGAACTGGTTCGAAGATCCCTCCAATTCGTCCATCGCCTGTCGCCAAACCGGACCTATCGAAATTGGTGACATCGATACCAGCGACGAGGGTGAGGATGTCTTCTCGGAACGCCGCTCTATCATTTTCAAGTCGATCCGCGTGAAACGCATATTTGACCAGGCGAACCAAACCCTGATCTATGTCGCCCACGCACGCGATGTGCAGAATGGTTCCGCGAAAATGTCGATATCTACTGTGCCGCTATTCGCACCAAAATAGAGTCTAATTCGGCCTAAAACTTGAATTCTGGAAGCTGGTCGAAGGCGACTTTCAGTGCCTCACCCCATCCGTTGGAGATCGCTTGATAGTAGCCATCATCAGCTTCAATCCGCAGCTGTGCCCCAACAGTAAGAGCATCTGTCTGATGTGTGATCACATCTAACGGCAAGCCAACCGATAGGTTTGATTTGATGGTCGAATCCATGCTGACAAGCAGCAGCTTGATCGCATCCTCAAACTTCATCTCTGCATCATAGGCCCGAACCAGAATTGGTTTACCGTATTTCGTCTCACCTATCTGAAAAAACGGATTGTCAGCGGAAGCTTCGATAAAGTTGCCCTCTGGATAAATCAGAAACAGGCGCGGCGGACTTCCGGCAATCTGTCCGCCCAATATGATTGTCGCGCCAAACGCCGCATCGGCTGTCTCACCCGTATCGGCATTCGATTGGATAACCTCTTTGAGCGTCGCACCCACCTCTCGGGCAATTTGAAACATCGAAGGGGCTTCAAGGATCGACGGGTTACGATCCTCGCGCGCCTTGGAACGCTCATCCAGCAGAGAAACCACAGATTGGGTCGTCGCCAGATTGCCAGCAGTCATACAGGTAATCACGCGGTCGCCGGGAACTTCCCAGGTAAACATCTTCTTCGCCGTGGAAATGTTATCGACACCTGCATTTGTCCGCGTATCCGACATGAAGACCAGACCCGCCTCCAACAGCATTCCAACGCAATATGTCATGTGATGCTCCGTAACTCAGAGCGCAGTTAGCCCAGCTATTGTTGCACCTGCAAGGCCACTTTCATCGTCTCGGTGCCACCACCAACGCGCAGGCCCAGAATTGGCGCTGCGTCATGATAATCAAGGCCCGTCGCGACACGCACATAGCGGGCATCAGGAGAAATCCCGTTGGACACATCAAATCCGACCCAGCCAAGCCCATCGACATGCGCCTCCGCCCAAGCATGTGTGGCGTCCTGATCGACCCGATCATCCATCATCAGATACCCCGAGACGTAACGCGCAGGAAAACCCAGTGACCGCGCTGCCGTTACAAAGACATGGGCATGATCCTGACAGACCCCATGCTTGGCCTTCAACGCCTGTTCTGCGGTCAATTCTGCCGAATTCTGATCGGTTGAATAAGGTATTTCGCGCAGGATTAGAGTCGAAAGAGCGTGCAGTTTGTCCAGATCTGACCCTCCTGTATCAAGTTGATGAATAAGCCGAGCGACACCCGGCCCGGCCTCGGTCAAATCGGTCTCGCGCTGGAACAGCCACAAGGGGACATGGCCGCGATGTTTTCCAATGACGCCACCCTGATCCTCGATATCGACCGTTCCGAACGAGCGAATTGTGACCTGTGACTGATCCGGATCAAAACTGACCAGATCCACCGAGTTCGCATGCTCGTCTTCAAACATCAGTTGTTGAGCACCGCCCTCAACTTCAACGCTCCACTCCAGAACAGTTTGCCCAGGCCGCGATTTCGGTCGAACCCGCAACTGCTGCAAACCATAAGGAACTGGCTGGTCGTAGGAATACGTCGTCTCATGGCGAATTGTCAGATGCATCTCAACTCACTCACTGAACCGATAATCTTTTTCAATTTGCTCACCCAGCGCGTAGCTGCCTGCGAGGAACTCGGTAATAAACTCGTGCAGGCCATAGTCGAAGATCTTGTCGACAGAGGTGTTTTGGAACTTAGCGTAGATGGAATCCACCATGTCATGGCAGATCGGACGGTTGCCATAATCCTCTTCAAGATATCCAAGGTTGTCGCAAATCTTTGAATAGCAGAACGCCAATGACCGGGGCAGCCGTTTGTCCAACAGCAGGAAATTCGCGATCAGGCGGGGATCGAACTCTGAATCATGCAATGTCTGGTAAGCCCGGACAGACGACGTGGCCCTCAGGATCAAGTCCCATTGCACATTGTCCACCGGGCTTCCGACATGGCGGACCGATGGCAGCAGGATGTAATACTTCACATCCAGAATCCGCGCCGTGTTGTCCGCTCTCTCGAAAAAAGTGCCGATCCGAGCAAAGTCGTAAATGTCGTTGCGCACCATGGTGCCCTGCAACGTGCCCCGCACGATTGCGGTGCGTTGCCGGATTGTCTGCAAGAGCTCAGGCAAATCACGATCCGGCACCGGTTTAGCCAGCGCCGATTTGAGGATCATGTAGCTCTCGTTGACGGCCTCAAACACCTCTCGGGTCAGAGCCGTACGAACCAGTCTCGCATTGGTGCGAGCCGCCTCGATGGCAGCCAGAACACTCCCCGGATTACTTGGATCCCGCAGCAGAAAATCGATGACTTTTGCACCATCCACTTCGCCATGTCTTTGCTGGTAGGCGTCCAGAAGACCCGTCGACGTAATGATCGATGTCCATTCGCTCTGCGCAGCACTCGAACGGGTCAGTGAAATACGAAGCCCTGCGTCAATCATCCGAGACGTGTTTTCAGAGCGTTCGAGATAACGAAACATCCAGAACAGGCCACCTGCGGTTTTGCCAAGCATAGAGCCTATTCCTCCAGAACCCAGGTGTCTTTGGTGCCGCCGCCCTGCGACGAGTTCACAACCAGCGATCCCTTTTTGAGAGCGACCCGTGTCAGGCCGCCGGGCGTGATGTCGATCTTGTCCGGAGAGACCAGAACGAAGGGTCTGAGATCCACATGGCGTGGGGCCAGCTCTGATTTGGCAAGGATCGGCACAGTCGACAGGGACAGTGTTGGTTGTGCAATATAGTTCGCGGCATTGGCCTCGAGCTTCTTGCTGAAATCAGCGATCTCCTTTTTCGACGCAGCAGGGCCGACCAGCATCCCGTAACCGCCTGATCCGTGGACTTCCTTCACCACCAGGTCGGCCAAATTATCCAAAACATATTTCAGCGCATCAGGCTCTGAACACCGCCATGTCGGCACGTTCTTCAGGATCGCCTGCTCGCCTGTGTAGAACTCCACGATGTCAGGCATGTAGCTGTAAATCGCCTTGTCATCAGAAATCCCCGTCCCCGGCGCATTGGCAATCGTGATACCGCCCGCGCGATAAACATCCATGATCCCCGGAACACCCAACTGGCTTTCAGGATTGAAGTTCAGCGGATCGAGGAAGTCATCGTCCACACGGCGGTAAAGCACATCAATAGGTTTGAACCCCCGCGTCGTGCGCATGGCCACGCGTCCATCCACCACCCGCAGATCATGGCCCTCAACCAGCTCCACATTCATCTGGTCGGCCAGGAAAGCGTGCTCGTAATAGGCCGAGTTGTGTATCCCCGGCGTCAGCACCGCAATCGTCGGACCTCCATCACAAGCATCCGGTACGCTGCGCCCCAAGGATCGCCGCAACATCCGCGGGTAATTGGAGACGTTCTGCACCTTCACCTTCGAGAACAGCTCCGGGAACATGTGCAGCATGGTCTCCCGGTTCTCCAGCATATAGCTGACCCCGGACGGTGTGCGTGCATTGTCCTCCAGAACGAAGAAATCATCCTCGCCCGTGCGCACCAGATCGGTGCCAACGATATGCGTGTAAACGCCGCCCGGCGGGGTGACGCCAATCATCTTCGGCAGAAACGCGTCGTTCTGAGCAATCATCTCCGCCGGCAAGCGCCCCGCCTTGATGATCTCCTGACCATGGTAAATATCATGCAGAAACGCATTGATCGCCCGCACCCGCTGTTCGATCCCTTTCGACAGGCGCGACCACTCCCGCCCCGATATGATCCGCGGAACAATATCAAACGGGATCAACCGCTCGGCGGCTTCCTCCATACCGTAAACATTGAAAGTTATGCCGGTGCGCCGGAACAGCGTCTCGGCTTCAACCGACTTCTTGCGCAGGCGTGAAACGTCTTCATCCGACAACCAACCGCAATATTCGGAATATGGCCCACGGGTCTTGCCGTCGCGGCCATACATCTCGTCAAAATGGGATTCCCCTGACATATGAATAACCGTAGCGACCTGTTCGGAAAGTGCAAATACTTTCCTGATTTTCTCTTATATTCAATGAATTAGCGCAAAATTTAGGCGCGCAAGGCAAACCCGCCATCGACCACACCAAGAACCTCCAGAACCTGCGCGGCAATGGTACGAGCGGTCAGCTTCGCATCCTCATACATCTCAGCAGGCGATGCCTGATCTATGAAACGATCCGGCAAGGTCATGGTCCGGATTTTCGCACCGCGATCAAATGCCCCTTCTCCCGCGAGCCATTCCAGAACATGCGCACCAAAGCCACCGCGCGCGCCTTCTTCCACTGTGATAACCGCCTCATGATGACGCAACAATTGCTTGATCAAAACCTTGTCCAAGGGCTTCGCGAACCGCGCATTGGCAACGGTGACCGACACGCCCCGCGCCTCAAGCGCCTGCGCAGCCTCCAGACATTCGGACATGTGTGTGCCATAAGACAACAACGCCACGCCGGTGCCCTCACGCACCACCACGCCACGACCAATCTCGAACGGCACACCCGCGGCAGGTATCTCGGCCCCGACGCCTGATCCACGCGGATAGCGGAAGGCGATCGGACCATCATCATGCCGAGCGGCAGTGGCCACCATATGCACCAGCTCAGCCTCATCAGAGGCAGCCATCACCGTGAAGTTGGGCAAGGTCGAGAGATATCCAATATCGAATGACCCTGCATGGGTAGCACCATCCGCACCAACCAGACCTGCCCGATCAATCGCAAAGCGCACAGACAGATTTTGCAGTGCCACGTCGTGAACAATTTGATCATACGCACGCTGCAGAAAGGTCGAATATATCGCGCAAAAGGGTCGCATCCCGGCCGCCGCCAAACCTGCCGCAAATGTCACGGCATGTTGCTCGGCGATGCCTACGTCAAAGACGCGCGCCGGAAACGCGTCTTGCAACAGATTGATCCCGGTACCCGACGGCATGGCCGCCGTGATCCCGACGACACGACTGTCGCGGGCTGCCTCAGCCACCAAAGCCTTGCCAAAAACAGAGGTGTAACTTGGTGCATTCGGTTTTGACTTTTTCTGCTCGCCCGTCGGGACATCAAATTTCGCGACACCGTGATAACAATCAGCGCTGCCCTCGGCAGGCGCATATCCCTTGCCCTTCACGGTACAGCAATGGATCAGGACAGGCCCTGTGGATCGGGCTTTGACCGATCGTAGAACAGGCAGCAACTGCGCCATATCGTGACCGTCAATCGGGCCGATATACGAAAAGCCCAGTTCTTCAAATAACGTCCCCTTCGGATGCTGCGCTGTGACCAGGGATCGGGCGCGTTTGGCACCTTCACGCAACGGCCCAGGCAACGCCGCCTCGAAACCATCCGCCATATCCTTGAACAACGGAAACGGAGAGCCCTCTGCATAAAGCCCGCTGAGATATTTCGACATCGCCCCCACCGGAGGCGCGATGGACATCTCGTTATCGTTGAGGATGACGATCATGCGTCGTCCTTCGGCCCCGGCATTATTCAACGCCTCATAGGCCATCCCGGCCGAGATGGATCCATCCCCGATCACGGCAATCGCATCGCCCGTCGACATGCCGAGATCACGCGCCGTCGCAAACCCGAGCGCCGCTGAAATCGAGGTTGAAGAATGCGCAGCCCCAAAGGGATCAAATTCGGACTCGGCGCGCTTGGTAAATCCTGAAAGACCGTCTTTCTGGCGCAACGTGCGAATGCGGTCGCGGCGCCCCGTCAACACCTTATGAGGATAGCACTGATGGCCCACATCCCAGATCAGCTTGTCATGTGGCGTGTTGAAAACCGCGTGCAACGCCACCGACAGCTCGACCACCCCAAGTGACGATCCCAGATGACCACCCGTTTCCGACACAGCAGAGATCACCTCGGCCCGCAATTCATCTGCCAAGATGGCAAGATCAGCATCGCTCAGTGATTTCAGATCGGCCGGAAATGCAACGCGATCCAGGGTCGGGGTCTCAGGGCGGGTCATGGCAGCTGCCTCCGAAAAAAAGTGCGCCGCATGAGGAACCCCTCAGCGGCGCCAAAGTCATCCCGTAGCCAACAGGAAGGGAAGTGAGGGCCTTGATCGAAACCGTTGACCCTCTGGAACACGGATCGCTGATTGCAGATCCGATGCGGTCTGAGCAGGCGTTTCGAACGCCTGTCCCATTATTCGTATTCCGGCGTGCCGGTCGTCGCCAGCTCCGGCCAATCCTTGATGACGTTCAGTCCATTATAGGGTTGCTGATAGCCTTTGTGGCATGTCGCACATGCCGCTTTCGGCGCATCTCCCAGATGGCCCAAACGCTCTTCGGGATAGACATCGACGAGCGGCATCAGATACTCGGTGTTCAATTCCTGAACCATCCCGATACCCAAGCTGGCAGTCGCCCATTGTGGCGTGACCTGTGCCGTGTCGTAGAACGCCCGGCTATTGTGACAGAAGTTGCAATTCACACCCAACGAGTTAGCGAAATAGTTCATCAGAGCATAAGTCCGCTCCGTATGCTGGATCGCCTGATAGCCTTCGTCGGACGGAGAACCCGCCACCCGGCTTTCGAGGTCATGCACGGTAATCTGACCGTAATCCGCCAGCAATTTCGACAGGGCGTCCGAAGGCAACGATGTCGCGCCGGATGTTGAGGACGCTCGGTTCTGTACGGCTGCAAACCCCGCCATATTTGTGTTTGGCAAAGGCGTGTTGTCGAACCAGATGTTTGACGGCACTGGTTGACCCCGGTGGCAGGTCGCACATGTCACACCCACTTGCCCGTTGGCGTTGACGTGACCGTCCCAGCCCTCGTTCAAGTTCTGCGTCATCTCGATCATGCGCATGGCAACTGTGGTCTGGTAGTTGTCTTCCCCATTGAACAGGGTCGGAATACCAGTCCATAGACGCATCGCTTCAACCAGCCGATCATAGTTCGCCACCGTAAGATCGCCCAGAATTTCGGGCGCTTCCTCATAGGCATCCCGCGCAAGCTGATCACCGGGTTGAGGCGGGATCGGATCCGAGGTGATAAAAGTGCCAATCGTCGGGTCCCCCTCTGCAAGCGCAGATTTGAACTCCGGGATCGACATGCCCGTACCGCGAGGTCCGGTTTGGGTCGAGGCCGTGGCAAAGGGCTGACCCCATGCCACGATCATTGCTGCGACAAAGACCGCCCCGCCGACGACGCCCACGATGATACCGGGGCCAAAGACGTTGGTAGGGTTCTCTTTATTCCAGTTGGTAAACCACTTGGGTAGCATGGCTCAGCCTCCTTCCCCGTTAAAGGCCTCGTAGCCATATGAACCATCATAGACCGGGGCGAAGTGATGCTCCTGAGCCCAGATGAACCAGTTGTCCACGACCGTGCCCGTCAGCAGAATACCGATGCCGCCCGTGATCGGGGTCAGCACCGCAAACCACCAGGCCCAGCGGTGAATACCTTCCATCGTCGCGTTGAACCCCATGGTCCAGCGCCAGAACAGACCCGCCCGCTCCGAGGCCGTGCCCCGGTCGACGATCTGCTCAAGCTCCCGGTCGCCACCCTGACGTGTAACCGCCAGAATGGTCGCCCCGTGCATCGCGAAAAGCAGAACCGAACCATAAAGGAACACGATCGAGAGGCAGTGGAACGGATTGTAGTAAAGGTTGCCGTAACGGATGGAGAACGCAGTCGTCCAATCCAGATGCGGGAAGATCCCATAAGGCACCGCCTCCGACCACGATCCCATCAGGATCGGCCGGAAGAGACCCAGCACCAGGAACAACCAGATGGCCGACGCAAACGCCCAGGCCACATGCTTGCCCATCTTGTGCTGCTCGGCCAGCAGATAGGTCCTCAGCCACCAACTGCAAACCGATACCAGCAGGAAGAAGCTCGAAATGATGTACCACCCGCCATCGTTCAGCGGCGGCATCGTCAATCCATATTCAGGAGAAGGCGGCTCCAGAGCCAGCCAGAACAATTGCCGGATGAATTCCGGAATATCCCAGCCCACCTGCGCCAGCATGTTGATACCGACGATGTTGAACCAAAGCAGACCGGTCGCCAGCGAGATGACCCCGAAATACCCAAGGTAAATCGGACCCAACTGCGCGTTGCCAACCCAACCGATGAGCGTCGAGTATCTGGGTTGCCCCATCCGCTCGGCCATCATGTTGTTCTCGTTGTCCATGCCCCACTCCGGGGTGCCCTGGACCTGAACTTGCGTAAATATGTTCTGATACTCAGGCATAGCTTATAACCCCACTTGGCTTGGCCAGATCGGCATTTCCAACCACCAGTTCCACCATTCGGGCCAACCCTTGGTCCAAACCGGTCCGGAGATGATGATGCAGATTGCCGACCAGAACCCCGCGTTCAAAGCCAACAGAAGACCCACACGGTGAATACCCAATGTGCCGACCGAATAGCCGATGAAATCACGGAAGAACGTGTCTTCGTCATCCGGTGTCTTCATCGCCTCGCCCTTCTGCGGGTTCGCCGCAGACAGGATCAACGCGCCGTGCAGGGCCAGTGCCAGCGTCGTTGTGAAGAAGAAGGTCACCGCCAGCATATGTGCCGGATTGTAATGGAAGTGTAGATAGGCATAGCCCGTGTTCGACACCCAATCGAGATGGGAGAAGATGCCATACGGGAAACCATGCCCCCACGCGCCCATAAGAAGCGGTCGGAAGATCACCAATGTCATGTAAGCGAAAATCGCAAAGCTGAAGGCAACTGGCACATGATAGCCAATTCCCAGCTTGCGACAGATCTCAACTTCGCGCAGCGCCCAACTGACAAAAGCGCCCACCGCGCAGAACGTGATGATCTGCCAAAGGCCCCCTTCCATCAGAGGCGCCATACCCAGACCGTATTTCAGATCCGGCGGCGCGATATTGATCAGCCACGGGTTGAAGGTCCCCTGTTGTGAGGCCCCCCAGAAAATCAAAATAGTGCCAAGACCGGCAAAAAATGCCGTCGTGACACCGAAGAAGCCCACGAAGAAGGGGCCAACCCAGAAATCGAACAGATCACCGCCGACCAGCGTCCCTCCTCGGACGCGATATTTTCTCTCGAAACTTAGCAAGGCCATTGCTGTCGTCTCCCATATTGTGGCGGCCGTAATAGACGTCGGGTCTAAGCCGTCTCGCTGCATTATGTGTTTGCTACGGGCGGGAGTTCGGGGCACCCGCCCGCAGCGATTTTATGGTCTCGTTCTACTGAGCGGTATTCGCCGCCAGTTCGAACCAGTTCAGCCCCGAGCTAAGCACGACGAGGTGAATCATCGCGGCCAGCAGGAACAGAAATACGCCTTGTGCTACAAACACGCGGCGAGGATCGAAAATGAGCCAGATTTTGTAAAATTTCTGCATATTTTCAATCCTTTACGAGAACCAAGGACGCCAGATGTACGTGGCGATATGAGCGACGACTGCGACTGCTACAAACAGCCACATTCCGCTCAAATACACCGCGTGCAGCTCTTGTGCTTGCTCGTCGGTTAGTCCCGTGAAGGACAGATTATCAGCCATGTTTTCCTCCGAATTCATAACTGACGCCGCGCCCCCCGCGGCCGGGTTACAACGAGGGCTCACCCCTCGCTACAATCCGCCACCCCGGGGGGGAGTGACAGATAGGGATTCCGGCTTTGACCCCGGAATTTCGGGTCCAATGTCCTCTCAGGCCGAGAAGATCATTGGCGTGATGATGTTGGCCTGTGACCAAGCCCGTTTGATCGGGCCGCGGCCGTCCGCCGTACCGTTCTTGAGAAGCGACAAGGCCCAGGTCAGGCACGCCAACGGCAACGTCGCCACAAAGATGATCGCGAAATAGACTGCGAATTCTCCCTTTGGTGTCGTGCGCCGACGCTCCATTTCGAAGCCTCCGCCAGATGTTTGGTCGCTCATGAGCGTCCTCCCTCGTTGATCTCAAATCCTGCAGGCGCGAAGCCCGCGATGGTTTCTTTCACCACCCGCTCGGCCCCATCGGCCAACGCGGCAGCCTCGGCCTTGTCGCGCAAGGTCTTCGCCGCCGAGATACGGGTGAGAATTGGGTGTTCTGCGACGATCCGATCAAGCAATGCCTGAGCATCCTCGTCCCACGGAAAGTCGCGACGTAATGTGGTTGGTGTGGCCTCGGCCGCATCCATCTCTGAAGCCAGCGGCAGGATATGAAACAGCGCATCAAACAGGCTGTTGCACACTTCCTGAACCACATACGTGGCCCCGGCATAGCCCATAAACGGTGTCCCCGTCGCCCGGCGGATCGCAGCGCCGGGGAAGCTGGCGGGAATGAAGGCAGGGCTCGGTCCGAACCCTCCCTTCTGCTCCGCGAGATACATCTTTTCGTTGATCGATCCGAAAACGACGAGCGGGCGTTTCTGACCCATCATTGAACGAACTTCTTCGTTATTCGTCTTCTTGCCGGCAACCCTCGCCACAGCAAAGGCACAGGGCAGTCCCAGATCATTCTCAAGAAAGTTTCTCAGGCCGCGCGCATAGGTTTCGTTCGCGACCACCGCGAAACTGGCTGTCGCAAAGAAGTCTTGTGTCACCGAGCGCCACAAGTCCCAGACAGGTTTGATCGTGGAATGCTTCTCGCGCTCGATAAAGGGTTCAGGATCAAGACCCAGCATCTCCCCCAGGGTCCGCAAAAACTTCGTGGTGGACTCCACTCCGATTGGCGCTTGCAGATAGGGCTTGCCCAACACCTCGCACAGACCGCGACCAAATTCCCGATACATGCAGACATTCACATCGACATTCACAAGATTGCGCATCTCGGCCACATGCGCGCCGAGCGGCATCACCATGTTGACCTCGGCCCCAATCCCTTCGATCAGGCGGCGAATTTCAGCAAGGTCCGACGGCATGTTGAACGTGCCATACATCGGACCCAGAATATTCACGCGCGGCTTGGCATCTTCGTCTCGCTTCGCCTCTTTTGGCATCCGACCTTTGGTCATACCAAACTCGGTAAAGATCCAGGTCATCGCACGGTCTGCAGCCTCCCACTGATCCTCATCAATCGTGCGTGGCAGGAAGCGCTGAATGTTGGTTCCCATCGGTGTGACACCGCCGCCGATCATCTCGGCAATCGAGCCGGTGACGACAACAGCCGGCAATGCGGGATCAAGCGTGCCCCAGGCCCGCTTCATCGCCCCTTCGGTTCCATCTCGGCCAAGCTCTTCCTCGCCCAACCCGGTGACCACAATCGGCAATTCATGCGGCGGCAACGCATCGGTGTAATGCAGAACAGACGTAACCGGCAGGTTCTCGCACCCGACAGGTCCGTCGATCACGCATTGCAATCCTTTAACGGCGCAGAAGGCGTAAACAGCCCCCCAATATCCGCCCGCCCGGTCGTGGTCCTGGATCAGCATGGAGCACCCCCTGTGGGGACGCGTGTAGCTACCGAAAAACTACGGAAAAACGACAGGAAAACTACAGTGGTTTTGGCGGAGGAATGAGCCATCAGATCATCTCCGCCGCTTTGGCCACCCGGGCCTGTTTTTCGAGTTTTTTCAGGTTTGTCGCGCGGAAATCTTCCCGCACATTTGGATCACCCTCCCAGACACCTGCCGTGTCCTCATGACCCACTCCTTCAAAGAATTCCCGCATGGTTTCCATACGATCTTTGTTGGCTATCGCGGCATTGACCACCTGCGCCAACGATCCTGCCCCTGCTGGTCCCATGAGTGGCCGCGCAGAAATCAGATTGGTGAAGTAAAGTCCTGGAATTCCTAGCTCTTTTGCCTTCTGAACGACCGGTGTCGTACCTATGGCAAGGTCGGGTTTGACCCCCTCCATCGCAGCGCAATCGTCTTCAAGCGACGCCCGGAACTTGACCTTGGTGCCTTTGCTTTCCAGCCAGTCCGCATCGGTCTTCGACCACGGTGTTTTCGGACAAGCCGTACCCACGTAAGGCACATCCGCACCGCTTTCGATCAGCAATCGAGCAACCAGAAGCTCCGACCCTTCATATCCACTCAAAGTGATAGTTCCGTGGATTGGGGTGGCGGCAAGAGCAGCCTTGATCGCCGGGAGAGACGCATTCTGCGCCGCCGCCACACCCTTGTCAGGGAGACCGAACGCGTCGCCCAGACCTCTCAGCCACGCGGCCGTCCCGTCATAGCCCACAGGGGCTGATCCCAGGATCGAACGACCAGCAGCTTCGAACTCACGAATTGCACTTGTGTAGAAAGGATGGATAGCGGCTACGGCTCCACAATCGAGCGCTGAATAGAGCTCTCTCCACTCACGGCACGGCACCACGGGACCAGCCGCCAGACCCATCGGCGCAATCATCTGGCCAATCGACATCGGGTCTGCAGGGAACATTTCGCCCAACATAGTCACGGTGGGTCGGTCGGACTTGCCTGCAGCGGGTGCTGCAACCGGACCTGCCTCGATCTCAGCGCGGGCGTATTTGAGCATTTCTCCGGCTAGGACGTCTTTTGCCTCTGCGTGGGTGGGAATGCCAAATCCGGGCACATCAATGCCAACGATCCGAACTCCGTTGATTTCATTGGGCAAAAGCCTGAGCGGTACGCCCGAGGCAGTTGGAACACAAAGGTTGGTGACGACAATCGCGTCATAGCGATCTGGATCAGCCAACTCATGGACAGAATCGCGAATATCCTCGAAGAGTTTCCCGGTAACCAACGTCTCCGAATTGAAGGGTACGTAGCCAACCGAGCGGCGCGCTCCATAAAAATGGCTGACAAAGGTTAGCCCGTATACGCAGCAGGCCGAACCGGACAACACAGTCGCCACGCGCCGCATGCGCAGGCCCACGCGCAAAGACCCGAAGGCAGGGCACATGCTCTGCGGTTTATCATGGGGTCCTTGCGGGTAGTCCTGTGCGTACTGATCAAGGATATCGGACTTGCCCGCCATCCGTGCGGCCTTGTCCAATTCACCAGCGCCAGCGTGGCAGCCCATACCGTCTGCTGGCAAGGCGGCATCATCCGCCTCGATCACCGTACCGGTGTCCACTTCGACGGCTTCCGCGTCGTCATATCTGACCTCTTCGGTCATTCCACCTCTTCTTGATCTTGCTGGTCGTCGAGCTGTTCAAGCTGCGACAGCCCTTCGTCCCATTCCCTTAGCTCATCGAAATCAAACATCGTCGTAGATCACCTCCAGCGACTTCTTCTCAGCCGCGTTCTTCCCGCGCATGTCCGCGTCGGTGGCAGGCTCCAAAACCACATCACCGCCAGTATCCTTGCTGTCGAAAAGGCCAAGCAATCCGTCCTGATCAAGCGGTGCTGGCCGAACCGGAGGCGCCTCGGCCACATTTTCACCCAAACCTGCAAAGAGAGCGCCCCACTCCGAGTCTGCTGTTCCGACAATCTGATAGTTGGCCGACTTTTTGCGTAAATCATCGTTCTGCGGGATCGAGGCTAGGATCGGGATATCAACCGCCTCAGCGAAGGCCTGTGCCTCGCCGGTTCCGTCATCCTTGTTGATGACCAATCCGGCAACGCCGACGTTACCACCAAGCTTGCGGAAATACTCCACCGCGGAGCAGACATTGTTAGCAACATAGAGGCTTTGGAGGTCGTTCGATGCGACCAGAATGACTTTTTGCGCCATATCCCGAGCGATAGGCAGACCAAAGCCGCCGCAGACGACATCCCCTAGAAAATCGAGAAGGACATAGTCGAAATCCCAGTCGTGGAACCCGAGCTTTTCAAGAAGCTCGAAGCCATGGATGATGCCACGCCCACCACATCCGCGCCCCACCTCTGGGCCACCCAGCTCCATTGCGAAGACACCACCGCGCTTGAAGCACACATCCCCGATCTTTACCTCTTCACCGGCCAACTTCTTCTTGGTTGAGGTCTCAATAATCGTTGGACAAGCCTTGCCGCCAAATAGCAACGAGGTCGTATCAGACTTCGGGTCACAGCCGATAAGAAGTACGCGCTTGCCTTGCTCCGCCATCATATGGCTGAGATTGGCCAGCGTGAAAGACTTGCCGATACCGCCTTTGCCATAGATGGCAATGATCTGGGTTTTGGAGGTTGGTTCGTCGGCGATGATATCCGCCAAATCCTCGTTCGCTTCGTCGCGAAGCCGCTGGTCGAAGTCTTTCAG
This sequence comes from uncultured Litoreibacter sp., assembly GCA_947504205.1. Taxonomy (GTDB): domain Bacteria; phylum Pseudomonadota; class Alphaproteobacteria; order Rhodobacterales; family Rhodobacteraceae; genus Litoreibacter. Next base: position 220,652 of record CANNGL010000003.1, on the reverse strand, counting down.
GTTTGGCACTTCGTCTTTCATGCGACATTTCTCCAATCGAGGATCATTTTAAAACAGGCGGAGTCTTCGAAGGCCTGCGCATATGCTTGCTTCGCGCTTCGCGCGTCAGTGTTGTGTGTGATGAGACCTGATAGGCTGAGATGACCGCCATCGATCAATTGTTGGGTTGCAACCATGTCTTCCGCATTCCATTCGGCGGCGATGCGGAATCTTGCTTCTTTAATGAATGCTGGTGGAAAGGCGAAGCTAAGTGGCTCTGCATAAAACCCAGCCAACACGATCTCGCCGCCTTTTGAGATACGAGAGATGAGCTCGTTCAACAATTCAGGTTTGCCTGACGCGTCGTAGATGCATCCGTAGTCGCAACGGGGATCTTCGTCGGGCGTAATGACTTCGTAGGATCCATCCGAGGCCTGACGGTTCGGATCGACTTCCCATACGGTGGGTGCAGCGCCGCCTGCTGCAATCGTAAGGCGCGCGAGCAATCGGCCAAGAACGCCGTGGCCGACAATTAGGTCGGGTAAGCTCTTATCGAGACCGGCCATCGCGTGACGCGCTGTGGCTGCCAAAGCCAGAAGTGCGCCTTCTGGCCCAAGCGTTCGATCAATTTTTGTAATGCGGGATGCGGGCGTTACGATCCGATTGGACGCGCCGCCGAAAAGACCCTTTGCCTCTGAATAGCAGTTGGCTCCCGGAACGAAGACCCAATCGCCAACCCTAAGTGGCGAAGCGCCGATCACATCCACGACCTCACCAGTGGATTCATACCCGGGTACCAGCGGATACCCCATACCGGGAAAGGGAGGCATTTCACCCGTCCAGAACAACTTCTCTGTGCCGGTAGAGATCCCGGAATGCGAGATTTCGACCACGACATCCCCGGACACAGGGGCTTGAAGCTCCAGTGTCTCAAGGGCCAGATCTCTTGGACCAGAAAGTAGTACTGATGTCGCGTCCACGACACTCTCCCTATTCTGCGCGGCATCGAAGTGCCTCTGAGTCGAACTTGGAGACTCACGCTTATGTGTCAGTTTAAATTGACACTTATAAATGTCAAATTATTTGGACACTTTCTAAATTGGGAGTTTAGGGTTTGTGCGCCGTAACAACGGAAGTGACGAAGGGTCGGGCTGATTTATGCGTCCGGATCTGTTGAAAACCTGAGTTTTCGAGAAAGTTTGCAATAGTCTCCGGCGCGCGTGCTTTGCCAGTTTTCATCGCCAATGTGTAAAGTGAAAAATACACATCGCCCGACCTATTTGGGTGCGACCCACCCGTCATCGGCTCGGAAATGATAACCAGCCCCCCAGACGGAAGCGCATCAAAGACTCGGCCCAACAGCTGCGACACCGTAGTGTCACTATGATCGTAGAGGACGCGGATCAGGCTGATCGCGTCATTTCCCTCGGGCAGTTCTTCCAAAAAGCTACCACCAATAAGTTGGGCATCTGGAAGTACCGGCATTGATTTCGCAGCCTCCACAACAGCGGGAAGATCAAAGAGAGTTACGTGAATTTCGGGGTGCCGCTTTGTGACTTCGGTTAAAAAAGCCCCGGTACCGCCGCCCACATCCATGAGACTATGGAATTGTCCGAAATCAACTGTGTCGAGCGTTTCTTCCGCAACCATGCGCTGGCTTGCTGCCATGAGTTCTGAATATTTATTTGCAGCCTCACCCGAAACCTCTTTAGCAGTTTCAGTACGAACATACGGCCAAAATTCAGCCAGAGATGGCGAGGTCTGACCTGCCAAAAACGCAACCGGGTCAGCGATGTCTTGGTAAAGCAAATCATGGTGCAAGATCATCTGGCGAAGACCAGGCACACCCAATGTGGCGGCGCCCAAGCGCGCCAACTGATAGCAGCCGTTCTTATCAATTGATAATAGCTCGAGTGCGACTCCCGCATTGCATAACATCTCCAAACGCTCTGGCGTCAAGCCGGTCTTCGATGCGAGAACCTCAGCCGATAGAGGTTGGTTCCTGAGATGCTCAAGGATATCGAGCTTCACGATTGCAAAGAGCACCTGGCTGTAAGCAAATCCAGCCACCAGATCGAATAGCTGCTCCCCGTCTTTGCGGGCGATGCGACGCGTCAGAGGAAAGCGTGAAGCCCAGCTTTGAAAACCCGGTTGAGATACCAACTTCATCAAGCGTTGGCGTATACGACCAAAAGAAAATGCCCGTCTTTTATGAGAGTCGGTCTCGATCGCAACCATCAAAATCTAAGCCGTTTGGCCAGCAGTTCGAAGCGCAACAGGCGTCAACCGCTCAGAGGTCCGACGCACAACTTCGGCAAGCTCTGCTTCGCCTTCACAAGCCGGTATAGATGCGATCGCACCGCCAAGAATGTCCTTGAGCCGACGAATCGCACCTTGCACGCCATATGCGGAAACCGCGTTTGGGCGCATATGAATTTCGTCCTGACCAACTGGCTTTCCAAGCGTCTCTTCATCGTACAAAGCATCGCGCAGATCATCGGCCACTTGAAACGCCTCACCGATGCGCGCGCCTAGCTCGGTCCACGGTTCGGGATCAGCGCCGGCAGAAATCGCGCCCATACGTGACGCAGCTACAAAAAGCGCTCCGGTTTTTGCTTGATGGTATGCTGAAAGGTCGACCTCGTTCTCACTTTCCCAAGCTTGCCCAGCACAAATACCATGCGGCATTCCTGTAGAACGCGCCATCTCAAGAACAAGATTGGCACTTCTCTCACAGCTCAGGTGAGCGACGCCTGCAAGTGTTTCAAACGCCATGATTATTAAGCTATCGCCCGTCAGAACAGCGAGCGGTTCTCCGAACGCTTTATGGACAGACGGTTTGCCACGCCGAACATCCGCATCATCAAAACAGGGCATGTCATCATGCACCAGACTGCCGCAGTGAATGAGCTCTATCGCTGAGCTGGCCGCATCACTGATGTTCGGCTGATCATCTCCGCAGGCACGCGCAACAGACAAGCAAATTTGAGGTCGTATTCTGGCGCCACCCGGCAGCACAGCGTGCTCTAACGCTGCCGCTAATTTCGGCGGGGCGCTGCCCGACTGCCCTCGACGGACAGATCGCAAAAGAGAGGCCTCAATCCTGTTCGTATATGGCATCAGACCTCCAATCACCGAGCGCTATATCTATACAGATATGTAAATAAGTCTGGACAGTATGTTCCAAAGTGTCAACAATTCTAGACACTGCAGGAGAGCAATGTCCGAAAATAAGCGCCATATCTTGGTTATCGGGGCAGGAGTTGGCGGCCTTGCCGCCGCGATGCGCCTGTCTGCGCGCGGCTTCAAAGTGACTGTTCTCGAACAACATGATCACATTGGCGGAAAAATGCGAACGTTACCCAGCATCGCCGGACCTGTAGATGCGGGACCAACGGTGATGACCATGAGGTGGGTGTTTGATGCATTATTCGCCGAGTGCGGAGACAATCTTGAAGACCGCATCAAACTGACACCAGCTACGATCCTCGCCAGACACTGGTGGTCGGATGGCAGCAGTTTGGACCTCGTGAATGACCGCGACCAAAACGTGCGAAACATCGCCGAGATCTTCGGACCAAAGGAAAGTAAAGCCTTTGCGCGATTCTCTGAACAAGCCGAAAAACTATTCTCTGCCTTCGAACAGCCAATGATGCAGACGGGTCAGCCCGACAAATTGGAACTTGCGTTGCGCGCCTTAAAGCAGCCCTCGCTTCTGTTCTCTTTATTGCCATTTCTAAGTCTGGAACGCAGTCTTAAATACCAGTTCCAGGATCCACGCCTGCGTCAGCTCTTTGGCCGCTATGCCACTTATGTCGGCGGATCACCTAACAAGTCGCCAGCACTATTGTCTCTGATCTGGCATGCTGAATCATCTGGCGTTTGGAGCGTTGATGGTGGTCTGCACAAGCTGCCTCAAGCCATGTCCGACGTAATCACCGAACGAGGCGGCGAGATCGTTACGGGAATTCGCGTGGACCGGGCTGAGTATGCCGGAGGTCGCATTTCCGGCGTGGCAACAGCAACAGGCGAGAAATTGAAAGCGGATGCTGTCATCTTCAACGGCGAGCCGGCAGCCCTTGGCAAGGGATTTCTAGGGGAGCCCAGCGAAAAGGCTATTTCGCAGAGCACTCACAAACCTCGCTCACTATCGGCTTGCGTCTGGGCTTTTGCCGCACAACCTTCTGGCCGTGAGCTTGCGCATCATAATGTCTTCTTCGGAGATGATCCCAGGGCCGAGTTCGGCGCGCTAGTATCTGGGAAACTACCCTGGGACGCGACGTTATATCTTTGCGCGCAGGATCGTGGTCAGAGGCAGCAAACCCCCATGGCAGAGCGGTTTGAGATCATCATGAACGCCCCGCCGATAAACTCAAACCTCCGCGAGGACTTCCAAACATGTCACACACAGACCTTCGCGAGATTGGCCCAAATGGGGCTGCGCTTCGACAAGACGCCCTCAATCAACACGCTCACGACACCGCAGGAGTTCAACACCCTATTTCCAGCGTCGGACGGTTCACTTTACGGGCGCAGCCCCCACGGTTTGACAGCAGCCCTAAGACGTCCCACAGCGCGAACCAGATTGGGGGGGCTTTATCTGGCGGGCGGCAGCGCTCATCCGGGAGCGGGAATTCCTATGGCCGCGCTGTCCGGCAAGCATGCGGCCGAGGCGATAATGATCGACCTAACTTCAACATCGACGTGCCGCCCAACGGTTACGCCTGGTGGTATGCTGACGGGATCAGCAACGATGGCACCCGCGCAATCTCGATCATCGGTTTCGTAGGGTCCGTCTTCTCACCGTGGTATCGCTGGTCAGGGCGGAAGAACCCACAAAATCATTGCTGCATCAATGTTGCAACATACGGCACGGGTGGTCGCTGGACTATGACCGACCGTGGAGAATCCGCACTGCGGCAGACGCAGGACTCCTTAACGGTTGGACCGTCAGAAATGCGCTGGCAAAACGACAGGTTGATTGTCTCGATCAATGAGCGATCGGTTCCGCACGGCGACGTACTTTCTGGAAGCGTCGAGATCGAACCAACCAACATCACAGATATCGAAATTCCACTCCATGAACAGGGAACACATATCTGGCGACCATTTGCGCCCTCCTCAAAAATTCGCGTCAATCTGAACAAAGCAGGATGGCAATGGCAGGGCCACGGCTATTTCGATGCCAACTTCGGCACCGCTGCGCTTGAGGATGATTTCAGCTATTGGACCTGGGGCAGGTTTCCGACTTCAGAAGGAACCACATGCTTCTATGATGCATCCCGACGAGATGGATCAGACGATCTCGCGATTGCTCTGGAATTCAAGTATGACGGGACGGTTGCCGAGATTGAGGCGCCACCAATTCAGCAATTCGAGACGTCACTCTGGCGCGTTCGTCGTGAAACTCGCTGTGATCTCAACCACACCCCAAAGCAAACCAAAATGATGCTTGATGCGCCCTTTTACTGCCGGTCCGGCGTAGAGACAGTCATTAACGGCGAGCAATCAGCCGGCGTACACGAGGCGCTTGATTTGGATCGGTTCGCCAATCCATTTCTTAAACCTATGCTCGCTGTCAAAGTCCCCCGCAGACGAAACTGGGCGTTCAAGAAATAGGGACGACGTCGGGATTGCGACGCCAAACAGACGCATTCAACGCAGCCGCGATTGAAACCCAAACAAGGTAAGGGGCAAAGAGCAGGCCAGCCACCCAATCAATTTGCCAATGGGTCACCAGGCAGCCAGCGACGGCGACCCAAAGCGCCGCGATGATCATTAACGCAGTCCGCATACGTCGCAGCCCGAAAAAGATTGGTGTCCAAAGGGTATTGAGCGCAATTTGCAACGCCCAGAATGCCATTGCCAAACCTGCATCGGGTGCGAGAGCTATCCGGGCGCCGGCAATGCACATAGAAATATAAAGCACTGTCCAAGTAACCGGAAACACCCAATCAGGTGGAGTCCACGATGGCTTGTTCAACGAGTCATACCAATCGCCAGGTTGGAACAGAGCCCCCGTGGTCCCGGCTGCTACGCACGCGCCAAACAATATGATGAAGATCGTCCAGTCCATATCTTGCAACTAGATGGTTCGGGAGAATTGTAAAGCCTCACACCCTTTGGCGATCTTGCGCTTCCAGCTGTGTAAACAAATCTATCAAGATCGAGGCGCGTGGGTTTTGATATAGCCCGGGCTGCGCAGCCGCATCTACCAAAAACGCTACTTCCGGCAGCGGTTGTGCATAAAGAACCGCCGACTTTGGCATCGCGGACACCGCGCCGGTCCGTAGGATCGAGAGCATCAACCATCCAAGTTTCTGACGCCCCGTCGTGCGAGCGCGTTGCGAGAAACTGTCGAAATTGTTGGAACGGACTTTTCGTCCAATTCCGTCATAGATATGACGTGCGGCAAATATGCCAGGTCGGCAGCTGAAGGGAAGTTCGGCAATGCCAGGTTCGGAACGGTGATAGAGACGACGCGCTTCGGCCAAAAGCACTCGTGTGACCCGTGCAAGTGCAGCCGAATGCTTTGGCTTTGCCAAAAAACCTGCAGGGTCCAGCCCTTCATCTTCCATTATCTGATGTGGCAAATAGAGACGCCCTTCTAGCGCGTCCTCACCTACATCCCTCGCGATATTGGTCAACTGCATCGCAACACCAAGATCACAAGCACGGGCAAGAGCATCAGCGTCGCGTACTCCCATTAGCACGGTCATCATCGCCCCGACAGCGGAGGCAACGCGGGCAGAATAGGCTCTAACATCTGACAGCGTCTCGTACTGTCGCTCCATCGCATCCCAAGCCAGACCTTCCAGCAACGCTTCTGGCAGAGCTCGGGGCATGTCGTGTTCTTCGACCATCGTAGAGAATGCCCGGTCTGCCGGGGCATTTCGCGGGATGCCTCGATAGGCGAGATCCAGTCGATCCCGAAGGGATAGGACTGCGGCAACTTTTTCATCGTTGAGATCAACGGCGTCGTCGGCCAATCGGCAAAAGGCATATAACGCCAAAGCAGGATTGCGAACGCGAGCCGGAAGCAAGTGTGAAGCAGCGTAGAATGACCGTGAGCCAGTACGGATTGCTGCTTTGCAATGTTCAAGATCCTCAGACGCGATCATTCGGCAGGCACCTTCAGCGCAGTAGGGACCAGTTTTCCAAGAACTTCTGCTGAAGAAATCACGCCCGGCAAACCTGCGCCGGGATGCGTTCCTGCACCGACAAGATAGAGACCCGGTAATTCTTCTGAAACATTATGCGGCCGGAACCATGCGCTTTGGGAAATCCGCGGCTCAATCGAAAACCCGCACCCCAACGGTGATAGATAGCGGTCGCGGAAATCAATCGGAGTGAAGCTCTCAGAGGCACTGATATGTTCTTCGAAGCCCGGAATGAGTTGAGTATCAAGAACCTTCGCTACTTTCTGGCGATAGGTTTCTCGCATATCGACCCAATCCACACCGTTATCGTGACCGAGATGTGGAACGGGAGACAGCGCATAAAATGTGTCGTCGCCGTCTGGTGCGGCGCTGGGGTCTGTTACAGTCGGACGATGAACATAAAGGCTCATGTCATCAGCCAGCTTCCCTTTGATAAAGATATCGTCGATCAGACCTTTATAGCGCGGTCCATTTAGGATCGTGTGGTGTCCAACATCCGCCCATTTGCCACGGGTGCCTTTGGTGCCAAAATACCAGACAAACAATCCCATCGACCATCGGGTCCGATCCAGTCGTTTAGGTGTCCAACGCTTCTTTTTCGATTTTATGAGATGGCGATACGTATGACCTGCATCCGCATTTGAAACAACAATATCAGCGGGAATGATCCGACCACTGGCCAGCTTCACGCCTGCCACACGGCCGTTTTTGGTCATGATCTCCGACACCTCTTGATCGTAGGTCACGGAACCGCCCTGATCGAATACGACATTCGCCATTGCAAGCGCAATTGCAGCGACCCCGCCCATTGCGTAATGAACGCCGAATTCTTTCTCCAAATGACTGACCAGAATATACATCGAGGTCACCCGAAATGGATCTCCTCCAATGAACAACGGGTGGAAACTGAGCGCCATGCGAAGTCGCTCGTCCTTAACTCGCTTGGCAGCATGAGCATAAACGGATTTATCGGCCCTCAGCATACCAAATCTTGGCAGAACCTTCGCGAGGTCCATGAATTTGTGCATCGAACGGCGCCCCAGATCCTCAAATCCAAATTCATAACGCTTTTCGCTGTCCTTCAGGAACTTTTCGTACCCCGCAAGATCACCCGCTGCCAAGCGGGCCACCTCGGCTTTCATCTCCCGTGTAGCGCCGTTTGCCTTGAAGCTTGACCCATCTGGAAACCGTATCTCATAGAATGGATCCATTGCCCGCAGATCAACGTCGCCGTCGAAGTTTCGCCCGCAGGCCTCCCACAATTCTCGGAGAACCTGAGGAACCGTGACGATGGTTGGACCGAGGTCAAACCGGTGTCCGTTTTTCCAGATACAAGAGCCGCGGCCACCGGGAACATCCAGCCGATCTACCACCTCGACGCGGTAGCCCTTTGCGCCAAGTCGCATTGCTGCAGCCAGTCCTCCGAGGCCCGCGCCTATTACAACGGCGACGGGTCGATTTGGGTCCTGATCGGGTGTAGCGAAGTTGGGGTCGACTCTGGTCATTGTCAATTAGCCTAACATGTCTACTTAAGTTTACAATTCAATCTTTTTCGCCCGCCTAAAATGTTCATTGCTGGAATTTCCTTTGCAAAACTGCATCAATATGTCAGTTTTGATTTACATTGGCATCGGGAGAGTCGCCATTCAAACCGTGAGCTTGAGCTTTTTCCGGTTTGGGTCACCAATGGCCCGTCTGTGGGCGCTTACCCAAATGGGAGCGGCCCGTTTTACGCTTCCTAGAACTCCAGATATTGGGTTTTGGAAGCTTCTGGGCAGCGGCACCGGAGAAGGTTTCACGCCAATTCCAAATACAACCATTTACGCCATCCTCGCGACTTGGCCTGACGAGGAAACTGCCAGAAAAAGCCTGTCCACTGCACCCACCTACAAACGATACTGCAAGTGGGCAGAGGAGAACTGGACTGTTTTTCTGGCAGCGACATCGGTGCGTGGCGCATGGTCAAATTCAACACCGTTCGAGCAAAGCGCTACTGAAACCAGCGGCCCGCTCGCTGCACTGACCCGTGCAACCATCAAACCAAGTATCGCCGCAAAGTTCTGGAAAAGGGTTCCGGATATCAGCGATATGATTGGAGCGGACCCCAACGTTATTTTCAAGATTGGTGTGGGAGAGGTTCCGTGGCTTCATCAAGTGACCTTTTCGATCTGGCCGAACAAGCACGCCATGGCAGAATTTGCGCGGCGGGATGGGCCTCATGCACGCGCTATCAGCGCGGTGCGTGGCGGTAGCTGGTTTCGCGAAGAACTCTACGCCAGATTTCGTATTCTCGGCACGCACGGCATGTGGGACGGCAGCGACCCCCTGATGCAGATGCAGAGCGTCGATGCAAGGAGCGTCAAATGACACAAGCTTTTCCGTTCTCGGCAATTGTCGGGCAAGAAGAGATGAAGCGCGCGATGGTGCTGACTGCGGTAGACCCAACCATCGGCGGAGTACTGGTCTTCGGCGATCGTGGAACTGGGAAGTCCACCGCAGTTCGGGCGCTGGCAGCGTTACTGCCCCCGATAAGAGTTGTCTCTGGATGTGCGTACAACAGTGATGATCCGCGCGCATGCCCTGATCCTGACAGCGTGACCGACACGGAAATTGTGGAGCGACCAACACCAGTCGTCGATCTTCCACTCGGCGTGACCGAGGATCGGGTTGTTGGAGCCTTGGATATTGAACGAGCTCTGACTCAGGGCGAAAAGCGCTTTGAGCCGGGTTTGCTAGCCCGAGCACATCGTGGATATCTGTATATCGATGAAGTGAACCTTCTTGAGGATCACATCGTTGATCTTTTGCTGGATGTTGCGGTTTCGGGCGAAAACGTCGTTGAACGGGAAGGCCTGTCGATACGTCACCCAGCAAAATTTGTTCTCGTTGGTTCGGGAAATCCTGAGGAGGGCGAGCTTCGCCCGCAGCTATTGGATCGCTTTGGATTGTCGGTCGAAGTGCTTTCGCCATCAGACATAGACAGCCGGATCGAGGTGATCCGTCGCCGCGATCAGTACGAGACCGATCAAAAGCGTTTCTTGAAGCGATGGTCCAAAGAGGATGCCAAACTGCGAAACGAAATTCTTGCAGCACGCGCGCGTCTTGGGAAGGTCAAAGCAGAGAGCTTCATATTAGAGGAGTGCGCGAGACTGTGCATTGCTCTCGGCTCAGACGGGCTGAGAGGAGAGTTAACGCTGTTGCGAGCAGCACGCGCACTGGCTGCATTCGAGAGCAAATTATCTGTGGAGCGAGAGCATCTGAAAACGATTGCGGCATCCGCACTCAGGCACCGCCTGAGACGGGATCCTCTGGATGATGCCGGATCTACAGTACGGGTACAACGTGTGGTTGATGAGGTGCTGGTGTGAGCAGAAGCCCGTCAGTTTGGGGACAAGCTGAATTGGCGCTTCGCCTATTGTCCGTTGATCCGACGGGGCTAGGGGGCATTTGGTTGCGATCAAGGACGGGTGTCGCGAGAGACAGGTTTATCGCAGCACTCGGACCCGGGCTAGCACCCAGAAAAATGGTGCGATTACATCCTTCTGTCAGCGACGATCAGTTGTTTGGCGGGTTAGATTTAGCAGCGACGCTAAATGCAGGAACGACGGTCAAACAGAATGGGCTTCTGGCTGAAGACAACAGTTTTCTTGTATTGACCATGGCAGAGCGCGCAGAGGTCACTCTGGCAGCTAGGTTGTCACAAAACCTGGATCTTGGTCAGCATTCTTTGATTGCACTGGACGAGGGTGTTGAGGACGAGGCTCTGCATCCGGCTATTGCCCAAAGACTAGCGTTCCATCTTGATTTCTCGGGACTGACTCATCGCGACATCGGTAATTTGGCCATTCGCTCAGATCAAATCGAAGCTGCAAAAGGCCGTTTGGTCGCTGTCCGCATCAGGGCCGATCTAATAAAGGAGATTACCCTTCTTGCAATAAGGTTGGGCATACATGATTTGCGGGCTCCGATATTCGCGCTGCGCGCAGCAAGGGCGCATGCGGCACTCGAAGGCCGAAAGGCACTTATCGAAAAGGATGTCGTTATCGCGACGTCGCTGGTCTTTGGCCCTCGCGCCTTCCTTGATCCTATAGAGCCTTTGCCACCTCGTGCAGAGGAGGATTGCAATCTTGATGCGGAAGCGACTGAGAACAAAGAACAGGCTCTGAAGCCGCCAGAAGACTTACTTCTTGAAGCAATGGTGGCCACGCTCCCCGAAAATCTGCTCGATCAACTCAAGAGCCGAGCAAAGGCGAGAAAAGCCGGAACCTCCTCCGGATCAGGTGAACGCCGCAAAGGCAATCGGCGCGGCCGCCCAAAACCTTCAATGCGCGGTCAATTGGGCGGAGCCAATCGACTTGATCTCGTCGCAACACTGCGCGCAGCCGCGCCTTGGCAAGCGATACGGCGATCTGCAAAATACGCATTGGATCGTAAGGTTCATATTCGCTCCACGGATATCAGGTTGAAAAAGTTCGAGGACCGAAGTGACCGGCTATTGATTTTCGTGGTTGATGCTTCTGGCTCCGCAGCGCTTGCACGTTTGGCCGAAGCAAAAGGGGCTGTAGAACTGCTACTAGCAGAGGCCTATGCGCGCCGCGACCATGTTGCCCTCATTGCGTTTCGTGGAGAAAGCGCCGACATCCTACTTCCACCCACACGTTCACTAGTGCAAACAAAACGCCGCCTAGCCGGCTTGCCGGGCGGCGGCGGCACACCGCTTGCTGCTGGCTTGGAGGCGGCCATGGAGTTGGCCCAACTCAATCGAACGAAGGGTTTGACGCCTACAATTGCCCTTCTGACAGATGGGCGAGCGAATATAGCATTGAACGGCGACTGCAGTCGGATTGAGGCGGCATCCGACGCCACAGCGATGGCCCGCCGTATTCGCGATCACCAAACGCCGGCCATCGTCATTGACACCGGGATGCGGCAGCAAACGTCCCTCCAGAATCTCGCGCAAGATTTGGACGCAGTTTATCTACCATTGCCACGCGCGGATGCGCACAAGGTCAGTCAGGCCATCGAGACAACGCTGGGCTAGGCGCGTGGACTGGGAGGCCTGCAAATCATTTTGGCCAAATGCCGCCGCCAGTCATTTTGTCTCTTCAGACACGCACAAATGGCACTTTCAAGATGTCGGTGAGGGTGAGCTGATCTTGTTTCTTCATGGCGCGGGTGGCTCTACCCATTCTATGGCTGATCTGAGCGATAACCTCAGCAGGCATTATCGCTGTGTCTCAATCGATCTACCTGGCCAAGGGTTCACAGAAAAAGCCTCCGCCAAGGGGTTCGGTCTACAAGATATGGCGGACAACATTCGAACCTTTCTGGATCAGCAAGGCCTGACACCATTTGCAATAGTCGCACATTCTGCCGGCGCTGCCATAGCGATGCGCATGGCGTTGGATTCGTCCACACTGCAGAAAACCAAGATCGTATCTCTAAATGGTGCCTTGGGAAATTTTAGGGGGCTGGCAGGAATATTCTTCCCCCTCTTTGCGAAAGTTCTGTCCGCAAATTCCCTGACATCGCGCATATTTTCAACACTCGGACAATCCAAAAGTCGCGTTCGCAGGATTATTGAATCGACAGGCAGCAGCATCCCCGACCTTAATTTGGAATGCTACCACGCTTTGATGTCCGACCAGGCTCACGTCGAATACACATTGGACATGATGGCCAGTTGGTCGTTAGACAAACTGCTGATCGAGCTTCCTAAAGTAGAAAATCCCGTATTGTTTCTGGTCGGCCAGGGGGACTTGGCAGTTCCGCCCGACACCTCAAGTCGGATTGCCAAGCGGATGCAAAGGGCGGTGGTTCAAGTCGAACCAGCGCTTGGACATCTGGCCCATGAAGAAAGTCCCGCTGTCATTGCGTCCGCGATTCGCGCATTTCTTAACTAAGAAAACGCCAAATATTGAGAAACGCAGGCAGGAGTGTTATCTGTAAGATATCCAAGCGCCGATTGTTTCGGCGCAATGCACAGGAGGTTTGAGCGCTGTCTCAACAAACGAATGCGGCCGTTGCCGCAACTGGTGCCAAGGCGGCACAGTCTAACGAACAGTTAACGCCGCAAGAATTGCGCGAGCTTATCGTTAAAACACTGACCGAAGAAAAAGCCGAAGATATCGTGCAAATCGATTTGCGCGGTCGCTCAGAAATTGCCGACTTCATGGTGATATGCTCTGGTCGATCCACACGCCAAGTGGCGTCGCTTGCTGAGAAGTTGGTCGAAAAGACCAAACAAACAACCGGGCGTACAGCACGTATCGAGGGGAAGAGCCAAGGCGACTGGGTTTTGATAGATACTGGCGATGTGGTGGTTCACATATTCAGACCTGAGGTTCGCGAGTTTTATCAACTCGAAAAGATGTGGCTTCCCTCCGGATCTTCTGGCTCAGACGCCTAGTCTCTGATGCGGATTCAGATTTGCGCCGTCGCGCGGCTTCGAAAGGGGCCCGAGAAAGCTCTGTTCGATGACTATGTGGCACGATTCGAAAAGGCTGGCAGAGCGCTGAGCCTTGGACCAATTCAACTGTCCGAAGTCGAAGACCGCCAAGGCAGCCGCGCATCCGTTGAAGCAGCTCTCTTGCGCAAAGCAATTCCAGAACGGAACCAGATTTGCATTCTTGATGAACGAGGCACGAAGATGTCGTCGCCCCAGTTTGCCCAGTGGCTACAAGAGCGTCGCGACCAAGGCATTGGCGATCTCAGCTTCGCAATTGGCGGTGCAGATGGGCTTGCTGAAGATTTTCGCGAAGCAGCAAACCATTCGATCTCTTTCGGTCTAATGGTTTGGCCCCATGCCTTGGCAAGGGTCATGTTGGTCGAGCAGCTGTATCGTGCGGCGACCATTCTGAACGGATCTCCTTATCATCGATACTGAGCCGTCAGGCGAACGCATCAGTTAAACATTCTTAACCAAATGCTGACACACACCGTTCCGCATTTCATACCGCTGCTTAAGGCGAGAATCCCCTATTTGTTAGACAATTCAGAAGGTAATTTTCATGGATAAGTTCAGTTCATTCCCATCAACACCGATCTCTCCGGCACGCGCGGCCTCCACTGTCGCACCAAGCGACGCGACGGAGCTCCCTCATGTCAGCCGTGCGATCTATGTCGGCCAAGCAGGTGATTTATCAGTTGTTCTTGCTGATGGTGATCAGGTTGTATTTGAAGCCGTTCCCGCTGGAGCCATCCTGCCCATTCGAGCCTCCAGCATTAATGCAACGGGAACGACTGCGGCTGCGATCCTATCGCTTTGGTAACTTCAGCCGGCAGAGCTAGCGGCGCCGGCCTTAGTATCGGCAAGATGGTGATGGAGCTCTTGAATGAGTTCCATTACCGCGTGTTCATACCTCGCCACCCTGCGATCCCCGCACGCGAGACTATCAACGAGATCTTTGCGAAGTTGATGTCGATTTTCATATTTTGCCACAACTGACCCGACAACCGCCGAGAGCTGAAGAGACCGACAATCAAGCGTGTGATCGTAGCCCAGTGAACCAAATAGCCCTGCAAACTTTCTGCTATAACCAAGAGGCACAACAGGGACCTCACTTGAAAACGCAGCTATACAAGAATGCATTCGAGAGCCTGTGAAGAAGTCCATCTCCGAGATGAAGTCCTTAGCTTGCCCAGGTCCTGAAAATGATGGAGCAACATTTAGGTTGGGTTTAGAGGCCGCCAATGCCTGACACGCAGCCAAATCGTCCTCTACGTCATGAGCTGAGCTGATGACATGCGGAACAAGCCAGATTTCAGGATTGCTTCGATGCGCTTTGAATCGGTCTACGAGTTCAGTGATCATACTCTGGTAGTCGAACGCTAAGCTAAATTGATTGTCCTTAGTGTATCCGCCATTCCAGAGCAGGCCGGAGACGTTGATCCCTACACGAGGCGAGCTCGTCCGTTCCAGATCCTTTCCATCCCGAACCCGTGCCAACTTCAAGGCCAAATCTGATGCCAGGCAAATCGGACGCCCCACACCTAAATTTGCGAGGCACTTAACGGATCGCACATCCCGCGCCGCCACAATACGAGCTGAACGAATGGTTCGGGAGGCCCAAAACCGTGCGATGCGACCGGTGAATGGTCCGAAAGTCTGCGGTGCCAACACCATCGGCGTACCCGCAACGCGAACGAGGTTTTTCAACCAGATAAGACGCCTGAAGCGCTTCATTCCATAGATGTCTGTAAAGCTGTCGCCAGCACCAATATCGATGGCAAGGTCAGCGCGGCGAATATGTGTCAGGGCGCCGCGCGGATCAATCATATCACGACCAGTAACTGCGACATGCCTAATATCAGATCCGGTGATCACGGGCGCACGTGGATCAGCCCATCCAAGGATAGTGATCTTCATAGGCATATTCAGCTGCTTGGCGATACCACGCAATAATTCGACCTGCGCAACTGTGAGAGCGGTCACACCCAAGTTGTCGGACTTTGCAGAATGAAACAGCAAGCAAACTTCAAACATGGAGGATTCCTTCAAATATCATCTCGGATTTATCGCTCGATAAAATGAGCCAGCGCCTTCTCGGCAAAATGTGCGCAAAGAGCTTCCTCGCATCGCTGCGATCAAGCCGTGCCCAATAAACCTAGGCGTTTGCTTTAGCGCCAACATCCGACCTATCAATCGCGCCAGGACCGCACGACGACGCTTAACCTGACCCGGCTGCATTGCATCAAGCCTAGACAAGTCAAACGAACTTAAAGTCAGCGCACCGTTTTGCCGCACTTGTTCCAGTATCTCGTCGCCGAGAGCCGTCCGGCTTAGTATGACGCTCTCGCCTGGACGCTCCTCGAAAACCGGATAACCTCTCGCATCGACTTCCCATGCATCGGCACACACGATGTCGGCGGCCATTCCCACTCCATCTGCGCAAAGCTTGCACCGGGTTTGAAGATGCGGCGATAATAGCGCGCCCCAACTCTCCGAATATCGCATGCTTGCCTCGGTCCCATCACGAAATGTGACCTTGGTGAGACCCGGCCATCCGTTCCCACGATATCTGAAGTCGTCAATTTCATCGCGCTTGGCGCCCAGCTTCTTTATGATGCTTGCAGTTGCATGCTGAGAGGGCACCCCTGCACAAAAGAACGACACCAATACCGGAAACACCCGTGCGAGGTCAGAATTTTCACGCCTTGCTTCTGCCAGCGCTGCAATCTCACAAGGCTTTCCAACGACTACGTAGCGCAGCCCTGTTTCAAGCAATCCTGATAGCTGCGACAGGGTGCTGGACGGTGCATAGCGAGAGCCAGCGCGGATCATCAGCTCCGTCGTGTTTCCACTGACTTTCGGTTCAGTGCGTGTCGGATCATCGTCAGCAGCGCCGCAATGTAGCACTGCGTCAACTCTGCCGACCTCTATTAGATCCCCACAAATCCCAGTCACCGCACCACCGGATGATCCTGAATATCGGATTTCCGGATCATTCGCCCAACCTACGAAGGCCTGCCTTATCTCACCCCAAATCGGATGCCAAACGACGGCTGAAGCTTTGACGTTCGAGCCCAAACCAGGACAGCTCGACAACGCTTCGGGCGGCGAACCATCGACTGTAACCGGTCGCAGGAAACCTGATGCGTCCGTCTGCATCTTGAGCCTCGCGTCCAGACCCGCGCAAAGTCCACATCCGCTGCATAAGTCGCGCGCCACGATTGTATCAACGGAGACCAAGATAAGTTGCCATCCTCAGTAATTTACCAAGTTTTAATCATGGAGATGGTTAATAGCCGGTAAAATTCCTGACCTGAGGGCTGGCAGGCCAATGTCGAAGTCAACGCAAATGCTAATACTGGCACACGGGTCGCATTCTGCGTTTGCGTTTCTCAGAAATATCATTGTTGCGCGATATCTAGGGGTCGAGGATTTCGGGGTCGCAGCAACGTTTGCCATCGTATTGGGAGGCATTGAAGCTCTCACAACCATTGGGCTAATTCAATTCTTGCTAAGGGCACCAGACGGCGACGCAGCAAAGTTACAATCGGAGCTTCAGGGCCTGCAAATATTCCGGGGCTTGTTGAGCGCCATAGTGATCCTATTGGCCGCACCTTCAATTTCTGTATTTTTTAACCTTGGCCAGTATAGTCACTATTTTTCCTGGCTTGCCACGATCCCTCTGCTGATCAGTCTTCAGCATATGGATATGTACCGTGCTCAACGGCAAGGTGACTTTTCGCAACTTGCGAAGGTCAATTTGATATCCGGTCTGGCAGGTTTTTTGGCCTTGATCGCTACCCTCTCAATTACGAAAGATGTAACGGCTGTTTTGGGCGCAATCATCGTGCAACCCACAATCGCGTGCCTCGGTAGCCACCTGTCTGCAACCCGCTGCTATCGTGCGTCATTTGATCGAAGCACCTTAAACCGAGTCCTGAAATTCGGCTTCCCGATACTTCTCAATGGCTTACTTCTATTTGCAGTATTGCATGGCGAGAAAGTAGCTATCGCAAAATGGGGCAGCTTAGAGATGGTCGGCCTGTTCACTCTCGGGTTGACTCTGTCGGTCGTTCCAGCCGGCGTCGTCGACCGCGCCATTCAAGCCAAATTTCTTCCTGAGCTCGCAAGCGCAAACGAATTTTCTGACAGGTTTCAACAGAGAACGGTCAGGCTTGCAAAAAACTGTTTGCTTCTGGCACTAGGCCTACTTCTGACGCTAACCCTTCTTGCGCCGTTTGTAGGATTATTCTTTGGTGACGACTTTTGGCCTCTGGCGGATTTACTGCCACTCTTTGGATACATCGCAGGACTGCGTATCCTCCGAACCGCACTCGTTTGCACTTCAATGTCGCGCGCCATCACGAGCTTCGCTCCGATCTCCAACATTCCACGATGCGTTGGATTGACAGTAATATCATATGCGCTTGCCCAAGGCGTGTCTTTGGCAGGTGTGGTCTGGATCGCTGTCCTATTTGAAACGATAGGCCTTGTCCTCGCAACTACGCTAATCCGGCTGCAGGTAGGATTGAATCCAATTCCCTTCCTGCAAGCCTTCGCGATTTTGCTAGCTACATTTTCACTCGCAATGATACTGCCCACCAGTTGGACAGCTTTTCTGTGCGTATTAGGTTTGAGCTGCCGTTTCGCAGATCATCTTTGGCAAACCAAGGTCGGGCACCAAGGTCACTAGGTAGCGTTACTACCTTTTTTCCATGCATCAAGATTGATCGCGCTTGCTGCCCCTTCGACAATCTTGTGAGCAGAAACTGTAGGGTCACTTCCATCAGAAGTTGCCGCGTACCAGATCTTGGCAAAATAAACCGTGCCCTCGGTCTGATAGCTGCCACCGAAAGTCGCCAATAGTGAGAGAATACGGTTGCTGGGCAACTCAGGCGTCGCCGAAACAAATGTCTCGTCGATAACAAGAACATCGTCCAACCAAATACGCGCGTATCCCGCAGAAAGATCGATAGAGACGACAATTTTGTGTGTGACACCATCGCTCACCAAGCCACTGGACGTTGCAACGCCATCCAGGTGCACTGTGCCGCCGTTATCGCGCACCCTAAGCCTCATCGCTCGATTTGGCAGGACCTCCAATCTCAGATAATTACCAGTCGTGGCGAATAGCGTTCTCGCGCCGGAAGTTGGAACTGAGATTGCCATTTTCATACTGAACTGGATCGCACTCACGCCCGACCCGAGCGTGTTTGGATCTTCGAACCAAGGCCCAGCGGCGGTGGTAACAAAGCTAGTATTTGTTGGCACAAGAGGGTTCGCAAGCACCGATACATCTGGCAAGGGACGCAGCGGCACACCTTCAAGGCCGTGGGCACCTACATCAACGATCGGAAGGTCTTTATAGGTCGCATTCTGCGCATCCTCAGGAAACTTGATCATGCCACTTGCTCCACCTTCTCCAAAATTCAGAACATCGCCCGCGACGAAAGCAGCATTATTCGGGTAGACCCTGACGCGGCCATTAACGAGTTCCACCCGCTCCGCAGGCTGACCATTTATTTGCCAGCCCAGTACATTGGTCCAATGGGGGAATGTTTCGGACAAGGCTGGCTCGTCACGCGCCTGCCTAATCGTCGTAATTGAGCCCGCGCTTGTCCAAAGCTCGACGTAAGACCCATCTGGCTCCCAATGGCTCGCGTCGAACTCCGGAACGCTCCAACTGCTGAAACCAGCGGATTGTAAAATCGCATGCGCTGTCAGTCTTGCGAGATTGGGCGCGCCGTCATCGGTATTGCCCGCAGGATGGCTCATATCTGTCCAAGATCCCAAGCCATCGTCACGGCCATTCACATATGTCAGAGGCTCAAGACCCAAGGGTAGAAAATACCCCGCAGCTATAGGGTTCTCTATTAGCGCTCTCCAACTCTCTCGTGCGGCTTGTTTATTGACCATATTTGCTTGGCTACCACCAAGAGCGGTCTGGGTTGCATTTGCCATGTCTTCGGTAATATCGAAGCGATGCGGCCCATAGGCGATCCACCGCGTGTCTGCTGGATCGTAAAGCTCACCAAACCAGTGGTCAGCCTGATATGACGAGGCTCCATGCGTGATCGCAGCCGGAAACGTCACCGAGCTACCATCTATCAGTTTGCCCGTGAACAACGGCAAAAAAGCCTCTTCGTAAGTTCCGGCAACTGAGCCGGGTGATGCGAACCAAGACATAGCAGGCAGGCCGACAGATTGCCCGTCGGCAGTCGCGAATGCATGCAGGGCGGCATCTTCGCTCCAAGAGCGGCTAGCATCAGTATCATCAACCAACGCACGTAAACCGGTGCCCGCAACTGCTTGAAACACGATCGCAAATTTATCACCAGGCTGTTCTGCCATTAGAACATTTGCAAAAGCCGCAAGCGCGCTCGTTTGCGGGTTTGCATCGCTCAAATGCTCGACAACCGGTGTACCGCCGTCCATCCACATAGCTTGAACCGAATCTCCATCGAGCAAAGGTTCAGGTTGCAACGTGTCATACGTTGTCGTTCGCAGTCGGACGATCTCAGATTGGCCCCACAGCGCAATAACGTGGCCCACGCCAAATCTGTGGCTAGTCATTGCTCTCACATAAGGCTCTGATTGATTGCGCACCTCAAACCGCAGCCAATTATTTGATTTCGGAACAGAGATACTCGCTGACCAAGTGCCAGAACCATCCGAGCCTCCCAAGGCGACCCAAGGCGTCGGCGCACCGCTGTCAGGCAGCAATCTATACTCAACGATTTCTCCAGGCGTATTCATTCCGGATACAGGAACCATTGCTGCATCTCTGCCGACTGCTACGCCACTGTCGAACAAAGTTCGATCTCTTGAGAAATCTGAGACCGAAAGTGTTGTCGTTACAACCAAAGTTTCACCAGAAGGCGCGTCTTGCGCGTGTAGGCCGACTCCTAAGGAAATGAACATAACTATCGCCTTTGCAAATGCGTGCGCGGACCGGCGCGTTAGTCTTCCAGCACCATTGGTTTTTGGAAAGGCAGACCCCGGGCGGTGCGCTGAGTATCTCAAAAATTCGACACCGACCTAAGAAGATCGGAAAATCCGGCGCGTTCTATCACTTTGGCTATTCGCGTTGCGTTCTGTCCTAAACAACCGAACGCAAATCAGCCCACTGACAATAGACGGGAAATTTCCGCTTCGGTTTCGTCAGCGCCCTTCAGGCGACCATAGCTGACGGTATCGACGTCGGTTCGCAAAATACGGGCGGGGTTTCCTGCAACCACAGCGCGCGGTGGTACATCACAGGTGACCACCGCCCCCGCACCAACTATCGCGCCGCTACCAACCGTAACGCCCGGCAAGATCATGCTACAGGCGCCAATAAAACACCGGTCGCCAATCCACGTATCAGTGTAGAGACCTCGTGTTCGATCGTGCGTCAGAACGGAGGCCCCAAAAGCGATGTAGGTTTCCCTCCCAATGTGAATCCCTTTTGGAAAGGTTCGATCAAGCCGCGCCGAAAGCGAGATTTGCGCGCTCGGATCAATGTCCATTCCGAAAACACTGGAGAGCCATTTCCGTCGGCATAAAACCAATGCTGATCTCAAATGACGAAGCCGGTTTAGACCTTGCCGCGGCATCTTCTGTAAAGGTGCGCGCAAGTCTTGGTTTGAGATTTGCATTTTGGTGTCTGTCATAACGTTACCCAGTCTAGGAAGGAAAATTGTTATGCGAGAATTGGTGAACGAAATCTAAACGTCGGTTACACGCCCCTCGCGAAGTTTGCGAACAACTGCAGCCCTAGCCGTCGACGAATTAACTAATTGCTAACCAGAGTGACAGACAGTTTCAGAGTGAATTACGTCCGATCCAGTTCCGAGGCGGCTGTAGATAGAGCTGTCAGCAACGTGTGGCCTTTCTGGCCAGTGATTATCTACCTAATACTCGTCTGCCTCCCGATAAGGTTCCAAATCGGCCCAATTCAAATGACGGGTTTACGGCTTTATCTGTTGATAATGTTCGCCCCTTTGGCGGTTGCAACGCTGCGGCGGCGGCTGCCCGGCAAAGACCTAATAGATGCTGCTCTGTTTTTGCATATCTGTTGGAGTGCCTTTGCTATCTCACAGTCCTCCGCTTCACGGTTGCTGGAAAACACAGGCGCAAACACGTTAGAGCTTCTTGGAGGCTACCTGATTGCTCGTCTTTGTATTCAAGACAAGAAAGCCCTCTGTCAGACCACAATTTTCATTGCAAGTTTGGCGGCTCTCACCTTGCCGCTGGCACTGCTTGAAAGCCTTACGGATCAAGCATTGCTCATTGCAGCAATCGAAGCCATGCCAGGGATCAGAAGCGTTGAGGTAATCGACATTCAACAGCGCCTTGGCCTTTACAGATCACAGACCGTGTTCGCCCATCCCATCCACTATGGACTATTTTGTTCATCAGCGTTGGCCATGGTTTGGTTTGGCACTAAAGCAAAACCCGTTAGTAGATATCTACTTTGTTTTGCGCTTTGTTTGGCAACGTTCTTTGCACTCTCCAGCGGTGCATTATTGTCGTTGTTTATCCAACTCGCGCTGATTTGTTGGATCATCACGTTCGGATCGCGAAAGAACGCATGGCTCGGCTTAGGCGCCGTTTTGATCGTTGCATATATTGGTATCGACATACTCTCTAATCGGTCACCGATCAGAGTCTTTATGAGTTATGCAACATTCTCTTCCCACAACGCCTATTGGCGTGGGCTAATTTTCGAATGGGGCATGATCAATGTTTGGCAAAATCCTTGGGTCGGCCTCGGCTTCAATGACTGGATCAGACCTGCTTACATGCTATCGGGCAGTTTGGATAATTTCTGGCTAACGGTTGCGATGCGTTACGGAATTCCCGGTTTCGGCTTTCTTGCGATTGCAGTCGTCTTCGGGATATCAAGAGTCGCCCAGGTATCAACGGAGGCGGATCGCGATGTTCGGCTGGGATGGATCATCGCAATGGTCGGTTTCGTCACTGCGCTTTGCACAGTGCATGTCTGGACTGCAATCTATTCATTCTTCTTCTTTTTGCTTGGCGCGGGTCAATTCTTAAACAGCGCTAAAAAACCTCGAACTCAAGCGCGACCTGTCCAAGAACAATCATACCAGTTCAGCAGAAACCTCAAACCAGTGTTTGCAAAAGGCGGAGTTTCGACATGTCACTGATGGGTGTCGCCATTGTCACTTACAACAGCCACTCAGACATTTTGGTGTGCCTCGAATCTCTCCTCACAGCGGAACAATCTGAACGTTTGCGCATAGTCATTGTCGATAATGCATCGACAGACGGAACTGTTTCACTGATTGAGAGCTGGGCGCGTGGGCGAACCAAAGCTAGATGGCCAGAGAACTGCCCAATCAAAGCAAATACAACACCAAAGCCGGTGTCAATCTCCAGCTCTCATCGCGGGAGAAGACAGGATCGCCTAACGCTAGTTCAAGCAGGTCAGAACGGAGGTTTCGCTGCAGGAACCAACCTAGCACTTCGTATTCTGAGAGATGACCCCGACATCGACCGCTTCTGGATTCTCAACCCGGATAGCATAATACCACCTGAAACGCCCAAAGCTCTGATGGGTGTAACTGGGGAGTTTGGTCTGATGGGCGGCCGCGTTATCTACGCCGAAACTCCCAGCATGATTCAAAGCGACGGAGGGAAGGTGGACCCTCGCACGGGCCGGACGATCAGTTTGGGATTAGGACAGCCACTTTCAACCAACTCGCCCGAACTAGCCGAATTAGACTTTGTTAACGGCGCAAATATGGTCGCTTCACCTGAGTTTCTCCGAGTCGCTGGGCCGATGCCCGAGGACTACTTTCTCTACTATGAGGAAGTCGACTGGGCTCAGCGGCGAGCACACCTACCTCTGACGTATTGCGACAGGGCAGCAATCTTTCACACAGCGGGTGGTTCGATCGGATCGCCTACGCTCGACAGGGGGCCATCACTGTTGTCGCATCATACCAAGCACCGAAGCCGGATGATATATATGCGTCGGTATCACCCAAACGCTGTTTTCCTCGCATATGGTTATGGGCTTGCGAAAGCAATACAGGTTCTTCTGCGACAAGGCCCAAGACATGCACTAGCGGTCTTGAGCGGCCTTTTTTCCTGCTCACCCGAATTCGCAAGCAACAAAGTTGGGCCCTACGCCACGGCAGTAGCTACGGCAGCCAAAAGGCCTTGATATGTCGAGCAAACCCCAGCGACTGGCTCCAAGTCGCCACGCAAGACACCTTCCAAGTCTTCGACCTCCCAAATTACGCGCACTCCAGACTGATTGGATAGCGCTTCGGCGGTATGCAGTTGATGATCCGTCCTATGTTCCTTCAACGACATCCGCCTTGGCAAAACAATTAAAGGCTTTTGCAGGTCACGCGCCGTCAGATACGTTCCGATCCCGGCATGTCCGATGATGACACGTGCCTTTCTGCAATGATTCTGAAACTCTGCGAATGGAAAGCTGTGTACCGATCTCAACGAAGCCCACCTCCGCTCATTTAACGTTTGAGCAATGACAGGCTCGTTAGTTTTTGCCGCAAATCGATCTGCCGCAGCGATCAAACGATCAAACGGAAGCTGCCCACCAACGGTAACAAATATCAAAGGACCGAACCCGCGTAACGAGCACCAGTTTGCTGCGCCACTTTGGGCCACTGACTAAAAACGTCCCGACAGATATACCGAGCAGCCCGACCGGACAGCGATAGTTTTTGAGCGTTCGCGACCGAGTCAATCCAAACGACCTTTGCCCCCAAGAGACGTCCTGCGATTATGCCAATTAGTCCCGGAAGAGCCCCGGTCGATAAGACCACATCCGGTCGAACACGCTTAATCAGCATGAGCGAACGAACAAAGCAGCGCGGCACCCGCCAGATAGTTCTCAAGCTGCAATCTGGAATGTCTGACTTAAAACCAGACGCACGCACGAATGTCGTTTCCTTGGGCAGCGCTGGATGTAGAAGACGGGCCTGTTGCCAATGGCCCCCGCCCGAGGAAATAACCAAAACACGCTTCATACCTGAACCTCCATTTCGATTTTGACCGCATTGATGCGGCGATATCCCCTCGGTTTGATCTCAGACCAACTTCGCTCGCTCACCCCAGCAAGCTTCAGCACACAGCAAGTTCAGCTCTTGGACAAAGCGCCCTGCGCCACTCACTTTCAGACACTCACAAAACTTTCAACAAACTGATTTTGTCTTTTGAACAATTAATTATGTCTTAAGTTTTCCGGGCTTTGATCCAATTTCGAAAATGCAGTGGATCAGTATGTTTGATTTAGTAAAGCCAGCAATTGAGGGCATTGTTGCCAGTGCCCTTTGCACCCGAAGCTTGGTCCATCAGAGGCGGAGTAGGCAATGATATCCAGGGTGCAAGAACTTCGATTTCAGGTAAGACGGCTGGCTCCGCGCTTTCTAACTTTCCTCGTGCCAATTCTCTTTGGCATTCTTCTTCTCGTCAGCCAAATACCGCAGCGTTTCGAATCCGAAGCCATATACGTGTTAGACCCCGGAAAGTCTGTGTCGGGCAGCACGCAAGGAGAGCTAATGCGCGTATTGGCCTTGAAGGCAACAGGTCAAACGCAACTCCAAAACCTCATTGCGGCCCACCCCGAACTCTCAGATTACGAACTTACAACGCTAAAAAAGAAGCTGACCATCAACGTGAACGCAGGCCGTGAAAAAGCAACTGTCACAACCATTCGAGCAACTGCCCCAACTGCGGAAGAAGCATACGTTCTGACCAGCGGAACACAAAGCTTCCTGCAGGAAAAGTACCACCACCACGTTACAACACGTTGGTCAGATGAAATTGCCTCTGCACAAGAACGACATCTCGAAGCCAGTCGCGAATTTGAGTTGGCCCAAGCAAAATATCAGACTTCGGGATTGGCCATAATCGGAGACCCGCAGTCACTGCGAGATCAGGTAACGATATTGGATCGCAAAATCTCCAAAGAACAAAGTAGTTCTGAACCATCTCGTGATGCGCAAGCTAAACTCGAAGCTCAACTCAAATCTGAGCTTTCACGCCTCTCTCCCGAGCACCCACGTGTGAAGATGTTAGAATCAGAATTGTCAGTTTTGTCGTCCAAACAGAGAGGCTCAATAACCGGTACGTTGCTCGATCAGCTTCAGATAGAGCGCGCAGAGAAACGTTCGGAATTGACGAAGCTACAAAAGGCACTGGATCAAAAAACCCTTGCTGAGTCTAAACTGAGCGAAACCAAAATTGAACTTGATTATGCCGCCGCAGACCTTGATCGGATGCAACGCAATACAGACTTTCTAATCAAGAAGGACAAATTACGCCTGAATCTGGTTGTCCCCGCCACACTGCCTGAAAAACCACGCGTTCCGAGCCCGCTACATCTGGCAGTGATCGGAGTGTGTTTGGCTGGACTGCTCGCAGGCGGGCTCACCTTGATATTCGCAAAATTGGATAGGCGCGTGTCTCGACCAACAGATCTGGAACGTCATTTCGGCATCATACCATTTGCAACATTGCCTGAGTTCAGACCTTTAGAGATGGAAGCATAAAAAAATGGAACAACTGACTGACCCAAAGGGACTGATCCGTAATAGCCAATCCGTCGTTTTTAAACACCGCTCTCATGAAGATCCGCCAGGGGCATGGGCGAGATTAAACCGGATCGGCATAAATCTGACCACGGCCGCGAAGAACCACCTTACCTTGGATCCGGAAGATCCAGACGCCCAGCGGTTCGATATTTTGAAGACTCGTTTGCTTCGCCAGGCGCAAACTGACAACCTGCGGCGCGTTGGCATCACCTCCCCAACACCCAATTGTGGAAAGTCATTAATCACCGCAAACCTAGCATTGAGCATGTCTCGACAATGCGACATGCGCACTTTGGTTTTCGATTTCAATCTCCGCAATCCTGGCCTGTGCGATTTGTTTGGTTTGCGGCGCACCGGTCCAAAATACAGCGCCTTGCGCGCGACACGACGTACGTTCAACAGCACCGCGCTTCGTTTGTCTGACACACTAGCCGTCAGTTTAAACGCAACCGCAGAACCTGATTCAGTGCAAATTCTTTCAAGTGCGCACACTACGAAATTGCTCAGCGACATCGAAGCAGCATTCGAGCCCGATCTCGTTCTGTTCGACTTGCCATCACTCACACCTAGCGCCGACGCTCTGGTAGCACTTGGTTTGATGGATGCAGCTCTAATGGTTGCTGAAGCTGAAAGTACAACGCTCGACGAGATCAATGAGGGCGAAAGACTGATCGCAGAAAACACCAAGTATTTGGGTGTGATTCTGAATCGTTGCAGAGCAATCGCGTGACGCATGATCTGGCGGTCATAATTCCACATTATCGAGACTTTCGGCGGCTCGAACGATGTTTAACTGCATTAGAAAAAGCTAATCAGTTATCGTGGACTGACGTGATCGTCGTGCATTCAGGCGATACGCCACACGCCTATCCCATCGAACAAAAATTTCCATGGGCCCGGTTCATACACGAGGAAGTGCCTGGAGCGGGACCAGCACGCAATGCGGGTGTGGAAGCAACAACCGCACCGTCTCTACTTTTTATAGATTGTGACTGTATTCCCGACCAAGGGCTTTTGGTCGCGACCCGAGCTTCGCTACAAGAAAGTCCAGTCGTCGGGGGACGTATTCGGCTTTTTGATGAAAATCCTGGACGCAGAAATGGCACCCAATCCTACGAAACCGTTTTTGCGTTCCAACAAAAACATTACGTGAAACGCAAAAATTTCGCTGTAACAGCAAATCTCGCCACCACACGATCAGTGTTCAACGAAGTCGGGCCGTTTCGTACCAATGTCGCTGAAGATCGCGAATGGTGCCAACGCGCCAGACAAAAAGGTTACAAAATCAAATACGATAAATTCATGTGCGTCGAGCACCCGACCCGAGGGTCTTGGCAATCTCTCTCGAACAAATGGCTACGTCTGATCCACGAAGATTTCGCAAGCTATCCGAATAGCCGATGGTGCAGAACTCTTTGGATGTTGCGCGCATTTATGCTTCCGCCCAGCATCATCAAAGACCTACCGAAAATCTGGCTATCGCCACAACTCAATGGATCGTTAGAACGGCTGTCGGGAAGCTGGATCTTGATCAGACTGAGATTCTGGCGACTCTACCAAATGTACAAAAGTCTGTCTCGCTCGGTTAATTGCGAGCATAGACATCTTCATACCGAGTGATGTCGTCTTCGCCAAAATACGAACCCGTTTGAACTTCGATGAGAACCATTGGTATGTCCTGCCGGTTCTCCATGCGGTGAACAGATCCTTGAGGGATATAGACCGAAGCATTTTCGGGGACGTCTCGCACCTCCTCGTCAATCGTAACCGTTGCAATGCCCTCAACGACGATCCAGTGTTCCGACCGATATTCATGGGACTGCAACGATAGTATACCGCCTGGGTTAACCACTATGCGTTTAACCTGAAATTTCTGCGACAGCGCCAAACTCTCGAACCAACCCCAGGGACGGTAATCTCTAGGCAGCGTTTCCGCTTGTTTGGCCTCTTTCGCCTTCAGCGCTTCTACAATCTGTTTGACACCTTGAGCATTTGAGCGGTCTGCGACCAGCACCGCATCAGGCATCGAAACCGCTATTATGTCCTTTAATCCAAGTCCCACCAAAACCTGATCAGGATCCTCGGAACGAAGTATTGAACCTTCGCAGTCCAACGCATGTGAGTCACCCACCAATACATTCCCCGCCGGGTCAGGCTCAGACTCGCGCCAAACCGAGTCCCAATCCCCAAGGTCGGACCAACCTGCCGAAAACGGGATAACGGCAAGATCTTCAGCTTTCTCCATAACAGCATAGTCAATCGATTCCGCCGGGCAGTCCGCCCATGAAACCGGATCTAGTCGCAAAAAGTCCAAATCCTTCTCTGCCGACTGAACCGATGCCGCGACAGGCGCTATCATCTGCGGTGAAGTTGCCTCAAACGCTTTAAGTATCGTACCAACAGAAAAAAGAAATATGCCGGCGTTCCACAGGTGTGTCCCGCCAAGGACCATCTCTGCCGCCTTCGCCGCATCAGGTTTTTCGACAAACCTCTGGAGGCGTGTAGCACCACTCGGCAAAACCCCTGCAAGCTCTAGATAGCCATAGCCTGTCTCGGGGCGGGTCGGCGCAATTCCAAAAGTAACAATATGGCCAGCACGAGCGGCGTCGATACCTGAGGTTACAGCATCGCGAAAGGCCTGAGCATCGGGAATAACATGGTCGGATGGCGCGACCAAAACCAGGGCATCATCGCCTTTCGATTGCAGATGCAGCGCTGCTGCCAAAATCGCTGGCGCTGTATTGCGAGCTTCTGGCTCAATTAATATTGCATCTGGCGAAATACCAACCTGCACCAGTTGCTCAGTAACGATAAAACGATAGTCAGAATTGGTGATGACCACAGGCGCCGCAAAACCCTCTCCTGATAAGCGTTGAGCAGAGCTCTGAAACAGGCTCTGGTCTCCAACCAGCGAGGCGAACTGCTTCGGATAGCTTTTGCGCGATAGCGGCCAAAGTCGCGTTCCGGATCCCCCACACAGCAATACGGGATAAACTAGGTCACTCGTCATAGCATGTCCTCCAGAAAACACCTTCGCTGCATACCGAACGGTTAATCCTTGTTCTTGGCCTCAATTAGACTTTGTTTGGGCACAAGCCAAGTAAACCGAGCCGAATGAGGCTTCAACATCGGCTGTTGAAGCATGTTGGGCACGCCGTTACTCTGCCAGAAAAAGCATGGGTATCGAGCCGCTATGCCAGCACCAAAGCCAGTTGTTCTTTGTATCCTCGATGGATGGGGGCTGTCTGACCAATCGGAAGGCAACGCCCCCCTCCTGGCTGACACCCCGTGTTTTGACAAACTGATGAGCACCTGCCCAACAGCGAAACTCATAACGCACGGCCCCGATGTGGGGCTGCCAAAGGGACAAATGGGAAACTCTGAGGTCGGGCATACGAATATTGGTGCTGGGCGTGTGGTAGCGATGGACTTGGGCCAGATTGACCTCGCGATCGAGGATGGAAGCTTTTACAAACACGAAAAAATTCAGGAGTTTGTTGAAACACTGAAAGAAAACGATGGCACAGCACATGTTGTCGGTGTGATCTCCGACGGCGGGGTACACGGTCACATCGAACACCTGAAAGCCGCTATGAAAGCTCTGACTGGCACTGGCCTCACGATCAAAGTCCATCTCATTACCGATGGCAGAGATGTGGCGCCAAAATCCGCCAAGACTTTCATAGAGGATTTTCAATCAAGTCTTCCAGAGGATGCGACCATCGCAACTGTGACTGGAAGATACTTCGCAATGGATCGGGATAATCGCTGGGACAGGGTCGAAAAAGCCTATCAGGCTTGGGTTCATGCCAAAGGCGAAACCAGCCCCAGTGCCCTATCTGCGATTGAACATGCATATGACGCCGATAAGACGGATGAGTTTGTGCCACCTTATGTCGTCGAAGGGTATCATGGGATGAAAGCCGGCGATGGCCTATTCTTCCTGAATTTTCGAGCGGATCGAGCGCGTGAAATTCTAGCAGCAATTGGTGATCCAAGTTTTGACTCGTTCGACGTTACCAGCAGGCCCGAACTAAGTGTTCGGTTGGGTATGGTGGATTACTCGGAAGCTCACAACGACTTCATGACAAGCGTCTACCCGAAGCAAAAAATCAAAAACACACTCGGTGCCTGGATTGCAAAACAAGGCCTCAAACAATTCCGGCTAGCCGAAACCGAGAAATATCCTCATGTCACTTTTTTCCTGAATGGTGGAATCGAGAACCCAGAGGCTGGTGAAGATCGCTACATGCCTAAAAGCCCTGACGTCGCCACTTACGATCTCCAACCTGAAATGTCAGCGGATGAGGTTACCCATCGTTTGGTCAATGCAATCAACTCAAGTTACGACTTGATTGTCGTAAATTATGCAAACCCAGACATGGTAGGTCACACAGGTGACATTGACGCTGCAATCGCCGCTTGTGAAGCAGTAGATCGAGGGCTTGGAAAAGCGGTTCAAGCTTTAAAGAACAAGGGCGGCGTAATGGTTGTCACTGCCGATCATGGCAATTGCGAAACCATGATCGACCCCGATACCGGCAGTCCACATACTGCGCACACCACCAACCCTGTTCCAGTCATACTGGTCGGGGGGTCGGACGGCTCAAAGCTTGCCAGTGGCAGACTCGCAGATCTGGCACCAACGCTCCTCGAACTAATGCAGCTGAATGCCCCTGAAGAGATGACCGGCCGCTCGCTTATTCAGCATGTATAGGGTCTTACTTTCCGCAACATTGTTCTGGATGTCCGTCGCGGGCACAACTTGGGCACAAGCTGACCCTGTTACAACGGCGCGTCGTGCAAGCCAAATGTTGGATAAAGCAGCCGTAACGCTGGTCGAGGCAAAAAAGTCGTCAGACCGAGTGGCAGCTCTGACTTCTGCGGTCCGAGCTTATGAAGAAGGTTTGTCCGCTCTGCGCGAGGGGCTCAGGCGAGCGACAATTCGCGAACGTGCGATCAGCCTGACTTTTGAGAGCAAGCGAGATCGCCTATCTCGACTGTTGGGTGTGTTGCAAACCATGGGCAATTCTCCAGCCCCTCTCTTGCTTTTGCACCCATCCGGAGCATTGGGCACTGCAAGATCTGGAATGATTCTGTCCAATGTCGCTCCTGCGCTACAAGCGGAAGCGAGTGCTTTACGCGATCAATTGGAAGAGATGGCTCTGCTTCGTGCGTTGCAACAAAGCGCCGAACAATCGGTAACCGATGCTCTTTTGGAAGCCCAAGAGGCACGAAGTGCGCTATCCCGGGCTATCGCCGACCGAACTGATTTACCGCTTGGTTTTTCCAACGATCCCCAAAAGATGCAGGCATTGGTCGACAGCAGTGCCACGCTTTCAGATTTTGCTGGTGGCCTCGCTGCCTTAGAGCCAGAAGCGACGTCAAATCCTGCAGATTTTGAAACAGCAAAAGGCAACCTGGATTTACCAGCTTCCGGCTCTCTTTTGCATGGATTTGAGAAACAGGATAGCAGCGGCAATAATCAGCCAGGCATTGTAATCGCGACCGAATCTCTGACTCTGGTAACATCACCTTGGCCAGCCACCCTGCGGTACAAAGGGCCGTTGCTAGACTACGGTAATGTTGTGATTCTGGAGCCGGGGCGCGGGTATCTTCTGATTCTCGCTGGACTCGATCAAAGTTTCGGAGAATTTGGAGAGATCGTTGAACAAGGGGCTCCAATTGGCCTAATGGGCGGAATTTCCCAAAATACTGACGCTTTTTTGATCTCAGCGGCGGAAGGGAGTGGAGCTTCTCGGCAAGAGTCGCTTTATATTGAGCTAAGACATAACGGCACCCCCATCGATCCTGGAGAATGGTTTGCCGCCCTAAAGGAATGAGATGAGCATGAAAAAGTTTCTACTCGCCGCTGTTTGCGGCACCGCAACCGGAGTTTTCCTGACGACACAGTTCGCAGGCCCATTAATTGCTCAGGAAAGCGACAAAAAGTCGTCCGTCTATGAGCAGTTAGACTTGTTCGGCGATATCTTCGAGCGCATTCGCGCACAGTATGTCGAAGATGTTGATGAAGCCGATCTGATCGAAGCCGCCATCAACGGAATGTTGACCTCTCTTGATCCGCATTCATCCTACCTCGCGCCCGACGACTTCGAAGACATGCGAACACAGACCTCCGGTGAATTTGGCGGACTTGGCATCGAAGTCACCCAAGAAGAAGGCTACGTAAAAGTTGTGGCCCCGATGGACGGAACGCCAGCTGATGAAGCTGGAATGGAATCCGGCGATTTCATTACCTCGGTAGACGGCAAAAGTCTTCTTGGCCTGAACCTTGAAGAAGCGGTTGAAATGATGCGCGGCCCTGTGGGGTCTGAAATTATTCTGACCGTCGTGCGTGAGGGAATTGACGAGCCGTTTGATGTATCAATCGTGCGCGATACTATCAAATTGACTGCGGTGCGGTCACGCATCGAAGGTGACAGTGTCGTTCTCCGTGTCACCACCTTCAACCGCCAGACTTATCCGAATCTTGAAGCCGGTTTGAAAAAACAGATCGAAGAAGCGGGTGGTGACGACAAAATCAACGGAATAGTCCTCGATCTTCGCAACAATCCCGGCGGGCTTCTAACTCAGGCGATAGCTGTTTCCGATGCTTTCCTTGAAAAGGGCGAAATTGTTTCGACACGCGGGCGTAATCCACGCGATAGCGAACGCTATAATGCCACCGAAGGCGATTTGGTCAACGGCAAGCCAATCGTTGTTCTCATAAATGGTGGTTCTGCTTCCGCATCAGAGATCGTTGCCGGCGCTCTACAAGACCACCGTCGGGCCGTTGTGGTCGGCGAAAAGAGCTTCGGCAAAGGATCAGTGCAAACAGTTGTACCCGTCCGCGGCGACGGCGCGATGCGCCTGACAACATCGCGTTACTATACGCCGTCAGGCCGATCAATTCAGGCCTTGGGCGTATCGCCAGATATCATAGTTGTTCAACCTCCACGAAAACCTGCCGGGACCGAGGAGGAGGAGGATGCTACGCGCCCCGGCCGCTCCGAGGCCGATTTGCGGGGTTCGCTCAGCAACAACGACAACATCTCTGAGGATGAGCGTAAATTGCTGGAAGCCGAACAACAGAAGGCGGAAGATGTCGCCAAACTGCGTGAGGAAGACTATCAACTCGCCTATGCCTTGGATGTCCTCAAGGGTCTAAGCGCGCTTGGTCCTACGGACGAATGAGCCCGGAAGAAATAGCTGAACTACCTTACCGCCCTTGTGTTGGTATCGTGCTGACCAAGAGTGGTAAGGTATTCGCAGCCCAACGCATCGACAGCACATATGATGCCTGGCAGATGCCACAAGGTGGTGTCGATAAGGGCGAACCAGCCCGAGATGCTGCCCTGCGTGAACTGGGAGAAGAAACCAGCGTCGCAGCCAACAAGGTCACTATCCGAGCCGAAACAACTGATTGGATTCCCTACGACCTGCCGCTTGAGCTTGTTCCAAAGCTATGGAAAGGCAAATATCGGGGGCAGGCTCAAAAGTGGTTCCTGATGGAATTTTCAGGCAACGACTCAGACATTAACATTCAAACTGAAGACCCCGAATTTTCCCGCTGGCAATGGATGACACCCGACGAAATCAAATCGCGGATAGTGCCATTCAAAAAGCACACCTATGACCGGGTCTTTGCTGAGTTTGCAGATAAATTATGAAGCTGGTCGCAACGCTCATTCTGGTCAGCACCACGCAAGTCAATGCGCTGACTTGCATGCAACCGAATATTGTTGACAGCTACACTCGAGCCGCTGACGCGACAGAACCCTATATTGTCTTGAAGGGAAGGTTCCGCTTCTCTCCGCCTCCTCGGCAACCCGTAGATAACGATGCATCCGAACAAACGGTTGAGGCTCGGTTTGAAGGTGTGGCCTTGGGCAAAAACGGCTTCAACATCAGCTACTCTCGACCAGTAACTTTGACGCTTGCTTGCGCCGGACCGTGGTGTGGTTGGGTCGAGCCCGACACCGAAGCCATCGCATTCGTGGAACAGCACGACAAGGGCTTGGTCCTCTTTGAGGGACCGTGCCCGGGTCAAATCTTTTACGAGCCCACCCGTGAGCAAACAGATCGATTACTCTTGTGCCATTCAAAAGGCGTATGTGAGTAGGTCCGAGTTAGCTTTAGTTCGGCAATGAATGAAAGCGCGGTATCTACCGGCACCTTCTTGTTGTAGTAGCTCCAATTTATAGACTTAGGCTCTATTCAGCGGGAACCGCTGCCTCTTCAAAACTCAGTGGAGCCGGCAAGTGCGCAAGCATCTCTTTTGGACAGATTTGTAAGAAGTTTGCTTTCTCGCTGTCCCAGTGCTGCAAAATGCCGGCGGCCTTTTGAGAACCCGTTTCAGCAAGATGTTCCTCGATCAACCCTCTTAATTCAGCCTGCCAGTGATCAACTGTGACTGGACAGCTCAACAATGTCTCCATGTTCATCAAAGCCGGCGCAGCGCCTGAAGGATCATAAAGATATGCCATGCCCCCCGTCATGCCAGCGCCGAAATTAGCGCCAATAGTGCCAAGGATTACAGCAATACCGCCGGTCATGTATTCACAACCATTGGATCCGCAGCCCTCGATTACGACCTTCGCACCAGAGTTACGCACACCGAAACGCTCACCAGCCCGCCCCGCCGCAAAAAGATGCCCAGCTGTCGCGCCATAAAGCACTGTATTGCCGATGATCGTGTTCTCATCTGCTTTTAAAGGGCTTTCTTGTGCAGGCTTAACAACGATCCTCCCTCCAGATAGGCCTTTGCCAACATAGTCATTGGCATCGCCAAACACCTCAAGCTTCAAACCAGGCGCCGCAAATGCTCCAAGCGATTGCCCGGCAGACCCCGACAGTTTTACCGTAAGATGATCTGGCTGAAGATCGTTTCTCATCCCAAAGCGTTGAACGATATGAGAAGACGCGCGCGTACCGATAGTACGAAGTGTGTTTTGAACCGCATATGACAGTTGCATTTTTTCGCCCTCTTTAAAGAAGGGCTGAGCATCGTTAACGATCTGCGCATCCAGAGTATCCAAAACGGCATTCCGCTCTTTCGATCGATCGTAGACAATCTTGTCGGCGCCATCGACAGTGATCAGAAGCGGGTTCAAATCCAGATCATCCAGATGAGCTGACCCCCGTGAAACCTGCGTCAGCAAATCTGCCCGACCAATAACGTCATCCAGAGACTTGGCACCGATCGACGCAAGGATTTCACGAACCTCCTGAGCATAAAACGTGATGAGGTTGACGACCTTATCGGCATTACCGGTGAACTTATTGCGCAAGCTTTCATCTTGGGTACAGACACCAACCGGGCAGGTGTTTGACTGGCATTGGCGAACCATAATGCAACCCATAGAGATCAGCGCGGCAGTGCCAATGCCATATTCCTCAGCCCCCATCATCGCCGCCATGACGATATCGCGACCTGTGCGCAATCCACCGTCAGTTCTGAGCGTGATGCGGTCCCGTAGATTGTTCATCGCAAGCACCTGATGTGCTTCAGTCAGACCCATCTCCCACGGCAGCCCAGCGTATTTGATCGAGGTCGCAGGGGACGCGCCCGTGCCGCCGTTGTGACCCGAAATCAAGATCACATCGGCTTTGGCCTTGGCAACGCCAGCGGCAATTGTACCAACCCCGCTCGCGGCTACCAGCTTCACAGTCACCTTACAGCGGGGATTGATCTGTTTCAGATCATAAATCAGCTGCGCGAGGTCCTCTATTGAGTAAATATCGTGATGCGGCGGAGGTGAGATCAACGTCACGCCTTTGGTCGAATGCCGTAAACGCGCAATCAGATCTGTGACTTTCATACCGGGCAGCTGACCCCCCTCACCCGGCTTGGCACCTTGAGCCACTTTGATTTCAAGCTCTTCACAATGGTTCAAGTATTCCGCGGTCACCCCGAAACGCCCAGAAGCCACCTGCTTGATTTTCGCGGATGGGTTGTCTCCATTCGGCTCTGGCACAAAATGCGCAGGATCTTCGCCGCCTTCACCCGAGTCTGACTTCGCTCCAATTCGATTCATAGCCACATTCAGGGTTTTATGTGCCTCGGGCGAAAGCGCGCCCAGTGACATACCCGGCGTCACAAAGCGCTTCCGTATAGATGTTATCGATTCAACTTCTTCAATCGCCACCGGCTCGCCCATTGGCTTGATGTCCAGAAGGTCACGCAGATGGATTGGCGGATTCGATTTCATGGTCAGCGAATACTGCTTCCACATGTCATAGCTTGCCCGATCACAGGCCGCCTGCAGCATATGCATAGTTTGCGCTTCCCAAGCATGTTTCTCACCTGACCGGCGCGCTTTGTAAAACCCACCAATCGGCAGAATATCCTGATCTGCGATCCAGCCTTTAGCGTGAACCTCGGCAAGTTTGGTTTGAATGCCAGACACGCCAATACCAGAAATACGAGACTGCATTCCCGGGAAAAATTCGGCAACCATGGCGCGGGACAAGCCCACTGCCTCGAAATTCAAACCACCTCGATAAGAGGAAACCACAGAGATACCCATCTTAGCCATGATCTTCAAAAGACCTTGATCAATCGCATTGCGATACCGAGCAACTGCTTCGGTCAATGTGCAATCCAGCAAACCCCGATCAATCCGGTCCGATAACGAGTCCTCGGCCAAGTAAGCGTTCACCGTCGTTGCCCCACAACCGATCAGAACGGCAAAATAATGGGGATCAACACATTCGGCCGACCGCACGTTCAGCGAACAGAAAGTCCGCAAGCCTTTGCGTGTAAGCCAGCTGTGAACAGCAGAAGTGGCAAGGATCATTGGCATACCAACACGATCCTTATTCTGAGCCTGATCCGTCAGAACAATGTGACCCGCGCCGGACCGCACGGCATCTTCGGCTTCTGCGCGAATACGTTCCAGACCGACGCGCAAGGCATTTGCATCGTCCTCAGCAGCAAACGTGCAGTCAATTGAAACCATGTCAGCGTTGAACTGCTCGCAAACCTTGTCAAATTGCGCGTTGCCCACAAAAGGACTTTCTAGAACCAGAATCTCCGTCTGTGATGAATCTTCATCCAAGACGTTCTTCAGGTTGCCAAACCGCGTTTTGAGGCTCATCACCCGGTACTCGCGCAAACTGTCGATTGGAGGGTTTGTCACCTGTGAGAAATTCTGACGGAAAAAATGGCTGAGTGGCCTGTATTTCTTGGACAAAACAGCCGAAGGCGTATCGTCGCCCATCGAAGCAAGTGCTTCTTTACCATCTTCTGCCATCGGAGCCAGAATTTGTTCCAGTTCCTCCATGGTGTATCCGGCCGCGATCTGACGCTTTCTTAGTTCATCACCAGTGAACAAGGCCTGCTCCTCAGCGCCAGCCGTTACACTTTCCAAATCCGTGATCCGGCCAACCCATTCTCCAAACGGCAGCGCTGCAGACATCTTGTCCTTAAGCTCTTCGTCATGGAAGAGCTTACCCTTACCCATGTGAACACCGATCATTTGTCCTGGGCCCAAGGCTCCTTTTTCCCGAACGGTGGCCTCGTCCACGGGAACCATCCCGGCCTCTGACCCGGCGATCATCAGACCATCGCCAGTCACAACGTACCGCATCGGACGCAACCCGTTACGATCAAGCCCTGCCACAACCCAGCGCCCATCAGTCATTGCCAAAGCAGCTGGGCCGTCCCAAGGCTCCATCACAGAGTTGCAATAGGAATACATATCCTGCCAGGCCTTAGGCATCTCCACGGCCTGTTTCGACCAGCTTTCGGGAACGAGCATGGTTTTGGCCATCGGTGCTGACCGGCCCGCGCGAACCAAGACTTCGAATACCGAGTCGAGTGCAGCGGAATCAGATGAACCCGCCGCCACAATTGGCTTGATATCTTCTGCCATATCCCCAAACGCACCCGACGCCATGCGGATTTCGTGAGATTTCATCCAGTTTAGATTGCCCTTTAGCGTGTTGATCTCACCATTATGCGCCAACATGCGAAATGGCTGCGCAAGCCACCACTGCGGGAATGTATTAGTAGAATAGCGTTGATGGTAAATGGCAAACGCACTTTCAAACCGATCATCCATCAGATCCGGGTAAAATTCCGCAACCTGCTCTGCCAGCATCATCCCTTTGTAGATGATGGAGCGGCAAGACAGCGAGCAGATGTAAAGCCCACCAACCTGCGCAGCAGCAGCGGCTTTTTCAATGCGGCGGCGGATCACATAGAGTTCGCGCTCGAAGGTTTCCTCATCGACACCCTTGGCGTTTGATATGAGAATCTGTTCAATCTCAGGGCGCGTCGCATTGGCCTTGTCGCCGAGACATTCGATGTTCACGGGTACGTGGCGCCAACCGTAGATGTAGTAACCCATACGCAGAACTTCAGTTTCCACGATGGTGCGGCAAGTTTCCTGTGCACCAAAGTCCGTACGCGGAAGAAACACTTGGCCGACCGCTATCATCTGATCGGTATTGGGTTTGTGACCAGTTCTCTCAATTTGATCGTAAAAAAACGGTACAGGGATTTGCACGTGAATGCCTGCGCCATCACCCGTCTTTCCGTCTGCGTCCACGGCACCGCGATGCCAAACTGCCTTCAACGCGTTAATGCCATTCTCAACAACCTTCCGGGATTTTTTCCCGTCAATCGAAACAACAAGACCGACCCCACAAGACGCATGTTCATCTTCGGGTGCGTACATCGCATTAGCCGACATCCACTCACGCTTTGCTTCTTCGTTTTGGACCCATGCCTGATCGTATTTGGTCATTGGAAGTCTCCTTCGATGCGTGGCTTCGACAAAAATCGAGCTTTGGTAAATTCGTGGGCGTTGTTCACGGCTTTTATGCCGGAGGGTCGGATTTGACGTTCTTCTTGTGTGCCTTGAAATAGGCCTCTGCGGATGCGACGGCCTCGTATTCCTCGCGCCTCATGCCCCCAGCGCGACGAACAACATTGTTCATTCGGCCAATGCGGTCGTTGAAGCCCGCGCGGGCGATTTTGTATAGGGCTTTCTTTTCTTTGAGTTTTTCGACAAACATGTGTCCGGAATTTTGGAAAATATAGTGGCGTATGTTGTTTCCCGTGGGATATCGCTTCCAATGCATCCGCTCTTTCGGACCATCTCCGTGGAAGATATAGACAGGCGTAGATGCGGGAGGGAGTTGATCCATTTCGCGATGCGGCCAAGTCACAATTCTGCGCCGGAAATACACCCAGCGGTTTTCGCGCCTCACGACATCCGGATGGACGGAATACTGCGGTGAAAAAGAAACCACGCGTTCGAGCTGCATGTGGCGACCCAGAATAAGCGCGTTGTATCCACCCATGCTGTACCCAATCGCCATGATCGAAGTAATTCCGTGAGCTTTTGCATATCTTCTGATGGTAGTTATGGTCTTTTCCAGCATCCCATCCGCATTCATCCAAGAGCGGCTGATATCGCTGATGCACATGACGTGGTTGGCACCTTGCTGTGAGGACACCTCGATAAATTCTTTGGCGGGCCATTCGTGGCGCTTGGTTCCAACGCTGGTGAAGCTCACGATGAGCCGCGGGTCGCGTCCCGGCGTCACTTCGAAGCGCATGGGATGTGCGTCGCTCAGCGTGGCAAATTCCAAGCCTTGATTTGGTCCCACCATCAAGCATTACTCGGCGGCTATCTGGGCAGCGGAATCAAGTTGGTTCAGGATCGCCTCGGCGGCTTCGCGGCCATCACGGATTGCCCAAACCACCAGGCTGGCGCCACGTTGAATATCCCCACAAGCATAGACGCCAGGCATCTCGGTTTCGTGGGTCAAGAAATCTGCTTTTACCGTTCCCCAGCGGGTCACTTTCAGGTCCGGGGCATTCCAAAGTGTTGGTAAGTCCTCTGGCTCAAATCCCAGAGCCATAATGACTAGATCTGCGTCCTCAACATAATCTTCGTCTTTGATTATCTCGGGGGTCTGACGACCTGTTGCATCCGGTGCACCCAGACGCATTTTTTGTACAATAACTCCAGCTACATCATCACCTGAAAAACCTTTTGGGGCGGTCAGCCAAACAAACTCAACACCTTCCTCCTCCGCATTTGCAACTTCACGTTGCGACCCGGGCATATTTGCGCGGTCCCTGCGATAGAGGCACTTAACGGAGGTTGCTCCCTGGCGAACCGCAGTTCGCACGCAATCCATCGCGGTATCTCCACCGCCAATAACAACCACTTTCTTTCCTTCGGCATTGAGCTGTCCTGGATCAAATTCTGGGACGTCATCTCCGAAGCTCTTGCGGTTGGAGGCTGTCAGATAGTCGAGTGCACGCACAATTCCAGCCGCGGAGATGCCCGGTGCAGCAAGTTCGCGGGATTTGTAAACACCTGTCGCGACTAAAACCGCCTGATGCTTTTGCTGTAATTCTGCAAAAGATATGTCATTTCCGACATCGCAGTTCAGTCGAAATTCTACACCGCCCTCCTCAAGCTGAGAGACGCGCTTCATCACCACGTCTTTTTCGAGCTTAAAGCCCGGAATACCGTAAGTTAGCAATCCCCCAGCGCGGTCATTGCGTTCGTAAATTGTAACCTGAACACCCTGACGCCTGAGAACATCAGCCGCCGCAAGCCCACCCGGCCCAGCTCCAACAATACCCACACTTTCATCGCGCTCAGAGCTTGGGGCAATTGGCTTGACCCATCCCTTTTCCCATGCCGTGTCGGTGATAAATTTTTCAACAGATCCAATCGTAACTGTGCCATGGCCCGACTGTTCGATCACGCAATTGCCTTCACACAAACGGTCCTGAGGACAAATTCGCCCACATATCTCGGGAAACGTATTTGTCGCCTGAGATATTTCATAAGCCTCCTGAAGTCTGCCTTCTGCAGTCAAACGAAGCCAGTCAGGGATATTATTGTGTAAAGGACAGTGAGATTGGCAATAGGGCACACCGCATTGGCTACACCGACCCGATTGCTCCTCTGCTTTCTCTAACGCATACTCGGCATAGATCTCCTGAAAGTCGTTTGAACGCAGATTAGGGGGCCGTTTCTCTGGCATATCCCTGTCTACGGAAACAAATTGCAGCATGCGCTGATTGGCCATGTGTCACTCCAATTCTTCGAACTGTCCGGATAGCGTTAGAACTTCCAACATAAAAGACAGTATTACTGCCATATTAGTATATTTATTACACTCACAGGGGAGGATTCGGAAGTTTCTCTCAGATTTTAGGTCAGAATAAGTTACATAAAAAGACTCTTTCGATTGTGATTCAATAAGTTAGGTTGCACCACGGATTCGAAACGGTCTTGGTATGTCCTTACTTCACATCATCATTGTAGCGTTAATTCAGGGACTCACGGAGTTCCTGCCCGTTTCATCGTCAGCGCATCTAATTCTATTGCCGAATCTGACCGGGCTAGAAGATCAGGGTCAGGCCATCGACATCTCTGTCCATGTCGGAACACTATTTGCCGTCACTCTTTATTTTTGGGCAGATGTTAAGGTGGCAGCTTCCGGGGTTCCACGCTTGATACAAGGCCGAATAGACACTCAAGGTGCCTGGTTGGCCCTGTGTTTGGCGATCGCGACGGTCCCAGTATTGATATTTGGTCTGATTCTGAAACTTACAGGCTTTGACGCCTATCTGCGCTCAACCGCGCTGATCGGATGGACAATGCTGATTTTCGGCATCGTACTGTATTGGGCCGATCAAAAGGGGCAAACCGAGAAAGAAGCAGCCCGTTGGTCACTCAAAGATGCCTTAATCATGGGGCTCTGGCAGGCCATCGCTCTGATCCCCGGAACCTCGCGCTCCGGAGCGACCATCTCCGGAGCGCGCCTTCTCGGGTATAAGCGAGAAGACGCAGCAAAGCTCGCGATGCTGATGTCTATTCCGACAATCATCGCTTCGGGTTTGATATTAAGTGTCGAAGTTGCGGCAACAGCCAATTGGCAATTAGCAAAAGATGGGATTTTGGCGGCAACGCTATCGTTTATCGCAGCGCTATTTGCACTAACGCTTATGATGCGTCTGCTAAAATCGGTGAGCTTCACGCCCTACGTAGTTTACCGTGTATTGCTCGGCGTTGTACTTCTGGCGATCGCCTACACTTAGTCGGCGCGTAGATTCCGGGCTGACTCCTTGATCGCGTCGTACTGCCCGGAGGGACGGAAGCGCCATAGGTAGAACGGCAGCACCGCTTCCATCGATGTTGGCTCAATACCTAAATCAGCAAAAGTCTTCGCGTTCTCGGCAACGACATTGTCAGAGCGCAAGCTAACAACCTGATCTCGCGTGATCGGACCAGAAATAAGGCCGCCTGTCACGAATGTCAAAATATCAAATCCGATTCCCATCGCTGTGGCGAAGAAAAATGGAATGTTCACAACGAGCCGACGGCGACGAATAATACCGAGCATCTCCTGCATGATGTCTTTGAAACTCATCGCTGCAGGCCCACCAAGTTCGTAGATCCCTGGAGCCGCTTTACCCAGAACGCCCTGCTCCGCCGCAGCTGCTACATCATCAACATAGACGGGCTGGAACATAGTATCGGCGCCAACAACTGGGAGAATTGGTCCAAATCTGGACATGCCCGCAAACCGATTGAAGAACTGATCTTCTTGCCCAAACACCACGGAGGGTCGAAGTATGATCGCAGTTGGGAAATGCGTCAGAACACCCTCT
The DNA here is from genome assembly GCA_947504205.1 of uncultured Litoreibacter sp. Lineage (GTDB taxonomy): Bacteria > Pseudomonadota > Alphaproteobacteria > Rhodobacterales > Rhodobacteraceae > Litoreibacter. The sequence continues at coordinate 177,839 of CANNGL010000003.1, read as the reverse complement.
TCCCCCTTACCTTTGGATTGAGCGTAGAGACTATCTCCCACGACATCAGCGCCGATCGCCGACAGATGTACCAGCGATACGACACCATGCTCCGCCGCGATCCGCGCGACACGTTCGGCACCTTCATGCTGCACAGCGTCAAAGTTATTCTTTCCGCCCTTATCGAAGGTGCCAACACAATTCACCACAGCATCTGCCCCCTGCATGACTGCTGCAACACTGGTGTCATCACGGATATTGCAAAACACAGGTTCAACCTGACCAACAACGCCGTAAGGCTTGACGTGCATGGCCTCATTCGGGCGACGCACGGCAACGCGAACGCGCCAGCCCTGCTTGGCCATTCTGCGGGCGATATAACGCCCCACAAACCCAGATCCGCCGTAAATTGTAACCAGCTTGGACATAACCTGTTCCCTTGGCTTTCGACTAAATAGGGTTTAGCCGCGGCACCAATCCCAGACAAGGTGCATTTCGTCGCCAACAGATAGGTCGAATCGCGTTGACAGACCAACAGACCCGCAGTAATCACCGCGCTCACGACACCTGCCCAGGTGGCGGAATTGGTAGACGCGCTAGCTTCAGGTGCTAGTGTCCGTATGGACGTGGAGGTTCGAGTCCTCTCCTGGGCACCACACCCTCCGCAAATGCTGAGGGACTATATGACCAACCATCTCTACAAAAATGATCTCCCAGACGGGCTAGACCTAGGGTCAGTCGTTGCAATCGATTGTGAAACAATGGGGCTGAATCCGCATCGCGATCGGCTCTGCGTAGTGCAGTTGTCTGGTGGTGATGGCAATGGGCATGTTGTTCAAATCGAACAAGGGCAAACGGAAGCGCCAAACCTGTGTGCGTTGCTGAATAATCGAGATGTTCTGAAGCTGTTTCACTTCGGCAGATTTGATATTGCAGCGCTCGAAAATGCTTTCGGTGTGACAACGGCTCCGGTTTATTGCACCAAAATTGCCTCCAAGCTTGTACGAACTTACACCGACCGACACGGTTTGAAGAATCTCCTGCAAGAACTGTTAAACGTCGACATTTCCAAGCAACAACAGTCCAGCGATTGGGGAGCAAAAGACTTAACCGAAGAACAAATCGCCTATGCCGCATCGGATGTCCTTCACCTCCACAAACTGCGCAACGAGCTAGACAGGCGCCTTGATCGAGAAGGTCGCACAGAGATTGCACAAGCCTGTTTCGACTTCCTGCCAACCCGATCTCGGCTGGATCTTGCTGGATGGCCTGAAATTGACATCTTCGCCCACTAGATAAGGGACATGTTAAAACGCATGAGCCACGATAAATTCTTGAGCACTGCTAATCGCGTCATCGGGATTGAAGCCAAAGCCCTTCAGGATTTGGCCGCGTCACTGGACGAAGACTTTTCGCAGGCGGTGGACCTTATCCTCGGGGCGCAAGGCCGCGTCATCGTTTGCGGAATGGGGAAGTCAGGTCATGTGGCGCGCAAGATTGCAGCGACCTTTGCATCAACAGGAACGCCGGCTCAATTTGTTCATCCGGCAGAAGCAAGCCATGGTGATCTTGGGATGATGACCCAAGGCGATGTCGCTCTAATTTTGTCCTATTCAGGCGAAACGCCTGAATTGGCTGATGTGATCGCGCATACCAAACGCTTTTCGATCCCCCTAGTCGGCGTAGCTTCGAAACGAGACAGCACTTTGCTGAACCAATCCGATGTGGCGCTTGTTCTGCCGCCTGCACCAGAAGCATGTGGGACAGGAATCGTTCCCACAACTTCAACCACTATGACGTTGGCTTTGGGTGATGCGTTAGCTGTCGCACTTATGGAGCACCGTCAGTTCACCCCTGAAAACTTCCGAGAATTCCATCCCGGCGGCAAGCTTGGTGCGCGCCTACTCAAGGTCTCTGATCTTATGCATTCCGGAGATGGTTTGCCTCTGGTCAAACCGCAAGCACCGATGTCGGAAGTTTTGATCGAAATGACCCGAAAAGGCTTGGGCGTGGCGGGCGTAGAAGGATCTGATGGCACTTTGTCCGGTATTATCACGGATGGGGACTTGCGTCGAAATATGGACGGGCTTTTGGACCGCTCCGCCGACTATGTCATGACCACAAACCCAATTACGATCGAACCAACCGCGCTGGCGGCGGAAGCTGTCGGCGCTATGAACAAGCGCCAAATCACTTGTTTATTTGTCACCAGTAATAGCAAGCCGATCGGTATCCTGAAAATTCAAGATTGTATGCGCGCTGGGGTCGTTTGAGATGGCGCTGGCCGATAACCGATATTCTCGCTTCGTCCAGCTTGCAAAAATTGCCTTTCCTCTGGTCGCGCTCGGACTTCTTTCGACGCTCTTCCTCTTTTCCAGAACCCTGGACCCGAACCAGGCTATTCCGTTCGCTGACATTGATGTCGAACAGATCGCCAGAGAACAAAGGCTCGCCAACCCAAAGTTTTCAGGCCTGACCACCGATGGCTCCGAAATCTCACTAGTTGCGAGCAGCGCCTTGCCGGATCCAAAAAATCCCAGGCGCCTCACAGCAGATAATGTTGAGGCAACCATCAAGACCAAGCAGGGAATGATATTTGACGTCGAAGCGAACACCGCGGAATTTGATGGGGAAGCAAATAGTTTGGAGCTGCTCGGCGAAGTCGAAATTGTCACCAACACTGGCTACAAGCTTGTTTCGGATGCCCTGAACACAAGTATCGAAACCACGTCGGTTGAAAGCCCCGGTCCAGTCAAGGGGACGGGACCAGAAGGATCGATCGAAGCCGAAAGCATGAGTATGACAACAAATCCAAATGGTCAGGTTATTGTTTTCAAAGGGAACGTCAAACTGATATACCAACCGCAAGGTTAGAGGTGATTATGTTTAACTCATTTTGGATTGCCGCACTCGGGTTGTTTTTGGCTAGTGGTGCGCTGGCGCAGAATGCCACAGTCGCATTTGGCGGCTTAAAACACGATGCCAGCTTACCCGTTGAAATAACAGCCGATGAGCTTGCCGTCGATCAGGGTGCAGGCACCGCGGTGTTTACGGGCAGCGTCGTCGCCGGGCAGGGAGAACTGCGCCTTACGGCGGCCAAGGTTAGAGTGAGTTACGCTACCCAGAACGGTGAGCCCACCGGCAGAATTGATCGACTCGTGGCAAGTGGTGGCGTGACTTTGGTCAACGGTCCTGAAGCAGCCGAAGCTCAAGATGCAGTCTATGTTGTCAGTCAGGGCGAAGTTGTAATGACTGGCGATGTCGTGCTGACCCAAGGTGCAAACGCACTGGCCGGCGAAAAGCTGATCGTCGACCTGAACACCGGCAAAGGTCGAATGGAAGGTCGCGTTCGCACAATTTTCCAAACTGGCGGCACCGATTAAGATGCCTGATCGCCCCAACCTCTCACTGACCGAAAGGCCTGCTGGCGGATTGCGCGTCATTGGTCTTCGCAAAAACTACAAACGACGTCCTGTTATCCGAGATGTAAGCTTGGAACTTGCCAGAGGCGAGGTTGTCGCGCTTCTCGGCCCCAACGGTTCCGGCAAAACGACATGCTTTTATTCGATTGCTGGCTTGGTAACGCCAGAAGCTGGCACTGTGATGATTGATGATCGCGATGTGACACTTCTGCCCATGTACCGCCGTGCAAAAATGGGCATTGGTTATCTACCACAAGAGATGTCGATCTTTCGCGGGCTAAGCGTCGAAGACAATATAATGGCAATCCTCGAAGTCGCGGAGTCTGATCGAAACAGACGCCGGGAACGGCTCGAAGAGTTGCTGAACGAGTTTTCAATAGGCCACCTTCGGCGGGCTCCTGCTCTATCTCTTTCCGGTGGCGAGCGTCGTCGTGCCGAAATCGCCCGATGTTTGGCAGCCGATCCAAAATATTTGCTGCTCGACGAACCTTTCGCTGGCGTCGATCCAATCGCTGTCGGTGAGATACGCGGCCTTGTTTCAGACCTCAAAAAACGTGGCATTGGTGTGCTGATCACAGACCACAATGTACGCGAAACCCTCGATATTGTGGACCGCGCATACATCCTCCACGATGGTCATGTTCTTATGAGCGGCACCACCGATGAGGTTGTGCGGGACGAGAATGTAAGGCGGGTCTATCTAGGTCAAAATTTTCGAATTTCCTAACCATATAGTTTAGCGGTCAGGTCTTACCCACCTTGACATAGGCAAGGTATTTGCCGCCAAATAGGGTCAATGCTTGTATACGCCCCACCAGACCTCGTCTGGGAAGATTTAGGTGATATCTCAATAACCTGCCGCAATATCGAGCAGTCGAATCCATACAATCTCAGAACGGACTGCTCCTGTTATTCAGTTGCGGTGACTCTGTAAGCAAGGAGACTCTATGCGCTACCAAATCAGCGGAAAACAGATCGATATTGGTGAAGCTCTACAGACCCATGTACGCGATGAATTAGGGGGAATCGTTGGTAAATACGCTGAACGGCCCACCGATGCATCTGTGGTTTTCTCCAAAGATGCACATGAGTTTGTCTGCGAAGCCACAGTACATCTTAGTACTGGGTTGACCACACAAGCAAAGGCACATGCTACTGAAATATATGCAGCTTTCGATCAGTGTGCTGAAAAGATGGAAAAGCAGCTCCGCCGATATAAGCGGCGCCTGAAGGACCATCACAAGGAGCGTTCACATCCGGTTGAACTTTCGGAAGCTTCCTCATATATCCTCGCGGCAACGGTCGACAATGATGATGCCGAGCCTGAAACGCTTCAGCCCATGATTGTTGCAGAAATGGAAACTAAAATACCATCGCTTTCGGTTGGTGAAGCTGTTATGCAAATGGAGATTGCGGGAGCCCCGGTGCTGGTCTTTCGCAACGAGGGAAACAAAGGGATCAACGTCGTCTATAGACGTGACGACGGTAACATCGGTTGGATTGATCCAACGAGCTGAAGTTTAGCGGCCACTGCAGGCCAGGATCAGAGAAGCGTGACATGGATATTTTCAAAATCCTCAATCCTGAGGCCGTGAAGAGTATTTCTACTATCACCAGCAAGAAACGTTTGTTTCAGGAAATTGCTGATATCGCGCAAGCTCATTACGGGCTCGATGCCTCTGCAACTTTCGAAGCTTTGCAAGATCGTGAAAACCTTGGCCCGACAGGCGTGGGCCATGGTGTTGCGTTGCCACATGCGCGTTTAACTGGCTTGGATAATGTCGTGGGCGTCTTTGTGCGTCTGGAGAGAGCGTTGGAGTTCGATTCTGCAGATAAGCAGCCCGTAGATCTTTTCTTCGCTTTATTCGCACCCACTGATGCCGGCGTTGATCACCTCAAGGCGCTCGCGCTCGTATCACGCACAATGCGGGACAAAGACACTTGCTCTAAGCTCAGAGCAAACAATCAGTCATCCTCGATATTTGCAATTCTGACCGAGGGTCCTGCATCACAAGCAGCGTAGCTTATTGCCACTCTCCGAACCCAAAGTTCACATAGTCTTTTCGGTAAGCGGCCAGACATAGCTTTTCGAGGCGCTGGTCATATATGTCTTTCAAATCATATGGCTGCTCATGCCGAGGCTCAGCTAAATCGACGCTCGACACGTCAAACTTTTCGGCAAAAGCGTTCAAAACCTGCGCCGCATCACTTTGTCTGAGAATTATGTCTGGGATGATTGCCGTTGTGGCACCCTCTAAAATGGCTGTCTGAGTTGCCCAAGTCGGATCAATTCTCACAGATGTCTGTTCAGCCAGATTACCTTTCAAAAACTCCAGAAACTTGGCAAACGCCTCACGGTGATCATCAATACTATAAGTATCTAGCTCGTTCGGGTTCGGCACGGACACGCCATATCGGTTGCGCATAACACGACGCGGGCCTGCAAACCGGCCTTCTGATTTTGGAAAGATCTGACGACAAAACGTGCTGTAGGCTCTCTCCAAGGGATGGGATAGCACCGTGAAACTTCTGTGGTCGGGATTCTCTTTCATCCACGACCGTAAGCTCTTTTGGGACAGGTCAGTTGTGGTACCGCCATCTCCCAGAGCGTTCATCCATTCGACAATCCGATCCGACGGAACCGGTTGGATCGGGATGTAGAGAAGCGGCGCCGCATTTGACAAAACAAAACCCGGAACGGCTGGGCCACGCCGTGGCTCAAAGTTTGGCGTACGGCCAAGTGAAAAGTGATCCATTGAGGCAAGCGAACGCTGCATCGCCGAAAAATTGGACACCTTTTCTTCGAGACTGCTTGGGTTCTGCCGTTTGGTAGCTTTTGACAGATTCGGTAGCTGACTCTTCGAGCCAAGCCAAGTTGCGAGGCCATTAATGACATCGAGGTCCTGTATATCTTCGTAGGCGACATAAAATGCTGTCTGACCACTGAGCTGTAGACCACGAAGAATATCTAGCTGAAAATTTGTTTTGGCCGCCAAGTGCTCTCTGAATTCGGTGTCGTCAAATTCAATTGTCGCGCCACGGCGCTGCTTCATATCGGACAGTTTCCACTGGCCAGTAGCGCCCGCAATTTTCAGGGATACGTAACTGTCCAAGGGATTTCTGGTTAGAATGATTTTCGCGCACCTCTTATCTGCAAGAACGTGCGACATCACCCGGGGGTCATGATCATTGAAGAACCTAAAGCCCGGAATAGCTTTTTTTTCGGCTTTCATGGCGTCGATCAACGCTATGGGATCTGCTTCACGTTGCGCCATATCGAGGCCAAAAAGCTCGAAGGTTTTATGATGGCCAATAAAGTGAGGATTAAACACCTCTCCATGGCAAACCAGATCCCCGAACTCGTTCAAATTCGCCTCTAGAAAATTCGAGCCAGTTCGCATCTCCGCGAAGACAACAAAGCAATCAAACACGTCCGCCTACCGTTTCACAAGATAAGGCCGCTGGCCTTTGGGCTTACCAGGCGAGCCATCAATGATTGGAAAGTCTCCCATCAGATGAGGGCTCATTCCCTGATTTTTGAGATTCTGCAAAAACTGACCAAATCCATTCAAATCTGCCATCGACGGAACCTCCGCGATGCGCCTTTGTACATCCCCCCCAATATCATCAAGAATGGTCTGGAGATACTCCATCGGATTTTCAATGAACTCTGCCAGAGACCAAATTGCGACCCTCGCTTTGGTCTGCCCATTGCGAAGCATTTCAAGATGGGCAGCTTCAATTCTTTGCAATCGAGCGGCTTCTTTTCGAATTTCTGAGAAGCTGAGAGTTGAATGGAAAAGCGGGATCGCCCACGCCCCTGAAATAGCAAAAATCTGAGCATTACGATCAGAGGTAATAAACCACGAAATTTCTTGTTTATCTGCAGGGCCGAACTGAAAGCACTGATGTTCCCCCCGCGTATTCCAGATCAGGTTTGTGATAAACGCTTTGGAGTTATAGTCACGGATTTTGGCACTATCGCTTAAAGAGCCGTTGTATATAGCTTCGCCGTTCGCAAAATGAACACGATCTTGCGCAAAAAGGTTGCCGTGCACGCGATTTCCAGTTCTTCGTGATAACCAGGGAATGAAATCCTCAAATAAATCGGTGAAGCCCTCAAAGACGGAGTAGCGCCCGCTCGTTTTGCCGTTCTCCCATCCTTCGTCAGGAAAGCGACCCTGCATATAAAGCCCAGCGCGGCCTCTTATGCGTCGATCCGTTGCGCGACCAAAGAGTCTGTCAATCTTCAGCGGATTGGGTTCGCCAAATGCGGTTACAGCATGGTTGGGTTCCAAAAACTCACTGTAAAGCCTTTCAGCACTTGGCCAGATTTTGCGCGCTACAAAACAATCAGAGCGCCGCAGCAGTTGGAGATGGTCGTCATAGAAAACGTGGGGCTTGCCCTGAAAGTCGAACTTGGAAAGGGTCAGCGAACGGCTTTCAATATCGCTTGAATACAACCTTGCAAGGCTCTGGAAATAGCTTTCATCGGGTATCCAGACCCGATTGAAATAAGCGTCATATTCGGCCCGGCGCGGATCTTCTAAAATAGCTCCCAACGTTCTTCTTGTTAGACACCACCATTGCGAACCAAGATGTGGCACTAACCCCTCAGGAATGTTCCTCCGAAATTTAAAGCGTCGTTGAAGGTCAACATACCAGTCGAACAACCTTCTTTGTTTTTTCCAAGAAAATGGAAACCTCAGGGTGAAGCGCTCCTGATCCAAGCCACCGACGGTCCAGTCAACTTCATCTGTTGTCACAGATTCTATAAAATCTGTCTTTGGGCGCTCACCCAAATATTCCTTGAGCTCGAGAACGGGTCTGAGAGGCACACAGGATCCGCTGGCGAGAAACACGTGCTGAATGTCTTTCTCGTTCGACAGCAACATCTCACACGCAGATTGAGTCGCCTGCACAATCGACCAACTTCCCCATTCACACGCATAGCGTTCAGAGAAACGGACATTTGCAAAATCGGCAAACTTTGCCCTGAAGTGCAGATAGTCTTCCAACCCAACGCGCTTATCCACATGAATAACAACTGGAAGCCCATGTTCAGACCAATGCCTGGCAACCTGAGACGCCCGATCCAGCGCTTCGTGTACCAACATGACGAACCCGACGCTCATGCCCAGTTCCCTTTGGACATCAAGCCGAGTATCTCCAACTGACGCCAGTTGATGTATTGCTCAGACCACTTGCACCACATGTCTGGGTTTGCCGCGATACCTTCATTATATGCTTTGTATTCTTGGCTATCTGCAAAGTGTTGTTTGCGTTTCAGTTCTTCAGATGATTTCTCAAAAATGGTGTGAAGGAACTTCGCATGGAGCAACGCGCCAGAAGTCTTTTCGCCACCACGGTCATCATAAACCAAATTTAGGCCGCGCGGCAGCAACATGTGAGTGGAACTCACATAGGCGTAATGCCTCTGCCATTTCACCAACGGGATTTTATTAAGGGCTGGCGCGCGTTCGGGACTGTCGGAAAAAAATGATCTAAGGCGCGGACCGCCCTGAATCCACAAGTTCCAGAAAAGATTGTTACGCGAAATGGTATAATTCCCCGTATCAAACCAGTTTGCAATTTCCAGTGGGTTTTGACCGTCGCGGTAAACCACCGCATTAATCGGGCCCTGAGGATACATGTCCAGCAGGATTGTTCCAAACGATCTGATAGAGGATGCGTCCAGCCAGTCCGTTAACGCACGCAATGGCCGGGTATCGCAAAACGGATAGACCAGAAATTCATCGGCATCGACAACCAGATTCCAATGCTCAGCACCATATCTCGACTGCAGCCAATTCAGCCAATCAACACCAAAACGCGCGCGTTTATAGCTGGCATCCGTCGTCCAAACCGAAACATCGCGCTGCTCAGCAAGGTATTCACGAGACCCATCGGTCGATCCATTGTCGACGAAGAAAAAATGATCGATCCCCATCTCACGATAATACTTCAAGAAGTATGAAAGCCGCGGGCGTTCATCACGTAAGGTGCAAAAGAGCAATATGTCGTTACGCTTAAGCTGCTGGGTGCGGTCTACAACAAGGCTAAGCTCGCGACCTTTTCTCAACGCGCGCAGTCGATACCGGCGACGTCTCAATCTCATTTTGTAAGAGCCTAAAACGCCCATAAACCGCTCTCTGCGTCAGAAGTTATAGCCGAACCAAAGCTACCTCAGCAAATGCCCTTAACGCTCATTTTTTCTTTTGATAACCTCATACATCATAACAGCTCAGAATTTATAAAAAAATCACTAGCCGGACGAGACTGCGTACCAATAAATTTTCACTGCCACCCCTCACTCGACATAAGCCCTAGCTCTTCCAACTGCCGCCAATCGTCATACTTCAGTGATTTGGAATTCCAAAGCACAGGGCCTTGAGAAAGCTCGTGGTAGTAGTCGTCGTAGATAGCGCTATTTGCAAAATGCTCTTTACGAACAGCTTCCTCTTTTGAGCGATCCACAATTGTTGGCAAGAACTTGGTATGCAAAAGGGCGCCGCTGACATCAGCCTTGTCATTCTGAGGAAAGACTTGGTTCAGCTTTCGCGGCAACATTGAGTGAGTTGAACTGACATAAACGTACCTTCGGTTGTGTTTGACCAAAGGGATTTTGTTCATCGTCGGGGCGCGTTCTGGACGGTCTTCGAAGAAGTAGCGCGCCCTGACACCACCTTGTATCCACAGGTTCTGCAATTTTTTCTGGAACTTATGGGTGTAGTTTTCGCCGTCAAACCAGCCCAAATAATCCTTAGGATCACTACCCGCTTCATAAGCTCCGGAACCTAGAGCAGCCTTCGGATACAGGTCGATCATGACAGCACCAAATGACCTGGACCCATTCGCATCGAGAAACTCAGTGAGCTCTTTAAGAGATTTCGACCCGTGGTACGGATAGATGAACAATTCATCAGCATCGAGCGTCAGACACCACCGACCATGTCCGTAACGGATCTGAAGCCACGCTAACCAGTCCATCCCAAATCGAGACAATCGGTAGCTACTTGATGTTCTCCATAGGGACACATCCTCTTGTTCAGTTAGGAATTCAAAAGTGCCATCATTGCTTTCATTGTCGACCATCACGAAGTGATTGACACCCAAATTTCTATGGTAGTCTAAGAAGTATGGCAGCCTCTCAAGCTCGTTTCTAACGACGGAGAAACACAAGATGACATCACCCTTGGCGTCCTTGATGCGGTTCCTAATTTCAGTTAGTTGCCGACGCTTTGAAAAAGCCCGAAACAACAAGCGCCGGCGCTTCCACCGCATTCGATACGCGAGCCAGAGTTGCGAAATGTTCAAAATATCAAACCCTGGTTAGCTATCAAAAGCCCGAGGGCGTTCTTTCATTTCTCATATTGCCCGCTCTGATGCCAACGCCAGGCGTCGGTAATCATTTCTTTCATGGTCGACCGTGTCGGGCGCCAGCCCAGCTCTTTTCGTGCCCGCTCGCTACCAGACACTAACTTGACACAATCCCCATTTCGACGCGGTCCTATTGAATAAGGGACTTCCTTATTTGTCACGATCCCGCTGCTTTTTATAACATCAAGCACGCTAAATCCATTACCCGTCCCAAGGTTAAACACGCGGCTATCATTACCTCGTTCGAGCCACTTCAAACCAGACACATGGGCATCAACCAAGTCCATCACGTGGACATAGTCCCGGATACAAGTGCCATCTGGTGTATCATAATCTGTACCAAATACCGTCAAACCGTCTCGATTTCCATCAATGGCATCCAACATGACTGGTATCAGATGAGTTTCCGGCCGGTGGTGTTCCCCGATTTCGCCATCAGGGTCCGCACCAGCAACGTTGAAGTAGCGAAAGATCACAGATCTGAGCCCGTGGCTGACTTCAAAGTCACCCAATATGTCTTCGATGGCTCTTTTTGAGGCTCCATAGGCATTCAGCGGTTGCTGATCGCTATCCTCTGTCAGCGTGACACCATCTTGGTCGCCATATGTCGCGCAGGTCGAGGAAAACACAAAGTCGAGGCAATCAAACTCCACAGCAGTCTCGATCAGGTTCAATGACCCGCAAACATTGTTCCGCCAATAAAGCCCAGGTTTCTCGACAGCTTCGCCAACCTGACTAAGGGCAGCAAAATGCATGACCGCGATGGGTTTATGAGTTTCAAAAACTTCCCGAAGACGCACCCGGTCCAGCAAGTCACCATTCTCAAACGGGCCAAATTTCACGGCATCTTCCCAGCCGGTGCTCAAGTTGTCGTACGCAACAGGAACATACCCAGATTGTGAGAGCAGCTTACACGCGTGAGAGCCGATATATCCGGCTCCACCAGTTACGAGAACGCGTGACATGAATTTTTAAGACCGAGGCTACTGAGCGGCTCGGCGGGTCGTCGCCAGCTCGTCCAGATAATCCATTAGCTCGCCCTTAAGTTCGTCTCGGGCGAGGCCAAACGATACCGTCGCTTGCAGATAGCCAGCCTTCGAACCGCAATCAAATCGCTGACCACGGAACCTATACCCGTAGACACCGCGATCAGCCTCTATCTCCTGAGCGATTGCATCGGTAAGCTGAATTTCTCCACCAGCGCCCTGCTTGATCTGGGTAAGATTGGTGAGAACCTGAGGCGTCAGAATATAACGACCAATGACTGCCAGATTGGACGGCGCTTCGCCCGGCTCCGGCTTCTCAACCATGCCTTTAACCGAAACCATTGAACCCATGTCTTCACGCACATCCAGAATACCGTAGGCCGAAGATTTAACAGGTGGAACTTCCATCGCCGCAACCATACAGCCGCCGGTTTCAGCATGAGCTTCAACCATCTGCTGAAGACAGGGCTTCTCGGCCGCGATAACATCATCAGGAAGTATAACTGCAAATGGCTCATTGGCGATCAGTCGCCGAGCACACCAAACAGCGTGGCCCAGACCAAGGGGCTTGTGCTGACGAATATAGGCAATCGCACCACTGTCCATATTCGTATTCTTCAATACGTTAAGGAGAGCCTTCTTCTTCTTTTTGCGGAGCGAGCTTTCCAGCTCTGGCGCATGGTCGAAATAGTCTTCAAGCGCGCCTTTGCCACGTGATGTTACAAAGATGAATTCCTTGATCCCAGCAGCACGGGCTTCGTCAATCGCATATTGAATCAACGGCCGGTCTACCAATGTCATAATTTCCTTCGGGATCGACTTGGTAGCGGGTAGGAAGCGCGTGCCCAACCCAGCAACAGGAAATATTGCTTTAGTTACTTTGTTCTTCATCACTGCCTCGGTCTTTTTAACAGTATAACCACTATATCACTTAGAGTCATGTATTGTTGGTCACTACGTCAGAATTATGGCTACGAGCGCGCGGAATAGCTACGGGGAAATTCCATCACTCGAACGCTTAAGATTTCGTTTCCTGACCGTTTAGAATCGTGACGCACAACAGCAGCCTTAGGATTATTGCGGTCTCAAGCCGAAAGCTAATCCATGCTCATTTCAAGCATCATCGCTTCGATCTTCGATACATCCTCTGGGTTGTTTAGCTCCCAGAACTGGCGACCGCGCGCTTCTACTTCAACACATAGGATGTTTTTGCCGCTTTCCAGAAAGCGCAACTGTTCAAGCCCTTCGAGTTCTTCAGCCTTGCCAATCGGCATCTCTGCATAGCTCATAAGATCCTGCGGCCGGTAAGCATAGACTCCAACGTGATGGTAGACCGGCGTGAGATCGGCATCGGCGTAGACACCCGGTGTAAAAGGGATGACTTCTTTTGAGAAATACAGAGCGTGGTTGTTTTGTCCAAAAACGGCCGTAGTGCCGCCAACACGGCCATTACGGCGATCGTCCAGAAACCCGTTAAGAGCAACTCCATCACACCGCAATACGGGTGTCGCAACAGCGACATCCGGATCGGCACGCAATCCTGAAACCAGATCTTCTATAAACCAAGAGGGTGTGAGCGGTGCATCGCCTTGCAGGTTAACAATGACGTCCACGTCGCTTCCAAGCTGGCGCGCTACCTCAGCGCATCGTTCAGTCCCGTTTCGACAATCTTCCGAGGTCATCATCACCTCAGCACCAAACACCTCGGCAGCGTTCCTGATCCTCTGATCATCAGTCGCAACAACGACCCGCTCAACTCCCGAGACAGCCTTCGCTGCTATCCACGATCTTTGTATCAGTGTCTGCGTTTTGCCGTGTGCGCCAGTAAGTTCGACCAGCGGCTTGCCCGGATAGCGAGATGACGCAAAACGCGCCGGAATAACTATTACTGTCGTCATGATTTTACCAACTCAACGCCTGGCGCATAAGCAATAAAAAACGGATTTTCGTATCCTTTTTTCCCGTATGCTAACGGTACATGATCATCAAACCGCACGACCACCCCCCCAGCGCCGCTTAGTACGGCTTGGCCTGCAGCCGTGTCCCATTCCATCGTCCGACCCAAGCGCGGATAAAAATCAGCTTCACCAGTCGCAACGAGACAAAACTTGAGCGATGATCCCGCACCAGTCATGTCCGCAACACTATACTTGTTAATGTAAGTGTCTGTTGCCTCGTCCCTATGTGACTTGGACGCAACAACAACGAGTTTCTGATTGTCCGGTTTAGAGACAGAGATAGCGCGCATTTCGCCTACTTCCTCGCGATCAAATGGGCCGATTTCTTCATGAGACTGCCCATGTTCATCAGTGAAAAAGAGTCTGTTTTTGGCTGGAGCATAAACGACACCTCGAACAGGGACGCCGCCTTTAACATACGCTATGTTGACCGTGAATTCGCCCCGCCGGTGAATGAACTCCTTGGTCCCATCAAGCGGATCAACGATAATAAAATCGGTAGCGCTGATACTATGGCTGCCAGCCTGCTCTTCGGTGATCAGAGTGACGTCTGGAAACGCGGCTCTCAGTCCTGCTGAGATGTGCGCGTCAGCCGCCAAATCTGCAGCTGTCACAGGGCTATCGTCTGATTTAGCTTGGACGTTTAAATCATCACGCTCATAGATCTCCATAATCAGAGCGCCTGCTTCCAAGGCCAACTTGCGAAAGATCGTTGCTAGTTTGTTATAGTCCAAGTGCCAGTTCCGTAGGTCAATTGATCGAATTTCTGTCTGCCCTTATGCTGCGTCGCTAACAGTTCGGCAAGCAGTGTGGCGATAGAACCAACACGTGGTCGGTGAAACGGGTTTTGACTTAGGCTTTCGAGATGTTCGAAACACAGCAACGCACAACGCACTTCAGGTCCGCCTTGGGCCTTGCGGAGCTGATCTATCACAACACGGTGCGACAGGTTCGAAAGACACATCGCAACGCAATCGTTGGCTTGGCCGCAAACATCTTTCAGACAGTTGTTTTTGTTGCCGCCTTCTATTTGATGTTTTCAGTTCTCGGACTTCGCGGAAACGCAATCCGTGGCGATTTCATTCTGTACTTGCTTTCAGGAATATTCATGTTCCTGACCCACACTAAAACAGTGGGATCCATAACAGGTTCAGAAGGCCCCACATCTCCAATGATGAAGCATGCGCCGATGAACACAGCTATCTCAATTTCGTCGGCTGCATTATCGTCTCTTTACCTTCAGACACTATCAGCGGCCGTAATTTTATTTGTCGTTCACGTGGCTTGGCATCCGATCGAAATTGACAAACCTATCCCGGCGGTGGGAATGTTCTTATTAGCCTGGATTTCAGGCGTGGCGGTCGGAATGGTCTTTCTGGCTGTGAAGCCTTGGTATCCAGGGTTCACACAGATTGCATCGACCGTTTACAGCCGCGCAAATATGATTGCATCAGGTAAGATGTTCGTCGCTAACACAATGCCAACTTACATCCTGGCATTCTTCGACTGGAACCCTTTGTTCCACATCATCGATCAAGCCCGAGGTTTTGCATTCATCAATTATAACCCCCACTACAGTTCGGTCTCCTATCCGATGATTGTGACGGTAACGCTTCTCATGGTCGGCTTAATGGGCGAGTTTTACACGCGCAAACGTGCCTCCTTGAGCTGGAGCGCGGGTCGCTAGAGATCGACAATCCGAAGCGTTAGATTGAGCCTTCCGCCCTGAGCTAGTAGTTGAGATGAGCCTTGCTTAATTCGGTCTACTCCGTGAAATGCAAGCCGAGCCTCACCAGTCAGAACGACAATATCGCCACTTGATAGCCATATGCTTTCGGTTTTGTCGCTGCGCTCGATGCCGCCCATACGAAATAGTGCTTCATCTCCCAGTGATATCGAAACGACTGGCCAAGAGAAATCACCTTCATCTTTATCTTGGTGAAGTCCCATCCGGGCGTTTCCCCGATAGAAATTGATCAAACAACAATCTGGCGTGCGATCAATACCTGTCACATCAGTCCATATTTCGGAAACCTCTTCTGGCAGGTTTGGCCACGGAGCGCCACTTGGATGTCGGTCACGATAGCTATATCCCGACGTGTCAGAGTACCAACCCAACCGACCCGCTGACGTCATTTGAACGGACATTGGTTTGCCGAACCGCGTCACTGGCGAAAATAAAGGCGCTTTCTGCGCCACACCGCGAACAACCTGAACCAGTTCACTTTGCGCCGCACTATCGAGATACCCCTTGAATATCTCAAATCCACGTATCGTGACCGTCGGCTTTGCCCCATCTGGGGCGCGAGAGCTATTACTGCTCCTGTCTCTTGCTGATTTCATGGCTCAAACTCAAACTTTCTTAGGCCCCTGCGCCTTGCAGTGCCCATATGACGTCCCTATATAGCGTCCGAAATCCAATGGGGGTAACTCCCTCAGTCAAAAGGGATATAGAGGCAAAGGCCGGAACGGATTTGCCATCTGCTAAATCGCCGTAAGAAAGGACTGAAATTATGGCCAAAGTCATTGGTATCGACCTTGGAACAACCAACTCCTGTGTTGCCATCATGGACGGCTCACAACCGCGGGTCATTGAAAACGCCGAAGGTGCACGCACAACACCTTCGATCGTTGCCTTTACAGACAGCGAAAGGCTTGTAGGCCAAGCCGCAAAACGTCAGGCTGTCACCAACCCCTCCAACACCGTTTTTGCAGTCAAACGCTTGATTGGGCGTCGTTTTGACGATGCTGATATCGCGAAGGACAAGAAAAATATGCCTTTCGAGGTTATCGATGGCGGCAATGGCGATGCTTGGGTTGAAGCTGGTGGTGAGAAATACTCCCCCGCTCAAATCTCCGCTTTCATTCTGCAAAAAATGAAAGAAACCGCCGAGAGCTATCTGGGCGAAGACGTAACACAGGCGGTTATCACCGTTCCTGCGTACTTTAATGACGCTCAGCGTCAGGCTACGAAAGATGCAGGCAAAATTGCAGGCCTTGAAGTGTTGCGGATCATCAACGAACCGACCGCTGCTGCTTTGGCCTACGGTCTCGACAAAAAAGAGACAAAGACAATCGCGGTATACGACCTTGGTGGTGGTACCTTCGATATCACTATTCTTGAAATCGACGACGGCTTGTTCGAAGTCAAATCTACCAATGGCGATACGTTCCTTGGTGGTGAAGACTTCGACATGCGCATCGTCAGCTACCTCGCTGACGAATTCAAAAAAGAGAATGGCGTCGATCTGACAAAAGACAAAATGGCACTACAGCGCCTCAAAGAGGCAGCTGAAAAGGCCAAGATCGAACTGTCCTCTTCACAACAGACAGAGATCAACCAACCGTTTATCTCGATGGACCCAAATGGTGGTCAGCCACTTCACATGGTGATGAAGCTGACACGCGCCAAACTGGAGTCTTTGGTAAATGACCTCATCAAGGCATCGATCAAGCCTTGTCAGGCCGCCCTGAAAGACGCCGGCCTTTCAACGTCTGATATCGACGAAGTCGTTTTGGTTGGCGGTATGACCCGTATGCCAAAGGTTATCGAAGAAGTGTCCAAGTTCTTCGGCAAAGAGCCAAACAAAGGCGTGAACCCTGATGAGGTGGTTGCTGCAGGTGCCGCTGTTCAAGCTGGTGTTCTGCAGGGCGATGTCAAAGATGTTGTTCTTCTGGACGTAACACCACTTTCTCTTGGTATCGAAACACTGGGCGGTGTCTTCACTCGTTTGATTGATCGCAACACGACGATCCCAACGAAGAAATCGCAAATCTTCTCGACCGCTGAAGACAACCAGAACGCTGTGACGATCCGGGTTTTCCAGGGTGAACGCGAAATGGCTGCTGACAACAAAATGCTCGGCCAATTCAACTTGGAAGAAATTCCACCGGCACCGCGCGGCCTTCCACAAATCGAAGTAACCTTTGACATTGACGCCAACGGTATCGTTTCGGTTGGCGCAAAAGACAAAGGTACCGGAAAAGAACAAGCGATCACAATCCAAGCGTCTGGCGGTCTAAGCGACGACGAAATCGACCAAATGGTCAAAGATGCTGAAGCCAACGCCGAGGCAGATGCTGAACGCAAGGAGCTAGTTGAAGCGAAAAACCAAGCGGAAAGCCTGATCCACGGCACCAAGAAATCTCTCGAAGACCACGGCGACAAAGTCGACGGATCCACCGTAGAAGTGATCGAACTTGCGATGAAAGCTCTGGAAGAGACCCTGGAGACAGAAGACGCCGGCAAGATCAAAGGTGGTATCCAGAACTTGACTGATGCTGCGATGAAACTTGGTGAGGCAATATACAAGTCTCAGCAGGAAGAAGCTGCGCAAGCCGAGCCATCGGAAAATCCCGAAGATAATCCACGTGGCGTTGACGAAGACATCGTGGACGCAGACTTCGAAGATCTCGACGACGACAAACGCGCGTGATTCTCACGCAGCCTGAAACGCAAGACCGGCCTAAAACAATCTGGCCGGTCTTGGCCATTTCAGGAAAGGGCATCTAAGACATGGCAAAGCGCGACTAC
The DNA here is from genome assembly GCA_947504205.1 of uncultured Litoreibacter sp. Lineage (GTDB taxonomy): Bacteria > Pseudomonadota > Alphaproteobacteria > Rhodobacterales > Rhodobacteraceae > Litoreibacter. The sequence continues at coordinate 159,580 of CANNGL010000003.1, read as the reverse complement.
TACGATGTGCTCGGGGTGTCTAAAGGGGCATCTGCGGACGAATTGAAAAAAGCCTATCGCCAAAAGGCGAAAGAACTTCATCCCGACCGTAATTCCGACAACCCAGATGCAGAAGCTCAGTTCAAAGAGGCAAATGAAGCCTACGAAGTCCTGAAAGACGCGGACAAGAAAGCGGCCTACGACCGCTACGGGCATGCGGCATTTGAAGGCGGCATGGGCGGCGGTAGACCCGGCGGGCCCGGGCAAGGTGACTACGCCAGCGCATTCTCTGACGTCTTTGAAGATCTCTTCGGCGACTTCATGGGCGGTGGACAGCGCGGTGGAAGACAACGTGCATCGCGCGGGTCTGACCTGCGCTATAATCTACGTGTTACTTTAGAAGAAGCATATTCTGGGTTGCAGAAAGCGATCACTGTTCCCACATCCGTTGCCTGTCACTCTTGTGACGGCAGTGGCGCCGAAGGCGGTGCCGAACCTCAGACTTGCCCGACTTGTTCCGGAATGGGTAAGGTCCGCGCGCAACAGGGTTTCTTCACGGTTGAGCGCACCTGCCCAACTTGTTCTGGTATCGGTCAAATCATCAAGAATCCTTGCCAAACCTGTCGCGGCTCTGGTCGCGAAGAAAAAGAACGTTCACTCAACGTCAATATTCCGGCCGGTGTAGAGACCGGTACCCGTATTCGACTGGCTGGCGAAGGTGAGGCCGGCATGCGCGGCGGCCCGTCTGGCGATCTCTACATTTTTATTGAAGTCGCTCAGCACGAGCTGTTTCAGCGCGATGGTATCGACCTCTATTGTCGCGTGCCGGTGGCTATGACGACTGCCGCAATTGGTGGTGACGTCGAAGTGCCAACAATTGACGGCGGGCGAAGCCGCGTAAAGGTTCCTTCTGGCAGCCAATCAGGTCGTCAGATGCGTCTCAAAAACAAAGGCATGCCCGCACTGCGCGGAGGTAGTTCTGGCGATATGTTCATCGAATTGGCCGTCGAAACACCGGTGAACTTAACATCTCGTCAGAAAGAGCTTCTTGCTGAGTTCGAAAAACTCAGCGAAGAAAACAACCCTCATCTGTCCAGCTTCTTTGCCAAGGTCAAAGGTTTTTGGGACGGGATGAAAAGCTAAGAGGCGTTAGCCTACTTTGCACGCAGCCATAACCGCCATATTCAGAATGTCGTTGGATGTGGAGGTGGTCGAGCATAGTTGAACCGGATGATCCACGCCGCTCAAGATCGGACCAATAACTGTCGTATCTGCCATCTCTTGCATCAACTTCACTGAAATTGAGGCTGAATGTCGTGCTGGCACGACCAAAATATTGGCTGGCCCGGTAAGGCGACAAAACGGATACTGCGCCATAACATCCATGTTCAACGCAACATCGACGTTCATCTCACCATCATATTCGAAACTGACACCTCTATTGTCCAAAACCTTGGGAGCCAAGTGCATCTTCTGGGCACGTTCACTAATTGGGTAGCCGAAGGTCGAGAAGCTAACAAAAGCAACTCTCGGCTCCAGACCCAAGGTTCGCGCAACACCAGCCGCCCGTTCGGCGATATCAGCAAGATCTTCCTCATCCGGCCACTCATGAACAAGCGTATCAGCAATCAACAGGATGCGCCCTTGGCGCAGCAACGCTGTCACACCAACCACTTTATCAGTCTCCGAAACGTCCAAGACATGGTTCAGCAAACTAAGGACATGTGCTGACTTTCTTGTTGCACCGGTGATAAGGCCATCTCCATGACCATGCGCGAGCATCAGTGCCGAAAATACATGTCGGTCCCGCGCCGCTAACCGGTGCACATCTTGTTCGTCATATCCCTTACGCTGCAGACGCGCATATAGAAACTCTTTATAAGTCTGAAAGCTCTCGGAGTTAGCCGCATTTACGATGTTCAGATCGTTAATTGCATCCGGCAGTCCGACGCTTTCCAACTTCTGGAGCACGTCGTCTTCGCGACCCACAACCAAAGCCTGACCAAGCCCAGCGCGCTGATAAGCTACTGCGGCCTTCAACACACGAACATCGTCTCCTTCTGCAAATATCATGCGCGATTGAGAAGATCTTGCACGATTATGCAGACCATCGAGCATGGATGCTGTCGGATCCATCCGTGCCTTTAGATTTCGCTCATATTGCTCGAAGTCCACGATGGGCTTTCTGGCAACCGCTGTATCGATTCCGGCCTGAGCGACAGCTGGCGGAACCGTGTGAATCAGGCGCGGATCGAATGGTGTCGGAATAATATAATCGCGTCCAAATGACAGTTTGCGACGATACGCAATTCCGACCTCATCCGGCACGTCTTCACGCGCGAGCCTTGCAAGCGCTTCAGCGCAGGCAATTTTCATAGCATCATTGATCGTGCGCGCCCGAATATCTAGGGCCCCACGAAACAGATAGGGAAAGCAAAGCACGTTGTTGATCTGGTTCGGATAGTCCGAACGCCCCGTCGCTACGATCGCGTCCGGCCGTACCTCATGCGCGTCTTCTGGCGTGATCTCTGGATCGGGGTTAGCCATCGCGAAAATAACAGGATCGTTGGCCATCGAAGACACCATCTTCTGGGTCACAGCGCCCTTGGCAGAAACCCCTAGAAATACGTCTGCACCATTCATTGCTTCTTCAAGAGTACGATCCTTCGTTTTAGCAGCGTGCGCAGACTTCCACTGGTTCATCCCCTCGGTGCGACCCTGAAAGATGACGCCTTTCGTGTCGCATACGATGCAATTGTCATGTTTGGCGCCCATTGCCTTGATAAGCTCGATGCAGGCGATACCCGCCGCCCCAGCGCCATTCAGCACAATCTTGCAGTCGCCTATTTTTTTGCCGGTAAGATGAAGTGCGTTGATCAGGCCAGCCGCACAGATCACCGCCGTACCATGCTGGTCGTCGTGGAAGACCGGGATATTCATTTCTTCGCGCAAGCGCTGCTCAATGATAAAGCATTCGGGCGCCTTGATATCTTCCAGATTGATGCCGCCAAAAGACGGACCCATCAACCGAACAGCGTTGATGAATTCGTCCGGGTCTTCCGTGTCCAGCTCAATATCAATGGAATTCACATCGGCGAACCGCTTGAACAGAACTGACTTGCCCTCCATGACAGGTTTCGATGCCAAAGCGCCTAAATTTCCAAGGCCCAGGATAGCGGTCCCATTAGAAATCACCGCAACCATGTTCCCCTTTGTCGTGTAGTCATATGCCGTTTCTGGCGATTCAGAAATTGCCTCGACAGGCACGGCAACACCTGGCGAATATGCAAGCGAAAGATCCCGCTGCGTGGCCATTGGTGTTGAAGCTGAAATCTCAATTTTTCCCGGTTTGGGTTCAAGATGGTAGGCCAGTGCCTCTTCGCGCGTAATATTGTTCTTCTTTGGCATGGACTTACTCTTGTTGCTGGGCCGAGGCCTTTGAATAACCGCCCTTCCCCAATCCGACAACTGTTTGAAGCTTTCGTCTTTTCCCGAGCCATCGACCCAAGTAGGATTGGTACAATCTTCGCCGGGGGGTGATTTTGAACGCACCAAAAAACACTGTGACGCCAATGATGGCGCAGTTTCTGGAGATCAAGGCAGATTATCCGGATGCTTTGTTGTTTTATCGTATGGGCGATTTTTACGAGCTCTTTTTTCAGGACGCGGTTGAAGCCTCTGCAGCGCTCGATATCGCGCTAACGAAGCGTGGGAAGCATCTTGGCGAGGACATACCAATGTGCGGTGTTCCCGTTCATTCGGCCGAGAACTATCTGCTTTCCCTAATCCGCAGGGGCTTCCGCGTTGCAGTCTGCGAGCAAATGGAAGATCCCTCCGAAGCCAAGAAGCGTGGGTCGAAATCTGTTGTCAGACGAGAAGTCGTTCGGCTTGTGACACCCGGCACCCTCACAGAAGACACCTTACTTGATGCACGGCAAAACAATTTCCTATGCGCCTATGCATTGGTGCGCTCAAGTGGCGCCTTGGCGTGGTTTGATATTTCCACAGGCGAATTTCGGGTCGTGGACTGTCCGCAGGAGCAGTTGTCGCCAGAGCTCGCCAGGTTGGCCGCAAAAGAAGTGCTGTTGTCCGAGGCAAGCAAGGAGGAAATCGAGGAAATAGTGGTCGCGAGTGGCGCCACTGTGACAAACCTATCCAACACAAGTTTTGACTCTATTTCTGCGGAGAAGCGACTTTGCCACCACTTTGAGATCGATTCAATGGATGCCTTTGGGCACTTCGAGCGCGCAAAAATTTCTGCAATGGGCGCAATTCTTGATTACCTTTCAATCACCCAAAAAGAGGCGCTCCCGCATATTCGGCCACCTGTTATCGAGCGGCATGACAGAATTGTTCAAATTGACGCGGCAACACGAAGAAATCTGGAAATCTCAAAAACGTTGTCGGGTGATAAATCGGGGTCGCTCATCGCAACCATTGATCGGACCCTGACACCCGGGGGGGCACGCCTTCTGTTCGACAGGGTCTCCGGTCCCTCGACAGATATCGACGAACTTACCTTTCGTCTTGATGCGGTTGATTGGCTCACCAGAAAGATGGAATTAGCAAACGAGCTTCGCAGCACACTGCGACGCGTTCCTGATATTGATCGAGCTCTATCAAGGCTGATCCTTGATCGGGCCGGCCCGCGCGACATGGCATCTATTCGAGACGGCATTGCACAAGCGCTGACATTGGCCAAGATTCTTCGAACCCAAACAGAGTGCGGCCAACGAATTTCGGAAGTCGCAACAAACCTAGAGCACAACCAAGCGCTTCAAGCTCTTCTGGATGATGCGCTCGTTTCGGAACCCCCTCTTTTGGCTCGTGATGGCGGATACATATCCAGCGGCTACTCGCCAAACTTAGATGAGTATCGCGCGCTGCGTGATGACGGCCGTAAAGTGATCGCAGCAATGCAGTCAGATTTCGCAACAAAAACTGGAATCTCCGCGCTGAAGATCAAGCACAACAACGTCCTTGGGTACTTTATCGAGACACCAGCGACGCATGCTCAAAAGATGTTGTCGGAGCCGCTATCCGACACATTCATCCATCGGCAAACGACAGCGAACGCCGTTAGGTTTACAACCGTGGATTTAGCCGAGTTAGAGACTAAAATATTAAACGCAGGCGGCGCAGCACTTTCTCTTGAAAAGGAGATTTTTTCCAAACTTCGCTCAGAAATCATAGCTTGCTCTGAGACGATTAATCTCACCGCATACGCGCTGGCTGAGCTCGACGTAGTCACTTCCTTGGCTGATCTTGCTGTGGCAGAGAATTGGTGTCGCCCGCACATCGACACATCTCGCACAATGACAATTGAAAACGGTCGGCATCCAGTCGTTGAAGCTGCGCTAAAAACACAGAACGGCAGCGAGTTCGTTGCGAATGACTGCAACCTTACGGCCGATGGTAATGACGCCAGAATCATATTGCTGACTGGTCCAAATATGGCCGGTAAATCCACCTTTCTCAGGCAAAATGCCATCATCGCGCTTCTGGCACAGGTTGGGTCCTTTGTCCCTGCAAGCTCAGCCCACATCGGATTGATATCACAACTCTTCTCTCGCGTGGGTGCGTCAGATGATCTTGCTCGTGGTCGTTCGACATTCATGGTCGAAATGGTCGAGACCGCGGCGATCCTCAACCAAGCCGACGATCGCGCCTTAGTAATTTTGGATGAAATCGGGCGTGGCACGGCAACATACGACGGATTGTCGATCGCTTGGGCGGTTGTCGAAAACCTACACGGAGTAAACCGGTGCCGAGCCCTATTTGCGACGCATTACCACGAGCTCACCGCACTTGGCGAAAGACTAGACGGGCTAAGCAACGCAACTGTGTCGGTTAAGGAGTGGGAAGGTGACGTAATCTTCTTGCATGAAGTGCGTAACGGTGCAGCTGATCGGTCCTACGGCGTACAGGTTGCCAAACTAGCAGGCCTACCTGCCGCAGTGGTCGAACGCGCAAGGGTTATCTTGGGCCAGCTAGAGGATGAAGATCGTAAAGGGCACAAGTCCGCATCAGCCCTAATCGACGACCTACCTCTCTTCTCTGCAAAAAGTACCGTGCAGTCAGGCGGTACGCCAGCCATGTCACCGGTTGAGGACAAGCTTGAAGGCATCTTCCCGGATGATTTGACGCCAAAAGATGCTCTCCAGCTTTTATATGATCTGAAAGACTTAGCTCGCGGGCGTTGAAGACACACCAACCTGCGCGGGACGCAGCAGGCGATCATGGAGCAAAAATCCCTCGGTCATCACCTGAATGATCTCCCCTGCTTTTGTGTCGGGCAGCGGCGCCTCGAACATGGCCTGATGTAGTTGCGGATCAAACTTATCACCGATTTCAGGCATGATTGGTTCAATGCCGTGCTTGCCAAACACATTCACAAGTTCCCGAAGGGTCAACTCGACACCTTCTATGACAGCTTTTGCCGCTTCGCGTTGCGTGTCATCAACCGCCTCAAGCGCCCGTTTAAGGTTATCAAATACCGGAAGCATGTCCCGAGACAGTTTGGAACCACCATATTGCTCTGCTTCGCGCCGATCTCGATCACCGCGCTTGCGGGCATTTTCTGCATCCGCCAATGCTCTGAGCAGGCGATCCTTGAGATCATCCCGCTCTGAGATCAAAGCGTCGAGATCTGGTCCAACACCTTCGTCGGTTAGGTCGACCGTTTCTTCTGCCATCGCCTCAAGGTGATCCGTCTGAAAATCATCTTCTTCCTTCGGGTTGTTCATTGTCTACTTTCCACCATCCGAAATCTGTTTACCGATCAGTTGGGCCGTATATTCGACAATCGGGACAATTCTCCCATAATTGAGACGCGTTGGTCCGATGACGCCGACGGCACCGATAACTTTTCGATCAGCGTTCATATAAGGAGAAACAACCAAAGAGGAACCCGAAAGTGAAAAGAGTTTGTTCTCTGAGCCAATAAAAATTCGAACCCCTTCTCCTGCCTGCGCAAGATCGAGGAATTCGGCAATATCTCGCTTGCGCTCCAGGTCGTCGAAAAGGCTGCGAATACGTTCGAGGTCTTCTCCTTCGGCGTCATCCAACAGGTTGGAGCGGCCCCGGACGATCAACCTTTCATCTTGTGCGCCTTTATTATTCCAAATAGCGACGCCCGCCTCGATCAAATCCTGGCTAAGCTGGTCGATATCTCTTCGGTTCTGGTCGATTTCATTTTCAATGTGAGCTTGCAGCGCTGATAACGTGCGGCCCTGAGCAATCGCGTTAAGAAAATTTGCTGCTTCCCGCATTGATGACGGTGTTTGCCCGGGCGGCGGGCTAAAAACACGATTTTCGACGTGCCCGTCAGAGAATACCAAAACAACAAGTGCTCGATCAGCCGCAAGGCTAACAAAATCTACATGCTGAATTGGTGCTTCATGCTTCGGGGTCAGCACTAAGCTCGCTCCCTTGGTCATACCTGACAAAACGCTACCAACACGGTCGAGAAGTGAGGAGACTTCAGCGCTTTCGTCTTCAAGCGTTGCTTCGATCCGCTCGCGATCGTCACTCGCAAGATCGCCCACCTCAAGCAAACCATCGACAAACATCCTCAAGCCGAGCTGCGTCGGAATACGTCCAGCAGAAACATGCGGACTGTCAAGCAAGCCCAAGAACTCTAGATCTTGCATCACGTTTCTGATGGTCGCAGCGCTCACTTTTTCGCTCAGTGTTCGCGTTAGCGACCGAGACCCAACGGGTTCGCCCGTCTGCAGATAGGAATCAACAATGCGCCGGAAAACCTCTCGGCTTCGCGCATTCATCTCCTTCAAAAGCTGAGGCCCCTCTGACACCGCATGATCCTCCAATGGGCGACCCTTAACCCTCAATGGATTTGACATCGTGGTCAATCTGCTTGCAACCCCTTGTCGACGCAGCTTATGTCACTTTCAAATCTAGGTTAGGATTTGCTATGCGCCCCTCTGGACGAGACTTAAATACGATGCGCTCGATTTCAATCGAGACGAATATCAATCGCCATGCAGAAGGGGCCTGCCTCATTCGATGTGGGGATACGCATGTTCTCTGCACTGCGACTATCGAGGAACGTGTACCTCCGTTTCTTCGGAACTCAGGTCAGGGTTGGGTCACAGCAGAATACGGAATGCTGCCCCGTGCCACAAACACAAGAATGCGGCGCGAAGCAAAAAACGGACAATCAGGAAGAACACAAGAAATTCAAAGACTTATAGGAAGATCGCTACGAGCCTGTATTGATCGCCAAGCGCTTGGGGAGCGCCAAATTACGGTGGACTGCGATGTTATACAGGCTGACGGCGGTACTCGCTGTGCCTCCATTACCGGCGGTTGGGTTGCCCTTCGGTTGGCCGCAAAAAAGCTGATTGATGCGGGGGACGTCACGGCCGATCCAATCTTGGACAATGTCGCGGCGGTCAGTTGCGGTATTTATGCAGGTCAGCCCGTTCTTGACCTGGATTACCTCGAAGACAGTGACGCTGGCACCGACGCCAACTTTGTGATGACCGGAAGAGGCGGTCTGGTCGAAGTTCAAGGCTCTGCAGAGGGCGCGACCTTTTCGAGAGCTGAACTCGATGCATTGATGGATCTGGCAGAGAAGGGTGTTGACGAGTTGGTAGCAGCCCAGAATCTTGCGACCACATGACGCGAAGGTTTGAGGGTAGCCAGCTGCTTGTGGCCACGCACAACCAGGGAAAGCTGGAGGAGATCGCCGATCTTCTGACTCCCTACTCAATTACCATCTCATCCAACAAAGACCACGGCCTGCCAGAACCCGAAGAAACGGGGACAACCTTTGTCGAAAACGCGCGCATCAAGGCCCATGCCGCATCGCAAGCGACAGGCTTGCCAGCTTTGGCAGATGATAGCGGTATCGCGATTGATGCCTTGAATGGCGCACCCGGGGTCTACACGGCCGATTGGGCTGAAACACCTAGTGGTCGTGACTTTGTAGTGGCGATGAATAAGACCCACAGCCTTCTTGACCAAAAGAATGGAACTGAACCACATACCGCTAGGTTTTGCTGCACCCTTGTTTTGGCCTGGCCTGATGGGGATGACGAGGTTTTTGAGGGAACGATGGAAGGCCAAATCGTTTGGCCAATGCGTGGAGATCAAGGACACGGATATGATCCAATCTTTCAACCGAACGGTTACGATCAAACGTTTGGAGAGATGGATCGTTGGGAAAAAAACAAAATCAGCCATAGAGCCGACGCATTTCGAAAACTGATCCAAATTTTCGATGACTAAAAACTGGCAACGTGCTGGCTTCGGGCTGTACGTACATTGGCCGTTTTGCCAAGCAAAATGCCCATATTGCGACTTCAATAGTCATGTATGGAGCAATGTAGATCAAAAACGTTGGGCAAACGCGCTATCCAACCAAATTATCGAGGCGGCCAGACACACACCCGAGCGACGATTAACCTCCGTTTTCTTTGGCGGCGGAACTCCCAGCCTTATGACGCCCGAAACAGTAGATCAAATACTCTCCACAGCGCGAGCCGAGTGGTCTTTTACCAATTCGATCGAAGTTACACTTGAAGCAAACCCAACATCGGTTGAGGCACAGAGTTTCAGCGGATATCGTGACGCCGGAGTAAATAGAGTTTCAGTCGGAATTCAGGCTCTAAACAACGCTGATCTGAAAAATTTAGGTAGACTGCATACTGCTGAGGAAGCGCTGCAGGCCTTGCAGACAGCGCGTACTACTTTTGACCGTGTGAGCTTCGATCTGATCTATGCAAGGCAGTTTCAATCACTCTTAAACTGGGAAGACGAGCTAACAAGTTGCATCGCTCTGAACCCAGATCATTTGTCGCTCTACCAGCTAACTATCGAGCCAAACACCGCCTTCGGAGCGCGTTATGATCGGGGATCGCTGGCTGGGCTCCCGTCCGATGATCTGAGTGCAGACATGTACGAACTCACATCAAGGCTGACGAACAGCGCTGGCTATGAGACTTATGAAATTTCAAATTACGCGCGCGCAGGTCAGCATTCTAAACACAATATGATTTATTGGCAGGGCGGTGACTATGTCGGGGTTGGACCAGGCGCGCACGGTCGACTGACAAGATCTTCTCAACGGATCGCAACAACCAATGTGGCAAGTCCCGGAGCATGGTTGAAGGCCGTGGAGCAAGATGTGGTTTCCTCAACCACGTATGAAAGCCTAAGCTCGGAAGAGCATGCTGTTGAATATGTTTTGATGTCCTTAAGATTGAGAAAAGGATTGGATCAAAATCATCTTGAGAAGATCGACGCCCGGACACACGATATACTTTTGAAAAATATAGATAAATATCAGCTACCAATCGAACAACGGGGTGACTACATTCGAATTGCTGACGACTATAGAATTCTCACGAATGCAGTTCTCACACAATTGCTGTCGTCATCTGGGTCCGCGGGATAGCGCCTGGCAAAGCCAGTCAAGTTGCTCAAGCGACTTATATGTGATCACAACCTTTCCAGTCTCGCCGTCTACGGAATGATCAATACTAACTTTTGCCCCTGTAGCCGCAGAAAGGTCGGCCTCAAGAGCCTTGGTGTCCGCGTCCTTTTCATTGGCTTGGCCAAGTGTATCAATGCGTTTCTTTGCAGGGTCGACCTCGTTCTTAACCAGACGTTCAGTCTGACGCACCGACAGCCCGTCGGAAATAACTTTCTTTGCCAATCCAACCGGATCACGTGCAGTAAGCAAAGCGCGCGCGTGACCCGCTGTCAGCGCTCCAGAGTTGAGAAAATCAATAACTGCAGACGGCAATTCTAGTAGCCGAATGAGGTTAGCGATATGACTCCGGCTTTTTCCAAGCGCCTGGGCGAGCTGTTCTTGAGTGTGGCCAAACCGATCTTTTAGTTGCTTGTATCCCAGCGCCTCTTCAATAGCGTTCAAATCACTACGTTGAATGTTCTCAATAATAGCAAGCTCGAGGACTTCGGTGTCATCCAGATCACGAATGACAACGGGTAGCTCGTGAAGCCTGGCTTTTTGTGCAGCGCGCCAACGGCGTTCGCCCGCAACTATCTGATATGTGTCACTGCCTGCGGGATATTGCCGTACAATTAGCGGTTGAATAACACCCTTTTCTGCTATCGAACTTGCCAGTTCTTCCAATTCTAGGGCATCGAATTGCCGCCGGGGCTGATCGGGATTTGGCGATAGCTTTGCAATAGGAAGCGTGATCGTTGCCTGCTGTCCTACACTGGTCGCACCTTCTGAAGTGTCAACGTCAGCCATAAGAGCAGACAAGCCACGCCCTAAACCTGTTTTTCTTTTATTATCAGGCACTTAGTTGCTCCTCACGCCTACTTTGCCGAGCATAAACTTCGCGTGCAAGCGCTCGGTAAGCCGCAGCACCACTCGACGCGGGTTCGTAGTTGAGTATTGGTTGCCCAAAAGATGGCGCCTCGCTCAACTTCACATTTCGCGGGATCATCGTTTGAAAAACCAAGTCCTTAAGTGTTTCCCGAGCATCCAACTCAACATGATGACACAGGTTGTTTCGACGATCATACATAGTAAGCACTATGCCTTCGAAGCGCAGCTTTGGGTTTGCTGTATCACGAACTTCTCTAATTGTACGCATGAGCTGTGATACACCTTCAAGAGCAAAGAACTCTGCCTGCAAAGGCACGAGAACAGCATCCGAGGCGACCATGGCGTTTACAGTAAGCAAGTTCAGTGATGGCGGGCAGTCGATCAGAATATAGTCCAGTTCAAGATCCTGGATCGCATCATTCCTCAGCGCATCATGCATCAAGAAGGTCCGACGCGACAGCGACATGATTTCTATATCAGCTGAACTTAGATCGGTGTTTGCTGGTGAAATTCTTAACCCAGGAACACTTGTTTCCTTCAGAATGTCGCCCAATGGAACCTTGTTAAGCACCAGATCGTACGTTGTTTTTTCTCTGTCAGAGTGATCCAGTCCCAGACCGGTTGATGCATTACCCTGCGGGTCTAAGTCGATTAAAGCGACCGACTGCCCCATGGCGGCCAATGCAGCACCGAGATTGATCGCTGTAGTTGTTTTACCAACACCACCCTTTTGATTTGCTATCGAAATTATTCTGGGGGCCGGTCTTCTCATTTATTCGGTAAGCTTTCTACGTTTTTTATCTCGATGAGAAATGAATCTGCGCTCGTAAGGCTTGTATACGTCTGATACTCAAATTTCCAATCCTCCTGGGCGGAAGTTATCTCATGCTTAGCTGTTTTTCCCTTCAGAAAGATCATCTTTCCATTCTCTTTCATGTGGCGGGTCCCAAAAGCGATGAGGTCCGGCAAAGGGGCAAGTGCACGGGCCGTGATTACTTGCGCACCTTGAGGTTCTATCTCCTCAAGTCTACCAGTCAAAACCTTGACCTTGAGCCCTTGTTGCAGCGCCATCTGCCTAAGAAACGCACATTTGCGTTGGTCAGAATCGATGAGACAAATTTCGTAAGCTTCAAGTCTCTCCTCTAAGATAATGGCCAAAACCAAACCGGGAAATCCACCTCCTGAGCCCATATCGCAGATGTTTATCGGCTCTTTGGGTAACAACGTCAGTATCTGAGCTGAATCTAGGATATGGCGCGACCAAACTTCTGAAAGTGTGTTTTTGGATACGAGGTTGATTCTGCTACTCCAGCGCTCCAACTGCTTACTGAAACGATCGAGCCGATCTACTGTTTCACGTGAAACATTAAGCAAAGAAATCGCGTGATTGCGGTCACTCTGGCGCGCGATCACGCGATTCTCCGCTGAGCTTCTTTCAGCCTAAGCAAGATCAATGTGAGCGCGGAAGGCGTCATACCATCTATTCGCCCAGCCTGGGCTAAGCTACTCGGCCTTGTTGTCTGAAGCTTGCCCTTGAGTTCGTTCGAAAGCCCCTCAACAGCACAGAAATCAAATCCGGGCGGAATCTCTATTGCTTCGTCCTGTCTGAGGGCTTCGATATCTCTAGTCTGACGATCAATATAGTTAGCGTACATCGAATCATTACCAAGCTGGACGATGGTGCTTTCTTCTATATTTTCCAACTCGGGCCAAATACGCACCAGGCTTTCACGAGTAAGCTTCGACGATCCTAGGAGATCCAGTGCAGAACGCCGCCTGCCATCTTTGTTGACCGGAACGTCGAATTCCTGCGCTTCATTAGGCGTCAAAGACCTATTTTCCAAAGCAGAACGCGCTTCGGCCAACGCGCGCATCTTCTTTCGATGTTTTGATATACGATGATCGTCGATGCAGCCCAACTCATTGGCTTTTTCAGTGAGCCGTTGATCGGCATTATCCGCGCGCAATTTCAGCCGAAATTCCGCACGAGACGTGAACATCCGATACGGCTCGGCGACACCACGGGTCACCAAATCGTCTATCATAACGCCAATGTAGCTATCCGATCTTTCCAAATGAACTGGCTCAGAACCACTACATCTTCGAACAGCGTTTATTCCAGCAACCAAACCTTGTGCTGCAGCCTCCTCATACCCTGTCGTGCCATTAATCTGGCCCGCTAAAAAAAGACCGGGATGATCCTTTAGTTCTAAACTGTGAGTTAGCGCTCGAGGATCAACATAATCATACTCAATCGCGTATCCTGGCTGCAGGATAGTCGCATGTTCGAACCCCAATATCGTTCTAACGTAATCAACTTGAATGTCGGCTGGCAGAGATGTCGAAATCCCATTGGGGTAAACCGCAATGTCGTCAAGGCCCTCCGGCTCGACGAACACTTGGTGAGATTGTTTCTCCGCAAATCTCACCACCTTGTCCTCGATTGATGGGCAATAACGAGGACCAACACCATCGATGTGCCCACCATACATCGCAGATCTCGAAAGATTATCCCGTATTATTTCATGTGTTTTTTCGTTTGTGTGCGTTATCCCACACGAAATTTGCCGAACTGCCGGTCCTTCTGACAAAAAAGAAAACATGGTGGGTTTTTCATCACCAGGTTGCAGCTCAAACTTACTCCAGTCGAGCGAACGTGTGTCCAGTCTAGGCGGCGTACCTGTCTTGAGGCGCCCTATCGGCAATTCAAAATCGGAGAATCTTTCAGCAAGACGGTTTGCTGGTGAATCGCCAACTCGACCTCCTGGTCTACTCTGATCGCCGACATGGATGACGCCACGCAAAAAGGTACCCGTTGTAATAACTACCGATTTTGACGAGATACGGCTCCCGTCGCCTAAGATAACCCCTGAAACGGCGCCGTCATTCTCAGTAAGATCGACAACCTCGCCCTCGAGTATCTGTAAATTGTCTTGATTCGCTAATCTTTGTTGAATCGCCTGCCAATATAGCTTTCGGTCTGCTTGAGCTCGCGGCCCCTGAACGGCGGGCCCTTTACGACGGTTAAGCAACCGAAACTGAATTCCAGATACGTCCGCGGCTTCGCCCATAATACCGCCAAAAGCGTCGATCTCTCGGACAAGATGCCCTTTGCCCAGACCCCCGATCGCAGGATTACAAGACATTACGCCAATAGATTCCCGCGTAAATGTAACCAGACAGGTCTTTGCCCCCATGCGTGCGGCCACGTGAGCCGCCTCAACACCAGCATGACCGCCGCCAACGACGACTACATCGAAATCACTGTGTTTCACGTGAAACACTCCTACTTACCCAGACAGAAACTTGAGAATATCTCGTCCAATAGCGATTCAGTTCCAACGCGTCCAATCAATTCCTCCAGCTTAAGGCTGGCTTGTCTTAGCTCTTCGGCCACCAGCTCGTAAGTATCGCTACCCCTTTCGAGATACGTCAGCGCAACATCTAAGTGCGCCAAGCCACGCTCCATGCCAGATCTATGCCGTTCCCTGATTATCAAGCTCGAAGTCGAGACCCGCGATGCAAGGGTTTTGGTAACTTCGTCGATCAACCCATCGACGCCAAGTCCTGTTTTCCCCGAAACCAGACCCTGGCCGTCTACCTGAGTGTCACCCTTTCCGAATCGAACCAGATCGCCGGGCCTGACTTCGACGCCCAGATCTGCAGAATCCCCGGCATCCAGTAGAAATATACGCAGATCGGCTTGCTCTGCCCTTTGTTTAGCTCGCCCAATACCAAGTGCCTCAACTTCTTCAGTCGTTTCTCGCAAACCGGCTGTATCAACGAACGTGACAGGGATGCCGCCAAGGTCCATCCGCACTTCAACAATATCACGCGTTGTTCCCGCAATGGCCGACGTGATAGCAGCATCACGGCCTGCCAGGCGATTTAGAAGGGTAGACTTCCCTATATTCGGCGGTCCGAGAATAACCACATCAAAGCCTTCTCGGATACGCTCCGCGACGGCTGAGCCAGCCAGTTCACGTCGTAGCTCAGCCCGGACATCTTCAATCAAGCCGCGAACCTCATCTGTCACATCAACCGGCACGTCTTCATCGGCAAAATCAATAGTCACTTCAATTAGGGAGCAAGCGCGGATAAGCTTTATCCGCCACCCTTCAACCAATTCCCCTAGATCGCCTTCGAACACACGAACAGCTTGGACGCGCTGAGATTCGGTCTCAGCTTCAATCAGATCAGCAAGGCCTTCGACCTGCGCCAGATCCATACGGCCATTCAGCAGTGCTCTACGGGTGAATTCTCCTGCTTCAGCAAGTCTCAAGCCACTCATATTCGACAAGGTCTCGATACACTTATCAATGACAGCTGGGCTACCATGTAATTGAAGTTCCACCACAGCTTCACCTGTGAAGCTCTCACCTTCAGGAAAATAAAGTACCAGCCCACGATCAATAAAATTACCGTCCTGGTCACGTATAGCACACAGCTTCATGCTTCGCTTAGCAGGCTTGTAGCCTGCAATCTTGTCACAAACTTCGTTGGACGCAGGGCCCGAAACTCGAATGATGGCCACGCCAGCCTTACCCCGCGAGGTCGCAAGCGCAAAAATAGTGTCCATTACTTAACTCATTGTTATTAATGGATTATATTTCTTCAAGCGTTCATAGAATCAAAGAATTCTGAGTTTGATTTGGTCTGTTTTAGCTTGCCAATCAAGAATTCTATGGCATCCGTCGTTCCCATTGGATTCAGGATACGACGCAACACAAAGGTTTTCTGAAGATCGTTCTTATCGACCAACAGATCTTCCTTCCGCGTACCTGATTTCAAGATATCCATCGCTGGGAAGACCCGCTTGTCCGCGACTTTCCTATCCAGCACAATTTCCGAATTACCCGTCCCTTTGAATTCTTCAAAGATCACCTCGTCCATCCGCGATCCGGTATCAATCAATGCAGTTGCAATGATTGTAAGTGATCCGCCTTCCTCAATGTTACGAGCAGCACCAAAGAACCGCTTAGGGCGTTGCAGCGCATTTGCGTCAACGCCGCCGGTCAAGACCTTGCCAGAGGACGGAACCACTGTGTTGAACGCTCGCCCTAGGCGCGTAATGGAATCAAGCAGGATCACGACATCTCTTTTGTGCTCAACCAGTCGCTTCGCCTTCTCGATAACCATCTCCGAAACAGCCACATGTCGAGTCGCCGGTTCATCAAAGGTCGAACTAATTACTTCACCTTTAACCGATCTCTGCATGTCCGTAACTTCTTCCGGACGTTCATCGATCAGCAATACAATCAGGTAGCACTCGGGGTGATTTTCCTCGATTGAGTTAGCGATATTTTGCAGCAAGACCGTTTTACCAGTTCTTGGAGGTGCGACGATTAGTGAGCGTTGACCTTTACCAATCGGAGCAACCAGATCAATTATGCGCGCCGACCGATCCTTAATAGTCGGATCGGCCACTTCCATTGTCATACGTTCATCCGGATAAAGCGGCGTTAAATTGTCAAAGCTGACTTTGTGGCGAGCCTTCTCCGGCTCTTCGAAGTTTATCGCTGTCAGCTTGGTGATCGCAAAATAACGCTCATTCTCACCTGGTGCACTCATAACACCTTCAACCGTATCACCGGTACGAAGGGAGAACTGACGGATCATTTCTGGGGATACGTAAATATCATCTGGACCCGGAAGATAATTTGCTTCTGGGGATCTCAGGAAGCCAAAACCATCTTGCAGAACTTCGAGAACGCCATCCCCGGAAATTTCCCAGCCCTCTTCTGCGCGTTCTTTGAGGATTGAGAACATGATATCGCCTTTGCGCATCGTCGACGCATTTTCGATCTCAAGGTCCTCTGCAATCTCTACAAGCTCTGCGGGGCTTTGCTTCTTGAGATCCGCCAAATTCAAGCGATCATCAGACATGCTCATTCCTTTCCCTGCCAAAGAAGGCGCGCGGTATTATTTAAAGGTGAAAATTCGAATCCGGACGGACCGAGTATTTTTATTTAGGAGAGAACGATTTCCAAGTCAATTTTTGTTATGCTGGGCGCACGACAACCGATACCACAATAATAATCATCAAGATCGTAGGTACTTCATTCATCAGGCGATACTGACGGCCAGTAACAATATTTTTTCCAGCTTCTATGTCTTTACGTCTTAGCCCGAGCCAATGATGAAACCATGTCATTGCAAGTACAGCTAGAAGTTTAACCCAAGGCCACCAATCGACCCAACTTACAATACCGGGCGTCAAAACCAGCAGTAAACCAAAAAACCATGTCCCGATCATAGCCGGGTTCATAATTACACGTAGAAGCTTTCGCTCCATCATTTGAAACAAGACGTCTGTTTCTGTACCGATTTTCACTTGCTCGGTATGATGTACAAACAATCTAGGTAAGTAGAATAATCCTGCCATCCATGAGATGACTGAAATAATATGAAGGCTTTTCGTCCAGGGATAGGCCCAGGATAGTAGGTCAAACATAATGCGTCCCCTTCGGTCCCTTCATAAATAAATAAAGGAAGAAGAAAAGGATGATGTAATTGTAGTGATGTGGATAATGTGGATTAAATTATTATCCACAGTTTTATCCAAATCCCATCACCTTTAGACTCTTTGAGAGATATTGTGATTATATTATATTTTCAAATACTTAGATTTATTTTGTATCGTTAAACTGGATGAAAAAGTAGAAATGAAATCACTAAATCAAAGTTACCCACGACACCAACAAATGGGTTATTCACGGGAACAACCGACCTGTTTATTTTGCGCATACTCGAATAACATTTCTACCGTTGGTGATTTGGCTAATTGCTGCACAAACCATCAATAGCAAATGCATGTTTTATCCCCAGAGTTACTCAGATGACAAAACG
Source organism: uncultured Litoreibacter sp. (assembly GCA_947504205.1). Taxonomy (GTDB): domain Bacteria; phylum Pseudomonadota; class Alphaproteobacteria; order Rhodobacterales; family Rhodobacteraceae; genus Litoreibacter. The sequence goes on along the minus strand of CANNGL010000003.1, from coordinate 141,426 downwards.
CCTCATCCTAGCGTCCAGCTCAGAGACCCGAGCAAAAATGCTTCGTGGCTCTGGCGTAGAGTTTGATCAGATCGTCGCGCGAGTTGATGAACAGAATATCAAGGCTTCGATGATTCATGATGGTGCTAAGCCCCGGGATATTGCTGACACGCTAGCAGAATACAAAGCGCGGAAGATCGCACTTAAACATATGCGAGACATCGTTCTGGGGTCAGATCAGGTACTCAATTTTCAGGGATCGCTTTTGTCGAAACCTTCTTCACCTGAAGAAGCTTTTCAACAGATTTCCAAGCTATCGGGTAAGTCGCACAAGCTGATCTCGGCCGCAGTGATCTACGAAGACGCTAAACCAGTCTGGCGGACAATTAAGGAAGTGACGCTGCTGATGCGAGAGTTGAGCAACCGATACATCGAAGATTATGTTGAACGAAACTGGGAAGACATCCAATGGTCTGTTGGAGGGTATCAACTAGAAGCAGAGGGCGCGCGGCTTTTCGCGGATATAAAGGGCGACTATTTCACCGTGCTGGGAATGCCGTTATTAGACGTTCTGTCATATCTGAGCCTCCGGGGGATAATTGATACATGAAACTTGAGCCCACTCCACTTGCAGGGGTCATAGGTCTTCCAACATCCCACAGCCGGTCGCCCAAGTTACATGGTCACTGGTTGGCGCGATACGGAATAAAAGGTCACTACATTCCAATGGATATTCAGAGCGGTGATCTTGCCCGCGCAATGGATGTCTTGCCAAAGTTAGGCTTTAAGGGCGTTAACGTTACAATCCCCCATAAGGAAGCTGTCCTGGATCTGGCTGACCTGATCTCAGATCGTGCGGCTTTAATAGGGGCGGCAAATACGCTTACATTTCAGAATGATGGTAAGCTCCACGCCGACAATACTGACGGCATAGGATTTCTTGCAAATATCCAACAGTCTTGTCCTGACTGGTCCGCAAAAGACAAACCGTGTCTGGTGCTGGGTGCAGGCGGTGCCGCACGCGCTGTGGTCGCCGCTCTTCTTCAGGAAAAGACCCCGGAAATACTCCTAGCCAATCGCACTAGGGCACGTGCGGATGCACTAAAAGCACATTTTGGTGGCAAAATCTCTGTGATTGATTGGTCGCACGCGCCTCACGTACTTGATGATGTCGGCGCAATTATCAATTCAACCTCACTTGGTATGTCGGGGAAAGAAGACCTCAAGCTTTCGCTTGAAAACGTCCGACCAGGCACTCTGGTCAATGATCTTGTGTATACCCCTCTCAAAACGGAATTGCTGGAAAGAGCTGAACAGGCGGGGTGTCAGGTGGTCGATGGGCTTGGAATGCTCCTGCATCAGGCGCGACCTGGTTTCGAGCGTTGGTTCGGATATCGCCCCGAAATCGATGATGCGCTCCGTCGTGCGGTATTGATGTGAGCTCAGGGCCATTTATCCTCGTGCTGACGGGCTCTATTGGAACAGGCAAGTCGACGACAGCCGCGATGTTTTCAGAATTCGGAGTCCCCGTCTGGGATGCAGATTCAACCGTTCGAAAACTCTACGCTCGTGGAGGTGACGCAGTTGCGCCCGTTTCAAAGCTCGCGCCGCAATCGGTTATTGATGGTGCGATCGAAAAGGCCGCTCTTCGTGCCGCTATTTCAGCGGATCCGAAGCTGCTTGAGAAATTAGAAAGCGTTGTACATCCGCTTGTTGCACAGGATCGCTCCACGTTTTTGGATGCCAATCTAGATGCCAATCTTGTTCTTCTAGATATCCCACTTTTCTTTGAAACCAGCTCAGAAATTTCTGCGGATGCCGTGCTTGTCGTCACTACAAGCGCGGAAGAACAGAGGAAACGTGTCTTGAGTAGAGGTACCATGTCAGAAAAAGATTTCGAGCTCATTTTGGCCCGCCAGATGCCAGACAAAGAAAAGCGAGCACGTGCCGATTTCGTAATTGAAACTCGGACCATTGAGCAAACCAGAGAAGCCGTGCGAGAACTAGTTTCAAAGATCAGGGCCAATTGATGCGCGAAATCGTACTGGATACAGAAACCACCGGCTTTGAGCCCCTTGAAGGTGATCGTATCGTCGAAATTGGTGCAGTTGAACTGCACAACCACATGCCAACGGGCAAAACCTATCATCAATATTTGAACCCGCAGCGCTCGATGCCGAAAGAGGCTTTTGAGGTCCACGGCCTTGGTGATGATTTCTTGCGCGACAAACCTCTGTTTAAGGATGTCGCTCAGGTATTTCGCGATTTTGTAGGTGATGCTCGCTTGATTATCCATAATGCCGCATTCGACATGAAGTTTTTGAACGCGGAACTGGAGTGGGCGAACCACCCGAAACTGCCTATGGAACAAGCGCTTGATACTTTGGCGATTGCCCGCAAGCGGTTTCCGGGATCGCCAGCCTCGCTGGATGCCCTATGCCGCAGATTTGGGATAGATAACTCGGCTCGAGAGAAACACGGGGCATTGCTGGACAGTGAAATTCTGGCGGAAGTTTATCTGGAGCTAATAGGCGGACGCCAACCAGATTTTGCTCTGAACACCGCGAATACCCAAGTTACCGTTTCACATGATGATAACTGGAAGCCGCACGTGCGGCCGATACCACTTCCAACAAGGTTGACCGAAGAAGAAAAGGCCGCCCACGCGTCTTTCGTGAACGGTCTTTCCGATGTTTCAATTTGGAAGCGCTTCCAGAGTTAGGCGTCTGCGGTTGCTCCGCCCTCAGCCTGTGCGCGTCTTGCAAGCTCATTGCGGTAGAGCGCAAGAAAGTCGATATTTTCGAGGTTCAGTGGCGGGAAGCCGCCATCTCGTGTGACGTCGCTTACGATGCGGCGTAGGAACGGGAACAGCATACGAGGGCATTCGATCATCAAGAATGGATGAAGTTGCTCTTCCGGAACGTTATCAATTTGGAAAACGCCTGTGTACTCAAGTTCCAGCAGGAAAATGGCATTGCTGCCGTCCTTGGTCTTGGCATTCACTTCGAGTTTAGTAGTGACATCATACTGATCTTCGACAGATCGCTTCTTTGCGTCCAGATTGACCTGCACTTGAATGTCCGGAGTCGTGTCGCCGTCACCCAAACCTTTCTGCGAAGCTATATTTTCAAAAGACAGGTCTTTGATGAACTGCGCCAGGATTTGCATACGAGGTTGCGGAGGAACCGCTCCGTTTTCTTCAGCCATTTTTGAGTTTTACTCCAGATGATCTCAGGTTTCTGGGTGATTAGCAGGTCCGCGCAGCGGCCTCAATGCTGTCTCCAACCAGAAGGGGGTTGGTGCGTTGGCTTTGGTGTTTCTGGGTCAATTTCGCTAAAATCGCCGTCGATCGTATTGTCATCACGAAAAGTTTCGGTGCGGGTGTTTGCCGGATGCACGAAGCTCTGAACCTTAATGCGTGATCTGATGTAGCTGAAGATGGCTAGCCGTACTTGCGGAATCAGAAGCGAAAACCCAATCGCATCGGTAAAAAATCCTGGCGTCAGCAGAAGCAAACCAGATGCTAAGATCATCGCGCCATGAGCAATGGATTCAGTAGGATCACGCAGATTCTGCAGGTTCGATTGAATTTGCGATAGTGCCAGCAGGCCCTGCGCCCGGACCAGAAACGTCCCAAGAATGGCGGTCAAAACAACTATTCCAAGCGTGGGCCACAAGCCTAACCATCCGCCAATCTGAATAAATAGCGCAATTTCGACAATCGGAATTGTTACAAATAATAGAAATAGCCACATGCCTGTGTCCTTTCGCTTCTTGCGCCTTGGTGGACTTGCGCCCCTGCAGACCCTACATAGGTCTCAAGATGTGATTTTGCTATGGTCACCCCACTTAGAGGCTTTGATGAGCAACGATATGATCCAACTTCTTGTGCTAGCCGGCATTGCGATTTTCTTGATCCTTCGACTCAAGAACGTACTCGGCACACGCGAAGGTTTTGAGAAACCGCCGCTGGCTGATCCGGCGGCAACGGACGCGGCACAAAGTAAGCGCCAAAGCTTCGAGGTGATCGAAGGTGGCGCTGATCGCGATATCATCGACCATGTTGATGAAGACTCGGAGGCAGCGAAAGCGCTGGCCAATATGAAACGTGTCGAGCCATCTTTTGGCGTAAGTGACTTCTTGGAAGGCGCTCGAGGTGCCTACGAGATGATCCTAATGGGTTTCGAGCGCGGTGAAATGGAAAATATTGAAGCGTTCCTATCCGATGAGGTTAAAGAAGCGTTTGCGAGTGTGTTCGCCGAGCGTGCTGACAAAGGCTTATTAGTCGAAGCAAGTTTTGTTGGGGTACGCGAGCTGACTCTGCAAGACGCGGAGTTTAATCAGACCACTAACGAAGCCGAAGTCACCGTTCGATTTGTTGGAGAATTGACTTCGGTTGTTCGTGATAGCGCCGGTGACATCATAGAGGGCGACCCCAATACAATTAAACGCCAGAAAGACGTTTGGACGTTTGCTCGGGTCATGGGTTCTGATGATCCAAACTGGCAGCTTGTCGCGACAGGGGAATGACGCTTGTCCGTTTGGCAGCGGGCTTTTTTGGCGGGCTTATCATGAGCCTTTCAAGCACCCATGCTGAAACATATCAGGTTCTGAAGTTTGATGACCTTGATGGCTGGGACCGTGATGATCACGAACTGGCCTTGGAAGTGTTTCAAAACACATGCTTGGACATGCAAGATCCGGAGTGGTCGTCGCTTTGTGGTTTCGCCACCAGCCAGCCAAACGCAAAGTCTTTCTTTGAATTGTTTTTTCGCCCGGTGCTGATTGGTGGAGAAAACAAAGCGCTGTTTACGGGATACTATGAGCCGGAACTTCGCGGTTCTCGCCAAAGGGGCGGTCGATATCAATACCCGTTGTATCGGAAACCTTCCGAGATTGCTGACGGATCTCTGTGGTATTCTCGGGCCGAGATAGAAGAACAAAACCTTTTGGAGGGGCGTGGACTTGCAATTGTGTATATCGATGATCCGGTCGATGTCTTCTTCCTGCAGGTTCAAGGATCAGGGCGTGTCAGACTTGATACCGGTGAGGCGATCCGCGTCGGTTATGGTGGGAAAAACGGGCATAACTATCGATCAATTGGCCAGGAACTCGTGCGGCGGGGTGTCTATCAATCGCATCAGGTATCTGCTCAGGTTATAAAAAACTGGGTACGCAGGAACCCTGTAGAAGGACGGACGCTTCTTCAACATAACCCATCCTATGTTTTCTTTCGTGAGGTTTCGAAAGTTCCGTCGGACAAAGGCCCGCTCGGAGCAATGAACCGCTCCATAACGACTATGCGATCCATCGCTGTAGATCCAAGATTTACGCCACTTGGCGCACCCGTCTGGATCGAAAAAGGTGGAAAAGATCCACTTAACCAACTGATGATCGCGCAAGATACAGGGTCAGCTATCAAGGGCGCGCAGCGGGCCGACATATTCTATGGCACCGGATCAGAGGCCGGGCGTATCGCAGGTCGAATTAAGGACCCGGGGCGGATGGTAGTCTTTATGCCAATCCAGCTCGCTTACGCGCTCGCTCCCGGTGGTTGAGACATGTCCCGCAGAAAGCCACGTGGTCTACGCCCCGAAGAGAAAGATCTTTGGGCGCGGGTTAAACAAACAGCCGAACCACTTCATAATAGCATTCCAAAAGCAGACAGCTCATCCGCTGCTCTGACGCCGCCAAAGAAACTTGCCCAATACACGCGCATACCAACGTCGCTTGAACGGTTAGCTCAACCTGTGCCACCGACAACGTTTGATTTTGCGCCCCGTCCAGAGGATGTTCTGTCAAATCAACCTGTCGCCATGGATCAGCAGGCTTTCAAGAAAATGAAGCGAGGCAAGTTGAGGCCAGAAGCCAGACTTGATTTGCATGGTATGACCATGGCGCAGGCACATCCTGCATTGGACGGCTTTATTCGTAATGCCCATTCATCCGGCAAGCGTCTGATTCTGGTTATTACCGGGAAAGGAAAAGAGCGGGACGATGGTGGGCCCATACCAACTAAGTTGGGGGTGCTGAGACATCAGGTTCCTCAATGGCTAGCGCATGGAAGTATCCGAAATCTGGTACTTCAAGTTACTCCGGCCAGTACAAATTATGGTGGATCAGGTGCGTATTTTGTCTATCTTCGCCGGAGGCGGTAGTTCACCTTTCGCTGCGCTCACACCAATGAAAGCAAGCACGGTCGCACCAAAAAGATAGGCGGCAATCCCTATCATCTGTTGCTCGAAATTCATCCCGATATCGATAAGATAGCCCGTCAAGCCTGGGCCGACGGCGGTGCCAAATACCATTATCGCTGTAGCGAGCGATTTGATTGCGCCGAGGTGTCGTGTGCCGAAGAACTCAGCCCAAAAGGCGATTGGCACCGTTGCTTGTAGGCCCGATGTGAGGCCGATCAATGCGATACCGACAGCGCCCGCCAAAAGCCCGTTGGTCGACACAAAAACAAGATATCCAAAGGCAGAAAACACAGCGTAAAATGGCATCAGTCGAGCGGTTCCAAACCGATCGATCGCGAAACCAGATATGATCATCAATGTAACAGCCGTGGCGGTGTAGATCGGAAACAACCCAACGATTTGTAGATGCGACCATCCGTTGATTTCAGCGATATGCACCTGCAGGAAAAAGAAGGCAGTGCCAAATGCCGGCGGTCCCAGAAGTGTCGGTAGAATTAGCCAAAAGAGCGGCAGACGAAGAACTTCCTTACGAGACCAGTGCCGACCCTTCATTCCAACCGACTGATTTTCGGAGGCGATGGATTGCGGGGTGCGCTCCTGTCGCAAGAAAACCCAGATCAATGGTGTTAAGGCCAAAACCATCAGTCCTGATAAGATCCATGAGCCACGCCAGCCGATCCACACCATCAGACTTACGAAAACGATTGGCAGCACCGCCTCCCCGACGGCGTAGCCGAATGATGCGATTGCCAGCGCGCGCCCACGAGCTGCTACAAACCATCGGGCCATCGCGACGGCAGCGATATGGCCTGCCATTCCTTGCCCGCATATTCTTAAAAGGAAGATGGCTATTGGCAGCATCCAAGCTGCCGTAATCTGGGACATCAGAAAGCAAGTCAGAGCCAAAATTGCCAGAACTGGAGCACCAAGGGCGCGGACCCTGATATGGTCGGTGAGGACGCCGGCCCAAACCATTGTCGCGGCCGCTGCCAATGTACCTGTCATATAAAGCGCACCCCACTCACCATGACTGAGTGAAAACGCTGACATAATTTCACCTGCAAAAATCGAAATAAAAAATGTCTGACCAAATGAAGAACAAAATGTCAGTAAAAACCCCGCGGCGAGCCAAGGCCCGTTCGAGCGAATAAATGGAAGGGTTTTCATGACCGCGTTCTATCTGGCGCCAAGCGGGGACAGGATCACCTCGCTTGCGTTTTGAACTGATAAGATCGTACCGGGAAGCAATCCGGCGCGATTGCTGTCGTCGCTTGAAAATGCTTCCTCAAAATCACGGACTTGCGACAACACCTTTAGCAGAGCGGGCGATTTCGCAGCGTTGAAATGATTTAGTCGGTCAGAGCCATCAAACGCAGTTACGTCGACATAAACGATATCAAAATCAGAAATGTCTTCTATGTTGCCTATTCGGCCCAAACGATCCGCTTGGCCAGTCAGGCGCTCGACCAGTTGAAGGGCACGATCGTTTTGAGAGCTAAAGACAATAAACGGGCTTGGAAGTTTGCCTATGGATTTCACCTGTGTTCGGAAAACGTCCACATCGATATCGGGCGACATAAGAACGACGCCACCGATACGGTTGAAAGTCGAACGATCTTTGCGGAGGTTCAGCTGCCTAAGCGCCTCCATCGTGATCATGCTTCCAAGCGAATGGGCAACCAGAATGATATTATCAGCGCGTGTCTTTGTAAGCTCTTTCAGTAGCAGCTCCAGATCGTCGCGGGAGAACAACGCGCTATCTCGGTCGTATGCGTACCCCAATGGGCTGCCCGCTGATGGCCAAGAGTAAGATACTGTTGCGCCGGGAACATCTAGATCATTTGAGATTTGAGCTATTCGATAGATGCTGTCATCGAAGCGGGTATTGAACCCATGGACAAACACAACGACTTCTCGCTGGCCGCGCGGCAGTGAAGACAGAGATGCGTTAATTTTGGCGCGAAACTGAACTGGGTCTGTGTAAGCCTCGGTTGCAGAAAGTAAGAAGTGTTTTTGCGGATCCGGCTTTCGTTTGGGCCATTCAATCTGACCTGGCATGTGAGACGGCGGAATGGATACGTCTGCACGACCAAAGATCAATCGCTCTTTTCGGTCGCTACCAAACGGAAGATCATCGATATCCCGATTTGTCGCAAAAAAGACCGATCTGACCGTCGCCGAAGGTTGGGTCCCATCGGGTAAACGAGCCAAATCTCCCCGAACACTGCAACCCACCAAGATTAGGCATAGTGAAAGGAGCAATGGCCGCATTCGAAGGACTTTCTAGAGTACGTAGCGGCTAAGATCAGAGGATTTACTGAGCTCTTCAAGGTGCGATTTTACGAACTCACCGTCGATGGTGACTTCTTCACCCCCTCGATCAGGGGCTGAGAAGCTCAACTCTTCAAATACGCGCTCCATTACAGTATAGAGGCGCCGTGCTCCTATGTTCTCAACAGATTGGTTCACATCGGCAGCGATTTTAGCCAAGGCAGCAATGCCGTCATCGGTAAACGATACTGTGACTTTCTCCGTTCCCATCAAGGCAGAATATTGCAGCGTGAGCGCGTTATCCGTTTCGGTGAGGATTCGTACGAAGTCGTCTTCAGTCAGGGCGCGCAACTCTACTCTGATTGGCAGCCGCCCCTGTAGTTCGGGCAGCAAATCGGATGGTTTGGCGATATGAAAAGCACCTGATGCAATGAACAAAACATGATCTGTCTTAACCGGGCCATGCTTGGTCGAGACAGTAGTTCCTTCAATCAGCGGCAACAAATCTCGTTGAACACCTTCGCGGCTGACATCAGCGCCCCTTGCATCAGATCGAGCACAAACCTTGTCGATCTCGTCCAGAAATACGATGCCGTTTTGCTCAACGGCGTCGATTGCATTTTGAGTAACGGTTTCTTGGTCCAAAAGCTTGTCAGCTTCTTCGTTGATCAAAAGGTCATAGCTGGCGGAAACCGTCATCTTTCGACGCGTGGTGCGTCCCCCCATTGCCTTGCCAAAGATGTCACCCAAATTCATCATCCCAGGACCACCGCCCATTCCAGGCTGACCGGGGATTTCAAACATGCTGAGTGGATTATTGGTGTCAGCCACATCAAGCTCGATTTCTTTATCGTCAAGTAACCCATCCCGAAGTTTCTTACGAAACATCTCACGGGTGCTGTCTCGAGCGCCTTCTCCTGCCAGTGCAGATATCACGCGTTCCTCGGCGGCCTCATGGGCTGCTGCTTTGACATCTTCCCGCATGTGTTCGCGGACCATCAGGATCGCCGCATCTACCAGATCGCGGACAATTTGCTCGACATCCCTACCTACGTAACCAACCTCGGTGAACTTGGTGGCTTCCACCTTCAAAAATGGAGCTTTTGCGAGCTTGGCGAGCCTGCGTGAAATCTCGGTCTTGCCCACGCCGGTCGGGCCAATCATCAAGATATTCTTTGGATAAACCTCGTCTCGGATATCGTCGGACAACTGTTTTCGCCGCCAGCGGTTCCTCAACGCAACGGCCACAGCGCGCTTGGCATCCTTTTGGCCAATAATAAATCGGTCCAGTTCTGAAACAATTTCACGCGGTGTCAGGTCAGTCACAGAGATACATCCTTCTAAACTCTTGCAATGACTTAAGCAGAATAGCCGAAAACACAAGCCAGACCCTCACACACGGTGACGTTTGCGTGACGGGGCTGGTTTCAAACCCTGATCCGGAGAATAGTAGCCACGATTCAACTAAATGGAGCCAAAATCATGGATCGTCGCTTCTTTATGACCGCTGCAGTTGGTCTTGGGGTCAGCACAAGTCTGCCCGCATTTGCCGGTGGGCATGGTCGATTGGGGAAATTCACTGGGGCCAGCAATCACGTCACCACTGGTACCGCTGAACTTTTAAAGGGAAGCGTCGAGCTTCTTGGCGACTTCACGTTTGATGGGGCGCCTGATCCAAAAGTTGCGCTGGGCAAAAATGGTTACGATCCAAACACTCTAATGGGCCCGTTGAAGAAAAACCGCGGTGCTTCAAGCTACAAACTACCCGCAGGCGTCAATCCAGACGATTACAATGAGGTGTGGATTTGGTGCGAGCGCTTCAATGTGCCACTCGGTGTGGCCAAGCTAGGTTAACAGCAAAGCTTGGTGGCGCCGCTTCGGCGGCGTTCACCCCCCGATTGTTTCGACCGTGAGATTGCCGTTGGTGTAGACACATATGTCAGCGGCAATGGCCATGGCCTCGCGCGCCACAGTTTCGGCGTCCTTTTCGCTATCCATCAATGCGCGCGCTGCCGCCAAGGCATAGTTTCCACCGGACCCGATTGCTGTAACGTCGTGCTCAGGCTCAAGCACATCGCCTGCTCCGGTGATTACGAACAGATCGCTTCCGTCAGTGACGATGAGCATGGCTTCAAGGTTCTTGAGATATTTGTCCATGCGCCAGTCTTTTGCGAGTTCAACGGCGGCACGCGCAAGTTGGCCTGGTGTTGCTTCCAGCTTGCCCTCAAGCCGCTCCAGCAAGGTGAATGCATCGGCCGTCGATCCTGCAAAGCCTGCCACGACCTCCATGCCGCCGGGCTTAATGCGCCGAACTTTGCGAGCCGTACCTTTGATGACCGTTTGGCCTAGTGAAACTTGACCGTCACCTGCGATGACAACCTTACCGTTCTTTCGGACGCCGATAATTGTAGTCCCGTGCCAACCCGGAAAATCTTGCTCTGCCATAGGGCCTCCACCACATGTTTGATGTCATATAGGCATGCGTAGCGCGCGGTGCAAAGCAAACAAGAAAAAGGCCCCGATCCGAAGAGCGAGGCCTTTTCTGATTTCAAATGTATCAAGACAGTGTTCGTTCGACTTCCTGACGTTCAAAGATTTCTATGACATCCCCTGCGCGAATATCTTCATAGTTCTCAAAGGCCATCCCGCATTCCTGACCGGACTGAACTTCGGCCACCTCGTCTTTGAAGCGCTTGAGGGTTTTGAGAGTACCTTCATGGATTACGACGTTGTCACGCAACAGACGCACACCAGCGGAGCGCCGCGCCACACCTTCGGTAACCAGACAGCCTGCAACATTGCCGATGCCGGTCACTTTGAAGACTTCTTTAATTTCCGCGTAACCGATGAAGTTTTCTTTGATTTCAGCCGACAAAAGACCAGAAGCCGCTTGTTTCACATCATCCACAAGATCGTAAATGACGGAATAGTAGCGAATTTCGATACCTTTCTGGTTGGCTGAATTCCGTGCAGGTGCGTTCGCACGTACATTAAACCCGAACACTGGCGCACCGGACGCTTCGGCCAAACCGATATCGCTTTCAGTTATGGCGCCAACGCCAGAGTGCAAAACGCGAACGCGTACCTCGTCGTTGCCAATCTTTTCCATCGCCTGAACGATAGCCTCTGCAGAACCTTGCACGTCAGCTTTCATTACGATCGGCATTTCGGTGACATTTTCGTCGTCTTTTGCCTTTGCCATCAACTGCTCCAACGTCGTTGCAGCACCGGCAGCGGCACGTTTTTCCTTGGCGGCTTTTTCGCGATATTCAGCGATTTCGCGCGCTTGGGCTTCTGTTTCGACTACGTTGAGTACGTCACCGGCCTCAGGGGTGCCGTTCAGTCCAAGAACTTCCACTGGAACCGACGGACCCGCGACTTTGACGCGTTTGCCCTGGTCGTTTTCCATCGCACGGACACGACCCCATTGTTCACCTACGACGAAGATATCACCTTGCTTCAGCGTGCCGGTTTGCACCAGCACGGTCGCAACTGGCCCACGGCCAACATCAAGTTGGGCTTCGATCACCGCGCCTTGTGCGGCACGATCAGGATTGGCTTTCAGCTCAAGGATTTCGGCCTGAAGCGCAATTGCTTCGAGCAGCTCATCAAGCCCCTGACCGGTCTGCGCGGAGACTTCGACGTCCTGAACCTCACCAGACATCTTCTCCACAATGACCTCATGTTGAAGTAGGTCTGTGCGAACTTTGTCAGGATTTGCCTCTGGCTTGTCCATTTTATTGATCGCGATGATCATAGGGACCTGCGCGGCCTTCGCATGGTTAATCGCCTCGATTGTTTGCGGCATAACGGCATCGTCCGCAGCAACCACCAAAACAACGATATCAGTTACATGCGCGCCGCGTGCGCGCATTGATGTGAACGCGGCATGACCAGGCGTATCCAAGAAGGTCAGTTTCGCGCCATCCTGTTCAACCTGATAGGCACCAATGTGCTGGGTGATCCCGCCAGCCTCGCCCGCAACCACACGTGCATTACGGATCGCGTCAAGAATCGACGTTTTACCATGATCAACATGGCCCATAATCGTGATGACAGGCGCACGGGGCTCAAGATCCTTATCATCATCTGGCTCAGCAGTGATCACGTCCTCCACATCAGAGTCCGAGACACGCACAACGTTGTGCCCGAATTCTTCGATAATCAGCTCAGCGGTGTCTGCGTCGATGGACTGAGTCTGTGTGACCATCATTCCGTTCTGCATCAGTGCCTTGACCACATCGGCTACGCGTTCTGCCATGCGGTTGGCCAGTTCTGAAACAACGATTGCTTCAGGTAACTGTACGTCGCGCGTGATCTTTTCGCGCTCCACATTACCGCCCATCGCTTTTTGACGTGCGCGCTCTTGTTTGCGCTTCATTGCCGCCATCGACTTTTGGCGTCCGCCTTCACCGCCGCGCAGGGCTTGGTTCAAAGTCAGTTTGCCCGAGCGTCGACCATCATCGCGCGCTCCACCGCGGGGCTTCCCACGGTCTTTGCCATCATCGCGCTCTTTGCGAGCAGGCGTAGGTTTGGCTGGGGCGCCGCGACCAGACGGTGCTGCTGCTGCAGCGGCCGGATCTGCTGCAGGCGCCGGGTCCGCCGGACGAGCGCGTGCGGCTTCTTCCGCAGCTTTTCGCTTCGCGTCTTCGTCTGCTTTGGCTTTTAGCGCATCTTCGCGTTCGCGCTCTTCGCGTTCCTTGGCTTCTGCCTCGGCGCGCCGGCGCTCACGATTTTTAGCGCGTTCTTCTTCTTCTGCCTTGCGACGAGCTGCATCTGAAGCCTCTTGCTCTTTCGCTGCTTGAAGAGCCTTCATGCGGCGATCCATCTCGGCATCAGAAATGCCGGCAGGACGCTTGGAGGGGTCACTATTAACGGGGCTTTGCATGGAGGGTTTTACGCCGCCAGGTTTCGGCACCATTACACGCTTGCGCTTCGTTTCCACGACCACATTCTTTGTACGCCCGTGGCTAAAGCTTTGCTTCACATTACCTGCACGTGGACCGCCACGTAGGCCAAGGGGTTTTTTGCCGTCAGTATCGCTCATGCGTCGTCTTTTCCTTTCGGGCGGGCTTTTCCGCCACTTATTCCGCGGACGCCCTTTAACCGGATGCCCTCTGCAATCACTTGTTTGCTGAGTCCACCCGCCGTTAAGGCGCCATGTATCACACTTTCCCGACCGAATGCCAAACCCAATTCCTGAGCGGTCAAACAGCCGATAAATACGTCTTTGCCGGGTGGAGAGCGAAGTTTTGACTTTCCGCGCTCTGACCCATCACTTGCTTGAAGCAAAACTCGCGCATATTCGTTTTCCAGCGCGGATTTCACTTTTTCATATCCGGTAACGGCCTGACCCGCTTTGCGTGCAAGCGAAATCAGATCAACCAACCGTTTAGCCAGCAACGTTTCAGTTTGTGTCGCCAGATCGTCTGGCAAGCTGACTTGTGTCTTTGCCGATCTGGAAAACGCATTTTTCTTGATCGCGGTTTCCAGTGCGGTTTTTTCAGCAGCAACCCACATCCCACGACCAGGCAGTTTGCCAGATACATCTGGCACTGCTTGGCCTTCAGGTCCGATTACAAACCGTATCATTCTCGAGGGATCGCTATTGCTGCCCGTCGCAATGCAACGACGTTCTGGACCGTCCTCCGATTTATCTCGACCGCCGCGGCTCATAGCCCGGATCTCCGAGGCCTGAGATCAGGCCTCGGCTCCTTCGGTTGTTTCTTCGACTTGGATCTCTTCTTCATCAGAGGCCAAGTCAGCGGGATCTACCCATCCCAATTGAATGCGGGCCGTCATGACCATATTTTGTGCTTCCTCGAGGCTCACGTCAAAGGGTTCAAGAACACCATCGTCCTTGCTGCGCTCGCCATCGACGGTCGTCCAGCCGCCTGCCAGCTCCCAGTCTGCACAAGTTGCAAAGTCTTCGAGGGTCTTCACGTCATCCTTGGCCAGCGCTTCCACCATTTGGGGTGTGAGGCCTTCGAATTCAATCAGGCTGTCTTGAGCACCAAGTTCGCGTGCAGCTTCCAACGCTTTACGGTTTTGCTCTTCCAAGAAGTCACGCGCACGAGCCTGCAGTTCGCTCGCCGTGTCTCCGTCTACCCCGTCAATGACCAGCAGTTCATCTACTTCGACATATGCCACTTCTTCGAGCGAGGTGAAGCCTTCCGAGACCAGAAGCTGTGCAAAGAATTCATCGAGGTCCAGCGTATCCATGAAGAGCTTTGTGCGTTCTTCAAACTCGGCCTGACGACGTGCGCTTTCCTCTTCTTCGGTCATGATATCGATATCAAGGCCGGTGAGTTGCGACGCCAAACGCACGTTTTGACCGCGGCGGCCGATTGCCAGCGAAAGCTGCTCATCAGGAACCACAACCTCGATACGCTCCGCATCCTCGTCCAGAACAACCTTGGAAACTTCCGCAGGTTGAAGAGCATTTACGAGGAAGGTTGGAACATCTTCATTCCAAGGAATGATGTCGATCTTCTCACCTTGAAGTTCATTCACAACGGCTTGCACACGGGAGCCGCGCATACCAACACAGGCGCCAACTGGATCGATGGAGTTATCGTAGGAGATAACCGCAATCTTCGCACGCGACCCGGGATCGCGCGCCACAGCTTTAATGTCGATGATGCCATCATAGATTTCCGGCACTTCCATTTTAAACAGTTCAGCCATGAATTCTGGCGCCGTGCGGCTCAAGAAAATCTGAGGACCACGCGGTTCGCGACGGACATCTTTGATGTAAACACGGATGCGGTCATTCGGGCGGTATGCTTCACGACCAATCTTTTCATTGCGACGCAAGACGGCTTCGCCGCGACCGATATCTACAATCACGTTGCCATATTCTTCGCGTTTGACCAGACCATTGATGATCGTGCCAGCGCGATCCTTGAATTCCTCGAACTGACGATCACGCTCAGCTTCGCGAACCTTCTGCAAGATAACTTGTTTGGCAGATTGCGCTGCGATCCGGCCCATTTCAACGGGTGGAACTTCATCGATAATCGTGTCGCCCACCGATGGGTCGTCCAAATAATCTTTAGCTTGATCAACTGTTAGCTCAGCACGGTCATTCTCGACCTCGTCGTCTTCGACGACGGTGCGGACGCGAGTGAATGTGGCCTTGCCAGTTTTGCGGTCGATCGCTACCCGAATATCCAGCTCAGCGCCGTAGCGGGATTTTGCGGCACGGGCGAGCGACTCTTCCATCGCTTCCACCACCAGTTCCGGGTCGATCATCTTTTCGCGCGCAACGGCTTCCGCTGTTTGCAATAGTTCAAGCTGGTTTGCAGACGTAATAGCCATCAGGAATCTCCTTCACCTTCGACGATTTCCTGCACTTCGTCGAACTGGGTTTCATCTATCTCGCCCGCGTCCTTGCGGGACTTCAAAACATCGCGGATCAATTCGTCAGTCAAAACAAGCTTGGCGTCTAACAGCCAGTCGAATCTCAATCCGATAGTACCTTCTTCAATCTCGATCAGAACCTCGTCGCCTTCGGTTCCGGCGATTTGACCTTTGAAGCGTCGCCGCCCGTCGATAAGCTCGTCGGTTTCCAGCTTCGCTTCATAACCGTTCCACATGTCGAAATCTTTGAGGCGGGTCAAAGGCCGGTCGATACCTGGGCTCGACACCTCAAGGGAATAAACATCCGCGATAGGGTCTTCGACGTCCAGCACGGCTGAAAGCTCGGTCGAGATTTTCGCGCAGTCATCGACTTCGATGCCGCCTTCTGGCTTCTCAGCCATGATTTGCAGAACAGAGGTTTTTCCTGACATCAAACGCACGCGGACAAGCTCATACCCCAAGCTTTCAATCACTGGTTGGGCGATTTCAGCAATGCGGCGATCTATTGCAGCTTTTGCGATCAGATCTGACATATCTTCCAAACATAAAAAAAAACGGGCGCGCGGCCCGTTGATGTTTCCCGGTGGAGCGCTGGGGTGGAAGCCAGCACGCCGCTGTTGAGGGGGATATACGTCTGACACGGTGAGTCTGCAAGGTCTAACGTCACAAGAATGACAATCTGTTAATCCTGCCTCCCAATTCCCGACAAAAATCAGCCGTATTCAACAATTAACCATCACTCTATCAGAGGGACCAAGGAAGGAAATATTATGAGCTTTGGACTTTTGGCAAGCGTTGGCGGCGGTGCTTTTCTGTGCGGCGTCGCGCTGATGTATCTTGTCATGATGCGCACAATGAAGAAGCGCCTTGCCGAGGCTGACATGTAAGCCTGAATGTAAAAGGGCGCTCCGTACAGTGCGGAGCGCCCTAATTCTACCGCGGGCTAGCTATCATCTCGCCAAGACTGATTGAAGTGCGACCCATCACAATACGGCTTATTGCCTGACAGACCACATCTGCAGAGAACGTATTTGTCCTTTGTGCCCCCAATTCCGGGAATTTGGGCATCTATATCCGCTTTGGTGACCCAATACGGACCATCTTTTTGAATTATGACGGTTGGTCGCTCCGCAATGTGGTGTGTGTCTTCCTCGTGGCGGATCGCCCTCAACGCGCCTGATGGACAAACTTCGACGATTGCCTCCAACTGATCTGCACCGGCTTCTTCTGGTTTACACCATGGTTTGCGTTTAGGATCGAAAGCCGCACGCGACATCCGCACACATTCGGCTGCATGCGAACAGATACGTGGATTATAGGCGATAGAAATCGGATCACCGTCATAAACAATCTCACGATCCGCGCCCGAGGCGTCGTGCTGATTGGCGCTGGAGAACCCAGAGTCGTTATGCGAGCCATCACAAAACGGTTTCTTTTTGGACTGGCCACAACGGCACAGCGCCATGACCTCTTTCGTTTCCATCTCTGCGCCGCCGGGCCCTTGTAGGCCGGTTGCGTGTTTTACAATCAACGGTCCGTCTTCACGCATTTCAACAACTGGTTTTTCGGTCATAGCACGCCTCCTTGTTTAACATGGTATCATACGAAAAAGCCCCGCATAGAGCGGGGCTTTTGTATTGGTTGCTACCGGGCGCAGATTACGCGAACCACCAGCGTTCCGCCATCCGAGCATTGTCCATCTGCCAGAGATTACCAATGGCATCAGGCGTGGCGATCTTGGTGTTCAAAGCTTGCACGTAGTTTGCGTACATTGGAACGACAGTGCCACCTTCAGCAGACATGATGGCCTGCATTTCATGGTAGATGTCTTTCCGCTTTCCGCTATCAAGCTCCGCACGACCGGTTAGCAGAAGCTCTTGGAAGCGTGCGTTTTCCCAGCCGGTATCGTTCCATGGCACACCGCTCTCATAAGCTGTCGCGAACATCCAATCTTCGGTTGCGCGGCCTGACCAGTAGCAAGCGCACCAAGGCTTTTTAAGCCAGACATTGGACCAGTAACCGTCGGCAGGTTCCTGAACCACTTCGATGTTAATACCGGCACCTTTGGCAGAGGACTGATACAACTGCGCTGCATCGACCGCACCGGTAAAGGCTGCATCGGAAGCTGACAACGCGATGTTGATCGAGTCCATCCCGGCCTCTTTCATGTAGAACTTCGCCTTGTCGAGATCGTAGTCATTCTGCTCTAGATCAGCATGAAAATACTGGTTTGCAGGCCCGATTGGATGGTCGTTGCCGACTTGGCCGTGGCCTTGAAGGATCTTGTCGACCATTTCCTGGCGGTCAATTGCATGCTTTAGAGCCTTCCGGACATTCATGTCGGTGAAAGGATCAGTCCCTGTCAGCATTGGGAAGGTGTAGTGCTGGTTACCGGTAACTTCCTGAATAGCAATCGACGGATTTGCTTTCATCAGTGTTTCGATTTTGAAATCGACCCGGTTCACAACGTCAACTTGACCAGTCATCAGCGCGTTCATACGTGCGCCGTTGTCATTGATCGCGATAAATTCGATAGAGTCGAACCAACCGGCTGTTCCGTCCTTGTAGTGACTATCGACACGGCTGACGACGAGGCGCACGCCCGGATCGAAGTTCTCGACTTTGTAAAGACCGGTCCCAATGCCTTTTTCGATGGCTTCTTCAATTTGGCCGGCTGGGAACATCAGGATGTGGTAGTCCGACATCAGGAACGGGAAGTCTGCGTTACCCGACTCCAAAGTGAACTGAACCTGATGATCATTCATCTTTTTCATCTCAGAGATTGCCGAGACAATGGGTTTCGCTGCCGATTTCGCGCCTTCTGCTGTGTGCATTTCTAGCGATGCAATCACATCGTCTGCGCCAAAGGCTTTGCCATTGTGGAAAGTCACGCCTTGACGCAGGTTGAAGGTCCAGGTCTTGGCGTCAGCGCTGGCTTCCCAGCTTTCCGCCAACTCGCCCTTCAGCGATCCGTCGGCCGCGACTTCGGTCAGGCAGTCAAAAACTGTACCGTGCGCTGCTGCGATCATGAAAATATCGGAATGCGTGCGGCCATCCCATGTATCAGAGGTGTTTGCACCCTGCAGGCCGACACGAAGCGTTCCCCCGCGCTTCGCTTGTGCCTGAACAGGCAAGCCGGTGGCAGCAAGTACACCAGCGGCAACACCGGACTTGAGTAGTCCGCGTCTGCTAATTTGTGACATTTGGTCGTCTCCCAGTTGGTTGGTATGGCAGCTAGCGCCGCCTGTTGTTGACCCAAGCCTCAAGCGAAGCAAGGGCGATTCGAATTACATCTTATCAACTGCTGCATCGCCGATGTTATCAACTCCGCGTTCGTTCAGCAGATTTGACAGCCAGTCTGGATCCATTTCCGGAACCGAGCTGAGCAGAAGGTCGGTATAAGGATGGTGCGGGGGCTGGAACATCGCGGCTTTCTCACCTTGCTCCACCACTTCACCATCTTTCATCACCACAACCTCGTCTGCGATTGCACGAACCGTCGCAAGGTCATGCGTAATAAACATATAAGATAATCCTAGCTCATCTTGGAGTTTGGCGAGTAGTTTCAGGATACCTTCAGCGACCAGTTGGTCGAGCGCCGATGTGACTTCATCACAAATGATGAACTTGGGTTCGGCCGCCAAGGCCCGTGCGATACCGATGCGCTGCTTCTGGCCGCCCGACAGTTCAGACGGCAGGCGATCAATATATTGCGTCGGCTCCAGTTCGATCTCCGCAAGCAAGTCTTCTACGCGCTTGCGCTTCTCACGTCCTTTGAGACCCATATAAAATTCAACGGGGCGGCCAATAATCTCGCCAATGGATTTTCGCGGGTTAAGCGCTGTGTCTGCCATTTGATAGATCATCTGCGCCTGACGGAGTTGATCTTTGTTCCTTTTGCGATAGTCGAGAGGCATCTCGACGCCGTCAAATTCGATATGGCCAATTCGAGGTGGCAAAAGACCAGTTATACATCGCGCCGTTGTAGATTTTCCCGAACCGCTTTCGCCCACAACGGCAACGGTCCGTCCCTGGTGAATGTCGAAGCTGACGTCGTGCAAAACGTCGATTTTGCCATAAGCTGCCGTGACTCCACATACGCTTACGATCGGCGTCGCCGTTGTAAGCACGGCAGGTTTCTTGGGTCTCTCGAAGCTGCGCACCGCCCAAAGCGACTTCGTATAGTCCTGTGTTGGCGCAGATAGCATGGTCCGGGTATCGGCCTCTTCGACCTCATCGCCCTTGAGCAGAACTTTAATTTTGTCAGCCATCTGAGCAACGACCGCAAGGTCATGCGTGATGTAAATCGCTGCTGTATCAAACTGCTCCACGATATCGCGAATTGCGGCGAGAACCTCGATCTGTGTTGTGACGTCCAGTGCAGTTGTTGGCTCATCAAAGATGATCAAGTCAGGACGGCAAGACATCGCCATGGCGGTCATCGCGCGCTGCAGTTGTCCGCCAGAGACCTGGTGAGGATAGCGGAAACCGATTTCATCGGGGTTTGGGAGTCGCAAGCGCCGATATAGCTCAACTCCATCCTGCACGCTTTCGGAGCGGGACGATACGTTGTGCTGCGTCGGTGCTTCGGTGTGTTGGTCAATAAGCTTATGGGCAGGGTTAAAGCTGGCAGCCGCTGATTGCGCCACATAGGCAATACGCTTGCCCAGAAGGCCACGCTTTACCGCTGCTGACGCGCCAAGCAAGTCGATGCCATCGAACTCTACGCTGCCACCTGAGATGCGAACGCCATCTCGGGTGAATCCCATCGCGGCCAGACCAATTGTCGATTTGCCAGCACCGGATTCGCCGATGAGTCCGAGCACCTCGCCCCTGTTCAAATCAAGATCAACGCCATTGATAATGGGAGTCCATGTCTCGTCGGAACGACCTTCGATTTTCAAATCGCGAATTTTGACTAAAGGATCGCTCATTCTTTTAGCCCCGATGATCTATGCAACATCCAATCCACGACGAAGTTCACGGCCACGGTCAGTAGCGCGATAGCGCTGGCAGCCAGTAGAGGTGTCAGTGCAACTTGTGGAGCAAACTGCGCAAAATTGATAAACTGCCCGAGGTCACGCACCATCGTGCCCCAATCAGCCAATGGCGGTTGAATTCCCACACCGAGAAAGCTGAGAGATGCAATTGTGAGGAAAACAAAGCAGAAGCGCAGGCCGAACTCAGCAAGCAGTGGTGCGGTCGCGTTAGGCAATATCTCCCTGAAAATAAGATACGTCAGACCTTCACCGCGCAGTTTTGCAGCTTCAATGTAATCCATGACTACGATCGAAGTTCCCACCGCGCGTGCCAAACGAAATACCCGCGTCGCATCAATGACAGCGATGATCACAACCATAAATAACGTCAGCGGTATCCCGAATTTGTTGGCCCAGACCGCTGCAATGGTCATCAAGAGCAGGGCAAAAATCAGCGCTGGGATTGCCATCAGCGCATCGACGGCTCGGCTCAGCAGTTGATCAAGCCATCCGCCTAAAGTTGCGGCGAGAAAACCCAGGGATGCCCCGATAAAGAACGCAAGGCATGTCGTCGCAAACGCAATGCCAACTGTATTTTGAGCGCCGAAGATCAAACGGCTCAGAATATCTCGACCAATCTGATCGGTCCCAAGCGGATATTTGGGGTCACCGCCTATATTGGGATCACCACCTGGCACGACATTGGCGTTGCCAAGGATTTCCTCCTGGCCATATGGCGCGATGGCTCCCGCAAATATTGCAGTCAGTGCGTAAAGGATGATGACCAAAATACCAAAGGACGCAGTCAGTGGCATTTGGCGGAATAGCTTTCGCGTTCCTGCTGTGCCGATTTGGCGCCCGAGCCAACGGAACACCCATGCAGCCACTGCTGAGATCAGCAAAAAGTGTATCGCAAGTTTGAAAAAGAAGTACTTGTTTGCTTCTGCACCGGGCTCGGCGCTCAGCGCTTTGATATATGTTGTGATAACAAATAGTAGGGTCAAAGCTGCAGCAACATATCCAACAGCGACCCCATATGGCATGTCACGAAAGTAAGGTGTGTTGCCTGAAGTTATTTGCCCGACTTTTCGGAACATCCAGCCGCCGGCGAGAATGACGATAAGTATGGTTAGAATCCACATCCAAACACTCATTTTGGGTGCCTCAGGCGTGGATTGGAAATAATCGACATGATATCCGCGGTCAGGTTCAGCAGGATGTAGGCAGCAGCAAAGATCAGGCAGCAGGCCTGCACGACCGGGATGTCCCGTATCTTCACACTATCCACAAATAGCTGCCCAATTCCCGGATAAACAAAGACGACCTCAACCACGACAACGCCGGTGATAAGATAGGCAAGGTTCAAGGCCACAACGTTGATGATCGGAGCCAGGGCGTTCGGCAGCGCATGTTTCACGATGACGCGCATCGGGCTCATACCCTTCAGGCGTGCCATCTCGATATATGGCGAGGCCAGAAGGTTGATAATAGCCGCGCGGGTCATGCGCATCATATGAGCTGTTACCACTAGTGTGAGTGTCAGTGCTGGAAGCAGTGTTTTCACGAAACGCTCCGAACTCCAGAAGCTCATTTCGGCATTCACGTTGGAAAGCGATGGAAGAATGGGATTCAAAACCGCGAGAAACAAGATCAGGATATAGGCCAAGAAGAATTCCGGACTGGAAATCGAGCTAAGCGTAAAGATGTTCATCGCACGGTCGAAGGCCGAGTTCCGGTAGAGCGCCGTAAGAATTCCCAAAGTAATCGAGATGGGAACGGCGATTGCCGCAGAAAGGCCTGCGAGATAAACGGTGTTGCGGAACCGTGGCGCGATCTGCTCCATAACCGTACCGATGCCTGACCCCGCATTGCTGCCCGAGTAGGCTGAGAACAGAGCTTGGCTCATTGGCGTTCCCAGATCGCCCCGAACTGCGTTTCCAAGCCATTCAAGATATCTGACAACGGGTGGCCGGTCCAAGCCGAGCTCTTCTCGAATTGCTGCAACTGATTCCGGAGTTGCGCCCTGACCAAGTATGGCTTCGGCGAAATCACCCGGCAGCAAATTAACCGCTACGAAGATTATGATAGAGACAACGAAAAGTGTGATTAGTCCTAGCGCAAGTCGCTGCGCTACAATCTTTAGAATTCCGGCCACGCCGTGCACACTCCCCTGATCGTGTAATCAAAAGCGTAAGCAAATTCAGATGCCTGTAAAGCGCTGAGTTCGTTCAGGACTGAAAACTTACCGCAACTGGACTCAAGTTGCGGAAAAAATTGGCTAGGTCGTCAGCAAATCGGCGCGATCCCTTAGGCGCCGCGTGGTTGCAACCAGCTCTGCGGTAATCCCGGGTTCTGACAAGGCGTGACCAGCAGCTCTGATCATTTTGAGCTCAGCTTTTGACCAACCATCAGCCAGCTTGAAGGCGGATGCAGGAGGGCAAATCATGTCGTAGCGGCCCTGCACGATCGTTGCAGGTATATGCTCGATCAAATTCCGGTTCTTGAGAATTTGGCCATCCGTTTCTAAAAAACCCTTGTTCGTGAAGTAGTGATTTTCAAGCCGCGCAAAGGCACGCGAATATTCTGCGGGGCTCTCGCCTGCCACGCCGCTCGTTTGCATTGTCGCCAATGCATTTTCCCATCCAGCCCAAGCACGGGCGTAGCGTGTTTCTAGTGGCAAATCTCCTGAAAACAGGCGCCGGTGATAAGCCGCGATCATGTCGTCGTGCTCGTCTTCCGGCACAAGGTTTGAGAACCGTTTCCACTGCTCTGGGAAAAACTGGCCTGCTGCGCCGCCATAGAACCAGTTAAGCTCAGCTTGGGTCATCAGAAACACGCCCCGCAATATCAGGTAAGATACGCGCTCGGGATGAGTTTCAGCATAAAGAAGTGACAGAGTTGCGCCCCAACTACCACCAAAAACAGTCCACTTCTTGATATCAAAGAGTGTACGGATCTTTTCGATATCGCGGATCAGATGCCACGTCGTGTTGTCGGAAACGCTAGCGTGAGGGCGCGAACGTCCGCACCCACGCTGATCAAACAGAACAATCCGATAAACTGCGGGGTCGAAGTATCTGCGCATCGCTGGACTGCAGCCTCCACCCGGTCCGCCATGCAACACCACAACGGGAATACCATCGGGATTGCCACATTGCTCGACATAGACGCGATGTCCATCTCCTACATCCAGCATTCGTTGATCATAGGGATCAAGTGGTGGGTAGAGATGCGCGACCGCGCGGTTTTGTCCTGCCGATTTGTCCATAGCGCCCTATATAACCCAGCAGAGCAGATGCTCCAGACCAGAACCCAAATTAGGTTAGATCGCAATGACCACAACAGTTGATGATAGCGAAATCGCAAAATTTGAAGCGATGGCTGCTGAATGGTGGGACCCGAACGGTAAATTCAAGCCGCTGCACATGCTCAATCCGTGTCGTCTGGATTATATTGTTCAACAGATCGCAGCAGAGTTTGATCGTGATTTAACTGGGGAGAAGCCGTTCAGGGGATTGCGCATTCTGGATATCGGGTGCGGCGGCGGGCTTCTTGCCGAACCTATGTCGCGTCTTGGCGCTGACGTTGTCGGAGCCGATGCCGCTGCGCGCAATATTCCGGTTGCACAAGTGCACGCTGAGCAATCTGGTCTCGAGATCGATTATCGGCACACCACCGCCGAGGCAATGGCTGAAGATGGAGAACAGTTCGACGTGGTCTTAAATATGGAGGTCGTTGAGCACGTAGCTGATCCTGCCGCCTATCTGACGGCTTGCCAGCAGCTTCTGAAATCTGGCGGTTTGATGATCTGCTCGACGCTCAACAGAAATCCAAAGAGCTATGTGATGGCAATTATTGGCGCGGAACACATCATGCGGTGGTTGCCCAAAGGAACCCATGAATGGTCGAAGTTTATTACTCCAGATGAGCTGTTTGACCTGATAGCCAAAGCAGGACTTAAGCCGGTCGATCGGACAGGATTTGTTTTCAACCCAATTTCGTGGAGCTGGTCATTGTCTGACCGTGATCTGTCCGTGAACTACGTCACAGCAAGCATCAAACCCTAGCTCTGCTCGCCCAGCCTCGCGCGCAATTCGCGCAAGACCGGCAGCGCGGCGCGCACTTTGTCAGCACCAATATCATTGACGATATCGCTGATCATAGGAGTGATTGCATCCAGAGCCGCATCGCAAGCCCTCCGGCCAGACGGGCTGATCACGACCTGCTTTCGGCGCGCGTCGTCCCAATCTGGCGAAACGTTAATGTGCCCCGCCCACTCCAACTTGTTCAGTGTGTTGGTCATTGCGCCGCGAGTTAGGCTGAATGTTCGGGCCAATTGGGCCGGCGTCTTGGGTTCATGTAGGCGCGCCAGGTGATTGAGCACCGAAAAATGCGATAGCTCCATTCCTTTTGGCAAAACCCGGCTTAGCCGGTTGCGCGCCAGCTGATCGGCCATGAAAATCTCACCAAAAAGCGCGACGGCCAAGGGGTCTTGAGTAGTGGTCATTCGGCGCCAGTATAAGCTCTATTGTGCAAAAGTGACGGGACACGCTGTCGCGCCTTGCGATGACATCAAGACCTTGGTGTCATGCAGCCAGAAGCGGGTCCAATTTTCCAGCGCGCTCCAACGCATACAGATCATCGCACCCCCCTACATGGAGATCGTTGATGAATATCTGCGGAACCGTCCGGCCGCCGTTTGAGCGTTGAACCATTTCAGCGCGCTTGCCTGGCTCGGCAGCGACATCCGTCTCGCTGTATTCAATTCCCTTTTGAGCCAGCAGACGCTTAGCTGCATGGCAGAAGCCGCAAAGGGGCGAGGTATAAATATCGACTTTAGCCATGCCGGAAATCCCAAAGTGTTTTAGCAACTATATGCACTTAAGCATCTCGTGCAACGCGCGCCAGCACGACAACATCAACATTTCGCGCGCCAGCGTGAATGCACGCTTCGGCACAGGCGCCGAGAGTAGCTCCGCTGGTCATAACGTCGTCGACAAGCAAAACTGGCCGGCCCTCTAAGTCTGCGCCGCGCTTTGGATGGGGATCAATTGCAGAAGACATCAGCTTAGATCGAGCCTCTCTCGTTTTTCCGTCCAAGGTGGGGGTCGCGTTTTTTCGGCGTAAAGCGTCCGGTACGGATCGAAGCCCAAGGGTCTTTGCCAGCTTTTGTGCAAGAAGGGCCGACTGGTTATACCTTCGCTTGGCCAGACGGGTCCAATGCAGCGGCACGGGGACAACGATTGCGTCTTGATCTTGTGTTGGGGTGACGGCCGCCATCCATTGCGCAGCTGGTGTGGCCAACTCATGTCTATCCGCATGCTTTAGACCAAGAACCAGCCGGCGACCTGTACCCTCATACAGCAAAGCGGCGCGCCCCTTGTTCCATCCGCGCGCTGTCGTCAGGCAGGTATCACATAGAATGTTGCCTTCGCTTTCGCGACTAAGAACCGGAATCCCGCACTTGTCACAGACAGCGCTCGTCAGAAAGTGGCAATCTCGCCAGCAGGGACCGCAAAGAGAATTTTCGCTTTCCGTTATTCCGCCGCATGACAGGCAATCCGGAGGGTATAGAACACGCATCGCAGTTTGCATTCTTTGACGGAGCATCTACATAGCCTCCAGTTCCCAATTCTTGGACCCGATATGACTTCTGGCCAACCCCTGTTTGATCGCGACGCTGTTTCGCGCAACCGCGCGCGCGCCACCAAGAAGGGCATGTTTCTTCAGGATCTTGCCAAGGTCGAGATTGAGGAGAGACTGAAAGACGTTAACAGAACCTTTAAGTCGCCAGCAATTGTCACTGGACACCCAGAGGTTTGGCGCAACCTCTTTCCTCATCCCAAGCTTGTCGATGACACGGAAGCTTTGGACCTCGAGCCCAACGCTCATGATGTCATTGTTCACGCAATGAATTTGCATTGGGCCAATGATCCAGTGGGGCAGTTGGTGCAAGCACGTCATGCGTTGCGCGCAGATGGCTTGTTCTTGGCGGTCTTGTTTGGCGGCCAGACCCTGAGCGAGCTGCGCACATCGATTGCAGAGGCAGAAACCCGGATTTTTGGCGGCTTGTCCCCTCGCATCGCCCCGATGGGCGAGATACGAGATTTGGGTGCTGTGATACAACGCGCGGGATTGGCCCTGCCTGTGGCCGATAGCTTCGCTCTCAAAGTCACCTATGCCACTGCCCTTGATCTGATGCGAGATATCAGAGCCATGGGCGAAACCAATGCGCTGAACGCACGGCAGAAAGTTTTCTCTAATCGTAATCTGATGTTGGAGACTGCGCGTATCTATCAGGACAATTATGCCGACGATGATGGACGAATATTCGCAACTTTTGAGCTTATTTTTCTGTCTGGGTGGGCGCCTGATGAAAGCCAGCAACAGCCCTTGCGTCCCGGTTCAGCGAATACAAGACTTGCTGATGCCTTGAACACAACCGAGTTGGGTCTCGAGGGAAAACCCGTTAGAGGGGGGAGAAATGTAAAAGATGAACATGATGTCAATCGAGACTAGTCCTTCCCACACACCTGACGACCATCCAAGTGTCAAATTCGGCAAAGTGGGCATCCTGCTCGCCAACCTCGGGACGCCAGATGACTACACCTATTGGCCAATGCGCCGCTATCTGGGTGAGTTTTTGTCTGACAAACGCGTTGTCGATTATTCTCCTTGGATTTGGCAACCGCTCTTACAACTGATCATTCTGACCAAGCGCCCGTTTTCCAGCGGTGCTGCCTACAAGTCGATTTGGAACCACGATCGTGGTGAAAGCCCGCTTTTGACAATTACCAAAGACCAGACAGCAAAAATCGAAGGACGCATGAAGGCCATCTATGGTGACAAGGTGGAAGTCGATTTCTGCATGCGTTACGGCAATCCTTCGACGAAATCTAAAGTCCGCCAACTGATCGAGCGAGGATGCGATAAGATCGTGTTTTTTCCGCTATATCCACACTATGCAGGCGCTACGTCTGCAACTGCGAATGATCAGATGTTTCGGGCTCTGATGGAAGAAAAGTGGCAGCCCTCAGTTCGGACCGTTCCCGCGTATTTCGAGGATCCGAAATATATCGATGCTTTGGCCAGGTCGGTAGAGAACGCCTACGATAGCTTGGAAAAACGTCCGGACATTTTGGTCTGTTCCTATCATGGTGTACCGAAGCGTTACTTGATGGAAGGCGACCCCTATCACTGCCAATGTCAGAAAACGACCCGTCTGCTGAAAGAGCGTCTGGGCTGGTCTGACACGGATATCACGACGACGTTCCAGTCCAAGTTTGGTCCGGAAGAGTGGTTGAAGCCCTACACGGTTGAAGAGGTCGCACGCCTTGCGGAAGAAGACGGCAAAAAGAACATCGCTGTGATCGCGCCAGCGTTTTCTGCCGACTGCATCGAAACCCTTGAAGAGATCAATGAAGAGATCAAAGAAAGCTTTGAAGAGGCTGGCGGCGAAGATTTCACCTATATTCCATGCCTCAATGATGATGACGCACATATGGATGCCCTATCGAGCATCATTCAGGATAACCTAAAAGGTTGGGTGTGACCTAGACGGGATACCCGTCGTAGGTGCTTTCTCCGATGCGAATACGCACCAAGCCGTTCTCGAGCGCTTTTACAAATATGCCCTGCATGAAAACGGAACTGCCGATAGTAATTGTCCTGAGCACTTCTTCCCTCCCCAAAGTGCGGTAGGTAAAGGGATACGGTCAGGGCTCCGAATGTCAAATGTTCAATCGTCGCGGCTTAGAGCCAATCACGCAGAATTGGGATGATCGGAACGTCTGCTGGCGGCATTGGATAGTCTCTCAGTTCAGATTTTCTTGCCCAAACAAGGGTTTGACCTTCTTTTGCCTCTGGGACCCCGTCCCATTTCCGGCAAATGAAGAGCGGCATCAATAGGTGGAAATCCGCGTATGCATGGCTTGCAAAGGTTAACGGTGCGAGGCAGCTGGCCCAAGTATCGATCCCCAACTCCTCTTGTAGCTCTCGAATGAGAGCTGCTTCGGGCGATTCACCCGCCTCTATTTTCCCTCCTGGAAACTCCCATAACCCGGCCATGGACTTTCCCTCAGGGCGCTGAGCAAGCAGCACGCGACCATCTTTGTCGACCAAAGCGACAGCCGAGACCAAAACTGTTTTCACGAGCGATAGTCCGCATTGATCGAGATGTAGTCATGGGTCAGATCACAGGTCCACATGACTGTGCTGTAACTCCCTAATCCAAGATCGACGGCGATAGTAATGTTTTGACCCTTCATGATCTCGGCACCGTCAGCTTCATGATAGCTAGGTGCGACCCATCCGTTTTCAGCAACAAGAACATCACCAAATCGGATACTGAGACGGTCACGATCTGCCTCCGCACCTGACTTTCCGACAGCCATAACGACCCGACCCCAGTTGGGATCCTCACCTGCAATGGCTGTCTTAACCAAGGGCGAATTTGCAATTGCCTTTGCCACCAGCCGCGCGTCTTCTCCACTAACCGCGCCATTTACCTGAACCTCGATAAACTTTGTCGCCCCCTCTCCATCGCGTACAACTTGGTGGGCAAGATCGAGCATTACAGCATGTAGAGCCTGCGAAAAGAGGGCTTTATCAGACTGATTTGCTGTGTCGATGTTCGCGCCAGACATTCCGGTGGCAGCGACCAACAGGGTGTCTGATGTCGAGGTATCGCTATCCACAGTGATGCAGTTAAACGTCGAGTCACACATATCTGTAGTGACGTTTTGAAGTAAATCAGAACTGACTTTTGCATCCGTGAAGATATAGACAAGCATCGTCGCCATATCTGGTGCGATCATGCCCGAACCTTTAGCAAAACCGGCAATCGCTACAGGCTTTCCATCGATCTCAAAGGTGGTGGAGCTGCCCTTCGGAAAAGTATCTGTCGTCATGATCGCTTGGGCTGCATCTTTTCCAGCACCAGGAGCGAGGTTATTTTTTAGCTGCTCAAGCGCTCCGGTAATTCGTTCGTCTGGTAATCGCTCTCCGATCACACCGGTGGACGCAGTAAAAACATGCTCATGAGGAATTGCCAGTGTTTGCCCAACGCTTTCGCAAATCCGTTCGACAGATGCGTCTCCCGCCTTGCCGGTAAACGCGTTTGAGTTGCCTGAGTTTACGATAAACGCGAAGCCTTTGTCTGGATCGGCGGTTTGACCAATCTTTCGCTGACAATCCAAGACATTTGCGGATCTGGTCGAGGATTTTGTGAATACTCCGGCAATTGTCGATCCTGCCGCGATCTCAGCAAGCATTACGTCGGCGCGGCCCTCATACTTGACCCCCGCAGCAGCAGCAGCAAAGCGGACTCCACCGATTTCCGCGAGTTCTGGGAAAGATGTCGGCGCCAGTGGCGACACCTTCGTGATGGTCGCCATTAGTTGGGCCTCTCGAAGTTACTTCGAAAGAAGCTCTACATCGCGTATGATGGAGGGATCAACCTCGACCTCCGCGCGTGTCACTTCCGCCGACTCGGTAATCGCATTGATAGCATCGTCAATTGCCTTGGCACGCAGTTGCTGCTCCAACTCACCGCGAACCGTGTCTAGCGCGGGTGCTTCTTTGGATCTTACGTCATTCAGCTTCACGACATGCCATCCAAACTGGGTCTGAACGGGCTCTGACACTTGTCCCTTTTCTAACGACAGAACTGCGGCTTCGAATTCCGGCACCATGGCGCCTTTTCCAAACCATCCCAATACGCCGCCGCCTGGTCCGCTTGGGCCTGTTGATTTTTCCTTTGCCAGTTCAGCGAAATCGCTGCCATCGGCCAGAAGCTTGACCAGCTCCTTCGCTTCGTCTTCGGTTTGAACTAAGATATGAGAAGCGTTGAATTCTTGCTCTGGCTCGGCCTCCCCATACTGATTTGCATAGGCAGCTTCGATATCCTCGGGTGCAATATCCGCTGTTCCAACCTTCGCCAGAAGCTCGCCCGCCAAGAACGCGCGCATCTCGTTTTCCAGGCCAAGCTCAAGCGCGCGGGTTTTGTCTTTTTCAAGCTCTTGGCTCAGAGCTGTTTGCTGAATGAGTTGATCCAGCATGCCAGTATAAAGTGTTTCATCGGGCAGCGAGCGATATTGTTCGGGCAGGCGTTCCTGCAAGGCAATCATGTGACCTATCGTGATCTCAGTGCCGTTGACGGTGGCAAGAACCGTGTCGGCATCTTGTGCCGCAACTGGCATCGCTACAGTCACAGCAAGGCCTGTTGCACGAAGAAGTGTAGAAAATCGTCCCATTTGAGTGCCTCCTGAGGGCTAACGCGGGTTGGCGGCGTTGACACAGTTTCAGCCGCCCCTTACATCGCCAAAGGTCTGAGACGCGCTTGTTTCTTCAAACCGAGATATGGTCTGATGGTCCGAGGGGCAAGACGTACATACACACGATGATGTTAAGCGCGTGAATTTTGCGCAAACAGGCGGAGAGCACATGCTGGGTTTAGGCACATTGAAGAAAAAGGTCTTTGGTACACCCAATGATCGAAAAGTTAAGGCCGTGCGCCCGCTTGTCGAAAAGATCAATGCGCTGGAAGAAGAGTTCGAGAAACTCTCAGACGACGAAATCAAGGATCGTACCGAAGCCCTCGCGACCCGCGCGCAGAGTGGTGAGAAGCTGGACGATCTCTTGCCCGAAGCCTTTGCAAACGTACGTGAAGCAGCCAAACGTGCCTTGGGCCTTCGCGCGTTTGATACACAGCTAATCGGTGGCATTTTTTTGCATCAGGGCAATATCGCGGAGATGAAAACGGGCGAGGGCAAGACCCTAGTTGCGACCTTCCCCGCTTATCTGAACGCGCTTGCGGGCAAGGGTGTCCATATCGTTACTGTGAACGACTATTTAGCTAAGCGCGATGCGGAATGGATGGGAAAGGTCTATACCGCACTTGGGCTAAAGACTGGCGTTGTCTACCCGCAGCAACCAGATGACGAGAAGAAAGAAGCCTATGCGGCTGATGTGACCTACGCCACAAACAACGAACTGGGTTTTGATTACCTGCGGGACAACATGCGATCATCGCTTGAAGAAATGGGCCAACGCGGACATTTCTTTGCGATTGTGGATGAAGTGGACTCGATCCTGATTGACGAGGCGCGCACGCCGCTGATCATTTCAGGTCCTTCGCAAGACCGGTCCGATCTTTATGTTCAGATCGACAAGTTGATACCCGAAATTCAAGACGATCATTTCAAACTGGACGAAAAGCAACGCAATGTGACCTTCAGCGATGAGGGCAATGAGTTTGTCGAAGAACGTCTGCACGCGCTGGGCTTGCTGCCGGGAGAACAGAGCCTTTACGACCCGGAAAGCACCACGGTCGTACATCATGTTACGCAGGCTCTGAAGGCACATAAGCTGTTTCAGAAAGACAAAGACTACATGGTGCGTGACAGCCAAGTCGTACTGGTTGACGAATTTACCGGACGCATGATGGCTGGACGGCGTTTGTCAGATGGCCTCCATCAGGCGATCGAGGCGAAAGAAGGCTGCGAAATCCAGCCTGAAAACGTCACTTTGGCTTCGGTTACTTTCCAGAATTACTTCCGTTTGTATTCCAAGCTGGCTGGAATGACCGGAACGGCCGCAACAGAAGCCGAGGAATTCGCAGAGATTTATGGGTTGGGCGTGGTTGAAGTTCCAACCAACAAGCCGATTGCGCGTATCGATGAAGACGATCAAATTTACCGTTCAGCGCAAGAAAAATTTGAAGCCATTGTGGAAGAAATCAAAGCTGCTCATGAAAAGGGGCAGCCCGTTTTGGTTGGCACGACTTCAATCGAAAAGTCCGAATTCCTTTCTCAGATGCTGACCACAGCTGGTGTGAAACATAACGTTCTAAATGCACGGCAGCATGAGAAAGAGGCCCAGATCGTAGCGGATGCCGGGAAGTTGGGATCGGTTACGATCGCGACCAACATGGCCGGTCGCGGAACGGACATTAAGCTTGGCGGCAACGTAGAATTCTCCATCATGGAAGCGATTGCAGCTGATCCAGAGGCGGACCCGGAAGTAATCCGCGCGAAGATAGAAGAAGAGCATAAAAAAGACGAAGAGGCCGTGAAGGCTGCGGGCGGACTTTATGTTCTTGCGACGGAACGTCACGAGAGCCGTCGTATCGACAACCAGTTGCGCGGCCGGTCCGGACGGCAGGGTGACCCAGGTCGGTCCTCGTTCTTCCTATCGCTGGAAGATGATCTGATGCGTATCTTTGGCTCAGAACGTCTTGAAAAGATGCTTTCTACTCTGGGTCTGAAAGATGGAGAGGCGATTGCCCACCCATGGGTCAACAAGTCTTTGGAGCGTGCGCAGGCAAAGGTCGAAGGCCGAAACTTTGACATCCGGAAACAGCTTCTGAAGTTTGATGACGTGATGAATGACCAGCGCAAGGCTATCTTTGGCCAGCGTATGGAAATCATGGAAAGCGAAGATGTCAGCGAAATCACACGAGACATGCGCCATCAGGTCATCGATGATCTGATTGATCAGTATATGCCACCCAAGACCTATGCCGATCAATGGGACATGGAAGGACTGTATGTAGCTGTACTTGAACAGCTTGGCGTTGATGTGCCTGTGCTCGAATGGGGCGAAGAAGAAGGTGCGGATGACGCCGTAATTGCCGAGCGTCTGCAAAAAGCATCTGACGAGATGATGGCCAAGAAAGCCGTCGATTTTGGGACTGATCAGATGCGTAACATCGAAAAACAGATGCTACTGCAAACGATTGATGGGAAGTGGCGCGAACACCTTTTGACACTGGAACATCTCAGATCTGTGGTCGGGTTCCGGGGTTATGCCCAGCGCGATCCTTTGAATGAGTACAAGAATGAAAGTTTCCAGTTGTTCGAGGGTATGCTTGACAGCTTGCGATCGGATGTCAGTCAAAAGCTGGCAAACATTCGCCCTCTGACGGAGCAAGAGCAACAAGAGATGTTGCAGCAGCTCATGGCTCAGCAAAATCAAAATGCTGTTGCAGCTCCGGCCGCCCCCGAAACGAAAGAACCTGCTGTCGAAGGCTTTGATGAAAACGATCCATCAACTTGGGGCAACCCCGGTCGTAATTCGTCATGCCCATGTGGATCAGGTAAGAAGTTTAAACATTGTCACGGTGCATTAGTTTAACGGCCACAGACTGGACGCTGCCACAATTCCGCCTTAATTCGTCTGCATCGTTTTAGCCAATAAGAACGCGACCCAAAAATGGGCGCCGGGCAGGAATATGGGCAAGAATATACTCTTATTGGGCTTCGGTCTGGCTGTTGGCTTGGCCTCGACAGCGCTCGCAGATCCTGCGGCCACGATTGTTGTCGTCAGGGCCATAGGAAATAGCGCCGCGATCTCTCGGGACCTGCCAACGCTGCCTGAAGCTCACTTGGGCCTACCTGAATTGCCACTCGCCTCGGCCCGCGATGAGTCATCTGTCGAGCCAGTCAGGTTTGACGAGCAGATGGATTTATCGGCATTCGGCCTGCCCTGCGGTCCCAAACTGATAACCGGTATCGCTGATGGAGCTTCATACCGGGTGTCGCTCGTCGCTCCATGCATGCCGCTCAGTGAGGTCGAGATTGCCATATCCGGCTTGAGCTTTTCAGAGCGCTTGTCGATGACCGGATCGCTCGAGCTGGAAATTCCTGCGCTGCAAGACAGGTCAGATATTCAAATTCATTTCTCTGATGGTGAGACAATTTCGACCGAGCTTCCGATTGTTAAGTTGGATCAGATCGCCCGGCTCGCAACGGCATGGGATGGCGTGGATCGCCCTGCGCTTTTTCCCTACGATGACACCGAAGTCGTGATGTTGGGACGTGGTGAGAAGACTCTCCAGATCCTGACCCGAAAGATTGACCCGAACGAAAGTGTTCTGGTTCGTCTGAGCTTGAAACAGAAAATCACAAGCGCTTCCTGTGCTGAACCGGGTCGTGGACAAGTTTTTCGTCAGATCGGACAAGCGCACCCGTTATCCTATAGCCTTTCTTTCGCTGCGCGCGATTGTGCCGACATAGGTGAGACTCTTGAGTTGAAAAACATTCTCGAAGACTTGAAACTCGCCCAAAATTGACAAGGGCCTCTACGTGAAGTTTTTCACATCCATGCGATTGGGAGTCGTGCTGCTCTGCCTTTTGGGGTCGTTTGCAATGGCGCAGGATGTGCGCCTGACATCTCGCGACGGCTCGTTGGCCATAGAAGGCGCGTTGCTGGGCTATGATGGTGAATTCTATCGCGTTGAAACCGTCTATGGCCCGCTCACGCTGGATGGCGAAGGTGTGGTCTGCTCGGGTCCGGGATGCCCTGATTTATCAGCTTTTGTGGCGGAGGTTACGATCTCTGGAACACGCCACATGGCTGACCGCTTGATGCCGGCACTGATATTGTCGTTTTCGGATCAGCGAGGATTTCAGGTCGAACGGGAAGTCCTCAGTGAAACAGAGTCCACTTTTATAATGCGTGATGCCGAACGTGTTCGTGCGCGTTTTCGACTGGTAGGAACTTCGACGCGCGAGGGGTTTGCAGACCTGATCGCGGAAGAGGCTGATATAGCACTCGTTTTGCGTGAACCTCGCGCTGATGAACGGGATATGGCGCAAGCATCTGGCTCTGGTAGCTTGGTTCAGGGTCGACGTGCCCGCGTCGTGGCTTTCGACGGCATTGTTGTCGTGGGGCCTGCTGGACAAGCGCCTCAAAAATTATCACTTGATCAAATGGCGCAGCTCTTTTCGGATCCATCGCCAAGCTGGGTCGATTATGGTGGTTCAGATATTCCCGTGGCGGTTCATCTTCCGACTGTTTCCAGCGGTTTGTCCGAAGCGTTCTTTGAGAAACTTCTGGCGCCCCGAGATCGATCCTTCACGACCAGCGCTACTGTGCATAGGGATCTTGAGACCTTAGTGGATACCGTCGCTGCAGATCCATTGGCGATCGGCCTTACAACGCTGAGTGCGATTGGAGATGCCGCTCCAGTGTCCGTAAGCGGGGCTTGTGGATACGAACAAGCGCCGACTGTGCGCGCACTCCGGACAGAGGACTATCCTCTCACGCTGCCGATGATGTTGTTTACACCAGCCCGGAGGCTTCCACTTCTGGCGCGCGAGTTTCTCGAATTCGTTGAGGGCCCTCGTGCTGACTTGGTGGTCCGCCGTTTGGGACTGGTTGATCAGTCAATTGTTACCTCTGACTTCAACGCTCAGGGACATAGGCTCGCTCATGCGATTGCTGCTGCGGGTGATGATGTCAGTCTGGAAGATTTACAATCAATGGTCATTACGCTTTCCGGCCGCAAGCGACTATCGACGACATTTCGATTTGAAGGGGGATCTTCGCGTCTGGACATACCGTCGCGTGAAAGTGCAGCGCGTCTGGCGCGGGCATTGGAAACAGGCGCTTTCCGGGGATCAGACTTGTTATTTGTTGGCTTTAGCGATGGCGAAGGTCCCGCAGCAGGCAACCTCACGCTGTCCAAGAAGCGCGCGGATTCGGTTCTGCGTCAGGTTCGCGATGCCTCGGTCGCTGCTGACTTCCGTCAGGTTATTACCCAAACAATCGGCTTGGGAGAAGTTCTACCCGTCGCTTGCGACGACACCGATTGGGGGCGAGCCGCAAATCGTCGAGTTGAAGTTTGGATCAAATAGGGCGTAGCAACCCATGGCTTCGGAATGAAAACGGTTCGTCCGTACCGATTACTACGTGATCATGTAGATGGATGCTCAATGCCTCTGCACCCGCTGCGATCGTTTGGGTCATCTCGATATCGGCTTGTGATGCACTTGAAAGCCCGCTTGGGTGATTGTGTACAAGTATCAAGGCGGATGCGTTTAACTCTAGCGCAGATTTGAAAACCTCCCGAGGATACACCGGCACGTGATCGACTGTGCCAACGGCCATACATTTGGTATCGATCAATCGGTTCTGCCGATCCAGAAACAGCACGTGAAATTCTTCTTGATCACGGTGGGCCAGGCGCACGCGACAGTATTTTAGAAGTTGATCCCACGATGAGATGACATCTCGGACCAGCGCATCAGTTTTCACCATGCGATGACCAACGGCTTCCAACCGTTTGATTGTCTGAGCTGTTTCTGAAGAAACCCCCTGCCTCAACCTAAGTTGAGAGACCGGCGCAGCGAGAACGCGATTAAAGCCGCCGAATGTTGAAATCAGGTCGTCCACAATTCGATCATCAATCGCTAACAGCGCGCTTAGAAGCTCGCTATCGTCATGGCTGGATGTGGAGCGCCCTTCTGGGTTAAAGCCCGGCCGATGGTCGAACAGGGGCAGCGGCGCCTCTCTGAATTGCGCTTGGTGTTTGCTCATCTTGTCACCAGAAACCGATTCTGGTTGCGTTTGCCTTAATCAGGCGTAGGTCGGATGGAACATGTTCGCAGGTGACAGTGTAAATATTTCGCAGCCATCAGCGGTGACGCCAACAGAATGCTCGAACTGCGCCGAAAGCGATTTGTCTCGCGTAACTGCAGTCCAATCATCGGCAAGCACTTTGGTTTCAGGTCTACCCAAGTTGACCATCGGCTCGATGGTGAAGAACATGCCTTCTTCGAGGAGCGCTCCAGTACCGGGGCGGCCATAATGAAGAACGTTTGGCGGCGCATGGAATACGCGTCCCAAGCCATGCCCGCAAAAATCACGAACAACGGACATACGATGGGCTTCGACGTAACGCTGGATCGCGTAGCCAATGTCACCGAACGTGTTGCCAGGTTTGACCTGCTCGATGCCTTTCATCAGTGCATCATGGGTCACTTGAATAAGGCGTTCAGCCTTCCGGTTCAGCCTACCAGCGACATACATCCGGCTCGTATCGCCAAACCACCCATCTACAATAACCGTCACGTCGACATTCAGAATATCGCCATCTTTCAATACTTTTGGCCCCGGTATCCCGTGGCAAACGACGTGATTGACGCTGATGCAGGACGCATGTTGATAACCCTTGTACCCGATGGTCGCTGACCTTGCGCCGGCGTCGTCGACCATATCGGTGATTGCTGTATCTATCTCTTCCGTTGTGGCGCCGACCGCCACTAATGGCGCGATACTGTCCAGAATATGTGCAGCTAATTTGCCAGCTGCTTGCATGCCTTCAAAATCCGCATCTGAATAGATGCGAATACCTTCTTTAGTAATCCGACCTT
The DNA here is from genome assembly GCA_947504205.1 of uncultured Litoreibacter sp. Classification (GTDB taxonomy): domain Bacteria; phylum Pseudomonadota; class Alphaproteobacteria; order Rhodobacterales; family Rhodobacteraceae; genus Litoreibacter. Next base: position 103,482 of record CANNGL010000003.1, on the reverse strand, counting down.
TGTGCATTTCGTCCACAGCAAGCGCCTTTCAATTGCTGTTTAGTTGATACGTTTGAGCAGAGCTAGTTCAGAAAAGTGATTGGAGAGACAAGTCTACGGGAATCGGTCCGGCAATTTGAATCTGCTGAGTGGAAATATGTGTTCCATAGCACAACATCTCAACCCCTTCATTTCGCGCGATATCGAAAGCCTGCGCGTAAGAGGGGTCGATATCTGCAGCAAGTCGAAAGCGATTGCAGTCGCTACGCTGCACCACATAAAGCATGACCGCTCGATCACCTTGAGCGACAATATCCGTCAAATCTTGAAGGTGTTTCGTGCCGCGGGCTGTCACGCAATCCGGAAACTCAGCCCAGTCTTCACTTCGTCGCAAACGCACGTTCTTTACTTCAAGATAGGTGGTTCGGTCGCCTTCAAGCAGAAAATCAACTCGACTGTTTCTGCCGTACTTTTGCTCCGGCCGGACCGCTTCATAATCGCCCAACCCTACGATTTTTCTCGTCTGCAACGCCTCTTTTACGATCTTGTTTGGAATGCCTGTATCGATCCCTGCAAGATGCCCCGTTTCCAGTTCTGACAAGCGCCATCCGAATTTCAGCTTTTTCCTAGGGTCGTCGTTCTGTTCCACCCAAATACGACTGCCCGGTTCCATCAGCCCAAGCATCGCGCCAGGATTTGGACAATGCGCAACAGCTTCGCGGCCATCATCTAACCTGATATCGGCGAGGAAGCGTTTGTACCGTCGCAACAAAGTTGCCGGAAGAAGTGGGGTTTGAAACTGCATGGCGCGGACCTATACCCAAGGCAATGGTGAAACAAGGAGCTCTAGCTGATGTCGCAACCCACTGCTGCTATGCTTGTCATCGGTGACGAGATTTTGTCCGGTCGAACGCGAGACTCCAACACGCATTATCTGGCAGGTGTCTTGACGAATGCGGGCATCGCATTGCGACAGGTTCGGGTCGTACCTGATGAGCATGAAATGATCGTCAGTGCAGTCCAAAGCTTAGCGCAAGACCATGACTACGTCTTCACATCTGGCGGCATTGGCCCAACCCATGACGACATCACAGCAGATGCGATAGGCGCGGCCTTTGATAGACAGGTCGGTATTCGCGACGATGCGCGGATCCTGCTTGCGGCACACTATGCCGCCCAGGACATGGAGTTCAATTCAGCGCGTCAACGGATGGCGCGTATTCCTGACGGGGCGGCGCTCATCGAAAATCCAGTTTCGGTTGCTCCAGGATTTATTCTTGAGAACGTCCATGTAATGGCCGGTGTTCCTTCAGTCTTCCAGGCAATGGTGGCGTCGGTTCTGCCCTCTCTGACTGGCGGTGATCCTCTTTTGTCAGAAACACTGCGCGTGGATCGCGGAGAGGGGGACATTGCCGGGCCGCTTGGGCGTATCGCGTCAGAGTTTCAAGATTTGTCCTTCGGGTCCTACCCCTTTCAGAAAGATGGCAAGTATGGCGCTAACGTCGTGGTCCGAGGCCATAATCAGGCCCGTCTTGGCGACGCCTTGAAGGCCTTGAGGATCGAATTTGACTGAGCTTTCACAAGAAGCATTAATGAAGGCACTGTTGGAAACATGGCCGCCCGCCTCCAGCCAAATCGTAGGTCCTTGGTTAATCAATACTGGTGAAGGTGGTGGACAACGGGTTTCAGCAGCCCGAGCCCTACAGAGGACCAAAGACGAGGATGTCGCGGTCGCTGAGGATGAAATGCGTGGCCTGAACCAAACGCCGACATTTCAAATCTGGTCAGATGATGCTGAAATAGACTCTTTATTGGCCGCGCGTCGGTATCGGATTTCAGATCCCACCATTCTGTTATCAGCTTCGATCGATCAGCTCTGCTCAGACAAGGTGCCACCTGTTACAGCATTCCCGATTTGGCCGCCTCTTCAAATAATGTCCGATATTTGGGCAGCGGCTGGTATAGGCCCCGAGCGATTGGCGATTATGGAGCGGGCGGTAGGTCGCAAGACCGCAATTCTTGGACGGATCAATAATCGACCTGCAGCAACGATGTTTGTTGCACGTTCTGAAGAGATCGCAATGGTTCATGCGCTGGAGGTTGTCTATGATCATCGCAGACAAGGTTTGGCGCGCCATATGATGGTCGCGGCAGCCCACTGGGCAGCCGAAAATGGAGCCCGACACGTTGCTTTGGCGGTAACCAAGGTCAATGCGCCGGCATTATCCCTATACAGGTCACTGGGCATGCGTCCTATGGGCGAGTATCATTATCGCGTCGCATCAAATCTCTAGCAATTGGATCAGAACACCGTGACCATGGAACCTTATGTAACAGCTCTTGATCTGCCTCAGGTGGACCCACTGCCAGAAACAACCCAGAAGTACTTTGATATCTGTGTCGAAAAGCTTGGCATGATCCCGAATGTTCTGCAGTCCTACGCTTTCGACATCGAGAAGCTAAACGCTTTTACTGGAATGTATAACGATCTTATGCTTGGTGAGAGCACACTATCAAAACTGGAGCGGGAAATGATCGCGGTTGCAGTGTCTTCCGTGAATCGTTGCTTCTATTGTCTAGTCGCACATGGGGCCGCAGTTCGACAGTTGTCGGGTGATCCTGCTTTGGGTGAGGCCTTGGTCATGAACTATAGGGTTGCGTCACTAGACAAAAAGCAGCGTGCAATGCTCGATTTTGCAGTTCTGATGACCGAAGCCAGCTATCGCATAGAAGAAACGGATCGCCAAAATCTGCGCGATGTAGGGTTCGACGATCGAGACATCTGGGATATCGCGGCTGTCGCGAGCTTTTTCAACATGACCAACCGGATGGCATCCGCGGTCGATATGCGGCCTAATACCGAATATCACGCGTCTTCCAGATGAAGGCCTTTGTGATCATCGTGATGATGCTTGTTGGCGCAGCTCCACTACGGGCTGCGGTCGAATTGAACTTTGCCGCGCGTGCTGAACTTAGCTTTTCGGAGACCAAGGAATTTGCGAGCTATAAACTGCCCATTGGTCCTTACGCCGACGGGCGTCTGCCGACCTTGGTGGCTGAGGGGAAGCAGGTCCAGTCAGCTTGGCACGTTCAACTATCTGGTGGCACAACGCTGGGCGTCATGGACACTCTGCGTCAGCAAATCGAAGCGGTAGGCTTCGAGTTGTTGTTTGAATGCGAAACCCGAGAATGCGGTGGATTCGATTTTCGATTTCAAACCGATGTCCTGCCCGAACCTGATATGCACGTCGATCTTGGCGACTTTAGATATCTGTCGGCTCAGCGCTTAGGTGAAGCTGTCCCCGAATATCTAAGCCTTATGGTCTCGCGCAGTATCACCACAGGTTACGTCCAATTGATTCACATCGGCGCTGCGAGCGCCGATCCTGTAACACTAAAAAGCGGCACGCGAACAGATGCAGCTTCCAAGGCAATACTGACCCAAAACTTTGGATCAATTGTCGAGATGCTGGAAAGTAACGGATCTGCGGTCTTGGAGGACCTGAGTTTCGCAACTGGATCTTCCACGCTTGGCGAAGGCAAATTTCTATCACTGATTGATCTGTCGGCATATCTGCTTTCAAACCCGGAGCGATCGGTCGCGCTTGTTGGTCATACTGATGCACAAGGATCGCTTGAAGCAAACGTAGCCTTGTCGCGTAAACGTGCGCAATCTGTGGCCGCAAGACTGACATCTGAATTTGGTGTCTCAGCCTCTCAACTTCAGGCCGACGGGGTTGGCTATCTTGCGCCGCGGGCATCGAACCTGACCGAAGATGGGCGCACCTTAAACAGAAGGGTCGAGGTGGTTCTCACCTCGACCCAGTAGTAGTTAGCCAAACACCGTTGTTATTTCTATAGGATTACCAATCTTCGGGACCCTTTTCCTTGAAAGCTTCCACAAGGAAATCGATAAAGGTTCGGACTTTGGGCTGCGTGTAGCGACCCGGTGGATAAACAGCATAAATTCCTTGCCGTTCCTCTGGCAGCTCCGGCATTGCGTCCTCAACCAACCCGTCGCGCAACATATCTGCATAGAGAAAGCTGGGAAGATAAGCGATGCCAAGTCCGGATGCGCATGCGTTCAGCAAGGACTGTCCGTCATTTACGGTCAGCCAGCCTTGCGAACGCACTTGGCGTTTTTCACCGGACGGCGCTGTCAATTTCCAAACATTGCCTGCTGACTGGTTTGAGTAGTGCAAAAGCTTATGCTCGTTCAAATCGTCGATCTTTTCGGGACGGCCGTATTGCTCGAAGTATTTTGGGCTGGCGATCAGGCGTTTGGTTGTTTCTGTCAGCTTGCGCGCACGCAGAGAGCTGTCTTCCATTTCGCCAATTCGGATCGCAAGATCGAAGCCTTCCGAGATCAGTTCGACATAGCGATTATTCAAAACCATATTCACAGTGATTTCGGGATAATCCGCCAGGAATTCACCCAAGATTGGCGACATGTGATTGACGCCAAAATCCGTCGCGACCGAGATCCGAAGAAGCCCGGATGGTGCAGATTGCATAGAGCTGACCAAAGCGTCAGCTTCGCCTGCATCATTCAGAACGCGACGTGCACGATCATAGTAAGCAAGCCCGATCTCTGTTGGGCTGACCCGGCGTGTTGTCCGGTTTAGCAAGCGCGCGCCCAAACGGCTTTCTAAAGACGACACATGTTTTGAGACAGCGGATTTGGAAATCCCCATCTTTCGAGCCGCATCGGTGAACCCACCCTGGTCCACAACCGTTGCAAAGGCTTCCATTTCCGTTAGTCGATCCATTCAATAGACCTCAATCACACAGCACAATTTGAGCAGTTTATCGGGGTCAATTGAGGCAGGAATGCGAAAGAGGCGCGACGATATGGGGGTTTTCCCCCAGATCGTTCATGGCTTGGAAACACGAGGTACGGATTTCATGCCCTAGAGGTCACACCATGCAAATAAGCGGAAAACCGCCAGTAAATAGGATTTTTTCGCGGTTTCTGAAAGAGTTCAAGCTTACTCTCACCTATGGAACGCCGTCATTTTTTGCGCAGTGATTCGTAAATATGGCCTGAGCTTCTTCCATTTGACTAAAGCTTCGCTGCAAGCCGTGTCCCTTGATCAATCGCACGTTTTGCATCCAGTTCTGCCGCGACATCAGCGCCGCCAATCACATGGGGTGCAATACCAATTTCAACCAGACCGTCCGCCAAAGATCTTTCGGGTACCTGCCCTGCACACAAAACGACAGCATCAGCTTTGATAACGGACGGGTTCTCACGCCCTTCGCCATAGCTGACATGAAGTCCATCCTCGTCGATCCGCTCATAGTTCACGCCACCAACCATCTTCACGTCTTTCATCGCCAGAGAGGCTCGGTGTATCCAGCCTGTCGTTTTTCCCAGCCGCTTTCCGAGCTTTTCAGATTTACGTTGAAGCAATGTCACAGAACGCACCGGCGCATCTGGTTTAGGTCCCTCCGGAACCAATCCGCCCCGCTCAACGCTGGGGTCCGTGACGCCCCATTCTTCCAGCCACGCATCCAGATCTTCGGTTGGACTGTCGTCGGTCACCAGAAACTCCGCCACGTCGAAACCAATTCCGCCCGCGCCTACAATCGCCACGTGTTTTCCGACATCTTTTTTGGTTCGCAAGATATCCATGTACGAGAATACATTGTCTCCATCCTGCCCATCGATCTGCGGATCACGGGGGAGAACGCCGGTAGCAATTACTACTTCGTCAAAGTCCTTTAGATCATCTGCTTGGACTTCGGTTTCCAGCTTCAGCTCTACTTTGCTGTCGGCGAGCATGGTGCGGTACCAGTCAACCAGACCGAAGAACTCTTCTTTGCCCGGAACCTGTTTGGCCATATTAAGCTGTCCACCGATCTCATCTGATCGATCAAACAGCGTGACCTGATGCCCGCGATCAGACGCCGTTAATGCCGCAGATAACCCCGCCGGCCCAGCGCCTACAACGGCTATCGATTTTGGTGAGACTGTTGCTGTGACCGTCAATTCGGTCTCGAAGCATGCTTTTGGATTCACCAGACACGAACTGATTTTGCCACTGAATGTGTGATCAAGGCAGGCTTGGTTGCAGGCAATACACGGAGCGATCGTGTCCGCCCGGTCTGCCGCTGCCTTCGCGACAAAATGTGGATCGGCCAGAAACGGCCGGGCCATCGAGACCATGTCTGCGCACCCATCAGCCAAAACGTCGTTGCCAACTTCCGGTGTGTTGATGCGGTTTGACGTAATGATCGGAATCGACACATGCCCCATCAGTTTCTTCGTTACCCAAGTAAAGGCGCGACGCGGAACGGACGTGGCGATTGTAGGTATGCGTGCCTCGTGCCAGCCAATGCCTGTATTAATAAGCGTCGCACCTGCGGCTTCGATTTTCTTAGCGAGGGTAATGACCTCGTCGAAAGTAGACCCCCCCGGCACCAGATCGATCATGGAGAGGCGATAGATGAGGATGAAATTAGTTCCGACTGCTTCGCGAACGCGTTTCACCACCTCTACAGGAAGCCGCATTCGGTTTTCGTAGCTTCCGCCCCAGCGGTCTTCGCGCTTGTTGGTGTGAGTGACCAAGAATTGGTTCAGGAAGTAGCCTTCCGACCCCATTATCTCGACACCATCATAATTGGCTTCTTTGGCACGAACGGCTGCTGTAACGATGTCCTGAATTTGCTTTTCGATACCGTCTTCATCGAGTTCCTTGGGTGGAAACGGAGAAATCGGTGATTTGATCGCCGAAGGCGCAACGCATTCAGGAGAATACGCGTATCGACCAGCATGAAGTATCTGCATCGCGATCTTGCCATCTGCTTCATGTACCCGACTTGTCACAATGCGGTGGTTGGCAATGTCTTGATCGGTGAATAAACCAGCCGCGCCCGGGAAGACGCCGCCCTCGCGGTTGGGAGCCATGCCGCCTGTCACCATTAAGGCCACGCCACCGCGTGCGCGCTCCGCGTAGAATTCTGCTACCCTGTTCCAGTCTTTGGTTTCTTCCAGCCCGGTATGCATAGAACCCATCAGCACCCGGTTCTTCAGCGTGGTGAAACCCAGATCAAGTGGAGCAAGCAGATGCGAATATTTCGTCATTGGTTTACCTCAATTGTTGGCACAACTGTGCCGTACCCACGCGCTGGGGTCACGCAAAACGCAACGTCAGAGGAAACCTAGGTCGTTTCAACACAATGGCGCCGAAACGCTTTCTTCAGCATATCCAGCTCGGCCCGTAGCAGGTCAATCTCGCCCCTCAAATCATCATCCAAGGGTTCGCCAGTGATAACGGTGAAGCTGTCTAGGGTGTCGCCGGTAGATTTATCAATGATCAAAAAAGTCTGAATGCCGTCACTCAGCACGTTGGCCGGGATAGGGACCCTTACGTGCCACGTCAGATCAAGGGCGTTGTCTTCTTCAATGCTCAACGTTCCCAGCGATTGCTCCAAATGAACCGCATCAAGTTCTAGACCTGCGTCGAGGTCACCCCCCGAACGCAGAACCCCCTCGTAGGTACCAGCCTGTATACGCGTTTTGGTCAGAGTGAGCTGTGTCATACTGCTTTCCTAGAAATCTGCGCGGGGGCGTCTGCTGAACGTGATATCACGCAGGTTGATCTCGTTCATTTCGGGTCCCTCAAAAATCAGATCCATCCACATTCGTTCAAGCCGTCGTTCTGTGATCTTTGTATGTGCCAAGTCAAATTCGACGATCATGTCAGATCCGTCTAGCGGAAGCTCTCGAACAACTTGCTCAACATTTGGACCATATTTGATATTTAGACGGCCGAAGATTTCTAGCGGCTTTTCCGTCTCGACCACAGTGTCCATTCGCAGGATGTGGTTCTTGCGTAATCCGTCCACAGCACTTTCGGGCAAGTCGATAACCAGACTTAGAAAACTGCCATCAAACTTGAACACGTCCATGCGCAAGCCAAATGGCGCAAGATCTTCTTCACGGGTATTGCGTACCTGCCGGAGCGTTAGCTCAGAAATTGTGCAGTCGTGATATAGAGTCGCCTCGTTCCCAATTCGGGAGCGGCTCTCCATTGCGGATATCCCCGATGGCGAGATTGGACCGCGCCAAATCTCTGGTCTATGCGACCAATCTGATTGTGCCGGCTTTCGGATGGCGTTCGAGCCAATCCGCGGCAGTGTAAGCCGACCATCGGCAATATGTGTCACTTGGTCGACGCGGCGTCGCATTTGCCGGGCCTGTGTTCTGACTTGTCGAAGGATGGACAGGTCGAGGTTCTCGGCGTCTTTTGCTACGGATTCCCACAGCCGCAGGCTCCGCTTATGCAAGCGCTGCCTCACAAATTCTCTGAAACGGTCCATCATGTCCCAGTGGTTATCCTGAAAGCTCTGACAAACTCGCTAACACTGTTTCATTAACGCAAACAATGGTTTCGTCCAAATAAACAGCAACCCATCGCCGGTTGGTGTTTACAAATCCTCAACCTGACGCGGGAATCTCGGCCTCGGCGGCAGGTACGCTAGACAAGTTACCGACAAACTCGCGCGCCAGATCCAGCCCAGCTGCTGGTGGAAGTGGCTGCCCCTCTGGCCCTGCAACGGAAACCGAAACAGCTGCACTGGCTAACATGCGAAAGCCACGCCAATACGCTTGATCAAGGCCGCTTGCACCCCCTCGGCTATCATCCTTTATGCGCAAATACACAGCCTGAGATGTGGCAAAACTATCAAATATTTCGACCGTGTCGGCTTGGCCAGACCGGCTCAGCGTGGCTCGTCCGGGGACCGAAACAAGAAACTGTTCAAGTGCCTGTGGATTGGCCAGTGCCTTGCTTTCTTCTTCACCAAGAACGCTTACGCTGACCAGTGCAACAGCATCAACGAAGGGCTGTGGGGCGTCATTCGATTTACTGATCGCCGCGCAGTTTCCAAAAACGACAAAGGCACGTTCTGGTCGCTTGGATGTTGAAATTGGGTCGACGCAGAATCCGTAGGGGCCCGCGATGCGAACCTGTGACTTTGTCACGACGGCGGAGGTCACCTGCGGCGCGGACGGTGCTCGGGCAAACAGACCAAAGCCCGCCGTCGCACTATCGTCGCAGGCAGCCAGTGCAAATAGCGCAATCAATCCTAACGCCAGCCGCACTCGATCATAGATCCATATAGATATGCTCTTCCTTGCCGCCGCCCGGGTGCGTACATGCCCCGAATTTGGCTGGGCCAACAAGTTGGGAGTATTTCCACAAAGCGCCTGACGCGTAGATCGTCTTGCGTGGCCCGGACCAGCTCTTCTTCCGTTTGGCAAGTTCATCATCGCTTAGATCGACACTGATCTCACCAGTGATCGCATCGATAGTGATCACATCACCGTTCTCAAGCATTCCGATTGGCCCGCCGTGTGCAGCTTCAGGACCAACATGCCCTACGCAGAAGCCGCGAGTCGCACCTGAGAAACGACCATCGGTGATCAAGGCAACTTTCTTGCCCATACCTTGGCCGGACAGAGCAGCAGTCGTCGCAAGCATTTCGCGCATTCCAGGACCCCCAGCGGGCCCTTCATTGCGGATCACGAGGACTTCGCCCTCTTCGTATTCCCGGTTCTGAACTGCGGCAAACGCGTCTTCTTCACACTCGAACACTCGTGCAGGGCCTACGAAGCGTTGATGCTGAGATGCGATACCGGCCACTTTTACGATAGCTCCATCTGGGGCCAAATTGCCTTCCAGACCAACAACGCCACCGGTTTTCGAAAGCGGATTTTCTACAGCATAGATGACCTTGCCATCAGCGGTTCCTTTGGTTTCATCCAAGGTCTCGCCAATGGTCTTTCCTGTCGCGGTGACACAGTCTTCGTGGATGAGGCCTGCTTTGCGTAACTCCTTCATGACGACTGGAACACCGCCGGCCTCGTACAGGTCCTTGGCAACGTATTGCCCGCCCGGCTTAAGGTCTACAAAGTAAGGGGTATCACGGAAAATTTCGCAAACATCTGACAGCGTGAACTCGATGCCCGCTTCATGGGCAATTGCTGGCAGATGCAAACCAGCGTTTGTCGACCCACCGGTGCAGGCAACAACACGGGCTGCGTTTTCTAGTGATTTGCGGGTTACGACATCCCGGGCACGAATATTTTTCTCGATCAAACGCATCACCGCTTCGCCGGAAGCGATAGAATACTGATCACGGCTTTCATACGGCGCGGGCGCTCCGGAAGAATTTGGCAAGGCCAAACCGATCGCCTCTGATACGCATGCCATGGTGTTGGCCGTAAATTGACCACCACAGGCGCCAGCAGACGGACAAGCAACACGTTCCAGAATATCGAGCGCTGAGTCAGACAAATCACCGGCTTGATGACGACCGACGGCTTCGAACATGTCCTGAACGGTCAGGTCGCGATTTGCAAAATCTTCAGGTACATCAGCACCCGCAGGTGCTTTCCCTGGCAGGATCGAACCACCATAGATGAAAACCGAAGGCGTGTTCAGGCGGACCATTGCCATCATCATGCCTGGAAGTGATTTGTCGCAGCCTGCAAGGCCAACAATTGCGTCGTAGCAATGACCGCGCATTGTAAGCTCGACGGTGTCCGCAATCGCTTCGCGCGATGCCAGCGAAGAACGCATGCCTTCGTGACCCATTGCAATCCCGTCTGTCACAGTGATCGTGGTAAACTCGCGCGGAGTACCACCGCCTTGCTTAACGCCCAGCTTCACAGCTTGCGCCTGACGGTTCAGCGCAATGTTGCAAGGCGCTGCTTCATTCCAACAAGTCGCAACACCAACCCAAGGCTGGTGAATCTCTTCATCGCCGAGCCCCATTGCGTAAAAGTACGAACGGTGCGGCGCACGCGCCGGGCCTTCGGTGACGTGACGGCTCGGCAGTTTTGACTTGTCGGTGGGTTTCTTGAGCATTGTAGCCTCCCTAAGCGTTGCCTCTGGGAATAATCCCCAAGCCTCAAAGGCACAAGCGCGATTGCGCCCATTGCGTGCGGTCACTATCGTTGGCGAAAAAGAATGAGCGTTATGTTCGAGCGTACCCAAAACTTCGAGAACTTCCTTGCCGATGCAAGCCGTCGCCCAGAGTTGTGGCGCTTCCTTATTGGGATCGGCACCGCTGTGGTGGTTTACTTTGCCTTCTCTGCGATTGGCTTTGTATTAATCGGCCTCTTGGTTTCGCGTGAATTTCAGATCCGACTGATGTCGCAACTGGAGACAGGTTCAGACCCGATCGCCATGTTCATACTGCTGGCGTCATTCCTTGGAATGGCACTTGGTGCAGTTTTTGCAGCGTTTTGGCACAAACGCGGATTTCGGTCGCTGGTGGGACCTTTTGGCCAAGCGGTCAGAAACTTTGGACGAACACTGTCCGTCACAATCCCGGTCTTCGTGCTGTCTGGAGTAATTTTAACGCTGGTGATGGACCTGTCGGTCGAGCCACAGCTTGGATTTGGATTGTGGCTTTTGTATCTGATTCCTGCGATCCCATTATTGCTGCTTCAGACCGGCGCGGAAGAGTTGGTGTTTCGTGGTTATCTGACCCAACAGCTCGCGGTGCGATTCCGATCCGTCTGGGTTTGGGGCCTACTACCGTCAATTTTATTCGGGTTCGCCCATTTCAGCGGTGAGTTCGACCCTATTTTAACCGTCCTGATTGTTTTGGCCACGGGGTTCTTCGGCTTTGTCGCCATGGACCTTACGCGGATCACGGGCAATCTTGGCGCTGCTACAGCATTTCATTTCACCAACAACTTCTTCGCGTTGTTTCTGGTGGCAATTCCGGGCCAGCTTTCAGGGTTGTCGCTATATTTGGCGCCGTTCACCATGGACAATCTCTATCCGGTGGCTCCTCTGATGATCATCGATATAATTGTGATCTTCATCGCCTGGCAAATTCTTCGCCGCAAGCTTGCCTGATTGCATTTCGCAGTCCTGCAGCTTATTTCAACACAGACCGGGGAACGAGGCCGCAATGAACTGGATTTCCAACTACGTACGTCCGACGATCAACTCGATTTTTTCGCGCCGTGAGGTGCCTGAGAACCTTTGGTCGAAGTGCCCGGAATGTGGCACGATGTTGTTTCATCGTGAACTCGCCGAAAACCTGAATGTATGCACCAATTGCGACCACCACATGGCGATCACGCCGCGTGCGAGATTTGTTGCCTTGTTTGACGGGGGAATTTTCTCGGAGGTCGAAGTTCAGGAGCCGATCGCCGACCCGCTCGGCTTTCGAGACCAGAAAAAATACCCGGATCGCATGCGTGACGCCCGCAAATCTACGGGTGAAAAAGAAGCGATGCTCGTGGCCGAAGGGGAAGTCATGCGCACGCCGATCGTCGCAGCATGTCAGGACTTCAGCTTTATGGCGGGCTCGATGGGTATGTATGTCGGCAATGCAATCATTGCTGCCGCCGAACGAGCGGTTTTGCTGAAGCGTCCGCTCGTGTTGTTCTCTGCTGCGGGCGGCGCGCGTATGCAGGAAGGCATCCTGTCATTGATGCAGATGCCACGCACGACCGTTGCCGTTGAGATGCTGAAAGAGGCCGGTTTGCCCTACATCGTCGTGCTTACTCACCCGACGACAGGTGGGGTCACGGCGTCTTATGCGATGCTTGGAGATGTGCACATCGCCGAACCCAATGCGTTGATTTGCTTTGCTGGCCCTCGGGTGATCGAGCAGACTATCCGCGAGAAGCTGCCAGAGGGTTTCCAGCGGGCAGAGTATCTGTTGGATCACGGTATGCTTGATCGCGTATCGCACAGGAAAGACCTCAAGAATGAGTTGGTCACCATCATACGAATGCTGACCAATCAGCCCCCGGCAGTTAAGGGTGATCTGCCCGCACCCGAGGGAGGCGCGGCACCGGAACTTACGCAAGAACTGGGTGAGCCGGACGCTGATAAATGAGCGAACTAAAGAGTGACATCATCCTTGAGAGGATGATGGCGCTGCATCCGAAAATTATTGACCTTACCTTGGACCGGGTCTGGCGACTATTGGACCGGCTGGGTAATCCGCAGACCAAGTTGCCTCCGGTCATTCATGTTGCCGGGACCAATGGAAAAGGTTCAACCCTTGCGATGATCCGAGCGGGTCTCGAAGGGGCTGAAAAAACCTGTCACGTTTACACCTCTCCCCATCTGGTACGCTTTCATGAGCGTATCCGGCTTAACGGTGAGCTCATTTCAGAACCCTATCTCAGCGAGGTGCTGGATGAATGCTATGAAGCGAACGGCGCCGAGCCGATCACTTACTTCGAAATTACCACCGTAGCGGCGCTTCTTGCATTTAGTCGTGTTAAAGCAGACTACTGCTTGCTTGAGGTCGGTCTTGGCGGCCGTTTGGATGCAACGAATGTCATCGAAAAGCCCGCAGTAACGGTGATAACCCCTGTTTCGTTCGACCATCCGCAGTTCTTGGGAAATACCGTTGCAGAAATCGCTGGTGAAAAAGCGGGTATTCTTAAGAGGGGTGTCGTTGGTGTCATCGCGCGCCAGTCTGAAGATGCGGAAGCGGTAATTGAAGCTCGTGCGGACAAGATAGGCGCGCCGTTGCTCGTCCAAGGACAGCACTGGGATGCTTTTGAGGATCGTGGTCGCCTCACGTATCAGGATGAAACAAGTTTGCTCGATCTACCCGCGCCTGTACTCGTCGGTGCGCACCAATTTCAGAATGCCGGAACTGCAATCACCGTATTGCGTCAATTGGGTCTGGGCGAGAATGCGGCAGAGTCAGCAGTGACGGATGTTAGCTGGCCTGCCCGTATGCAGCGATTGCGTAAGGGTCCACTGGTAGATGCCGCGCCGCAGGCAGAATTTTGGCTGGATGGCGGTCACAACGCCGCCTGCGCAGAAACACTGGCCGAAGCGCTGATACGTCTGCCAGACAGAGAAACACATCTGATTTGTGGCCTTATGAACACCAAGGATGTCTCAGGGTATATGGCGCCAATCGCGCCACTAGCGGCATCGCTTCATGCGGTATCAATCCCCGGTGAACCGAACACTCTCCCAGCGGCCGAAACTTGTCACGCTGCATTGGCCGCAGGTATCGCTGCAACCACAGCAGAGAATGCTGCCACCGCCGTCGAAAAAATTGCGACGGTAGCGCCGAATGCAAGGATTCTGATTTGTGGGTCGCTATATTTGGCGGGCACCATCCTGCGGGAGAATTCTTGAGGCGATGTTTTGCAGAATGTCTGATCGTCAAGTTGCCCAGTCTGCTGCTTGCATCTCGCGTAGCCGAGAGGCCGTTCGTTCGAACTCGAAAACGCCTTCGCCTTCGAGATAAAGTCGTTCCGGTATGTCCGCAGCCGAGCAAATTAGCTTCACTCGCGCCTCATAGAGTGCGTCAATCAGCGTCACAAACCGTTTCGCTTCGTTGAAGTTGGAGCGTGACAGTCGCGGGATGTCATCAATCACTAGAACCCGAACCGATTTTGCAATTTCCAGATAGTCACCCGGTCCGAGCGGCAGTCCGCACAAGTCAAAGAACGTCGATCGACCAGCGCCATTTCGATAGGCCGGCACGACTACCTTTCGACCTTTAACTGAGAGCTCAAGAGGTCCCGCTGACCCGCCTGTAATATCGACCCAAATCTTGTCGATTGCTTTGCGTGCTTTCGCATCAGCAGGTGTAAAATATACAGTTGACCCCGCCAGTCGATCTTGTCGGTAATCCCGATCAGCAACCAACTTATGAACAACTAGATGTTCTTTGAGAAGCTCTATGAAGGGCAAAAAAAGATCACGGTTAAGACCATCTTTGTACAGGCCATCAGGAGTGCGATTGGATGTAGTCACAATTGCAACGCCCGCGTTAAAAAGCCGCTCGAACAGACGTCCGACAATCATCGCATCTGCAATGTCGGATATTTGCATTTCATCGAAACACAACAGCCGCAGATTTCTGGCGATATCATCTGCAACTGGCGCAATTGCATCATCCACACCGGTTTTTCGAGCGTCGTGAAGCGCTGCCTGCACCTCCTGCATGAAACCATGGAAGTGCACCCGTCGCTTTTGCTCGACCTCAGTGACATCAAAGAACAAATCCATCAGCATTGATTTGCCGCGCCCTACGCCACCCCAAAGATAGAGACCTTTTACTGGTTCAGGTGCAGATCTTGAGAGCTTGGAAAATAGCCCCTGTTTTGGACGCGCCTTGGCCAAGTCGGAAGCGAGCTTTTCAAGCAGTGGAATAGCCGATACCTGAGCAGGGTCTGACGTCAGGACGCCTTGATTAATCAGTTCTTCGTATCGCGCAGATAGTTGAGTCATACTTCTGGTCTATCGGCCTCTTGCCGTGCATTTTGCCTAATTTTGATCAGACAGGTGCTCCGCCCTTCGCGCCTGGACCTCACGCGAAATCTGACTTTTTAAGCACGCCATGCTCTACCAAGGCATCGGCCCATCCGTCTGCGTTTTCAAAAAGATGTGCCTTCCAACCACGGGCACGAGCTGCGTCTACATTATCGGATCGGTCATCTGCAAACAGCAAACTGTCGGGCGGCAGGCCACAGTCTTTTTCGACCATCTCATATATTGTGGGGTCTGGCTTAATTACCTCCATGTGCCCGGAGATGTAGCGGCGATCAAACTCGCCCAGAAACGGGTACTGCGTCTCGGCATACTCAAAACTCTCGATACCGAAATTTGACAGAGCAAAGACGGGAATTTTGTTTTCGCGAAGAGTGCGCAGAATCTCGACCGATTTGTCGATGACGGGCGCAGCAAGTTCGATCCAATTGTCGTGCCACATGTGGATTTCTGATTTCCATTTTGGATATGCTTCGGCCGCCTCGTATATTGTGGACTTGAATCGTCCACCGAGATCGATCTTGTCGTTCATTCCATGAAGATCAACTTCCGAAAACATTGCCTTCCGCCGATCGACGCCAATAGTGCGATCGTAAAATCGTTCAGGCTGCCATTCGATGAGCACGTTACCAATGTCGAAAATTACTGCTTGGATCATTCCCGGTCTCCATAAAGCGCGTCCGCATGAAAATCGATGTGATCCTCCATGAAAGTCGACACAAAGAAGTAGGAATGATCATAGCCCGGCTGCATCCGAATGACCGCTTCTTGACGCTTGCGCAACACCGCCTCACCCAGACTTTCCGGCATCAACAAATCAAGAAACTGATCATCAGTGCCTGTATCAATTAGGAGAGGTGAAGATATACCATGCGAAGCCATGAGGTGGGTAGCATCATGCGATTTCCATTCTTCAGAATCATTGCCCAAATACGCTTCGAATTGCTTCTTTCCCCAATCTGATGCCACAGGATTACAAATTGGAGAAAACGCGGATATCGAGCGATACCGATCAGGATTTTTCATGGCGATTGTGAGCGCCCCATGCCCTCCCATTGAGTGTCCAGTGATCCCTTGTCGATCTCGATCCAGGCTGAACTCGGTGAAAACCAGATCGGGTAGCTCTGATGCGATGTAGTCATACATCTGAAAATGATCAGACCACGGCTTCTGAGTGCTGTTTATGTAAAATCCTGCACCTTGCCCCAGATCGAACGCAGCATCATTTGCGACATCGTCGCCTCTAGGTGAGGTGTCTGGGAAGATCAGCGCTATACCAGCCTCAGAGGCCCAGCCTTGCGCCCCGGCTTTGGTCATTGCGTTTTCGTGGGTGCAGGTCAGTCCGGAGAGATACCAAAGCACCGGCACCGGGCCGTTCTGTGCCTCTTCTGGCAGAAACAGTCCAAAGGTCATATCACATGCGCATGACTCAGACCGATGGTTGTAAACGCCTTGCACCCCGCCAAAACACGTATTTTCCGATATGGTCTGCATGCTATCTCCTCTAACTGACCCAACCGACGACAAATGACACCGTAAGAATACTAGCGATGGTTGAGATCAGAATAGTGGCTGACACGCGCTGGGGCGCAACCCCGTAATGCTGAGCGATGATATAAACATTACCAGCCGTAGGTAACGCAGCTGCCGCGATCATTACAGATGAAGAATAAATATCGACCTGAAACAGTGAGATGGCTGAAATTGCGACGGCTGCCGGATGTAGCACGAGTTTGCAGAAGCTGAGCCAAGCGGCCACTTCAATGCGTTCCGTTGATTTGGAGGCCAGCGACGCGCCGATCGCAAAAAGTGCCCCGGGTGTTGCTGCTGCTCCAAGGATCGACAAGAACTCGTTCATTGGAGCAGGTATTGGAATAGACAGCGATGACCATGCAAACCCCAATATGATTGAAACAATCATTGGATTTTTGATCAGACCGCTTCCAACCGTTCGGAAGAGCCCAAGCGACATTCGTCCGTCACGGGACCCAGTTATCAAGATTACCGCAAGGCTGCCGAAGAAAATCAGATCAACCGCAAGAACCATCATCACTGGTCCGATCGCGGCATCGCCAAGCAAAAGAACCAACATCGGTACGCCTAAAAATCCGACATTCCCAATGACGGCGCTTTGCGCTTCTATGGCCGCTTCTTCAATGCTTATTGATCGGTATAGCGCGACCGCAGTCGCGACCAGGTAGACGGCTGCGGTTGCCCAAAAATAAGCACTTATGAATCGCCAATCGATAATATCGTCGATCGAGAGATTGGCAGCGAAGCGAAAAAGCATCGCCGATAAAGCAAAGTAGAAAACAAACTTTGTTAGATACGCTGTCGCCTCCTCGCTAAAAAACCGTGTTCGACCAGCCCAAAAGCCAAGTGCGATTAGTGCGAAGAACGGAATGGTTTTAAGAAAGATTTCCAACATTGCCCGCACGCTAGCAGCGCGCCGGTGCGCCGACCACTGCCAAGTAAGTGGAGCGGATGGTTTCATATTAAGCGCCCCAGATGAAAACTGAACTAAATAGTTCAGAATGGACTTGAATAACTAAACGACTCGGTTTAGATAGCTATTTGTGAACTAAACGGTTCATTTTGAAAGGACCAAGACAATGACAAATTCTTCTCTCTCCGTCATGGCTGCACTAGCACTCGCTCTGTCGACGTCCGCCAGCTTTGCGGGTGGTTACGCAATACCACTCTTCCCTAATCTTCAGTTCCCTGCTGATGCACAATCCGCGACGAAAGATGCAACTCCCCAGTCCTATGTCTGCATCGAGTCCGACAAGGTTGGCTCGTCTTCGAATGAGGCCTGCAGCATGCCCATCAAGGCCAAGTAAGGGTTTCTGAAGATCCGGTTAAGCATAACTGCGATAGAGCGGCGCTTGCCGGAGCAAGGGGCGGACCAGTGGTCCGCCCCTCATATGCTTGAGGAATGGCATGCTTGCCGAAACTAAACGGTTTGTTTTATGTTAGAATATGCCACGACGAGGAGCTTGGATTTGGACGGCACCACGCCTGAGATCAAACGGGGACGTAAATATGACCAGGTCGTGGGGGGTGCACGCAAGGTCTTTATGGCGCAAGGGTTTGAAGGCGCCAGCGTAGATCTGATTGCCAAGGAAGCGGGCGTCTCTAAAGCGACCTTGTACAGTTACTTCCCCGATAAACGCATTTTGTTCGTCGAAGTGGCGAAGGAAGAATGTGCGCGGCAGGCAGATCGCGCACTTGAGGTCGGTGAAACTGATCTGCCCGTTCGTGAGATGCTCACCCAGATCGCGCAAAAGATGATGGTTTTTCTGACATCTGAATTTGCGCATAGAATCTTTCGTATTTGTGTGGCGGAAAGCGACCGCTTTCCGGAACTGGGTCAGGAGTTCTTCTTGTCTGGCCCGAATCTGATGGTTGATCGTCTGAGCGAGTATTTCCATCAGGCGTGCGCCCGTGGCGAGCTGGAAATCGAAGATGTGCGAATGGCTGCGATGCAATTTCAGGAACTGATGAAAGCAGATTTATTCATCAAGATGGTGTTTAACATCATCGACAAGCCTGACCCGGCAGAGATCGAAAAGGTCATCAATTCTGCGGTTGATATGTTTCTTGCCCGTTATGGAACGGCTCAATCCGCAACCTGAGCAACCAGTTAGGCGCCGATCTTGTGGATTTGCCACCGCTGGGTTAGCTGCTTTGTCATGAAACACTCACTCGCACTCTTTCTGCTCTCCTCGTTGATCGCTTGTGGTTCGCAATTTGACGATCCATCCGATTTCGATGGCGTGCCTCGCTGCGGCGCTGAGGATTTTCAATATCTCTTAGGTAAACGGGAAGCCGCTTTGGAAGGTGTGACCCTTCCGAACCCAAGTCGTGTGCTGCGTCCGGGTGATGTCATTGCCTTGGACTTCAGCCCGGATCGACTGACGATCGACATCGATGGCTTGGGGCTGATCAGTAGCATCACTTGCCGATAGCCTGGGAACTGATCTTAGAACCGCACTATTATTTTCTGTTCCGACTCATGCTCTAAGTCGCTTTCCGGACTGTAGTGAACGCGCTAGAAGGCGTCGGATGGCTCGACAGACTAAAACAAAACAAAAACCAAAGCCCAAGGCACGCCGTTCTTTCTTCTGGTGGATCGGGGTGGTGCCCTATCTTGCAGTGCGCTGGGGGCTTCGCATTATTCTGGTTGCTGTGGCAGTGTTGTTTTTGTTGATCGGCATCTACACCATGGTGAACCCTCCGACCACACTTTACATACTCTCCGAAGGCTTGCGTCTAGAAAAGGTGCGGCGCGATTGGCGCGACATCGAAAGTGTCTCACCGCATATGGCGCGGGCGATCGTCGCGGCGGAGGATGCAAATTTCTGTACTCATTGGGGCTTTGACATGGCCGCCATTCGCGATGCGCTCGAAGACGGTGCGGGCCGCGGCGCATCTACAATCAGCCAACAGACGGTGAAGAACGTATTTCTTTGGCACGGACGAAATTGGATCCGCAAAGCTTTAGAGGCACTCATCACCCCCGTTGTTGAGACCATCTGGACCAAAAAACGTATTTTGGAGGTGTATATGAACGTTGCCGAATTTGACGAAGGAGTCTTTGGTGTCGGTGCAGCAGCGCCGTGGTATTTCGGCGTTGATGCAAAAGATCTTTCAAAAACTCAGGCCGCCCGCCTTGCGGCCATCCTGCCCAACCCAAAGGCGCGTTCGGCCAAAACACCTTCAAATTTTGTTCTCCAACGATCTCGTAGTATCGCGTCAGGAGCGGCCACCATCCGCGCAGATGGTCGCTCAGACTGTTTTGAATCTTGATAAACTTATGCTCAGTTGCGATGACGGATAAACCATAGTGCTATGTCGGACCTTTGAATGAACCGTCTTTTTCACGTACCCCTATCGCCGTTTTGCCGAAAAGTCCGCCTTGTGCTGGCTGAGAAGAAAGTCGAAGTCGAACTCGTAGAAGAGCGATACTGGGAGCAGTCCGCGGAATTTATGCGCCGAAATCCCGCCGGAAAGGTTCCGATCCTGAGAATTGACACTCAGACGTTGAGTGAGAGCCAGTCGATTTGCGAATATCTTGAAGAGACAATTCCAGAGCCCGCGCTTCTTCCCAAGCGACCTGAAGATCGCGCCGAAGTGCGACGTCTTGTGTTTTGGTTTGACGACAAGTTTCATGAGGAAGTGACCTCAAAACTGCTCTACGAGCGCGTTAACAAAAAGATCATGGGCCAAGGTTATCCGGAAAGCCGCAATGTCAAACTCGGTGCCCAAAAGATCAAATACCACATCGACTACATGAATTGGCTTCTCGACCAGCGTCGTTGGCTCGCTGGTGACAGCTTGTCGATGGCAGACTTTGCGGCGGCGGCGCACTTTAGTTGCCTTGACTATATCCGGGACGTCGACTGGAACCGCAGCCAAAATGTCAAAGATTGGTATGCAAAAATTAAATCACGCCCAGCCTTCAGGTCCATATTGGCAGATCAGGTCCCTGGATTCCCGCAACCTTCGCACTATTCGGACTTGGATTTTTGAGTCTGAAAGACCGTTTGCGTCAGCAGGCGATAGACGAGGGTTTTGCGAGCATGGGCGTTTGCAGGCCCGATGCAATTCCAGCAGCGCCTGAGCAACTAACGGCCTTTTTGAACGCGGGTTTCCACGGCCAGATGGGTTGGTTGTCGGAACGATCGGGATGGCGTTCGAATCCGTTGGCGCTTTGGCCTGAGGCGCGGTCGGTTATTATGCTTGCAGAGCCTTACACGCCGCAACACGATCCGCTTGAGATATTATCTCATCCCAAGAAAGGCGCGATTTCTGTTTATGCGCAAAACAAAGACTACCACGACCTGGTCAAGAAGCGGCTTAAGCGCCTAGGCCGGTGGCTCATCGCACAAGCAGAAGGCGCCGAGATTAAAGTCTTTGTTGATACCGCACCAGTGATGGAAAAACCCTTGGCGCAAGCTGCAGGTTTGGGGTGGCAAGGTAAACACACCAACCTTTTAAGCCGCAAGATGGGGAATTGGTTTTTCCTCGGTGCGATTTTCACAACTCTGGAGCTTGATGCGGACCCGGCCGAGGTGGAACGGTGCGGATCATGTCGGGCCTGTCTGGATATTTGTCCTACCGACGCGTTCCCCGAACCCTTCAAACTCGATGCGCGGCGTTGTATTTCCTATTTGACGATTGAACATCATGGACCCGTGCCAGAAGAGCTTCGCGCCAAGATGGGCAACCACATATATGGTTGCGATGATTGCCTTGCGGTTTGTCCGTGGAACAAATTTGCGCAGGATGCGCGTGAAATCCGATATCTTGCTCGAGATGATCTTGCAGCCCCCGATTTAAGCGCATTGTCAAAACTGGATGATCCGGCTTTTCGCGAGAAATTCTCAGGATCCCCCATCAAACGTATAGGACGTGATCGCTTTGTCCGAAATGTGCTCTACGCTATAGGAAATTCTGAGGACACCGCACTTAAGGCTAGCGCTGAACGTCATCTTGACGACCCGAATGAGGTGGTGAGGGACGCTAGCGGTTGGGCGGTGAAGAGGTTGAGCGCATTAGAATGAATACACTTCTCAGCTTTGGTCATGGCTATTCGGCGCGTGCGCTTGCTCCCCATCTTCTGAACTCGGGATGGCGTGTGATCGGAACAACGCGATCTGCCGACAAGGCATCAGCTTTGGCTGAGACCGGAGTGGAACCAACTATCTGGCCCGGAGAGGATCTTGCGCCAGCGATCGAGGCAGCAACTCATATTCTTGTCTCAGCCGGGCCAACTGAGGCGGGTGATCCTGTCTTGACCGATTGTTCATCGACAATCGCAAAAGCTAATTTGAAATGGTTGGGATATCTTTCGACAACTGGCGTTTACGGTGATCACAAAGGTGGGTGGGTAGACGAAGATACTCCTTTGAGGCCGTCGACAAAACGCGGCCTGTGGCGAGTTGCAGCAGAAGATGCATGGCGAAACCTTGCGGGTGATCACGGTTTACCGCTGCATATTTTTCGTCTTGCTGGAATCTACGGCCCCGGCCGTGGACCTTTTTCTAAGGTCCGAAATGGTACTGCGAGGCGGATCATCAAGAAAGGTCAGGTGTTCTCCCGCATCCACGTTAAAGATATCGCGCAGGTTCTCTTGCGCTCTATTCAGAAACCCCAACCAGGCTCTGTCTACAATGTCTGCGATAATGAGGCCGCACCCCCCGAGGACGTTATAGCTTATGCCGCCAGACTACTAGGGCTTCCGGTCCCCGAAGCGATTGACATCGAAGACGCTGAGATGACGCCAATGGCGCGCAGCTTCTACGCAGAGTCAAAGCGCGTCAGGAACAACCTCATACGGGAAGAACTGGGGGTTGATCTGATCTACCCAAACTACCGCGTCGGACTAGAGGCGCTCCTCGCTCTTGAACGGTCACGCAGCCGTGAAGATAACCCCTAATTCCCGGATTCACCTAATCACCAACTTCGGCTATCTTGTCTCAAAAAAGGGAACGGGACATGACGATATCGCGGCGGGTGTTCACCCACGGTGGCCTTTTGGGAGCGGCGCTTTTTCTGTCCGCCTGCCAGTCAAAATTCGCGAAATATCGCGGCCCCCAAGTCACCAAACTTGAGGTGTTCAAAGAGCAGCGTCAGCTTAAGGTCTGGCACGGCACGCGCCTTCTCAAGAAATATAAGGTTGAATTGGGCTTTGGTCCGAGCGGCCACAAACAGTTCGAAGGCGATGGCAAAACGCCGGAGGGCAGATATACAATCGACCGCCGTAACCCCAATTCGTCTTTTTACCTGTCGCTGGGTATATCCTATCCGAATGCGAGGGATATCGCATTTGCCAAGGAGCAGGGGAAACCTCCTGGAGGGGACATATTCATTCATGGCCAGCCTAATATCGTCGGGCCACGTGGCCCTGACTGGACTGCTGGTTGCATTGCACTCAAGAACAAAGAGATGCGACTACTCTACGCGATGGTAGACAACGGCACGGTTATCGACATTTTCCCATAGCGATTATGAGCCAGTGACCATCGTCCACCAGATTTTGCCGTTTGATTCTTGATACCAAGAAAAGCCCAGTTTCCGTGCGCGCTGGTTGAGAATGACATTTCGTGTCGCTGGCTCTTGCATCCAAGCTGCGAGGGTTTCTGATTCGTTTTCGTATGTCTCGGAAATGTTTTCGCCGACAAGAATACCGGGATACCCTACGCGAGCGACGCGATCTAGCGGCGAGGAACCGTCCGAGCCGAAATGCCACGGTCTGTTTTGGACAGACATATCTCTTGAATGTGTGGCGGCGGCTGCGTTCAGTTTAGAGTCGAGTTCCAACGCGGGGACGCCAGCTGATTGCCGTAGGGCATTGATCGTATCAAGCGCTCTGAACTGGATCTTTGCTTTGTCAGACGCCTTTATTCGATACACCTTGGGTAGTGATCTACCGTCCGAGCCAACTTGAGTTGTCGGTGGCGTACAAGCCGCGACAGTCATAAGTAATAGCAGCGCGGGAAGAATCGTTCTCATCATAGCAAAAGGCCCCTAGGTTTCCGGATTCCTTAAACCCAACTGATGGATGTATCAAACGGTGCTGCGGAAAATAGCCGATCACGAAAATGTTTGATTTGCGATTGCGGCATTCTAGCCATATTTAATGGCTATTCCAAATGAGGGGAGTCTCATGGACAAGAAAAATTTGATCGCTCTGAGCCGCCGTAATTTCCTTTTGAGCGCAGCCGCCTCCGGGTTGGCAGCGCCGGCTATTGCTCAGAGCGCTAACACAACAGAAGTTGAGCGTGACATCACTGAAGTTGTGCGGCGTAACATCTCAAGTTTCCGGTCGCTGGATTGGCAGCCATATTTCAATAACCTCAGAAAAGGCGCGATTCTGGTCGATATAGATAGTCGCGCTCTGCATATGTGGACCGAAGATGGTGGCTACAAACTATATCCGTCGTCTGTGCCACTGTCCGAAGATCTGACGCGTCGTGGGCGTACACAAGTCATTCGCAAGGTAGACGGACCCTCTTGGGCACCGACGCCTGCGATGAAGAAACGAAACCCGGAATGGCCAGATTTCGTCGGGCCCGGGCCAGATAATCCGCTTGGGACCCACGCCCTTTATCTATCGTGGAAGTACTATCGCATCCACGGAACCCATGACACGCGCAAAATCGGACGACGATCTTCGAATGGCTGCATCGGACTCTACAACGAGCATATTGCAGAGGTATTCAGCAAGGCGGCGGTCGGCACGCAGGTGTTGCTAATTTGACGACAATCTGATCAGTTCGACTTAACCTTGGGTGCCACAGCATTGTCTTTCATAGGCTTAGCTGATTATACAAATACACGAGGTACAGTCTTGGGTGCCTGGTAGGGGCATGGATGATCCATGTCCGTCGGGCGTATCTTGGAGGATATTAAGATGAAAAAACTCGCACTCGCCACCGCTTTCACGCTGGCTGCTTCCACTGCTTTCGCTGGCGGTCTGTCTGACCCAATCATCGAAGAGCCAGTAATTGTTGAAGAGACTTCTTCTTCTGCTGGTGGGATCTTTATTCCACTGCTCTTCTTGGTTCTGGCTGCAGCAGCTGCTTCCAGCTAAGCTTCAGAGCGATCTAGTTAGAAAGGGACGGTTGCGAAAGCGACCGTCCCTTTTTTCTTTGGAAAAACGCACCTAGCGGCTCAGGTCAAGCCTGACTCCGCTGCGATTTGAGCGCGAGACTTCCGCGCACGCTCCGTTGCAGATTTGAGCTGACCACAGGCGGCCATGATATCTTCCCCGCGGGGCGTTCGGATAGGGGAAGCATACCCGGCCTTGTAAATGATATCCGCGAAGGCTTTGATCCGCTTCCAGTCTGACCGCTTGTATGGTGCACCGGGCCATTCGTTAAACGGTATCAAGTTTATCTTGGCTGGAATGCCGGAAATCAGTTTAATCAGCCGACGGGCGTCTTCGTCGCTATCGTTCACGCCCTTAAGCATTACGTACTCGAACGTAATACGCTCGCTGTTCGACAAACGTGGATATTCTTTCAACGCCCCAAGCAGTTCCTCGATATTCCAACGCTTGTTAATTGGGACAAGCTTGTCACGAACGTTGTCGGTTGTGGCATGAAACGATATTGCCAATAGGCATCCGATTTCTTCGGCGGTGCGGGCGATCTCGGGCACGACGCCCGAAGTCGACAGGGTGATGCGCCTACGAGAAAGGCTGATCCCCTCAGGATCCATCGCTATTTTCATCGCGTCGCGAACATTCTCGAAGTTATAGAGAGGTTCGCCCATTCCCATTAAGACGATATTTGACAGCAAGCGGGTTTCGTCTTTTGGGTTCCGGCCGGGTTCAGGCCACTCACCCAGATCATCACGCGCCAACATCACCTGACCGATAATCTCGCCGGCAGTCAAATTACGCACAAGTTTCTGGGTTCCGGTATGACAAAAGGAGCATGTCAGCGTGCAACCGACCTGCGATGACACACAAAGCGTTCCCCGATTTTCTTCCGGAATATAGACAACTTCGACCTCATGGCCGCCAGCAATGCGCACAAGGTATTTACGCGTACCGTCATCGCTGACCTGCCGGCTCACGACTTCTGGCAATGAGATGGTGAAATTATCCGACAGAAGGGCACGATAATCCTTCGAGAGATTGGTCATTTCGTCAAAGCTTCGGACACCTTTCTGGTAGAGCCATTGCCAGACCTGCCCAACACGCATCTTCACCTGTTTCTCGGGTGTTCCGACACCAAGCAATGCTTCGCGCATCTGGTCCCGGGTCAGGCCGACAAGATTTGTCAGCGCTTCTGCAGGGAGTTTGCGCGGAAGCGTAAGGACATCTTGCGTAATCGGGCTGGAGGCGTCACTGGCCATCGTTCAATGCTCCAATCAGGTGAATGGACGTCATATAGGACTAATTGAAGTCTGTTAACAGGTTAGTGCAAAACGGCCGCAAAACGAGGCTCTGTCGTAGGCCGGTGTCCGAGAACATTTAGCGCAACGCGTGTATTTTCTTTTGATAGCGTTGGACGAGAACTTGATACCAGTGTGCCACCTGTGTCCACGGCCAAATCTCCGCAGTACAAGAGTTGATGCATAGCAAAATTTAGCGAAACATAGGTCACTGAGGATGGTCCACTCGCCGACGATACACCGGGGTGCTCAATCAGAAACTCCGCGCGTAACAACACCTCGGACGTACCGAAGAACAGCTCGAATAGGGGATGGCGTAGTGCCACCCTTTGATAGGGTGAGAGGAAAAGAGCCCGGCTGGAGGATCGCGCACCGAATGTGTTTGCGCGCACAAGAATAGGCCTGAGTTCAGGCGCTTCGGATAGATCAACATCGTGAATATAAACGGCTTTGACTGATTGAAGACCATAGTCTTTGGTCAGAACCTGATCGCCAGACCGAAGATCTTCGACAAAACGTTCACCGCGTCCTGTCATCAGGCTGGTTCCTGCAGTCAGCCCAGGGTTCAAACAGTGCAGGCTCGCTGCAACTTCCGGAGGACTATTAGACTGAATCCGGCTCGATCGAGTTACCATGACTGCTGCCCTTAGATGATCGGTTTGGCCCGATCTTGTTGTTTATCGAGACGGAGCCTGGCAGCGGTGTTCCGTCTCGGATTTCTCGATGTTTTTAGGAAGAACAACGCTTCTCAGCGTCCTCCAGGGCGGCTGTAAATCCAAGCAGGCTGAACTTGTCCTGAGTCTTGGTGTTTCGGCTGGAAACGCCTGAAATCACCGCATCTGCACCGCGCTTCATGGCGGTAATGATCTTGTTGTCGTCAGATGGTGATGCGGCCCAAGCCGACTCACCCGAAGTGAACAACTCGAATCGTGTCTCACCAATTTGAAGTGAAACCGTCGATCCGTCGGCGAAGGGATACCCGCCGGTGAACGACACTTCTCCAAGCTTTTGTGACCCGGGCCAATAGCTCACAAACATCAAGATGTCGCCCCGGTTAACCGCAACAACCCGACCATCTTTGGTGTTCACGGTCTCTTTTGGGCTGGAAACGACCCAGCACTGAGTTGGGTTGCTTTCTACAAAAACGCTCCAATCGGTTTTTGCGAAAACACGGTTTGTCGATTGTTCTTGTGCAATCGCAAAGCTAGCGATGCACGAAAGTGCGATGGCCGAAACGGCCCCTTTAACGATATTCGTCATCTTTATCACAGCTCCCGCTGTTTCTGCCTCTTTGATGTCCCTCATGACCCTTTTCGGGTTCGTGTCTACCAAGAACATCATGTTCAATACTCGATTGCAAAACTTTAACCTAAAATGCATGCATTGGGGAAGGCCCATTAGCGGTTTTTCGCTTCGGTAGGAGACGGGAATGACACAACCAGAAAAGCTGGTCGATATATGGCGTGGGGGTCATCTGGAGTCTCAACATTTTGGTCACGTCGTGGTCTGCGATGCCTCTGGTGAGGTGCGCGAAGCCTGGGGTGATCCCGATCTTGAGGTGTTTCCGCGATCCTCGTGCAAAATGTTACAAGCGCTGCCGCTGATTGAAAGTGGTGCTGCCAAGGCGTTTGGGCTGAAATCAGAACATTTGGCTTTGGCTTGCGCATCGCATCAGGGTGCATCGATTCATACCGACCGTGTTACCAAGTGGCTTGCCCATCTACAGCTTGATGACACTGCGTTCAGGTGTGGGGCACAGGAGCCGTCAGATAAAGACGCACGGGATGAGTTGATCCGTAACGGTCAGAGCCCCTGTCAGATGCACAACAACTGCTCTGGTAAGCACAGTGGATTCTTAACCCTTGCCCGGCATTTGGGTGCCGGGCCTGAGTATCTGGAGATAGATCATCCTGTCCAACTAGCAGTTCGGCAAAGCTTTGAAGAAATGACGGGCATGGCCTCTCCTGGCTATGGCATTGATGGTTGTTCTGCGCCGAACTTCTTGACCACCCTGACCGGGTTGGCGCGCGCTATGGCAAAGATGACTGGTTCATCAGGTAATGGCGCACGCGCGCAGCTTGTGAATGCAATGATGAAACATCCGGACCTTGTTGCAGGTGAAGGACGTGCTTGCACCGAGTTGATGCGCGCAGCGAACCATCGTGCGGCAATCAAGACCGGAGCCGAGGGGGTATTCGTGGCCGTTCTGCCCGATCAGAGGCTTGGGATCGCAATCAAAGCCGCAGATGGCACGACCCGTGCGGCGGAAGCCGCAGTCGCCGCCATGCTCATACGATATGGCATTGTGGACCGAGAGAACCCCGCAGCCAAACGGCGCTTGTCAGGCCCGATTACGAACTGGCGCGGTATCGAAACGGGTGAGATGCGGACTAACCCCCACCTTATGGCTTCTATTTGACGCTTTCGCCTTCTGGCGCTTTCGAGGACAGGATGTGGTCGTGGATCAGGGCTTTTTTCAAGGGTTTGGTCATATAGTGGTCGAGCCCTGACGCGGTTATTCTCTCTTTGTCGCCATCAACTGCATGAGCTGTCATTGCTATGATTCTGGTGGCAGGCAACTGCAGCTCACTTTCCAGTTCTCTAATTCGTTTTGTCGCCTCTAAGCCGTCCATTTCCGGCATTGAGATGTCCATAAAGATGATGTCCGGGTTGATCTGCTGAAAAGACTCCACAGCCTCGCGGCCATTATTGGCCATGACCAGCTCAATGTCTAAACCCTTGATCATTTTTTTGAAGACGAGTTGGTTGGTCTTGTTGTCTTCTGCCGCAAGGACAACAAATTTCGGGTTTTCTTCGCTTTCTGTTCCAACGTCCTCAGAAACCACCACCGCGATCTCCTTGGCATCAATTTGCTCCGCCTTCTCCGCTGAAATGACAGGTTGCTTGTCGCCCAGAGAGAGGCTCAACATGAGATCGCTCAAGGCCTTCATAAGCAATGGCTTTGTAAGAAAATGGCCTGCTGGTGCTGAATCCGGATCTGAAACAATCCACACAAAATTTGAACCACCTGCCGACTGCGATCGAAAACGTTCTGATATGAAGACCAGATCGTGACTATCTTTTTTGAGTAGCGGTTCTGCTGCGCTCCAGTCCTCAGTGATCTGCACATCGATGTCCAAAAGCTCCAGCTGTCTGGATAGCATCAACGCATCGAGACGATTTGATTCCACGATGAGAGCCGTCTCAAACTCTACATTCGGCTTAATGCCTCTGCTCAAAAGGGCCTCAGCGGTTGGAAGTGTAAGCTTGAAGCCGAAACATGAACCTTCGCCCTTCACGCTTTCCAGCCACACACTTCCGCCCATATGCTCGATCAGCTTTCGACTAATAGCCAATCCCAACCCAGTGCCTTCATATTTTCGGTTGGCGTCTTCTTCGATTTGGTTGAATTCCCCAAAGATATGCTCGGCCATCGAGGGGTCTATTCCGATCCCGGTATCTTCGACGGTGACATGAATATCGCAGGTCTTGCGATCGTCTGACTGAATGCCCAAGACGCGGATCAGAACATGACCCTTCTCCGTGAATTTCACGGCATTTCCGACGAGGTTTGTCATGATCTGTCGCAGTCGACCCGGATCGGCGACAAACGCTGTTGGCAAGAACTTGTCGTAGTCGATTTGAAAGCTGAGACCCTTTTGATTCACAGTCGGCTCAACAATAAGTGCGACTTCCTGCATCAGCCTTTCGAGATCGAAGGGTTTGGGCTTTAACACCAGCTTATCTGCTTCGATCTTCGAGAAATCTAGAACATCGTTGATGATTTCCAGAAGGGCTTCGCCCGACGATTTTATCGTCCTTGCAAAAAGTCTTCGCTCATCATCTTCCTCACCCTCCAGCAACAGTTCGGCCATACCAACCACCCCGTTCATGGGTGTGCGCAATTCGTGGCTCATCTTCGCGAGGAATGTGGACTTGGCACGGTCAGCCGCCTGAGCGTTATCTCTGGCCTCGCGCAAATCGTTTTCGCGGGAAATGGTATCTGTGATATCGAGTACCAAAGAAACGACGCCACCTTCGGAAGTGTGCCGATCAATCAGCTGGAGATATTGCCCGGTAAAAAGCTTCAGCGTGATTGGTTCGATTTGAGCGTTGTCCCAGCGCGAATGCATCCAATCAAACCATTCGTCCTCCGCTTCGCCATTCAGGTCGAAGACGCCTTCATCAAGGCAATAGTCTAGAATATCTTCGACGTCGCTGCCTGGCTTGATCGCACTGGGATCGTCTGAGATGCTGAGATAATTGCGGTTCGCGGCAACCAACCTGCGGTCTTCGTCGAAGAGTGCGAAGCCGTCACGCATGCTGTCGAGCGCGTTCCAAAGAAGCTTTTCGATAGTGACCGCTTTCTTTGTCGCTTTTTCGAGATCTTCAGAAAACTGGTTGTTCTGACCTTCAAGATCTTTCACGGTCTCACGTTGATTAATAATCTGTGACGAGAGTGAAAGTGCATGATTGGAAAGCTGTCTGTTAGCCGCTTGTAGCTCGCGCTCCTTTTGAACCAAACGCCGTTCGGCGCTTAGCCTGGCACGTCGCTCATGCGCCATATCGCGCTCAAACGCAGATAAATCCATACGCCGTCGTCCAACTGGGAATCAGTTCCCATCCGTTGAATCATCACCGAACTGGGTGAAGGCTGCGTTAATTACTCTGCCCGTCAGCCGGTTCTCCGTACGCTAGTGAGGCATGAAGCTGTCAGCGAAACG
Organism: uncultured Litoreibacter sp.; assembly: GCA_947504205.1. Taxonomy (GTDB): domain Bacteria; phylum Pseudomonadota; class Alphaproteobacteria; order Rhodobacterales; family Rhodobacteraceae; genus Litoreibacter. The sequence continues at coordinate 72,587 of CANNGL010000003.1, read as the reverse complement.
GTCTCTCAAAAGATTTTTCTGAACTTTACCCATCGTGTTTCGCGGCAGCTCGTCCACGATCACCAGTTTTTTGGGATGCTTGAAGCGTGCCAATATGCCTGAGATGGCATCGCTGATTTTTTTTAGATCAGGGCTCGTCTCATCATCTGCTACGATGACACCAACGACCGTTTCGCCAAAGTCAGGATGTGGTACGCCCACCACTGCGCTTTCCTGAACACCTGGTTGTTCATCCAGAATTAGCTCAATTTCCTTGGGGTATATGTTGTACCCACCGGAAATGATCAGGTCTTTGTTGCGCCCCACGATGTGGACGTATCCGTCAGCGTCAATCCGGCCCAAATCACCGGTGATAAAGAAACCATCTTCCCGCAACTCAGCCGCGGTTTTTTCGGGCATCTGCCAGTAGCCTTTGAAGACATTTCTGCCGCGAACTTCGATTTGACCGATCTCGCCCACAGCCAGTTCAGAGCCTTTTGCAGGATCGGTTATCTTGAGCTCCACACCAGGCAATGGGTGGCCTACTGTTCCAGCGCGACGTTCACCCGAATACGGATTTGAGGTATTCATGTTCGTCTCGGTCATCCCATATCGTTCGAGGATCCTGTGACCAGTACGCGCTTCGAATTGTATATGCGTCTCAGCCAGCAACGGAGCGCTTCCTGAGATAAACAGACGCATATGTTGGGTAAGTTGCTTGTCAAAACGTGCGTCTGAAAGCAGTCGTGTGTAAAATGTTGGTACACCCATCATCGACGTGCTTTTGGGCAGATCGTCTATCATCTGATCAATGTCGAACTGAGGCAGGAAGATCATCGAGCCACCAGAGGCAAGCACCACATTTGTTGCTACGAAGAGCCCATGAGTGTGGAAAATTGGAAGCGCGTGCAGAAGCACATCTTCGGACGTGAATTGCCAGTATTCCGACAGAAGTTGTGCGTTTGACAGTAAGTTATCCTGTGTGAGCATCGCCCCTTTGGATCGACCGGTCGTGCCGGAGGTATAAAGGAAAGCAGCAAGGTCATCCGCACCACGATCCGCAACGTGGAACTTAGTCGATTTGTCTCTGGCAATATCGACCAAGCTACCTTGGCCGTGAGCGTCCAGTGTTTCAACATTGCTTCCAATTTTGAAAGCAATTTCCGCAAGACTTTCCTGTTTATCAGGGCCGCAGATCACCAGCTTGGCGCTACTGTTGTCTATGAAATACTCAAGCTCGGACGTGGTGTAAGCCGTGTTTAGCGGCAGGAAGATCACACCAGCGGCGACCGCCGCAGCGTAGATCGCCAACGCCTCCGGAGACTTTTCGATTTGAACGGCTAACCTGTCCCCGGGCCGAAGTCCGAGATCACGCAGGGCGTGAGAAAACTGCGCCGCTTGTTTCAGGAAAGCGTCGTGCGATATCGTTGTGCCGTCCGCCAATGTCAGAAACGTCTGAGAGCTTCCCAAGTATGGCGCGAAGAGTTCATCAAAAAGCGGATTTGGCATACTTCTCTCGAATGTTCAGGCGACGCGTTTTTCGGCTGCTTGGTTCAAGACCCTCACGGCGTCGGATGCAACCACTTCTCGCGAACGCAGGAACTGCTCTTGGTTTTTCGTAATTTGCTCAAGATCGTACAAGTAGTTCACCATGACACCGCCAGATGCCTCGATCCCGCGGTCGGACAAATCTGCCCTCGAATGAAGGGCATGAATGTTCGCACCATTGCCGAGGTGAAATCTTGCGACAGGGTCAAGTGGCAGTCCGTCAGGTCTTTTTATCGTTAGAAGATAATGCGCGGCGGATTGTTGAAGCTCAACGTCAGTCAGCTCTCTTGTTTCCAAGCCGCTCCGGTCCAGCCAGGTACATAGGCCCGGTATCGGTGACAGTGTCACGAATGTCTCAAGATTTGGCAATTCCATAGACAGGTCCGCGGCGACTTGTTTGATAAGTGAATTCCCGAAGGAGATGCTGGCCAATCCGGTTTGGCAGTTCGAGATGGAATAGAATGCCGCTGTATCCGCGTCTTGTGCCGAGACAATGTCACGCTCCTCCGTCAGCAGGTTTTGGATTGAATTTGGAATCCCCTGCGTCAGCGCCACCTCTACAAAGATAAGAGGTTCGTCCGGAATAGCGGGATGAAAGAACGCAAAGCAACGGCGATCTGACGGCTCTAACCTTCGTCGAAGTTCGTCCCAACTATCGATCGCATGAACTGCTTCGTACGCGATTATTTTTTCCAAAACATGCGCAGGGCTTTCCCAATTGATAGGGCGGAGCACTAAAAACCCCCGGTTGAACCATGATGCAAAGAGGTGCCGGAAATCGAGATCAAGCGCATCAAGATCGTCATCGCCCTTTTTTAAACGAAGTAAGTCTGCCCGCATATCGACTAACCTGCCCGTAGCCCCTGGGGCCTGATTGAGACGTCTTATCAGCTCTTGTCGCCGTGGCTCAGCGGCAGCGGCGAAGGATCGATAACTTTGCTTCGACGGCGATCGCTCGTATTCCTCAAGTGTCTTGCGAACATTTTCAGGGTCGATGTTCATTTCTTTCGCCAGATGGCGAAAAAATCGTACTTTACCCGCGTCATCGAGTTTTACAAATCGCTGAAGAATCTGCGTGGACAGTGCCAGGCCCGACGCCTCGCCAGATGTTCCCAGCAGCTCGTCGGTAAGTGTTTCGATATCTCGGGTGTCATTCGCGTCCATCGGCATGCTTCGGAATCTGCGTTCGAAAACAGTAGAAAGGATATCGGCGAACAGCGTCACAGGCTCGCTCCCATCACCGCATCAGGCAACCATGTAGCAAGACCTGGAAAGATGCAGAGAATGATTATTGCCAAGATCATGCAGCCGACAAATGGCAGAGAACCGGTCAGGATTGTCTTGAGAGGAATATCAGGCGCGATTCCGTTAATCACATAGAGGTTCAGACCGACCGGAGGGGAGATCAAACCAATCTCCATGTTGATGGTCAGGATAACTGCGAACCAGATAGGATCAAATCCGGCGGCGGTGATGATTGGAAGCAGAATAGGTGCTGCCATCAAAATCACGGCGACGGGAGGAAGGAAGAAACCGGCAATTAACAGAAACAGGTTTACAGCTCCCATCAAGACCCATCGATTTACGTCGAGCGTCCCAATCCATTCGGCGATCGATTGGGTAATAAACAGCGACGATAACATGTAAGAGAAAACGCCCGCAGCAGCGATGATAAACAGGATCATCACCGACTCTTTCGTCGAATCGCGAAGTACGATCCAAAGATCTTTTGGGTTCCAAAGCTTATAGATCACCATCGCGATCAACAGACACAGCAATGCGCCTACAGCGGCGGTCTCAGACGGCGTGGCGATGCCGCCATACATCGCATAAAGTACGCCAATAATGATCGCGATAAAGGGCAGGACGCGCGGCAGAATTTCCAGCTTCTCAGCCATTGTATAACTGCGCGACGACAGCAGCGAGGTGTCTCCGGACTTCCATGTGGAGTACAGCGACCAGATCATAAAGAGGCTGACCAGAAGCAGTCCGGGTATGACGCCAGCAAGAAACAACCGACCAATCGACGTCTCTGTCGCAATTCCATAAACGATCATGGTGACCGAAGGTGGAATTAGAATGCCAAGCGTGCCACCTGCGGCAATCGACCCAGCTGCAACGCCATCGGGATAGCCGCGCTTGCGCATCTCAGGGATGCCCATCTTACCAATAGCCGCACATGTAGCTGGGCTGGAGCCAGACATCGCAGCAAACAATGCACACGCTCCGAGGTTTGAGACGACCAAGCCACCAGGTACACGCGTCAGCCAGCGTTCAAGTGCTTCGTAAAGGTCAGCACCCGCACGCGTCGAGGCGATCGAGGCACCCATGATGATGAACATCGGGATCGACAGCAAAGCGAAGTTATCTAACTTCCCAAACAGGATCTCCGGCATCAGTTCGAGGGATCGAAGGCCATCGAAGATCATGAGAAAGCCCGCTGATACAATGAGCAGGCCTAAAGCCACAGAGACACCTGAAAACAAAACCAGAATGGTGGCAACGGCAACCAGCGCACCGAGAAATAGCGGATCCATCACGCGTCCTCCAATCCGAAGGGTTTCTCAACGCCTGTCAAAACTCCGATCAAGTCGGCGACCAACTGGAGCAACAAAAGGCCAAATCCAATCGGCAAAGCAAGATAAGGTATCCAGAGCCTGACCCCCCACACCGTGTCTGACTTCCATCCGCGCGACCAGGCAAAGTGCCAGTACTCGTAGGCGTAGAAGACCATGATCGCGACAATTACAATCGAGAGAACTCCGGTAACAATGGCGAGCCCCATGCGCGCCCGTGACGGCAAAGAAAGCGGTATGAGATCCACGTTCACATGCCCGCGAAGTCGCTGAACATAGGGCAACCCGATCAACGTGGCCGCGACCACCAGATAGATAACCGCCTCTGTTTGCCAGATCGTTGATCCGTTCAGCACAAACCGGATGAAAATCATCTGACAGGTGATCGCGACGGCGGCGACAATCATGGCGGCAGAGAACCACCCGGCGACCGTCGAAATTGCAGCGACCGCCCGCAAGAAGCGATTGTTCCCGATCGGAGCAATACGGGTACCGATTTGACCTGACATCATTTTTCCAGATGGTTTTCAGAGAAGGGATGGATCGCACAAACTGCGCGATCCATTTGATAGATTACTCGACGGCCAATGCCATATCGAGAAGCTTTTGTCCGTCTGGAACTTCTTCCACGAAAGCCTTGTAAGAGGTTTCTTTGGCAATCTCGCGCCACGCGTTGAATTGCTCTTCAGTCATGTTTGCAATCTCAACACCAGCTTTCTCATAAGTCTCGACGGAGGCCGCATCCTGATTTTTCGCCTCTTCCAGATAGAAAGCCTCCGCCTTTTCTGCGGCTGCCAACAAAGCGCTTTGCTGGTCGTCATTTAGCCCCTCAAATGTGGATTTGTTCATAAGCAGAGGTTGATACATAAACCACAACGCGTAGTCGCTTGCGGGCGTATAACAGGCGGCTTGCTCGTAAATACGATAGGATACGAATGAAGATGATGAGGTGTTGGCCGCGTCCAGTACGCCGGTTTGCATCGCGTTGTAGATTTCTGACGATGCCATCGAAGCAATGGAAGCGCCCGCACCCGCAAGCATTTGTTCAAAAGCTTTGCCAGCGGCACGGGTTTGCAGTCCCTGCACGTCATCGGGCGAAGTGATGCATTTTTCTTTTCCGACAAATCCACCTGCAAGATACCCATCGACCAAGACCATGACATCGTCATCAGCCATTTTCGCCTTGAGTTCATCCATGAAAGGACTGTCGTTGAGTCTTGCCGCATGGTCATGGTTTTTCACTAGCCCAGGCATGAGCGTCAGGTTGAAAGCGGGTTGTTGACCGCCAGCATAGCTGAGCGGAAACACTGTCATATCCAATTGACCACGGCTGAGGGGTTTATATTGCTCGCGCGGTTTGAACAAAGATTTTGAGCCAAAAATCTTGATATCAAGATCAACATTGGCGGCGGCAACTTCGTCAGCGACGATTTGCGCGACTTGGTGGCGTACGTCCTTGTTGGACCATTGATGTGACAAACGAAGCTCGGTCGCATGCGCGGCTCCGGCCATGAGGGCTAGCGATGCGGCAGCAGAGATTATTGCGGTCTTCATGTTATTCCTCCCAGAACAGAATTCCTTCACGTTGTGGGAGCTAACCTTGTTTCATAAAGGGTCTGTGTCAATCTTTTTGTATACAATAATTGGATTATTGCATTCCTAATGGCCATTGTTATACTCAAAAACATGGAGAGACGCCGCGCCGATATTATTGCTGATGAAATCGAGAATTTGATTTTCGCAGGCCAGTATTCCGATGGAGACCGGCTTGATGAGATCAAGTTAGCCGATAGGTTTGGCGTATCCCGCACGCCAATTCGTGAAGCACTGCAAAAGCTTGTCGTCTCCGGATTGGTTGCGCAAATTCCGCGACGCGGGGTCTTTGTCAGACAGCCTGGACCAATAGAGCTTCTCGAGATGTTTGAAGTTATGGCGGGTCTGGAAGCGATGTGTGGTCGCTTGGCTGCGCAGCGTATTTCCGACAAGGCGCTGGCCGCCCTGAATGACGCCAACCACCGGTGTTCCAATGCGATCAAGAATGGAGACAGCGACGCCTACTATCTCGAGAATGAGCGCTTTCATAAAATCATCTACGCGCAATCGGGTAATGCTTTTCTCGAGCAGGAAGCTTGTAAGTTACATGACCGGTTAAGGCCTTATCGGCGCGTCCAGCTGCGGCTCCGAGGTCGTATGGATCAATCCATGCGTGAACATGAAGAGATCGTCAAAGCACTCGAAAATGCTGAAACGACGAAGGCGGGATCAGCGTTGCTCAAGCATGTTGCTGTGCAGGGTGAGAAGTTCCACAATTTGATCGCCAGCCTGAAGATGGCGGCCGAATAAGGTTCAAAGACGCTCGAACGCGAGGGCGATGCCTTGCCCGCCGCCTATGCACATCGTGATCAAAGCACGTTTTCCGCCAATTCGCTCCAACTCATAGAGCGCCTTGACCGCAATGATGGCTCCTGTCGCGCCGACTGGATGGCCCAATGCGATCGCACCTCCATTTGGGTTCACTTTCGCTGAATCCAAACCAAGCTCTTTGTTCACGGCGAGTGCCTGAGACGCAAAGGCTTCGTTCGATTCAACAACATCGAAGTCGCCTATGCTGAGCCCCGTCTTTGCCAAAAGGTTCTGAACGGCTGGTACCGGTCCGATACCCATAACCTCGGGACGTACCCCAGCATGACCATATCCCAAGATGCGCGCACGTGGTTTCAAGCCAGCTTTTTCGGCAGCACCAGATGTCGCAAGCACAAGTGCTGCTGCTCCGTCATTGATGCCAGAAGCATTTCCTGCGGTTACAGATCCGTCTTTCTGGAACACTGGCCGAAGTCCCGAAAGCGCCTCCGCAGTGGTGGCCTTTGGATGCTCATCAGTGTCGAAGGGTACTATGTCCCTTTTGACACGAACCTCTACAGGAACGATCTGTTCGCTGAAAAAACCTGCTTTAATCGCCTTGGCCGCACGGTTCTGACTTTCCAGCGCGAGGGCGTCTTGCGCGTCGCGGCTGATGTCATGTTCGGTGGCCACATTCTCGGCGGTTACACCCATATGGCCGGTGCCAAAAGGACAATTCAAAGCCCCCAGCATCATATCCATGCTGCGGGCATCGCCCATCTTTTGGCCCCATCGCGCTGACGGTAGGATGAACGGCGAGCGCGACATGTTTTCGGCGCCCCCTGCCAAGCCAAATTCGGCGTCTCCCAGCATCATGGATTGCACAACCGACACGATGGCTTGAATTCCCGATCCACAAAGCCGGTTCACATTCATCGCTGGCGTCGTATCCGGAACACCTGCATCCATGGCCGCAACGCGAGACAGATACATATCCCGTGGTTCGGTGTTGATGACGTGTCCATAGGCCACATGACCGATTTGCTTGCCGTCAACACCTGCGCGATCAAGGGCTGCTTTGGCCGCGGTCGCGCCCAGATCAATCGGTGGAGTCCCTGCAAGTGAACCTCCAAACGCTCCAATTGCTGTACGTGCGCCGGACAGAATTACGATATCGGTCATAGGTTAACTCCCCTGTTTGAATTTATCATCTTAACGTGTTCGATTTGAATCGTCAGCATAACGTCACGTCTTGAGGTGCGCTGAGCTGCAAAGATGAACGCCTAGAGACATGTGATGGGTAAGAAGGACGGTCGCGCAATGTCATCTAAAACTCGCAAACCAATTGACGGTCGCGCGCATGTCCGTGGTGTCGCGGACGTGCCGCTGATAGACAGAACTCTGCCTGCCCAGCTCGCTCACACAGTCGCATCGTTTGGCGAGAGACCAGCCGTTGTTTTTCGAAGTCAGAATATACGCAAAACATATCTCGAATTTTCCAGCGATGTGGACCGCCTTGCCTCGGGTTTGCTGCGGTTGGGGTTGGTCAAAGGTGATCGCTTGGGCATCTGGTCCCCTAACCGGTACGAATGGTTGCTCACTCAATTCGCTACCGCACGTCTGGGTGTCATACTGGTCAATATCAACCCGGCTTACCGTACTCATGAACTTGAATACGCGCTCAACCTGGTCGGATGCCGTGCTTTGATCACCGCTCAGTCATTCAAGTCGTCTGACTATCTAGGAATGCTGGCCGACTTGATTCCCGCGATGACTACTTCAAGCGATGGTAAGCTTAAGAGTAGTGCCGTTCCTTCGCTTGAAATCATTATTGCGCTCGGTGAGGGGGCCCCGTCTCACATAATCAGTTTCGGCGCTGTTATGACCGAAATCAGAGATGATCTGGACGCTATCAGCGAAAGTTTGTGCCCGGATGACCCGATTAACATCCAGTTCACCTCGGGCACGACCGGCAATCCGAAGGGGGCGACACTTACCCATAGAAACATAGTGAACAACGCATTCTTTACCACGCAGGCGATGACCTTCAGTGAACAAGATCGTTTGTGTATCCCGGTCCCATTCTATCATTGTTTCGGCATGGTCATGGGGACTCTGGGATGCGTGACGCAGGGCGCCACCATGATTGTCCCCGGCGAAGGTTTTGATCCGTTGGAGACGCTCAAAGCCGTTTCAGAAGAACGGTGCAGCGCGCTCTATGGGGTGCCTACTATGTTCGTGGGTATGCTGGAGCATAGCGAGTTTTCCAGCTTCGATCTCGGAAGCCTGCGCACTGGAATTATGGCGGGCGCGCCCTGCCCTATCGAGGTCATGCGAAACGTTCAGTCGCAAATGAACATGACCGAAGTTACCATCGCATACGGCATGACGGAAACATCGCCAGTCTCATTCCAATCCAATGTTGATGATCCTTTGGAAAAACGTGTGACATCTGTTGGGCGTATTCACCCACATGTCGAAGTCAAACTGGTGGACGAAGAGCAACATACGATTGGTGTCGGTGAGCAGGGCGAACTGTGGACGCGTGGGTATTCAGTAATGAAGGGCTACTGGGGAGATGATGTTCGCACCGAGCAGGCGATTGACCGAGAGGGTTGGATGCATTCCGGAGATTTGGCCAGAATGGATGAAGACGGCTACGTCAACATAACCGGCAGATTGAAAGACATGATCGTCCGTGGTGGAGAAAACATCTACCCGAGAGAAATTGAAGAGTTCATGTATACTCACCCCACAATCAGTCAGGTTCAGGTCTTCGGTATTCCCGATGAAAAGTTCGGTGAGATCGTATGCGCCTGGATCGTTGCAAAGCCCGCAGCCGAGCGCGATGAAGACGAGATACTTGAGTTTTGTCGAAGCCGTATCGCTCACTACAAGGTCCCGACGCATGTGAGGTTCGTGGAAGAAATCCCCATGACTGTGACAGGCAAGCCGCGGAAGTTTGTGATGCGGGATGTCATGATTGCTGAGCTTAAACTCACCCCACAAGAGACCGCTTGATGAAGTATGGACCGACCAAATCCGAGTTGAGGTTCAGGATAGGGTTTTCCTTGATTGGCTTGGCGATGGTGGTGTTTGCATTGTGGTGGCGTGGTCTGCCGACGGCCCCCGCGGGCTTCGAAGCGATTATCATGGCAACTGTGTTTTTTATCGGAACGTTGGGCTGGTCGCTTTATCGATATTCTGACGCTGACGACTGATCGCTTGTCAGAAAACAAAGGCCGTGCAAACGTCGCCCATATGATCTCTTTAGACGACTTTGAGCCGCTTAATCCGGCTGAACAGAAGCTGGTTGCGGAATCTCACCAGCCCAATCGCACCTCTGTTGGAAACGGCGATCTACCGGAAGATGAAAGCGAGGATGTCGAGATCCGCGCAGGCATCATTCGGTTGATGCTTCTCGATGACAGTGACGTTGCTTTGCATGACAAGGGCGTTCGACTACGTGGAGCGAAAATCACCGGTGCCCTCGACTTGCAGGGCTGTGATTGCAGGCGCGATTTATCCTTCACGCAATGCCGTCTGACTGAGCCGATCAATCTGGTGAATGCGACGCTCAGAGGGTTGCATCTGTCCGGGTGTGAGATTTCCGGTATCTCCGCGGATAATGCGCGATTTGCAGGGTCCCTCTATCTTCGCGCAGGCAGCTCGGTAGATGGCGAGATCAGCCTTGCAGGTGCAAGAATTACCGGCGATCTGCAGATTTGTGATGCGCGGCTCACAAGCAGCGGCCAAGACGCGATTTTTGCGCCTTCGCTGCGTGTCGAGGGGTCCGTCTTTTTGGGCAACTATCCCTACTCCGAGACAGTCACGACGTTGGAGAGTACTGGGTTGCTGTTTTTCTCATCAGCACGAGTAGATCACGACTTTTTCCTAACGAATACCGCGATCTCTCTGTCCGATGAAATCATTGGGTCGACGGTTTTTGGGGCCACTGAAGAGCACGGTCGAGATATGGCCTTGAGCCTTGCCCGCGCAAAGGTTGGTGGCATTCTGTACCTGAAGGACAACCAGATTACGCGGGGGATCGTCAATCTGGCTGGCGCGGATGTTGCGCGCTTAAAAGACGAGCCCGTTGGTCCCGGTGCCGCCTACCCTATCCGCTTGGATGGGTTTCGCTATCAGGAGTTTTCCCGACACGCCGAAACCAATATCAAGGCCCGCCTGAACTGGTTGGCGCGTCGGCCTGAGGACACGCCGTTCTCCGCCCAGCCCTATGAGCAGCTGTCGAATGTCTTGACCGCGCTGGGCCATCGCAATGATGCGCGGACAGTCCTGATGCACAAGGAACAGTTGTTGCGCTCTGAGGCTCGTGCACTGATGCGGGCGAATAGTGTGTCGCCGCTGTGGACGAGCGTCGCATGGATTGGCGATTTGGTTCTTCGCACCACCATTGGATATGGGTATCGACCCGGACGTTCCGTTGTGGTCGCGATTGCGCTTATTCTCGCTTTGGGGTTTTTCTATCAGGCGACTTGGTTGGAGGGTGACTTCGCACCTAACGCCGCGCCAATCCTGGTCTCGCAACCCTGGGTTGAGGCGACGATAAGCTATCCGGAAAACCCTGCTGCGTTCTGGTCTCAGAAAGGTCAGGCTGGACAGGATTGGGAGACGTTCAATGCGTTTGCCTACGCCGCAGATTTGGTCATTCCGCTCGTATCATTGGGTCAGGAAACGGCGTGGGCGCCGTCCACAAGCAGGTCGCCACTGGGGCACACGGGCTGGTGGTTGCGCTGGCTTGCCAAGGCGATTGGTTGGATCGTAACGGCTCTGGCTGCCGCAGCGATCACTGGTGTGATCCGAAAAGATTGACTGATGGCCCACGCCGCCGGTGGCTGGTGTTGAAGCCTCCGGCGGGGATATTTTGAACATGGGAAGGGGCGCGGTCGCTCCCTTGAGGACCGTCAGGCGACGTCGAAATGCAGTGTTTTGACCTGCTGGAAGAGCCCCGTCGCTTCGAGTTTTTGCAAGACGGGCGCGGGCGGTTCTTCGTCAATGTAAAGCAGCGCAATCGCGTCTTTTCCAGCGCCTGACCGTCCAAGCGTAAAGTTCGCAATGTTCACACCGTTTTCACCCATCGTCTGGCCCAAGGTGCCAATGATGCCCGGCACATCCTCATTGGTTGTGTAAAGCATATGGGCACCGATTTCGGCGTCGATGTTGATCCCCTTGATCTGGATAAAGCGCGGTTTTCCATCGGAAAACACGGTTCCCGCTATAGAGCGTTCGCGCTTGTCGGTGATGGCATTTATCTTGATGTACCCATCGAACACACCGGACTTGTCCTGCGTTGTGGTGCTGATTTTCACGCCACGCTCTTTGGCGATCACCGGCGCACTGACCATGTTCACGTCGGGGTTGGTGGCCTTCATGATACCGGCTACGCCCGCGCAGTTGAGTGCGTCGAGATTCATGGACGACACTGCGCCATTATAGGTGATCTGAATCTCCTTGAGTGCCTCGTCGGTCATCTGTCCAATGAACGCGCCAAGGTGTTCTGCCAGCTTGACCCATGGCCCCATGACGCGAGCTTCTTCTGCTGTAACGGATGGCATGTTGAGAGCGTTGGTCACAGCCCCGGTCAGCAGGAAGTCAGACATTTGTTCGGCAACCTGAAGAGCGACATTTTCCTGTGCCTCTGTGGTGGCCGCACCAAGATGGGGCGTGACCACAACATTGGGCAGGTTGAAAAGCGGGCTGTCGGTTGCGGGCTCGACAGAGAAGACATCGAACGCAGCACCTGCGACTTTGCCGTCCTTCAACGCTGCCGCCAGGGCCTCCTCATCAACCAGACCTCCACGTGCACAGTTCACGATGCGCACGCCCGGTTTCATGCTGGCAATCGCCTCTGCCGAGATCATGCCGCGTGTCTTGTCTGTGGCCGGCACATGCAGCGTGATGAAGTCCGACCGCGCGAACAGCTCGTCCAATTCGACCTTGGTTACACCGAGTTTCGTTGCACGTTCATCAGAAAGGAAAGGATCGTAGGCGATCACCTTCATCTTGAGGCCAACGCCGCGCTCACACACAATGCCGCCGATGTTGCCCGCGCCTATTACGCCAAGGGTTTTTCCGGTCAGCTCGACGCCCATGAAGCGCGACTTTTCCCACTTGCCCGCATGGGTTGAGGCGCTTGCCTCAGGTATTTGACGGGCGACAGCGAACATCATTGCTATGGCGTGTTCTGCGGTCGTGATCATGTTGCCGAAAGGGGTGTTCATCACGATGATCCCCTTTTTTGAAGCTGCGGGAATATCGACATTGTCGACGCCGATCCCTGCCCGGCCGACAACCTTGAGATTGCTGGCGGCTGCGATGATCTTCTCGGTTACCTTCGTGGCAGACCTGATGGCCAGGCCGTCATATTGCGGGATCAGTTCCAGCAGTTTGGCTTTGTCCTTGCCAAGATCCGGCATAAAATCGACGTCGATGCCGCGATCACGAAATATCTGAACTGCGGTTTCAGAAAGCTTGTCTGAGACGAGAACTTTTGGGGCCATTTCAGGCACTCCTTTTCATTAAAATATGCTGTCGTTTTTCTGTAGGGTTTCCGTAGTTTTTCCGTAGCTACAGCACCCCGAATATGAGGTATCAGGCTGCCGCTTGCTGGCCGGAGAGTTCCAGCTCAAAGGCATAGGCCAGCCACGGCATCAACGCCTCGACGTCTGACGTCTCCACCGTCGCGCCGCACCAGATCCGCAAACCGGGAGGGGCGTCGCGATAACCGCCGATATCGAGGGCGACACCTTCGGCTTCGAGACGCTTGGCCACAGCTTTGGCGAAGGCGGCACCATCCTGAATACGGCTGTCGGTAAACTTCAGACAAACGGAAGTGTTGGAGCGCGTCGCAACATCTTCGGCCAGAAAATCTATCCATTCATGCGCTTCGACAAATTGCGTGACGGCTTTTGTGTTTGCATCGGCGCGTGCGATCAGCCCTTGCAAGCCGCCTACCGACTTTGCCCAAGCGAGGGACTGCAGATAATCTTCGACACAGAGCATCGAGGGCGTGTTGATTGTGGCGCCTTCAAAAATGCCCTCGATCAACTTGCCACCTTTTGTAAGTCGAAAAATCTTCGGTAACGGCCAAGCCGGCGTGTAGCTTTCCAACCGCTCCACGGCCCGTGGGGACAAGATCAGAATGCCATGAGCCGCTTCGCCCCCGAGAACCTTCTGCCATGAGAAGGTCGTGGCATCCAATCGATCCCAAGGGAGGTCCATGGCAAAGGCTGCTGACGTCGCATCACATAGCGTCAAACCGCTTCTTTCAGCTGGAATAGAGTCTCTATTCGGAATGCGTACGCCTGATGTGGTGCCGTTCCATGTGAAGCAAACGTCGTTGTTGAAATCGACCCCTTCAAAGTCGACGATCTGGCCGTAATCGGCGGTCGTGACCTTCGCATCAAGCTTAAGTTGTTTGACGGCGTCGGTGACCCAGCCTGACCCGAAGCTTTCCCAAGCGAGCATCTCGACAGGGCGTTCCCCAAGCAGGTTCCACATCGCCATCTCATAAGCACCTGTATCGGACGCCGGTACGATGCCGATCCTGTAATCGGCAGGTATGCCAAGAATTTCGCGCGTTGTCTCAATCGCTTCCTTCAGCTTGGCTTTACCAAGAGATGCGCGGTGCGATCTGCCCAAGGGCGCGTCAGACAGTTTGTCGAGTGAAAATGTAGGGGGTTTGGCGCAAGGGCCAGATGAAAAACGCGGATTGGCCGGCCGCGTTGCCGGTGCTTGAGTAGCCATTGATGGTATCCTTACAGATATATGCCCTTCGTTGGGGAAGGGTGTCCCACCTGTCGGGATAACGACGGCTTTCCGGTTTCACAATAGCGAATTCGTCGCTATAGCGCCGCTTGAGCCGCTTTTTGCGACACGTCTTTCACGATTGGACCCCTGACCATGTTCGCAGTCACCCTTTTGACCAACCCGGAAACACCTGTTCTGGAGGGGGCTCTGATTGATGCGCTTCGCAATGCCTGGGGTGGTGGAGATGTGGTCTGGCTGATGCCTGACGTTGCGGCTGAGTTCGCCGTTCAGTTGCCGCCTGACAACGTCGAACAGGTGTGGGCCGACTTGCAAGACATGCAAATTGATTTGGTGATCCAGCCCGTCGAAGGCCAGCGCAAGAAGATGCTTTTGGCAGACATGGACTCCACCATGATCCAGCAAGAATGCATCGATGAATTGGCCGCCGAGGCTGGGGTAGGCGAACGGGTTGCGGATATTACAGCGCGCGCGATGAACGGTGAGATCGATTTCGAGGGTGCACTGCGACAGCGTGTGCGGCTACTAAAAGGGCTGGATTCAGATGTAATAGACTCTGTTTTAGCGCGGCGGGTAACGCTGATGCCGGGCGGCCCGACATTGCTCGCGACCATGAAATCACACGGTGCTTATGCTGCGCTTGTCTCGGGGGGATTTACCGCGTTTACGCAGTCCGTCGCCACGCGACTGGGCTTTGACGAGCATCGCGCGAATACACTTGTGATCACAGATGGGCATCTCACGGGAGAGGTAGGTGACCCCATTCTTGGTCGTGAGGCAAAGATCAATGCTTTGGCAGATATCACTGCGCGCCTCGGGTTGAGCGACAGCGATGTTTTGGCGGTCGGTGATGGCGCGAACGATCTGGGGATGCTGATGCGCGCCGGGACTGGAGTGGCTTTGCACGCGAAACCTGCCGTGCAGGCACAAGCGAAAGTGCGCGTGAACCACGGAGATCTGACGGCGTTGTTGTTCCTGCAAGGCTACACCGCGGACGACTTCACACATCTTGAATAATGCCTCGAATCGGGGCTCCATGCACAGATGGCTGATAAACCTGATCTTGAGACCGCCTATGATCTGAAGTCGCCCGAGGATTCCGTCAGGCTTTATCGGGACTGGGCCAACACCTACGATAGCGGCTTTGCCGCAGAGAATGATTACCTTCTGCCATTCCATGTGGCAGAGGCTTTTGCGTCGGCAGGTGGACATGGCCCCGTACTGGATGTGGGCGCAGGCACTGGTTTGGTCGGCGAACATCTCGCGAGGTTGAACAGAGGGCCGATCCACGCCACGGATATTTCGCCAGACATGCTGGATCGCGCGCGGGAGAAAGGCGTCTATGACACCTTGTTCGTTGGCGACGTCACCGGCCAACTTGGTGTTGCAGATGGCACTTATACCGGGATTGTCAGCGCGGGGACTTTCACCCTCGGCCATGTTGGACCGGAGGCCCTGGACGAGCTGATGCGGATCGCACAACCAAATGCTTTGTTCGTTCTGTCGATCAACGCGAAACACTTCAGTGATGCCGGATTTGAGGCAAAGCTTACAAGCTTTGGCACCCGAATAAAGGGTCTAACTTTGCCCAAAGTGCGCATATATGGGGAGGATGCCGACCCCGCCCATCGACTTGATGAGGCGGTGCTGGCGATGTTTCTCAAAGCTTAGCGACCTTTCCAAACAGGGTCCCGCTTTTCTGCGAATGCCTTTGCGCCTTCCAACTGATCCTCACTCGCATAGAGCGTGTCGACCGTCTTGAATTTGCGTCCGGTGATCTGATCCATGCTGTCCTGGAATTTTTCGTCCTCGGCTTCGCGCACGATTTCCTTGATCGCGGCATAAACGAGGGGTGGCCCTGATGCGAGCAGGCGCGCCATCTCCCACGCCTTGTCAAGAAGCTGGTCGGCGGGATGAATATGGTTAACGATGCCCCAGCGGTGAGCTTCTTCCACATCGAACCAGCGCCCAGTGAACAAAAGCTCCATAGCGATGTGATACGGGATGCGTTTGGGTAATTTGACAGAAGCGGCATCGGCAACGGTGCCCGATCTGATCTCGGGCAGGGCAAAACTGGCGTGATCCGCCGCAAGAATAATGTCGGCGCTGAGCGCAAGCTCCAGCCCACCGCCGCAACAGATGCCATTTACCGCGGCAATCACTGGTTTGTTCAGATCTGGCAGCTCCTGAAGGCCGCCAAACCCGCCGACGCCATAATCGCCGTCGACCTCGTCACCGTCCGCGGCCGCTTTGAGGTCCCAACCGGGGCAAAAGAACTTCTCCCCCCCACCTGTGATGATCGCGACCCGCAGTTCAGGATCGTCCCGAAAATCAGCGAAGACATCCCCCATGATGCGAGAGGTGACGAGGTCGATCGCGTTGGCTTTGGGCCGGTCGAGCGTGACCTGCAGAATTGGACCATCGCGGTGGGTTTTAATCGGATGTGTCATTTGGCTTCCCGGATAAGAGCGTCTACGGCAGTTGCACCCTGCGGAGTGCAAATGAGTGGGTTAATTTCTATTTCGACAATACGGCCTGGATTGGCGAGAATATAGGATTGAAGCGCGTCGACTGCTTGCCATATTGCACGCAGATCGACAGCTGGCTGAGACCGGTAGCCTTTGAGAGCTTTATCAATTTTGAGGTGTGTTAGAGCCTGTTTGATCTGTGTTTCAGTGGTTGGCAGCAGCAAGTGCGTTTGATCCTGAAGCATTTCAGTCCAGATCCCACCGGCCGCCAGCGTCAGCACATATCCGTGCGCCGCATCAACATGCACGCCGATCAATAGCTCGACACCTGCGGGCGCCATTTCCTCGATCAAAAAGCTGCTGGCCTCGCGCATATTGCTCGCCGCCTGTTGCGCCTCCTGCGGCGTCGCAATGTTTAAGGCAACACCTCCCTGGTCGGACTTGTGCACCAAACCCACGGCCTTCACAGCGACGGGAAAACGCATATGCGCGCATTCATCGGCGACGTTTTCGGCAGAAGCCACGGCGACGTTGGCTGGCACGACCAGTCCGAAATCGGCTAGACGGGTCTTTGCGTCGTGCTCGGACAGGACGGTGCTTTCCTTGGGCAATTCGGGCAGCAGGATCGGTTCTGGATCAAATGTCATCGGCATGGCCGCGACTTCTACCGCTGTCAGCGCCTCCGCGAGCCCCGCGAAGGGCACGACACCGGCCGCCAATAGGCGCTTGGCCGTATCGAGCGGCATCAATTCAGGCAGGGTAGCCACCATCGCGACCGCTTGCCGGGTTGAATTTCGCATGGCAATGGCGGCCGCTGTCGCGCATTCCCAGTCCGTGGGATCACAGATGTCTTCGCGCGGATAATCCACGATAAGAAACGTTGCAGCGATGTCCGGATCGGCCATCGCCGACCAAGCTTTGGTCATCGCATCGGTGTCCCGCCAGATATAAGTGTGATAATCAAGCGGATTTGCCAAAGCGACTTTCGGCCCAAGACTGTCGCGCAGGTCTTTCTTCTGCCGGTTGTTCAGCGGGGGAAACGTCAAATTGCGTCCCTCCGCCATATCAGCGATCAAAGACGCCTCTCCGCCGGAGCAGCTGATCGAGGCGATCCTGTTCGACTCAATCCTGCCGGTGACATGGAACAGCTTCAGCGTTTCGAGAAAGGTCGGCAGATCGTTCACACGCGCGATCCCGAGGCGCATAAGAAGAGCGTGAGCGCCTGCGTCGCTTCCCGCCATCGAGGCAGTATGCGAGACAGTGGCCGCGCGCGCCTGTTCGGAGAGGCCCACCTTGAGCGCGACGATCGGGATATTCTTGGCATGTGCCTTGGCCGCCAGTGCTTCCCAGCTTCGCAGATCATGGACTCCTTCGATATGCAGTCCGATAGCTGTAATGCGGGGGTCCTCCAGCAGATACTCCGCAATTTCCGCTTGTCCGGTCTGGGCCTGGTTGCCGCATGTGACCATCATTGCGATGGGCAGTCCCCGGGTCTGCATTGTCAGGTTGATCGACATGTTTGAGCTTTGTGTGAGGATCGCGACACCGCTCTCAACAGGCTCTAACCCATGCTGATCTGGCCAAATTGCCACCTGATCCAGAGCGTTGATGAAACCATAACAATTGGGTCCCAGGATCGGCATATCGCCGGCGGCCCGCAAAAGTCTGTCCTGAGCGCCAGCGCCGGTGGCATCCTCGGCAGTGGCCTCCGCGAAACCCGACGCGAAGCAAACTGCGCCACCGGCCCCTTTTTTGCGCAGACGTTCCGCAGCCCCCACAGATGCCTCTCGGTTGATCCCGATAAAAGCGGCGTCTGGCGCTTCGGGCAACAGATGCGCGCCAGCATATGTTTTGATCCCCGCAATCTCGGGTTTACTTGGGTGCACAGCATAAAGATGGCCCGGATAGCCGAACTTCTGCGCTTGTTCGAGCACCGCTTCATTCCACGGTCCGCCGCCAATGACGACGATTGAAGCGGGGTTCAGCAGTCGTGACAGGTTTTTCATGACGGTCCAATATGGGGCAGAGGTGCGGAGCCTCCGGCGGGGATATTTAGAAACATGGGAAGTAACGGGCTGTTAAGGTTGACGCGTGATCTAGTAGGAGCGGTACAGGCGGGGACGCCGATGGCCGTAACGTGGGAAGGCGCCTCATCGTGTTTCGCATGCTGGGGCGCCGGACCTCTATTCTGAGACACTTTATCGCTTCCCATGTTCACAAGTATCCCCGCCGGAGGCATTAAATCTGGTCTTTCGCACATCATCCGACAAGTTGAGCCTCACGCGCCAAGCGCGCGCAGCAGTTCGCGGCTTATGATGTGGCGTTGTATTTCGGATGTGCCGTCCCAAATACGCTCGACGCGCGCGTCGCGCCAGAACCGTTCCAGCGGGTAGTCATCCATCAAGCCCATACCTCCGTGAATCTGGATGGCCGTATCGGTGACGCGCGCCAGCATCTCGGAGGCGTAGAGTTTGGCCGATGCGATTTCGCGGTTCGCGGGAAGTTCCTTGTCGAGCCGATCAGCGGCAGCAAGGGTCAAGAGATCGGCCGCATCAATCTCGGTAATCATATCCGCGATTTGAAAGCTGATGCCCTGAAATTTGCCAATCTTCTGACCAAATTGTTCGCGTTGGGCAGCGTAATCCAAGGCAAAGTCAAAGACCCTGCGTGCACGGCCGACTGACATCGCGGCAACCGTAATCCGGGTGGCGTAGAGCCATGTGTTCATGACCTCGAAACCTCCATCGACTTCGCCCAACACCTGGGTATCGGGCAAGCGGCACTCATCAAAATCGAGGATCATGTTCTTGTAGCCGCGGTGGCTGACGGATTTGTAACCGTCGCGGATGGTAAAGCCCGGTGTCCCCCGATCCACAAGAAAGGCCGTAATGCGCTTCTTGGGCCCCTTTGGTGTGTCGTCTTCACCCGTCGCGATGAAGACAATCAGAAAGTCGGCATGATCTGCGCCGGAGATAAAGTGTTTGGTGCCGTTGACGACCCAATCCCCGCCATCACGTACCGCAGCACATTTCATTCCTCGAATGTCAGAGCCCGCGCCGGGTTCGGTCATTGCGAGGGCGTCCATTCGCTCTCCGCGCACCGCGGGCATCAGATACCGTTCTATCTGCTCGCCCTGGCAAGCCATCAGGATATTTTGCGGACGGCCGAAGAAATGGTTCAGTGCCATGGAACCACGCCCGAGTTCACGCTCAACCAGCGCAAACTCCACGTGGTTCAGGCCGGCGCACCCAACGCTTTCGGGAAAATTGCATGCGTAGAAACCCAGCTCGATTGTCTTGCGCTTGATTTCGTCTGCGATCTCTTGCGGGACGTGGCCGGAGCGCTCCACCAGTTCTTCATGCGGGTAAATTTCCTTTTCAACGAACTGGCGGACGGTGTCCGCGATCATCAATTGTTCGTCTGTCTGCCCGTAGATCATCTAGCGTTTCCTATTGCGCAGCCGCTCTTTCATTGCGGTTTTCCCGTCCTCGGTTCCGTCGTGCCAACTGCCGAACAGGATGTCCCAAGGCACGTCCAGATTTCCATAGTTACATTCGAAGTAACGATGGTGGATTTGGTGATGGAAATTGCCCAAATGCAAACGCTTTTTGTTGCGGAACAGAACCCCCTCGAAGCCGGTGTGGGTTGTGATGGCAAGAAGCCCGTAAAACATCAGGTGGAATATGATGTGGACGGGGTGGGAGGCGATGGCAAAATGAATCAGAACCGAGCCAAAATAGAAGGCATGTTCCACCGGGTGCATCGACAGACCTGACCAAGGCCCAATGTCTGTATTGCGGTGATGTAGGGCGTGAAAACGGTACATTGCGTTGGTGTGCAGGAAGCGGTGCATCCAGTAGAAATAGAAGCTTTCCCAGACAGGGATCAGGAAGAAGATAGCGACAAACCAGATGGCGTTGGTGTCGAAGGTGATGACGGCAGCATAGCCATTGGCCATGGACCACCAGAGCAGCGCCTCGAGCGCAGACCAGATCGTCACGCCGGAGCCGATGGTCCAGATCATGTTGTCGAGGAGTTGGCTGTTCAACGTGAACATGCGGCCCTGGCGCGGAAACGGGCGAGGATCGTATTTCAGGTCCGTGCCCTGGCCACTGTATTTGTGGAACCAAAGGTGAAGCGTCCCGGCGAGTGTGGCGACGATGATTGCATTTCTCAGCCAAATGCCAGCGATCCAGAGGCCGGGTGTGGCCGCGCTTTCCAAGCTGGGGGAGAACCAGGCGTAGGACAGGAAGGCCAGGCCGCAGATCGCCATATTGACGGTCAAAAAGAACCAGCTGTCGAAGTACCAGCGGAACGTTGCACCCGGTTTGGGTGGCCATTGCCAAAGGGGAGAGACGCGGATTGGCACCTCAGGTATGTGGTTCCATTCGCTCATGCGTGCATCTTTTTCTTGCGGGCTCGTGTGTCCGATGTGGCGGTTTCCGAGCCATCATGGAACGTGCCGAACCAACGGTCCCAAGGCATTTCTTGATTGCCGTAATTGCATTCGTAATAGCGGTGATGCAGCTGATGATAGAAGGTGCCAAGCGCGAGGCGGCGTTTGTCTTTGACCAGAAGGTCTTCATAGCCGGCATGCGTCATCGCGGCACCGGGGCCGTTGTAGATCACACCCATGATCAGATGAATTGGATGCAGTGGCACAATGAAGTGGATCAGAAGCATTGAATGATAGAGCAAGTGTTCGACCGGATGCATCGATAGGCCGGACCAGGGGCCAATATTGACGTTTCGATGGTGCAATGCGTGCACCCGTTTGTAGAGGAACGGAACGTGTAACAGGCGATGAACCCAATAGAAGTGGAAGGCTGACCAGATCGGCAGCAAGATCAGGGCAAGCACGAACCAGACCGGATTTTGTGCAGGCGTGATTGTAGGTGCGTAGCCGTTGGCCATGGCCCACATGATCAGCACTTGAAATGCGGTGAGTTGGGCGATCCCTGAGCCCAGGGACCAGAACATGTTGTCTTTCACCTGATCGGAGAAATTCCAAAGCGCATTGCCTTTGGCCTGTGGGCGGCGATCAAACTTCAACCGCTGTCCCTGATGGCCGCGCAGATAGAAATACCAATGCAATCCGCCCGCAACGACGATCATCAGCGCCATGTTGACCAGCCAGACCTGAAAAACCCAGCCGAAGGCGAGCGTCTGCGCGGATTCCAGCGATGGATAGGCGAAAAGGTAGAGCGCGATGGCGAGAAGTGCCATGATCACGCGCTCTGACAGGGTCAGCCAGTTTTGAGCGATCCACGTGGCAAGGTATCGCGGTGACGGCGGCCATTGAAAGACAGAGCGATCGTCGAGCGGCAGATCGGGGTGATAGTTCCACTCCCGACTGCTGTGCTCTGGCCCGATCTCAGCCGCCATAGTCCGAGCCTTCTTCGTCGAGAATCGCTTTCAGCTCGGCGAGGTGACGGATGTCCTGTTCAGGATAATTCTCGATTTCGTCGGCGGTCTTGGCGGCGATCTCGTCAGGCAGGATGCGCAAGGGGCGCCCGGTTTGCAGAGCATTCACATAGACCTCTGCTGCGCGTTCGAAGAAATACATACGGTTGAAGGTCTCGGCCACGGTGTCGCCAATGACCATGATGCCGTGATTGCCCATGATCATGACCTTTTTCTTGGGGTTATCGAAAAGCTGCGCGCAGCGCTCTCCTTCTTCTTCGAAAGCCAGCCCACCATAACTGTCATCAACCACCTGACGATCGTAGAACATCGCGGCGTTTTGATCGAGTGGAGGCAGAATAGAGTCTTCCAAGCAGGCCAACACCGTGGCGTGAACGGAGTGCACATGCATGGCACACCGGGCATGGGGGCAATGGCGATGCAGACCGCCATGCAGGCCCCATGCTGTTGGATCAGGGGCGTTTGGCCCTTCCAAGGTAGTCGGATCATTCGCATCGATCAGCAGCATGTCGGAGGCTTTGACGCGGGTGAAATGCACCTGGTTGGGGTTCATCAGGAATTTGGTGCCGTCATCGTTTACGGATAACGAAAAGTGGTTCGACACGCCTTCATGCATATTGAGCCGCGCCGTCCATCGAAATGCCGCCGCCAGATCGACGCGTTCTTCCCAGTGTTCGATGTTGTTTCGTGATCCGTCCATGGCACCCTCCGTGTTGAGGCCAAGTAAGCCCGGTTCAACATGATTTGCCTAGTAGAATTGCGACATTTGCAGAGGGATTCACTTGTTCAGAAGCGACAACAGGGCCCGTTCGGGAATTCGGAGCTCGGTGATTTCTGGCAGATTTTTAGTCAGAGACTGGCGATCTGTGCTGGAGGTCCCGGCAAGGGCGATGATGTCAGGATGAATATAACTGGTCCGGGCGATTGTCGGCGTGTTGTGCAGGCGCTCTGAGGCGGCCTCGGACATCTCTTTGATTGTCACAGCGTCATCCGACATTGCCACATCAAGTGCCGCGACCGATCCGTTCCATGTGCGGAAGGTCTTGGCGGTAAAGCCCGCGCCTTGTGTCAGGTCGTCGAGGCGCGCGTTGACCTGATCTGATGTCACTGAACGCGGGGTGTCACCGTCCATCCACGAAATCAGAGTTGCGCCGGGAAGGTCATCGAGGCGGTCAAAAATCTTGTGCAGACGTGAGTCCCTCAACAGTTTGCGGACTTTCTTGCCGCCCTTGGCTGCAAAGTTGAACTCCAGCCCTGCATCGGTCAGGTTCAGGTGACGACTGCGTAGGGTGGTTGCACCGAAGGTCTTGTTTTCCTTGGCGTATTCTGACGTACCGATGCGCAACGACAACCGGTCCATTAGGGTTAACACCGCCGCAATGGCGAAGGCCTGATCACCTGCGTCGAGATTGAGATCGGCACGGATTGCACGGCGAATGCGTGGCAGGGCCTCGCCAAATTTCGCCAGATCATCAAATTTCTTGCGGGCACGGTAAGCCGACCATTCCGCGTGATAGCGGTATTGCTTGCGCCGCCGTGCATCGCGGCCGGTTGCCTGCAGATGGCCGTTTGAGTTCGGACAGATCCAGACGTCTTCATAGGCCGGCGGGATCGCAAGCGCGTTGATGCGAAAGCGCTGTGCCTTATCCGCGATTCGCGTGCCATCGGGTGCGACGTAGCTCCAGCCGCGCCCGCGTTTCTGCCGACGAATGCCTGGCTGATCGTCGCTGACATATATCAAAGCGCTGGGTTGAGACATTTCGGCGTTCCCGATCTGGTTAACCTGAGCAAACGCGCGAAAGCTTGCGTGAGTTCCGACAATCCGGCCACTTATATCTTGAAGCCACCTGCGAGGTAGTTCATTTTGCCTCATGGAAACACACTCTCTTAAATCGTGGGCAGATTGCGCGGCGACCCTTGTGGCTGTGGCCGCTGGACGCACGGCAGCCGACACCGTGATTCGTGGCGGCAAGCTGGTAAATGTTCATACGCGCGAAGTTCTCGAGGGCTGGCAGGTGGCTATTTCGGAAGGGCGCTTTGCCTATGTCGGGCCGGACGCCACCCACTGCATCGGGGACGCTACCAAGGTGATCGAGGCGGGCGGCCGCTACCTTATTCCTGGCCTGTGCGATGGGCATATGCATATTGAAAGTGGCATGCTGACGCCTGCCGAATTCACGGCGGCGGTTATCCCGCATGGGACAACCACGATGTTCACCGATCCTCATGAAATCGCCAATGTCTTGGGACTGGATGGCGTGCGTTTGATGCATGATGAGGCTCTGTTACAGCCCGTTTCGATCTACACGCAAATGCCCAGCTGTGCACCGTCTGCGCCGGGCCTGGAAACGACAGGCTATGAAATCGGACCGGACGATGTGGCCGAGGCCATGACTTGGCCCGGCATCATCGGGCTGGGGGAGATGATGAATTTTCCGGGTGTGGTGAGCGGCAGCCAGCAGATGCTGGCCGAGATCGCGGAGGTGCAAAAAGCCGGAAAGACCGTTGGCGGGCACTACGCGTCGCCCGATCTGGGACCTGATTTCCACGCTTATGCCGCAGGTGGTCCAGCGGATGACCATGAAGGCACTTGCGAGGCTGATGCGATCGCGCGTGTGCGTCAGGGTATGCGGTCGATGATGCGGCTTGGCTCTGCTTGGTACGATATCGAGACGCAGATTACTGCGGTGACGGAAAAAGGACTGGATCCACGAAACTTCATCCTGTGCACCGATGATTGCCATTCGGGGACATTGGTGAATGACGGGCACATGAATCGTGTTGTCCGCCATGCGATTGAATGTGGATGTGATCCAATCGTTGCGTTGCAGATGGCCACAATCAATACCGCGACGCATTTCGGGTTGGAGCGGGAACTTGGTTCGATCGCGCCAGGGCGTCGGGCAGACGTCATTCTGACATCTGATTTGGAACGCCTGCCAATCGAAACCGTATTCGCGCGTGGCAAGGTTGTGGCTGAAGCCGGTGTGATCACAACTGACTGTCCACATCTGAACTGGCCTGATCACGCACGGCAAACTGTACGGCTGGGCAAGACGCTGGGTGCATCGGATTTTGAGATCGCAGCGCCGGAGGGGGCAGGCGAGGTCACCGCAAATATCATAGGTGTCGTCGAGAACCAAGCGCCGACCAAGGCATTGAAACGGCAAATTCAGGTGAAACAGGGTCTTGTTTCACCTGAAAACCCTGTCTGTCAGATTGCACTGGTCGAGCGGCATCGCGCGACGGGCGACGTGGTCAACGCGCTCGTCGAGGGTTTCGGATACACTGGTGACATGGCGATGGCCTCGACGGTCGCGCATGACAGTCACCATATGATCGTGGTGGGAACCTGTCGGGAAAATATGGCGCTGGCAGCCAATCGACTGGGTGCGGTTGGCGGTGGCGTCACCATCTTCAAGGATGGCAAAGAGATTGCACTGGTCGAGCTTCCTATTGCCGGCTTGATGTCTGACGCGCCGGCGGCCGATGTTGCGGCGAAAGCCGATCAGATGGTGGCCGCGATGCAAGACTGTGGCTGCACACTTAACAACGCATACATGCAACATTCGCTGCTGGCTCTGGTTGTCATACCGGAGTTGCGCATTTCTGATCTGGGTCTGGTTGATGTGACCCGGTTCGAACTTACCGATTTGATTGAAGAGACCTGATGACTGACCTTAACCCAAACCTCCCTGTTGTATCCCCTGAAGTGCCGGAGCCAGAGCTTTTTCATGACGCTGCTGCGGCTGTTGACCGTCTGCGCGAACATTACGCCGTGGCGGCGAAGTTCCTGTGCGAACGGTTCGCGGCCTCTTTGGGCGGTGAAACACCGGGAAATCGCTACCGCGCCTATTATCCGGAGATCAGCCTGACGACGACGACATTTGCGCAGGTCGATAGTCGCTTGAGCTTTGGCCATGTTGCAGGTCCGGGGCGATACGCGTCGACTGTGACCCGGCCCGATCTGTTTCGCCATTACCTGATCCAGCAAATCAAGCTTCTGATCGAAAATCACGGGTCCGGGGTTTGGATCGGCGCCTCGACCACGCCGATGCCTGTTCATTTTGCGGTGGCGAACGAACCCGACCTGACTGTGCCACAGGACGGTGTGATGGATTTCACATTGCGGGACGTCTTTGACGTGCCGGACCTCGCGACGACGAATGACGATATCGTCAACGGGACGTACCAAGGCAACGAGGACGGGTCGCAACCTTTGTCGCAGTTCACGGCGCAAAGGATCGACTATTCACTGGCGCGCCTGTCGCATTACACGGCGACGGATCCCCAACATTTCCAGAACCATGTGCTGTTCACAAACTATCAGTTCTATGTCGAGGAATTCGAAGCCTATGCCCGGCAGATGCTGGCGGATCCCAAGTCAGGCTACACGGCGTTTGTGAGCACGGGAAACCATGTGCTGAGCGATCCCGAGGCGCAAATCCCCACAACCACAAAGACGCCGCAGATGCCGACCTATCATCTGACACGCGCTGATGGCTCGGGCATCACACTGGTCAATATTGGCGTGGGGCCGTCCAACGCGAAGACGGCGACAGATCATATCGCCGTGCTGCGCCCGCATGCCTGGATCATGGTGGGGCATTGTGCTGGTCTGAGGAACTCCCAGTCGCTCGGAGACTTCGTTCTGGCACATGCCTATCTGAGAGAAGACCACGTGCTGGATGACGACCTGCCTGTCTGGGTGCCCGTTCCAGCCCTGGCGGAGATACAGGTGGCCCTTGAGCAAGGTGTAGAAGAGGTCACCCAGTTGGAAGGCTACGATCTGAAGCGGATCATGCGAACGGGGACCGTGGCCACCATCGACAACCGCAATTGGGAACTTCGCGATCAATCCGGGCCCGTACATCGCTTGAGCCAGAGCAGGGCCATTGCACTGGATATGGAAAGCGCCACAATCGCGGCAAATGGCTTTCGGTTCCGTGTGCCTTACGGAACGCTGCTTTGTGTCAGCGACAAACCACTCCACGGTGAGTTGAAGCTGCCCGGCATGGCCTCTGATTTCTATAAAACGCAGGTGTCGCGGCATCTTCTGATCGGAATTCGGGCGATGGAACGTCTGCGTGATATGCCTCTGGAGCGTCTCCATTCGCGGAAATTGAGGAGTTTTGAGGAAACAGCCTTCCTCTAACCCTACGTAAACGGTGAAAAACCCATAAAAAGTGGGGTAAAATGCACACTAAGAGTTGTGCGCGGCCGCTATATTCAGATAGATTCGCGAAATAACCCCCCAAATTATGGGGATAACGAGGGAGATCGAGCAGATGGCTTCGAAACCAATGACTAAAACCCAGCTTGTGGCCGCACTGGCCGAAGAGGCTGGTTCCGACAAGAAAGCAGCTGCTACAGCTCTGGACGGTCTGATCAATATCATTACGCGTGAAGTATCCGGCGGCGGCGCTGTGACCCTTCCAGGCGTTGGTAAAATCTACTGCCGTGAACGCCCAGCGCGCATGGTGCG
Source organism: uncultured Litoreibacter sp. (assembly GCA_947504205.1). GTDB lineage: Bacteria > Pseudomonadota > Alphaproteobacteria > Rhodobacterales > Rhodobacteraceae > Litoreibacter. The sequence goes on along the minus strand of CANNGL010000003.1, from coordinate 44,979 downwards.
CAACCCTGCCACTGGCGAACAGATTCACAAAGACGCGGATAAAGTTGTCAAAATGACAATTGCCAAAGCGCTGAAGGACAGCGTGAACGGCTAAATCTCGATCGAGATGAAATTGGGGAAGGGTCGCTTTACAGCGGCCCTTTTCTTTTGGCTGGGCTCAGTCAATGGTGCAAGGAACTGCGCCGCTTGCCGGACGCGCGGGCGGGGGGCCAGCCCCCCGTACCCCCCGGGATATTTGAAACATGGGAAGTGGTTGTGGATTTACGTGCGATAATCATGGGCCTGAGCTTTGCACTGATCTGGTCGAGCGCGTTTACCTCGGCTCGGATCATCGTGACGCAAGCGCCGCCGCTCACAGTATCGGCGTTGCGCTTCCTTATTGCGGGACTGGTGGCCGTCACGATCGCGCGCGCGATGGGGCAAAGCTGGTCGTTGACGCGGACGCAGTGGCGCACGGTCTTCATTTTCGGCATCTGTCAGAACGCGATCTATCTGGGATTGAACTTTGTGGCGATGCAAACGGTTCAGGCCTCGCTTGCGGCGATCATCGCGTCCTCGATGCCGCTTCTCGTGGCCGCCATTGGCTGGGTCGTGCTGCGCGACAAGATCCCGGCTTTGGGTTTGTTCGGACTGGTCATTGGATTCGGAGGCGTTGGCCTGATCATGGGTGCGCGGATCGTCGGGGATGTCGATCTTTATGGCATCGGGCTTTGCGTCATTGGCGCGCTGGCGCTCGCAGTTGCCACTCTTGCAATGCGGGGTGTGGCAGGGGGTGGAAACTTGATGATGATTGTGGGTCTTCAGATGTTTGTTGGCAGCGCAGTTCTGGCGGCCGCCGCGTTGCTTTTCGAAGATATGACCATCCAGTGGAATACCGAACTTGGTCTCGCCTTTGCCTATACCGTGATCATGCCGGGCATCGTGGCGACGTTTATCTGGTTCAATCTGGTAGAGCGCATCGGTGCAGTGAAAGCTGCCACCTTCCACTTTCTCAACCCGTTTTTCGGGGTCATGATTGCGGCGCTATTGCTGGGCGAAAGTCTGGGGGTTTGGGACGTCGTGGGTGTTGTCGTAATCACCGTCGGAATCTTGGCTGTCCAGTTTTCGAAGCAGAGAGCTTAACCTATCTGCCCGCGATTTTCACCGATCTGGCCGCGGTGTAGCAATACATGATCAAGTATCACGCAGGCCATCATGGCTTCGCCGACCGGCACCGCGCGAATGCCGACACAGGGGTCGTGACGCCCCTTGGTGATGATCTCGGTCGGCTCGCCAGATTTTGTGATGGTTTTTCTAGGTGTAAGGATTGACGACGTCGGTTTCACTGCAAAACGCACAACAAGATCCTGACCGGTCGAAATTCCGCCGAGAATGCCGCCCGCATGGTTCGAACTGAATTCGGGTCCATTCGTCCCCATACTGATCTCGTCGGCATTTGCTTCACCTGTCAGCATTGCGGCCTCCATCCCTGCGCCGATCTCGACGCCTTTGACTGCGTTGATAGACATCATCGCGGCGGCCAGATCAGTGTCTAACTTGGCGTAGATTGGAGCACCGAGACCTGCGGGCGCGCCGGAGGCGACAACCTCGATCATGGCGCCAACGGAGCTTCCGGACTTACGCAGGTCATCAAGATAAGTGGCCCATGTTTGAGCAGCCTCTGCATCTGGGACCCAAAACGGGTTTTGCTCAATCTGGTCGAGATCGCGCTTCGCAGTCTTATGCGTTCCCATCTGGACCATATAGCCCGTGATTTTCAGGTCTGGGAGAAGCGCCGCAAGCGCAGCACGAGCCACGCCACCGGCGGCGACGCGCGCGGCGGTTTCGCGGGCCGATGATCTGCCGCCACCGCGATGGTCGCGAATGCCGTATTTCTGCCAGTAGGTGATATCGGCATGGCCGGGGCGAAATTTCTCGACGATGTCGCCGTAATCCTTGGAGCGCTGATCGGTATTTTCGATCATCAGTTGAATCGGAGTGCCGGTGGTATGGCCCTCGAACACGCCCGAAAGGATTTTCACTTCGTCCGCTTCACGGCGCTGAGTCGTATATTTGTTCTGGCCGGGCTTCCGCTTGTCGAGCCAGTGCTGCAGCATGGTTTCGTCGATCTCGATGCCGGGCGGGCAGCCGTCAACGGTTGCGCCCAAAGCGGGCCCGTGGCTTTCACCCCATGTGGTGACGCGGAAGAGATGACCAAAAGAGTTAACAGACATGCGCATTTTCCTTTGCAGGGCGGTGTAACGGTCGGGATCGCCCCTCTCAAGAGGAATCGGCTTGCTGCCCTTGGCCTGTGGCTCTAGGTTCACGCTTACCTCGGGGGGCTACGTCCGCGTAGCTGAGATTGCGAAAGCTGACCCGTTGAACCTGAACCGGTTAAGACCGGCGGAGGGAAGGTTTGAGATCCTCTCATCCCAGTTCTCCGTCTGTCGTTTAGAGGAGATATGAGATGAAACAGACCCTTCTGAGCGGTGGACTGATGCTAGTGGCGAGTGCGGCTATGGCTGACACGCCCGTTCTGACAGTCTATGCGCCCGACTATTTTACCTCCGAATGGGGTCCTGGCCCCAAGATTGAAGCGGCGTTTGAGGAGACGTGTAAGTGCGATCTGCAGTATCTGGCGGGGGATCTGTTACCTCGCCTTTTGCTCGAAGGCGGGCGCACCAAGGCCGATATCGTCATCGGCTTGAATACGGACGTCACCAAGAAGGCGCGTGAAACGGGCCTGTTTGCACCGCATGAACAAGATACCAGCGCACTGACCTTGCCGATTGAATGGACAGATGAGGTGTTCTTGCCGTTTAACTGGGGGCACACTGCATTCGTGTACGACAACACCAAAATCGATAGTCCGCCGACCTCATTCGAGGCATTGCTGAACAGTGATGAGGATTGGAAGATCGTTTTGCAGGATCCACGATCCTCGATTTCAGGTCTGGCGCTGATGTTATGGGTGAAAGCGGTCTATGGCGATGAGGCGCAAGCTGCGTTTGCCAAGCTGGCTCCAAAGGTTCTGACGGTGACGAAGGGGTGGTCGGAGAGCTACGGTATGTTCACCGATGGTGAAGCGGATCTGGTCCTGAGTTACACGACCTCCCCCGCCTATCATATCATTGCTGAAGGGGATGAGACCAAGTCTGCAGCGATCTTCGACGAAGGCCACTATTTCATGACGGAGCTGGTGGGCAAGATTGCTGATACGGAAGAGCCTGAATTGGCCAGCGCATTCATGGATTTTGTGCTGTCCGAAACGTTTCAAGAGATGATCCCGACGGCCAACTGGTCGTTTCCGGCCAAGCTCGACGACAGCAAACTGCCGGAGGGCTTCAAGAAACTGAACATGCCGGAGAAGGCCCTGTTCTATTCGGAGGATCAGGCCGCAGCGCTGCGCGACGAGGCGTTGGAAGAGTGGCTGACAGCCTTCAGTCAATGACAGGAACCCGGATCAGCGGCGGACTGGTTGTTCTGCTGCTGATCTTTCTGACGCTCGGAACGCTTGTTGCAGTGGGGCTCCGGGCAGAGGATTTGTCTGGTTTAGGCCGCCGTGACTGGGCGGCTGTACGGTTTACGCTGTGGCAGGCCGCTTTGTCAGCGGCCATCAGTTGCCTCCTGGCAATTCCGGTTGCACGGGCATTTTCACGCCGCCAGTTCTGGGGCCGCGGTGTGCTGATCACTGTTCTGGGTGCGCCCTTTATTCTGCCGGTCATTGTGGCTGTCTTGGGCCTGATTGCTGTCTTTGGGCGCACCGGATTGGTCTCCCAGTTTATCGGGCTGTTTGGTCTGGAGCCGGTGCAGATATACGGCTGGCACGGGATTATTCTGGCACATGTGTTCTTCAACCTGCCGCTGGCGACACGCTTGATTCTTCAAGGATGGCTTGATGTCCCTGCGGAGCGATTTCGCCTTGCACAGAGTCTGAATTTCTTGTCAGCGGACATGTTCCGCCACATTGAATTGCCGCTGCTCTTTCGCGTAGTGCCTGGGGCTTTCATGGTGATTTTCCTGATCTGCACGACCAGCTTCGCGGTGGCCCTTGCGCTGGGCGGTGGGCCGAGGGCCACGACCATCGAATTGGCGATCTATCAAGCGTTTCGCTTTGACTTTGATCTCTCCAAGGCGGCCCAATTGGCGTTGGTCCAGTTTGCTGTGGGAGGCGGTCTGGCAATCGCCTCACTCTGGTTCAGAGGACCACGTGGCCAAGGCGCCGCATTGGATCGGGTCGTGTCACGACGAGATGGATCTGTCTGGCAAGACGCGTTGTGGATCTTGCTGGCCGCCGCCTTTTTGCTGGTACCCTTGGTCATGATCGGCGTGAAAGGGCTCTGGGGTGTTTCGGAGCTTCCAGATAGCATTTGGCCGGCGGCTCTGCGGTCGGTCATCGTGGCTTTGGTGTCGGCGGGTTTGACGGTCGCGTTGGTGCTGCCGCTTGCGTTGTTGGCGCAGTCCCTCAGGAAAGGCGGCGCAGCAGTTGAGGCGATTGGATACTTATCGATCGCGGCGTCTCCGCTGGTCATGGGTACCGGCTTGTTCATCCTGACATTTGCATGGATTGACCCGATTTTGCTGGCCTTACCCGTGACTGTCTTGGTGAATGCAGCGATGAGCTTGCCCTTCGCTTTGCGTGCGTTGATGCCCGGTTTGACGCAGGCCGAAGCCGACTACGGTAAGCTGGCATTGTCGTTGCAGATCACGGGATGGGCGCGCTTGCGGTGGGTTATCCTGCCGCGTGTTCGGCGCCCCTTGGCTTTTGGTGCGGCTTTGGCGGCCGCGCTGTCGATGGGCGATTTGGGAGTGATCACGTTGTTTGCGAATCCCGAGGTTCAGACACTGCCGCTGGCGCTATACCAGTTGATGGAGGCGTATCGGATGGACGCGGCCTTTGCTGCGGCTCTTCTGCTTCTAACGCTTAGTCTGGCAATATTCTGGCTTATCGATAGGGGAGGGCGCGTGGATGTTGACGCTTGATAACGTGACACTGACACAAGGCGCCTTCTCTCTGGTTGCCAACCTTAGCGTCGATGCCGGGGCGCGCGTGGCTGTCATTGGGCCGTCTGGTGCTGGTAAATCCACCTTGTTGGCTGGCATCGCGGGGTATTTGCGGCCAACCAGCGGTACGCTGTCAATCGAGGGCAGGGAAGTCACATCGCTTGAGCCCGGACAGCGGCCACTCTCGATCCTGTTTCAGGATAGCAACCTGTTTCCGCATCTGACGGTCTTTCAAAATGTCGCGTTGGGTCTACGACCTAACTTGCGCCTCACAGATGCGGAAGTGAAAGCGGTCGAGGCGGCGTTAGATCGTGTCGGGTTGGCGGGCTATGGCAATCGAAAACCTGCTGCGTTGTCGGGGGGGCAACAGAGCAGGGTGGCCCTAGCACGCACATTGCTGAGAGAGCGGCCACTGTTGCTGCTGGATGAACCTTTCGCGGCGCTTGGTCCTGCCTTGAAAGTTGAAATGCTCGATCTTGTGGCGCAGTTGGGCGATGAGCGGGGTACAACCATTCTGATGGTCAGCCATGACCCTGATGATGCGCGCCACCTGTGTGATCAAGCAATCTTGGTGGCTGATGGACGTGCGGACGCCCCTGTAGCCACGCATGAGTTGCTTGATAACCCACCTGACGTGCTGAGCGCCTATTTGGGAAAAAAGTAAAGGCGCGCGAATGTCTTCGCGCGCCTTCAAAAGGTAACTGGGAAAAAGATCAGGCTTCTTTGCGCTTGATCGGTGCCCAAATCCGTTTGTTTGTCAGATACAACAGAACCGTGAGCACACCGAGGAAGAACACGGCGATGAAGCCTGCCTGCTTGCGGGAGGCCAGTTTTGGCTCAGCCGTCCACATCAGGAAAGCTGATACGTCCTCTGAAAGGTGGTGCAGGTCAGTGGAGTGCCCATCTTCGAATTCGACGTCATCACCCCAAAGTGGCGGTGCCATTGAAATCCAGCCGCCTGGGAAGGCAGTGTTTTCGTAGAGCGTAACGCCAGCTTCTTCTTTTTCCTCGCCGGTGTAACCGGTCAGCAGGGCGGTGATATATTCCGGGCCACCCATGCCTTTGAAGAACTGGTTGATACCAAGGCCATATGGCCCGTGGAATCCGGCGCGCGCCTTGGCCATGAGAGACAGGTCAGGTGCGCCGAGGGAGTCTACAGCGGGGAAGTTGTCGGTTGGAACCAGAGGGCGGAGTTCGTCCAGCTCGGCATTATAAAGATGCATGTTCGCACCTTCATCGTTGACCGGGAACTGTTCGACATACGCTTTCATCTGGTTGTCAGGCAGGTTGGGCCCGCCTTCGCCAGTCAGTGTCCGCATTGGCACGTATTTCAAGCCATGGCAGCCCGAGCATATCTCTGTGTAGATTTTCAGGCCACGCTGAAGCTGGTTTTCGTCATAAGTGCCGAAAGGGCCGTCGAAGGAGAAGTCGATATTCTCGACATGTCCACCTTTGCCTGCAGCGGTCGCACCAGTGGCCAATCCGGCCACCAGAAGCGTTGCGAGTGAGAGTTTCTTTAGCATTGGTCTTTTGTCCTCTTACTCAGCCGGGGTCGCGTCAGGCGTGGTGCCTGCGGATTTCGACTTTGCGGGATAATGGTGGTCAAAGTCTTCCTCGATCGTTGCCGGACGTGGCAGCGGTTTCTCGATCACGCCAAGCAGTGGCAGGATGAACAAGAAATAAGCGAACCAGTAGACGGTGCCGATCAGGGAGATGGTTGGCACGAGGCCCTCAGCTGGCATTGCGCCTGCCCACATCAGGACGAAGAAATCGACGACCAGAAGCAGGAACCACCATTTGAACATTGGACGGTAACGGCCTGAGCGCACGGATGACGTATCGAGCCAAGGTGCCAGTGCCATCACTGCGATCGCACCAAACATGGCCAGAACACCCAAGAACTTCGCATCCAGGAACAGGATATCAAACGTGATCGCCCGGAGGATCGCGTAGAATGGCAGGAAGTACCATTCGGGAACGATATGCGCAGGTGTTTGGAGCGCGTTTGCCTCGATGTAGTTGTCCGGGTGGCCAAGATAATTTGGCATGAAGCCGACAATCGCGAAGAACACCACCATGATGAGGCCCAGTGCGAACAGGTCTTTGATCACGAAGTATGGCCAGAACGGAACCGTGTCCTTCTCGGCTTCCTCTTTAGATGTGCGCCGTACCTCGACACCTGTTGGGTTGTTGTTCCCCGTCGTGTGGAAGGCCCAGATATGCACTGCAACCAACCCGGCAATCACAAATGGCAGCAGGTAGTGCAGCGAGAAGAAGCGGTTCAGTGTAGCGTTATCAACCGCAGGTCCGCCCAGCAGCCAGGTCTGGATCGGCTCGCCGATACCGGGAATAGCCCCAAACAGGCCGGTGATCACGGTCGCACCCCAGAAGGACATCTGGCCCCATGGAAGCACGTACCCCATGAACGCGGTGCCCATCATCAAAAGATAGATGAGCATACCGATGATCCATGTGATTTCGCGAGGCGCCTTGTAGGAGCCGTAGTAGAGACCGCGGAAGATATGGGCATAGACAGCGACGAAGAACAGCGATGCGCCGTTCATATGGAGGTAGCGCAGCATATCGCCACCATTCACGTTACGCATGATGTGCTCGATCGAAGCAAATGCGTTATCAACGTGCGGTGTGTAATGCATGACCAGCACAATGCCGGTGACGATTTGCATCACCAGGCAGAAGGTCAGGACGATGCCCCATATCCACATCCAGTTCAGGTTCTTCGGTGTGGGGATCATCAGCGTGTCATACAGCAGACCAGCGATCGGAAGGCGCTTGTGCAGCCACTTCTCCGCTTTGCTGTTTGGTTCGTAGTGGTCGTGTGGGATTCCAGCCATTTTGTCTTTGCTCCCTTAACCGAGTTTAATTGTTGTTTCGTCGGTGAATTCTGCCGGAGGTACCGGCAGGTTGGTCGGCGCCGGGCCTCTGCGGATACGGCCAGCCGTATCGTAGTGAGAGCCGTGGCATGGGCAGAACCATCCGCCAAAATCACCAGCACCGTCACCAAGAGGGACGCAGCCAAGGTGGGTGCAAACGCCCATCATGACCAGCCATTCTTCACCCTCGCCCAAGGTCCGGTTGACATCAGTCGCTTCGGCACCGTCCTGGATGTTTGCGTTCCGTGCGACCGGATCGGGCAGCTCTGCCATATCGACAGCGTTGGCGGCGTCGATCTCATCTTGCGTCCGGCGGCGGATAAACACGGGCTTGCCCAACCATTTGACGGTGATTTGCGTGCCGACTTCTACGCCGGACACATCAACGTCAATCGAGGCAAGCGCCTGTACATCTGCCGATGGATTCATTTGGTTGACGAGTGGCCAGACTGCGGCCCCTGCTGTCACTGCACCCGCACCTGCTGTGGCGTAGTACAGAAAGTCGCGACGTGTGCCGCTATGGTCATCTGCGTGGGACACGAGAACCTCTCCCTTGGCTGGCCTGAGCTGGCCTGTGATTCCAGTACAACCCGTGCTCGCGCGGGTCTTTGCTGGCGCTAATTAAATCTAACATAGTCGGGCGTCCAGAGAGGAAACCTGTGTCAGGCAAGCCATTTGTCGCACCTGAGGCTTGAAAGTCGCTTAAGTCTACATCTTGTAGCACTGCGCTCAGCATTCGACAAAATGTGTTTTTGGCTTACTGCGCCTGCCTCACCGTTCGTGATGAGGCAGGCGCAGGCCGACATTATTTCTTATGCCTTTGGCGTCGTCTCAGCGATTGCGGGGCGCTTCATCGCTTCCTCAAACCACGCTGCAAGCGTCGGGCGCCCGGCCCGCCAGTTCCGATCATCGAGACGAAAATCGAGGTAACCCAAGGCGCATGCGACAGCGATATGATCCATATCAAAGCCCCCCGGCAACGGGTTTGCTTCGAGGTGGTCGAGGGCGTGGGCGATCTTGTCCCATTGCGCATTCACCCAATCTGCGAATTGCAGTTCGTCGGGCCGGCAGCGGCCCTCATAAATCATCAGGATAGCAGCATCCATGATCCCATCGGCCAGCGCTTCATTTGTCAGGACATCGAACAGACGGCTTTTGGGATAGGCGCGATTGCCGACAGTCTCGTCGAGATAACGGCAGATCACACGGCTATCGAACAGCGTCGCACCGTCTGGCAGGACCATGGTCGGGATTTTGCCCAAGGGATTCTCAGCCCTCGGCATCTTGTCGGGTGCGAGCGGGTGGCCAATCGCATAGACCATTTCAATGTCCTTGAGCAGTCCCAGCTCACGTGCCAGAACCTGTACTTTTCGACAATAAGGCGAGGCGGGATTGTCATAGAGTTTCATCTGTCTGTCCTTTGTCAGCTTCGGAACGCGATCTATTCCGCATCCAGCATCAGTTGAGCGAGCGTCTGCAGCTCGTGACCATGGCTTTGTTCGATTTGCGCGGCCGCAGCGCGGCGCACCGGATCCTCTTTATTCTGATTGAGCTTCCATGTCCCTTCAATGCTTTCAACGTGGAATACATATGGGACGATGATGCGCATCATGCGGTCCATAACGCCATCGCTCATCTTCTCACTTGTCCAGGATTTTTTATCCAAAGGGTCCTCGAAATGCGCAGATAAGCGGTCCAGCAGGGCGTGCAGGTCGCCCTGCGGAGATCTCACCAAGGTTCCCGTCAGGCGAACGGCGACATAATTCCAGGTCGGAACCTGATCGTCGATACCGTACCAGTCGGGCGATACATATCCGTCTGGCCCCGTGCAGGTGATGACGGAGGCCTGCTCATCTTCGACCTGCCTGACAATGGGATTGGATCTGACAAGATGCAACTCAGCCTGAGTTCCGGTGTCATTGAGAAGAAACGGGATGTGCGCGGTCAGGGGAACATGGTCGCCGTTCAATGCCAAAGTGCCAAAGGCGCGCGCCCGTAGAAACGCTATATTGCGAGTCTCAGTCGTGCCTCGGAAAGCTGGGTTTGGATGCATCGTTTCGCGCCTTATCAGGGAATATCGTTACAGGATCACCGGCCTTCCAGACCGGATATTTTTGCATAATGGACAGGAAGGCCGAACTGTCCAGAAAGCTAGTGAACCAGCGGTACAGATTGGGCCAAGGCTGCGCATCGAACCAGGCCCGGTCGGTGTTGGCGAATTGGCGCACGAAAGGCTGAATGGCCCGATCCGCCAGTTTAGGGGTGTTGCCGAAAAGGAATGGCTCGGTCAGCCGCGCATCAATGTCGCGAAGAAATTCCGCGCCGCGCTCTCGTTCTTGTGCCGGATCACTGCCGTAGCGAGCGGCATATTTGTAGCGGTCGAGCGCGGTCTTGAACGGCCCATCGGCCTGATCGATAAGTGCTTGACCCTCGTCTGGCATGTCCAGCCAGTTTTCAGGATCGTTCTGCCTCAGAGACCAGTTCATGATGTCGCGACTTTCCTCGATAGTCAGCTGATCCGTGACCAACACCGGGACCGTTCCTTTGGGCGAGGCACGCAGAAACTCAGGCGCTTTGTCGCGCAGCAGTATTTCGCGAAGCTCGGATTCAATACCGGCAGACTGAAGGGCCAGACGCGCACGCATCGCGTAGGGGCATCGGCGAAACGAATAGAGGATGGGCCGGGTCATACCTCGACAATAAGCCGGGATTGGTCGCAACCCGAGATGGTGGCTTCGACAATCTGACTTTCAGGTTGTTCGGCCCGGAACAGTACCTCTGTAAATTGCTCTGTGCGACCCATCGTTGGGTTTTCCATCAGAATGGAGTGGCGCTCACCGATCTGGGCTTTCAGATGCTTTTCCACCTGAGCGTCGCCCGCGGCGCGCAATCGCGAAGCGCGGTCTTTGATAGCTCTGCCGTTGACCTGTGGCATGCGCGCAGCGGGTGTTCCCTGCCTGGGAGAATACGGAAAGACATGTAGCCAAGTCAGGTTACACTCTTCGATCAGTCGAAGGGAATTTTTGAACATCCCTTCGGTTTCGGTTGGAAAGCCCGCAATGATATCTGCACCAAATACCATGTCCGGGCGCAGGCGCTTTGCCTCTTCGCAAAACCGGATTGCATCATCGCGCAGGTGACGGCGTTTCATGCGTTTCAAGATCATATCGTCACCGGCCTGCAAGGACAGGTGAAGATGTGGCATCAGGCGCGGTTCGGTGGCGATGGCTTCCAGCAGCGCTGGGTCCACTTCAATCGAATCGATAGATGAGATGCGCAAGCGGGGCAGGTCCGGAACCAGTTTGAGGATGCGCATGACCAGATCGCCCAACTTCGGTTCTGCTGGGAGATCAGCGCCCCAACTCGTCAGATCGACACCGGTCAGCACCACCTCGTTGTAGCCTGTCGCGACCAATCGTTTGATTTGTTCTACGACGACGCCGGCAGGTACGGATCGCGAATTCCCGCGGCCATAAGGGATGATGCAAAAGGTGCACCGATGATCGCATCCGTTCTGAACCTGAACATATGCGCGAGATCTGGTTCCGAACCCATCGATCAAATGTCCGGCGGTTTCTGTCGCCGACATAATATCGTCGACCTGAACCCGCTCTGTTTCACCGATGAAGTTGGCCGCCAGCCCTGCCCATGTCTCCGGCTGCATTTTCTCAAGATTGCCCACCACCAGATCGACCTCATCCATATTGGAGAAGGTGTCTGGCTCTGTCTGAGCCGCACAGCCGGTCACAACGAGTCGCGCATTGGGGTTGTCGCGGCGCAATTTCCGGATGTCCTGTCTTGCTTTGCGCACCGCTTCGGAGGTCACAGCACATGTGTTGACCACGATCGCGTCGCTCAGGCCTGCGGCATTTGCGAGTTCCTTCATCGCCTCGGTCTCGTAGGCGTTAAGGCGGCAGCCGAAGGTCGAAAATATCGGGGCTTTGCGATCCATCAGATGCTGTCCAGAAAGCCGGGTGTCAACTGGCCGGAAAAGACATGGGCGGTCGGGCCCGTCATCCAGACTCCATCGTCACGCCAGTCTATGAATATACGACCTCCATCCAGGTCGATGGTTACGCTGCGCTCGGTCAACTCTTTTCGCGCGGCAGCGACAGCAACAGCGCAGGAGGAGGAGCCGGACGCAAGCGTGACACCGACCCCGCGTTCCCACACCCGCATGCGTAGATGGTTTTTATCAACCACCGAGGCGAACTGGACATTCGTGCGCTCCGGGAAAAGCGGGTGGTGTTCCATTTCAGCGCCACGCGTCGACAGATCGATCTCTTCGGCATCTTCAACGAAGAACGTGCAGTGTGGGTTGCCCATGCCGGTGGCCGTCGGGTTGCCGTCGATCGGGAGGTGAAGCGTGTCGACCTCCTCAGCGAGCGGAATTTTCTCCCACTCAAAAATCGGAGCGCCCATATTGACGCTGGCCATTCCATTATCGGCCCTTCTGGCCTCTAGACGGCCACGTTCGGTCCTAAGGGAGAATGAATTGGTGTTGCGGCGCGTCATTTCATGATCTGCAATACAGCGCGTCGCATTTCCGCAGGCGCCCGCTGTGCTGCCATCGCTATTATAAAACGTCAGAGCGATATCTGCATCCGACGCATCATCGAGAATCGCCAACTGATCGAATCCCACTCCGCGATGCCTGTCACCCAGCGCCCGAGCGAGCTCTGCCGTGACCACAACGTCAGAGCCCCGTCGGTCTATGACCACGAAGTCGTTGCCCAACCCATGCATTTTCATGAATGGCAGGCCTTTGGAGGCAGATTGGTCGCTCATGTGCGCGATATAGCGATGGTGCGACGAATTGGGAAGACCAGCCCAGTTTTTGCACTTGACCCGTAAGGGGGACCTTTCTAGATAAACGCTTCGTGGGCCCTTAGCTCAGTTGGTAGAGCAACTGACTTTTAATCAGTGGGTCACAGGTTCGAATCCTGTAGGGCTCACCATTTTGTTTCAACACTATCTCTGAGCGTGGAAATCGTTTTTCATGTTGATGTCGGTTCGCGAGCACCAACAGGAGATCCAAAGTGTTGAAGTCCAATCCTGCCGCCAATTTCCATATCGAAGAAGACTGTAGTCTCGAAGATTTTGCGGAGATCACATCTTCTGTATTGAACGAGCAAAGCGTTCCGCTGTCCCACGACATCCGGAAGAACATTCCGGTCTACGATATTGCACAACTTGGCCCCAGCCTGTCAGACGGCGAGGCGCGCAAAGAACTAATGTCGGAGTGGGCCAAGGTCTTGATGTCAGGTCCGGGCGTTTTGGTTCTTAAATCGGCTTGCACGGATTTTCAGGCGATAGACGATGCCACCGATGCTTATCTGCGTATCATCGAAGATGAAAAAGCGGGTTCGGGCGGCGCGGGTGATCACTTCGCGGCAGCAGGCGCGAATGATCGTATCTGGAATTCGTTGCAAAAACTCTGTGAGCAGGCACCCGACACGTTCCTGCGTTACTTTGCCAGTCCTGCCGTCGACACGGTTTGCGAAGCTTGGCTTGGCCCAAACTATCAAATGACTGCGCAAGTCAATTTGGTACATCCCGGCGGCAAGGCGCAGCAAGCGCATCGGGATTACCACCTTGGATTTCAAAGTGCCGAGATCAGCGCGCATTATCCCGCGCATGTGCATGATCTGTCTCCGACGCTGACGCTCCAAGGTGGGATTGCTCATGGTGCGATACCGCTTGAGAGCGGCCCCACGAAGCTATTGCCGTTTTCGCAGCGCTACCGTCCGGGCTATGCGGCGTGGCGTCGTGACGATTTCCGTGCGTATTTTGAAGATCATCACGTCCAGCTTCCCTTGGAGAAAGGCGATGCGATATTCTTCAACCCCGCGCTGTTTCACGCCGCGGGAGAAAACCGAAGTGAAGACATTCATCGTATGGTCAATCTGCTTCAGGTTTCCTCTGCGTTTGGCAGAGCGATGGAAAGCATAGATCGTGTCAAGATGTGTAAGCTCTTGTATCCAGCTGCGAAGGCCGCCAGCGATAGTGCTATCCTTAGCGGAGAAGCGCTGCGCGCAGCTGTGTCAGCCGCTGCCGAGGGCTATTCGTTTCCAACAAACCTTGATCTGGACCCGCCAACGGGAGGCCTTGCACCAGAAACCCAAAAGGCCTTGTTTCTGCGGGCTCTCGACGAAAAAGTGACTGAGGCAGAATTCGACCGACAGCTGGATGCGCAGGCGTTGCGACAAAGAGCATGACTGGGCTTCGACACTTCGCCCGGCTATACTCATAGTCAATTGGTTTGGACACAGAGGAAATTTGCTATGTTGGGTTCGATAGGTGGCGCTCTGATCTTTATCTTGGACGTTTGGGCAATCGCCATGATTTTCAGCTCGAACGAAACCACCGGACAAAAAGTGTTCTGGATCCTGCTTGTCGTTGTCTTACCGCTGATCGGGTTCCTGATCTGGTTTTTTGCAGGACCGCGCCCACCGAGCAAAGCGTGATGGTCTAGTTCGGGTCCTTCAGCGCCAATGCCATCATGAGTATGAGCTTTTCCTCGGTATAAGGCTCTTCAAGGATGAAGGAGGGCTCCGGGTCGACTCCTCTTAATACGGATGAGGCGTCGCTGGTCAGCATTATGACAGGTCCGCATTTTGTCAGACCATTGAAATCAACAAGTGTTTCCAAGCCGCTTGACCCATCTGCAAGATGCAACCCTGTGAAACACAGATCGGGCTGCACTCTTTTTGCGCATTCAAGGGCTTGAGCGCTGGTACGTGCGATACCGACAATTATGTTTCCGTTGAAAGTCAATATTTCGCTGATTTCCATCGCAAGCAGCGCTTCATGCTCAACGATCATGACGCGCTGCCCAGCGGGACGCTGCACAAGCTTGCGCGCTGTCACTTTGGCGGGCACCGCCTGTGTTTGTTTCAGGTCCAGAATGTCGAGCACCTGCAATGCTGAAAAACCTTCAAGAATTTCGAGACTGAGCACGGAAAATGCCAGCCCGGTCTGGCTCTGCAGGATACCCGGGTTCAAATGATAGAAGGCTCTGAGATTGCGCTGCTTTGGGCGCTCGTTTGCAATCATCCGCGCGGGCGTCCCCGACATGATTGCAATTGTTTCGGCGGCCATTAGATCGGCGCGTTCACGATCTCCCACGATATATCGTGCGTGGCGTCGCAACTCCTGCAGGTCGCGGTTCTCACAAACCTCGAATGCAGATTTTTCAGCGGCCATACACCCACAAGACAACTTGAGTTGGGAACAAATTTGGTGGCTAGCGGCGTGACCTTAAACGAGCGTGAACGTTGCGCTCGAAGGTCCTATCGATCACGCAACGTTTCACCCGGGGCAAAGGTCGGCGAAATTTCGATCCGTTTCTCCGATGGGCCGTCCCGCTTTGGGTCAATACTCGCCGCTACGAACTTCGCGGACCATTCACCGATCTCCTTACGACCGGCATCCATTGTGGCAAGCCGCTTGGGCAGACCGTCGATGAGATCGACCCCGTTGAAACCTGCGAGACCAAGCTTGCCCGGAACATCTATTCCCTGCTCAAGGCAATAAAGCAGACCGCCAGCGCCAATCATGTCATTGGAAAAATACAGACAGTCCAAATCGGGGTTATTGGACAAAAGCGTCTGTGTCATATCCCGACCACGGGCCAGAGATGATCCGCCGGAGTAATATTCTTCCGCCGACATTGTCAGGCCGGCCTCCCGCAACACTTCGCTGAAGCCCTCGAACCGTTTGCGGGCCCGGTGGTCAAGCGGCATCTTCGTGCCGAGAAAACCAATGTTGCGATAGCCCCGGGCTATGATTTCCTCTGCTGTTTTCCGTCCGGCGCGGTGGTGTGAAATACCAACGCATGCGTCAATTGCGGTGCCATCGACATCCATTATCTCTACGATTGGAACACCTGCATTCGCCATCATCGCGCGTGCTGCATCGGTATGTTCCAGCCCGGCCACGATGAGTCCTGAAGGCCGCCAAGAGAGCATCTCGAATATAACGCTTTCTTCTTTTTCAGGCTCGTAGTCCGTAACGCCAACAACAGGTTGCAAGGGGGTTTCATCCAGAACACGGCTGATCCCCATGAGAACTTCGGGAAAGACCATATTCGACAGAGATGGAATTATGACGCCAACAAGGTTAACGCGGTTTGACGCCAACGCACCGGCAATTTTGTTTGGTACGTAGCCAAGTGACTTTGCAGCATCGAGGACCTTTTCGCGCGTCGCCGCAGAAACTTCTCCTCGATTGCGAAGCACACGGCTGACGGTCATTTCTGACACCCCGGATGCTTCGGAGACGTCTCTCAGCGTGAGCTTATGGCGGTAGTCAGGAGAGGATCGATCCGACACGTAGTCACCAACCTTGTTAATTCGTCCGTTCCCTCTGATAGCGCTAAACTTCTGTCTTGTCCAAGCGTGCAAACAAAGATAGCTTAAGCAATGTTACCGCTAACAATTGTGGCAGGTGACCTGGTTAGCTCAAGATCTGCTCGTCTAGCTCCCGCTTGCGTTCAGATCTAATAGAGAAGGGGTGGTGTTGGGCCAAACTCGCCACCCCTTTTTTGTTGCCCTAGTTGCTGAGATTAGCGACAAAGGCAGAGGTCGGTCCCGTGGCTCAACTGGATAGAGCAGCCCCCTCCTAAGGGGCAGGTTGCAGGTTCGAATCCTGCCGGGGTCGCCAGCTTCTCCTAGCCTGGGCTCATGCCACGCAGTCGCTCTGATCTGCGCCGCAAGAGTTCGACTGTTGTGAGCAGCAAGATCGAGATGATTACGAGGATCGTGGCTACGGATAGGATTGCGGGGCTGATTTGTTCGCGAATGCCGTTCCACATTTGGCGTGGAATAGTCTGTTGATCATGAGCGGCCACAAGCAAAACCACCACAACTTCGTCAAATGAGGTCACGAAGGCAAAGAGAGCTCCAGAGATAACGCCCGGTAGGATCAAGGGCATCGTGATCTTGAAAAACGTGGTTGTAGGATCGGCCCCCAGATTGGCGGCTGCACGTGTCAGCGAATGATCAAAGCCCACTAGCGTTGCGGTCACAGTGATGATGACAAATGGAATGCCCAAGGTAGCGTGTGCCAGGACGATGCCGACATAACTGTTTGCCAATCCGGTCGCCGAATAGAAGAAAAACATACCTGTCGCGGTAATGATGATCGGTACGATCATCGGTGAGATCAGCACGGCCATGATGGCGCGGCGGAAAGGCATCTCGGGGCGACTGAGGCCCAAAGCGGCCAGAGTGCCGAGCGCTGTGGCCAGGATCGTCGAGAAAAACCCGATGATAACAGAGTTCTTCGCAGCGTTGATCCATTGCGAGTTGGCCCAAGCGTCGGACCACCAACTCCCGTCCCTGACGGCCTCTGGCGTCTGCATGCCAAAGGTCAGAAGCAAGTCGTACCAGCGTGTCGAATAGCCTGTCGGGTCGAGCTTCAACATGCGCTCGGTGAAGGTAAAATAAGGTTCCGCGTTAAAGCTGAGCGGTATCACGATCAGGATTGGTGCAATCAGAAACAGAAAGATAAGTCCGCAGATGATCAGGTAAGCATAGTGCCAGATCCGTTCGAGCGTTGAGGCATGATTTGGAAGTGCCATGGGTTATCCCAACTTCAGGTTGTCGATGCCGATCAGGCGATCGTAGAGCCAGTACAGGATCAAGATGCCGCCCAGCAGGAGGCCGGCCAAAGCCGCGGCAAGAGACCAGTTCAGCGATTTCTGCATATGGAAGGCGATGAGGTTCGAGATGAGCTGGCCATCAGCGCCGCCCACCAACGCGGGTGTGATATAATACCCGACAGCAAGGATGAAGACGAGCAAAGCACCAGCGCCAATCCCAGGAACCGTAAGAGGGAAGTAGATGCGCCGGAATGCAGTCCAGCTTGTTGCCCCAAGCGACTTTGCTGCGCGCACATATGATGGGTTTATAGTGCGCATCACGGAGTAAAGCGGCAGGACCATGAAGGGCAGCAGAATGTGGGTCATCGCGATGATCGTGCCGGTCTGATTATACATCATCTGTATGCGGCTATCATCCGCAAGAACACCGGTGCCAACCAGTGCATCGTTGACCACACCTTGGCTTTGGAGAAGCACCATCCAGCTGGTCGTACGTACCAGAAGCGATGTCCAGAACGGCAACAAGACGAGGATCATCAATAGATTGGAATATCTTAAAGGCAGCGTCGCCAGCATGTGAGCGATCGGATAGGCCAGAACGAAGGTCAGACCTGTAATCAACAACGAAAGCAGCAACGTTCGCACAAATAGCTGCTTATAAAGGCGCCTTTTCTCATCGACCTGAGCGACAAATCCATCTGTGTCCCTTGTCAAATCGACTGCGGCCAGATAAAAATTCATTGTATAGGCCGAAGAGGCGTCGCGCATCGCAGCCCAAAGTTCAGGATCAGCCCAATCTTCATCGAGATCGAGTATTGCTGCGGCGAATGGGGCTTCCAGCTTGGGTGCTTTTCGGGCGGCTTTGGTGAACATGGAGCGCGTGCCGGAAAGCTCATAGTTGATCCGCGTACCAGCTTGCCCCGCTGCCTTGACTTCCCGCAAGACAACTAAATCAGCAGCAAGGGCCTCGAAGGCGGCCTCGTCTGGTTCGGTTCCGCGTGGGTTGTTGTCGAACCAATCCCGCAGGTTCACCATGATCGGTGTTTGGACCTTTGAACCGATATCCGTGTGAAGCGTAAACCCGCTATTGTGAACGGATCTGTGAAGCATTTGTCCGATTGGAACAATGAATGTAATCAGCACAAACAGAAACAACGGTAGAACGAGGAAAAACGCGCGTCTCTTTGCGCGAGCTTCAGCTCGTGCGAGCGCGGCTTTCAACGGTTTGCCGTCTGCTGTTGTCAGGCGGTCATCCGCCCCAAAAGCACTGTCATCAGTAAGTGTTGCCATAACCGTCCCCAAAGTGTTGGTGGCGCGAGAGACCCGCGCCACCAAGTCGTATTATTGTGCGAGCCAAGCGTTGAAGCGCTCGTTCAGCTCTGCGTCCCGATCAACCCAGAACTCGAAGTTGTTGACCAGTGCGTTGGACAAGTTGGCTTCGGCTGTTGGCATATGTGGTGCCATATCAGTTTTGCCGTCGGAGTACTTACCGACCATGGCGCCGGAAGATTTCCGCGCTGGGCCGTAAGAAATCCAGCTGGCCTGATCAGCAAGACGCTGGGTGTCAGTGGAGAAGCTGATGAACTGCATAGCGGCTTCTTTGTTTGGCGCACCTTTTGGAACAACAAACAGGTCGAAGTCGAGGATTTGGCCATCCCAGACAACTTCCAAAGGCTGGTTCTCAGCAATCGCAGCGTTGAAGATACGACCGTTATATGCGGTCGACATCACCACTTCGCCGTCTGCCAGAAGCTGTGGAGGTTGCGCACCAGCTTCCCACCAGACGATGTCGTCTTTGATGGTATCGAGCTTGGCGAACGCGCGATCCACACCTTCATCCGTTTCGAGCAGGTCATAGACTTCGTCGGCAGGAACGCCGTCGCCCATCAGAGCCATTTCCAATGTCGCTTTCGCAGACTTGCGCAAACCACGCTTGCCCGGGAAATCGGCGGTGTTGAAGAAATCGTCGATGCTGTCAGGTGCGGTTGGGTTGTTGTCTTTGTTATAAGCAAAAACAGTGGACCAAACGATGTTGGCCACCGCACAGTCTTGCAAAGCACCTTCGATGAAGTCCTCAGACGCAGGTGTACCATCAGGTGCGGCAGGAAGCATGCTTTGATCGATCTCTTCGAGCAGGCCTTCATCGCAAAGACGCACAGCGTCAGAGAATTCAACGTCCGCTACGTCAACGGTGACGTTGCCGGCTTCAACCTGCGCTTTAATAGGTGTCGCCGGGTTATCGCTATCGACGGAGTTTACGGCGATGCCGGTCTCAGCGGTAAAAGGCTTGTGGTAGGCTTCAACCTGGCTTTTGGTGTAAGCTCCACCCCAGGACATGACGGTAACTTCCGCAGCCGTCGCGCCAAAAGCGACGCCGCCAAGAGCAGTCGCCAAAAGTGCTGTCTTAAGTTTCATTTATAGTCTCCCAGTTTTTGATCCGTTTTCTGTCTCATGGGGCAGCGTCACGGACCGGACGCAGGCACCTCACGTTGATCGTCGCACGCAAGGGCGGCGACGAAAATTCTGTTACGCGTCGAGCGCGCGGCAATCTTCGGGTTGCCAGCCAATCTCTATCTGCGTGCCGGGTGTCAGTCGGACCTGATTGGGGGCATTCCGCGTTTTGACGATGAAGTTGTCATTCCCGGCAACACTCAGTCGTGTCCGGAAGATATCACCCATATAGATGAACTCTTTGACCTCAGCTTTTAGCGTGTGCGATCCTTTCTTCAGGCGCTTCATGTCAAATTCGACACGTTCCGGACGAATTGAAATGCGTGTCCGTTCGCCAGGTCTTTCCACATTGACGGGTTTGGCATCAATTTCTTCGCCACTATCTAGTGTGACGATGCAGGTTCCACCATCGATCGATTTCAGCTTCCCTGTGAGAGTATTGTTCTCCCCGATGAACTGCGCGACGAAGCTGTTTTCAGGTTCTTCATAGAGCTGATCAGGTGGCGCAAGCTGCTGGATACGACCGTCTTCAAATACGGCCACGCGGTCTGACATCGTCAAAGCTTCGGTCTGATCATGTGTGACATAGACGGTGGTGATGCCCAACTCATGAGCGAGACGGGTGATCTCGAACTGCATTTGTTCACGCAACTGTTTGTCGAGCGCACCAAGTGGCTCGTCCATCAACACCAATTCAGGTTCAAACACCAAGGCGCGAGCCAGGGCGACCCGCTGTTGCTGACCGCCGGATAGCTGCGCGGGGCGGCGAGCGCCAAATGCACCAAGCTCGACCATATCCAGAGCGCGCTGCACTTTAGCCTCGCGATCTGACTTATCGATGCCACGCACTTCTAACGGAAATGCCAGATTTTCTGCCACCGTCATATGTGGGAATAGAGCATAGTTTTGAAAAACCATGCCAATGCCGCGTTTATGCGGTGGAATGTTATTGATCGGCTGCCCATCAAGGATGATCTCACCGTGGGTCGCGGTTTCAAAGCCAGCCAGCATCATCAGGCAAGTGGTTTTCCCAGAGCCGGATGGTCCGAGCATCGTCAGAAACTCACCCTTTGGCATGGAAAGATTCAGGTCTTTGACAACTAGTGTTTCGCCGTCATAGCTTTTCTGTACGCGTTGAAATTCAACGAAGGCAGCTTCGTTTGACGTGTTTACCACGTGATCTCCCCATTTAATCTCTAACGCCATTCTTTATGATGGCGTTTTTCTTGTTCCGAGCCATTAAAGGTATCCACAGCCTGACTCGCAAACAGTTTTTGCTGCGAATGTTCGGAAAGGGGCCAAACACGCCGTTTTATCATGCATTTTCGACTATTTTGCCCATGTGCCACGCCAAGCACTGATTGCTTGAAAGCACCGGCTTGCCCAGTCGGTCTTCTAGTTCAGGAATTGCATCGAGTGTCCGGAGATTCGTGCAACTCAGAAATACCCCATCGACGGCTTTGTCTTGTCCCAAGGCATACGCCGCTTCCACCACCGAGCCATGAGAAATTCTGGCGACCTTCGCCTCCTCTGCTTCGCCGAATGTTCCAAACGCTGGAAATTCGATCCCGCCTTTCTCAAAAGCTGCGATCAGTGGCGCATTGACTGAGTCAATATAGGGTGACAGCAGGGCGAGCCGGTTGATGCCGTGGTTTTCGCACGCCGCGATCGCGGCCCTGAGCGGATTGGTCACGACAGCGGCAGGGCAAGCAGACTGAACCAACGCCTCGACCCGCTCAGATCCGATAACGGAACTGGCCGAAGTGCAGCCGTAGCCGACAACCGCATATTCAACGCCGCCAGGGAGTAATCCGGCGGCCGCAGGTAAACTCGACTGCATTTCAGACAATGTATCCGTTGTGACTTCCATGCCACTCGGAATGCGGGTGATATAAAGCGGGTTCCGTCGCGCTGCAAAATAGCGGTTCAATTCCGGCTCGATGGTTTCATCGACCTGAAGCACGATCAATCCCATCGCAGGCAACCCCGCCGGGTCAAGGTGATAGGGCAGGTAGGTCATGCAAGCCTCGTTATGGCATTATAGGCCTCGCAATGATGGCGTAAGTTCTGCCGGCAAGTCACTCGGGCTCCTCCGAAAGAATGACCAGCGCGCGCGCATCAGGTCCAATATCACAAGCTTGCTTCGCGGCGTCCGTCAGCAAGACTGCTATGCCCGCACCGCCCGAGGCAGTCGTGGCAAGCTCAGCCGATGCGAGCTGTGGCAGCACGTCGTTCACCTGCTGATCGGTTAGGGTTACAAACATATCTGCATCACGGGCCAACCCGTTGAGCGCGATCAGCGACGCCTCCTTACAATCCAACCTGCCCATCACGCTATCTGGCCCGGTCACCGTCACCATTTCGCCGGCAGCAACACTTGCTTGCAGGGCGGGTGCCGCGCTGGGCTCCACTACAATTATCTTTGGCTGTTCACCCCAAACCTGACGGGCATATGCAGCAACTGCACCCGCCAAACCGCCCACGCCCGCTTGGAGCAAAATATGAGTGGGCACGTCGGGGCATTGGCGCGCGGCCTCCGCTGCCATTTGCAGGTACCCTTCCATCAACCTGTGAGGCAAGTCCGTGTAGCCAGGCCATGAGCTGTCCGAGAGCAAGGTCCAATTGTTATCGTTCGCAGCCTTTTGTGCAGCGCTCATACTGGCGGCATAGTCGGCGCCTTCGCGTCTGACATCCGCACCTTTGGATGAGAGCTTCTCAGCAAAAACCTCTGGCACCGTTTCCGCGATGTAGACAACGGCCCGCGCGCCAAAGAGCCTCGCGCCTGCTGCAACCGAAAGGCCGTGATTTCCGGCAGATGCTGTTATAAATGTCTCGCCTTTCAGGCTATCCGAGCCGGCCTGTGCCGACCTATCCGCAGCCGTGCGCGCGATGACATAGGCAGCGCCTAGGGCTTTGAAGCTACCAAGCCCCATACGCGAGCGTTCATCCTTGACCCAAATGGCGGCCACGCCTGAGGCGTTCGCCAAATCATCTGCGACAACCAAAGGAGTTTCCTGCGCCGCGGGGCATTGTGACAGCAAGTTAGCAACGCTTTCGGCATCGGTACTGGGAAAAGGTGCTTCGGGAGCAAGCGCGCCTTGCGCCCTAGGAGTATTTTTGAAGACTTTGATCATTTGGTTTTCTGTCCGTGGCTGCGATCATACTTTGAGGTGGGAGGGGCTACATGCGATGATCGAACTTCCTCGCCAGGATCGTAAATCTCGATCAGAAGGGGGTGGCACGTGGCTTTATCGGATGTGTGTTCGTCACCGCAATCTCCACCAGGACATGCCGACAGTCCGACAATCAGATCGATCTCAGCCAAAAATTCCAGAAAGTCGCCGGGCCGAACAGGACTGGCTTTCATGAAATACTGACCGGTGTCTCGCGTGAAGCCGGTACACATGAATACGTTCAGGACATCATGAACATGCGGTTCAGCCTCCTCAATGGGCAGACCCAAATATTGTGCCAGCGCAACGGTCAGGTTGGAGTGGCAACAATAGTGGTAATCCGAGCCACTTAGAAGGCGCCCTGTATAGGGATCACACCGGGTTCCTATTACATCGTGAACCGAGCCACCAAACTCATCGAAGCCATACCAATCCAGTGTGTCCTCAATAATAGTGGCCATTGGCCGAAAGGCCGGGAAGCTGGACCACATACGATCCCCGGTCGAAAGATGCGTGCCATGCAGCGCCCGCGTCTTGCCAGAGTAAAATCGTTCGGAAATATCATTTGCGTTCCACAGGTTCAGATCACCAACCTGAGCGCCTTCAACAGATGAAATGCGAAAGAAAGTTCCTGCGGGGACGTGGATACATCCGGCGCTGCGCGGCTCTACCCGCAACTCATCAGTCTTCGAAGCCTGATCTCGACACTTTCGAATAGCGCTCCAATCCGGAGAAGCGAGCTGATCGATTGGGTAACATATGATGGGCTTATGCGCGCGCTGCGTTTCTGCATCCGCTGGCGCCGCGTGTTGCGGTATGTCTGGCTTCATTGATGGCTGACCTCCCCGTCCGCCGGGGACCTTAACCAAGCAATGTCGGCCTGACTATTCCATTCTTATGGCGGCAGGCTCGACGGCCAGAACATAGCCTTTGCGGGCGATATTTTTGATGAGCAGTTCGCTCATCATCTGATTGCCCAAGTGGTCTCTGAGGCGTTTGATACGGGTCGCTCCCGAAGCTTCATCGCAATCGACCTGAGATTTGCCAGATATCATGGCCTCGATTTCAATACCCGATAGAATATCGTCATCAAGTCGCGCTTCAGCCAGCACGCTCAAAGTTTCAAGCGCGGCTTCGGTCAGCTTGAATTCCATATCATTGATTTGCACGATACGATCCGCCCGATGCACGACAAGGGAGCTGACTTGAATGCCTGATTTCTCGATCTGACTCAGCCGCTTCGCGAGCGTGACAAGGAAGACGACAAACACCAGCGATGCGACCAGCAGCGCGGTCGCAAAAACCATCAGTACGAAGATGATGAAGCGATAGCTCGACAGCGTGTCGGAAAAGGCCGTTCCAGACTGCGCCAGAATTTCAAGGAGCCTGATCTCAGACGCTTCTGTCAGAGCATCGTTCTCTATGAAGAGTTGTTCGACCCTGAGGTTAAAGGCATTGGCGTCAGGCAAGTTGAGAAACAGCACAAGTGCGGCGATACCCAAGATGAGCACGATTGCGATTACACCGCCGACAATGACTTGAGCCGGATTTGGGCCCTTAGAAGCGGAGGAAGTATTTTCCGGCACTCGCCTTCCTTTGCTGTAGCTGACTTTCATCAAAAACGGATACGACGTTGAGCAAGGTCCACCCCTCCGCGGCCAAGCGGTTGGTTATCGCAGCCCGTGCCGCCCGCTTCGAACCACAACTCGCATTGGGTAATTCGACAACACCGTAGTGTAGCTGCAAGGGATCATCCTTTTTTGCTTTGTAGTCAGCAAAGCAAGACGCCGTAGCCGGCAATGCCATCATGCACAATGCGATAAAGCTGTATTTTATGAGTTGTTTCATAGTGCTGAGAATGGCGTGTGGCCTGAAGTTATTCAATATCATTGCGGCTGATATCCAATAACACTGCGCTGTCATTGAGCGACAAGAGCATGTGGACCCAGATTGAATTCATCGAAACCCGAGCGGGTTATCTGCAACCTTGGAAGGAGTTCAATATGAAACGCTCACTGACTGCCACTGCTCTCGCGCTGACGATGATCATCACGTCTATTTCCGTTACAGCGGCACCGGCCCGCGCTGATGAAGACGTTGCCAAAGTTTTGGCTGGGCTAGCTCTGCTGGGAATCATCGCAGCCGCCGTAGATGACAGAAAAGATCGCAAGGCTGCTCGCAAAGCCCAGACCTATGTCGCACCCAAACACGTAAAACGTCGTGCCGTTGCACCAAACAGATGCCTTCGCGATCAATGGACCCACAAAGGTTGGCGGCAGGTTTATGGCGCAGGCTGCATGCGGAAGCACGCCCGTGTTGCGCCGCCTCGCAAGTGCCTGCGTGAGGCAAGAAGCAATAGCGGACCGCGCCGCTTTTACACGCCGCGTTGCCTGCGGAAGCATGGTTGGAGCGTTTGAGCAGTCTTAACGAGTAAACTGATTGAGTTGGGGCGGCTGTCGGGCCGCCCCAATGCTTTGGCGACGACAGGCCCTTGTCTGACCAAAAAGATGCGAGCTATGTCATGGGCAGACATGAGGTGCAGACGTGGCAGGGCCAGATTTTCAATTCGAACTAGCGCTGCAACGTGAGGGATGCCTGTCAGTTGCAGGTGTTGATGAGGTTGGGCGGGGGCCTCTGGCGGGACCGGTCGTGGCTGCAGCAGTTATTCTGGATCCGGACCGAATTCCAGACGGCCTGAATGACTCCAAGAAACTTGATGTCCGCGCCCGCGAGCGATTGTATGAGTTAATTATTGAGGCATCTACCTACTGTATTGCAGAGGCAAACGAGGCAGAAATTGATGCAATCAACATCTATCATGCCTCTCACCTGGCGATGGTTCGCGCTGTTCGAGGCCTCAGCAAGCGTCCGCAACATGTCTTGATCGATGGAAACAAGATACCCGCTGATCTGGGCTATCCCGCAACGGCAATCGTGAAGGGCGATGCCAAATCACAGTCAATTGCGGCGGCCTCAATTCTGGCCAAGGTGACGCGCGATCGCCACATGGCGACTTTGGCGCAACAGCACCCAGAGTATGGCTGGGAGAAAAACGCGGGATATCCCACGAAAAGTCACATTTCGGCATTGGAGCAACACGGGGTTACCCCATATCATCGGCGCTCGTTCAAACCAGTCCACAACATCTTGTGTCGATAATTTTTTCGTAAGTTCCTGAAATTAAACAGTTTGACGACGAATCAGCTTTGACTCATCTTTGAACCAACACATCCGAGAAGCGCATCAAGCGCTCAAGTTGGGGCAGAAATGGGAAAAATGACGAAGGTGGAGCGCGACGCGCTTCCGCTAAACACCATTCTTGATGGCGACTGCATCGAAGCCATGAACAGCTTGCCCGAGGCAAGCGTCGATCTGGTCTTTGCTGATCCGCCTTACAACCTGCAGCTGCGGGGTGATTTACATCGTCCCGACAATTCCAAAGTTGATGCCGTCGACAATGATTGGGATCAGTTTGCAAGCTTCCGTAAATACGATGAGTTTACCAAAGCTTGGTTAGCCGCTGCGCGGCGCATCTTAAAACCGAACGGCGCGATTTGGGTTATCGGCTCCTATCACAACGTATTCAGACTGGGCACAGAGTTACAAAACCAAGGGTTTTGGATGCTGAATGACGTGGTCTGGCGCAAGTCAAACCCGATGCCAAATTTCCGTGGGAAGCGGTTTACGAATGCCCACGAAACTCTGATCTGGGCCTCTAAATCTGAGTCGTCGAAATATACGTTTAACTACGAAGCTTTGAAGGCGCTGAACGAAGGCATTCAGATGCGCTCGGACTGGGTCCTGCCACTTTGCACAGGCCATGAGCGGATCAAAGACGAGAACGGAGAAAAAGCGCATCCTACGCAAAAGCCTGAGAGCCTTCTGCATCGCGTTTTGGTTGCAACTACCAATCCTGGTGACGTTGTGCTCGATCCTTTTTTTGGTACCGGGACCACTGGCGCGGTCGCAAAGAAACTTGGTCGTGATTTTGTTGGGATTGAGCGCGAGGCCGGTTACCGCAAGGTCGCGAAGGCGCGGATCGCCAATGTGCGTAAGTTCGACAGATCTTCGTTGGAAGTCACACAGTCAAAGCGGGCCGAACCCCGCGTCGCATTTGGCGTTTTGGTTGAACGAGGTTTGCTTAATCCGGGTGAGAACCTCTGGAGTCTCAATGGACGTTACAAAGCCAAGGTGCGCGCCGACGGCACGTTGATCGGCGATGACGTCAAAGGATCGATCCATCAGGTCGGAGCTGCATTGGAAGGTGCACCAAGTTGCAATGGCTGGACTTATTGGGCCTTTAAGCGCGACGGACAGATGGTGCCCATCGATGTGCTACGCCAGCAAATACGCGCTGAGATGAACTAATCAGATTACTGTTACCGCCTGTGCCTGCGGCAACCTCCGCAGCACACAACTGCCCCGCCCTTACCCAAGAGGCGGGGCATTTTTTTTGTTTGCGCGGTTGTTGATGGAAGCTGTGAAAGTCTAGCGCGGCATGGGGTTGGTGGCTGTCTTATAGGCAGACCAATCACTGATCTCTGGATAATACATTTTGCGCCATTTCCGAACACGCGGATTCATGATGCGTCTAAACAATGGCGGCACCATCGCCGCTAATGTCATCACGGGGTAGCCGTAAGGCAACTGGGGCGCGTCACTTGCTGTGTAGTTTTGCAGAAGCGGGAACCGCCGGTCCGGCTTGTAATGATGATCAGAGTGTCTCTGAAGGTTGATCAACAGCCAGTTCGACGCGCGCTGGGCTGCATTCCACGAATGCCGCGGCAGCACATGCTCATACTTTCCATTGCCCAAGTGTTTACGGGTCAGGCCATAATGCTCGATGTAGTTGACAAGTTCTAGTTGCCAGATTGCCGTGAACGCCTGAAACGCAAAAAGTGCCAAACCTTCCCAACCGCCAACAATAATCGAAAGGATTAACATGCCACTCTGCAAAGCGATGTAGCGCCAGAACGGGTTGGACAGATCGTGCCAAGGCAGTTTTTTTCTTCCAAGCATAGCGGCTTCGGCGGTCCAAGCAGATCGCAAGCAGCTGCGCAGGACGCGTGGAAAAAAGCGATAAAACCCCTCGTTATAGCGGGCTGTTACCGGATCCTTTGGTGTCGCTACATAGCGGTGGTGGACCAAAAGATGTTCTGAACGAAAGTGACCATACAGTACGCTTGCCAAAAGAAGGTCAGCCATCCATCGTTCAAGCTTGTTTTTCTGGTGCATCAGCTCGTGGCTGTAGTTGATCCCGACAGTGCCAGAGATCACGCCAATCCCAAAAAATAACGCAATTTTTTCGCCCGTATCCAAGTGAGCGGTCGAAGTCGCATAGGCAATGGTCGCAAAGATCAGAATGAATTGGATCGGAAACCAGATCACGGTGATGAGCTTGTACCAAAAGAGCTCAGCTTCATCGGTTTGCGGGTCCGCATTTTCGGTATTCAGACCAACGAACGCATCCAGGGTAATGAAAAGTCCCCAACTGAAAAGTGGGATGGCAGCAAGCCACCAGCCACCTTGGGTCATGCCAACCAAAGCAATCGGTATCAGAGCCAGCGATGCCCAGAATGGGAGCGCTGCGCTGATACTACTGCTGGCGTTGGTACTTATGGTCGACATGTTATGAGCCTTGGAATTTCGGTGACAGCTTAGACGATGGTCGTGGCTCAGCTCAATCGCTGGCGAGGTCATGTTTCGCAACGTCAAACACCTTGCGCATCACAGTCGGGAGGTGCGAGGGCTTGAAGTCCTCATGCGAAATAAAGCGCCCTGACTCAGGGTTTCCGGCTTTGCTAACCTTTGCTGTAAAGACCGTTAATCTCAGATGAAAGTGCGTAAAGGTGTGTCGAACCTCAGCAGTGTTTTCGGTCCACTCTGTTTCAACGGGTGGCACCTCCACAGGATCGTCGCTCCACTCCGACCCGGGCCATCCCAACATACCCCCCAACAGGCCATTTTCTGGGCGTGTTTCCAAAAGCCACGCACCATCGTCTCGGCGCACGACATATGCAAAACCCTTTCTGGTCGGCTTGACGGCTTTTGGCATTTTGCGCGGAAGTTCCGCTGCTATGCCTCTGCTTCTGGCTTCGCATGGATCGCGCCATGGGCAGATTCCGCAAGCCGGGTTCTTAGGGGAGCAAATCGTCGCGCCGAGGTCCATTACGGCTTGGGCGTAATCACCAGCTCTGGTCACGGGCGTCAGGGTCTCGGCTAGCTCCGTCAGATGCTGCTTCGACGTAGGCAGGGGTTTTTCTACTGCGTAGAGGCGTGACATGACCCGCTCGACATTTCCGTCCACGACGGTTTCGGGCAGGTCATATGCAATCGCGGAGATCGCTGCCGAAGTATAGGGACCGATGCCGGGAAGTTTTTCCAGTTCTGCGCGTGTTTTCGGAAATCTACCGTCGTAATCCTCGACAATCGTGCGGGCGCATTTCAACAGGTTTCGAGCGCGGGCATAGTAGCCCAAGCCGGCCCAAGCGGCCATGATCTCTGCATCATCTGCAGCAGCCAAATTTACAACGGTCGGCCAAGTCTTTGTGAATTTCAGAAAGTAGTCTTTCACAGCTGCGACCGTTGTCTGCTGCAACATGATCTCGCTCAGCCAGACACGATAGGGGTCTGGTTTCGAGCCGGCGGCACGGTCTGCTGTTGACACTCGCCATGGCAAAACCCTCGCGTGGGCATCATACCATTCCAGCAGGTCCTTTGCTTTGGCTTGGTCACGCAAATTTTATCACCCTGTCTACCGCGAATCCTCTGGTAACAAATGGTGCAACCTCTAGAATATCAAGCCATGACCAAAGCGCCGACGGTGGAAAACAGAAAATCTGGAAACGGATATAGACCGCGCCGCTCGGGGCGTGGCTTTCATGCCGTATCGGGCTTGATCGAACGTCAGGTGCGAAAATCCGGTGAGACCCGTGGGTTCGCCGTGATGAAGCTGCTGACGCAGTGGGAAAGTATAGTCGGCCCAGACACAGCAAAAGTCGCGCATCCGGTTAAGATCAGCTATGCTCGCGACGGCTTCGGCGCGACCCTTACCATTCTCTCAAGTGGTGCGCAGGCGCCGATGTTGCAAGCGCAGCTGCCGGCCATTCAGGAACGCGTCAACGCGTGTTATGGATATCAGGCGATCAGCCGGATCCGGATCACGCAAACAGCTCCGACTGGCTTTCATGAGGGGCAACGGGCGTTTGAACATGCGCCGCCCAAGCCCAAGTACGTCGCGGATCCGGCAATCGAAGCGGAGTCTGTAGAACTGGTCAAAGACGTTGAAAATAACGATCTAAGGACTGCCCTGGCGCAGCTAAGTGAAAACGTGTTGTCCCAGACAACAAAACCCAAAAGGTAAGTCTATGAACAATCGAATATTCGTCATTATCGCTGCGGTATTGGCCATTGCAGGTGGGGCTTGGTTCTTGACCCAGAATGGAACCCAGCCTGGTGCCACGGCTATAGCGCAAACGACGGCTGCTGCGGACGTGGATACAAGCGGCGTAAAGGACTTCTATCTTGGAGAAGAAAATGCGCCGGTTACTATTGTGGAATATTTGTCTTTCACCTGCCCACACTGCCGCACCTTCCACGAGAATGCCTTCAAGCAACTGAAAGCTGACTATATCGACACCGGCAAGGTTAAGTTTGTCATGCGGGAGGTCTATTTCGATCGTTATGGTCTGTGGGCAGGCATGGTTGCTCGCTGTGGGGGCGGTGACCGCTACTTCGGGATTGTTGATCTGATCTTCGAGAACCAAAGCGAGTGGACTCAAGGTGAACCGGCAGCAATTGCAGCCAACCTCAAGCGGATTGGCAAGGTTGCTGGACTGGACGATGCGACGCTCGATGCTTGCTTACAAGATGCTGAAAAAGCCGAGGCCCTAAACGCATTCTTTCAGAAGAATGCCGGTGAAGATGGCGTCAATTCAACACCATCTTTCGTAATAAATGGCAAGTTGCACTCCAATATGAGCTATAGCGATCTCAAGGAAATTTTGGACGGCGAACTCAGCTGACAGTGGCGGCGAGTGCATGATCCAAGATTTCAGGTTCATTGATTTTCAAACGCACGGGCAGACTGAAAATGCCCGCGCGTAAATCGCTGGGGATACGCACGGCGTCTTTTTCAGTCGTCACAAGTTGTGCGCCCTTAGTCGCCGCCTCTTGTGCCAAGCGTTGCAGCAATGCGCGCTCCAAGGGTTGATGATCGTCCAAACTGTGCGTGCCAACAAGATCAGCGCCCAAAGAGCGCAACGTTTTGAAGAATTTTTCAGGATGTCCGATTCCAGCAAAAGCTACGACTTTCATCCCGGTCCATGACATTCCTGTTTCGACAGGAGTCAATCCGCCAGTTATGTGGGTCAGATGTTCTGCCAATGGTGTGAGAAAATTCGCCTGCTCGACCGAAGTACCGATGCTCAGCAACAGGTCTGCGCGACTCAAGCCGATTGCCACCGGCTCGCGAAGAGGGCCTGCCGGCATGACCTTTCCGTTCCCAAATCCGCGCGCCGCGTCCACCACGACAATTGACAAATCATGATGGAGGCTTGGGTTTTGATGGCCGTCATCAAGGACAACCACAGAAGCGCCTGCCGCCACCGCCGCGCGCGCGCCCGCGGCACGATCTTTGGCGACCCATACTGGGGCAAAGGGCGAAATCAGCAACGGCTCGTCACCCGTCTCATCCGATGTATGGTTTTTGGTACTCACCAATGTCGGGCCGGACAAACTGCCGCCGTAACCGCGCGAAACCACATGAGGGGCAGCGCCAAGCGCTGTTAGACGCGTCACCAATTCAATCACGGTTGGGGTTTTGCCGGTTCCACCCGCATTGATATTGCCCACACAGATAACGGGCACACCGATCTTGTGTCGATTACCGTTCTTCAGGCGCTTTTGGGTCGCTGCTGTATATAGTGAGGCCAAGGGAGCCAACAAAGAGGATCGTAATCCGGGGTCTTGATACCAAAAGCCGGGCGCCCGCATCATGCCGGTTCTTTATTGTCGAGTAGCTCAAACAACAGTGTTTTCGCTTTCTCACTGGCTTCGGCTCCTGAAGAGGAAACTTCCCAAGCAGCGTGCGCCATCTGGGCAGCCTGATGCGGTTCGATCAGACGTTTAATCTCGGTTGCCAGTTCGTCTTCGTCTTGCACAAGTTTTGCGCCACCGGCAGCATCAAGTCGGTCATAAATCTCTTTTGCATTGTCGATATGTGGACCATGAATGATCGCCGACCCGAGAACTGCGGGTTCAAAAGGGTTGTGGCCGCCTATTTTGGTGAGTGAGCCGCCCAAAAAACAGAACGGGGCCAACCGATACCACAAACCCATTTCACCAAGCGTGTCAGCGACGTAGATGTCACAAACACCGTCTGGTTGATCCCCAGCACTCCGTTGTCCGACACGCCATCCGTCGTCGCGCAACATTTTGACAATTTCATCTCCTCGGTCAGGATGACGGGGTGCTAGGATCAAAAGCAATCGGTGGGCTGTCCGCCGGGCGTTTCGATGAGCTTCGGCAGCCAGAGTTTCCTCGCCGGGATGGGTTGATGCTGCAAGCCAAAGGGGTCTCGTCTCGATCGCCGCTGCGATCTTGGCTCTCTCATCCTCGTCGTGGCTGAGCGCGGTGTTATTTTCTTTTAGCGATCCGGTGACGCGAAGTCGCTTCTTGTTCGCTCCAAGACGCCGCAGTTTTTCTGCAGATCTGCTGTCCTGGGCGAAGATATGGGAATATCGACCGAGCAAATCCTTTGCCATTCCGGGAAGCCACTTCCATCTTTTGAAGCTCTGGTCGGACATGCGCGCGTTCAGCAGCACCATAGGTATCTTACGGGCGGAGGTCTGTGTGATCAGTGCTGGCCACATCTCGCTTTCAGTCCACACCGCAAGATCGGGTGACCAAT
Organism: uncultured Litoreibacter sp.; assembly: GCA_947504205.1. GTDB lineage: Bacteria > Pseudomonadota > Alphaproteobacteria > Rhodobacterales > Rhodobacteraceae > Litoreibacter. The sequence goes on along the minus strand of CANNGL010000003.1, from coordinate 11,964 downwards.
GATCAAGGAACTTGCGCACAAAGGGGATTGTATCGAGAGGAATGAACTGATGGCGGCTTTGTCCCGGCATGCGGCTCTGCAAAAGCTCTGCCGAAGTTCGCGTACCGGTTGTAATCAGAAATTCGAGATCAGGATCTTCGTCACTCATTTCCTCGATCAGGTCGAGAAGCGAAAGCGACTCACCCACGCTGGCTGCGTGAAACCAGACCAGACGCCCCGACGGTCGCGGGAGTGACGCAATACCCCTGCGTTCATTAAGCCGGTTGGGATCCTCCTTACCGGACTCCAAACGCTTTGCCAGAATGCGATTAGCATAAGACACAAGACCCGGTGTCCCGAGACGGTAAAGCGCAAGCGCAGGTGAAAAAGCCATGAGGCGTCGCGCTTATGTGCCAAGCTCTTCGGTGGGGCTTGCAGCGGTTTCTTCGTCCCTCAGCCGATGAATATGGGCAATAAAGTATCTCATATGCGCATTATCTACAGTGCGCTGCGCTTCTGACTTCCAAGCATTATATGCGGAGGCGTAATCCGGATACATACCGACGATGTGAATGTCTTCGACGTTCTTGAAGGCATTCTTTGTCGGATCGACAAGCTCACCTCCGAAAACAAGATGCAGGCGCTGTGTCATATGTCCCTCCCAGATGGGTTGATCGTTGAGGCGAGATTAAAGGTCATTTCATGCGGTGGAAACCGCAATTCATATCTCCGCAAGATGCGAGTGAACTTCTTTATGAATTATTCGGCCAGCAGCCAAGCAGCCATTTGTTTTGGGAAGTCGGTTGTTGAACCTCAACGGTTGATTGACCTTATCGGTAACCGCTCCGCCTGCCTGCCTGACGATCAAATCTCCCGCAGCAATATCCCACTCCCAACATTCTCGTAATGTAAGCATCGCGTCATACGCTCCCTCCGCGACCAGACACAGCCGATAGGCAAGTGAAGGCCGGAACTTGCGGACAAGTGGCGGTACGCCATTGCGCCAGTGGTTGGCATGCAGGTTCGACTTGGCGGCGAGTACCGTTGCACCATCGAGCTTTGATGTTCTGCTCACTCTTATTCGCTCGCCGTTCAGCATGGCTTGGCTGTCATGAGAGGCGGTGAACATGAGATCCATGACGGGCAGATATACAGCGGCCGCAACCACGACGCCATTCTCGGCAATCGCGAGGGAGTGGCTGAAGTGCTTTTCACCAGCAATAAACGCCCGTGTTCCGTCAATCGGGTCAATGATAAAAACCCGCTCGCGTTCGAGCCGGTCGGACGTGTCTTCTGACTCCTCAGAGAGCCATCCGTAAGAGGGCCTGGATGTTTGCAGACTAGCCGAAAGCATACGATCAATTTCGATATCAGCTTCGGTTACCGGTCCTGCATTGCCTGTTTTCTCCCAGGTATCGGGGCCATTCCCAAAATGACGTAGGGCGATCGCACCGCTTTCGCGGGCAGCGTCGACCAGCAGTGAAAGGTCCTTATGATCCGGCAAGGGTCATCCCTTCAACCAGAAGGCTTGGCACTACACGTGAGACGTAGGGGCGTGCATCATTGGCCGGAATAATAGAGCCCAGCATTTCTCGTAGGTTGCCGGCGATTGTGCATTCATTCACGGGATATTGTAGTTCGCCATTCTCGACCCAGAACCCAGAAGCGCCACGCGAATAATCCCCCGTATTTGGGTTGATTGTCGAACCTATCATAGATGTCACAAGCAGCCCGGTCCCCATCTGGCTTATCAACTCATCGCGACTGAGATCGCCCTGCGTGAGGTTAATATTTGTCACCGAAGGGCTCGGTGGGGACGAGGTGCCACGCGCAGCGCTTGCTGTGCTTTTCATGTCGAGTTTGCGCGCGTTGGACAAATCCAGCGTCCAGCCTTTCAGCACACCGTTCTCAACGATGCTTCTGTGGGCACATGGCAACCCTTCAGCATCAAAGGGCCGCGACCCCGCAGTGCGTTGTCTCAGGGGGTTTTCGTCCAGAGAAAGGCTCTCCGGCAAGACGTTTTCTCCTAAGGCGTCCATCAGCCAAGATGATCCCCGGGCCACCATCGCGCCATTGGACGCGGCCAGCAGGTGCCCGATAAGCGTAGATGCCACTCTTTCATCATAGAGCACGGGAAAATAACCGGTTTTGGGCTTGCGCGCTCCGGCACGTTCGACGGTTCTTTGCCCGGCCAGTGTTCCCACCGTTTCGGGTGTGGGAAGATCGTTGCGATAAACCCTGCTCTCACCGTAATAGTCCCGTTCCATCTGGCCCGCCTCACGCGTTATGGCGACACAAGATAACCCGTGGTCTGATCTGCTATATCCCGCCGAGAACCCATTGGTTGCAGACAAATACACCTGACTTTGTCCGAAACCGGCGCTCGATGATTGCACCGTGGACACACCGCTCACATCCAGCGCTGCCGCTTCGGCCCGAATAGCAATAGCCTGCAATTCCTCAGGGCTGGGTGCCTCACCCGGATCGCAAAGATCCAAATCCGGAAATTCTGTTGCAAGCTGATTGGCGTCCGCCAACCCAAGATATTCGTCCTCGGGTGCCTCTTTAGCCATTGCGACAGCACGCTCTGCCACATCTTGCAATGCTTCAGGATCGATTAACGAGGAAGAGACACAGGCCTGTCGTTTGCCCACAAGAATACGAAGACCAACCTCAATGTTGTCTGATCGCTCGGCATGCTCCAGCTTCCCATTCAGAACGTCCACAGACAAGGAACTGCCTCTGACAGCGAGAGCGTCCGCTTGATCGGCATCCGCTTTGCGGGCTGCCCGTAACAAAGCCTCGGTCAAGTCTGAAAGAGTTATGGACATGATGGCTCCTGCGCTGAGATCGTCATCAGGTAGTCCGAGCTTGCGGTGTGCGCAAGGCCAAGGGGTTGAGCTTTCTGGATCAGCGGGCGACACAAGGGGATGATTAGAAAAGATATTCAAGCGGGCGTTCTCGTATTAACGCTGGACCGTCCAGATAAGGCCAACGCGCTGACCGAGCAGATGCTTGAAACACTCGCCGAGCATGTGGAAGGAGCGACCGAAACCGTGTTGGTCATAACGGGTACCGGGCGTGTTTTTAGCGCAGGCGCCGATCTTGAGGCAGCAAAAAAAGGTTTGGCGACCAGCCCCGTTTGGGAACGTCTTTCATCCGCGATAGCCTCGTTTCGAGGTCTTTCCGTAGCTGCGCTCAACGGGACCGTTGCGGGTGGGGCGTTTGGTATGGTTCTCGCCTGCGATATCAGGGTTGCCCGCCCTCATTCGAAGTTTTTCTATCCGGTGATGAAATTGGGTTTTTTACCTCAACCAAGCGATCCCAGACGATTGAGCAATTTGGTTGGGCCTTCACGGACAAAACTGATCTTGATGGCAGGACAGAAAGTTGAGGCGGCACAGGCGCTGCAATGGGGATTGGTCGATGAGGTCGTTGAGATGGACGACCTGCTAAGCCGCGTGATGGAATTGGCCGAAGATACTCTGGGCGCCGGGCCATCCCACGTTGCCTCAATCAAAGGAATGATCTGAAATGATCTTTCTTGTGTTTCTGGACCATGTCTCATTTTAGGCAGGGTTATTACGGTTCTCGGTACTCTGAAACCACCAATTCGGACTGAGAGCAACCAGCGCTCGTTTCGGGGCTTTTGCTGTGACTGAAGCTGCCCTAAGCATAGGGCAGGGACGCCGGCAGGCAGGAGGGATCGGATGGATCAAAATGCTCTAATCGAGACTGTCTTAGGGTATAGCCTTCAGGCCAAGGAACTGGCGCTTGGATGGTTATTGAGTCCAGCCGCTTGGGTGCAGTTCGCGCTTCTGGTTGCTGCGTATCTGCTCGCACTGATCGTTAGCAAACGGTTGAGCAAAACACTTCGCCGAATACTTGAGCCTGAAGAGGGCGCGCGCAGCACAATCGCGACGGCTCGGCGTTTTGTGCTGTCTTTGCTCCCCTTGCTATTGCCCGTGTTGGCCTATGGTTTCACCGCCATTGGCGAGGGCGTCGTACGCTCCATCTTCGATTCTGGGGAAGTCATCGCGTTTGGTAAACGGATCTTCTTGTTCCTCGCCGCTCGATTGCTCGTGCATCGGATCATTCAGGATCCGTTCCTGAAATTACTCGGAAAATATGTTCTGATCCCCGTTGCCGCGCTCTATGCGCTGGGCATCCTCGATGATGTTTCAGTGTTTTTGACAGACTTCAGAGTTTCTCTCGGCAATATATCATTTTCTTTAATGGCGCTTGTCCGAGGCGTAATCGCAGGCAGCATCCTATTCTGGCTGGGCCGTTGGTCTAATGACCAGAGTGCGAACTACCTCAATCAGCAAGAGGAACTCAGACCGGCCACACGTCAATTGGCCGTCAAAACCGCTGAAATATTCATCTTCGGAACGGCGTTTTTGGTTCTGATGAACATCATGGGCATCAACCTGTCGACCCTAGCAGTCTTAGGAGGTGCTATTGGTGTTGGTTTGGGATTTGGTCTTCAAAAGATCGCCTCTAACTTTATCTCAGGCGTTATCCTATTGCTCGAAGGTCAGGCAACAGTCGGAGATTTTGTCGAGCTTGATGGCGGCGAGGCAGGAACGATTGTGAAGATGACTGCGCGGGCGATTATCCTTGAAACCTTTGATGGCCGCTGGATCGTGGTGCCGAACGAGGATTTTATCGTTACTCGGGTCACGAACTATTCCGACCAAGGCTCGGCAAACCGTTACGAAGCTGAATTCTCTGTCTCGTATGACACTGACATCAATGCTGTTCCCGCAATTGTTGAAGCAGCGGTACAGAAACATCCTGAAGTTTTGACAGATCCTTTCCCTGCTGATTGTGAGCTGCGAGGGTTTGGCGACAGTGGTATAGATTTCGCTGTCGAGTTCTGGGTGAATGGCATTGATGATGGAAAAAATAAGTACACATCTGATGTCTTGTTCGTCATCTGGAATGCTCTGAAAGCACACGACATTGAAATTCCATACCCACGTCGTGTGGTGGAACTGCGCAACCTGTCCGAAGATACCGAAGCGTGACACCTGTCTGGGTGATTGGTGGTGGACCGGCAGGTTTGATGGCTGCTGTGAGAGTGGCCTCAGTAGGCCTTCCCGTAATTATTGTCGACCACAAGCCGTCATTGGCACGCAAATTTTTGATGGCGGGCAAGTCGGGGCTAAACCTAACGATGGATGAACCCCGTGACGTTTTTCTAGATCGCTATTTTGAAGGCGCATCTTGGCTGAGACCGATTCTGAGTGAATTCGGACCAGAACAAGTCAAAGTCTTCGCGGTGGAGTTGGAGCAAGAGTTGTTCACCGGTTCCTCAGGTCGTGTTTTTCCTGTCTCAATGAAAGCTTCACCCTTGTTGCGAGTGTGGCTGAGGCGGCTTGATGCACTGGGTGTCAAAACTGAGCTTGGATGGCGCTGGACCGGATGGAACGGAGACAAGTTGTCTTTCGATACACCAGAAGGCGATCGTGAGGTCGAAGCGTCCGCAACGATTCTAGCGCTTGGTGGTGGAAGCTGGGCGAGGCTTGGCTCTGATGGCAAGTGGGCAAGTATTCTGGCTTCGGATGGTGTTGACGTCGCTCCCTTTGAGCCATCGAACGTGGCGATAGAAGTGCCGTGGTCGAGATACATGGCGCCCTTTTGGGGCACGGCGGTGAAATCTATTTCGCTGCGGGCTGGTCAATTCATGTCGCGCGGTGAAGTCGTGATCACGAAGACGGGTTTGGAGGGTGGCGGGGTCTACTCTGTCTCGCCCGGCCTGCGAGGAGAAGCGGAACTCGAAGTTGATCTTCTGCCGGATATGAACCGCGAAGACATTATATCACGGCTGAAAGGTGCGAAACCGAGCGATAGCATGGCAAACAAGTTGAGGAAGTCGTTGCGCGTGCCAAAGGTCAAACAGGCGCTCCTTCAGGAATTCGCTAGGCCATTGCCAACCCAGCCAGAAGCTTTGGCAGAAACCCTTAAGGCTCTGCCAATAACTGGCACTGCGCTGGGTCCACTAGATGGTGCTATTTCGACAGCGGGTGGTGTCCGACAATCTTCGGTAGATGAAAAGTTGATGTTGCGTACACGCGCTGGAACCTTCGTTGCGGGGGAAATGCTGAACTGGGATGCCCCAACAGGCGGCTATTTGATCACTGCCTGTCTTGCTACCGGGTCGTGGGCTGGACAAGCTGCTGCTGATTGGGTCAAGGCGTCCCATACCTAGCGTTTGGTTTCGGGTTGAAGCGCCTCTGGGGTCTTACGCCGCTCTGGCGCGTTGATAAGCGTCCCGCGCTTTGTTTCTGTCCAAATAAGCCGACAGCGTTGGATCGGAAACACCAAATTTCGCCGTGATTGCCCAACCAAGGCAATGTGTTAGCAACAGATCCGGAATCGTGATTTTGTGACCCATCAGGAATGGGCCCTCATTAAGTCGCTGCCCGACGCGTGCTTCAGCTTGTGCAAATTCCCATTTCAATGCGTCCTTGATGGCGGGAACACGTTTGTCTTTGGGCAGAGCAAAGCTGTGTTTTGCGGCCGACCAGAGCGTCGCATCGAATTCGTCTAATATCTCGACTGTCAGAGCATCTTGCTTGGCCCGTTCCAGTGAGCCTGCTGGAAAGGTGCAACCACCATGTTTGTCGGCGAGATAGGTCATGATCGCCGTTGAATCGGTTAAGACAGTATCGCCGTCTTTCATTGCGGGAATTTTGCCCAAGGGATTTAATGCAAGTATCTCATTTGACCGCGGTGCCGTCGGGGTCAGCTTGTAGGGCTGTTTCAGCTCTTCCAGCATCCAGAGGACCCGAAAAGCACGGCTTGGGACAACACCAAAGACTTCGTACACAGACTATCTCCTGTTCATCATGGCCAAACGGATCATTGCACGTTCGACCAATGCCATATCTGGAGTGGGTTTTGAGGATCGAAGCTGCAAATCTGTATCGGTAAGAATTTGCAATGCCGTTTCAAGGCGCGCAGCGCCCCAGGTCTTGGCCTGTCGTGCCAGACGATCCTTTCTTGTGAAAGGGACCCCATAGATGCCCGCCTCAGGTCCACGAGGATCGCATGCTGCTGTGTATAGTCTGCGAAAGTGAAGAGTAGCTCCAATGCAAAGCCGGACGGGGGCCACCCCCTGAGACTCGAGACGTGATAAAATTGGGCCAATCTCGGGAAAGCGTCCCTCCGCCACGATATCCAACGCATCATCCAGCGCAGCCTCGACAGAAATAGGTGCGCAGATGATCACATCCTCTGGCGTGACTGGGTCATCATCATTGAGTTTGTAAAGTGCGAGTTTCTCAATGGTTTGGCGGAAATCACCTGGCTCCAAAATGCGCCCGAGCTCCAAAAGCTCCGACATCGCATCGCTGCCAATATTTTTAATCCCGGCGCTCGCCAAGCTGTTTTCTATTTCCTCGCGACCGGGAGGGTCGGCATAAACTGCGGCCGCATACGAGTTGTTGTGTTGCTCGAAAAGCTTACGCAACGCCGATCGGGGCGTCAGTTGGCCAGCAGTAACAATAAGGTTTGCATCGCCGTCCTGCCATTCATCCAGTGCTGCACCGATTGTCTTTGCCACTGTGTCGGTCGCATCTTCGACAAAAGCCACACGCCGACCGGGAAAAAAACCTTGAGCTTTCAGGGCATCGTTCAACAGAGCAGGATCCTTGCGAAGCTCTGCGGAGCTGATCCGCGTAAGTCGCATCTCCTCTTCGCCTTTCGGTCCGACCAGTGCGGCGATGACATCTTGTCTGCGCATTGCGATGCGCATGGTATCTGGTCCGTAAATCAGTAGCCCCGCTCTGTTGGGGTCTGGCTTGGCGAAGTAACCTCGGGCATCTCGAGCGTTAAGTTTCACGGCTAAATTAGACTGGAATTGGCAAGCAGCTTGGTCACGATCTTGTCGCCCAAAACCACCATGAGTCGCTTCTCCGCATCTTCTTCAGCGCTCAGAGTAGAAACGGGTTGGTCTGACGCGGAGTACGAGGTGAAGCTGTTTACTTTGTCTTTCAAGATAACTTGGCCCGTCGCGGCATCCTTAAGTTCAAAGGCTGCGTTCCCGATGACATTATAGCGCGTGATGTCGTTGGACCCTGAGATTGCCAATCCAGTCTGGCTGACGTTCAGTGTGTAAGCCAGCGTATATTTTGGCATGCTGGCCCGGCCCATACGCTTCTCGAAATGCTCTACAAAGTTAAACGAACGACGGTCTGTTGGCTCGTCTGCCAAAATAGAACCGCGTAAGCCCGCGGCGCTTCCATTTGTTCCGTAAACTGGCTCAAAGCCGCAGCCCGCCAAGGCGACGGCGGACAGGCAGAATGAACGACGGCTAAATGACGACATTGATAATACGCCCCGGAACGACAATGAGCTTCTTGGGCGCGCGTCCATCGAGCGCCCTGACGACAGCATCATCCTCAAGCGCCAGCTTTTCAACCTCTTCCTTGGGCATATCTTTCGCCACTTTGATCTCTGACCGGCGTTTGCCGTTTATCTGGATCGGCAGTGTCACAGTGTCTTCAACCAAAAAGGCTTCATCTGTGATGGGCCAATCAGCTTGCGCGATCAAACCATCTCCACCCTGCATCGACCAGATTTCTTCGGACAGATGTGGTGTCATCGGGGACATCAACTGAGCAAGCGTCATGACTGCCCTGCGCTGCACTGACGGGCTGGCGTCAGATTTCAGGATGCTATTCGTGAATGCATAGAGCTTGGCGATGGCGGCGTTGAAGCCAAAACTTTCGATGCCCTGCGTCACCTCGAAAATAGCTTTATGCATAGCGCGCAAAAGATCTTCGTCGCCGGTACCGGATGTTGATTTGTCCAACCGAGTGATCCGGTCAGACAGTGTCCAAACGCGCGACAAATGTTTGAAGGCGGCTTCCGCTCCCGCAGCGGTCCACTCCACATCACGTTCTGGAGGCGAGTCGCTCAAAACAAACCAACGCGCCGTATCCGCGCCGTATTGCTCAATAATTGCGACTGGATCGACGACGTTATTTTTGGACTTCGACATCTTGGCCGATGGAATAACTTCGACTTCACGCCCGTCTTCCTTGAGCATCGCCTTGCCGTCCCGCAGCTCGATTTCCTCAGGGTAGTGATAAACCGGCCGCCCATCTTGCGCGCGCTTGGTTTGATAGATGGCATGTGTGACCATCCCTTGGGTGAAAAGTGCGTCAAATGGTTCTTCCGCTGATTTTGGCAAATGCCCGGTTATGTGCATCGCCCGCGCGAAGAAGCGCGAGTACAGCAAGTGCAGTATGGCGTGTTCAATACCGCCGATATACTGATCGACATTCATCCAATAGCTCGCGTCAGCCATATCTGTGGGCGTTGACGCACGCGGTGACGTGAAACGCGCGAAATACCAAGACGAGTCGACAAAAGTGTCCATCGTATCGGTTTCGCGCTTTGCTGGCGCGCCACAAGACGGGCAGGGTGTATCGCGCCACGTTGGGTGTCGATCCAAAGGATTGCCCGGAATGTCAAAGCTGACATCATCCGGAAGCTCTACCGGCAGGTTTTCTTTCTTCTCGGGCACGATTCCACAAGCGTCGCAATGCACCACTGGAATAGGACAGCCCCAATAGCGTTGCCGTGACAGGCCCCAATCGCGCAGGCGAAACTGTGTTTTGCCGGAACCCCATTGGTGTTTCTCAGCGTAATCAATCGTCGCATCGATTGCTTCCTGACCGGTCGCCACGTCCAGATCAGCAAAGTGATCAATCCATTTCACCTTGTCGGTCTTGGGCGGCACAAAAGCTTCGTCGGTGACAGGCGCGGGCTCTTCCAGCGCTACGAACGTATCGATGACCGGAAGGTCATACTTACGACAGAAATCCAGGTCACGTTGATCATGAGCAGGGCAAGCAAAAATTGCCCCGGTCCCATAATCCATCAGGATAAAGTTTGCGACCCATACTGGAAGCTCCCAATCCGGGTTCAGCGGGTGACGGGCTTTCAAACCGGTATCGAAACCGAGCTTCTCGGCTTTTTCGAGAGCTTCCTCAGACGTGCCGGACTTGCGAATGTTGGCATTGAATTCAGCGAGATCTGGATTTTCGGCCTCCAGAGCCTTGGATAGCGGGTGATCTGGCGAGATACCGACAAATGAAGCGCCCATTAGTGTATCGGGGCGTGTTGTATAGACTTCGACGCTATTTTGATCTGCAAAAGGCTCGGTCAAATCGAAAGCAATTTGAAGCCCGCGGGACTTGCCGATCCAGTTGGCCTGCATGATGCGAACTTTCTCTGGCCAGTTGTCCAGACCATCCAATGCAGTCAGCAGATCGTCAGCCATATCTGAAATCTTGAAGAACCATTGGGTTAATTCGCGCCGCTCGACAGGTGCGTCGGACCGCCAACCTTTGCCATCAATGACCTGCTCATTGGCCAACACGGTCATATCGACCGGATCCCAATTGACGGTGGCATTTTTACGGTAGACCAGATCTGCTTCCAGCATATCCAGGAACAAAGCCTGCTGCTGGCCGTAATATTCTGGATCGCAGGTCGCAAACTCGCGGGTCCAATCAATTGACAGCCCCAATGGTTTCATTTGCTCGCGCATTGTTGCGATGTTGCTGTAGGTCCACTCCTTCGGGTGGCCGCCTTCTTTCATAGCTGCATTTTCTGCGGGCATCCCGAACGCATCCCAGCCCATCGGATGCAAGACACTGAAACCGCAAGATGATTTGTAGCGCGCGATTACATCACCCATGGTGTAATTACGCACGTGCCCAATGTGGATGCGGCCCGATGGATAGGGGAACATCTCCAGGACATAATATTTGTCCTTGGCTTCGTCTCGCGTTGCGAGAAAACATTCAGCCTTATCCCAGGCTTTTTGCCATTTCGGTTCAACGTCGGCTGCGATGTAGCGAGACATATAGTTTCCTCAAACGAAAGACGCCGGGCAAGTCGGCCCGGCGTTGGTCATAAGTTGGCTTTGCGCCGGGGTCTAGAGCTTGGTGTCGCGAATGCGGAGTTGGCGGGCGCGGCTCAGGATTGCGTCTTCCACGGCCCGCTGGGTTTCGATGCCAACGGCACGACCTCCGGCGCCCTGTAGGGAAACGCGCAATGAGCGTGCATCAAGGGCAGGATCTGTGATGTAAACAGTCGCGCGGTAGGCCGCGCCACCGCCTTGAGGGCGACCGTAGCCAAGCGATATTGTACCCGTGAAGGGGTCCGCCGCCTGGATTGGCATGAAATTCAAGACGTCCAGCGATGCATTCCAAAGGTATTTATTGACCTCAAGCGTGACATTCGGGTCGTCGTTGTTACGGAACAGATCCCAGATGGTGTCACCACGCTCCGCCGCTGCGACGTCTGCTGCGCTATCATAGTCGCGAGCAAATCCTTCTGGCGTGTTTTCGCGGCGTTCGTTATTGCCGCCAATCCCTGAACCGCCGCCGCCGAAAATTCCGCTTCCACGGCCGCCACAGGCCGACAAGCTCAATGCGACCACAGCAAAGATCACAAATTTTGAAATTGTGGAAGTCGACATCATGTCCCCGCCCCTGTGCTTATTGCGGAAAATCGACTGCTCCGCTTTGTTCTTTTCATATCGAAGAGGCTGTATTCCGACAAGTCGTATTAACTGGCTATAGAGACGGGTGGTAAACGGACCAAAATATTCGGTGTGGCAATGCTGCACCATTTCCCGCAGCTATGAGATTCCATACCTCAGTTTTCTTGAATTCCCGCCGCGAAAGGCTGATTAGGTTTGTGGACTCAGTTCGGATTCCCTGAATTGAGGTGCACCAAACAAGAAACTTTGAGGGAAAACGATGAAAAAAGTTCTTCTCACATCTACAGCTCTGGTTGCCTTCACAGGTGCCGCAGTTGCTGATGTAGCCCTGACCGGCCGTGCCGAAATGGGTATCTTCGGAAATGATGGCGTTGATGGCAACGCACAATTCTTTACCGATATCGACGTCACATTCACCATGACTGGTGAAACAGACAATGGCCTGACTTTCGGCGCGT
>CANNGL010000002.1:840000-983738 GCA_947504205.1 uncultured Litoreibacter sp. | reverse complement strand
TCCTACCTTGACGGTGCTGCTGACGGTCAGATCCTGCGTTGGGACTATACTTCAGGTGCGTTCGGCGTTGCGATCTCACTTGAGGACGACAATGGTTCCGACACCGCTGAAACAAGCATCGGCTACGCAATCGGTCTTCGTTACGCTCTGGACATTTCCGGTGGTACGATCAACTTCGGTATTGGTCACCAGGAAGCTGCAGACAGCGTAGGTGTTGCTGATGATACATCTGCAACAGGTGCATCGATCGCTGCAAACCTGGACAATGGTCTGTCGCTCGGCATCGTATATGCAGACTGGGATTCCGCGGCACCAGCAGGGCCTGACAGCAATACAGGCGTGGGCATTGGCTACACGACCGGTGCATTCTCGATCCACGCCAACTACGGTGAAGTTGAGAACAACGACGGCACAAAAAGTGCTGGTGTTGGTCTGGCTGCAGCGTACGACCTTGGCGGAGGCGCTGTCGTTCACGCCGGTTACAGCCGAGACGATGTCGATGGCTCTGCATTTGACTTTAAACGTGCCTCATTGGGGCTTGGCCTAAGCTTCTAAGAAGTCGGGCATATAAGATTAAGAAAGAGCGGGTTTTTCCCGCTCTTTTCTTTTTGCGCAAACTGTGATGCACCTATTTAGCAAAAGGTATGAGGTCCATCATGTCTCTTGCGGAGATCAATGCACGCATTGCAAGTTCGTGCAGTCAGGCTAATCGGAAAGCGAGCTCGGTTAAGCTGATTGCGGTGTCCAAGGTGCAGCCAAACGAACGGGTTGAAGCTGTGCTTGAGCAAGGTCATCGGGTTTTTGGTGAAAACCGTGTGCAGGAGGCGGCTGGTAAGTGGCCTGGCTTCAAGCAAAGATTTGATAGTGTCGAGCTACACCTCCTTGGTCCGCTACAAACAAACAAAGCGCGACAGGCGATGGAGCTGTTTGACGTAATTCATACGCTCGATCGGGAGAAACTTGCGAAACGTATCGCGGTGATACGAGATGAGCTCGGTTCCTGTCCGGATCTTTTTGTGCAGGTGAATACCGGCAAAGAGCCTCAGAAAGCAGGCGTGATGCCGGAAGATGTAGAAGCCTTTGTAGAGCTGTGCAAACAATTGAAGCTGCCCGTCATCGGGTTGATGTGCCTTCCACCGATCGATGAAGATCCGGAACAGCACTTTGTTCTGCTCGAAGGTTTGGCCAAAAAATTTGGGCTGCCTGAACTGTCCATGGGTATGAGCGGCGATTTCGAAACTGCCATTTCCAATGGCGCCACGCAGATAAGAGTGGGTTCCGCCATATTCGGGGACAGGGTGCCTCAGGGCTGAACAATCAAACGGGTTTGATAGCTCAAACGCTGTGCAATCCAGAGAAGATGTTCAGGCGCCAACGCTACGCAACCTTCTGTCGGATGTCCGGGTTTGCGCCACCTGTGAACAAAAATTGCTGATCCCTTGCCACGAGTTGCATATGGCCAGTTCCAATTGGTGAGCAGAACGAGATCGTAGAGTGGATCAGCGCGCCAAAGCTTCTCGTGCCGGCCTTCATAAGGCGTCCGGACCATAAGGTTATAATCTTGATCAGTCGGGTCATCGGACCAGAGATCGCCCGGACCTATGGGAATCGCCCAGTCCGTCGGCCTAGCCATGCGGTCAGGCCGATAAAGCATGCCAACGAATGAGTGTATTCCCACTGGCGTCGCGCCGTCGCCCTCTCGCTTGTTGGTTGTTCGCCCAGCTCGGCCAATGCTGCAGGGAAACTGACGACCCCGGAAGCGTATACTGGCGCGAAGAACCACCAAGTCATTTGGCGTCATAGAAGATGCCCGGATTTCGTCGCCTTAATCCTGAGATAGTCGGCATTGTGCTCAGTTTTTCCGACGCGCAGCGGGACGCGCTCCTCCACCTCGATTCCGTGAGATCGCATGATTTCGATCTTATTCGGATTGTTTGTCATGAGGCGCACCGACCGGAAGCCCAAGCGTTTGAGAATTTCAGACCCAATTCTGAAATCGCGCTCGTCATCCTCGAAGCCCAATCTGTGATTTGCCTCGACCGTATCAAAACCCTGATCCTGCAATGAGTATGCGCGCATCTTGTTAGCCAGACCGATCCCGCGTCCCTCCTGATTGAGATAGAGCAAAATACCGGAGGCCTCAGCACCCATTTGCGCAAGTGCGCCGCGCAACTGAGGCCCACAATCGCACTTGAGCGACCCCAACAAATCTCCGGTGAAGCAGGCGGAATGCAACCGAGTCAGGACGGGTTGCTGGCGGCTTGGTTGACCGATTTCAACAGCATAGTGTTCTTCGCCTCCATCCTCGGGTCGAAACACATGCAGGCGGCCTTGCTCACTCACTGAGAGTGGAAGCCGAGCACTTACGATAGCCTCGAGGTCGGTCGGGGTCAGAAGGGCGCCGTCAAGACCCGCAGATGTGTCGAGAAACGTCAGGCTATGTTGTTGGGCAAAGGATTGTGGCTCTACAATCGTGGCCATTACAGCGGCTGGAAGTAACCTCGCATCTTTCAGGATTTGTAGAGCAATTGCCACATCGTCGACATTTCCGCCGCGCAGGCTTTCCAGCGGGCCTTTCATCGGCCGGTCAAGGTCGTCAGCGGGGTCGGCAAGCGCGTGTACCCAGTCAATTGGTGCATCTGTTGGCATCCGGATGCGGGCCAGACTGTCATCATAGACACGTGCTTTTAGGGTTTTTGCGCGCCAGCGTGTGATCGCCAGAAAAACATCCGAGTGGGAAATTTGTAGAGACGTCAGGCGATCTGGCGTCAGCGTTTCTGCGGAAAATACCAAGCTGGATCCCAAAATAATGGGGACACCGGCCCGCAGGTCAGCTCTGGCGCGGTTCAGAAGTTCACTTCGATTTGGCGAAAATGACATAGATGGGCCGAATTGTTACAATTTCAGAGACTTCATTAAAGCGAATGACCCAAATTTGAAACATAAGGGCTTTAGACGACACGAGCCCGTGAATAACGGGGCCGTGAGTTGTCCAATTCACTCTGCGTGCACATCTTAGTTATAACTTAAGAGGGAGGCTATCCATGGCCACGTTGAAAAAGATTTTGCTTGTTGATGATGATGAGGACCTGCGTGAGGCGTTGTCAGAACAGCTTGTAATGACCGAAGACTTCGATGTTTTCGAAGCAGGTAACGGTTCCGAGGCCATGGAAAAGGCGAAAGAGGCGATTTACGATTTGGTCGTCTTAGACGTTGGTCTTCCAGACACAGACGGTCGGGAACTCTGCCGTCTGATGCGTAAACAAGGGGTCAAATGCCCTATCCTGATGCTGACTGGTCACGACAGCGACGCCGACACTATCTTGGGTCTCGATGCGGGCGCGAATGACTACGTCTCCAAGCCATTCAAGTTTCCCGTCCTTCTTGCACGAATCCGCGCACAACTCAGACAGCATGAGCAATCAGAAGATGCCGTGTTCCAGCTGGGGCCATATACGTTCAAGCCCGCCATGAAGATGCTGGTTACAGAGGATGACAAGAAAGTCCGGCTCACCGAAAAAGAAACAAATATCCTCAAATTTCTGTATCGCTCGACGGATGGTGTCGTTGCCCGCGACGTACTGTTGCACGAGGTTTGGGGCTATAATGCCGGTGTAACAACACACACATTGGAAACACATATCTATCGGCTGCGTCAAAAAATTGAACCAGAACCGTCAAATGCGCGCCTTCTTGTGACCGAATCCGGTGGCTATAGATTGAATGTCTGAAAAGATCCCTTGGTCGCAATAGGGTAATATTGCGGCATCCTCCCTGTTGGACTCGCCCGGGCTACGTGCCCGGGCCTTTTTTTGCTTGGCGAGCCGTGTATGCTCTTGATTATGCGGGCAATTCTTAAATATTTTCTGCGCTTTGTGGTCGGACTGATTGCGCTTCTGATCGTGCTCTTGTTGATCTTTCGCGGTATGGCGTGGATGCGCGAAACAGAGACTTCGCACGATTCTCACCCTGACGTCGGCCGCCTTATTTCAACAGAAACGGGCCTCGTCTACATTGAGGAACAAGGCCCTGCGCGGGGCATACCATTGCTTTTGATACATGGTTCGGTGGGGTGGGCTGGATTTTGGCGCGAGACCTCACAATCCTTGGCAGAAGCCGGGTATCGTGCCATCGCGATGGATCTGAGCCCAATGGGATACTCTGATCGCGATCAAAAGGGGGAATATAGCCGGCTGCGGCAAGCAGAGAGAATTGAGTCGGTGGTAAGCACTCTGGACATCAAACCGATCCTGGTGGCCCACTCCTTTGGTGCAGGTCCGGCAATGGAGGCGCTGCTCAGACAGCCCGATGTATTCGCAGGTGCTGTTATCATCGCAGGCGCGATCGGGCTCGGATCACACGAGAAGTCTTCAGATCTGCCTTTGCTTCTGCAGCCCGATTGGGTTCGGCAATTGGCTGTTTCCGCGACCGTGACCAATCCACTTGCATTGAAACCGCTGCTGCAAGCGTTTCTGCATCAGAAAGATCGTGCATTGCCGGTCTATCTAGACATTCTAAAGCGGCCCAATCACCGGCAAGGAACAACTGCAGCTATAGCAGATTGGTTACCAACGCTTCTGGTGCCGCCAACATCTGCCAAGAGCACAAGGCCTAAATCCTACCAGTCGCTCGATCTTCCCGTTGCGCTAATTTGGGGCGCGGAAGACACAGCGACGCCGCCAAGCCAAGGTGAGGAGTTGCAGCGACTGATTGCTGGCTCAACCTTGGATATTTTGCCCGGTCTTGGTCACATCCCACAGATCGAAGACCCGCCCACATTCCAGCGCGCGTTATTAACCGCAGTTTCCGGGCTGGTCTCTTTGACGACGGGCAATTAGGTTCGCCTTACCTGTCGGAGTTCAGCCATGTCATTCACCCTTGTAACCTGGAATATCAACTCGGTCCGTTTGCGCGAGGAGCTTGTTCTCAAGCTATTGAGAGAAGAAGCCCCAGACGTCTTATGTTTGCAGGAATGCAAAAGCCCTGTCGAAAAAATCCCAACAGAAGGTTTCAACGCGCTTGGCTACGGTCATATGGTGGCGCGCGGTCAAAAGGGCTACAACGGTGTCGCCATTCTGTCGAAAATCCCGATGGAGGAGGCTGGATCCGAAGACTACGCATCTCTTGGCCACGCACGCCACATTGCGGCGCGGTTAGAAAACGGTGTGACGATTCATAATCACTACGTTCCGGCGGGAGGCGATGTCCCTGATCGCGATCAGAACGAGAAATTTGGCAATAAGTTAGATTATTTGACCGAGTTGCGGGACGACTTCCACGCGAGTGCGCCGACCAAATCGATCCTTGTTGGCGACCTAAATATTGCCCCCCGAGAAGACGACGTCTGGTCTCATAAGCAGTTGTTAAAGGTCGTCAGCCATACACCGATAGAGGTTGAGCATCTCGCACAAACCCAAGACGCCGGGAATTGGGTCGACGTGACACGAAACGATATTCCTGAGGGGCAGCTCTATAGCTGGTGGTCATACCGAGCTAAGGATTGGGATGCGGCCGACAAGGGTCGTCGCCTGGATCATGTTTGGGCCACGCCCGACATTTCCAATGCCGCGCATAGTTCCCGTGTCTTGAGGCATGTTCGTGGCTGGGAGAAGCCATCAGATCATGCGCCCGTATTTGCAACGTTTGATCTTTGACGCCGAACTGCCCATATAGCGCCTGATACACATAGCTAATGAGAGGCTGACATGCTGGAACTCAACGCAGGCCCGACCGCAGGCGATCTGATCAAAGATAGTAGCGAAGCTACTTTCATGGAGGATGTCATCGAGGCCAGTAACGAGGTCCCGGTCATCGTCGATTTCTGGGCACCTTGGTGTGGTCCCTGCAAAACGCTTGGTCCCGCGCTTGAGGAAGCTGTGACCGCCGCAAAAGGCGCGGTTAAGATGGTGAAAATGGACGTCGATCAAAACCAGCAGATCGCGGCGCAACTACGTATCCAGTCGATCCCGACGGTTTATGCCTTCTATCAGGGAAAGCCAGTTGATGCGTTCCAAGGCGCATTATCGGGTTCGGAAATAAAAGCCTTTATCGAAAAGCTTGTTGGCTTGTCTGGTGGGGATGCCTCTGGCGGTTTGGATGATGCGGTAGAGGCTGCTGAAACGATGCTGGAAGAGGGCGCCGCTGTTGATGCAGCTCAAACATTTGCTGCGATCCTCGGTGAGGAGCCGGAGCATGCCGGAGCCTACGGTGGATTGGTCCGCACGCATCTGGCAATGGACGAGTTTGACAAAGCCGTGGCCTTGCTCAATGTTGCTCCCGAAGCGATATCAGCTTCGTCCGAGATTGAAGCGGCGCGTGCCCAAGTTGAACTTGCAAGGCAGGCTGCGGATGCGGGACCTCTCGCTGAACTGCAAGCGCAGGTTGAAGCGAACGACGATGATCACCAAGCACGCTTTGATCTTGCAACAGCGATGCATGCCGCTGGTGATGCAGAAGGTGCAATTGACCAGCTTTTGGAGCTGTTCCGACGCGATAGAGACTGGAATGAAGGCGCTGCGAAATCACAGCTATTCACCATATTCGAAGCGCTTAAGCCGGAAGACCCGGCCGTCTTGAATGGGCGCAGAAAACTTTCGTCGATGATATTTGCCTGATCCCAAAGACGCGCTAGCTGACCTAACATGTTTTCTGAATCTGATCTGCCTGATGTGATTCCGGTTTTCCCATTACCGGGCGCGCTGCTTCTTCCGCGCGCAAGGTTGCCGCTGCACCTGTTTGAGCCGCGATATCTCCAGATGTTTGAAGACTGTTTGAAAACCTCTCATCGTTTCATCGGAATGGTCCAACCGCACGACGGTCCCGGCGGGAAAGATAAGCTGCATTCCATTGGGTGTGCAGGAAGGGTCACCCAATTTTCCGAAACTGAAGATGGGCGTTACATGATCACACTGAGCGGCATTTCGCGTTTCCGCGTCCGAGAGGAAGTGACTGCTTTCAGTCCTTACCGAAAAGCACAAGTAAGCTGGGATGGCTTTGCGCGCGACCTGGGACCAGCCGAGACCGACAAGATATTCAATAGAGAAGAGTTTATGAATCTTCTTGCAAAGTATTTTCATGCGTTGGATCTCAACACGGATTGGGAAAACCTGCAGGAAGCAGAGGATGAGATGTTGATCAACTCACTCTCTATGTTGTGCCCGTTTGAGCCGGAGGAACGTCAGGCTTTGCTGGAAGCGCCTTCGCTCAGTACAAGGCGGGAAACACTGGTGACACTAATCGAATTCGCCCTGCGTGGTGGTCAAAGCGATGAGTTAATACAATGAGTGTGCCTGAATTTGATCGCCATATGCTGGAAGGGCTGATCTGCCCGGTAACCCAAGGCACGTTGAGTTACGATGCAGAACGGCAGGAGCTTATTTCAAAGGCGGCAGGCCTCGCATTCCCGATACGAGATGGTATTCCGATCATGCTTGAGGACGAGGCGCGATTGCTTGATGGCGACGCAACTTCCTAAAGCTGCTGTCCGCGCAGCAATTTCGGCAAATCACCGGTCAAGCCGGCGGCTTCTCGAACAAAGCCCCTGCGCAATCCGGGCGCCGCATTAATGACGCCCATTCCCAAATCCCGCACAAGCCTTATTGCGGGATTATCATTTGAGAACAGTGAGTTAAAGGAGTCGGTCGCCGCGGCCAGCACAGTTCTGTCAAATCGGCGCCAATCTTCATAGCGTGCCAGAACTTCCGATGCGCCGATATCTTCGCCACGCCGAGCAGCCTCCGACAAGACCTGTGCCAAAGCCGCGACATCTCGTAAGCCTTGGTTCAGTCCTTGGCCTGCGATTGGGTGAATCCCGTGGGCAGCATCGCCCACCAACGCCACGCGCTCAGCTACCATTCTTTCAGCCAGTGTTTTGTTAAGTGGATAAGAAAACCGTGCTCCAGCCAGATGAATCTTGCCCAAGAAATTACCGAAGGCTGGACGCAATTGGTCTATAAATTCGTTATCGCTTAAATCACTAAGGTCTTGTGCTCGCGCATGGCTTTCGGCCCAGACGATGGAACTCCGATTGCCCGTCAGCGGCAGGATAGCCAGCGGTCCGGCCGGCATGAAAAACTGATGAGCAATCCCATTGTGGGGTTTTTCGTGTCCGATGGCCGCAACCAAAGCAGTCTGTCCGTAGTCTTTGAAGCTTCTGCTGATACCCGAACGCTGGGCAGTACCGCTTTTGCGCCCATCCACGCCAACGATAATTTCACCTGTACATGTCTCGCCGTTTGTCAGCTCAATAATGGCCCTACCATCTGCGATGTGTTGGCCAACAACTTCCTGATTAGATAGATGCCGAATCTTGTCGGAAGCAGTCATTGCCTTGACAAAAGCGCGTCGCAGGAACCGGTCTTCCACCATGTGTCCCATCGGGCCATCTTCAATCTCGGCATGATCGAAATGCATCCAGAATGGCGAAGGGCCTTCGCCCGCGCGCCCATCCGTTACCTTGATTTCGAGCATGGGCTGTGCGTTGTTTGAGATGTCTGCCCAAATACCCACTGCGGTCAGTAGTCGTACAGACGCTAGCGCGAGTGCGTATGAGCGCCCGTCGAACTGCCCCATTGTGCGGTCGTCCAATGGCAGTTTGTCAATTACGATCGACGACAAACCAGCACTGGCCAAGGCCAAAGACAAGGCGCAGCCATTTAAGCCGCCGCCGACAATTACTATGTTCGCGCTTTTATTCATGATCTGAATATGGAGGGTCCTCCGGGATTGTCCATGCGCCTTCTGGCCGCTACCGTCACCGAGCAGAAACGGAGAATGACAATGAGCAAAGAGTGGCTTGGTCTGAGCGCAAGTGATCTTGGTCGCGCTATCGAAGTGGGCGACATTGATCCGGTTGAGCTGACCGAAATCTACTTGGCCGCAGCGCGCGAGCATGAGTTCGCAGATCGTATCTACACCAAGCTAACAGAGACAAGGGCGCTTGCCGAAGCCGAAGCTGCGCGTGATCGCGCGAAATCTGGTCTGCGCCGTAGTTTATTGGATGGTGTGCCAATCTCCTGGAAAGACCTTTTCGATACCGCAGGTGTCGAAACCGAAGCAGGCAGCGCGCTTCTCAAAGGCAGAGTTCCCAGGGAAGACGCCTTGGTTCTCAAGAATGCGACACTGGCGGGTTTGGTCTGCCTTGGTAAGACACACATGTCGGAGCTTGCATTCTCCGGGCTGGGAATGAATCCAATCACGGCTTCCCCGCCATGTATCAATGATCATGCCGCGGTATCGGGAGGGTCATCTTCTGGTGCGGCAACCTCTGTGGCGTTTAATCTTGCCGCTGCAGGGATCGGTTCGGATACAGGTGGATCGGTACGCATTCCGTCTGCTTGGAATGATCTTGTAGGGCTAAAGACCACGCTCGGTCGTTTGCCAGTTGATGGAACAGTGCCGCTTTGTGTGACGTTCGACACAATCGGGCCGCTGTGTCGCACGGTCGAGGATTGCGCGCATCTTTTGGCGGCGATGTCAGGCGATCTTGCGCTTAATATGCAGAATACCTCACTCAAGGACAAAAAACTGCTGTTACTGGAAACAAGTGCTTTTGATGACATCCGCGAGGAACCGCTGAAAGGATTCGAGACAGCCGTTGATCGTATCAAGGCAGCCGGTGCGCAGATCGAACGGGCTGAGATTCCCGAAGCTGCTGAAGCGCTTTCTTTGTCGGGTGCGCTCTTCCCAACCGAAGCCTACGCGCAATGGGAAGCCGAGATTGAGGCGGACCCAGACAAGATGTTCCCAGAGATACTAGACCGGTTTCGGGGAGGCAAAGATGTGTCCGCCAAAACCTATATTCAGGCACGCCAGAAGCTAGATGTTCTCAGGAAGAAATGGCGTGAGAAAACAAGCGGTTATGATGCCGTCATTTTGCCAACATCGCCGATTTTACCGCCCAATCACGATAGGCTGCTCAGCGATAGTGATTACTATGTAAAAGAAAATCTTCTGGCGCTGCGAAACACGCGCATTGGCAACTTGCTTGGCCTAGCAGGCCTCACACTGCCCACAGGCGTGCCATCTGCCGGAATCATGTTTCTAGCGGAACCGTTTTCGGAAGAGCGGTTGCTGCGACTGGGGAAAGCTGCCGAGGCAGTTCTGTCCTGAGCGGCCAAAAAGCCACAACGGACAGGCACTTAAGAACAATTCTTGGCCGTTTTTCTGGACCAAATCGCGCTTGAGTAGTAGCTTTGGTGCAAACGGGGCGAGATGATCCCGATCCTTGAGGCAGTCCTGGCGGTCCTATGACCTATCCTGAGCGGTTTTCGAACCTGCCCCCATATGCGTTTCCGCGTCTGCGGAGCTTGCTCGCCGGTGTCGAACCGGGCGGTGCTACTGTGGATATGACTATTGGCTCGCCGCTGCATCCGTTCCCACATTGGATTACGGATATACTCGTACGTAACGCTCAGGGCTTCGGTGGGTATCCTCCGAATGACGGGACGCAAGAGCTACGGCAATCCATCTCTGACTGGATTACCCGTCGCTATGGCGCAGAGTATCCTGCCGATACCCATATATTTCCTCTCAACGGAACACGTGAAGGGCTGTTCAATGCCTCTCTGGCGCTTTGTCCGGAAACCAAAAACGGCAAGCAACCGGTCGTCCTGACACCTAACCCATTTTATCAGGTCTACGCGGTTGCGGCGCTTGCGGTGGGGGCGGAGCCTGTATACGTCAATGCCACGCGCGAAACTGGCTTTCTTCCCGACTTCAGATCCTTGCCAGCAGATGTATTGAACCGCACTGCGGTCGCTTATGTCTGTTCGCCTTCAAACCCCCAAGGCGCTGTTGCGACGGCTGACTATTGGCGTGATCTTCTGGAATCGGCTGAGAAATACGATTTCAAAGTGTTCGCCGATGAATGCTATTCAGAAATCTACCGAGATACACCACCGACTGGTATTTTGACTGTCGCGCGTGACGCTAAGTCTGACCCTGAACGCGTGGTTTTGTTCAACTCGCTTTCCAAGCGCTCCAACCTTGCTGGCTTACGATCTGGATTTGCCGCATCTGGTCCTAAAAATATCAAGCGGATGAAAGGGTTGCGCAACTACGCGGGCGCGCCATTGGCACTGCCGCTTCAGCGTGTGGCAGAACAGGTCTGGGCTAACGAAGATCATGTGGAGGCGAACCGCACTCTATATGCTGAAAAGCTCGCCTTTGCGGATGAGATATTCGAAGACGTATCCGAGTACACCCCGCCAGAGGCTGGCTTTTTCCTTTGGCTTCCGGTTGATGACGGGGAAGCCGCTACCATGAAGTTGTGGACGGAGACTGGCGTCAAAGTCCTGCCCGGGGCCTATCTGGGCCGCGAAAGCGGGGGGCAGAACCCCGGGCAAAAATATATCCGGGTCGCGATGGTGGCCCCAATGACAGATATGCAGCCAGGGCTAATCGCTCTGAAAAACTGCATCTACAAGTGAGACAAGGGTAAGTACTATGGCATTTCAGGCGAGACCACGCGATCCTTTCCTAGATAGCGACATGCAGGCAGCGATCGAGAAGCGCGGCAAGGAGTTATTTGGTTTTGGCCTGCTGGGTTTGGGCGTGTTGTTCACGCTGCTTTTGGTGTCATACGTGCCGGAAGACCCGAGTTGGTTATCAGCCACGGACGAGCCCGCGAAAAACTGGCTCGGTCGTCCTGGTGCATCACTCGCATCCCCGTTATTTGTCATTGTTGGTTTTGGGGCTTGGGCGATCCCATTCGTGACCGTAATTTGGGGGCTGCGTTTTGTCTTACATCGTGGCACCGAACGCGCTTTTTCACGCCTCATTTTTGCGCCTTTATGCATAGCGTTAGCGTCCGTTTACGCCTCAACCCATGTTCCCGTCAGCGAGTGGACCCACTCCTTCGGTCTTGGCGGATTGTTTGGCGACACAGTTCTGGGCGCTGTTCTGGGCGTCGTCCCGATTAGCGCGGCATTCGGGCTAAAGCTTTTGGCTTTGATTGTGTTCCTCGCGTTCATTGGGCTCACTCTGTTTGTCTTGGGTTTTGACAGGGACGAAACCCGCTCAATTGCGCGTTTTTTGCTGGTCGGTGTCATTCTGACCTACGCGAGCATTGTTCGTCTGTTTGGGGCCACAGGCCGAGGTGTCTTCAGGGTGGCACGTCACGCGAACTCCAGACGTATCGAACGACAGGAAGTGCGCCTTGCCGCACGCCAAGAGGCGGAAGCCTATTCAGATCACTACGATGATGGGAAGCCAGTTGCCGGTCCATCTCTGCGCCGAGCTCCCGTCATCCACGCTCCGGAGCCTGCTCCAGACCTCAACGTGATCGCAGTGCATGAGCCAGAGATGTCGGTTGGTACTGCGCCTCAGAAGCCCGGCATACTTGGCCTTGTTCCATCTTTGTTGCGTGGTTCGAATGCTGGGACACCGCCTGAACCACCTCTAAGTGATCAGCCTTTGAACGAGGAAGATCGTATTAAGTCGAAGATTAGCGATGTGATCAAAAGCCGGGTTGGACGCGGGCCACAGGTGATGCATATTACTCCGACAGAGCGTGCTGAGCCGACGCTGCGGCGCGAACCGATACTGCAAGCAAATACCACCGCCACGCAGACTGAAACAGGTCTGGACGACTTCGATGCTGGGGATGATGGATCTGGTCTGTACGAAGAAGTCAGCTTCGATCAGGCGCCTCAGGCTGTGCCCGCCTACACGCGAGCGGCCCCAACGGCTCCACAGAAATCTGTGGTTCAGCATCCCGTGCCCAAAGCTCAGGTGCCATCCAAAAAGGCAGCGGCAGAAGCTCAACCCACACTGTTTGATAGCAATTCCGCAGATTTCGAACTTCCGCCGCTGGGCCTTCTGTCGAGCCCATCAACGATACAACGACATGTGCTTTCTGATGAGGCGCTGGAAGAGAACGCCCGGATGCTTGAGGCCGTGCTTGATGACTACGGCGTAAAGGGCGAAATCGTATCGGTGCGCCCCGGTCCGGTCGTCACCATGTATGAACTGGAGCCTGCGCCAGGCCTGAAGGCATCGCGCGTTATTGGCTTGGCAGACGATATCGCCCGTTCAATGTCTGCGCTGTCAGCACGTGTGTCTACCGTTCCTGGCCGTTCCGTAATCGGCATCGAACTGCCGAACGAAAAGCGAGAAATGGTTGTCTTGCGGGAGATCTTGGCCGGGCGCGAATTTGGGGATGGCAATCAAAAACTGCCGCTTGCCCTTGGCAAGGATATTGGCGGCGAACCGATTGTCGCAAATCTGGCCAAGATGCCCCACTTGCTGATTGCTGGTACAACTGGGTCGGGTAAGTCGGTTGCGATTAACACCATGATTTTGTCGTTGCTTTACAAACTGACGCCCGAGGAGTGCCGCCTGATCATGATCGACCCCAAGATGCTCGAGCTCAGTGTCTATGATGGCATCCCGCATCTTCTGTCGCCTGTCGTCACAGACCCCAAGAAGGCGGTCGTCGCACTCAAGTGGGTCGTCGGAGAGATGGAAGAGCGCTACCGCAAGATGTCCAAAATGGGCGTGCGCAACATAGATGGTTACAACGGTCGTGTTGCCGATGCCCTGTCAAAGAACGAGATGTTCACGCGCACTGTTCAGACCGGGTTTGATGACGAAACGGGCGAACCGATCTTCGAAACCGAAGAATTCGCGCCTGAAAAGATGCCCTACATCGTGGTCATCGTCGACGAGATGGCCGATCTTATGATGGTCGCGGGTAAAGAAATCGAAGCGTGCATCCAACGGCTGGCCCAGATGGCGCGGGCCTCAGGTATCCACCTGATCATGGCCACTCAACGGCCATCCGTTGACGTTATCACCGGCACCATCAAAGCCAACTTTCCGACGCGTATCTCGTTCCAGGTAACATCCAAGATCGACAGCCGCACTATCCTTGGGGAAATGGGCGCCGAACAATTGCTGGGGATGGGCGACATGCTTTACATGGCGGGTGGCTCAAAGATCACGCGGGTTCATGGGCCGTTTGTGAGTGATGAAGAGGTCGAAGAGATCGTAAATCACCTCAAGAGCTTCGGTCCACCATCCTACATGTCAGGTGTCGTGGACGGCCCTGATGAAGAGAAATCGAGCGATATTGACATAGTTCTCGGCCTAGGCGGAAACACAGATGGCGAAGACGCGCTTTACGACACTGCGGTGCAGATTGTGATCAAGGATCGAAAATGCTCGACCTCATATATTCAGCGCAAACTTGCGATCGGCTACAATAAAGCGGCCCGTCTTGTGGAGCAGATGGAGGATGCAGGTTTGGTGTCTGCAGCCAACCATGTCGGCAAACGCGAAATTCTGGTGCCTGAGCAATAAACTGCCGCCGTTAACGTGCTTGTGAGGATTTAGGCGCTGCAATCCGTATCTGGACGGCATAGTTTAATCTGTATGAAACAGACCTTTATCATGGCCGCGATCGTCTCTTTGGTGATGGCAGGACCCGCATTGGCAGACAAGATTCCGCTGAATGCGATATCGAAGTATCTGAACTCGCTAAAGTCCGCGTCTGGCGAGTTCACACAGATCAATGACGATGGATCTGTCACGACCGGCGATATTTACATCAAGCGCCCGGGGCGGGTACGTTTCGAATATGCGCCACCTGACAAAAGCCTTGTGATCGCAGGCGGCGGCACTGTTGCAGTTTTTGATCCCAAATCAAATATCTTGCCGGAGCAATTCCCGTTGAAACGAACGCCGCTCAACCTGATCCTCGCTCGCACCGTGGATCTCAACCGCTCGAACATGGTGGTAGGCCATTCGGACGATGGAACGGCAACGACGGTGAAAGTTCAGGACCCAGAGCACCCGGAATACGGAAATATCCAGTTGAAGTTCACGGGAAGCCCGGTCGAACTACGTCAATGGATCATCACAAATGATGCCGGATCTCAAACAACGGTTATTTTGGGTGAGTTGAACAAGCAGACACAAATCAGTTCCGCCAAGTTCAATATACCCCAAGAAATACGCAACCGTGGCCTCAGCGAATAAAGCTGTAACTTAGGCTTTCCGACAAGCGACAAGCTGATTGCGATAGGTTTGTGATCGGCTCGCAACCTCTCCAGAAATCCTGAGCAGCCAAGATTTGCTGTTGTAGCTACCACGCGCAAAACCGGTGCGCCCTTCATGATATGCTAGGTATTGCTGGCGTGCGTCTGTTTTTGCGATCCCCAGGCGCTCCGTCGATCCGTGCATGTACCAACCCATGAAATCTACAGCATCACCAAAACGATTGCGCTTTGCCCCAAACCGTCGCTCTGCGCGCTGATATTCTTCCCAAGTGCCATCAAGGGCTTGGCTGTAGCCATAAGCCGAGCTTTGGCGACCCATCGGAATAACGCCTAAGGCAAACCGGAACGGGGTTCTTGCGTCGCCTTTGAATTTACTCTCTTGATAGATTGTGGCCATTTGCACGTGCACGGGCACGCCCCATTTTCGTTCGGCGCGCTTCATCTCCCGTAGCCAATTCGGATTCTGCGAAACAATGGAACATGCATTGTCGAGATTACGCGGAGCGCTACCTCCGCCCGCACCACAAGCGGTAAGCAAAAGACATAGGGCTAAAGCCCGAAAAGGTTTGATTCTCATGTGCCTGCTCGAATTTTATTATTCGTTTTGATTAGTGTAGCTGAAAAATCGCTTGGGCGAAAGTTTTCAGCCACTCTGTCATATCAAAAATGCGAGTGTCAGCGGAATGTAGACGACAGACAGCAATGTCGAAACAACGACAAGGCCAGCGACAGCGTCAGCATCGGCCTCGTATTTCGCGGCGAGCAAGTATGATGTCACGGCGACCGGAGTTGAGACTTGCAAGACGAGAACGGCAAGAGCGACGGATGTAAGTTCCATCCAGATACCAGCAGCCGCGGCGCTGGCGATACACAAGAGCGCCTTGGCAACGGACAAAACGATTGCGCGGACAACTCCTTGTGTTTTGAGACGGGCGACCGCGACACCCAGCGTGATCAGCATCATTGGAATTGCCATCTGACCGATTAAGTCCAGCGAATTGGTCAAGAACCGCGGAGTTTTCCAATCCTGCCATAAGAACAACGCCCCAAGAATAGTCGCGCCAACCAAGGGTTCCTTGACGACCTTCATCAGGGAGCCGCCGCCTGAGACGAGCCAGACGCCCGCTGTGAAAGAGTAGATCGCCATGATTGCGAATATCACCACGGCATACCCGAGCCCTTCGTCTCCAAAGGCAAACAATGCCAGCGGAAGACCCAAATTGCCGGTGTTGCCCATGATCAGCGGCGCAAGAAAGGTCCGCACATCCAGCCTGCCGATCAAAACGAATAGATAGCAACCGATGGTAACCAAGCCGTAGGCTGCAATGGCCGCCAACGACACCGTTGTTAAAGCATCTGGTTCGATCTCGGTTTGCATCAACGAGACGAATATCAAACAGGGAACTGATAAGGTCATTGCCAGGCGGGTGACAAACTCGATCCTGTAGTCAAATCCCATTTTCACCCATGCAAATCCAACGGCTGCCAGCAAAAACACCGGCGCGACTATTTCCAAGACTGTTAGGAGAAGGTTCACAGACTGTTTCCGCGAAAGTGAGGTCAGATTCATAGACAAATGCCTATGCAACCGTCTAACTACCGTTTGTGGGGAGTGTAAATGGTATGCTTAGACAGTCAGCAAAGTATTCGCTTGGACAAATTGTCCGTCACAAAAGACACCCTTTTAGAGGGGTGATCTTTGATATCGATCCAGAATTTTCCAACACAGAAGAATGGTACGACAACATTCCTGAGGGCGCCCGCCCTCGCCGGGATCAGCCGTTTTATCATCTCTTGGCGGAAAATGACGAAAGTTACTACGTCGCGTATGTGTCAGAACAAAACTTGGCGCCTGACATGACAGGTGAACCAGTGGAACACCCAGACCTTCATGCAATGTTTGGCGACTACGACGGGCGCGGAAAGTACCCGTTACAGTTCGACTTCAACTAGTAACCGAGGGCGCAACCGTCTTTCCGCGGATCCGATGCGCCGTGAAGCACGCCAGCTCCATGATCAATCATGATGGCTTGGGCTCCACCGATCGGGGTCTCCGGGATCGAAACCTGATGGCCCAAATCTGCAAGCTCTTGTCGGACGGAGTCCGAATACCCGCGCTCGACCTTTAGATCGCCAGCGTCCGAAAAAGACCGAGGCGCATCAATCGCTTCTTGAGCATGCATTCCAAAATCCAAAATGTTCGTCATGAAACGCGCATGGCCATTGGGTTGATATGCTCCACCCATGACCCCGAAGCTTGATGTCACCTTGCCATTCTCGCGCAACATTGCGGGAATAATGGTATGCATTGGGCGTTTGCCGCCATCAGCCTCGTTTGGATGACCTTCTTCCAACGTGAAGCCCGCGCCACGATTTTGGAAAAGTATACCGAACTTGTCGGACGCTATCCCAGATCCGAAGCTGTGAAACACTGAATAGATTAGCGACACTGCCATCTGATTTTTATCCACCACCGTCAAATAAACAGTTTCTTTATGAACCTGCTCTGACAACGTGGTTGGGTCCTCCAACGCCCGCTTGGGGTCAATCAGTGCCGCAAGCTTTTGGGCGGTTTCAGGCGATGTCATATGCTCAAGACGGGTCATGTGATCGGCATCAGCCAGAAAACGATTGCGGGCATCATATGCCAGTTTCGCGGCCTCGGCCTCGATATGCGCACGCTGGCTGCCCAAAGGGTTCATCGCCGCCAAGTCAAAATTACCGAGAATATTGTTCATCAACAGAGCAGTCGCGCCCTGCCCGTTTGGCGGGTGCTCGACAAGTTCTACATTTTTGTATTGCCCGGAAATGGGTTTTCCATAGTCGCAAGCGGTTTTGGCGAAGTCGTCTAGCGTGTGGCTTCCGCCAAGGGCGCGCAATGACGATACCATGTCTTCGGCTACTTCACCTGTATAAAACGCATCGCGTCCTTCGTGTGCGATCTTGCGCAACACCTCCGATTGACCCGGAGCCCGAAATACTTCACCAGGCCTCGCTGCACGGCCGTTGATCAGATAGCTATCCCGCGCGACCCCTTGCAGAGCGCCTTCCGCCTCAATCCAGTCAAAACTTGTGCGAGGCCCAACGGGAACGCCAGTCTCGGCATACTCGATAGCGGGTGCCAGGACGCGGCTCAATTCAAGAGTGCCAAAGTCTTTGGACATACGACAAAATGCATCGATAGCGCCCGGTATCGTTACAGCATCAGGCGTATCCACCGGTACGGCCTTCAATCCTTTGTCGCGAAGTGCAGAGGAACTCATGCCAGCGGGTGCGCGTCCTGATCCATTTATTGCAACTATGTCCTCACCCGGCGAGGAGATTAGCGCGAAACAGTCACCACCGATTCCTGTCATCTGCGGCTCGCAAATGCCTAGAAGTATCGCGGCACCAATCGCCGCATCCACTGCGTTCCCGCCCTCTTGCAGCAGGTCCAACGCGACCTTTGAAGCAAGAGGGTGCGATGTAGCGCATAGCCCATTGCTTGCAAATACCGTTGAGCGCCCGGGCAGGTGGAAATCGCGCATGTTTGTACACTCCTCATGTCAGACGTCAGAGGATAGACGCCACGAAGCGATTGTCCATGAGAGGCTTTATTTTTTGGAGAATGTTAGCGGCATGTCCTCGACGTCACGCATCTGGGTGGGGGCTGATAAACGCGACGCCGAGGGAAGCCATGCAGCTACAAGAAATGATATGCTAGTCAACTCTGTCCGCGGTTGGGACGCAAAACGGCTATTTCAAGGCAATTGCTGCCAGCCACCGACCATTGTTTTCGTTCGTGAAACAAAGATGCCGCCGAGCTCGGATTTCATGTGAGAAATGTGCTTTGCGTGGCCGAGATGACAAGAACCGGTGTGTCTGAGGCTCCGGAAAGCATGAGCGGCGGGCACGATTCTTTTTTACGTCAAAGCGGCAATCGAACCCTTCAGGCGGACAGTTTTTGTACTATCGCTTATGTGAGCTAACGACCGAGAACTCGAGATAGTTCATGTCGCCGTCTCTGCGATATGACAGATCCTGTGCAAGTGTTCGGATCATAAACCACCCAAATCCACCTTCTGGGAGATCGCCCAACGGTATATTTGTAGCAGGAAGCGAGGCACGGGGAAGTTTGAGCCCAGGCATGGGGGAGCCGGTATCTCTGATACTGAAGCGAACGGCAAAATCGTTCCTCGTTGCTTCGATGAATATCCGACCCGGGACGCGACCTACAAACCCGTGTTCCGCGATATTGTTGAGAACCTCGGCCAGAATGATCTGCCCAGATTCAATAGCGTCAGTTTCCACAGTATCTATGTCAAAGACGTTGCTGATAATTTCAGGAAGTTTCTGCGAAATCTGTGAGGCTTCGGCGGTGATACAATACTGTACTTTGGTGCCACCGCGTGCCTTTGCCAATACCTGATCCGGCGGTATATGTGCCGCATTTGCCAACCCCTAAGCAGTCTTAACGCTGGACTGTGAAGATGTATCGATCGCGTCTTCGATCCGGTCGTGTAGTGAAAATACCTTGTCCATTCGCGTCAGACGAAACACCTTCATGACAATTGGTGAAAGCTCTGCAATTTCCAGTTCACGATCCGCGACCAGTTTTCGAGCCGCCACCATTGCACCCAGGCCGCTGCTGTCCATGAACGAGACCGGTTCCAAATCCACCACGACACGCCCGTCATGCGCTTGAACAGCTTCACGAAATTGATCTTTGAAGTAGACAGCGCTAGCCGCATCAAGGCGCTCTGCCTCGACCCTTAATATCAGAATATCTCCGGTCAGTTGCGAATTCAGGCGCATGTTAGTACTCCTTGTCTTTGAAAATATTTTGTAGCTCACCAAAGGTTACGATCTGGTTTTCAAATCCGAATTGGTTTGAGGAGACAAAATTGAAACGCGTGGTCATTTCCGGAGCGAGCCGCACACCGATGGGTGGGTTTCAAGGGGTATTTTCAAATGCCAACGCCGCTGATCTTGGGGGGGCATCGATAGCTTCGGCTATGAAGCAAGCTGGTTTGTCGACGGTCGGGGAAGTCATAATGGGTTGCGTCTTGCCTGCCGGGCAAGGGCAAGCACCTGCGCGTCAAGCTGGGTTTGCTGCCGGTATAGGTGACGAGGTCCCCGCCACCACACTGAACAAAATGTGCGGATCAGGGATGAAAGCGGCGATGGTCGCTTTTGATCAGATCGCACTGGGCGAAAGCGAAACCGTGATTGCCGGTGGCATGGAGAGCATGACGAACGCCCCGTATCTTCTGCCAAAAATGCGTAGTGGCGCCCGCATTGGACACCAAAACGTTCAAGATTCGATGTTCTTAGACGGATTGGAGGACGCCTATGACAAAGGTCGATTGATGGGCACTTTTGCGGAAGACTGTGCAGAGAGGTTTCAGTTCACACGGGAAGCTCAGGATGAATATGCGCTTCAGTCGCTGTCCAACGCGTTGAACGCACAAGAAAGCGGTGCTTTCAAAAATGAAATCGCCTTGGTCACGGTCGCGCACCGCAAAGGATCGGTCGATGTAACAGAAGATGAGCAGCCGAAATCGGCTCGGCCTGAGAAAATTCCGCAACTGAAACCTGCCTTCAGGCAGAACGGCAGCGTGACCGCGGCCAATTCCTCCTCGATCTCGGATGGCGCTGCAGCGCTCGTATTGGCATCAGAAGAGTTTGCGCGGCGTGATGGTCTTCCCGTCCGCGCCCGGATCGTTGGGCACGCAAGTCATGCTCAAGCGCCCGGCTGGTTCACGACCGCTCCGGTTCCTGCAACCCAGAAGCTACTCAAAAAGATTGGTTGGTCTGTGTCAGACGTTGACCTTTGGGAAGTGAACGAAGCCTTTGCCGTCGTACCGATGGCTTTCATGCATGAAATGGGCGTGGAGCGAGAAAAGCTGAACGTGAATGGCGGAGCTTGTGCTTTGGGCCATCCAATTGGTGCGTCAGGCGCTCGGATCATGGTAACGCTGCTAAATGCACTTGAAACGCGAGGGCTTAAGCGCGGCGTTGCGGCCATTTGCATTGGTGGTGGTGAAGGTACCGCGATTGCTGTCGAGCTCCCGTGATGGATGGACAGCTGCAGGCAAGGATTTCGGCCCTCACAGAAGGCGAGACTGATCCGATAGCGTTGATGGCCACCGTCGTTTGTGAGGTACATCATTCGGACACCAGATTTGACTGGACTGGATTCTACCGCGTAGTCGCGCCACAGCTCTTAAAGATCGGGCCTTATCAGGGTGGGCATGGGTGCTTGATGATCCCTTTTGATAGAGGTGTTTGCGGGGCTGCGGCGAGGACCGGCGAGGCCCAACTTGTCGCGGATGTTGATGCATTTCCGGACCATATTGCCTGTGCGTCCTCCACCCGATCCGAGTTGGTATTGCCTGTGTGGGACGGCGATCAAAACCTGATTGCCGTTTTTGATATCGACAGCGATCAATCAAACGCTTTTGTGCAAGAGGATGCAGACCGACTGACAGAAATACTGAAGAATGTATTTTCGACTGTCCGCATAAGTTAGCTGCGTTCCGCAACCATCGTTTCATTTAATTCAAGGGAGCGCCGGTGTTCGCTACCAGAAAACACTTGCGCGACTCTCTGACTTGAGGTTTCGTGAAAAAAGATCTCAAAATTTCACGAACTATGAAAATCGACAATCCATCTCAAACGCAAACTCTTGGGGCCGACCTGCGCGCCCTGCGCAAAGCCCGTGGTCAAACTCTACTGGATTTGTCCGAGGCACTGGGACGGTCAGTCGGTTGGCTTAGTCAAGTTGAGCGCGATCTGTCAGAACCTTCGATCGCGGATCTTCGTAGGATTGCAGGGATTTTGGATGTCTCCGTCTCCAGTTTGTTTCGACAAGACGCAGTGCCAGCACATGAGCAGGGATTTGTGGTTCGGGCGGGTGCGCGTCGCCCTATTGGCTCTCGTGAGGCAGGGTTGGTTGAAGAACTTCTGTCTCCCGACCTAACGGACGACTTCGAAGTGCTGCATTCGACATTCGAGCCAGGGGCCAGATTAGAGGAACCCAACTCAAGACCTACGCAGGAGGTTGGATACCTCGTCTCGGGCAAGTTAGATATCTGTATCGACGGCAAATGGCATGTCTTAAACAGAGGCGACAGCTTTCGCATTCGAGGCGAAGCCTATCGTTGGCGCAACGCTTACTCAGAACCAGCCGTGGTGATCTGGGTCATCGCTCCACCGGTGTACTGATATGTCTTGGGAGGGATGGGTCATATTTGCATTGTTCTGGGTGGTATTCGTCACCACACCGGGCCCAAACGCAGTTAACTGCGTCACAAATGGAATGACCTACGGATTCAAACGATCACTCTGGGGCGTTCTGGCGATACTGACCCAAGCCACACTATTTTTGATGTTGTCAGCCGCTGGTGTAACCGCCTTGTTGGCGTCTGTCCCGGAAGCGTTTTTCTACGGTAAGCTCATTGGAGCGGCTTTCCTGATCTATCTGGGCGTCCGAGGTTGGATAAATGCCTCCAGGCCTGTTGCGACAGATCATGTTTCTGCGCATTCAATTTACGGTCGTGCCTTTGTCATCGCTACGATCAATATCAAATCTATTGCGGGTTACTTTGCGGCCTTTACGCAGTTTGTTCAGCCGGATGTGCCTGTATGGTCCCAGATGTGGGTCATCATGCCGACAGCCTTGGCGATCACAGCGATGAGCTACTCGACTTATACCGCGATTGGTGCCGGCTTAGGGCGCTCGGCAATCAGCGCAATCCTGAATGTCTGGGTGCGCCGCATGATGGCGGCATGTTTCGTAATCTATGGAGTGATGCTGGGCAGTGCCAGCGCACCGGGGAGGACCTGATGTTTAAGGGTAGATGCGAATGCGGCGCGGTGGCGTTTGAAATGCCAAAACTGCGCGAGGAGGTTACGTTTTGCCATTGCAGCCAATGCAGGCGGACCAGCGGGCATCAATGGGCAGCCACACGCGCACCGTTCACGTCGCTGACCTTCACAGCAGAAGAAGGCCTGACCTGGTATGCATCGTCTGACTTTGCCAAGCGGGGTTTTTGCAATCGCTGTGGATCAAGCCTGTTTTACCGGATGAACGACGAAGACGGTATCGGCATCGCAGCTGGCTGTATCGAGACGCCAAATCCCCTGAAACCGGGCAAGCACATCTTTACCGCCGACAAGGGCGACTACTACGACATCGCGTCGGACGCGCCGCATATCGAGAAATACTAAGGGAGCACCTTTCATGTCTGATTTTCCAACAACGGCCCGTGTGGTCATTATTGGTGGCGGGGTCGT
Organism: uncultured Litoreibacter sp.; assembly: GCA_947504205.1. GTDB lineage: Bacteria > Pseudomonadota > Alphaproteobacteria > Rhodobacterales > Rhodobacteraceae > Litoreibacter. The sequence continues at coordinate 960,462 of CANNGL010000002.1, read as the reverse complement.
TGGCACCTCGACCTTGTTCCATCTTGCCAAGGCGGGTTGGAAAGATTGCGTCTTGTTGGAGAAAAACGAACTGACCGCGGGCTCAACTTGGCATGCGGCAGGTAATGTTCCAAATTTTGCAGGATCCTGGGCGGTCATGAATATGCAGCGCTACGGCGCGGCGATGTACCGGACGCTTGGCGAAGACGTAGATTACCCAATGAACTACCACGTCACGGGTTCCATAAGACTGGCACATAGCAAAGAGCGGATGCTTGAGTTTGAGCGCGTTGCAGGCATGGGGCGCTACCAGGGCTTGCAGATGGACATCATGACGCCAGCAGAAATGCAGCAGTTGCATCCGTTCATGGAGACGCATGACCTGGAAGGTGGTCTTTGGGATCCACTCGATGGCGATATCGATCCCGCACAGCTAACCCAGGCGCTTGCAAAGGGAGCACGGGATGCAGGTGGAAAGATCGAACGTTTCTGCCCCGTGACGGGTATTGATCGCGATGGCGATGAGTGGATCGTTAAAACGGACAAAGGTGATATCCGCTGCGAGAAGGTCGTCAACTGTGCAGGATACTACGCACAACGCGTCGGCGAAATGTTCAAGCCATTTGGCGGGCGCACAGTTCCGATGGTTGTGATGTCGCATCAGTATTTCCTCACCGGACAACTGCCGGAGCTGGAGGCTTGGACCCAAGAAAAAGGTCACAAAGTGCCGCTGCTGCGAGACGTAGATATCAGCTACTACCTCCGCCAAGATAAGAACGGTTTAAACCTCGGTCCTTACGAGCGCAATTGCAAAGCGCATTGGGTGACGCCGGATGATCCGATGCCGGAGGACTTCTCATTCCAGCTGTACCCTGATGATCTCGAGCGGCTCGAATTCTATATCGAAGACGCGATGGCGCGAGTGCCGTTGTTGGGCGAGGGCGGGGTAGAGCGCAACATCAACGGGCCCATCCCCTACGCACCTGACGGGCTGCCAATGATTGGTCCTATGCCCGGCTGTCCTAATGCCTATGAAGGCCATTCGTTCACTTTCGGCATTGCCCAAGGTGGCGGGGCCGGGAAGGTGCTGTCCGAATGGATCATGAATGGCGAGACAGAGGATGACATGTGGGCCGTCGATCCGCGCCGCTATACTGACTACACTGATCACGATCATTGTCTGGCCAAGGCGCTTGAGACCTATGGCCACGAATATGCAATGCACTTCCCTCATCACGAATGGCCCGCTGGTCGAGACAAGAAGCTGTCGCCTGTGGACAGCACGGTGCGCGAACTTGGCGGTCAAATGGGGGCTTATAACGGCTGGGAACGCGCGAACTGGTTTGCAAAGGATGGCGACGATACGTCTGAGGAAAGCACACAGAATTGGCACCGCAATGGACCATGGGAAGTGCGGATCAGGGGTGAAGTAGAGGCTGTCCGCGATGGCGTTGGCGTCTTGGACCTTCCGGGGTTCTCACGCTTCAACCTGACAGGAGATGGCGCCGCGGAGTATTTGCGCGGCAAGATTACAGGTGGTTTGCCGAAAGTTGGACGAATGAACCTCGCTTACTTCGCCGACAGCCGCGGTCGCATTCTCACAGAGATGTCGGTGATGCGACATGAGGAGGATCACTTCACGCTTATCACCGCCGCATCTGCGCAATGGCACGATTGGGATGTTCTGAACGGTGATCTGCCAGACCGATTGTCGCTAAGCGATCACACGACCGAATATTCCACGCTGATTGTCACCGGTCCGAAGGCGCGGGATCTATTCGCGAGCATTGCATCGGAGGCCGATTTGGCCGCTGGCTGGCTTTCCATCCAGACCGCAAAAGTCGCAGGTGTCGATTGTGCGCTTGCGCGCGTTTCCTTCGCGGGAGAGCTCGGCTGGGAGATTCATGCGGCCAACGCCGATGTCCCAGCAGTCTATGAGGCCGTTTTGGGCGCTGGCGCGACTCCGTTCGGTATGTATGCTTTGAATTCGATGCGTCTGGAAAAAGGCTATCGTGCCTGGAAAGGGGATCTTTCAACCGATTACACATTGCTTGAAGGCGGGATGGAACGCTTCATTCGTTTTGACAAACCGCAGGACTTTCCAGGAAAAGCTGCGCTTCAAGCTGAGAAGCAACGTGGGCGCAGCAAAGGCTTTGTCACACTGGTTATGGAGCCCGGGGAGCAAGATGCCCCTTATATGTCGACAGTCTGGAATGGTGACGAGGTTGTAGGCGAAGTTACATCTTCTGGCATGGGTTATCGAACGGGCAAATGCATCAGTCTTGGTATGGTAAAGGCGGAGCTCGCCACGCCAGGCACCGAATTGGAAGTTGAGGTTTTTGGCAAACGGTTGAAGGCAGTAGTTCAGGAAGATCAACCACTATGGGACCCGCAAAACGAGCGCATCCGAGCATGAGCCTAAATGTGCTTCTGAGTCGAAATGCAGTTGGTCGTTCCTGCTATGTGCCGTTCGCGTTCCTGCACTGCGTTTGGCAAGCGCAATGAGCGTCACGATATTGGATGGCGGTATGGGCCAAGAGCTGATCGCACGTTCTGGTCAAGCGACAGGACTTTGGTCGGTGCAGGCCCTACTGGACCATCCAGAGATTGTGCGTGCCGTTCACGACGACTTCTTCGCCGCCGGTGCAGAGATCGCAACGACGAATGGATACGCGGTTTTGCCCGACCGGCTGGAAGCAAGGGGGCTGGAAAGCAGGTTACAAGAGCTCTCTGATCTGTCCTGCCAACTGGCCTGCGATGCGCGTGACGCGCATGGGTCAGGTCTTGTGGCAGGTGGAATGGGGCCCCTGGGCTTCTCATATCAGCCTGACAAAGCGCCTCCTGCAGATCAGGCAGCAGACATTTATGCGCGTTTGGCAATGATGCAGCTACCATTTGTTGATCTGCATCTTCTTGAAACCATGGCCTCGGTCGATCAGGCGCGCGGCGGGTTGATGGGGGCAGGGGTCACCGGCAAGCCGGTCTGGCTCGCTGTGTCTGTTGATGATCGGGATGGCACAAAGTTGCGCTCGGGTGAGCAGCTCACCGAATTGCTGCCGTTGGCACATGAGTTCCAGCCAGAAGCTTTGCTGATCAACTGCTCACGTCCAGAAGCAATCAGCCAAGCCGTGCCAATCATAGCAGGGGCCGTTCCACTAACAGGGGCTTATGCAAATGGCTTCACGTCCATTGCTGACGCATTTGACCATATCGGCGCAACCGTCGACATACTGGAGGCCCGTACGGATTTGGGCCCTGAACCCTATGCAGACTTTGCGGCTGAATGGGTAGCCGCTGGTGCTAAAATTGTCGGCGGCTGCTGTGAGGTCGGGCCGTCTCACATCAAAGAGCTTGCACGGAGGTTTCAAAAATGATCCCGAAACACACGCAAGAATTAATAGCACGCTGGCCCTTGGGTCATGTCGCCACGATTACCCCTGGCGGCAGGCCATCTGTCAGCCCCAAGGGTACGTTTCTGCTGGTTGATGATACCACTATCGCCTTCGGAGAAATTAGATCACCACAAACGGTTACCAATCTGACCCATAACCCCCATTGCGAGGTCAATTTCGTTGACGCCTTCGTAAGAAAAGGTGCCCGTTTAAGAGGACAGGCGCGCATGGTGCGCAGAGGCTCTACCGAGTTCGCTAAACTGCTACCCCGGTTTGAAGCCGTTTGGGGGGACTTGTGCCGCCGCATAAACTTGTTGGTCGTGATCACTGTTGATCAGGTGAAACCACTGACGACGCCTCCTTACGATGACGGCGCGACCGAAGAAGAAATGATTGCGCTCTACAAACAGAAATTCGCGGAGATGTATCCATGAGCCTTCCAGAAAAAGCCCGTGTGGTTATCATTGGTGGCGGCGTCATTGGCTGTTCGGTCGCCTATCACTTGGCCAAACTGGGCTGGACCGATGTGGTTTTGCTCGAACGCAAACAGCTGACATCAGGCACCACATGGCACGCCGCTGGTTTGATCGCGCAACTTCGCGCAACAAAGAACATGACAAAGCTCGCAAAGTATAGCCAAGAGCTCTACGGAGATCTTGAAGCTGAGACCGGTGTCGCAACAGGATTCAAGCGCTGTGGTTCGATAACAGTGGCGTTAACCGACGAACGGTTGGAGGAAATCAACCGACAAGCCGCGATGGCGCGTTCATTTGGCGTTGAGGCCGAACCAATCAGCCCTACCGAAGTGAAGGCGAAATACGAGCACCTGAACATCGATGGCGTCGCGGGAGGTGTCTATTTGCCGTTGGACGGTCAAGGTGACCCTGCCAACATTGCCCATGCTCTGGCGAAGGGCGCGCGTTTAAACGGTGCTTTGGTCAAAGAAGGATACTGTGTCACCGACATCCACCGTGAGGGACGGCGCGTCAAGAGCGTGACCTGGGAGGGGCACGGCGAAACGGGAACGATTCATGCCGATCATGTTGTTAACTGCGGCGGCATGTGGGGGCACCAGATCGGAATGATGGCTGGTGTAAATGTTCCGCTGCATTCCTGCGAGCATTTCTACATCGTCACCGAAAGCATCCCTGGCCTTGCGCAGATGCCAGTTCTGCGTGTTCCGGATGAATGTGCCTACTATAAGGAAGATGCGGGCAAGATGCTCCTTGGTGCATTTGAGCCCGTGTCCAAACCTTGGACCCTCGACATACCGAAGGATTTCGAGTTCGATCAACTTCCCGAAGATTTTGATCACTTTGAGCCAATCCTTGAAGCTGCTGTTGATCGAATGCCGATGTTGGCTGAAGCTGGCATCCACACATTTTTTAACGGACCGGAGAGCTTCACTCCAGATGATGCCTATCACCTTGGACTGGCGCCAGAGCTGGACAATTTCTGGGTGGCAGCAGGTTTCAACTCGATCGGTATTCAGTCGGCGGGCGGCGCTGGGTCGGCTTTGGCACAATGGATGGAAGATGGCGAGAAGCCGTTCGATCTTGGTGATGTTGATATTGGCCGCATGCAGCCATTTCAGGGTAATAAGACTTATCTTTTTGAACGCTCGAAAGAGACACTCGGGCTGCTATATGCAGATCACTTCCCCTATCTTCAGAAGAAGACGGCACGCGGCGTAAGGCGTACGCCATTTCACGCTCATTTGCTGGAGCAAGGCGCAGTGATGGGTGAGATCGCTGGCTGGGAGCGCGCTAATTGGTTTGCGCACACCGACCAGGAACCGGCCTATGAGTATTCTTGGAAACGCCAGAATTTCTTTGGAAACGTAGCGGATGAACACAAGGCGATCCGTCAGAATGTCGGTATGTATGACCTGTCTTCCTTCGGCAAAATTCGAGTCGAAGGCCGTGATGCTGAGGCCTTCATGAATTATATCGGCGGGGGCGATTATTCCTGTCCGCTTGGCAAAATTGTCTACACACAATTTCTGAATTCGCGGGCTGGGATTGAGGCGGATGTCACCGTTACACGTCTGAGTGAAACAGCTTATCTGGTCGTCACGCCCGCGGCGACCAGGTTGGCGGATGAAACATGGATGCGTCGGCACGCAAGTGACTTCAACGTGGTCATTACGGATGTCACCGCTGGCGAGGGCGTTCTGGCCATTATGGGGCCAAATGCCCGTGCGATGCTGGAACGCGTATCTCCCAACGATTTCACAAACCAAACAAACCCGTTTGGCACAGCACAAGAAATTGAGATCGGCATGGGTCTGGCTCGGGCGCACCGCGTGACTTATGTGGGTGAGCTAGGTTGGGAGCTCTACATCTCTGCTGATCAATCCGCACATGTTTTCGAGACGTTATTGGCAGCGGGCCAGGACTTCGACCTCAAGCTATGTGGTATGCACATGATGGATACCTGCCGACTAGAAAAAGGCTTTCGCCATTTCGGCCATGACATCACATCCGAAGATCATGTGATGGAGGCTGGTCTTGGTTTTGCTGTGAAGAAAGATAAGCCCGACTATGTTGGTCGTGATGCCGTTTTACAGAAGCAAGATGAGGGCCTGAAAGCACGTTTATTGCAATTCAAGCTTATGGATCCCGAACCACTTCTTTATCATGCGGAGCCCATATTGCGGGATGGGGAAATTGTAAGTTACCTGACTTCAGGCGGATATGGACATCATCTCGGTGCTGCGATGGGTATGGGATATATCCCCTGTGAGAATGAAGCACTTTCAGATGTTCTGAGCTCAACATTTCAAATTGACGTGGCTGGTACATTGGTCGACGCAGAAGTGTCTTCCAAACCGTTTTACGATCCCAAATCGGAAAGGGTAAAAGTCTGAGGCTTGCGCTTGGAACAGCTTGCTGCCTAATGGCGGCATGAGCGGATCCCCAGAAATAACCCAAAAAAATGAAGACAGCGTGTCTGGCCTGGGCTTCGCGATTTCCGCCTATTTTCTTTGGGGCTTCCTGCCGCTTTATCTTAAAGCGCTTTCCCATATCTCTCCGGTTGAAGTGGTAGTGCATCGCGTTGTCTGGTCGGTACCGGTTGCCGCTGCGGTACTTATCGCACTCGGCCGAACGAAAGACATCCGCATTGCTCTGACCACGCCGTCTATGCTGGCAATGGCCTGCGTGACGGCGGTTTTGGTCTCGATTAACTGGGGTATCTACATCTTTGCAATCGCTAGCGGGAATGCCTTGGAAGGTGCGTTGGGCTATTACATCAACCCGCTTTTCAGCGTCTTGCTTGGCGCCGTGTTGTTGGGCGAGAAACTGGCACGTTTGCAGTGGATAGCTATCGGGTTCGCCGCCGTGGCAGTCCTGATACTGACCATTGATGCAGGGCGCTTACCTTGGATTGCGCTGGCGCTGACGATCTCGTGGGGGTTTTATGCCTTCTTCAAGAAATCGCTGCCAATCGGCCCCAATCAAGGCTTCCTTCTCGAAGTGTTGATGCTGACCCCGGCCGCGATAGCCTACTGGATATATCTTGAACGCACGGGCACCAGTCATTTTGCAGCGGACACTTGGCTGCTTATGGGATGTGGGATTGTCACAGCCGTCCCCCTTATCCTTTACGCAAACGGAGCCAAACGACTGAGGCTTACCACAATAGCGGTTCTGCAATACATCGCTCCGACCATGATTTTCTTGGTGGCGGTGTTTGTGTTTAACGAGCCATTTGGCGTAGCGCGCGCAATTGCTTTTCCGCTGATCTGGATTGGGTTGGTGCTTTATACATTGTCAATGTGGCGACAACGCCATGGATGATTATAACCCTCCCACCGGCCCGCTTGATATCTTGCATGAGGATGCCGAACTACTTGTGGTCGACAAGCCCGAAGGGCTTTTATCTGTGCCGGGAAAAGGGGCGCATCTGGCTGATTGCCTAATCGCTCGGGTGCAGAAGGCTTTTCCGACTGCATTGTTGATCCATCGTCTGGATCGTGACACGTCCGGTGTTATGGTGTTCGCCCAGACCAAAGCTGCGCAGCGCCATCTTGGATTGCAGTTTGAAAAACGCATGACAAAGAAAACCTACGTCGCGCGAGTTCATGGAAGCGTTGAGGACAAGCAAGGTATTGTTGATCTGCCCCTGATTGTGGATTGGCCTAATCGACCGCTGCAGCATGTCAACTACGAGACTGGGAAAGAAGCCATTACAGAATGGCGTAGATTGCGCACCGAAGGCGACACCACTCGTATGCGCCTCATGCCGAAAACCGGACGATCTCATCAACTTCGCGTACACATGAAAGAACTGGGTCATCCAATTTTAGGGGACAGGTTTTACTCGGAAAATCCCGAGGCATACCCCCGCATGATGTTGCATGCGGAGGAGTTGCGATTACGCCATCCTAATGGGGGCCATGGTATGTCGTTCCGTGCCAAAGCACCGTTCTAACCCCACCAAATTGTAGTCGAAGCTGAGTGTTCGGGCCCGGAGCGACTAGATTGCTCAGTAGGGATTTTTGGGCGAACGATCTTTGGAAAGCGAAGGACGTTGATGGGCCAAGTGCTCAATGGCGTCGGCCAAATGCACTTCATCAATATTGTAGTCGCCCGCTGCCACGCGCCTTTGATGTGCCTCGATCATTACATCAGCATAGGTGCAGCCTGTCGGTGGCTCGAATTTGTAGCACGCACATTCGATAAGAAATCCCAAAGGATCCTTGAAGTAGATCGAATCCATGAACCCACGATCCTTATGACCTGAGTGCGAAATACCAAGTGCATCTAGCCGCTCTGCGATTTGCCGAAATGTAGCGAGGCTGACATTGATCGCCAGATGATGCACGCAGCCAGCGTCTGTGGGGGTGCGATCATGCGCGGGTTTGCGGTTTTCGTTGGTAAAAATCGTTATGAGACGTCCATCTCCAGGGTCAAAGTACAGATGCCCCTCGTCTGGATCATCGAGGTTTGGCTGATCGAAGACAAATGGCATCCCCATGACCCCTTCCCAGAAGTCAATTGATGTCTGTCTGTCCGCGCCCATCAAAGTAATATGGTGGACACCCTGAGCCTGAATTTTTCGCATCATGCAACTCCGGTTGATGTGAATAGAAGATAGTTGATCCTCTGGGTTGTTCAAAGAACAGCTTGAGGCTCGCATTGAACTTTCATCTAAGTGCCGCGACAGTCGGGTCGGATGAGTTGAAAAGAGGCCAAGGCTTTGCAGGTTATGTGTTTGAACGGATGGGGCGGAAAGCTGTACGGCGAATTGCTCCCGTATGTCGCTTCTTCCGCACCTGATATCTTGTGTCTTCAAGAAGTGGTTCACACTCCAGAAAGCAGCAAGGATTGGCTAACCTATCGCGATGGCGACCACGTTCTGCCCCAGCGAGCAAATTTCTTTCGTGATGTATGCGGTGCCCTGCCAGATCACGTGGCAACATTCTGTCCAGCCGCACAGGGTGTTCTTTGGGATGGCGAGAAATCAATTCCTTCGCAATGGGGGCTTGCTACATTCGTTCACAAGTCCTTTCCGATTATTGAGCAAGCGCAGAGCTTTGTTCACAAGGAGTATTCGCCAGTGGGATATGGCGAGCATCCGCGCTCCCGAAGTGCGCACGCGGTCAGGGTTTATGACTATAAATACGACCGCGCTGTAAGCATCACACATATGCACGGTCTGCGCGATCTTAATGGAAAGATGGACACACCAGAGCGTGCCATCCAAGCCAAGAGGCTGCTTGAGTTGTCGGGGCAGGTATCCCAAGGTGATGATATCTCGATCGTTTGTGGCGATTTTAACGTCAGGCCGGATAGCGAAACTTTTACCATTCTCAGGGATGTTGGAATGGTTGAGTTGGTGACGCAGCGAGGGTTTACCAGTACTCGAAATTCTCACTACAAAAAGACAGAGAAATTTGCGGATTATATGCTGATCAATCGCGAAGATGACGTTCAGGATTTTCAAGTAATTTACGATCCAGAAGTGTCAGACCACTGCCCTCTGATCCTAACACTTTAGAGTTTTGGCAGTGTCTCCTTCCACGAGCTTGTTTGTTCCATGACCAGAATGTGCTTTCAGCCTAACCAAGCTCGTTGGCGATCCCGGATAGGCTGAATGTCGAGTTAAGAGTACATTGCATCTAGAGTTGTTCATGTTATGTTCCAATTTTATTTGGGCAATATCAGAATGGAGACCGTCATGACTATCTCTGGGAGCTGCTGTTGTGGTGCCGTCAGATTTGGATTGTCCGAAAAGCCGACATTCATGGGCACCTGCCACTGTTCAAGGTGCCGAAAGGTTGGTGCGAGTACTATCGTGTTTGTTAAGAAAGACAGTCTGACTTGGCTTCAGGGAAAAGAGAAAGTTCGGTCTTTCAAGGCAACCAAACCTTATAACTATGACCGATGTTTCTGCGAAACCTGCGGCAGCTCTCTAGGTGAAATACTGTCTGATGAAGATAGTTTTCCGATAGCCGCAAATGCTCTCGATGATGAAATCGACATGAAAAATCAGTCGCACGAATTCGTTGGCGAAAAACCTTCCTGGTACGAGATTTGCGATGATGCTCCGCAAAGTACCGGTCATCCTGAATAACTATTTTGACGGCGCTTTGCCCGCTTAGGAGCGGTCGGTCCCCATTCCAGCCCGATTGTTCCTTCGTAAGCAGTGCATTCTGGGAGGCGGCGACGATGCCGCCTCCTATTTAGCTAACTTAGTTCCAAGCGCTGACAGCTTTGATTTCAAGAAATTCTTCGAGACCGAAGATGCCGCCCTCACGGCCGTTGCCGGATTGCTTGTATCCGCCAAACGGTGAACCTTGAGCGAACCCGCTACCGTTAGTTTCGACCATGCCAGAACGCAGTTTACGCGCGACCCGGCGACGCTTTTCCTGATCCTCGGTTTGGATATAGTTTGTCAGACCGTAAGGCGTGTCGTTGGCCAAGGCCACAGCATGGGCTTCGTCATCGAAGGGCATGATCGACAGAACGGGGCCAAAAATCTCCTGCTTGTAGATTTCCATATCGGGTGTCACGTCAGCAAAGACCGTTGGACGGCAGTAATATCCGCGGTTCAGATTCTCTGGACGACCAGGACCCCCTGCAACGAGATTAGCCCCTTCCTTTATGCCCTGCTCAATCAGACCTTGCACCTTGTTAAACTGCATCTGGCTGACCAATGGGCCAATGTGACGACCTTCTTCTGACGCAGGTCCAACGGATGTCTTGTTGGCCATCTCGGTAGCCTGTTCAACCGCTTCGTCATAGCGGGACCGCTCGACGAGCATACGTGTTGGTGCGTTGCACGATTGGCCAGTGTTGCGGAAACATCGGATAACACCATTGGTCACAGCCTTCTCGTCAGCGTCAGCGAAGATGATATTGGCACCTTTGCCGCCCAACTCCAACGAGACGCGCTTAAGCGTGTCTGCAGCGGCTTTGGAGATGGCGATCCCCGCGCGCGAGGATCCTGTAAAGGAAACCATGTCAACCTCGGGATGCGCGGAAAGCTGTGAACCAACGCCAGGCCCATCACCATTCACCATGTTAAAGACGCCCTTGGGGAAGCCGGCTTCATCTACAAAATCGGCGAACAGAATGCCGGAAAGCGGGGCGATTTCGGAAGGCTTCAAAATCATGGTGCATCCAACCGCCATAGCTGGGATCGCTTTCAACACGATTTGGTTCATCGGCCAATTCCATGGTGTGATCAGCGCGCAGACACCGATAGGCTCATAAAGCGTGGCTTCGGTATCGGTGAACATGCGATCAAATTCGAATTTTTCGAATGCTTTGAGAAAGCCACCCATGTGCCATGATCCAGCACCAACTTGCTGGGCACGGGCGAGGTCCTGCGGAGCGCCCATTTCGAGCGAGATTGCTTGCGCCATTTCCTCCTGGCGGTCGTTGTAGACCTCAGACAGGCGGTTTAGCAGTTTGAGGCGCTCATCCTTGGGGGTTTGCGACCAGCCGTCGAATGCCGCGCGGGCTGCGGCCACTGCGGCGTTTGTATCGGCTTCAGAGCCTAAGGAGATGGTTTCGCAAACCTCTTCGTTCGAAGGATTTATGACGTCGAAATCATTCGCGCTTGCGGGTGCGACCCATGAGCCGTTGATGTAGAAATTCTTGGCGTTGTTCATAATAGGCTCCTGATTCTGGTATGTGCGGTTTAGCTACCTCTTAGTGTAATCGGATATGAGGTTACATAGCAGGCACGACAAGGCTCAGAAAAACAGCGACACTCATTTGTCCGAAGCAGAAATAGCGGCAGGTCTGTAAAAGTCGGGCGCGGAGGCGTATATCACAGAAGAGAGTATTCCACGAAAGGACACGCCATGGGTTTACGCATTAACGATACAATCCCAAATTTGAATGTAACCACCGATCAAGGGGACATCAGCCTGCACGATTGGGTAGGCGACAGTTGGGCCGTTATCTTTTCGCATCCGAAGGACTTCACACCGGTTTGCACGACGGAATTCGGTGCTGTTGCCCAGCTCGCGGACGAATGGGCGAAGCGCGATACCAAAGTGCTAGGTGTCTCGGTTGATGGTGTAGAAGATCATGTGAAGTGGAAACGAGATATCGAGATGGTTGGCGGTGCCGCTGCCAATTTCGCAATCGTTGCAGATGATGGTCTGGAAATGGCCAAAGCCTTTGATATGCTGCCATCAGAATACGTTTTGCCTGATGGTCGGACGCCTGCTGATAGCGCAACAGTGCGTTCAGTCTTCATCATCGGCCCTGACAAGCAGGTAAAGCTGATGATGACCTACCCCATGACGGTTGGTCGGAACTTTGCCGAGATCATCCGTGCGCTGGATGGCTTGCAGATGTCAGCGAAGGGTGTTGCGACACCTGCGAACTGGCAGGTCGGCCAGGATGTGATTGTGCCTCCTGCGGTATCAACAGAAGATGCCGAAGCGAAGTTCGGTGAAGTCGAAGTTGTACTGCCTTACCTTCGCAAGGTTAAAGCACCGTCCTGATTTCTGACTTCGTTAAGTAATCGAAACCCCGGCGCTGCGAGCCGGGGTTTTTCTTTGACTATCTAATTCAGTGGCTCTGCACTGACATTTGTCGACGTCTCAGCGCCTTGCCCTTCAACCCAGCGTTTGATGACGGATAAAGCGGCTTCTGTATCGCGGGACGAGATAGCTGCCCTCAGAGCGCGCATCGCGGATGCGATCTCGATCTCGGATAAGAATTCTTCGCGTACCGAGAATATTTTTTCGTGGTCTGTCGCGACTTGTCCCTTTCGAAGAGTTAGCTCTTCGTGCAGTTTCTCACCTGGGCGTAGACCAGTGATGATAATCTCAATATCTCCCTCCGGATGACGCTCATCTCGGACTGAATATCCCGCCGCCTCGATAACTTGTCTTGCAAGATCGCGGATCGGTACCGGGCGGCCCATGTCCAGCACAAACACCTCTCCACCTTCGGCAAAAGACCCTGCCATTAGCACCAGATGCACCGCTTCCTGAATTGTCATGAAATAGCGTGTGACATTGTCATGCGTCAGCGTAACGGGGCCGCCGCGTGATATCTGGTCCTGAAAGAGGGGAACGACCGAGCCAGAAGAGCCAAGGACGTTCCCAAAACGCACTGTTGAGAAGAGCGTACCGGTGCTGCGGGTTGCCAAATCCTGGACAACAAGCTCGGCCAAGCGTTTCGACGCCCCCATGACATTCGTCGGTCGGACAGCTTTGTCCGAAGATATTAGAATGAAGCGCTCAACGCCGCTCTCGGCGGCTTCGCGCGCCAAGACCTGAGTTCCAAAAACGTTGTTGGCGAGTCCGGCAAGTGGGTTCTGTTCGACAAGGGGGACATGCTTATAGGCGGCGGCGTGTAGCACGACTTCTACGTTGTGGGTCGTGAAAACGTTTCGCACATGGTCTTCGTCGGTAATAGATCCCAAGATAGGTACGATCTCGATATCGCTATCTTCCGCGAGCTGTCTGATTTCCATCTCCACGGTATAGAGCGCCAGCTCACTCAGTTCGAAAAGAACGACTCGTTTGGGGGCGCAGGACAATATCTGACGACAAATCTCTGAACCTATCGATCCTCCAGCCCCTGTCACCAAAACCGTCTTTTGACCATAGGTTTGTCTGTATGCGTGCATTCCGTCGTTAATTGTATGTTCGCCCTGCGCACGCCCCAGAAAATTGCCTGCAGAAACGGGCGTTAGTTTATCAAGAAGCGCTTCCTCGCCAATCAACTGAGAAAAAGAGGGAAGCATCTGCACTTCCAACCCCAGTTTTTCTAGACGTCTGGCGATCTGCATTTGCTTGGGAGGACTAAGCGAAGGCACAGCCAAAAGCACGCGATCAATCGACTTTTCGGTTACGAGGTCCTTGATATTGACAGAAGCATAAACCGGCAATCCCGCGACGGTTAGACCTTGCAGCGCGGAGTTGTCATCGACGAAAGCAATCGGGTCGATGGTGTCGTGGGACGCAAATGCTTGAGCGAGCTGCGTGCCGGTCGCGCCCGCACCGTAGATGAGAACACGTCTTGTTGGTTTCGCGCGGCGATAGAGTGCTATCAAAATCTCCCGCATGATGAGGCGCGAAGAAACGCCCATCAGAAAATAGATCAGCCCGAAGACGATGTAGAAGCGTGGTCCGGTTCCAACCAGAGCCACCTCAGCCAAAATACTGGCGCCAAGCACCAGATATGCGGAGAGCACTGCCGTTTTACCAATTGCACGAATTTCGTAAGCGTTGAGCCGGATTCGAGGAATGCCCAGCCAGTTTGAAGTCAAAGCGGCTAAGATCATTAAATAGGGCAGGATCGGTGCACTGTGTTGGAGTGCGTCCACCGGGGCGCGTGGCACAACCTGTACCGCATAGGCAAAAATCAGAGCGACAGGAACCAGAACTATATCTGTAGCAAGCAGGATGATGCGCTTCTGACGCCGGCTCAGATTTTTAATCAGTTCGATCATTCGGTCGTAGGGCCTTCGCGATTGGTTTTCATTTCAGGCACTGCAAAAGACACGGCACAATTAAGTTTGGCACCAAATTCGTCTGACAAGGCACGACACCGAATATCGAACCAAGTTTATTAAAATTCTGTTATTGATAAAAAGTCGACAACAGAAGCCTTTGATTTGTTTGCAAAAGCAATTTGTTGCCGAATTTCCCCAAATTCTGGGCGTTAGCGGCGTATGAATACCGCCATTGTTCGGAAAAGCAGCATGAGATCAAAGCAAAAACCCGCGTGCTTCTGGTAGATAAGGTCCAGTTTGGCTTTCCGCGGAACGCAATTTTTCTGATAAATTCTGTCCACCTCCACCTGATCAGAGCAGCGAGATAGCAGCCAATCTTCGTGTGCATGATAGGTAAGCGAAGCCAGACCGGTAATACCCGGCCGCGACCGAAGGACAGCTTGGTAGAGTGATGGCGCGCTTTCAACATACTGGCGTAGAGGTGGTCTTGGGCCGACAAAACTGATGTCGCCTTTCAGCACGTTCCAAAGCTGTGGCAGCTCATCGAGGCGGGTTCGGCGCAAAAATCTGCCAGGTGGTGTGATATAATCTGACTTATGCCCTCCCGTGGCCCCTGAGGGTGCCGCGTCGTTAGACATGGTGCGCAGCTTTATCAGGCCGAATGACCGTTGAGGTGTCTTCATGCGTTCTGAAACGAAAAAGAAGGGTCTGCCCTGTGCCGAAGCGAGCCAGATCAAAATAACCGCCATAACCGGCGCGAAAACAAGGCTGAGCATACTCGCCAGTAAGATATCGAAGAGGCGCTTTGAGAGAGGCATGGTGGTTTCGATAATTGCCTAGCGTGAAACTCCACAAAGTATGTAGAGAGCCCATGATGCGATCAAGCTGCCGCTTCGAATAAAGTTCCTGTCACTTCGTGGCTTGTCAATTTACTCGCTCTGACTGGCAGAGCAGCTTCCACAACGGTGTCACCGAATTGCCTTTGTGCGGTCACTAAGAAGATGCAGGTCGAGTCAAGGCGGATTGACCCG
This sequence comes from uncultured Litoreibacter sp., assembly GCA_947504205.1. Lineage (GTDB taxonomy): Bacteria > Pseudomonadota > Alphaproteobacteria > Rhodobacterales > Rhodobacteraceae > Litoreibacter. The sequence goes on along the minus strand of CANNGL010000002.1, from coordinate 945,128 downwards.
AGAGCAATTCGCACCCATGAAAGGATTTCGGTTTGAAAATAGAAGCAGACATGGCTGCGATTCCTTTGGAACAAACTCCAAATCGCTATCTCTTCGAGGATCTGATCTCGGTTAATGTTCCGGATCGTGCGGCTTGTCTTGCAATGATTGAAGAGAGCCTTCTGGCGCAAAAAGGTTTCTCGATTGCGACGCTCAATCTCGATCATATCGTCAAGATCAGAAACTCTGCAGAATTTCGCAACGCATATTCAAGCCATACCCACGTCACGGCAGACGGAAATCCTATTGTCTGGCTCGCCAAATTGGCGGGTCAGGACATTTCACTGGTACCGGGCTCGGAACTTATTGATCCAATTGCCGAGGTTGCTGCCCGAAACTCGGCGTCAATCGCCTTTTTAGGGTCTACGGAGGCCTCGTTGGAGGCTGCGGCAGCCGCCCTCGTCGATAAGTATCCCTCGTTGAACGTTGTCGCGAAGTTGGCGCCACCGATGGGCTTTGATCCAACGGGCGAGCAGGCGGATACGATGATTCGGGAACTTAAGGCTTCAGGAGCCAGAATTTGCTTTCTCGCATTGGGTGCGCCCAAGCAGGAGGTTTTTGCGACCTATGCGACAGCGCAATTGCCTCAGCTGGGGTTTGTCTCCATAGGGGCAGGGCTCGATTTCATCTCGGGTGAACAAGTGCGCGCGCCGAAGATAGTCCGCAAACTTGCGCTTGAGTGGCTGTGGCGGATGCTGCAACATCCGCGCAGGCTGGGAAAACGGTATTTATTGTGCATTCGCATATTGCCTCATTTGCTTTGGTCGGCCGCAAGAGCGCGGTTCTTGTAAACCTGGAGCAGCACCCAAACGCAGGCAAAACTTGCTAATAGCTGGTGATGCGCGGCCAATCAGAATCATCCTATTTTCTACTGATGCGGAGAAGCAACGTGTTGCGGATTCGGTACTTTTGCACCCGATTCAACGCGAAATCGCACAACTTTCAGCAACTTATGTTTAATTTTTGAGGAAAAGTGTCGTAGGTCTTGATGCATGTGTGTGGGGGAGCGGTGTCTCCCGATTGGCGAGACATCAAGTGGAGCACGGATTATGACACGTATTTTGATGGTATTGGCACTTCTAACCGCAGCAGTCTTCTCTGCGGGTGATGCATTGGCTCAGCAGTATAAGATCAAGTCTGGTGATCAGCTTGTGATTGAAGTGCTCGAGGACCCGAGCTTGAATCGGTCCACGCTGGTTCTCCCCGATGGACGCATCTCTTTTCCAATGGCTGGTACAGTCTCAGTTGCTGGCAAAACGATTGAGCAAGTCCGTTCAGAACTTCAGGCTGCTCTGGCCTCGAACTTTGCTGCACCTCCGACCTTGTTCGTTGGTTTGACGCGCGTTTCAGAGCGCCTTGTTAGAGGTGGCGGAGGTAAGGCTGCGCCTGCGACTATGGACATTTATGTTCTCGGCGAGGTCGCCAAACCCGGCAAGATTGCCGTGAAACGTGGCACAAGTATCCTTCAAATGTTTGCTGAGATGGGTGGATTCACCAAGTTTGCAGCGACCAAACGTGTGCAGCTGCGCCGCGAGAATAGTCGCGGCAGCCTCACAACATATCAGTTTAACTACGCCGCCCTTGAGCGCGGTGCCCGTTTGACAAACAACCTAACTCTCCAAGATGGCGACACAATCGTCGTGCCGCAAAGACGGCTTTTCGAGTAGCAACAACAACAAGAGTAAGTTGGTGGGAAAAAACAGATCGATGCGCGCCGCAGCCGTCGGCGCCTTAGGACTATACGCAATTTCTGCGACCGCTCAGGAAACGGGCGGTCTTCAGATGTACGTGGATGTGAACGAACAACTCGCCTACGACACAAACAACAGTTTGGAGCCTGGCGGCGAAGAGAACACATCATCTTCTACCACGACACTTACATTCGGGCTGACATCTGAGACGCGGACCGACAAGCTTTCCGCGTCTTTAGGAGGTGTATTGCGAGTTGTAAGCGGTCCCGGTCGGTCCGGCACGGAAGCCGAAATCGACGATCCTACGCTAAGGTTCTCCTTCGCCCGTGACACTGGCAACGCTTCATTCGACATCGGCGCAAACTATCAACGCACGCCCGTCGACTTTACCCGCCCGCTGTCTGATTTCTTTGATCCTGACACCGGGTTGATTGTGTTGCCAGATGATCTTGATGATTTGGAGGGGCGGGGAAATCGAACCTCAATCGGTGCGAATGTAGAAGTTGAGCTTTTCAAGAATGCGCCCGCAGGACTGACCCTGCGCGCTTCTAAGAATATCCTGCGATATTCCGATACAACCGACTCAGGTCTGTTCCGGACCGAACGAACGAATTTTGGTGCTGATGTGCGCCTGACATTTTCGGATGTACTGGAAGGTACGGGAAGTGTTTCGCGGAGTACATACGAGGCGGAGGATGACGACCAGACCGATCGCGTGACGGACAAGTATTCGTTTGGGTTGGAATACAGTGCGTCCTCCAGACTAACTCTGGAAGGGCGCGTGGGGTACTCACGGACGGAAACGGATGAAGGCATCGGCCCGGCGCGCATGACCTCGGTTGAAGATGGCGCAACGTTCCGATTTGCAGCGGAATATGATCTGGCGAACGGCTCGATGGGTGCGACGCTGACCTCTGACGTTGATCAGAACGCGCGGCGCAATACTTTGGAATTCAATCGTTCGTTTGACCTGCCCGACGGCGACCTGTCTGCCAGCATCGGTGTAACACGCGGATCCGCGGACAATACTGAGGTCATTGGGAGCCTGAACTGGTCCAAAGAATTGCCAACTGGTGTGCTCTCCGCCCAGGTGAGCAGATCGGTGACGACTAGCAATGACGATGACGAACGGCTTTCGACGGCCCTCACGCTAAATTACGCTCATACTATCAATGAATTGTCTTCCATCTCGCTGACCACGACGCTTGTCGAAAGCGATTTGTTAACCGGGGGTGACAGTGCTTCGCGCTTCAACGCATCTGCGACCTATTCTTACGAACTTACCCAAGATTGGGACTTGAATGCTGGTTATACTTATCGCCGGAACAAAGACGAAGGTCAGGAAGTAGCGGATAGCCATTCTATTTTCCTTGGCGTTGGTCGTCGTTTCAATCTCAGACCTTAGACGTCGATAGGCAATTATAGCGATTCTGTGATCAGACTGTTTGTAAGCTCATCAAATGTAGTCAAAAGCCGCTATTTGAGCTAAGTTCCGAGCGTTAACGTCTGTTTAGAGTCCGTGGTCATTGATTATGTCGCTTTCCGAAACGAAAATTAGCAATCCGTCCTCCTGGGTCACCGAGCCGATCAATAGATTTGGTTTGTTTTGGTTCGTTGTGGTCGTGGCCGCTTCGATTCCAGTTTTCTGGTATGGAATGACCTTTCTCGTGCAGACTTGGGGCACTCCGGAATATAGTCATGGGCCACTTATCCCACTGATTTCACTATATCTTTTTCTAAGAGAGCTCCGCAATACGTCTGACCGCCCCCAAGACAAGCGCCCAGTGCGCTGGCCCGGTTTGATCGTGCTCGCACTGGGCTTGGCGATCGGTATTGCCGGAAACCTCGTACAAATCCCTGATATCGTAACTTACGGCCTTATCATCTGGGTTGGCGGACTTGTTTTGACGACATTTGGATGGGCCAAGGGCAAGATGCATCAACTGCCGGTTCTTCATTTGGTGTTTATGCTGCCGCTACCTGGTGTGCTGTACTGGAAAATGAACATCTTTCTTCAGTCTGTCTCTTCAGAAATCGGTGTTTGGTTCGTCGCGATGGCCGGTGTTCCGGTCTTTCTGGACGGAAACATCATCGATCTTGGCGTCTATAAGCTTCACGTCGCAGAAGCCTGCTCGGGACTTCGGTATTTGTTCCCGATCCTTAGCTTCACATACCTGACCGCGATTCTTTACAAAGGTCCGTTGTGGCACAAAGCGTTGCTGATGCTGTCCGCGGCCCCCATCACAGTTTTGATGAACTCTTTCCGCATCGGCGTAATTGGTGTGATCGTAAACAGCTACGGCACCGAGCACGTGCAAGGGTTTATGCACTTCTTCGAGGGCTGGGTGATCTTCCTGACCTGTATCGGGATTCTCTTCTTGATGACGATCATCCTACAGCGCCTTACGTCGAATCCGCTGCCGCTGCGCCACGCGATTGACTTTGACACCGATGGTCTGATCGCGCCCGCCATGCGGATCTTGTCGATCAAGCCCTCCCGCGGATTGATCGCCGGTGCGTTGCTCGCCGTGGCAACAACAACCGCATTTTGGATTGCCCCGGAAACCGAACGCACATTGCCTCCCCGATCAGACTTTGATCTGTTCCCCAGCAACATTGACGGGTGGACGGGTGAAACTCGCCAATTGTCCGCTGGGGTCGAAAATGCCTTGGGCGCGGACGACTATATCGATGCAGCCTACCAAAAGGCCGGAGAAGCCGACTATGTCAGTCTCTTTGTGGGGTATTTTGACGAGCAGACAAAAGGCTCTGCGATTCACTCGCCAGAGGTTTGCTTGCCCGGTAGCGGCTGGGAGATGTTTGATTTTGCGACGCAAACGGTCGAGATGCCAGAGACGGTCTATGGAACGTTCGAGCTGAACCGGGCCATCATTCAGAAGGGTCTAACCAAACAACTGGTCTATTACTGGTTCGAACAGCGCGGCCAGCGCATGACGAACGACTACTGGGCCAAAGCAAGCGTTGTGATTGATAGTTTGACAATGGGGCGTAGCGATGGTGCGCTTGTTCGCTTCATTACGCCAATTGGCAAAAACGAACCAGTGGAAGAGGCCGATGCTCGCCTATTGCGGTTCATGGCATCAAGCCTGCAACGTCTTCCGAAGTTTGTGCCGGAATAAGTCTTGATACGATCAGTCCTTGCGCCGATCCAAAAGGGGCGCGAGGATCATCAGCGATGACTGCCGATACATCAGAACCTAAAGCGCGTGTGCTGCCGCCTCAGTTGATTGGGGGACTCGCGCTGTCCGTATGGATCGTTCTGCTTTTGATTATGGTCATTGAGCTTACGCTTTTCTGTTCAGATCAAGGCTGGATTGGCACCCGTCTATGGCGCGGACAAGCTTATCAGAACGGCGCATTCTGGGCCGGTTTGCTGACAAACTGGCGACCCAACTATTCTGGACAAGCTGTTGCGATGTTTTTCACCTACACATTCCTACACGGCGGAATGTCCCACATGGTCACAAACATGATCGCTCTCATAAGTTTGGGCCGCATTGTTACTGCCCGTGTCGGTACTGTGGGATTTTGGGTGATATTTTCCTTATCTGCCTTCGGTGGAGGCATCGCGTTTGGCGCCTTAACAGACAGCCCTCAACCGATGGTGGGCACATCTGGCGCTTTATTCGGGCTAGCAGGTGCCTGGAATTATTGGACATGGTTTGATCGGCGCAAAGGTCGAAGATCCCTATTGCCAGTTTTTGCGATCGCTGCGGGCCTCATCTTGCTTAACGTTGTGATGTATTGGTGGCTGGCCGGCCATCTTGCTTGGGAAACGCATTTTGGTGGGTTTTTGGCAGGGTGGGGCGCAGGTGCGCTTTTGACGGCGATACGATCCTCCCTTGAAACAGCCCGTGGAATTGAAACGCCGTGACGACTGAGGGAATCGAAGCCGAGATCATCGTTGAGCGGCCGCTTTATGTCATAGGCGATATTCATGGACGCCTCGACCTGCTGGACGCCATGTTGGAGCGTATCTATGCCGAGCGAGCGACCGATGAAGCCGACATCGTCGTTCTAGGTGATATGATTGACCGGGGGCCCGATAGCTTTGGCGTTCTTGACCGACTGCGAGAGCTGACGGAAGTCATCTGTTTGATGGGCAACCACGAGCATATGATGCTGAACTTTTTACAAGACCCTGCCAGAGAAGGGGCGCGTTGGCTGCGCAACGGTGGTGACGCTACATTGCTCAGCGCAGGGATCTCGAAAATCGGTACAACCCGCTTCGAAGAGCTGCGCGACCAACTGACTATGCGGCTGCGCGCGGACCGGACCGAATGGCTGGCCTCTCTACCTCTGATCTGGAAATCTGGATCTGTGGCTGTCGCCCATGCGGGGCTTGATCCTAGGCGCGCACCTGACCGGCAGGTTGAACAAAGCCTGATATGGGGGCATCGAAAATTTCTTCAGACCCGGCGGAAAGATGGGCTGGTCGTAGTGCATGGTCACTGGCCCTGCGAAGCAGCGCATTACGCGGATGGACGCGTGTCAGTCGACACATGGGCTTGGAAAACAGGCCGCCTTAGCGCTGCGCGGATTTCTGCCAGCGGAATAAGCTTCCTCGAAGTCACTGGGCATTCTGTTGCTTGATCGCTAAAGATTTTCCAAATGATCGGGCTGGTAATGCGATCTCTCATCTCTCTGGCTTGTTGTGCTTTGCGACCAGCTTTTTTGAGGTCAAGACCAAGGGAAAGCACCAGACCTGACTGAAAAAGAATGGGGAGATGGGAATGATCGCCAAGTCAGGTGTTGTGGTTCTTATCGTGTCGAGCTTGGTTCTATCTGGGTGTTCATTGCCTAGGGGCGCTGCATTACAATCTGAAATCGTTAAAAATGCCGACGCTGAAGAGGCTGATTTTGCTGTTCAGCCCGTCACCAAGGATACTGTTCCGACTATCGGGAACTGGCCGGCTACCGGAGGCGTGGGCAAGTATAGCTGGATTGGCAAACGGAAGGGGCCGATTGGACGCGTGATACTCGCAGGCGACTCCGTCGATATTTCCATATGGGATAGCGATGAGAATTCCCTGCTGACCGCACGAGAGCAGAAGGTTGCTAGATTGCAAACCTCGCGCGTCGCAACAAATGGAAATGTCTTTGTGCCTTATGTAGGTTCTGTTCCTATAGGGGGTATGACAGAGGCAGGTGCCCGTGAGAAAATTCAAGGCGCGCTTGAAATGGTGTCTCCCTCAGCGCAGGTGCAAGTCAGTTCCACGCCAGGAAAACGGCATGCAGTAGACCTGGTCTCGGGAGTGAATACACCCGGTTCTTTTCCAATCGAAGAGCGCGACATGACGGTGCTCTCTGCGTTGTCGCTGGGCGGCGGTGCCAAAGACAGTTTTGAAAATCCACAGCTTCGATTGCTACGTGGAAACTCCACATACGCGATACCACTTCAGAAGTTGTTGAAGTCGCCTTCGCTCGACACCACGCTTCGCAGTGGTGACAAGATCGTCGTTGCAGAGGATGAGAGCTACTTCCTAGCACTGGGCGCTGCGGGCAAAGAGGAACTTGTCACATTTCCCAAATCGCATATCAGTGCCTTGGACGCGATCGCTCTGATGGGGGGATTGTCCGACAATCGAGCTAATCCCGAAGGTATTTTAGTTCTGCGCGAATATAGTAGGAACGCATTAAGTTCAGATGGCGTTGCCGGCCCCACGAAAGAGCGCGTGGTTTTTACCATGGATTTGACCACGGCCGATGGACTGTTCAGTGCGCGAAAGTTTGAGATCAATCCAAAGGATGTAGTTTATGCCACTGAAAGTCCGATAAACAATGCACGCACCATATTGAGCCTCATTGGGGCAAGTTTTGGCGTTGCCAATCAAGTGGACAACTAGAACTCAGTATTTCTTGAGCATGAGTGATAGAGCCAAGCCTATTTGTCCGATCGCGCTTTGTCGGTAAATTCTGTTCCGCGTCATCAGGCTGAGCCTGCTTATAAAGCGGCCGTCTCTGCGTTCGTTGACCAGTTGCAGCAGCGAACGTGCATCTGGTGTCAGGCGGTTCTTAATTTGGCTAAGCGCTCTCAGGTTTTCAGAATTCCATGAGCGATAGACACCGCTCAACATATCTTGTGTTCGTTTGACGTGCGAATTCAGACGATCATTTGCACCGATCAGGTTAGTACTGTGTTGGCGATAGAGTAGGTTTGGCGCTTCATCATAGATCACCTTGCCACCGGCGCCGGAGATCAACAGATATAGCCACCAGTCATGAACAGAAGGCGGTGTAACATCTGCGGATTGGACCAAGCGCAGCGCCTGATTGTTGAGCACATAGGTGTTCCCACCAGCAAAATTCTGGGTAAGCGCATGTCGAAAGCCAACCGCTTTCGCACTTACTTTCCGCGATAGTTTTCGATCCGATAGATGCGCATCGCAGACCCAACTCTGGCTGCCGTATAAAGCTGAGTCACCATCAGCCTTGGACGAAAGTAGTTGGATCGCGCGTTCAAGCTTATGGGGCAACCAATGATCGTCTTGGTCAGAAATCGCAACATAGTCAGTATTGACGGGCACACGCGTTAGCAGGTTGAGATAGTTCGCGGCATAGCCTTGCCGCGGTCCCTCTATCAATTGCACCGGAGCACCGTAGGAGGCGATGATGTCCCGGCTCTTATCGGTTGATCCATCGTCACCAACCAATATTGATTGTGGTCTCACCGTTTGTTCCAGGATCGTATCAAGTTGTTCGCGGAGATAGACGGCCCCGTTATAGGTGCCCATAACGACGGTGACCATTGGGGTTTTTGCTGTGGCAATCGCCGGAGCCATTGTGATCAAAATCCGCTAGAGGCAATCATATATAACCGCGTTCGAATGCGACCTGACGCCAACCGACATAATACCGGCGACCATATGGGCGCGACATGAGCAAAGCGCGCAGTTCCATGCCCTCTTCTTCGGGCAAAAGCTGCGTCACTCGGTAGACATCTGACATATCGAATATGCCGCGATAAAGGCCATCCAACTTCACGATAGGCAAGCCCATGTTCAGAAGCACCGCTGCGTTCTGATGAATTTGGCTGCCCGACATGAAGCTTTCGATAATCTCTTTCAACGCAGCCTCGTGAAGCGCCAATTTGTCGATCTTCTGCCCCCCAACCAACAGCGAGTCGGTTAAGTAGGTTTCGATATCCTTGAGTGACCGAAGTTGCCAGTTTTTGAGCTGATCCGTGTCGGCGATATCTAAGGAGATCTGTGTCTCTTCTTCGCGGTCGAGAAGGCCTTCCAGATACGACTCCCGATAGCTTTTTGCGATCTGTCGGGGGTCTACACGTTTCCACGCAAATACACCCGATGCGCGGGCGTTCCGAATTACGAAATCAATCATCTTTTCGTCAGGTTCAACTGTCTCGAAAAATCGGTGCGCACTGTAGAGAGCAGTCAGTTCGCTCGGGTTTTGCATCACGCTTTTGAGCAGCTTTGAAAGCGCTAGCTCGCCCCTCTTTATCACCGTGGGTCGCACGTCACTAAGTCTGTAAGATCGCCAGTAGCGCTGGAACTTCGGATGTCGCAGAATTGATTGGCTCATCGCGATGCAAAAAGAGCCCAGATGATATTCGATATCGAAGTTCTCGGTACTGCCAAGAACTTCGTATTTGGTGTCCATCATATCCTGCAAAAACTTCGGCATACGTTCATCGCTGAAAAAGATGCTGTCGTTTATCATCATCAGGCGGGGGCAGCTTTCATGCATGCGATTGTTGAACACATGTAAAAAGCCAGTTTGGTAGCTGCTAAAGTCTCGCCCGAAATTTGGCTTTTCATAATAGCAATCAACCAAGTCTGTGATGCTGTCCGGATCTTTAAGTTTTAGAGTGTTAACCGCAATAACGTAGATATTTTGGGTTTTTGCATGTTGTAGCAAACGTACTGTGTCGGGGCGTAGGCGACCCTTCTGATACAAAGCCAGAACCATGATATTCTGACCGTCATAGGATTTTTCAAAGTGCTTCTTGGTCGGTTTGCCAAGTGTCTTAAGGCGATTCTTGAAAGACAAGAAACCGATGTAAATTCGGACCGATGGCGAAAGCAGAAGAATGATAAATGCGCGGATAATTCTGAGCAAAGCCGTTCCCGTCCCTTAGTCGCAACCGCTAGAGTGTCTCTGGGCGACGTAGGTCCAGTCGCGCAAAGGTTAAAGACGGTCTTATGTCCGTTGATCTAATAGACAATAAGCCGCAAAAAAAAAATGGCCCCGACAATGCGTGGGCCATTTTTTACCGTTTTGGTATTTTTGAGACTTAAGCGCGGCGCTTCGTGCCGGCATAGAAGCCCAAACCAGCCAGCAACAGAAGTGCAGAAGCGGGCAGTGGTACGGGCGATGGATCATCAAGATCAGTGTCCGAGATACGCGCTGCGCCAATACGCAGGAAGCCTTGCTGACCAACGCCGAGAAGTACATCGCCATCAATTGGCGCGCTGTATCCAACAACACCGGCCAGGCGTTGTCCGCCACTAACATCTACGGCTTCGGCAGCGAGTCTACCCGCAGCGTCGCCAATGTTGAACTTAACGGATGTCGTGTCCCAGACGCCGTTGTTAAACGCCCATGTGCCTACCCAGAAGCCAGCACTGTAAAGTTCGCCGTTGTTCACGTAAAAGCTGTTTGTTGCGCCGTTGAAGCGACCACCATTGCTATTGGAGGTTGTACGAGTTGTATCGCCATCGCTCACGGTCAACGACCACCCGGAAATGTCGTCTACCGAGAGCATTCCAGTGTCTTTGGTTGTTGTAATTGTTCCAAGCACCGACATCGAGCTTGAGCCGTTATCATTAGGAAACTGCTTTACATTTCCATCAAGGATCAGACTGATATTGTAGGTTGCTGAGTTTGCTACGGTCGCTACGAGACTAATCGCGAAGGCCGTCAGTACACTTTTTAGTAACATGTTACCGTTTCTTTCCTAACACACAGGATAATTCCCACCTCTTCGAGATGTTGATACTACAGTTCAGCCGCGACGTCCAGAAAATGACATAGTTGACGTAAGGTCGTTGACATTCTGGCAACAATAACCGGATTTGAGGCGCCCTGATACCTCATTGACTTTCAAAGGTTAGTTAACAAGCTGAAATTTGGGGTAATTTTGGGGCGTGCTGCGGCGAATCAGGTGTCTCTCATAATTTTTTGGTGGAACTTTCTGAGTAAGATCAATCCTGCAGCCAGACAAACCAGCGCGCAAATTACCACGTAAGCGGCGGAAATATACCTACCGTCATATGTCGGGTAAAAGCCTGCCCGCATCAGGCCAATAAAGTGCACAATTGGATTGAACCAAAGGATGTCACGGAACTTCTCAGGCACGTCCTCAAACATGAACAAGATCGCGGAAATGATAAATAACGGTCGATTTAGGATACTCCAGACCCGCTCCCACGATGGCAGCAGGGAGGTGATTACGCAGTTCAACGTACCAATGCCTAGACCTAGCAGAGAAGCAAGGAAAAGGGCTGCGAGAACAGCCCCAAAGTTCACTGCCCCGTTTATATCAAGCAGCACTCTCAGACCGATCATAAAGATAGCGAATACCAGATAATGCGTCAGCACATTCAACAGGAAGCGGGCCAATAGAGCGTCTGCAAACGTGACACGCGGGTAGGTCAGCAAAGGTTTCGAGAATTTTAACGCAACCATCATCTTATTGGCGACGTCCATGTAGAGCATGAACGGTAGATATCCGGTCGCATAAAACAGAACAAAACTTGTACCAATCGGAGGAGAGGCAAACGCAAGCGACATAACCACCGATAGTATCGTGATGGCGGCCACAGGTTCGATGACAGCCCAAGTGTACCCAAACGCGGAACGACCATAAGTTGTTGCCATTTCGCGCAGAACCAAAGCAGAGATCACGCGGATGGTCTTAAACCGATCCGATCTATTCTGCGCCGCCCGGAGGTGGTTCATCTGAGTGCCCCAAAAGCCATGTCCGTTTATTGCCTGTCCGCGATCTGTTGGCAAATCTCCCAACTAATCATAATCTGTCGATCGCTGGACCTGATCGTTTCGTCGTCTGGAGGCCAATGCAACAAACTGTTCCAATAAAACCAGAAGCCGGGCAGCGCCGCGTGTTTCGTCCAGTTGCGCGTCCGGCACGCGCTCGACGAAGACATTTTGGTTTGCTGATGAGCTTCGTTGCTTTGGTTTTGTTGCCGACAATATTTACGCTCGGATATCTCGTCATAAGAGCCGAAGATCAGTACGCCTCGACCCTCGCATTTTCAGTGCGGGCCGAGGATCAACAGTCCGCCGTCGAACTTTTGGGCGGCCTGGGCGGTTTATCGACGGGCAGTTCGTCGGACACCGACATCCTGTATGAGTATATTCAGAGCCAGCAACTGGTCCAGAAAGTCGACAGCGATCTTGATCTGAAATCGCTCTATTCAAGGCCGCAAAATGATGTCGTTTTCCGTTATGATCCCGATGGAACAATCGAAGACTTAGTGAAGTATTGGAACAGGATGGTCACGATTTTCTATGATGCCGGCAACGGCATGATAGAGATTCGTGTAAAAGCTTTTTCACCCGACGAAGCCAAGATGATCGCACAGGCGATTCTTGATGAAAGCACTCAACTTATCAATGAGTTAACTGAAATTGCGCGAGCAGATACAACCAAGTACGCGCGTGATGAACTACAAAATGCACAGTCCGCCTTACGGGATATCAGGCGCTCTCTGACAGAGTTTCGCGCTGTGAATAACATTATTGATCCCGACATGGAGCTTGGTGTTCAGAGCGGCCTTTTGAACGCTTTGCAACAGCAATACTCAGATGCCTTGATCGAGCTAGATTTGTTGCGGGAGACCACGCGGGAATCTGACCCACGAGTGTCTCAGGCGGAACGAAAAATCCAAGTCATTGAAGAGCGCATTCAAGACGAGCGCCGCAAGTTTGGGACAGGTGGAGAAGGCGTCAGCGGGCAGACATTTACCAATCTTGTAAGTGAATTCGAGCGTCTTTCGGTCGATCTGACCTTCGCGCAGGAGGCATATCTGGCGGCGCGGAGTTCTTACGAAAGCAAGCTGGCCGAGGCAGAACGACAGAGCAGATATCTGGCAGCTCATATTCAACCAACACTTGCTGAAGCTGCACAGTTTCCAAGGCGCTACTTTACGACTGGTTTGGTGTTTGCGCTTTGCTTCTTGGGTTGGAGTGTTCTCAGCCTGATTTATTACAGCATCAAGGATCGCAGGTAGTAGATGATCGAGCTTATTGATCTGCAAAAGTCGTATTTTGCGTCTGGTCAGAAGAAGATTATCACCGACAGCGTATCGATGGTTTTGCCTTCGCATAAGTCTATCGCGCTGGTTGGGCGGAATGGCGCTGGAAAGTCATCGTTGCTGCGCATGATTGCCGGGACCGACAATCCCGACAGCGGAGTGGTAAAATCGAACGGTACAATTAGCTGGCCGGTCGGATTTGCCGGAAGCTTCCATGGTGAGCTGACAGGGGCTCAAAATGTTCGCTTCATCGCGCGAATCTATGGTGTCGATACCGATGACTTGATCGACTACGTGGAGGATTTTGCAGAGCTGGGCCCCCATTTTCATATGCCTTTCCGGACATATTCGTCTGGTATGAGGTCCAGATTAGCATTTGGGGCCTCCATGGGTATCCACTTTGACACCTATCTTGTTGATGAGGTGACGTCTGTCGGAGACGCTGATTTCAGACGCAAAAGTGAAGAAGTCTTTAACGATCGTATGTCTGGTGCCGGCGCGATTGTGGTGTCTCACTCACTGGAGTTGCTGTCGCGTATCTGCGAGTCGGGCATGTTGCTGGAACAAGGAGTGCTAAGTTATTTCGAAGACGTTAATCAGGCGATAGCGGCCTATCGAAAACTTCTTGCAGCGGCCTAAACCTGCCTTCAGAACAGAAACATTTCCTTTGAAACCTCGTTGATCGAGGTGCCTTGAAGAATGATCAGACTGTTGTCAAATGCGATGTGTAAATCAGGGCCCACCTCTGACAAATGATTTTCTGTCAGATCGTCCCAATCGTTGATCGAAGTGACGGACGTTAAATCTATCATGTCTGACAGGAAATCGAGGATGCGTGTGTTTTCCATGTCGCTTGGTCCAAAAACGAAAGTATCGACACCGTTGCCACCCGAGACGGTGTTTATTCCTGCACCTGCCTCTATGCGGTCGTTGCCGCTCTCGCCATGTAGAACATCGTTACCGCTACCGCCCAACATGAAGTCGCTTCCAGTGCCGCCGAGCATGACATCGTTGCCATCTTCGCCTTTCATGACATCGTTGCTACCGCCGCCCTCCAGCCTGTCGTCACCGGATCCTCCGAAGAGGAAGTCATCATCGTTGCCGCCGCGTAGCGTGTCGTTATCATTCTGCCCGTACATCCGATCAACGCCGGCTCCACCGTTCAACTCGTCCTGCCCATCTGGTCCGCCAAACATTCGATCGTCGCCGGCATCACCAAACATCGCATCATTTCCAAAACCGCCTTCGAGCAAATCATTCCCATCGCCACCGTCCAATCGATCATCTTGATTACCACCGATGAGATGATCATCTCCGCTTTCTCCGTGGAGCGTGTCGCTGCCTTCGCCGCCAATGAGGAGATCGCTATCGGTGCCAGCTATCAGTAGATCGTTGCCAAAGCCGCCGCGCAAATCATCGCTGCCGCCACCACCCTCCAGACGGTCATGTCCCGTGCCGCCATCAAGGCTGTCATTGCCCTCATTTCCTTGTAGAAGATCCGCATCGGCATCGCCGTATAGAGCGTCGTTGCCTAACCCTCCGAACAACAAATCCTGCCCGTCGCCGCCCCAGATGGTGTCTTCGCCATTTTCACCAAAGGATATGTCATTGCCGCTGCCGGACAGGATTTGATCCTGCCCGTCGCCCCCACGTGCCGTATCGTCTCCGGCCCCAAGATCAAGATAGTCATTCCCGTTCTCGCCAAAGGCTTTGTCATCACCATCGCCACCGCTTAGTCGATCATCCCCGGTTTGACCGCCAAACAGCGTGTCGTTCCCGCTATCCCCTGTGAGTTCATCATTTCCAAAACCACCTTCAAGCCGATCATGTCCCGCGCCGCCAAACTGCCTGTCGTTCCCGGCACCCCCGATCAGATGGTCATTCCCCTCCTGTCCGTAAAACAACTCACGGGCTGCTGATCCAATGAGCAAATCATCGGTGGCTTGGCCTGTCAGAATTTCTCCCGACCAAGCGTTTTCGCTGGGGAGGTGTGTGAGCTTTGTGTAGCTGGAGAAAGGCAAATCACTCACATTTATCGAGTTGCCGTCATGTGAGAAAAGTTGAAGTGCCTGATCGCCTATCATCATAAACGCGCCATTGGCTGTGGGCACAAACTCGATGCTATCCACCGAATAGATCTGAGGCGCAGCGGATAAATCCAGCAAGTCTTCCGTAACGTTGAAATCCATGATCGTGTCTGTGTCATCGTCGATGTCTATGACGAAGACATCCGAACCGCTGCCGCCATACATCACGTCGTGACCGTCACCGTCGAGTATGGTGTCGTTGCCGTCGCCTCCACGCAACGTGTCGTCTCCCAAACCACCACTCAAAAGATCGTTGAGACGACCACCCACTAGATCATCATTAGCAACGGAGCCATTATATTTATCACCGAACGCATTGAGATCAAAAGTGTACTGAGCGATTTGAGCGGAGTCTTCTGACAATGCAAATAGCTGAACTTCACCGCCCACAACCTGCGCGGTGAGCGAGACGACGTTGCCCAAATTTCCCTGGTTCGTGTCATCGGTGCTAAATATATGGGTCAACCTGCCAGACGGCAGCAACTCCATACCGGTCACGCCGCCATCGGAGCCCGCGGAAAAAACAAGAACACGACCGTTTACCGTAACCGTCTCGATATCAGCCAGTTTTTCGAAGCGGGTTTGTTGCGAGTCTATGACATGATCAGTCTCAACGATTGAACCGTTGTTCAGAAGGCGTGCGACGCTGATCGAACTTGTGTTGGTTGCGCTTAGTAGAATGTAGGTTTGATCGTCTAGTGTAACGGTCTCGAAATTCGTGGGCGCATTCAATCCGAGACCTTGAAATTCGCCCAGTTCGCTCATCACAGTGAGGCTGCCATCTGCCTCAGGCTTCAAGATGGTCAGCCCGTTGCCGCCCATCGACAAGCTTGCGACGTAGTCCTGTCCGTCATAGGCGATCACCGACAGCTGAGTGATCCCTTCGCTGTAATTCGTACCGGAAAGATAGTCGTGACCGAGAAAGGTAAGGCTGTTGTCGCTTGCAATTTCGTAGCATGCCAAGCCAGGTCCTTCGGCCTGAGCGACGATCAGCAGTGTCTTGTCGCCCATGTTGCAAACGGTCGCGCTGACCACGTCGGTAGGTTGGCCTTGTGTTGTGGTGTATTGAGTGACGCTGGAAAAGGTGCCGTCCGGCAAAACGGTGAAGCTTCCGAGGCCCTGTGTCTGAGGATCGAAACAAATATAAGAGTGATCAGGCGTCGCATTCTGATCTGATGATGCGGTTGGTGTTCCTGTCCCGACGATATTGAAACCTGTCGCTGGTCCTAGCACGGTTGCGCCTTGGTCCTCTGTCAGACCAAACAGCTTATGTTCGCCGCTTATGCTGTTCTCAACAGCGAGAAAGCTTCCAGTTGAAGCCTCGACCATCCGGATCTTGGCCTTGCCCGCTCCAGACAACAGATTTGAAGCCTCAAAATGGCCCGTGAATTCAAAAATACCCAACTCGTGACCCCTTACACATCCCGGCGTCACACTGATGGCTTGCGATTAATCCTTCATTTCCAAAGCAAGCAGAAGAACAGCCATTTTTAGACTAATGAAAAAGGCCAGCGACTAGGCGCTGGCCTTTTCGAAAGTCAGTTTTGCGTTCGCTCAGAAGATGAAGTCGCTGTCAGTAAGATTGTTTTGATTGATTCCGTTCAGCACGATTTCATCTCCGCCGACAGTGATCGTTGCGCCCGTTGATCCTGTGCTCAAGTGATTTTGCACCAAATCTGAAAAGCTCGTGATTGCAGAGACTGCCGACAAATCAATGAGATCCGAACCGATAGAGAAATCGAGCACAGTGTCATCACCAAAGTTGTTCAGGAACACAAAACGGTCATTTCCAGAGCCACCGCCCATGATGTCGTCGCCAGCACCGCCCGACAGCGTGTCGTTTCCAGCTTCGCCCCAGAGCACGTCATTGCCAGCCTCGCCGAACATCTGATCGCCTTCCGTGCCGCCAAAGAGTTTGTCCCCGGATGCGCCGCCAAGCATGTAATCTGCGCCTGAGCCGCCAACCAAGCGGTCAGCGCCGTTGCCGCCTGAAATATAGTCGTTCCCGGTGCCACCAACGAGCTCATCATTTCCGTCTTCGCCGTACAGCTTGTCCGCACCACCACCGCCGTGGAGTTGGTCGTCATTCGTACCACCAAACAATGCATCAACACCGAGATCGCCGCGCAAATAGTCGTTGCCCGAACCACCGATCAGGCGGTCTTGGTCATTGCCACCGGTCAATACATCGTTGCCCGAACCGCCATAAATTGTGTCGTTGCCAGCTTCGCCATGCAGCACATCGCTGGCACCCATTCCAGACATCACGTCGTTGCCGGATCCGCCGAAGGCCACATCATTGCCAAGGCCGCCTAAAATCAGGTCTGCCCCTGCTCCGCCTTCGAGACGGTCGTTTCCGTCACCACCTTCAAGCGTATCGTTACCATTGCCGCCGCCGAGCAGGTCATTGCCTTGATCGCCATATAGACGGTCCGCACCTTCTTGACCGTAAAGCCAGTCGTTTTGCTGTCCGCCGCGCAGTATATCGTTGCCATCTTCGCCGTAGAGGTAGTCAAGACCCGCGTCGCCCTGCAGAGAGTCGTTTCCTCTTCCACCGTTTAGACGGTCGTTGTTATCGCCACCCATCAAGGTGTCGTTGTCGAGGCCGCCGTTCAACGTGTCGTTGCCGGCCCGGCCAAACACTGTATCAGCGCCAGCACCTGAAGTAATGGTGTTGTTCGCACTGTTCCCGATGATGGTGTCTGAGCCTGATCCTGTCGTGGCGTTTTCGATAACTGTGCCACGGGCGATACCAAGATTTCCGACTTTCCCGTTAAGATCTGAGAACGTCTCTGCATTCAAATCCAGACGCTGGTTGTTGTTTTTGGAAGACAGATTGATGTGGTCGATACCGCCGCCGTCATAAATCGTCGCAGCTTGAGGACCGAGAATGTTAACGCTGGCATCCGAAGAAGCGTTCACACCATAGACTGTGTTTCCGGTACGTGCGCCCTGTGCGCCGTAAAGATTTTGGATCGCCAAGATGTCCGCAATCTGTGGAGACACAACATAGGCGAAGTTAGCATTAACAAATGTGTTCTGCGTTTCGCTGAAATACGACATGACAGTCGTCTGCCAGCTCTCGTTCGCATAGGCCGCGTCTGCGGAGTACGACGCACTACCGTTGTAGTTGCCGCCATGGCCAAGACCCAAAGCGTGTCCGATCTCGTGGATGTAGGTCTGGAAATTATAGCTGGTCAGTGACGTTCCATAGCTCGCAAGCCATTGCGTGGATACGTTGATTGAGGAGGAGTAAATCTCGCCACCCCAAGCTGATGAGCTGTTGAAAGCACCGCTTTGATCATCATCAAATGTGATTTTAGCTGTGCCAGTAGTCTCGATGAATGTAATGCCCGTAACTTCTGACCATGCATCAAGTGCATTCCGCGCCAGAAACTTACCCTCGGCCGTCAGGTCGGTCACGTTCACAGTCAGCTCACGGTTGGGACCGATGTCAAAGGCGCGCGATTGATTGTTCGACCAATAGTTATTGGTCAGCTGATAGGCGATCTGATCAAGCGTGTAGATCGGCTTCCCCGACGTGTTTCCTCCGTCATCGATGCCGATGGACTGGTTTGAGCCGGCTTGAGCCTGGCTTACTATTGTGGACGGGCCCTCAAGCTCGTGGAAATCATAAGAATTCGTTGTGGGATCAAGTGACTGGCAGAGAGTGCACATATGGTCTTCGTCCTTTATTTAACCGCGGCCCCACACCGATCGGCATTTGGTCTAATTCAAAACGACAGATTGCTGGCCTTCAGCAAAGCTGTGGCAAACATGTCTGGAGCGTCTGATCGCAACGCAGAATCTTGGGTCGTAACTTCTACTTCTGGTCCCATGGATTGTTTGGAACCTTGATTTTGCCAGCTGAGGTGGCCAGCAATGCGTGACCGGCTGTTGTCGGTCACAACAAGCGATATAGAAACATCAGAAGTTCCATTTTCGTCGCTGATAATTTGGTCAGAAGAGCGAAGTTCTTTGGCCAACTGAGCCTTGAAAGCTTCGCAATAAGCAGCCGGCGTTTCTACACAAGTCACGGATACGGTCCGTGTGGCGTTCGCCGTAGCAGACGAAGAAGTCGCAAAGAGGCCGCCGCCCAGTGCGGCAGCGGATAAGAACGTCAGCGAAGTGAGTTTCGCAAGGTTCATATCTCAGTCGTTCCCTTCACACGCCCAGCAGCGCACAGATTTACCCGCTCGCTGGATGGCAGCCGATTGTGATTGGCTTTTGGCAAGAAAAAGGAATTTGTTAGAGGCGCGTGCCCGAAATTCGCCACAATGCCAGCGCGTTGCGCGCTTTTTGTCTGACATCATCTTGCCCCCAGTGAGCCCGTTTGCTTTCAATTTTCGTTGTGGTTTGGCAACCTGTGAGTGGTAACAACTGCAACTCGATAAACGTGACTGAGCGCTCGATAGCTAGGTCTTGTGCCCGTGTCACACGAGTTCTGTCTATTTAGCTGTTATGCGCAACTTTTTGCTGTCTGCTGATAGGTCAGAGCATATTTCCGCCGATAATCGAGTGTTTCGCGATTTAATGTGCACCACAGCTTCGGGTGACATTGTGGCTGCAAATTGTTAGTCAGCCGTTAACATCTGAGTCAGGAAAATCGCGATATGAAAATAGAAGAGACCAGCTTGCCCGGGGTTGTTGTCATAACACCGAGGCGTTTTGGAGATGATCGCGGCTATTTTGCTGAGACTTGGAATAAATCAACGCTGATGTCGGCTGGTCTTGATTTCGATTTTGTGCAGGACAATCAGTCTTTATCCGGCCAGACTGGCACAGTCAGAGGTCTGCATTTCCAGGCCCCTCCTCGCGCTCAGGATAAACTGGTCCGGGTCTTGCAAGGTTCAGTTTTTGATGTCGCAGTAGATATCCGGAATGGATCACCAACTTACGGTGAATGGGTCGGTGTCGAGCTTAGCTCCGAGAATGGCAAACAGCTTCTTGTGCCCAAGGGGTTCGCACACGGCTTTGCAACGCTTCAACCGAACACGCTGGTTTTCTACAAATGTTCTGATACCTATGCGGCCGAAACAGAGGGCGCGATCCGATTTGATGATAAAGACTTGGCAATTGACTGGGGCTTGGGTCGTCAATCTCCGACACTCTCTGATAAGGACGCCGAAGCTCCACCATTTGCAGAGTTCGCTTCGCCATTTTCATATGAGGGCCAATAGATGAAGTTAATGGTCACGGGAGGAGCTGGGTTCATTGGATCAGCAGTGGTTCGCCACGCGGTCGCGAAAGGTCATGAGGTCGTCAACGTCGATGCACTGACCTATGCCGCTTGTCTTGATAATGTGGCAAGTGTCGCTGACGCGCCGAGCTATTCATTTGAGCACGCTGATGTTTGCGACGCTGATGCGATGGCCCGTATTTTAGCCTCCCATCAACCCGACGCGATCATGCATTTAGCCGCCGAAAGCCACGTTGATCGATCTATTGACGGGCCCGGAGCGTTTATCAGCACAAATATCTCAGGAACTTACGTATTGCTGAATGCGGTTTTGAATTTCTGGCAAAGGTCCGGGCGCCCCGCAGATTTCCGGTTTCACCATATCTCGACTGACGAGGTTTATGGGACGCTCGGTGCAACAGGACAGTTTACAGAAGAAACACCATATGCGCCAAACAGCCCTTACTCCGCGTCCAAAGCTGCGTCTGATCATTTGGTGCGTGCATGGGGCGAAACGTATGGTTTGCCCTTTGTTCTGACGAACTGCTCGAATAATTACGGCCCATTCCATTTCCCCGAAAAGCTTATCCCAGTGGTTATTCTAAACGCGCTCTCTGGAAAGGATATTCCGATCTATGGCGACGGCAAAAATGTTCGCGATTGGCTCTATGTCGAAGATCACGCCGATGCGCTGCTGACTGTGTTGCAAAGCGGCGCGGTTGGGCGAACCTACAATATCGGCGGTGAAAATGAGGTCACCAACATCGATTTGGTAAAGATGATTTGTGCGATACTTGATCAAAAACGGCCAAGGGAAACCGGGTCATATAGCGATCAAATAACGTTCGTAACGGATAGACCTGGGCACGATGCACGCTATGCGATTGATCCGACGCGGATCCGCACAGAACTGGGGTGGAGACCTTCTGTAACTTTGCAACAGGGTTTGGAACTTACCATCGATTGGTTCTTGGACCATGAGGATTGGTGGAGGGCCCTGCAAGATCGCGACGGCGTCGGCAATCGGTTGGGCGTTGCTTCGTGAGCATCCTTGTCTTCGGTAAGAACGGACAGGTGGCCACCGAGCTTGGAAAAGCAGCACGAGTTAAAGCGCTCGGGCGTGAAGACGCAGACCTAAGCAATCCGGAAAGCGGATATGCGGCAATCATGAAGAACAAGCCGAGCGTTGTAATCAATGCAGCGGCATACACCGCTGTAGATAAGGCCGAACACGAGCCTGAACTTGCCGGATTGATCAACACACAAGCACCAGCCCATATGGCCAAGGCTTGCGCTGAGTTGGATACACCATTGGTTCACATTTCAACCGATTACGTGTTCGACGGAACAGGCGAGACCCCATGGCGGGTGGGCGATCTGATCGCCCCACTTGGCGTTTATGGTGCGACGAAAGCCGCGGGAGAGGTCGCGATACGGGAGACCGGCTGCTCTCATGTTATTCTCAGAACGTCTTGGGTGTTTTCGCCACATGGCGGAAATTTTGTGAAGACGATGTTGCGGCTTGCCACTGAGCGGTCTGATCTGAGGATAGTCGACGATCAGATTGGTGGACCGACGGATGCAGCATCAATTGCACGCGCTTGCCTTGATGTTGCCGAGGCTCTCAAATCGGATCAAGCCGCATCTGGAACCTACCATTTTTCTGGCGCGCCCGATGTGAGCTGGGCCGACTTTGCCCGAGAGATATTCAGACAAATTGGCAAGGACGTAGAAGTTGAGGGCATCCCGACTTCTGAGTTTCCGACTGATGCAACACGCCCAACAAACTCCAGACTAGATTGCAGCGCTATTCAGACAGATTTCGGGATTAAGCGTCCGGATTGGCGCGTAAGCCTGCAAACGACTCTCCAAGAATTAGGAGCACTTTAAAAATGACGGATCGTAAGGGCATTGTACTGGCCGGGGGTTCTGGAACCCGCCTTTATCCGATTACGATGGGTGTGTCGAAACAGCTTATGCCAATTTTCGACAAACCAATGATCTACTATCCGTTAAGTGTTCTGATGCTGACCGGCATACGTGAAATTGCGATCATCACCACACCAGAGGACCAATCTCAATTCAAACGGCTGCTTGGGGACGGAAGTCAGTGGGGTTTGACGCTGGAATACATTGTGCAGCCCACGCCAGAGGGATTGGCGCAGGCATTTATCTTAGCTGAAGATTTTCTCGATGGTGCTCCAAGTGCGATGGTTCTTGGCGACAACATCTTTTTTGGTCATGGTCTTCCCAGTCTGCTGGCTGCTGCCGATGCACGCACCAAAGGCGGCACAGTGTTTGGATACCGCGTGTCCGATCCTGAGCGCTACGGGGTGGTGGGTTTTGACGACAATGGACAGGTCAATACGATCGTCGAAAAACCAGAACTTGCACCATCCAATTATGCTGTGACGGGTTTGTACTTCCTCGACAGCGAGGCTCCGGCACGCGCTAAGGCGGTCAGGCCTTCGGAACGTGGAGAGCTCGAGATAACAACATTGCTCGAAACCTATCTGGAAGATGGGTCTTTGGATGTTCAGCAGATGGGACGTGGGTTTGCATGGTTGGACACGGGTACGCATCACAGCTTGTTGGATGCAGGTAATTTTGTCCGAACCCTCCAGAGTCGCCAAGGTCTTCAGACCGGATCGCCCGAGGAAATTGCCTTTGAACAATCTTGGATAACCAAAGATCAGTTGGAGGAATGTATCAAACCCTTGGCAAAATCCGAATACGGCAAATATCTGGCCTCGTTGCTCGACTAACTCAGTAGTCGTAACCGTAAGACTTCCCAAGATACCGACATTTGTTCAGCGCGACACCAAGGACATTTGTATGTTCCGAAAGCTCGCGCTCGCAAATGTCGACTTCGCTGACCGTCGTTTTGCCTGCAGCCGCGACCAGCAATACGCAGTCGACGTGTTTCAAGAACCCTAGAAGATCGTCAGCAACCAGCATAGGCGGCATGTCAAAAATCATCAGTGTCGGGTCAAACTTGTCCTCGAGATACTTTAATCCGTCTCCAAGCTGCGAGGACTGGAGCAGCTCAGATGGATTGTGTTCCGGGCGGTGATTCACACCAAAAGCCAAATTCTTGCCGCACCTCACCATATGGTCTTCCGGTGATGTGGTGCCGGTCATGCTGCGCGAGAACTGCATTGATCCAGCTGAGATCCCGAGAAGTTTCGCCAAATTGGGACGTCGCAGATCGAATTCACCAACGACTGTGCGAACTTCGGACTGTCGCATCAGACTAAATGCCAAGTTTGCGCAGGTGGTAGTTTTGCCGCAGGACCCGCCGGGCGAGGTCACAGCGACGCGGCGCCAGTTGTTCGCTGTCATTTGCTGCAGAACACGCGTGCGCAACAAATCAAATTGTGCCGAGTCCTTACCGCCACCAAATGTAAGAACTCTGTTTTTCGCCAGAAGCTTCGGGTCAGGAGAAAATTCGGGGAGCTCTGCCCAAGCCGACTCGACCACATCGGACACAATCGTTCCTTGAGGCATGCGTGTTCTATCGGGTCGTTTGTCTGAAACGGCGCCACTGCCACGTGTGGTACGCGCTTTGTTCAGGGCTTTTTGGATGCGTTCCATTGTCTACTTTCCTGCCTGCCGCATGGCGATCACTGGCCTTGGCCGATGTTAAGCTTGTCCAAAATCTCGGACACGCCGCTTTTGTCGAGCACTTTCTCGATCAGAATGTCCATCGGCAGATAATACGTGTGTAAGGCCCAGAGGGTGACGGGTATTCCGACCCCAACGATCACCAATGCAGAAATGATGAGAAATCGGCGCCAGAACAGATGTTTGCGTGTCAAAACATAGGGCAGAGTCGCAATCGGAGAAAAGCCAAGCTTGTTTGCAATGTCGTTAGGCCGCCTAATTGACTGGTTCAGAAACTCAAGAAGAATGACCAAGCCAAGTCCGGCCAAAAGCCCACCACCTACACTCGCCATCGCGATTGCCTGCCTGTTCGGACTGAATGGCTCGCTTGGTATAACCGCGCGTTCGAGAACCGAGATACGTTGCCCTTTAGAGAGCACTTCGATGCGTTCCCCGGTTTGTGCTGCAGACAGGCTTTGGATCGCTTGATTGTACTGGCGCTGGACATTGTCGAAGTCGCGCTGGAATTCGGAGAGCCTGATTGAATTTTGCGGCGTCGCCTCGATCGATGTGGTCAATTCTTCTAGCTCGGCTTCCACCAGCTGGCGTTGCTCCGCCAAGAATTCGAGCTGACCGTCAACATCGGAAAGCTGCAATTCGAACAATGAAAGCGCAGCATCGCCTTCCTGCGCATCGGAATTCACCGTTTGTCCGGCAACCTCAGCCTCCAGAGCCTTAACGCGCGCCTCCAGAAGTTTGATGCGAGGGTTGGATGGAGCATAGATCGTAAGCGCTTGGTTCAGGTCGCTTTGGACTTGCTCAAGTCTTAATTGCGCAGGGCTTTGGGCGGCCTGCCCGACATTGACGCGACCAGTCGACTCGAAAAGCTCTACGAATTTAGCACGGCGGTCTGCAAGGTTTGCTTCTTCGCGTTGTAGTTGAAGCAGACGCTCTTGAAGCGATGTCTGGCGTGTCCGGCGATAATCAAGGCTATCGGGCAACGCATTCTGGTTGTCCATTTTGAAGGTAAGGATTTCGCTATTGATGCGACCCAGTTCCAGGCCCAGCCGTTCTGTCTCTTGTTGGAAGAACTCCATGGTCTGAGTCGCCCGATCTGAACGCAATTCTACGTTCTCCGCCAAGATAAGAGTCACAAACTCATTGGTAACGCGCGCGGTTTCGCCCGGGTTTTCTGACTCAAACGCGACTTTGACAGTCGTCGCATTTCCGCGACCGCCCTGAAGTCGAATGGTTGTCCTTGCACGAATCTCGGCGACCTTTTCGGTAGCGTTCAACTCCGAGTTTGCAGGAAACAGGCCCAGCCTCTGCGAGATATCGAGAATATTTGCGCGGGTCATCAAACGGCGTTCGATGATCTGAAGCTGCTCGGGGGCAGCGGTCAGGACTGTGGATGCAGCAAGGGAGCCGGGTATCTGCTCGCCTTCAACAAGCAACAATGCTTCGGCCTGGTACTTTGCAGGCAGGATCGATGCGATTGTAAGACCGATGGCTGTAACAAGCACAGCAGCCACCGTGAAATACGGAAGGCGTCGCAAAAAGATGGACAGATAGAATTTGATGTCAGGCATCATGAATTTGATATCTCGGGTTCTTGGGGTTCGAAAAAGAAGATGCCATCGTCAAGCACGCTTTGAACCGTACGTTCTGTGACCATCTTCTTCCCGTCTGTTGATGCATATACCAGAGCGAAGTCGCAGAGTTGGTTCACAAGTCTGGGTACGCCGCGGGTTTTGCGATGGATAAGTGAACAGGCCTGTTGGGTGAAGATCATGCGAACCGCGCCAGACTTACGAATTCTGTGGGAGATGTAGGATGTCACACCCGCAGCATCCATAGCTTCCAAGTGAAAACTCGCTGCAACTCTTTGTGCAAATTGCGTGAGATCAGGGCTTCTGATGATGTCACGCAACTCAGGTTGCCCGACCAGAATAAGCTGCAGTAGCTCATCCTTGTTGGAGTTGATATTCGTCAGCATGCGCAATTCTTCCAGCGCCGCCTTGGTCAAATTCTGCGCCTCATCGAATATCAATACGACACGGTTCCCTTGCGCGTATTGGGCAATCAGGAACTGCTGAAATTGGTTGAATAGCTCGACATAGCTGGCTTCGCGCGGTGCGTTTTGATCAAGCGACAGCAGCACCCAACGAAGCAAATCGCCTTTGTCGCCCTGCACATTTGAAAGCAGGCCTATTATAATGTCGTCACTGATGTCTTTGAGAAGGTGATGAACAAGTGTGGTTTTGCCTGCACCGACCTCACCCGTGATCAAAGTAATCGGAGCTTTGGTTAACAACCCGTATTCAAGCATCGTATATGCGCGCTTGTGATTTGGGGACCAAAAGAGAAAGTCCGGGTCCGGAACAAGGCTAAATGGCCTCTCGGTGAAGCCAAAATGCTCTAGATATATGTTAGTTGGTCCGGACATATCGTTGAGAGCTCAGAGCGCTATTGCACCGTTCACAGTTAAAATTTTACTTCTTACTAGTTACAGAGCCCACACCTGAATCTCCATACTCTGTAATCCTTACAAGTTCACCTAATATTTTGCAGCGCGGCATTTAGGTTCATTCATCTGAAAATCTTACAAAAAAATTGGGCTTTGTTGTGGTCATTCAAGGGTGATGGGCGGTCACGTCAAAAGAAATTCGCGTGATAGGAGGGAATCGGCGGCCAAATTCCGTCTCGTATCAGGTTAAATTGTTGCGCATATGGAAACATTAACCGTGTTTTTTTAACCAGATGCCACAATTTTGAGGAATTCCGTACATTTATTAAACATGTTTCCGTGTTTTCTTGGCATTCGTGACCAATTTTATTGAACTTTTCGTCGAAACTATGCCATCTTAGCTTCAAGATGCTGCTGCCGAATCTTTTTGTCCGTGTTGGACCCGTCTGCATCATCTTGTGTAACAGTGAGTAGTTTCGCAATTGCGGGACGTATTTGTGGATAGCGAAATATTGAGCGCTTATCAGATAACGAGTGACAGATGACCCTTCATTATTCAGACATTGAAAATCAGGTTGACGCACTGGTCGCCGAAGTTGGCACCCAATTTCCAACCGCTAGAAATACACCTTCTTTCTACAGATCGATACTGAAGAGACCACTCGACATTCTACTTCTTGTCCTGACGGCTCCGATTTCTGTGCCTTTGATCCTTTCTTTGGCATTGTTCATCTGGCTGCGCACTGGCGCGTCTCCTTTCTATACCCAAGAACGGATCGGCATGGGCGGTCGCGTTTTCACAATGGTGAAGCTACGCACGATGGTCAAAGATGCTGATCAACGTCTGGCGACATTTCTTGAGGAAAACCCGCATGCGAAAGCGGAATGGCAAAGAACTCAGAAGTTGAAAGACGACCCGCGGATCACGAGAACAGGCCGAATTCTTCGCAAAACATCAATGGATGAGCTGCCGCAGCTTTGGAATGTGCTCATCGGCGATATGAGCTTGGTTGGCCCGCGACCAATGATGGTAAACCAGAAGAACATGTACCCTGGCCGTGATTATTACGAACTACGCCCAGGTCTTACTGGCTTCTGGCAGGTGTCTGAGCGCAACGATTGCTCTTTCGCCACGCGCGCCGCCCATGATGCAAGTTATAACAGCAACGTGTCCATAACGACCGATCTCGCCGTTATCGCTGCGACGGTTGCTGTCGTGTTGCGTGGCACTGGCTACTAAACAAACTGTGATTTGATGGAAAAGGCCGGAGCTCGCTTCGGCCTTTTTCTTATCATAGTTCGGGGTTAGTATCTGAGAGCGTTAGCCCCAAGGCTCCACCCATTCAATAAGTAAGGTATATCATGATACTTCGTGTTCCTTCATCAATTTCGATGCTGCTTCTGACAGTCTCTCTTGTTCTGTCTCAATGCGAGACCGGCGAAGAACGTGCGGAACGTCACTATCAGTCTGGTATCGAGCTTTTGGAACAGGGCGATCCTGATCGTGCTTTGGTTGAGTTTAGGAATGTGTTTCAGCTCGCTCCCAACCATGAAGGTGCGCTGGAAACCTATGCCAGAGTTCAACGTGAACGCGGCAAACTTCGCGACAGCACAAGATTTTACCAAAAACTAGTTGAGCAATATCCGAATAATCTGGCTGGCCGTAGATCACTGGGCGAGTTGTCGATCGCAAGCTTCAATTGGGAAGAAGCGGAACGCCACGTGCGCGCGGCCTATCAGTTGGATCCTGATGACACTTTGATCCAGGCGATGAATGCGGCTCTCGATTATCGTGCGGCGATCTTGGACAAAGATGATGCCAAACGGGCCCAAGCTTTCGAAACATCAAAGGCTATTCTGGCGTCGAATGAAGATATCAAGGTGTCGCGTAGGGTGGTTATTGATCAACTTCTGGCAGACCAGAAGTACTCTTCGGCACTGGAGGAGTTGGACAGAGGACTCGTCGAAGAACCAGAAAACTTAGAATATCATGAGCTGAAATTGCGCGCGTTGGCGACCCTGAGCGATCAGCCGGCCGTCGGTGAGCATTTGAAAGTCATGGTTCAGCAATTTCCTGACAATGAACGTATCCGTGCGGCAATGATTGCATGGTTCCTACAGCAGCGCGATTTGGACGGCGCGGAGGCCTTCCTTCGTCAACTCGCTAGTGGTGACGACGAGGTTGCAGAGCAGTCGAAGGTCGCGATTGTACAGTTTCTAAAAGAAACCAAGGGCGACGAGGCGGCTCGCAAAGAACTCGAAGCGCTTGTCGAAAGTGAAGAGGACAGTGGCTTCTACAAAGCGCTGATCGCTGTACTCGATTTCGAAACCGGAAATACAGAGAAGGCACTTGCTGATCTGGAAACCGTTCTTGAGAGCGCTGAACCATCTGACAAGACGAATGCAATCAAAGTCACGCTTGCTCGGTTGAGACTGTCGACTGAAAACAATGTCGGTGCACGTGCGCTGATTGAAGAAGTGCTGGCTGCGGATCCTAACCAAATCGACGCATTGAAGATGCGCAGCCGTTGGTTGATCGAAGACGACGAGGCAGGGGAGGCGATTGCAAACCTTAGAACGGCTCTGGACCAGGCGCCGAGAGATACCGAAGTGCTAACGCTGATGGCAGAGGCTCATTTGCGGAACGGAAGCAGAAACCTCGCGGGCGAACGGCTTGCTTTGGCTGTAGAGGCGACCAACAGCGCAGCGCCAGAAGCGCTACGCTACGCAAACTTCCTGATGGAAGACGATCAACTTGCAATTGCAGAAGGTGTTCTGATCGACTCGCTCCGCCGTAACAATCAAAATATTCAAGTTCTCGGCACTCTGGGGGATATCTATCTTCGTCAGGCCGATTGGGGTCGTGCGCAGGGTGTTATCGACTCACTGAAGTCTATTGAAGCCGATCAAGCTCAGGACACTGCCAATTCGCTCCAAGCCTCCCTGTTGCTAAGACAGGAACGTTCCGATGAAAGCATAGCATTCCTCCAACAGCTGATTGATCAGGGCGACGCTTCAACTGCGGCTGTAGCAGGAATTGTCCGAACGCATCTCAGTAATGGTGAAGTCGATGAGGCCAAGGCGTATCTTGATGATGCCCTGACCAAGTCACCCGAAGAACCGATCCTGAAGTTTTTGCGCGCCGGCGTGCATATCGTGCAGGGAGAAACTGAACCTGCCGAGAAGATTTATACCGCACTGCTGGAACAGAGCCCGCAGGCTCTCAATGTGATCAACGCGAAGTATGCTCTTTTAATGCGTACCGACCGTAGAGACGAAGCCGCCGAATTTCTGGAGCAATCCATTGCGGCGACGAATGGTGCACCAGGCTTGCTTTGGATCAAAGCTGGCGTGCTCGAGCAGACGGGTGACATCGATGGCGCGATTGAAATTTATGAAGGTCTTTACGAGCAAAACAGCAGCAATCTCATCGTTGCCAACAACCTCGCAAGCCTGATCACAACGCACCGCACGGATGAAGCATCACTGGACCGCGCATTTACGATTGCTCGGCGGCTTCGCGGCGCTGAGCAGCCTGCGTTTCAGGACACATATGGTTGGATTGCCTATCGTCGTGGTGATTTTGCAGAAGCGCGCGAACACCTGGAGCCCGCGGCTGAAGGGCTGCCCAATGATCCATTGGTGCAATATCACTTAGGTATGACCTATGTGGCTTTGGAGGAAAGCGCTAAAGCTCGTGAGGCGCTGGAACGTGCGTTAGAATTGGCAGGGGATAGCGATTTGCCACAATTCCAGACTGCGCGTGAGACCCTGGGAACTCTGCCCGCGGAATAAATCGCAATGGTGTACAGAACAGGCCGCAAGATCAGAGCAATCCTTACGGCTCTGCTCGGCCTGTGTCTGCTGTTTGGCGCGCCGGTTGCGCAGGCGCAGCGCGCCCAGGAGCAATCAATGGCTCTGACGGGGCAAATCTCGGACGACGGTAAACGCATCGGATTGATCTGGGATGCCCGAGAGTTGCCTGCCGGTGCGACGACAACGGTTAGCCGCCGTATTCTGGGCGACACTGGTAAACATTCATGGCGCCCAATCGCCGAAAATCTGGGTGATGTTCCGCGATTTCTTGATCGTAATGTCAGTCCTGGGACAGCCTATGAATATCAGGTCCACCGTTCCGTAGATGACCGTGTGGACGTTGGGTATTGGGTGTCTGGCACCAAAGTTCCTGCCATGGAAAAACACGGCAAAGTTCTGCTGGTCATCGACCAAACGATCGCTGTTGACCTCAAACTGCATCTAAATCGTTTTGAATTTGATTTGATTGGCGAGGGGTGGAGCGTCGAACGCCAGCTAGTGCCGCGTGGTGACAAAAGAGATGCGATTAGAAACCTGAAACAGGCCCGGGAAGTTCGCAATTGGATCAAGGATCGATACACCTCTGATCCCTTTACAACTCACACCCTTATTCTCATTGGGCATGTTCCTGGCGTCAAAAGCGGCAACTCTCGTCCCGATGGGCATGGTCGCAGTGCACTGCACACTGACCTCTTTTACGCTGATGCGAATGGTGTTTGGCCGGATGACGGTGGGGGGACGTTGCTTCCAAATAGAGTCCCGTCTTCGCATATCGAAATGCAGGTTGGGCGGATTGATTTTTCCGATCTGGGTGGAGAGTTTCCTGATGAGATGACGCTACTCAAGAACTACTTCGATAAAAATCATCAGTGGCGCCACGGGCGGATTGGGGATCTACGAAATGGCTATGCCGGAAAAAACCACCTGATCGTCGAGCATAACGGCCTGCGCAACGTGCTTGGTCCAAGGGCCTTGGTGGTGGGGGGACATCACGATGAAGGCATTCAACATCCATGGTTGTTCGGTGTTGACTTTGGGGATTGGAAAATTGAGCCCTACTACTCGGGACCAGCGATTCAACCGGTGTTTGCCATAAATTTTGGCAGCGGGAAGCATTTGATAGGACGCGGAAATAACATCGTCACCGCTACATTGGCGCAGCCTTGGTACACTTTGGCAGTCGGTTGGGGAGGGCGGCCAGCTTGGCAGTTACACACTATGTCGCTGGGTAACTCGATCGGGTATGCGCACTTTAGAACAGTTAACAACGGCTTGATTTCACAAGGTGGAAAAAACTCCTTCGAATATGTTCCCACCGGACAATACACATGGCTCAATCCCATATGGGTAAATCTTCTTGGGGACCCAACTCTGCGTCCGTTTAATTTGCCCTCGCCAGATAGATTAGAGGTTTCCGCGGCAAATATCGGTAACAAGATTACTTGGTCGGCAATAAGTTCCTCTGCTGATATCTTGGGCTACAAAGTTTATCGCGCCGAAACTGAGCGCGGCCCTTATTCCGCGCTGGGACCAGCAGCGCCGATCAATACAACTGAGTTCCTTGATGAGGTGGGCACCCCAACATCAGTCTATATGGTGCGGGCTTACGGTGAGCAGAGAGTCCCTGCGGGATCATTCTACAGCTACTCGACGGGAAGCTTTTCACAAATGAAAAACACGGCACCTCTTGCGACTGACGAAGTGCATCAAATGTCGATAAACGAGACTTTAACCTTTGTACCTGAGGTGGCCGACGAAAATTCCGACGATCAGCTGTTGGTTTCGTTTGTTCAGCGCCCTTCCTCGGGACAACTCGAGCGGGCCGGTGAGGCTTGGCGATTTACGCCAGAGCCGGACATGTCGGGAGAAGTCGTGATCCCGTTCACCATCTTCGACGGTCTAACGACAAGTCACGGCCAAACCGAATTTCATATCAAATAGTTGCCTTTCAAACGAAGGTAGGCTTTGTAGTTTTGTAAGATGGTCTGGGACATGCGTAGCCTGATACAAGAAACCTGAAATTGCTCTCCTCGGTTGCTCTGCGCGGACCTGCAAAGAACACGAGGAACATGAAATGAAGCCTTCCATGTCAACTCGAACAATTGCGTACCTGACCAGCGAATATCCCAAGATTTCGCACACCTTTATTCAAAGGGAAGTTGCTGGATTGCGGGCAAACGGGCTAGAGATTGATACGTTTTCGATCCGTGAGCCATCCTCCGATGATCTACGGGGCGATGCCGAGCAATCGGAACATCAAACAACGACGTACATTTTCCCAACGCTAAAAAAACCAATACCTCTTTTGCAGGCTCATTTAAGTCAATTGGTCCGAGCTCCCGCACTCTATCTGGGCGCGTTGGTGTCAGCGGTTCGCGATCGCCCGGCTGGCTTGAAATCGCTGATTTACCAATTGGCGTATTTCGCCGAGGCAGGCATTCTCGCCGACCACTTGAAGAGCCGCAGTATCGCACATCTTCACGCCCATTTCGCGAATTCCGGATGCACCGTCGCCATGTTGGCCAGCCAAATGGCAGACGTTCCTTTCAGCTTCACGATGCATGGTCCGACCGAGTTTTTTGATGTCGAAAAATTCTCCTTGCGGGAGAAACTTTCAAAAGCCAGATTTGTTTGCTGCATCAGCCATTTTTGCAGAAGCCAGTTGATGCTGTTCTCAGACAAGTCTGATTGGGAAAAGTTTCACATAATTCACTGCGCGGTCGATCCTGATGATTTCTCCGCTTCGCCAAGCAGGGATGAAAACAACCTGCTGTTCGTTGGGCGCATGTCGGGGGTAAAAGGTGTGCCATTGCTGCTGGAGGCCGTCGCGCGGGTGGCAGCAGACATCCCCGATCTGTCAGTCACATTAGTCGGCGATGGTGAAGAGCGGCCGGAACTGGAGGCCCAAGCGCGATCTTTGGGGGTGGCTGACAGCGTTCTGTTCGCAGGCTATCAGTCTCAGGCAGAAGTTTCTGGGCATATGGCGAATGCAGGTGTGTTCGTTCTGCCGAGTTTTGCTGAGGGGTTACCCGTGGTTTTGATGGAGGCGCTCGCCAGCCAGACACCGGTGGTCACCACACGGATCGCAGGTGTATCAGAACTGGTCATAGATGGAAAAACAGGTGTCTTGATCGCGCCCGGGGACGTTGATGGTTTGGCTGATGCGCTGCGTGAGATTTTCGGCGATCAGAAGACTCGAAAATCCATGGGGAAAGCCGGCCGCGCGAAGGTGTCTTCAGATTTCAACATCCAGATTGAAACTCAAAAACTGGCACAGCTATTCAAACAATATGGCAGGAAGTGACGCGCCGATCAGGCGCGTCGTTTCGGATATAGAACCGCTTTGGTGTTCAGCGGCACCTGTTGAAAAAGGTGGGCAATATGAGCGTTTGTCAGTCTGACACAGCCGTTTGAAACTGCAGACGCAATCGTCCATGGAGAAGGCGTTCCATGAATTCGCAAAAACGTATCGCCCTTGCCCGGAGTGAATAGGTAGAGTGCCCGTGCACCCAGCGGGTTTGTCGGGCCGCCTGGCATCCCGTCTTCGAATTTCTTGTAGGCCGAGGGATTGCGCTCGATCATATCCTTCGTAGGCGTCCAGCTCGGCCAGCTCTTCTTTGCTCCGATGTAAAACGACCCGCTTTCGTAGAGATCTCCACGACCCACGCCGACCGTATAGCGCAGAGCCTTCCCATCGGGCAGCGTCCAGAACAACCCAAAGGTATTGGGGTCAACGTGAATTTCCCCGGCGGGCACGTCGCCTTTCATTTTGACAATCCGAGGTTTGTGCTCCTCGGGGAGAGACCAGCCTTTGGCTTGGCCAAGTGCCGCTCCTGGAAATGCTGCTGATGCCAGACCAAATAGGACTGCGTCTCGCCGTGAAATCATGATTTTCCCCTAAAACCTCTACCTTCGCCCGAAAATATAGCAGTCGCACCTTTTCGCAACCAAGCACATTTGAGTGAAATCCACGATTTCTCCGAAAACTGTGACTGAACAAAGCGATCTATTTATGATTGAGATTTACCGAGTGTCGGTAGGTGCTCAAGACGCCTTTCAAAAAGGCCCATTGCTTTGCTCGCTTACGCCGAGACAGCACGACAAGCGGTGAAAGCAATTGCAAGATGGCGGAGCCCAAACTAACCGCGAAAGCAAAAGGTCGTTCATGTTTTTGGGTGGTGTAAGCTCGAGATCGTCCCATATGCCAGCCCTTGAGAGCCGCTATCTCAGCGGATCTCGAAGACGAATGACCGCCCAGATGGCGCACCAACGGTTCTCGAACAAACATAATTGGGCCGCACTCGTCATTAAGGCGTCGCGCAATGTCATCATCTTCGTGATACAGAAATATTTCAGGGTCAAAGCCACCGATCTGATCGAAAGCCGCTTTACGAACGAACAATGCCGCGCCGGATAATATGCTGACCTCGGTGTCCGCCGCAGGCCATCCTCGCGGCATTCTCGATGACTTGGGCACGAGGTGGCTTGAGCGACGGAAGACGGGCTTGCCAGAGGAACTGGCGATCCTTGGATTAAAGGCTGAAGCGTGGGGATAGGCTCTGGCTGCAGCCACAAGCCCCTCGAGCGCGCCTTGCTCCAACGTGGCATCTGGATTGAGAAATAACAGGAACTCGGTCGTCGCTCGCTGCGCTCCTTGGTTGCAGGCTATTCCGAAACCTCTGTTTATCTCGTTAAGCACGAGTTCAGTGTTTTCCCTTTGAGCAAGCACCTGCAACTCGGCGATGTCCGACGATCCATTATCAACGATGATCACCCGGATATCCGAAGGAACAGATGCAAGCATCGTGGGTAGCACCGCAGTGCTGTTGAAGGCAACGGTTACCACGGTGACGTCGAGATGGGCTTCTGCGGCCATTATCTTTTTCCGGGCGATTTGCAGATCTTTAGGTCTGCCCAATACAAAATCCCCGCCGAAACGTCCACGAGACTGTTTCGAAGGGGATGATAACTTGAAGTCCTCGCCAGAGTATTAAGCGGCTCGTTTTCGCGCTGCTGCCAAACCGCCAATGGCAAACACCAGAAGCAACCCGCTCGCAGGGAGCGGTACGGGTGCAATCTCCTCGGCGATCCGCTCTCGAACCAACGCGTTGATTTCGCCATGAACACGCGCGGTCGGATGCACGTCGTCCCAGAAAGCCCACGTGTCTGGATTGCAGGGAGTGTCAGTGGCGAAGAAAATCAGATTATTGATACATTCATCAGAGATATTAGCGTATCCTGCCGCAGCCGGGTCCGCCACGATGTCAGCAAACACTGTGGCTACATCGATGTCGATTATGTTGGCCCCTGCCGGGTTCAATCCTGCAATCAATCGATTGAACTCCGTCGAAGCCCTGGTAGCGAGATCTTGATCCATACCGGTGCCGCGGAACCGTGGAGTTTCTCCAACATCTGGCAAATTAAATACTAAGAAGTCTTTCACCCCCAAAAAGATCAACGCGTTTATGGTGGCTTGAATATCGTTTACAGCTTCCTCTGCGATATCCTCTGGTGTCTGTTCATCTAGTTCCTGAAATATGTTGTTGGCACCGGCCCAGATCGAAACAAGTGGTCGATCTCCCCAAGCTGGTTTGGCTGTACTCAGAAGACCTGTCTGTACATCGAGGCCGGGGATCAGAGGAGAGGTTTCGTTTTCACCAGAGGTTCTCGAGCCGCCATAGGCGAAGTTCCCGTCGAAAGTGCCAACAGCAGGTATCGTGATTGAACTTTGGCCAGCATCTCTAAATTCTGCGATTATGCTTTCGTTCCAGACTGGTCCGTTTGAAAAGCGTCCATTGAAATACGGCGCTGGGGGTTGGGAAATGGATGCGAACAGATTTCCATTATCACTGAGGCTGTCGCCCAATACCCAGAAACTGCTGAAAGTATCTGTGAGTGTCGAAGCCGAGGCCGGCGTCGATAGCACCAACGATGTAACAACCGCCATCGATTTCAGAAAATTATTCATTGTTCCCCCAAAATGGAATTTTATTCCTTAATGGGAAACTAACCCAACAACAGAAGTTGTCGAAACTCTTCTTCAGAGTGGAAGAGTTAACGTGGCGTCGCCTAATGGAGATTCTGGACAATAGAATAGAAATAGCCCCACTGTTTCCAGCGGGGCTACATTTTCGAGAGCTAAGCAGATCCGTTTAGTCTGCGGCTTTCTCTTTCTTTTCTTCTTTTATTTCTTCACCGGTTTCTTGGTCGACGACCTTCATCGACAGGCGAACCTTACCACGATCATCGAAGCCCAGAAGTTTGACTTTCACTTCTTGTCCTTCTTTCAGAACGTCAGATGGGTGGTTCAAACGACGGTTTTCAATCTGCGACACGTGCACCAGACCATCGCGCTTCCCAAAGAAGTTCACGAAGGCACCGAAATCGACAATCTTCACAACTGTTCCGGTATAGACCATGCCCTCTTCCGGTTCGGCCACGATCGAGTGGATCATGTCGTAGGCCTTCTTGATCGAGTCGCCATTCGGCGATGCGATCTTGATAACGCCGTCATCGTTGATGTCGACTTTGGCGCCAGATACTTCCACAATCTCACGGATGACCTTGCCGCCCGAGCCGATAACTTCACGAATCTTGTCAGTCGGCACCTGCATCGTTTCGATACGTGGCGCATGAACCGAGAAGTCGCCAGCTTCGGTCAGGGCTTTAGACATCTCACCCAGAATATGCATCCGGCCTTCTTTGGCCTGTGCAAGGGCCTGCTTCATGATTTCAGGAGTGATACCTGCAACCTTGATGTCCATCTGCAGTGACGTGATGCCATTTTCGGTACCAGCCACTTTAAAGTCCATGTCGCCCAAATGATCTTCGTCACCCAGGATATCGGTCAAAATGGCGAAATCACCATCGTCTTCCAGTACCAGGCCCATGGCGACGCCGGCAACTGGCGCTTTCAACGGCACACCAGCGTCCATCATCGACAGCGAACCGCCACACACCGACGCCATTGAAGAGGACCCGTTGGATTCTGTGATCTCAGAAACCAAGCGGATCGTGTAGGGGAAATCAGTTGCTGCAGGCAAAACGGCTTGAAGCGCGCGCCACGCCAGCTTCCCGTGCCCGATCTCGCGACGACCCGGAGGGCCAAAACGACCGACTTCACCAACCGAGTAAGGAGGGAAGTTGTAGTGCAGCAAGAAGTTCGAGCGATAGGTGCCTTGCAGCGCGTCGATCATCTGCTCGTCATCACCAGTGCCCAGAGTGGTCACAACCAATCCTTGAGTCTCACCGCGAGTGAACAGTGCAGAACCGTGCGTACGAGGCAGCAGACCTGTTTCACAATCAATTGCGCGGACCTTATCCAAGGCACGACCATCGATTCGTTTCTTGTTCTTCACAACGTCTGAACGAAGCACGGTTGATTCAAGCTTCTTCAGAGCAGAGCCAAGGTTTTCGTCTTCGAGCTGCTCTTCAGAGAGTTTTTCTTTGATGGCTTCTTTCGCCTCGGAGACAGCAGTAACTCGCTCCTGCTTGTCGGTGATCGAATAGGCTTTCTGCATCGCCTTTTCGCCAGCTTTCTTCACCGCAGCATAAAGCTCGGAATAATCCGGAGGCGTGAAGTCGAGGGGTTCCTTGGCGGCATCTTCTGCCAGATCAATAATCAAATCGATAACGGGTTGAATCTGCTCATGCGCAAATGTGACAGCGCCCAGCATTTCGTCTTCGCTCAGTTCGTAAGCTTCAGACTCCACCATCATCACGGCGTCTTTG
This sequence comes from uncultured Litoreibacter sp., assembly GCA_947504205.1. Lineage (GTDB taxonomy): Bacteria > Pseudomonadota > Alphaproteobacteria > Rhodobacterales > Rhodobacteraceae > Litoreibacter. Next base: position 907,257 of record CANNGL010000002.1, on the reverse strand, counting down.
GTGCCAGCAACGACCAGATCGAGACGCTGCTCGGGGTTGTTACGGAGATCATGCATATCGTCGATCTCAGGGTTCAGGATGTATTCGCCATCCTCGTAACCGACGCGGCAACCAGCAATTGGCCCCATGAAGGGAGCGCCGGAAATGGTCAGAGCGGCAGATGCGGCGATCATTGCAACGACGTCTGGGTCATTCACCAGATCGTGGCTAAGCACGGTGCAGATCACCAGAACTTCGTTTTTGAAGCCGGGAACGAAGAGCGGGCGAATTGGGCGGTCGATGAGACGCGATGTCAGCGTCTCTTTTTCTGTCGGGCGTGCTTCACGTTTGAAGAAGCCGCCAGGGATTTTACCAGCGGCATAGTACTTCTCATTGTAGTGCACGGTCAGTGGGAAGAAGTCCTGACCCGGCTTTTGTTGGCGCGCATATGTCACGTTAGCCATTACGCTGGTTTCGCCATAAGTGGCGATGACAGAGCCGTCTGCTTGGCGGGCAACTTTGCCCGTTTCCAGAGTCAGGGTTTCTTCACCCCACTTGATGGATTTCTTGGTTTGATTGAACATGTATCGTTTCCTGTGAGGGAGCACTCCCGGGCGTTCCCGGGTCTCCCATTTCAATGGCGGCCCCATTGCCGCCGACCCCTATGTCCTTTGTATGATGCCGGGGCCCGCGCATCACGTCTCAGATGCAGGGGCCTTACAGTAGTTTTGTTGGCTTGGGAAGTGGTAGTGGCGCGACGGAGTAGCTGAAGCGGCGGACTGGATGGCCCGGTTTGCCTCAGTTGTGATTGCAGTCGGGTTGAAGGCTGAGGCTTGAGACCTCTGGAAGTGCGTCCGAAAACGCTTCAAGCGCGGCGACGAATTCTGCTTCCCTGCTCTTGTTAATAAGATAGAACGAGACCTCAGCATGCTCCGAGATGACCTTTGGTGTCGCAAGAATCGCCATTCGACACCAATCAGGAGGAAGCCCATCTGGGAACCATTCGTCAAAGACCATCGCATAGTCGATGGCTCGATCCTGTGTGAGCTTACCGATTTCGTCCGGAGACCTTACACCATCGCCCGCCGCCAAGCGTGCTGCCTCGGATCCCAAACCCCATAAGTCCAGCAGATATGATGGATTGTTATATGCAACGTAGCCGATGTCGTTCGCAGCCACACCACCAATAAAGAAATTCTTGGAAAACCGGTGCATCTGATAGTGTTGTGCGTAAATATTTTCAGAAGCGCTGGGCGTTAATGCGGTGGAATAGGCATATGGGCTTCCGATCACCAAGAGGCCAATCGTGATCCCGACCGCGCGTAATGGTTTAAGGGCAATATCTGACGAGAAGAAATCGCGATATGCATAAAGCATCGCGGCCAAGCACGTTGCGACAATGTAGATTTCATATCGCGAGAACCAGCCATACTGACCAAACAAAATATGTGCTCCGGTCGCGCCTGCGATGCAAAGCCAAATCCCTGCCAGAGGTCCCTGCGTTTTTGCAACGCGCGCGGCGGCGATCATCAACAGGGTGAAGCCCATTGCCAGTTGTGCGGCCTTGGCCTCTTTCAAAGACCTGATGAGATCAACGATGACCCATGCCAGTGGGTTTCCGGCCCCTTCGTCCAGAATTGCAGCGGTCGCCGCGTGTTTTGTGAGCACGCTACTAGGCAGAACTGGAAGGCCGAGCGACGACATCAGAACGCCGTACCCAACAAAAATCAGAACCAATACTATCAGCGTTATCAGAGACGACCTCCAGTGCCCAAAGCTGGCCAGCGTGATCAAGGCAAGAGAAGTCAGTGCCACGCCTTCGAACCTGAGCAAGGGACACGCGACCAAGCCGAGCAGTAGCGACCACGAGACGTTTTTCCCGTTAGCAACATCAATAAGGCCGACTAATACGGCAAGGCTCGCCCAGACATGCAATGTGTGTTCCATGCCGGTAAAGGGCAACCCGAACAGATTTGCGCAAAGCAACATAGCGGCCAGCACCAGTGCCGGTTCCCATATGCCGGGGGCGGTTGGCCCAGCGGCATAGCTGCGCCAGACAAGACCTGACAGGAGCCAAGCAGCACCCAAAGCGCCTATTGTTGCAAGGATAAGCGGGGCGAGATGGCCGAACCCCAGCGAGGGAACGAGAAGTAACGGGTAGATGATCGAGGATGATGGAGATGCTGTCTCGTCAGGATTGATGCCGTAATGACCTTGGGCAATATTCTCAGCGAGCGCCAAGTGAATATAGGCATCGTCAAGCGCGTAGACGAACAGGCCCTGCGTTCGCGAAACAGCCAAAAAATAAAGAAGCGCGATCCCGGCGAAAACAAGGACCGCGCCATATATTTGGAACGCGCGATTTGCGTCGCTCCTCAACCGATCATCCTTAGCGACGGATGCCCAGGCGTTTGATGAGGTCTTGATAACGAGCCTCGTCTTTGCCTTTGGTGTAGTCCAGAAGCTTCCGGCGCAGAGCAACCATCTTCAGCAACCCGCGACGACCATGGTTGTCTTTTTTGTGGGTTTTGAAGTGCTCAGTCAGAGTGTTTATGCGTGATGTGAGGATGGCAACCTGAACTTCAGGGGAGCCGGTATCACCATCTTTGGTTCCAAACTCTTTGATAAGTTTGGCTTTTTCTTCCAACGTAATCGACATCGGGGTCTCCTTCATGAGTTAAAATGTTAATGGCGCAGGCCGGGATGTCGTCCAGCAAGGCCCATGGAGTAAACCTGACCAATACAGATCAGATGGGCGCGTATAGTCAGTTTCCTGTCAAAAGGAAAGACCGTTTGGCGAGGGCCGCACAAGAATCGGTTAATGCACGGAGTCGTACGCGATCAGTTGGTTTTCCGAAACGAATGCCGTTGTTTCCAGAAATTGTCTTCGAGCCAGAAACACGTCGCTGCTCGAATCGGTAGATTAAGGCATTTTTCTGTCTTTTATCTGGCGGTGGTTGGGCGGCCACGTTTACCCTATGCATCACTGGGATGTGTGTAACGAGGAATAGTTTATGTGGGGTGTTGTCGCCATTTTGGGTGTGCTGTTCGCTGGCTTGGTCATTGATACCGGCGACGATGAGGAATCAGCTGCAAATTCCGTTGACGGAACCGACGGGCAAGACACCATTGAGGGTGGCGATGGGAGGGATATTCTTTCCGGCTTCGCAGGTGATGACGTTCTGTCAGGAATGAAAGGTGCCGACACGTTATTCGGTGGGGAAGGGGTTGATTACCTATATGGCGGACCCGGCGGTGACAGTCTTTCCGGCAACCAAGGTGATGACTTTATAAGTGGTGGCAAAGGAGATGATACAGTCTCGGGCGGTTTTGGGGCTGATGCCATTGCCGGGTTCGAGGGCGATGATTTCCTCAAAGGCGACTCCGGTGAGGATACGATTTACGGAGGGGTCGGTGCCGACACTATTGAAGGAGGCGCGGCTGATGACCTTTTGGTGGGTGAAGCGGGAGCTGACCTGATCCTCGGCGAAGCAGGCAGTGATATACTCAGCGGCGGCGTCGGGGAAGACTACCTGCTCGGTGATGAGGGGGACGATCTGGTTAATGGCGATCTGGGCGCTGACACACTTGTTGGTGGTGCTGGGAACGATCAGATATTTGGTCTCGACGATGGTAAAGACGACGGCGTTGTAGATGCCATCGATCTGGACCAAGGTGATGTTCTGATCGGCGATGCCGGTATGGATCAACTCGTTATCGGAAATGGAGATCTGGCAACAGGCGGTTCAGAGGCCGACGCCTTTGATCTGGGTGTTTGGCTCAATGCTGACAATGGTGCGGAAATCTTGGACTATGCGCGGGGCGAAGACATTATTCGCTTGGGATATGTCGAAGGAACACCTCCACCGGTGATCACAACCAATAGCGTCGGTGCCAATAGTCAAATCCTCGCGGATGGCGAAGTTGTTGCTACAGTGCGCGGTCTGGCGGACTTAACCCCAGGAGAGATATTCCTGGTGACAGGCATATTTGGTTAAGCGAAAAACTCCTGAAAGCAGTCCAAAACAGCTTTCGGGTTTTCTTCCATCACAAAGTGGCCAGAGATGCACGATTGATCTGTCACATCGTCAGCCCAACTTCGCCAAAACGCTGCAGGATCACCGGTGGCTGCAGGAAAACCGCCCTCGGCCCAGAGGAACCTTAACGGGCTTTCGATCTTCCGGCCAGCCGCCCGGTCAGCGTCATCAAGGGCGCGGTCAAACGTCGCTCCGGCGCGATAGTCGGCGCACATGGCATGAAGGTGGCTCGGGTTGTTGGCTTGCGATCTATAGCTTTCCAAAGCTGCTGTAGAGAACACATCCAAATGCGCCGCGAGTGTCCATGCGCTGAGGGTCCAGTCAATATACGCGGTCGGATCTGCACCAATCATCCGTTCTGGAAGCGGGGCAGGCTGTGCAAGAAAGGTCCAGTGATACGCTTTCATTCCCAGGTCCGCATTCCAAGACCCCCAAAAATCTCCAGTTGGCACAATTTCAATGATGCCCAAGCGATCTACTCGACTAGGATGATCCAGCGCAAAACGGTACGCGACACGACCCCCGCGATCATGGCCGAGGATGTGCGCTTTTGGAAACTCGTAATGATCTAACACCGCCACGATGTCCTGCGCCATTTGGCGTTTCGAATAGATACTGTGATCCTCACTATCTGGTGGGGCATCGCTTTCACCGTATCCTCGAAGATCAGGGACTATGCAGGTGAAATCCTGAGCCAACGTCGGAGCAACCTTTTCCCAACACATATGGTTCTGAGGATATCCATGTAGCAGGACCAGCGGAGGACCGGACCCGCCACGATGCGCGCTCAACGAGATATTACCAACGTTGACCCGCTCTTTGGTGAAGCCTGCGATATTGGATCTGGTCATGTTCACTACCTGCTGCTCAGAGCCATGGTTCCGGCCGTTGTGCATATCCAATATAGAGCGGATGCTTTGGATGGCCGTGCTTGCTCAAGCCCAAATGATAGGGTGTGACGCCCGTTTCGCGTACCAGGCGTTCAACCTGTGGGCCGCGTTTCAAGTGTTCTCCGTGGGTGCCCCAAGCGCAAACGACGCGATCCGCCCAAGTGCAGGACTCGATGATTGCGCTGTCATTTTCAGGACCGATCGGTTCCGAGGACTTGCGCATCTTGAAGGGATCTGTGTCGCGCCACGCGAAAATGTTGCACACCCGGAATGAACCAAATCCCAAAGCTCGTGCGCGTCGTTCGCAGCGCTCAACCGTAGGATCGTTTTGTACCTCCGTCGCGGTGGAGGGGTTCAACATGATGAAAGATACCTTCTCACCATCGGGCTGCCAGATGCGCGTTAGCGCGTAGCGATATCTTTCGCAGGGTGAGTAGATCGCCGTGGACTGGGCATCGCCCTTCAGATGTGTGCGTGTCAGCATGGGGCGGTTTTGGCACCGCCCCAGTCAGTATTCAAGAGTTAGGCTGTTTGCGTGGCCCAAGTTCGTGGCAGGTTTTCGATTACAAACCCGACCACAACCGCGTAGATGATGTGACCCCACAAGGCGACCCAAGTGATACCCGTGAAACCAAGAAACGGGGCGTTTCCGGCAATCAGATGCGCGACGAAATACAGGGCAAAAACCCATAGAACGATGCCGTATACCACCGCTGTGACCAACCATGGTAATGCGGGGACGATAGCTTTCTGGACCGGGCGGGCAACGAGAACCCAACCCAATGAGTAGACGAACATGCCAGTTAGAATGTGCACAAGATCGCCGATACCTTTTGGCGCTGCTCCAAAAACGGCTTTGACAGTGCCCTGTGCCAAGCCAACAGGAGCTAGCTTAGCGAAGCCAAAGAGGGGTGCCAGCGCTTGGCCGAAGAGATCGAAAGCGACTGTGGCTATAGCGCCTGCAGCGAGGATATTCCAAATAGTGCGGTTCATGATGTGTACTCCGAAGGAAATGTAAATTTGCACAGAAGTTATCCGAATTTTGAAATTCTGTGCAGATACCTCACGGAAGGATTATGTGAACACACGGATTTCGTGAGTTGTTGAAACATACCACGCGTAATCTGTAGCAAACTGACTCATGAGCCCACTCGCCGAAGCTTCGAATGTTTCAAGACGCTGGTACAAAGACACGCGATGGGTGAAGCTCGCCGGCTTTGTATCGGCCGACCGCGACTGCTTCGCCAGCGCTCGAGGCCCAAGCCAAATCTCCGTATTCGACCGGAGTGGTTGGATCGACTGCCAATACCATCGCTGGATTCCCGTTTCTAAGTCTTGAGGCTGCGATCTCATCGCAACTTAATTCTGGCAACTCTGACAAGCCCAATTCGAGAGGTTGTAACAGCTCGTCAAGTTCAGGTGTTTTTGCAAGCCGCTCGACTTCATCCATTGTAACGGCTCCTTCGAGGTCAAACGGCCCCGACCAAATGCGCCGCAGCCAAAGAACATGTCCACGGCAGCCCAACATATCCCCCAAATCTCGGGCTATGGACCGCACATAGCCACCCTTGCCGCAAATCATTTCCAATTCCACATGATCAGGATCGGGTCGTCGCGACATCTCCAAGCTTTCCACAAATAGAGGTCGGGAGGACAACTCGACCTCCTGCCCACCGCGCGCCAGCTTGTATGCGCGCTCACCGTCGATCTTCACTGCAGAGAACTTCGGCGGGACCTGCTGAATGTCGCCGACAAAGCTCGGAAGCGCGGTATTGATCTGATCATCTGTCGGCCGTTTTTCACTGGTGGTTGTGATTTCGCCTTGTGCGTCATCCGTATTCGTTGCTTGTCCGAGACGGACCGCGAAGCGGTAAGCTTTTAGATCGTCGGTCACGTAGGGCACAGTTTTTGTAGCTTCGCCCAACGCAACGGCCAATAGCCCAGTAGCATCCGGGTCAAGGGTTCCGGCGTGCCCCGCCTTTTTGGCACCAAAAGCCCAGCGCACTTTGTTTACAATTGCCGTTGATGTGGGCCCAGCAGGCTTATCAATGATCACCCACCCAGAAATGTTGCGTCCGCTTTTGCGCCGTCCCATACAGCCCTCGCTTAAGATAGACGCGCCTGTTAGTGGGCGGCGGCCATTTGGTCAATCTTTGGCTTCGACGACACCGATAATTGGCCCCATGCGCGTACCGATATCGGAACGCCCAAGCTCAGGAGCGTAGAGACGCGACACTGTGCCATCCAAGAAAAGGGCATTGGGCGTATTCAGCACATCGCGGAACAAGGTTCCGAAGTCATGAAACCTGACGGAGCTATCCGATATTGCAAAATAGACGCGGCCATCACGTCCGACACCAATACCGTTACGCCGTTTGAAGCTGTCGCTATCAACCTGAAATCTGGGATGCAGCTTGCCGTCAACTACCAGCATGGGGCCTGATTGCGTGGCAATCCGGCAATCGGGCATCTCTTTTTCAAATGCTAGGGTCTCGATCACACGAGCAACGCCGTCATCGACACAGAATACACCATTTGGTAGCAGGCCAAAGTTTCCTGGACCTTCGCGGGTCGTCAATCCAGTTTGCTGACCATGTGCATCAACGTAGTAACCAACTGCCCGGCGATCTTCGTGATACATTCCACCGTTCATTGCAAAGCGCAATTGGACCCCGCGAGGCTCTAATATTGCTTCGATTGCCTGAAATTCGCCGTAGACATTTCCCTCGGCGTCGGCGCGCCACAAATCAATCCGTGAAGCATCTGCGGTTTGGCATACTGTATAGCTATCGCCGAGATGTTCGACATCATAACACCCGTCAGCTGCAACCGCTGGACTGACGATCATGCCAATGACAATGGTCAGTGCTTTATGCATCGTCCTCGCTCAGGTCGCGGCGCACATCATCACGGTTGAGCAGGCGGCGGGTATCATCCATCCGATCAAAGCTCTCGTCGAGCACGAATTTCAGGTCGGGCGCAAATTTCAAAGTCATTTGCTTTGAAACAGCCCGACGCAGTTCACCCTTGTTGCGCTTCAGCGCCTCGAGCGCTTCTTGCCGCTTCTCACCACCTAAAGGCAGCACAAAGGCTGTCGCGATTTTCAGGTCGGGTGACGTTCTGACTTCGCTTACCGTAATCGACATGCGATTGAGGTCGGGGTCATGAACGTCTGCGCGATTGAGGACATCGGCCAGAGTGCGACGGATCAGTTCGCCTACACGAAGCTGTCTTTGTGACGGTCCTGAACCAGTGAAATGGGAGTTCTTTGCCATACCCCGCCCCTTAAGCCTCTTGCCAGGCCCATGCAACCGGACCTAAACCGCCTCAAGTCCTATAGGAGTGAATTATGACCGACCTTCCTAGCGTTGTCATCACCGGTGCATCGGGTCGCATGGGCCAGATGCTGATCGAAACGGTAACCGCCTCAGATAAGTTGCGGCTAGTCGGAGTGACCGAACGTCCAGGTCACGCATGGTGCGGTCAGGATCTGGGTGTCGTCATGGGCGGTGTTGAGAGTGGAGTACCAGTCACAGATGATCCCATCGAAGTTATAGCCAAAGCGCAGGCAGTCATTGATTTTACGTCGCCAGATGTCTCTGCCGCGAATGCGGAACTTTGCGCCCAAGCGCGAGCAGTTCATGTGATTGGCACGACGGGGTTTGACGAGACGCATTTGGCGAAGATCGCGGCCGCCGCGCGGCATGCGCCTATCATCCGGGCAGGCAATATGAGCCTCGGCGTGAACTTGCTTGTCCAACTAACGCAGAAGGTTGCTGCAGCGCTCGATGAGGATTTTGATGTCGAAGTCGTGGAATCGCACCATCGTCATAAAGTCGATGCACCTTCCGGAACGGCGTTGATGTTGGGGCAGGCCGCAGCCGATGGGCGCGGGATCGACCTCGCACAAAGTCGTGACAGCGGTCGTGATGGCATCACCGGGGCGCGGCGTCGCGGCGATATTGGTTTTTCAGCCATTCGTGGAGGTGACGTGGTTGGTGAACATGACGTAATTTTTGCGGCACCTGGAGAGCGTATTGTCCTTCGGCACCTTGCCACCGATCGAAATATCTTTGCCCGCGGCGCGCTCAAAGCGGCAATTTGGGGACAAGACAAGGGGCCTGGGGAATATGACATGATGGATGTCTTGGGTCTCTAAAACTGAACCGGATGTGACTTTCGTTCGTAAACTATTATGAAAGCGGATTCGGAGAGCCAGATGCACCTTTTGAAATTACTCATGTTGGCGGTGGCCGTTGCGGTCGCGGCGTCAACTACGGCGGTTGCTGAAGCGAAGTTCAAAAAAGTTGTCAGCGAAGACGAGTTTCTTGATGTGACCAGCGGCAAAGCGATGACCCTGATGGGGATCAGTGTCTTTGTAACAAGGGATGGGAAAATCGGTGGTAAAGCATTCGGGCGCGAGGTCTCGGGCAAATGGCAGTGGCAAAATGGTTTCTTTTGCCGCGACTTGTATTGGGGTGAGACAGATTTTGGACCAAACTGTCAGGAGGTCCGTGTCAATAAGAACAAAATCCGTTTTGCATCAGATCGTGGTGCAGGTCGATCAGCAGTACTGACACTTCGCTAGAAGTCTACAGCGATCCCCTTCTTCTCCCAATCACCATAGCGCACGGGCTCTGGGCCCTTGCGACCTCCCAACTCGGTCGGTAGGTCGAGTTCTTTTGATTTCTGACGACGCTCTTCCGCCTCAGCTAGGGCGCGCAGGGCCTCTGGGGGACGTGCTTCACTTTCAGCCATTTTTGTCATCTCGCTTGTGGGTCTGATCCTACTGATATACGGGGCGAAAGGCATGAAACAAGCTGAACATACTCGAAAACCCGGATTGGCCGCACGTCGCGCAGCTGTGCGCATGCTTTGGGATGTGCTTGAGGAGCAAACACAACTCTCCGAGTTAATTGAAGGCTTAGATCGGCTTAGCCCTTCTGATCGCGCCCGAGCGCAACGCTTGGCGACTGAAACGCTCCGCCATCTGGGGCGGTGCGATATCCTCTTGGATCAGCACCTGAAGCAGAGGCCCCCGATTGCAGCTCTCAACATCTTGAGGCTTGCGGTTGTAGAATTGTGCCTCGACAAGTCGGCGCCGCATGGTGTCGTCGACTCTGCAGTTACGATTATGCGCAAGGTTTCTAAGGCGCGGCAGTACACCGGATTGGCAAATGCAGTGCTCCGCAAGGTTGCCCAAAACGGGCCAGAACAATGGGATACATTGCCCGCGCCGGAGTTGCGCAAATGGCTGCGCCGACGGCTGATACATATATTCGATCAAGACACCGTTGGCCGCATTGAGGCCGCCCACGCCAAGGGCGCGCCAGTTGATCTGGTCTTAAAGACACCTGAGGCGGCAGAGGCCTTGAATGGTGTGTTGTTGCCGACGGGGGCCTTTCGACTTAGAGGAAAGCCGCGGATCAGCGAGTTGCCGGGTTATGCTGATGGTCACTTCTGGGTCCAAGATGCGGCTGCACAATTGCCAGTGCAGCTTTTGGCTCCACAGAAAACGGAACGGGTTCTGGATCTATGTGCTGCTCCGGGCGGCAAAACTCTGCAGCTTTCGAACGCGGGAGCCAATGTCACAGCTTTGGATGTCTCTAAAGCCCGTTTGAAACGGGTCGGCGAAAATCTGGAACGCACAAAGCTAAAGGCAGCGCTTGTTGCCGCCAACGCTTTGAGCTGGGAACCTGAAACGCCCTTTGATGCTGTTTTGTTGGATGCTCCCTGTTCCGCGACCGGAACCATCAGAAGGCATCCTGATCTTCCCTTCGCGAAAAACGGTCGTGATCTTGATCAACTGTTTCAGCTTCAATCTGATTTGATTGATCGCGCGGTGAGCTTTTTAAAGCCCGGTGGCAGACTGGTGTATTGCACCTGCTCACTGCTGACCGAGGAGGGCGAACGTCAAACCAAGGCGGCTCTGGAACGTCTTGATCTGGAGGTTACTCCATCGCAAGTCACTGGTGTTCCATCGGAATGGTATTTGCCCGATGGTGGGATAAGAACACGCCCAGACCTGTGGCCGGAATACGGCGGTCTCGACGGATTTTATATGATCGCTTTTCGAAAGCGGTGACAGCTGAAATGTCCGTCGCTACGTTTCGACGTAACAATAGCGACAAAATCGTCGGTGAGGCATGGGCATTTTTACAGACTTCGCATCTGCGGGTAACGCAGGGCATTCGCTAGGACTTATTGACAGATTGCATGCAAGGCTAGGTACGCGCCACGTAGCAACTGGTTTTGTTCAACAGCCGGAGCCCCGAACGGTTGGTTCGTTTTCTCGCGGAAAGCAATTGCTGGCTGGCAACTATCATCTTGGATCTCACCTGATCGAAGCGCCTGAGATAGAGATCTGGGATATTGATGCGCCGAGTGTTGGGTTTGAAGCAGCTACGCACGGGTTTGTCTGGCTTGATGATCTGGCGGCGGTAGGTGATCAGCTCGCACGAGAAAAAGCTCAGCTTTGGCTCAAGGACTGGATTAACAGATACGGCGCTGGACGCGGGCCCGGTTGGTCTGTTGATCTAACTGGGCGGCGCGTCATCCGATGGATCAATCACGCGCTCTTTCTGCTGAATGGCCTGACGCCACAAGAATCAGTGTCGTTTTTTAAGTGTTTATCTCATCAGACCGCCTTTCTCGCAAAACGCTGGCCGACGGCAACACGCGGGCTGCCGCGGTTTGAGGCATTAACCGGCCTTATCTATGCGGGACTTGCGCTGGAGGGCATGGAGCATCTTGTCGAAGCGGCGACAGAGGCTTTGGCTCGTGAATGCGCAGATCAGATTGGCGGCGATGGTGGTTTGCCCAGTCGCAATCCAGAAGAGCTTATGGAGGTTCTACTGCTTCTGATTTGGGCCGAAGGTGTCCAGGTCGAACATAATGCAACATCGCCAAACCAAGTAAGAAGCGCGATGAAGCGTATCGTGCCAACCCTGCGCACGTTGCGCCACTCCAATGGAAAGCTCGCAAGATTTCATGGCGGAGGGCAGGGTGAAGATGGCCTGCTCGATCAGGCGCTGTCTTTGGCTAATGTCAAACCTGTAACGGCACAAAATCTGGCAATGGGCTTTGCCCGTTTGACTGCCGCACGAACGTCGATCATTGCAGATGTCGCGCAACCGCCTGCGCAAGCGGCGTCGAGGAACGCGCATGCCTCAACGCTTGCATTTGAACTGACATCCGGACGTCGCCCGTTAATTGTCAATTGCGGTTCGGGCGACGGATTTGGGCGCGATTGGCAGCGTGCAGGTCGGGCAACACCATCTCACTCAACTCTCTCTATCGACGGTGTATCCTCGGCACAGATGGTGGAGCAAGATGGCGTAGATTTGCTGGTTCGAGCGCCAAGGCAAGTTACCTCTCAATTTATCGGCGACAACACGACCACAGCTGTTATCGCGTCTCACTCCGGCTACGTGAAACAATTCGGCCTGACACACACTCGAAAGCTGTCTTTGGCTTTCGATGGGAAAACTCTGAGTGGCGAAGACACTCTTGCCGCAATCTCCGACCCGGACCGTATCCGGTTCGAAAAGCACATGGATGCGACGGCGTTGGCTGGTGTGGGATATTCGTTGCGATTCCACATCCATCCAGAGGCTCAAGCCGAGCTTGATATGGGCGGCCACGCCGTTTCCCTTCAGCTTCCGTCAGGTGAGATTTGGGTGTTCCGTTTCGATCAAAGCTCGAAACTGAGCCTCGAACCCAGCGTTTATCTCGAAAAAACGCGACTAAAGCCGCGTGCGACGCAACAGATCGTTTTATCTGCTCACATGATGGAGTATGCGAGCCAGGTCAGCTGGTCTTTGACCAAAGCGCGTGACCCGGATCCGGATCAGGCGCAATTGGAGGAAGTGCTTCAGCTGGCATTGGATAAATAGCTGCTGAAAGACATTTAACATGCCTGATCTCGTGCCGCTGCGCCGTGCCCTGCTTTCTGTTTCTGACAAATCTGGGTTGATCGACCTGGCCCGAGCCTTGACCGATCGTGGCGTCGAGTTGGTTTCAACGGGTGGTTCCGCGCAGGCTATTCGGGATGCGGGGCTCGAGGTCCGAGATGTCGCTGACCTAACCGATTTCCCTGAAATGATGGATGGCCGTGTGAAGACACTGCATCCGAAAGTGCATGGTGGCTTGCTGGCTCTGCGGGACAACCCTGACCATGCGGCATCGCTTGGCAAACACCGGATCGGCCCAATCGATCTTTTGGTCGTTAACCTTTATCCATTCGAAGAAACAGTTGCCTCAGGCGCTGACTACGACACCTGCATAGAGCATATTGACATCGGAGGGCCTGCCATGTTGCGCTCCGGGTCCAAAAATCACGCCTATGTTGGCGTAGTAACAGATACCGAGGACTACGCTGCTCTGTTGGCAGAGCTGGATGCTAATGATGGCTCAACATCATATGGGTTTCGACAGAAACTGGCCCTGACTGCCTACAGTCGCACCGCAGCGTACGATGCGGCCGTGTCGAGTTGGATGAGTGATGCGCTAGGGGAGACGCCGCGGCGTCGTTCGGTCGCTGGCCAGTTGGCGCAGACATTGCGCTATGGTGAAAACCCGCATCAAAGCGCGGCATTTTATGTGGATGGCTCCGACGGGCCGGGCGTGGCGACGGCCACGCAACATCAAGGCAAAGAACTGAGCTATAACAACATCAATGACACAGATGCCGCATTTGAGCTGGTGGCGGAGTTCGACCCTGCCGATGGCCCCGCCTGCGTTATCATAAAGCATGCCAATCCATGTGGTGCTGCTCGGGGAGAGACCCTGCTCGATGCTTATACGCGGGCATTCGATTGTGACCGTACATCTGCATTTGGAGGCATTGTTGCATTGAACGAGCCTTTGAATGGCGAAACGGCTGAAGAGATATCAAAGATTTTCACTGAAGTGGTGATTGCCCCCGGTGCAGATGCCGACGCGCGCGACGTGTTTTCTAAGAAGAAAAATTTACGCCTACTGACAACAGATGGATTGCCCGACCCACGCGCCGCTGGCTTGACAGTTCGGCAAGTTGCGGGCGGATATCTGTATCAGGACAAGGACGTCGGTTTCGTAGGATTGGATGATTTGAAGGTGGTGACGAAGGTCAAACCAACTGACGATCAAATGCGTGATCTTTTGTTTGCGTGGAAAGTGGCGAAGCACGTTAAGTCAAACGCCATCGTTTACGTAAAAGACGGCGCCACGGTGGGTGTTGGCGCTGGTCAGATGAGCCGCGTAGACAGCGCTCTGATCGCTGCGAAAAAGGCAGAACGAATGGCGGAGGCTATGAACCTTTCCGAACCGCTGACCAAGGGATCGGCCGTAGCGTCGGATGCTTTTTTTCCCTTTGCTGACGGTCTGATGGAAGCGGCCGCTGCGGGCGCGTCGTGTGTTATTCAACCAGGTGGCTCCATGAGGGACGACGAGGTGATCGCTGCCGCTGATGCAGCAGGTTTGGCTATGGTGCTGACCGGCATGCGGCATTTCCGGCATTGACGATATGAAACTGTTATCAATCACAGCTGTCGCGGCCTTTTTAATCGATCAAGTCTCAAAATACTGGATCGTGCATATTCTGAATCTCAAAGAGGTGCTTGCTATAGATGTCTTGCCGCCTGTTTTGAACTTTCGTATGGGCTGGAATACCGGGATCAATTTCGGGCTTTTTTCCGATTCTCCTGAGTTTGCGCGTTTCATCCTGATTTTTATTGCAATTATTGTATCCGGTTTTCTGATCTGGTGGGCCAAGCGCACGTTGTCGCGTACGATTACGCTGATGGGCGCTGGCTTGATCGTGGGCGGTGCTCTAGCCAATGCGTTGGACCGAGTTGTTTATGGGGCTGTGGCGGACTTTTTAAACATGTCCTGCTGCGGCTGGCAGAACCCCTACACCTTCAATCTGGCCGATATATTCATCTTTGCGGGGGCCTTTGCGCTAATTGCATTTGACGACCGTAGACTGGACGAGAATTGACCCGTGACGACCCGGATCAGATGCGTTAAAACGGGCGGAACAGGCAAGGGATAGGGCCGATGCGCAAAGCAGTTCTCCTTACAACGTTGATCGCAGCGGTGGCGCTGACCGCATGTAATCGCAATCGCGAGCCTTCATTGCTGAACGTCAAGTCTAACACTGAGGGACCGGACGAATTTGCAATTCTTCCTAACAAGCCATTGGAAATCCCGGCTGACCTTGATCGGACAAGCCTGCCGGCACCGACCCCTGGCGGCAGTAACCGAACCGATATCAACCCGATTGCGGAGGCGACGGTGGCCTTGGGCGGAAACCCAAATGCGGCAAGTCGCGACGGTGGCTTGGTGAACTATGCATCACGCTACGGGGTGACACGCGGAATTCGCGAAAGTCTTGCTGCCGAAGATTTGGAGTTTCGCCGCAAGAACGACGGTCGGCTTCTGGAACGCATTTTCAACGTGAACGTCTACTACAAAGCCTATTCCAAGCAGTCACTGGATAAATATCGTGAGCTGGAACGTCTGCGTCGCGCGGGCATCCGAACTGTATCTGCACCACCCGAAAGCGTCGCGCTGGACGACTAGCAAGCCGCATTGTCTTCCCCGAAGCCCATTTGATTTCAAACAATGGCTCACAAAGCCGTTGGACAATGTTGCAATCCGGACAAATCGGTTCATCTTGCAAGGAGCTATCCTTGATTGAGGTATTACCATGTCCCGTGTGATTGCTGTTTTGTTGTCGGCTTTTTTTGCTGCGCCGGCGCTGGCCAATGAAAATGTAACGACATTCGAGTTGGATAATGGCTTGGAAGCGATCGTGATCGAAGATCATCGCGCTCCGGTAGTCGTTCACATGCTTTGGTATCGGGCCGGAGCTGCTGACGAACCACCGGGACAATCGGGTATTGCTCATTTCCTGGAGCATTTGCTTTTCAAGGCGACTGAAACCCTAGAAGCAGGCGAATTTTCCGAGATCGTGGAAGCGAATGGTGGCTCTGACAACGCTTTCACATCGTGGGATTACACCGGTTATTTCCAGCGCGTCGCGGCCGACCGACTTGAATTGATGATGCAGATGGAAGCTGACC
This sequence comes from uncultured Litoreibacter sp., assembly GCA_947504205.1. Taxonomy (GTDB): domain Bacteria; phylum Pseudomonadota; class Alphaproteobacteria; order Rhodobacterales; family Rhodobacteraceae; genus Litoreibacter. Next base: position 891,285 of record CANNGL010000002.1, on the reverse strand, counting down.
GGATGCGTAACATCAAGTTGACGGAGGAGGATATCGTGACGGAGCGCGATGTCATTCTGGAGGAGCGCAATCAGCGAACAGACAGCGATCCGGGCGCGTTGTTCAGCGAACAACGTCGGGCTGCGCAATATCTCAGCCATCCTTACCAGATCCCGATCATTGGCTGGCGCCACGAGATGGAACAACTCGATATGGAAGATGCCTTGGGCTTCTACCGGAAATACTATGCGCCAAACAACGCTATTCTTGTCGTGGCGGGCGACGTGGACCCGGACGAGGTCAAGGAAATGGCCAAGCGGCACTATGGTCCTCTTCATCCAACCTTAGGTTTGGAGGAGCGGATCAGACCACAAGAGCCACCGCAGCTTGCAGAGCGCCGGTTGGTGTATGAGGATGCGCGGGTCGCCCAACCATATGTAATCAGGACCTATCTCGCGCCAGAACGCGATAGCGGCGATCAGACCGACGCAGCAGCCCTTACAATGCTGGCGGAGATTCTAGGGGGGAGCTCTGCGACATCCGTGTTTGGCCGTGCGCTTCAGGTCGAGACCAATCGCGCAGTCTATGCAGGCGCTTTCTACAACGGCGTCAATTATGACGATACGACTTTTGGCGTAATCATCGTACCGACGCCGGGTTTGTCATTGGAGGATGCTGAAGCCGAACTTGATGCCGAAATCGCGAAGTTTTTGGAAACTGGCGTAGACTCTGATCAGCTTGAACGGGTGAAAACACAAATTCGGGCTTCCCTGATATATGCCCAAGATGACGTAGCAAGTACTGCACGCCAGTATGGATCAGCACTAACGTCTGGTCTTGAAGTTGAAGATGTTCAGGCTTGGCCGGGCCTTCTCAAGGCCGTCACGGAAGAAGATATTATGGACGCGGCACGCATGGTGTTTGACCGTAAGAACGCCGTCACGGGCTTTTTCCAGAAACCCACGCCAAGTTCTGAGGTGTCACAATGATCCGCTTTCTGTCGATCCTTATCATTACTTTACTTGCAACGCTTCCCGCTCGGGCTGCGGTTGAAATACAGGAAGTCACCTCACCCGGCGGTTTGAAGGCATGGCTTGTTGAGGAAAGGTCCATTCCATTCACAGCACTCGAGATCCGCTTTAAGGGCGGTGCTTCTTTGGATCGTCCCGGCAAAAGGGGTGCGATGCATCTGATGGTGGGCTTGCTTGAAGAGGGCGCGGGCGATTTGAACTCAACACAATTTGCCGCCGCGGCAGAGGAACTCGCGGTTCAGTTTGGCTTTAATGTGTCTGATGATAGCGTTTCCGTATCCGCAGAGTTTCTAACCGAAAACCGAGATGAAGCGATCGCGCTGCTGAAATTGGCTTTGACGGAGCCAACTTTTGATGAGGTCGCTCTTGAACGTGTGCGTGGGCAGGTGCTCTCCATCATTGCTTCGGACGCAAAAGATCCCAACAAGCTGGCTCGGTTGAATTTCGATAGTGCGGCGTTTGGAACTCACCCCTACGCAAGCCCGATCGAAGGTACTTCGGAGACGGTTGCCGATTTGACCGCAGATGATGTGCGCCAAGCTATGGCGGACGCGATGTCTCGTGATCGCATAGTAATCGGTGCTGTGGGCGACATCTCCGCGGAAGAACTTGGTGTTCTGCTGGATGAGCTGTTAGGTGAATTGCCTGCCGCAGGAGCTGAGATGCCTGATCGGGTGGACTATGACATGGCGGGCGGCGTGACGGTTATCCCATTCGAGACGCCGCAATCTGTGGCCGTATTTGGTCATCAGGGGATCACACGAGATGACCCAGATTTCTTCGCAGCTTACATCCTGAACGAAATTCTTGGGGGTGGGGGCTTCGGATCTCGATTGATGGATGAGGTTCGCGAAAAGCGTGGGCTGACCTATGGGGTTGGCTCCTATCTGCTGCCTTATGAACATGCGGAACTATATCTGGGCCAGGTTGCGTCCTCGAATGATCGCATCGGGCAAGCTATTGAGGTCATCACGGATGAGTGGCGCCAGCTCGCCGAAAATGGTGTAACCAAAGAGGAGCTGGACCGGGCCAAAACGTATCTGACGGGAGCTTATCCATTGCGATTTGACGGCAATGGTCCAATTGCTAACATTCTCGCAGGTATGCAATTCCAAGATCTACCCATTTCCTACATCGCATCCCGAAATGACAACGTGAACGCGGTCACGATCGAGGACATCAAGCGTGTCGCAGCTCGGATTTTGCGTCCAGACGATCTTCATTTCGTCGTCGTGGGCCAACCAGAGGGGCTTGAAACAACCAATTGATCCCGCTGTGGACTATCGCCGAGTCTTTCGTTTCGAATCGCGACCGGACATGCTACCCCTTGGGGTATGAATGCTTCTCACCCCAACATAAGCGCCGATTTACCTCAAATTCGGCAGCTTGATGAGACCGCTGTCAATCGCATTGCGGCAGGCGAGGTTGTCGAGCGCCCTGCCTCGGCGGTCAAGGAACTGGTCGAAAACGCGCTTGATGCGGGCGCAACCCGGATCGAGATAGAGCTTAAAGACGGTGGCAAGACACTCATCCGTGTCAGAGACGATGGGCATGGCATCCCGTCCAGTGATTTGACACTGGCGCTATCACGGCACGCAACATCAAAAATTGATGGATCTGATCTGCTGAACATCCATACCTTCGGGTTTCGGGGCGAGGCATTGCCTTCAATGGGGGCGGTTGGACGCATGATGATTGTCAGTCGTTCTCCGTGGGATGAGGCCGCCGAAATTCGTGTGGATGGTGGCGTTGTAGGGCCAACGAAGCCCGCAGCATTGTCGCGGGGTACGGTGGTTGAGTTGTCCGACTTGTTTCACGCGACACCCGCGCGACTGAAGTTCTTGCGCTCTGATCGTGCGGAGACCCAAGCCATCAATGACGTGATCAAACGTCTCGCTATGGCCGAGCCTTATGTCGGATTCACCGTTCGCGATTACTCAAAGTCTGATGAGGGACGTGTCACGTTCCGCACCGACCCGCAAAGCGGCAATTTGTTTGATGTGTTGGCTGGGCGTCTGCGTCAGATTCTTGGCGCTGAATTCGTGGAAAATGCCGTCGCAATCGACGCTGAGAGAGAAGGCATTTCCTTGACCGGATACGCTGCATTGCCCACATATTCGCGTGGTTCGGCAGTTGCACAATTCCTATTCGTTAACGGCCGCCCAGTTCGTGACAAGCTGCTAATCGGGGCCCTACGAGGCGCCTATTCGGATTTCCTGAGCCGCGACCGGCATCCCGCCTGCGCACTCTTTCTTGAATGCGATCCTGCGGAGGTGGACGTGAATGTGCATCCGGCAAAGGCCGAGGTTCGCTTTCGTCAACCCGGCGTTGCACGCGGGCTTATCGTCTCTGCCTTGAAACACGCGTTGGCGGAAGCCGGACACAGAGCCTCGACCACTGTTGCTGGCGCAACATTGGGCGCGTTTCGCTCCGAGCCAGTCGAGCCGCGGGTCTACCAAATGGATCGACCTTCGCTTGGATCAGGCCAGCCTGTTGCCACAGCTCAAGCACCAATGGGATTTGCTGAAGCACAGAGTGGATTTGAGCAAACGCCATCCGCCCGGGTCGACGTAGCCGACGAAGTTCAGCATCAGGATACCCCGTTAGGGGCGGCGCGCGCTCAAGTACATGAGAATTACATTATCGCCCAAACTTCGGATGGCATGGTCATCGTGGATCAACACGCCGCCCATGAACGGCTGGTTTACGAAAAACTCAAACGTCAGATGGCTGAAAGTGGCGTGGCTGCGCAGGCCTTATTGATACCGGAGATTGTTGACCTGAGCGAAGGTGACGCCGAGCGGCTCTTGTCCGAAGCGGAGGTGTTGGCGCGCTTCGGTTTGGGCATCGAACCCTTTGGAGCAGGTGCTATTGCGGTGCGGGAAACACCTGCGATCCTTGGAGAGATAAATGCCGAAGCGATGCTGCGGGATATCCTGGATGAATTGGACGATCTGGGGCAATCACAGACATTGGTCGATCGGATCGAAGCCGTGCTATCGCGTGTCGCGTGTCATGGATCAATTCGATCTGGGCGTTGGATGCGATCCGAAGAGATGAACGCGCTTCTGAGAGAGATGGAGGCGACGCCCCATTCCGGCCAATGTAATCACGGGCGCCCCACATATGTTGAGTTGAAACTAGCTGATATCGAGCGGCTTTTCGGACGTACATGATCCAGATTGGCGACATTCAGATTGATTTGAACGATCCTTTGGTGATCGCCGGGCTCGTGGGCCTGGCGATTGCCTTGCTCATTGTCATGCTGTTGATTTTGGCGCTGCGGGCAGCGGGAAAATCTGCAAAGATGGCGGGCCCGATGGTCCATCAAATGGGCGTACTTAACCAGACGGTACAATCGCTTGGGACCGGGCAGGCGCAATTGAGCGGTGGGCTGGAGAGCGTCTCTAAAAGCCAGCAGATGCAACTGCAGACGATGGAGGTGCGGTTGGCAGAAGTGCAGCGACAGATGTCCGAACGGCTTCATGACAGCGCGATGAAATCAGCGCGATCGATATCGGATTTGCAGGAGAAGATGAACGATGTCCTGCATGGATCGTCTGAGAAGACGACGAAGTCTCTTACGGAATTGCAGGAACGTCTAGCGACTATTGATAAGGCGCAGACGAATATCGAAAAGCTGTCGGGCGATGTGTTATCTTTGCAAGACATCTTGTCCAACAAACAGACCCGTGGGGCATTTGGTGAAATTCAGCTCAACGATATTGTGTCGAAAGCGCTCCCCTCGGAGAGCTACTCCTTTCAAGCGACACTATCGAACGGGAGGCGGGCGGACTGCCTGATCCACCTGCCAAATCCACCTGGTCCAATTGTGATTGATGCCAAGTTTCCGCTGGAGGCCTATGAGGCACTGGTTGCGGCGGAAACGAAAGATGCGCAGGCACGTGCTTTGCAAATGATGCGACAGGCGGTCCGAACCCATATCAAAGCAATCTCAGAGCGTTATTTGATCGAGGGCGAGACCGCAGACGGGGCGTTGATGTTCCTACCGTCCGAAGCCGTTTACGCAGAGCTACATTCGAAGCTACCTGATGTGGTGCGCGAAGGATTTGCGGCCCGGGTTTGGATCGTCTCTCCAACCACTTGCATGGCGACATTGAACACAATGCGGGCCATTCTGAAGGATGCACGCATGCGTGAGCAAGCCGGTGCCATTCGGACGACCCTGAAGCAGCTCCACCGCGATGTGGAACTGGTGGTCGAGCGGGTCGGCAAGCTTGATACGCATTTCGACCAAGCCCGTAAGGACATCGACGGGATCACTACAGCGGCAGAGCGCGCGGGCAAACGGGCGATCAGGCTCGACAATTTCGATTTTGAAGAGTTGGAACCCGACGAATCATCCGTCATCCCGCTGAAAAAGCCGGACTAGTTTGGGATAGTGGCTTTCGCCTGCTGCGCAGGAGCGATCCAGCTTGGGGGAGGCCAGCCTCCCCCCAAGACCCCCACCGGGATATTTTAGAACATGGGAAATCCTGAAAGATGACTAACCAGTGTGGTGTACCTCCTGCAGGCCGTAGACTGGTGTCTCGAGTCCCGCTTCCCGGGCTTTGAGTTGGAGCGCAAGGAACTGGGAGTAGTGACGCGATTGGTGCAAGTTGCCCCCATGAAACCAGAGCGCATTCTGCTGGGTGGGCTTCCACATGTTTCTGAGTTCACCCTCCCAAGGGCCCGGATCCTTGGGCGTCTCGGACCCAAGGCCCCAACATTTGCCAACCTTGTCCGCGACGTCTTGTGAGATTAGTCGTGCAGCCCAACCGTTCATAGAGCCATAGCCGGTTGCAAAAACGATCACGTCTGCGTCAAGTTGGGTGCCATCATCCAGCGTCACGCCACTTTCATTCACTTCGGTGACCTGCCCGTGGGCGAGTTTGATTTTCCCATCGGCTACAAGTTCAGATGCACCGACATCGATGTAATAGCCTGATCCGCGACGAAGGTATTTCAAGAACAGGCCGGTTTCATCCGCGCCGAAGTCGAGTTTGAACCCGGCTTTTTCGAGCCGTTTGTAAAAATCGGCGTCGCGTTTTTTCATTTCCTCGCAACCGGGTCTCTGGATATCAGGCAGCATTGCGTAGGGGATTGAGGCAAAGATCAGATCGGCCTTATCGGTTGTGATGCCATTGGCCACCGCCTCTTCCGAGTATAGGGCGCCCAAAGCGATATCCATCAAGGTCTCGGAACGAGAGATATGGGTGGACGATCGCTGCACCATCGTCACATCGGCGCCCGCCTCCCACAACGCTGCGGAGATATCGTGGGCGGAATTGTTGGAACCTATGACCACTGCTCTCTTGCCTTTATAAGCGTCTGGTCCGGGGTGCTGCGAAGAGTGGTGGAGATCTCCCTTGAACTTATCTATGCCGGGCAGGTCAGGCATGTTGGGCACGCCGGACATCCCAGTAGCAAGTACCAATTGCTTGGGTCTCAGGACCACTTCTTCCCCGTCGCGATCGACAGTTATGGTCCATTCACCGCTGGCCTCGTCATAGGTCGCGGACTTACATTCTGACTTGGTCCAATAATTCAGCTCCGTGATCTTGGTGTAGCTTTCGAGCCAATCGCCAAGTTTGTCTTTTGGGGCAAAAACTGGCCAATGATCTGGGAAGGGCAGATAGGGCAGGTGATCATACCAGACCGGGTCGTGCAGGCAGAGTGATTTGTAGCGCTTGCGCCAGCTGTCGCCGGGGCGCTCGTTTTTTTCAATAATGATTGTGGGGACGTTTAGCCGTCGCAAACGCGCACCAAGGGCGATGCCGCCCTGACCACCGCCCACTATGACGACATAGGGCTGATTCTTGTAACCGAGTGTTTCGAGCTCTTCCGCACGCCGTTCCGCCCAGGTTTTGCGATCTGGATCAGCCCCATGTTGTACACCCATATCGCGGTTGGGACCTTTGGCCTCTTCGTGTCCCTTGAGCTCTTGGGCTGTCGTGAAAAGAGTAAGTGCCTCATCTCCAACCATGCGCAGGTGGCCGATACCGCGCGCGGTATCGGTTTCAAAACGGAGCCATGCTTCAACCACGCCATCCGCCTCGGTCGCGTCGCCATCTATTTCGAAATTGCGCGGGTTGATCTTGGCGAGCTGTGATTGTGCCATCTGCAAGATGGCGTCACGCCCCTCAAAGGTTTTGATGTTCCACGTCAGCGCAATAAGGTCGCGCCAATAACACGTCTCGGCAAACAAGCCTGCCAAGCCGTCGGCATCCTGTTTCTCCAGGGCATCATTAAATTTCGCAAGCCATGTCGAAATACGGCCTTGTGGCGACGCAATATCCATCGAAATCCTCCCTTAAATCAGATCAGTCACGCTAAAATCAGAAATAGTAACTGGCAATTGCAGGGTGGCGGAGTTGGACGATTCGGGCAAATCTGAGGGGCTGACCGAGGATTTTCGGTCCTTATCGTCAAAAAACCCGCACCAAAGCGCGGGTTTTGTTGGAGGAATTTATTTGCACTTCAAATGCGCAGGAATGGCTGAGCGATGCGTGGGATCAACGACCGAAAACGCAATGGGGCATCCGTTGCTGCAAGACAAATGCAATCTTCTCCCGGCTCAGCAACTGGAGTGTGTTCCAAATCCTCAGTCGCGATCTCAACATCGCCCCGATCAAACCGATCTTCTTCGTCCCGGAAAGCGCCCTGCAATACAAGGGTCAATTCGGTGCCTCGGTGACCATGATCGGGCACTGCACATCCGGCTGGGATATGAAGCAGCCGGACAGAGGCTTCTTTAGAAGTTTTGAGAATTGCTTGACGTACGCCCATCCCGACAGAGCGCCATTTCACGCTGTCCACGTCACCACCCACATATTCCTGAAGCACCGACGGAAGAACACCTTTGGCATGTTCGAAACGGATTGGGTCTTTCGGTCCTCCTTCGATCAACCGAAGTGTCGCGTTGAAATCAACATTGGAGGTATTGTCAGCCGCATCGTCTAACAGCGCGCCGCCGACTGTATCGAACGCTTCGAGTCGAACCCGGCATTCATCGCACATTGAAATGTGCGTCGCCACGAGCAGGTTGAACGCCTCGGGCAAGGTTCCAGCTGAATACGCCATAAGCAGCGCTTCACTGAGGTGATGTTTAATCTCTTTCATAGCCTTTTCACTTCATTGCGTGGCGCAGTCGTTCTAGCGCCAAACGTATCCTTGATTTGATCGTACCCAGTGGCAGCCCAGTCTCTTCAGCAATTTCGCTATGAGACAAATCCCCAAAATAAGCCTTCTGGATTAGCTCTCGTTGTTTCTCCGGCAATTGCGACATAGCTTTCGCCAGGCGCATGCTTTCCTGTTGGAGTTCCATCACATCGGCCGCGTCGGGCTCGGGTTCTGGACCCCATGTCAACTCGTCAGGTTCAGGTCGCCGCTGTTTTCTCAGCATATCGATCCGTCTATTTCGCGCGATCGTAAAAATCCAAGTACTCACGCTTGCACGTGATGGATCAAACATATGCGCTTTGTGCCAGAGGGTTGCCATCACATCCTGTGCGCATTCCTCCGCCATATTGACGTCTGCTCCTGATTTGATCAGGAAACCCTTAACCCTTGGCGCAAAGTGTTGAAAAAGCTCAGCAAAAGCGTCACGATCTTGCGATCTAACGCGAGTTACCACATCAACCCAGTGCGTATCAGTGCTCATGTTCCTCGAGACTTCTTGGCTCGTCGTGTAGTGCCCGCAGGCCGCCTTGGTCGCTCCGGCTGCGCCCGAAATAATCGCGGCATGCGGTTTCTCAGTCAATCTTGTCCCGGTCAACATGAATGTCTTACGGCCACGCTTTCAAAACGGATCACATCAAATGTCATTTTTCTCTTTAATCCACGCCGCCAACCTGCGCGTAACAGTGTGCAATAATAATAACTTCCGTGCTGGAGCTTTGAATGTCGTTTGAAATCTCACCTTCTATGCCGAAGAAAATTGCCGTTATCGGTGCAGGTATCTCTGGCATGGGTGCGGCCTATCTCTTGAGTAAGCACCATCAGGTAACTTTATTTGAAGCGGAACGAAGACTGGGCGGCCACGCGCGCACGGCGGTTGCTGGCAAAAACGGAAACCAACCGGTCGATACCGGGTTCATCGTCTACAACAAAGCAAACTATCCGCACCTGACCAAATTATTTGACGACCTAAACGTGCCGGTATGCAAATCGAATATGAGCTTTGGCGCGTCGATAAACGGGGGTGAGCTCGAATATGGTCTAGCCTCGGTCGATACCGTCTTTGCTCAGCGAAAAAACATTGGTCGCCCCAGATTTTTACGCATGCTGCGGGATATTCTCAGGTTCAATGCAAAGGCAGTCGGGGAAGCGTCCAAGGATCCTTCATTGTCGATACGGGATTTTCTTGATGGACTTGGGACGGGCTCGTGGTTTCGAGACAGATACCTATTGCCACTCACCGGGGCTATTTGGTCGACACCGATCACACTCATGCAGGATTTCCCGGCTCAGGCCATGATCCGGTTTCTTAAGAACCACGCCTTGCTCGGCTATTCAGGTCAGCATCAATGGTACACGGTTCAAGGCGGATCTATTCAATATGTTGCGCGCCTCAAAGAAGAGCTCAAGCAAAATGGGGTCGATATTCGTCTTGCCGCTCCTATCAAGTCCGTTACACGCAGCAGCACCGGGTCTCATGTTCAACCCGTCGGTGGTCTGGCAGAACAATTCGATGAAGTCGTATTTGCGAGCCACGCCGACGACACACTCGCATTGTTGGCTGACGCCAGCGAAGCGGAACGAACGGCGCTTTCCGCAGTACGGTACCAACCCAACGACGCACTGTTGCATGCGGACACCGGGCTTATGCCAAAGAACAGAAAGGTCTGGTCTTCGTGGGTCTATTGCGAGGATCGAGGCAAGACCTCTGACAAGATTGATCTGACCTATTGGATGAATTCGCTTCAACCGATCCCGCATGACGATCCACTGTTTGTGACCCTGAATAATACGCGAACAGTCCGAGAGGAGTTGATCTACGACCAGGTTACCTTCCGTCACCCGGTTTACGATTTGGGTGCGCTGTGGGCACAGGAACAGATCAGGGCCATGAACGGCGTCAACCACACATGGTTTTGTGGTGCATGGATGAAGAACGGTTTCCACGAGGATGGTCTGTCCAGCGCGGTTGATGTTGTTCAGCAGATTGACCTCATGGCTCAGCGCCCGGTGGCCGCTTGAGCGCGATCGAACATATCGCAGGAAAGACCTTCCATGGGAGAAAAGGCGAAATTGACAACGCCTTTACCTACAGCGTTGACTACGTGTTGCTGCAACCGGGACAAGAGCAAACCGCGCCTTCGTTATTCTCGCGCAACCGACGCAACATAACAGCGCTCTGGGACAAGGACCATGGCGGTGCGCCTGGTGAAGGGCGCGGCGTCGCGTGGGTGCGCGAGGTGCTTGACGCTTACCATATCGACTTCTCAGTTGGAAAAGTCGAGCTTCTTGCACAGCCCCGAGTGATGGGTCACGTGTTCAATCCGGTTAGCTTTTGGCTTGTCCAAGATCGCCAGTCTGTTTTGCGGGTTGTCATCCCCGAAGTCACCAATACCTATGGTGACCGCCACAGCTACTTCTGCGCAAATCCTGACTTTTCGCCCATTCAAGCAACGGACACGATCAGCGCCAAAAAAATCTTCTATGTTTCGCCGTTTCAGCCAGTCGAAGGAGGATATACATTCCGCTTCGATATAACGAACCAGCGTATCGGTATCTGGATCGACTACGCGGCTGGTAATGGTGGTCTCCTGGCAACCCTGACCGGCAAACGAATTCCACTCACGAACGGCTCAATCCTCAAGGCATATATTAGACGCCCCTTTGGTTCGCGCCGGGTGCTCGGCCTTATTCATTGGCAAGCCCTCAAACTTTGGTGGAAAGGCGCGAATTTCAGGACCCGTCCTACGCCCCCCTCGAAGGAAGTGTCGAGGTGATGGCCGCAACACTACAAAAGGGCGGGGATCGCCTTGGCGCTTATGCGCTTTTTGCGGCTGTGCTGTCTGGCGCCGGCCTACCGATCTATATCTACGCGCCAAAGTTCTTCGCAGACAATTACGGGTTAAGCTTGGCAACACTCGGAGCAGTTTTGTTTGGCTTGCGGTTGTTTGATGTCATTCAGGACCCAATTCTCGGCTGGATCAGTGAACGCCTCGATGCTGCGCGAACTATGGCCGTTTCAGTCGCGGCCGGTGTCTTGGCGCTTAGCATGTTGGGCCTATTTGCAATTGTCCCGCCCATCAGTCCGATCTGGTGGTTTGGACTTACAATCACCGGGCTCTTCTCGGCCTTCAGTTTTCTCACAATAAACTTCTATGCGCGTGGTGTCGCCAAAGCGGGTGAGATCGCTGGGGGACATACACGTCTCGCCGCGTGGCGTGAAACCGGTGCGCTTCTGGGTGTTTGTGCTGCTGCGGTTGCTCCCACTGCGCTCGTCGGGATTGTCGCAGCGCCTTTTGGTATGTTTGCAATCGGTTTCGCAGCCGTGACGTTGATCGCCGCTTTATTGATGATGCAGGAGTGGGGCCAAACTGCACAAAGCGAGCCCACTCCGATCCGCCAAATTCTGAAGGATAAGACCGCGCGTCGCCTTCTGATCTTGGCACTCGTGAATGCCACCCCGCTCGCTGTCTCCTCGACCCTCTTTCTGTTCTTCGTTGAAAGCAGATTGGATGCGCCAGGCTGGGAAGGCCCGCTATTGGTAGTGTTTTTTCTTGCCGCGGCGATTTCGGCACCTATCTGGAGCGGACTGGCTGGTAAATTTGGAGCCAAACCGACGCTAATCTTCGCCATGGTTGTAGCCGTGGTTTCATTCGGCTTTGTGCTTTTGCTGGATCAGGGAGATGTCTGGTTTTTTGTGGTGATTTGCGTGGTTTCTGGAGCCACGATCGGTGCAGACCTGACACTGTTGCCTGCAATGTTTGCACGTCGCATGGCCGAACTCGCGCCGAATGGCGGACAAGGCTTTGGTCTTTGGGCCACGGTTACAAAATTCACGCTTGCGTTTGCCGCGGCAGTCCTCCTGCCGGTTTTGGAAGGCGCGGGCTTTACCTCGGGCGCTGCCAGCAATCCTGCAGAAGCGCTCACGATGCTCACTATTCTTTATGCTCTGGTGCCTTGCACCCTGAAACTTGTGGCTATCGCGCTTTTGATAACCACCCAACTTGAGGAGTAATACCTGATGGAACTACTCACCTCCATTTTGCTGGGCGTTGTTGTTGCCAGTGCAGTTTCGTGGCTTTGGTCTCGAAAGTTGTCGTTCCTCGGCCAAAAACCTGAGGACTACTCTCTGACTTCTGGGCCTGAATTCAATCTGCGCGAACACCTCTCCGGCCCCATTCAATGCGAAGGCGTGATCTATGGGCCAACCGGCCGTGTCACGTCACGTTTCGTCGCGGATATGGATGTTTCCTGGAACGGCAACATTGGCGTTATGAAAGAGCGGTTCACCTATGACAGCGGGGCTGTTCAAGACCGTGAATGGACACTCACCGTTGGTAATGATGGATCGATAAAAGCCACAGCGCCTGACGTTATTGGCGAAGGTCAGGGCAAGCAGTCGGGTTCGGCTGTACAGTTGAAGTATCGCATCAAGCTGCCCGAAGAAAGCGGAGGGCATGAACTGGATACCGTGGATTGGATGTATTTGGTTGAGAACGGAACCATCATGAACCGCAGCCAATTCCGCAAGTTCGGTATCAAGGTGGCTGAGCTTGTCGCGACAATGCGTCCAAAACTAGAGAAACAAGAAGCCACGATATGAGGGCTGTCTCTGGGAAGCGGTATTGGCTGGTCGGCGGATCGGCAGGTCTTGGTCGTGCGTTGGCAACTAAGCTGGTTGACTCAGGTGCCCAAGTTGTTCTTTCCGCGCGCAGCGAAGAAGACCTTGAGGCTGCGGTTGCCGAGCTGGGAGAAGCCGCCTCCTACGTGACACTGGATGTAAGCGACACCGATGACGTGAAACGCGCTGCCAAAGAGGTGGGGCCGATAGACGGTTATGTGCATCTTGCGGGTGTTTATTGGCCCATGGCCGCACAGGATTGGGACGCCGATCAGGTGACAGCGATGTGCGACATCAATTTCACCGGGATGGCGCGTGTTCTGGGGCAGGTGGTTCCCAATATGGTCGCAAGAGATGCTGGCCATATTGTACTTACGTCATCTTTGACAGGATTTCGCGGCTTGCCGGGCTCGATAGGCTATACCGCATCAAAAGCCGCTTGTATGAGCCTCGCTGAAAGCATGTACGCAGATTTGCGAAAGACCGGCGTTGATGTTCAAGTCGTCAATCCCGGCTTCATCAAAACCCAGCTGACCGACAAGAACGACTTCAAGATGCCCTTTATCATGGAACCTGAGGCCGCGGCTCAAGTGATGTTCGATCACATGATATCTGGCGGGTTCAAGAAGAGCTTTCCAACCGCATTCAGCCTTGTCTTTCGGGCCAGTCAATTTCTGCCAGATTGGATATACTACCGAGTGTTTTCCTAGAATTTGATTCAGATCATGGCCGCCTCTGCGGGCGCATGGTTCAAGACCTCAAGCAACTTGCGGGAGGCTACATTGCTGGAAATCGCTACACACAAAGTGGCTCAGGTCATACTCTTTGCGCACGAAATAGACCGCGCTGAGGGAGAGCTCACTGCATTTATTGAAGGTCTGAATGCCGACGAAAAGGTTGGTCTTGTTGCCATAATGTGGATTGGTCGCGGCAGCTTCGAGGTTGAAGAACTCGATGAGGCCATCGCCGTTGCAAGGCAAGAATCGACCAGTCCAACAGCTGACTATCTGATCGGAACACCACATTTGGCAGATCATCTTGAGGCTGGAATGGACGCACTTGGGCTGGATGTATCGAAAGCCGAAGAAGATCTACTTTAGCGTCCATCACGGATTGTTAAACAGTCGCCAGATGAGTGTCGAAGACTGACTTTGCGCGCGCCCAAACACCGGTCTCTTGCTTATCCAGCTTCAATAGTGTGGGCAGCAATTGCTCGGCAAAATCTTCAGAAGATTCGATCGGCAACAACGATGGCAGGTTATCTATTGCGGTTACATCAAGCGGTGGGGTTTCATGTACGCGCAAAGCAGGTGCTTGCCACGTCGTCACGCGGTCATACACCTTGATCGGAGAGAAATCGCTGTCCGGGTCGCAAGCGATATCCCCAATAACGCTTAACTTGCGATCAGCAATTTTGGTAGCTACGGGCACAAATACTGGGACGCCTGGTGTCGCAAGGATGCAATTAAAGAACAAATCATGAGCAAGAATTTCCGGGAAAGGTCCACCAGATGCGGTCTCGGCCATATCCCATTTGGTCACCGGTATTCCGAGCTCGGTACACAGAGTTGCGGCACCGCTGCCAACGCGACCCAAAGCACCGATAATCAACGCTGTCGGCCGCGCGGTCGTCGTTTGTACAAGTTTTGCCTGGAGCTGCGCCAGCATCTCCGTCGAAGATGAGTAGACGCTGATCGGGCCCGCGATTTCACCTCTTTGCTGCGCTATCCAGCACTTCAAGGCCACCGCGGCACCTGCAAATCCCGCCCAATACCCGAAAGCAGCAACCCGCTTACCGGTTTCATCTGTCAAATATTCCAGATCAAGAAGGGTGCCGCCCCCGTTTTTGAACCGTCTGAGCAATGCTTTGCCATCAGGCTGACCTTTGAACGCATGACCGAACATGATGTGTCGGTGCTTAAGTGCCGGACCGCTCTCATCCAGTTCCTTCAGACCGAAGACGATTGCATCGGCTGGAGCATCTGGCCAGCTGTGTTCAGCTGCGATCTCACAACCGACAGCTTGATAAGCGGTTATGGGAATGGCGCGGCTTGAACTTTCTTCAACGGTCACGCGCAGGCCCGCCGCGAGAAGAGCTTTGGCACCCTCTGGTGTCACACCAACACGTTGTTCGTGATCTCTTTGTTCGGCACGGATCCACAGATGCGACATCGGACGTTCCCCTTTGAAGTGCTTATGCCAAAGCAGATGGACAAGGCCAATCGGAAAGCGCTTTGCCGCAAATTCAAAGGCGCAGGTCGCGCATGGGACTCTGGTCGTTTGAGGGAAATGGTTTAATCTGGGCGCGATACGGGAGAAAACGCCATGTCTGATACGGTAAAATTTACGCTGGATGGCTCACAAGTTGAAGCCAATCCGGGCGAAACAATCTGGGAAGTGGCGAAACGTGAAGGGACCACAATCCCGCATCTGTGCCACAAGGATGCGCCGGGGTACCGCTCAGACGGAAATTGCCGTGCCTGCATGGTTGCAATTGATGGAGAGCGGACGCTTGCGGCTTCCTGTATAAGAGAGCCATCCGAAGGTATGGTCGTGTCATCTCAGGGCGCACGCGAGACCACGGCACGCAAGATGGTGATCGAGATGCTGGTGGCCGATCAGCCAGAGCGCGACGTTGCACATGATGCCGGCTCCCATTTGTGGGATATGGCAGACGTTCAAGGTGTGTCCGAAAGCCGTTTGCCTCGGCTTGAGGCCGAACGCATTCCGCTTCTGGACAATAGCCATGTAGCCATGGCCGTGAACCTGGACGCTTGCATTCAATGCAACCTGTGTGTCCGGGCTTGCCGTGAGGTGCAGGTCAATGACGTGATCGGTATGGCGGGCCGGGGTCACGACAGCTATCCAGTCTTCGATATGTCCGATCCAATGGGTGCATCGACCTGCGTTGCCTGCGGGGAGTGCGTTCAGGCCTGCCCGACAGGTGCATTGATGCCTGCAACAGCGGTCGACGCAGAACAGGCCGGGAATTCAAAGGAATACGATCGCGAAGTCAAATCGGTATGCCCGTATTGTGGTGTCGGTTGTCAACTGAGCTTCAAGATCAAAGATGATAAGATCGCTTGGGTCGATGGCG
Organism: uncultured Litoreibacter sp.; assembly: GCA_947504205.1. Lineage (GTDB taxonomy): Bacteria > Pseudomonadota > Alphaproteobacteria > Rhodobacterales > Rhodobacteraceae > Litoreibacter. The sequence continues at coordinate 875,378 of CANNGL010000002.1, read as the reverse complement.
TAGATGGTCCAGCAAACGAGAACCGCCTTTGCGTGAAAGGCCGATTTGGCTTTGATTATGTCGATCACGCGCATCGCCTGACCAAACCCTTGATAAGACGTGACGACGCGCCAGCGAAGGGGCTCAACGTAGATCCGTCAAACGTCATGACCCACTTCCGGGAGGCAACATGGGATGAGGCGCTGGACTTTGCAGCCAAAGGCCTAAAAGGTCGCGGTCGGGAAGTGGCAGGCTTTGGATCAGCCAAGTGCTCCAACGAAGAAGCCTACCTGTTCCAGAAGCTGATCCGGCAGGGATTCAAACACAATAATGTCGATCACTGTACCCGCCTTTGCCATGCGTCATCCGTTTCAGCGCTGCTCGAAAATGTGGGGTCGGGTGCGGTCACCGCGACATTCAACGAGATTGAGAACGCAGATGTGGCCATCGTCATAGGCGCCAATCCGACGGAAAATCATCCCGTTGCCGCGACCTATTTCAAGCAATTCGCAAAGCGTGGTGGGAAATTGATCGTGATGGATCCGCGCGGCCAGGGATTGAAACGACACGCGTCGCATATGCTGCAATTCAAGCCGGGTGCAGATGTCTCCATGCTCAACGCGATCATGCATGTGATCGTAGAAGAAGGTCTCTATGACGAGCAGTACATCGCGGGCTACACCGAAAACTGGGAGGAGATGAAAAGTCATCTCAAAGGTTTCCCGCCAGAAAAGATGGAAAAAGTCTGCGGCATCAAGGCTGATGTTCTCCGTGACGTTGCCAGAGTTTTTGCCGGCGCAAAGGCTGGTATGATTTTCTGGGGCATGGGTGTTTCGCAACATATCCACGGCACCGACAACTCACGCTGCTTGATATCTCTAGCTCTTATGACAGGGCATGTGGGACGTCCCGGTTCTGGCCTTCATCCGTTGCGTGGTCAAAACAACGTGCAAGGCGCCTCTGACGCAGGCCTGATCCCTATGTTCCTGCCGGATTATCAAAGCGTGACAGATGACGGTGTGAGATCGGCGTTCAACGACGTTTGGGGGTCTGACGACTTTTCGAATGAGAAGGGTCTGACCGTCGTTGAGATTATGGACGCAATCCACGCCGACGAGATCAAAGCGATGTATGTGTTGGGTGAAAATCCTGCCATGTCCGATCCTGATGTAGATCATGCGCGGGACGCTCTGGCCAAATTGAATCATCTCGTAGTGCAGGATATCTTCCTTACCGAGACTGCGAATTATGCAGATGTGATCCTACCCGCCAGCGCTTGGGCAGAGAAAACCGGTACAGTCACCAATACCAACCGTCAGGTACAGATGGGGCGGCCTGCCGTCTCACCTCCGGGTGAGGCGAAAGAAGATTGGTGGATCGAGACCGAACTTGCAAAACGCCTCGGGTTGGATTGGACGTACACGCATCCGCGCGAAGTGTTCGCCGAGATGAAGCTGAACATGGGGTCGCTCGACAATATCACTTGGGAAAGGCTGGAAGGGGAGGCGGTCACCTATCCCTCGCTCAGCCCAGAGGACCCGGGACAGGCCATCGTATTTGGAGATGGTTTCCCGCGCGAAGGTGGTCGTGCGAGATTTACTCCGGCCAATGTCATCCCGCCCGACGAGTTGCCCGACACCGAATATCCGTTTGTGCTGATCACCGGAAGACAGCTGGAACACTGGCATACTGGGTCAATGACCCGTCGGGCCAGCGTGTTGGATGGGCTTGAACCAGAAGCCAACTGTTCGCTTCACCCGCGCACCTTGCGGAAGCTGGGTGTGGCTCCTGGTGGTGCGGTTCGCCTGACCACGCGGCGTGGTTCTGTTAGTGTTATGGCGCGGGCTGATCGGGCGGTGGCAGAGGATAATGTCTTCCTGCCATTCGCTTACGTAGAAGCGGCTGCAAATATCCTCACGAACTCTGCACTCGATCCTTACGGCAAGATACCGGAGTTCAAGTTTTCAGCGGTGCGTGTTGAAAAAGCGGACGCATTGGCTGCCGAATAGCTGGCAGGATTGATTTACGAGCTCTGATAAATCGCATCTACTGGTTGCTCAAGCGGTCAGTAGACGCCGAAGGTGCCTTTTAGGATTGGCAACAGCGTCGCTGCGATGATTCCCACAACGGCTCCTATGCCAAGTCGCGCAAAGGGCGGGCCAAAATTCGGTGCGAAGTAACTGAGAATGCCACAAATGGCTGCGTAAAATGCGAGCGAAATCATATCCATGATCAACGCATAGCACAGCTTTTTTGAAAAATCATTCCGGACGTTAGCGTTATCTGAACGCCTGTTCAAAAAAATCATTTGACGGCGGCTGCTCTGATTGTGAAGTTATGTTCCAAATACTTCGGGAAATACCCGATAGCCGAGTTTCGGCATGGGAGGAAAACTTGGAACAGGATGTAACGTCCTCAGCGGGGCTCGCGTCTCTTCCGCAACTGCTTGCGCGGAATGCGGAGCAATTTGGACAAAAGGCTGCGTATCGCGAGAAGGAATTCGGGATATGGCAGAGCTGGAACTGGAGCCAGACGGCAGAGGAAATTGACGCTCTTGCGTTAGGCCTGCTGCATCTGGGTGTCAGTGAGGGAGATCATATCGCGATCATCGGACGCAACCGTCCAGCGATGTATTGGTCCATGGTCGCAGCGCAAGCCGTCGGCGCCGTTCCTGTTCCACTTTACCAAGACGCAGTCGTCGAAGAAATGACCTATGTTCTCGACCATTGCGGCGCAAAATTTGTGATCGCTGGGGATCAGGAACAAGTCGACAAAGTTATTGAAGTGCAAGAGAGCGTCAAAGGCATCGAGCACATCATTTACTATGACAAGCGCGGGATGCGGAAGTACGACCACTCGCAAATGAACTCGTTTGCAGAGGTTCAGGCCAGCGGCCGAGAGGTCCGAGACCAGTACAGCGCTGAGATGAAACGGCGCTCAGATGCGCTCGACTACGACAGCACATGCGTGATGCTCTACACCTCGGGGACCACTGGGCGGCCAAAAGGCGTGGTGCTGTCGAACCGCAATATCATCGAAACCTCCAAGAATTCATCAGAGTTTGATGATTTGCGTCCGGGGGATGAAATTCTGGCCTATCTGCCGATGGCATGGGTGGGTGATTTTATTTTCTCCATCGGTCAGGCCTATTGGACTGGCTTCTGTGTGAATTGCCCTGAAAGCGCCGAAACGATGCATACCGATCTGCGTGAGATTGGGCCGACTTATTATTTCGCGCCACCGCGCGTGTTCGAAACGCAGCTCACTCAAGTCATGATCCGGATGGAAGATGCGAGCAAACTGAAGCAGCGGATGTTCCACCATTTCATGGCTCACGCATCAAAGGTTGGACCTGCATTACTTGATGGCAAGCCAGTCAGCTTTTGGGACAAACTAAAGTACTCTCTGGGGAATGCGCTGGTCTACGGCCCGCTAAAAAACACTCTGGGTTTCAGCAAAGTAAGGGTCGGCTATACGGCTGGTGAGGCGATCGGGCCAGAGATCTTCGATTTCTACCGGTCCCTTGGGATCAACCTGAAACAACTCTATGGCCAGACAGAGGCTTCGGTCTTCATTACGCAGCAACCCGACGGCGAAGTGCGCTCAGATACGGTGGGAATTGCGTCTCCCGGCGTCGAGTTGAAAATCGGCGAGTCTGGAGAAGTGTTCTATCGATCACCCGGCGTGTTCGTCGAGTATTTCAAAAATGCCGACTCAACTGCTGGCACCAAAGACAGCGAGGGCTGGGTGGCGACCGGCGATGCTGGGTTCATCGAAGAGGGCTCGGGGCATCTGCGCATCATTGATCGGGCCAAAGACGTTGGAAAAATGGCCGACGGATCGCTCTTCGCGCCCAAATATGTTGAGAACAAGCTGAAGTTCTTCCCGAATATCCTTGAAGCAGTCGTCTTCGGGAATGATCGTGATGAATGCACAGCATTTCTAAACATCGATCTTACGGCTGTTGGCAATTGGGCAGAGCGGAACAATATTGCCTATTCATCCTATCAGGAACTGGCCGGGCACCCGCAGGTGATCGATACCATGCGCTCTCACGTTGAAGAGGCGAATGCGTCGGTTGCTCAAGATGACATGTTGGCGGGCTGTCAGGTGCATCGCTTCGTTGTTTTGCACAAGCAACTGGACGCCGATGATGGGGAACTCACCAGAACCCAAAAAGTGCGCCGACGCATAATCGAAGAAAAATACGCTGATATAATAACAGCGCTCTATGACGGTTCCGAACAGATTTCGACAGAGACAGAAGTGACATACGAAGACGGTCGCAAGGGTTCGATCAAAGCGACACTGAAATTGGTCAAAGCGGAAACCGTGGCACCCAAAACTTTGATGGCGGCTGAATGATGATACGACGCTCGGCTGCGCCTTCGCCCCGCCCACCATCCCGTAGCTACGAAGGGAATATGCCATGAACGCGATGGCTGGAAACTATGTCACTGCGGATGGGCGCCAGATCGGCGGTGTGGTGATGGAGATGAAGAACATCACGCTGCGTTTTGGGGGTGTTGTCGCGATCAAGGATATCTCTTTTGATATCCACGAAGGAGAAATTCGCGCGATTATCGGGCCCAACGGTGCGGGCAAGTCTTCTATGCTGAATGTGATTTCAGGTTTCTATCACCCGCAGGAGGGGGAAGTCTGGTTTCGCGGCTCCAAGCGCCCCCCGATGAAGCCCTACGAAGTGGCGCAGCAAGGCGTGGCACGAACCTTTCAGAACATTGCCCTGTTCGAAGGAATGAGTGTGCTGGACAACGTCATGACTGGCCGTCTGACACATATGAAGAGTGGTCTGTTCTCGCAGGCTGTCTGGAAGGGAAAAGCTGAGGCGGAAGAGATCGAGAATCGCCGAAAAGTTGAGGAAATCATCGATTTTCTCGAGATTCAGAACATCCGCAAAACTCCCGTGGGGCGGTTGCCGTATGGCCTGAAGAAACGGGTGGAACTTGCACGTGCTCTGGCGGCGGAGCCCAAGCTTCTTTTGCTTGATGAACCGATGGCTGGGATGAACGTTGAGGAGAAGGAAGACATGTCTCGCTTCATCCTTGATGTGAACGACGAATTCGGCACGACGATTGCCTTGATCGAACACGATATGGGCGTCGTCATGGACCTGTCTGATCGGGTTGTCGTCATGGATTACGGAAAGAAAATCGGTGATGGCACGCCCGACGAGGTGCGGAACAATCAGGAAGTAATCGACGCCTATCTCGGGGTCGCGCATGACTGATTTTCGCTGTCATACCGCGTGTGGCAGAGCGTATGGCCGGGCGTATGGCATGCGTATGGCACTTGCGAGCGTTGGTCTGGCGCTGGCTGCAACACTTGCGCAGGCGGCAGAGGCAAGCGCATGGAGCGAATTCGAGACACGCTGCCTTGCCCCAATGGAAGACTTCGCCGCGCCTGTAATCGGCGAACTGGCGATGACGGGCGAAACCCGGAAAGACGGGCGTCACATCTTCGGCTTTGAGACGGAGTCCGGCCTTCTGTCTGTCGAGAGAGACCCGGCTAGTGGAGATGCGCTTAGCTGTAGCCTCTCGCAGCGGGGTGGCATCTCGCTGCCGGAGGCCGATGGGTTTGCCGGTGACTTCACCTTCTGGGCTGGACAGGTCCTTGAGGCGGGGCGCTATGTCGGACAGCCGTCCCCGACGAACGAAAAGGACGCCATCCTGCTTCGGAGCAGCGAATGGCGGGAACCGGTTCTGGAAGTCCTGTTGGCCAAAGGCCCTGGTGATGCGGCGTGGACTGCGATTGTGCGGGAGACCGACCTTGAGGCGTAATCTTTTCACAACACCGATCATGCTGATGCGTGGTGCATGCGCGGCTCATACGCGCAGGGCGCGATTTAGCGGCGGGTTGCCACTTTTGGAGAGTTTGAAATGCTGATCAATCGGGGGCACACGTAATGCCTGACCAATTACTCTTTGCGATAGAAGTGACCCTGAACGGGTTGATGGCAGGTGTGCTTTATGCCTTGGTCGCGCTGGGCTTTGTCCTGATCTACAAAGCATCGGGAATTTTCAACTATGCCCAAGGGGTGATGGCGCTGTTTGCAGCGCTGACGCTGGTCGGCATCATGGAAGGGCAGGTGCCGTTCTCGCATCTTATCAACGCGATATTCGGCACCGAGATACACCATTTCGGATGGCACGTTCCGGCTTTGGCTGCGATTATTTTGACAATTGCCGTCATGGTCGTCTTTGCCTGGCTCGTTCAGGTCCTGATCTTCCGCCATCTGGTCAACCAAGAACCCATCCTGCTGTTTATGGCCACGATCGGGCTGGCCTACTTCCTTGAAGGATTTGGCGACCTGATGTGGGGGTCTGACATCAAGAAACTGGATGTCGGATTACCGCAAGGGATCAATGGCTGGATTGATCAAACCACCTTCGACGCTTTTGGCTACGGGTTCTTCATCGACAATCTCGATATTTCCGCGACCATCGTTGCAATCATCTTGGTCGCTGGCCTGATCATCTTCTCGCAATACACCAAGCAGGGTCGCGCGCTGAGAGCGGTGGCCGACGATCACCAAGCCGCCTTGTCGGTCGGTATCTCGCTAAATTTCATCTGGGTGCTGGTCTGGTCGGTGGCCGGGTTCGTCGCATTGGTTGCCGGGATAATGTGGGGCGCGAAATCCGGTGTTCAATTCTCACTCTCGCTGATAGCACTGAAGGCGCTGCCTGTGCTGATGCTGGGTGGCTTCACCTCCATCCCTGGCGCAATCGTGGGCGGACTGATCATCGGGGTCGGCGAGAAACTCTTCGAGTTCCTGATCGGTCCAATGGTCGGCGGCGCAACCGAGAACTGGTTCGCCTATGTGCTCGCCTTGCTGTTTCTGGTGTTCCGCCCGCAAGGTCTGTTTGGCGAAAAAATCATCGAGAGGGTGTGACGGATGTTCTACCGTGAAGCAGGCGATTTCTCGACGACTTATGCTGAGGACAGCCAGACCTTTCCGATCAAGTTCGACCGGTATCGCTACTATCTTGTGCTGGTCGTGGCGTTCGGGATCATTCCCTTCCTGATCAATGACTATTGGGCCAATGCGGTTTTTGTGCCGTTCCTGATCTATGCGATTGCGGCGATTGGACTGAATATTCTGACAGGCTACTGTGGACAGGTTTCGCTAGGGACTGGTGCGTTCATGGCTGTGGGGGCCTATGCCTGCTACAAGCTGATGACCGGATTTCCCGACATCCCGATAGCCATTCACATCCTGATCTCTGGCGGCATTACGGCTGCGGTGGTCACGTTGTTTGGATTGCCCTCGCTCAGGATCAAGGGGTTCTATCTGGCGGTGGCGACCTTGGCGGCGCAGTTCTTTCTGGTGTGGCTCTTCAACAAGGTACCGTGGTTTTACAACTACTCGGCGTCGGGGCAGATTTCTGCACCGGAACGTTCGATGTTCGGCATCATTTTTACCGGTCCAAATACCGAAGCCTGGGCCAAGTATCTTATCTGTCTGGTCTTCGTCACCTTCGCTGCGATTGTGGCGCGCAACCTGACGCGTGGTTCTGTCGGCCGGAGTTGGATGGCCATTCGGGATATGGACATTGCGGCTGAGATCATCGGGGTGAACCCGCTCAAGGCGAAGCTGACGGCCTTTGCTGTCTCGGGCTTTTTCGTAGGTATCGCGGGGGCGTTGTTCTTCTCGGTCTACCTTGGGGCCGCTGAGGTGGGGGAGAGCTTCGGGATTGATAAGTCGTTCCTTGTGCTCTTCATGATTATCATTGGCGGCTTAGGGTCCATCTTCGGTTCATTTGCAGGCGCGGCCTTCATGGTTTTGCTGCCGGTGTTCTTGAAGAACGTGTTTGTTGGCTGGCTGGGCTGGCCCACCGATTTGGCTGCGCATTTGCAGTTTATCGTCTCGGGTGGTCTGATCGTGGTGTTCCTGATCATGGAGCCGCATGGCCTTGCGCAGCTTTGGCGGTTGGCGAAAGAAAAACTGAGGATATGGCCGTTCCCGCACTAGGGGTTGGCCGGAAGACGGAGCGGGGGGAGACCCGCTCAACCAAATATCGGATAACCAATGGGAGGTATGACCCGATGAAGAAGATACTAACAGCAAGCCTGGTGGCGCTGATGGCCGCTGGACCCGCGATGGCGGATCTGGTGTTCCCGTCGCTGAGCTACCGCACTGGCCCTTATGGCGCGAACGGCATTCCGTTTGCTGATGGCTATGCAGATTACTTCACGCTTCTGAACGAGCGCGACGGCGGCATTGGCGGTGTTCCGGCGCGGGTTCTGGAATGTGAGACGGGCTACAACACCGAGAAAGGTGTGGAGTGCTACGAGTCGACCAAAGGCGAAGGCGCTCTGGTCTATCAACCGCTGTCGACGGGTATCACTTATCAGTTGATCCCGAAAGCCACAGCCGACGGCATTCCCGTGCATTCGATGGGCTATGGTCGGACGTCTGCCAAGAATGGTCAGGTGTTCCGCAACATCTTCAACTATCCTGCGAACTATTGGGATGGTGCCAGCCATGCTGTAAACCACGTGCTTGATCTGAACGGTGGAGATGTGTCCGGCAAGAAAATCGCGCTGGTCTATCACAACTCTGCCTATGGCAAGGAGCCGATCCGCACGCTGGAAGAATTGTCCAAGAAGCATGGCTACGAGCTGATGCTGGTGCCTGTGGATCATCCCGGCCAAGAGCAAAAGTCGCAATGGCTTCAAATCCGCCAACAACGCCCGGACTACGTGTTCATGTGGGGTTGGGGTGTGATGAACCAGGTGGCTATTCAGGAAGCTTCGAACATCCGCTTCAATATGGAGAACTTCATCGGCATCTGGTGGTCCGGCTCTGAAAACGATGTGCTGCCTGCCGGTGATGGTGCGAATGGCTACAAGGCCCTGACGTTCCATAACCTCGGCAAGGATTATCCGCTTTATGATGATCTGCAGAAATATGTCGTGGATGCGGGCAAAGCGGCGGGCGCTGGAGACCAGCTTGGAACAGCGCTTTACAACCGTGGCATGTATGCCGCCATGCTGGCAGCGGAAGCCGCCAAGACGGCGCAAGAGATCCACGGCACTGCCGATATTACCGCAGCTATGATGCGCGATGGTATGGAAGCCCTTGAGATGACGGAAGCGAAGATGGAGGCTCTTGGCCTGCCAAAGTTCGGTCCTGAGTTCACGGTTTCCTGCGAAAACCATGGTGGTAACGGACTTGGTGCCGTAGCCCAGTGGGACGCATCTGCCGGCGCTTGGTCTTTGATCACTGAATATGGTCCATCGGATCAGGATGTGATCGGTGCGCTGGTGGCAGAGGATTCCGCAGCCTTCGCAGCCGAAAACAACATCGAACCCGGCTGTTCATAACCACTTTGCCCCGGCCCGCCGAGAGGGTGGGCCGGGGTTCTCAGTATTTTCGCACGCATTGCGATGGGACAAGATCAGATGCTTGACACAACAGACGCAGATCAAAAGACGCTGCTCGAAATCAACAACATCGAAGTGATCTACAATCACGTTATTCTTGTGCTGAAAGGCGTCTCCCTGAAGGTAGCAGAGGGGGGCATAACGGCGCTTCTCGGCGGCAATGGTGCAGGCAAGACGACCACCTTGAAAGCGATTTCCAATCTGCTTCATTCCGAACGGGGCGAGGTTACGAAAGGATCGATCGCCTATCGCGGGCAGAAAGTTGCTGGGCTCGACCCGGCAGATATGGTGCGCCGCGGTGTGATTCAGGTGATGGAAGGGCGGCATTGCTTTGAGCATCTGACCGTCGAAGAGAATTTGATGACCGGTGCCTATACGCGGCGCGATGGAAAAGGTGTGGTCGATGAGGATCTGGAGAAGGTCTATTCCTATTTCCCACGTCTCAAAGAGCGCCGCAAAAGCCAGGCTGGATATACCTCTGGCGGCGAACAACAGATGACAGCAATCGGGCGTGCCTTGATGTCCCGGCCGGAGACAATTCTGTTGGATGAGCCGTCCATGGGATTGGCACCACAGCTTGTCGAAGAGATTTTCGGCATCGTGAAGAACTTGAACGAGAAGGAGGGCGTGTCCTTTCTGCTCGCTGAACAGAACACCAATGTGGCGCTGCGCTTTGCCCATTACGGATATATTCTGGAAAGTGGCCGCGTGGTGATGGATGGTCCGGCTGCGGAACTTCGTGAAAATCCGGACGTGAAAGAGTTTTATCTCGGTGTTTCAGAAGAGGGCCGCAAGTCCTTCCGCGATGTGCGCTCCTATCGCCGCCGTAAACGTTGGCTGAGCTGATGCGGGCAGCCTGGTACGAACAGTTCGGGGAAGCTGAGGACGTTCTTACGGTTAGTGAAATGCCGGTTCCGGATCCTGCACCCGGCGAAGTTCTGGTCAGGCTCTACGCGACGGGGATCAACCCATCAGACGTGAAATTGCGCGCCGGCGCGCGCCCGGGCGCGACGATGGCTTTTCCGCGGATCATTCCACATTCGGACGGCGCGGGCGTGATCGAGGCCGTTGGCGAGGGCATCCCGAAAGATCGCGTCGGCGACCGGGTATGGATCTGGAACGGAAGCTGGCAACGCGCTTTTGGAACGGCGGCAGAATATATCGCCGTGCCGTCTGAACAGGCCGTCGTGCTGCCTGCAACAACCACTTTTGCCGAGGGCGCGTGTTTTGGAATTCCGGCAATGACGGCTTGGTATGCGCTCTTTTCAGATGGTCCCATCGAGGGCAAAACGGTGGTCGTCACGGGTGGTGCCGGAACTGTCGGGCGATATGCCTGCCAAATGGCCCGACTGGGCGGCGCACGTTTGATCACGACAGTTTCGTCCGAAGAAAAAGCAGACCATTCCACCTCGACCGAGTGGATCAACTATCGTGATACGGATGTCACGACCGCTGTCATGGAGATGACGGGAGGTGCGGGCGTTGATCGCATCGTTGATGTGGATTTTGGAGCCAACCAAGCCGCCTCGCTCGGAATTATCAAACCCGGCGGTACGATTGCGAGCTATGCCTCGGCAAGTGACATGACCCCGACGTTGCAGTTCTATGGCTTCATGTTTCAAAACGTGACGTTGCGCATGCTGATCGTCTACCAGCTTGTGGGTGAGATGCGTCGACGAGGTGAAGCAGCGTTAACCGGTTGGCTCGAAAACGCTGCGCTGAGCCATGCTGTAGTGGGCGGCGGAAGTCTCGAAAATATAGCTTCGGCACATGACAAGGTGACCGCTGGCGACAAGCTTGGAACCGTCGTTCTGGATGTGTGAAAGCTTGCTTGGCATCCCGGTAAGGCGCTTTTGACGAAGAAAAGACAAGGATGCTGATGAAACATTTTGATGCTTTGGAAACACGATCGCAGGATGAACGCCATGCCGATCAACTCGCGCAAGTTTCGGCTCTGATCGCGCGGGTACAAGCCGATGTTGGTGACGCCTTCCCGTCTGGCTCGCTGGAATCTCTGGATGAATTGAAACGCTTCCCTGTTTTACGGAAATCGACACTAAGCGAATGGCAAAGAGCCCGCCCTCCGTTCGGGGGTGTCACCATGGGCGGGTTTGCGCATGTGTTCCAGTCGCCGGGCCCTATCTATGAGCCGGGTGGCATCAGTCATGACTGGTGGCGGTTCGGCCGCTTTTTGCACGCCGCCGGGATAGGCGCGGAAGATATCGTACAGAACTGCTTCGGCTATCACCTGACGCCTGCCGGGATGATGTTTGAAAACGGGGCGCGTGCCGTTGGGGCAAAGGTCTTGCCTGCTGGAACCGGTCAAACTGAACTGCAAGCGCGCGCGGCGGCGGATATTGGCATCACCGCCTATGCGGGCACGCCCGATTATCTCAATGTCATTCTGGAAAAAGCTGACGAGATGAATTTGTCCCTTGGCATCACCAAGGCGGCGGTTTCCGGCGGAGCACTCTTTCCGCAGCTGCGCCAGTCTTATGCGGATCGCGGTATTTCGTGTCTTCAGTGCTACGCCACGGCTGATCTGGGTCATATTGCGTATGAAAGCCCCGCCCTTGAGGGGATGATCGCGGATGAGGGTGTCATCGTCGAAATAGTGCGCCCCGGCACGGCTGATCCTGTAGACGACGGGGAGGTTGGCGAGATCGTTGTGACGTCGCTGAACCCGGATTATCCGCTGATCCGGTTCGGAACGGGCGATATGTCGGCGGTGCTCCCCGGCCAATCACCATGTGGCCGGACGAATATGCGTATCAAGGGATGGATGGGCCGGGCGGATCAGACGACCAAGATCAAGGGGATGTTCGTTCGCCCTGAGCAGGTTGCCGATCTTGTGGCGAAGTTCCCAGAAGTTGCGCGTGTCCGGGTGGTTGCTGTCAGAGAGGGTGAGATGGATGCGATGCAGGTCAAAATCGAGAGCCCTGCTGACAGCCCGGAGGTCTATGCGCAGGGTATTCAGGATGTTCTGAAGCTGCGGGGAACGGTTGAAATTGTTCCCATTGGAAGCCTGCCGAATGATGGTATCGTGATCGAAGACGCGCGCGACTACGAGACATAAGAGGCGCGCCGCTCAACGCCTGGGAGGGTTTGATTATGCGCAAGGCTCTGATCGCATTTTTTCTGTCGAGTGCATCTGCAATGGCAGGAGATGTAGCGCTCGTTATCGGAAATCAGGATTACCGGCATGGGCGTGATGCATCCGGCGCGACCGAGTTGCTTGATGCGTTTCAGCCGCTAAGGAATGCAGGGTTTCAGGTGTTTGGCGGGCGCAATCTGGATGCGCGTACGCAACGTCAGGTCCTTGACCAATTTGCAGCGCAGGTCGACGGATCGGGACGGATTGTTGTTGCTCTGGCCGGGCGCTTTGCCCATGTGGCGGGTCACGGTTATCTCTTGGCCACAGATACGCGCGAGGTCACGCCAGGCGCGCTTGCGATGGGTGGCGTTTCGATAGCGCAGCTTTCCGCGCTGGCCGGGCGTGCGCCGGGTGGCGCAGTTGTGATTGTAGCCCCACGCAATCTGCAGGCCGACAAAACGTCGAAATCCGGGCCTGGTACTGGCCAGCTTACGGCGGCTCAGGGCGTGACAGTGGTTGAGGGCTCTATCGGTGACATGGCGGATTTCTTGCGTATCGCGATCCCGCAGCGCGGTCTTTCCGTCAAGGAGATGCTCAAGGATTGGCCCGAGGCAAAGGCACAAGGGTTCTTGTCGGATCTGGTTGCATTTCGTGCGGCCGAACGCCGGGCGGCCGTGACCCCCGTTGATCCTGATCGAGACGAGAAGGCGTTGTGGCGTGCCACGCAAAGCATTGGGACGGCGGCGGCCTATCGCAACTATGTGGAGCGCTATCCAAGGGGATTGTTTGCTGAGGACGCGCGGCGTGAGATTTCCCGCATCGCGGCGCAACCATTGCTGCGGGCCGAGCGGACAGAGAAGAACCTCGGTCTCAACCGTGATGCGCGGCGCCAAATCCAGCGCAACCTGTCTTTGCTGGACTTTGATACCCGCGGGATCGATGGCATCTTTGGCCCCGGATCGCGCCGGGCCATCAACTCATGGCAGACCAGAAACGGTGAGGAGGCGACGGGCTACCTGACACGTGGGCAAATCGGGAGACTGCAATCGCAAGCCGATCAGCGTGCGGCGGAGCTGGAACAAGAGGCCCGTCGGAAGCAGGAACAGCTTGAAGCGCAGGATCGCATTTACTGGGAATCGACCGGTCGATTGGGAGACGAAGCTGGACTGCGTGCGTATCTCGAAAGGTATCCGGAGGGCTTGTTCTCGGATTTGGCCAAGGCCCGCCTTGAGCCTTTCGATGCGGCCCGCCGTGCCGAGGCGGAAGCGCAGGACCGCGCCGATTGGGACGCAGTGCGCGCGAACGGATCATTGGCCGCTTATCGGAGCTATGTGCAGGCTCATCCCGATGGCGCGTTCGTTGCCGATGCCAACGCGAAGATCGAAGAGCTGGAGTTTGAAGAGCGCAATGCAGGAGCTTTGGCCGCAGCGGAACGCAATGAACGACAATTGGGTTTGAACGACGGCACGCGGAAACTGGTGGAAAGTCGGTTGGCCAAGCTGAAACTGGAGCCGGGTCCTATTGACGGCGTCTTTGACCGAGATACGCGTCGCGCCATCCGGCGTTATCAGGAAGCGCGTAACTTACAGCGGACAGGTTTTCTCAACCAGGCGACTCTTGTGCGGTTGTTGGCGGATGCTGTGTTCCGCTGACCACTTCGACAAGGGCCGCAGCGATAATCAGCAAAGCACCTGCCACTTCAAACATGCCGAACGGGTCGCCCAGCAAGATGGCGGCTGAGGCTACTCCGGATATGACCTCTGCTGTCAAAAGAAAGCTCATGGTGGCCGGTGGCAGGAAGCGCGCGCTCCAAAGCGTGGCGACCATCAGCGGCATCAGATAAACCGTACCAGTAAGGAGGGCTGGCCCGAGGGAGCGAACCTCTAGAGTTGGCGCGGGACTTGCCTCGAATGCCAGAACAAGCAGCAGGCCGATACAGGCACCCGACATAACTGTGACCAGACAGAGTTTGGCGGCTGAGGCGGGTTTGCCAGAAAATATCAAGGCAGATCCAACCGCCCAGCACACACCGGAGATCAGCGCCATGACATCCCCTGAATTGAATGCGGATCGATCGATCTGGAAGCGGAAGATGAAGAGAAAGCCAAGTGCGGCAAGGCCGAGCGTCAGAAAGTTCAGCCAGCGAAAGCGGCGGCCAAAGAACAGGCATTCGATAGCGATGGCCCAGGCAGGCGCGAGATAAAACAGCAAAACGGCGCGTACGACGGATGTTTCGACCACCGCGCCGGAGTAGAGTGTGATCGCACCGCCCGCGCTCATTGCGCCCAAGACAGTGCGCAGAGGCAGTGCCTTTTCCGACCACACAAGACTGGCAATAAGACAGGCTGGTATGGCTCCGACATTCAGGGCCACCCCGGCCCAGAGTCCGGGCACACCTTGGGATTGAAGCCAGTTGATGGGCAGCCACCAGAAGCCCCAAAGCAGAGCCGCGCCGAGCGCTAGAAGAACTGGAAGGCGGTTTGATCCCATAATTGGCGTCTTTAGCACTGGAACTCATGGCGGCAACTGTCTTTAATGTGTGCGATATCAAAAAAATTACCAACTGGGAGAAGTTGAATGAAACGCATTATTCTGGGTGGCGTCTCGGCTCTGGCGATGACGGCGTCTGCAGGGGCCGCTGAAATGGGTGCTGTTGATGAGCCGATAAAGCTGGCGATCAATGAATGGACGGGTCAGCATATCTCGACCCATGTCGCAGGACAGATGTTGTCCGCTGCTGGTTACAAGGTGGAATACGTCACTGCGGGTTACATGAACATGTACCAGGCGATGGCCGATGGTGACATTCATGCCGCCTTGGAAATCTGGTCTTCCAACGTCTCTGAAGACTACGCCAAGCAGGTGGAAGCCGGTGGTGTTGTCGAACTGGGTGATCTGGAACTGGCCGCCAAAGAGGGCATTGCCTACCCGGCTCATGTTGCCGAGATGTGCCCGGGTCTGCCTGCCTGGGAAGCCCTGCAAGCGTGCGCGGGAAATTTTGCGACGGCAGAAACACTGCCAGCGGGGCGTCTGGTCGACTATCCTGCTGATTGGGGGACGCCCGGTGCAGATCGCATGACGGGTCTTGGTTTGCCATTCAAAGCGGTGCCTGCGGGCTCTGAGGGGGCATTGATCGCGGAGTTGCGCGCCTCGACCGAAAAGAAATCCCCCCTTCTGATCACCTTCTGGCAGCCGCACTGGGCGATGAGCGCGTATGACGTGCAGTTCGTCGATCTTCCGGTGGGCGAAGACGCCTGCTTCAACGACCCTGCTTGGGGACCTAACCCGAATGCCGTCAACGATTGCGACTTCGCGCCGACGCGTATCTTCAAGGGAGCATGGGCTGGCATGGAAGAGAAATGGCCAGCGGCCTTTGAAATCCTGTCGAACTACACGCTGGACGTGGCCGACCAGCAACCAATGATGGGCGCGATTGACGTCGATGGTGGATCCGTCGAAGAGGTCGTCTCGGGCTGGATGTCCGAAAACGAAAGCAAGTGGAAGCCAGTTGTCGATGCGGCTGTAAACTGAGTGGCACACGCCGTCGAGACACGCGGTCTCTGGCAGGTCTTTGGTGGCAACGCCAAGTCCAGTCTGGAGCGCGAACTTAAAACGGGGGCCGCATCTGACGATGTGGCCTCTGTTTTAAAAGAACAGGGTTTGATCCCTGCGGTTCAGGACGCCAATATTGCTGTCGCTCCGGGCGAGTTGTTTGTCATCATGGGGTTGTCCGGGTCGGGGAAGTCGACCCTCATCCGGTCAATATCACGTCTGGTAGAGCCCACTGCAGGCGAAGTGATCATGCAGGGCGAGGATTTGCTGAAAGCCTCGAAATCGCGCATGACCGAGCTGCGACGTACCAAGATGGGAATGGTCTTCCAGCACTTTGGCCTGTTCCCGCATATGAGCGTGATCGACAATGTCGCCTTCCCGCTGAAGGTGCGCGGCCTGAAGCGCAAGGAACGCCATGCCAAGGTCCGCGAAATCATCGAGATGGTCGGATTGGCCGGTCGGGAAGAAGCCTATCCCCGCGAATTGTCAGGGGGCCAGCGTCAAAGAGTGGGGATAGCGCGCTCCTTGGCGGGCGATTGCGAGGTCTGGATGCTCGATGAGCCCTTCTCGGCGCTCGATCCTCTGATCCGTCGCCAGTTGCAGGATGAGTTCTTGTCGATTCAGGAGAAACTGAAGACGACTATTCTGTTTATCACTCACGACATTCAGGAAGCCCTGAAATTGGCCGACCGGATTGCCATCATGCGTGATGGAAGGATCGTGCAGATCGGAACACCTACCGAAATTGTCCTGAACCCGGTCGATGATTACGTTCGTGACTTTGCCCGCGATGTTCCGAAGGGTCGGCATATGACGCTGGATGAGGTGATGGAGCCGATCAACGGCGCGGCCCTATCGGAGGGAGGGCCTCAGTTGTCGACCTCGATGACGCTGGAGGACGCCCTTGCAGGTTGTGCAATGAGCTTCGAGCCGATCCCGGTGCGTGATGGCGACGGCAAAGTTGTGGGCGTCGTGCGGCCTGAGCTTTTCGCCCGTGCCTTGGGGAGCGATACGTGAGCCTCACCCAGGACTTGCCAAGACGCCTGAGCGCAAGCCGTGGAACCCGGGCAGGCTTGCTGGTTCTGGCTGTCGGGATCGTCTGCTTGCTGTTGGAGCAGTCTCTGCCGTGGCTGTCTATCTGGCCTGCTGAGTGGACCGTGCCCACCACCCAGTGGATCGGCGACGGGCTGGGCGCTGTTCTGGACGCCTTGAAACCGGCGATGCGCGCGGTATCGGCTGTTCTGGAATACCCTATGGCAGGTGCGAACTGGCTTTTGAATACCATTCCTCCTGTCTTGCTGATCGGTCTGGTCGCGGCCTTGGGCTGGTATCTCGGCGGTGCTTTGATGGCTGCTTTGGGATTTTTCGGCCTGCTTTTCGTGCTGGGTTCGGGCTATTGGTCCGAGAGCATGAACACGCTGGCGCTGGTCTTCGTTTCTGTTCCGCTGGCTCTGGTTCTGGGGTTGAGCATCGGCATTTTGGCGTATGAGGTTCCCCGGGTCAAAGCCGTGGTGCAGGGCGTGCTGGATGTCATGCAGACCGTGCCGACCTTTGCCTATCTGACCCCGCTTTTGGTGCTGTTTGGCTTTGGCCCCGTGGTCGGACTGATTGCGTCGGCGATCTACGCGGCTCCGCCGATGGCCCGCAACGTACTCTTGGGGCTTGAACGGGTTGAAGACGAAGTGAAGGAAGCAGCCGTCATGTCCGGCGGCACGCGATTGCAACAGCTGTTTCTGGTCGAACTGCCCGCGGCGATGACCCAATTGCTGGTGGGCATCAATCAATGCCTGATGGCCGCACTGTCCATGGTCATCATTGCGGCCGTGATCGGCGGTTTCAACGACATCGGTTGGGAGGTGCTTCTGACCATGCGCAAGGCGCAATTCGGACAAGCCTTTCTGGCCGGGCTGGTGATCGTTGTCTTTGCGATTGTGATCGACCGGCTGTCCCGTGCTCTGGCCACGGAACGTCGCCGCTACGACTGGCGTATTGGCGCCGGTATTTTCGCAGCCTGCGCCCTGATCTATCTGGTCACCTTGTCGTCCATGCCGCCGGTGGCAGAGCTGGCTTGGTTCGATGGCGCCGCGGCATCAGTCGATCAATCAGTGGGGGAATTCACCCGCCAAAACGGCGCAGGCCTCGACAGCCTGAAGAACAGCGCCATGTTTTATATGCTTTTGCCCCTGCGCATCGGCCTTGATCAGGCAGTCTTGCCCTTTACCTGGGGCTTTCAATGGACGCCTGCCATGAGCGCATGGTTCTTTCTGGCCGCCGCTGTCATTGCCGGAGCCGCTGCGCTCAGTGGCCGCACGACACTTGCGACCGTGCTGGGATGCCTCGCGATTATTCTGGAAACTGGCGTCGCAAATTTGCCTTGGCCATTTCTGCTGGCAGGGGTTGCAGGTTTGGGCTGGGTCGCCGGTGGCTGGCGTCTTGCCTTTTTCGGTGTCGGACTTCTCAGCCTGATCCTGTTGGCCGGCCTTTGGGACCGCGCCATGCTGTCGCTCTACCTCAGCGGAGCCTCCGTCATCACCTGCGCGCTTGTCGGCGGAGCGCTGGGGCTTTGGGCCGCGCTCAGCAAAACAGCTTGGCTTGTCCTGCAGCCGATTTGCGACATGCTGCAAACCATCCCGCTATTTGTGTTTCTGATACCGGTCCTGATGTTCTTCCAGATCGGTGAATTTTCTGCATTCCTCGCGATCTGTGCTTACGCCATCGTGCCGATGATCCGGTACACACGTCACGGCTTGGTCACAACGCCACCCGAATTGATGGAAGCCGCCCAGGCCTCAGGTGCCACGACGTGGCAAAGCTTGCGCGATGTGCGCTTTCCCTACGCTGTGCCGACAATCCTGTTGGGGCTCAATCAAACGATACTTTATGCCTTTTCCATGCTGGTGATCGCCGCGCTGATCGGCACGACCGGTCTTGGTCAGTCGATCTATCTTGCTCTGGGATCAGCAGATGTGGGCCTCGGGATCGCCGCTGGGTCCGCGATGGCAATCCTGGCCCTTGTGGCCGACAGGCTTGTTCAGGGCTTTGCCAAAGCGCAGCGTGAAGCCTTGGGCCTCTGATCCACTTCCCATGTTTGAAAATATCCCGGGGGGTGCGGGGGGCAGCGCCCCCCGCTTGATCGGATTGCGCAGCAATTCGAAATAAAAAAAGCCGCCCCGAAGGACGGCCTTTTCAAAATTCTTGTCGCGGTCTCAGCCTTGGCGGGCTTTGAACCGGCGTTGGGTCTTGTTGATCACATAGACCCGGCCCTTACGGCGCACAACACGGCAATCGCGGTGGCGCGACTTCAGGGAGCGAAGCGAGTTTCTGACTTTCATGTCTCTTCTTTCCTTGCGTCCAGCGCGTCGGCGCCTTCCATAAATCCAATTCCAGCGATGGTGGGCACTACTAGGTTCGAACTAGTGACCCCTTCGATGTCAACGAAGTGCTCTACCACTGAGCTAAGCGCCCTATCGCAAAAAACCCGTCCTGACAACACCACAAGATGCCGCCAAAGCGGATTGGTCCGCGCTCTATAGAAGGAGTCGGATTGCCGTTCAAGGGCTTTTGATCCCGACGGTTTCTATCCTATAACTTCCAGTAAGGAGATATGAATGACCGCAGAGCCATATACGCTGACACGACCTGTGGACCAGACCAGCGCTGTTGTTTATGCGAGCCCGCATTCGGGTCGGCACTATCCGTGGTCGTTCCTGCGCACATCGGTTCTGGACGAGTTGGCAATTCGTTCATCAGAAGACGCGTTCATGGATCTGTTGATCGAACATGGCGTGGCATGTGGCTCGCCGGTGCTCTGCGCAACGATGCCGCGGGCGTATCTCGATCTGAACCGGGCCGTCGACGAGATGGATCCTGCAATTATCCGCGATATACGCCAGACCACGCATAATCCGCGTATCGCTTCAGGGCTGGGGGTTATTCCACGCGTCGTGTCCAATGGCAGGGCGATTTACCGTGGCAAGCTCAGCCTTGATGAGGCCAACCATCGTATCGCGGCCTACTGGCGTCCCTATCACGACACGTTGCAGGGGCTGCTTGATCGCACCCGCGCCCAATTCGGTGAGGTTATTCTGGTGGATTGGCATTCCATGCCACATGAAGCGGTCGAGGCTGTCGGGCACGCGAACCGCATGCGGCCTGATGTTGTGATCGGTGATCGGTTCGGGGCGTCGGCAGACAATGAGATCGTGGACCGAATTGAGACCATTCTGCTGGAGGCCGGTCTGCGGGTGACGCGCAATACGCCTTTCGCCGGGGCGTATATTACGCAGCAGTATGGCCGACCCTCACGCAATCAGCACGCCTTGCAGATCGAAGTTGATCGGTCTCTCTACATGAACGAGGACAAGGTTCGCCCGAGCGGGAATTTTGCAGCCTTTCAGGAGTTGATGAACCGTATCCTTGCTGAAATCAGCAATCTCGGGCGGAAATCGCTGCCGATGGCCGCTGAATAGCTGCCCTAACGCAGGGCTCTTCCTTTGAGAATGGCATCCGGCCCGAACCGATCCCGTATCTTGTCTGTCGCGCGCTCTGCCTCGGAGCGCTTGGCGGCGTCGGGATCCAGAAGATCGGCATGCAAATCGGATTGATCTTCGGGGATCAGGTCGGAAATCCCGACGCCCAGCAACCGATATGGGCCTTTGTCCCCCAGTTGTTGGAACAGATCGCGCGCGGTGCGATATATCTTGTCGGCGATCTGTGTTGGATCACGCAGGGACAGCCTGCGGGTGACAAGTTGAAACTTTGCGGTCTTCAGTTTCAGCGTGACCACGCGACCGGCAATTCCCTTCGCCTTGGCGCGATCCGAGACTTTTTCAGCCATTCGCCAGAGATGTCCGTCCAATAGTTCGGGATCATTGGTGTCTTCGTGGAAAGTCGTTTCGTTTGAAATACCTTTGACCGGCGCATTGGCCGAGACTTTGCGATAGTCCTGACCGCGTGCGAGGTGCCAAAGCCTGTCCCCCATCGAACCGAACCGCGCGCCCAAATCCTTTCGGTCCCAACGCAACAGGTCCGAAAAGGTGCGAATGCCCGCTTTGGCCAGGCTTTCGCGTCCCACAGCCCCTACGCCCCAGATCATCGAGACGGGTTTGTCATGCAGGAACTCTGCTGTTTCCGCTTCGCCAATCACCGAAAATCCGCGTGGTTTGTCGAGATCGGAGGCAACTTTGGCCAGAAACTTATTGTGACTTAAGCCGATTGAGCCTGACAGGCCCAATTCGTCCTCCATCCGTTTCACAAGGCGCGCTAACATCACCGCCGGTGGCGCACCATGCAATTTCTCCGTGCCGGAGAGGTCCATGAATGCTTCATCAAGAGACAGGGGTTCGACGATGGGCGTCAGTTCATCCATCATCTTGCGGATGTCCTTGGAGACGGAGACATACACGTCCATCCGTCCGCGCACGATTTCGGCCTCCGGGCAGAGTTTGAGAGCCTGAAACATCGGCATCGCGGAGCGCACCCCCTTGATCCGGGCGATATAGCAGGCTGTGGACACCACGCCGCGTCTGCCGCCCCCGATGATTACCGGTTTGTCGCGCAGGCTTGGATTATCGCGCTTTTCGACCGAGGCATAAAATGCATCGCAGTCCATATGGGCGATGGACAGGGAATAGAGTTCGGGATGGCTGAGAACCCGCGGAGAGCCGCAATTCGGGCAACGTCGGGCACTTTCGAAAGGGGATAGGCAGTCGCGACAAAGGCTTGGCATGTTCGTACTGGGAATGACCTATTTTCGCCGTTATATCTACACATAACCCTGCACAATTCCCATATGAGATGTGGGGGAAAGAGGGAGCATTAGCTTAATGGAAGACCTAATTCTTAACTTTTTCGGCAATAATGCCGTGTATTTACTGCTGTTTATCTTTCTGGTCGTTGTCATTCTGGCAGGGGTCCGGATTGTGCCTCAGAGTGAGAAATACGTGGTTGAGCGGTTTGGCCGCCTGAAGTCTGTTTTGGGGCCCGGGATCAACTTTATCGTGCCGTTTCTCGACAGAGTGGCACATAAACTCTCGATTCTGGAACGGCAGCTGCCGACCAATAAACAGGACGCAATCACCTCCGACAACGTGTTGGTTCAGGTGGACACATCGGTGTTCTACCGCATCATCGAGCCGGAAAAGACGGTTTATCGAATTCGCGATATCGACGCGGCAATCGCCACGACAGTCGCGGGTATCGTGCGTTCCGAAATTGGTGCTCTGGAACTCGACCAGGTGCAGACCAATCGGTCGCAACTGATCCAGCGTATTCAGGGCGCTCTTGAGAAGGTTGTTGATGATTGGGGGATCGAAGTCACCCGTGCGGAGATTTTGGACGTCAATCTCGACGAAGCCACTCGCGCTGCGATGTTGCAGCAGTTGAACGCCGAACGTGCGCGCCGGGCGCAGGTGACCGAGGCCGAAGGCTCCAAGCGGTCAGTCGAGCTTAATGCAGATGCGGAGCTTTATGCCGCCGAACAATTGGCCAAGGCCCGTCGTATTCAAGCGGATGCAGAGGCCTATGCTACGGGCGTTGTCGCACAGGCGATTGCCGAGAACGGTCTGGAAGCGGCGCAATATCAGGTCGCTTTGAAACAGGTCGAGGCTCTGGCTCAGGTTGGTGCCGGTTCTGGCAAGCAGACGATCCTGCTACCAGCCCACGCGATTGATGCCTTCAAGGATGCGTTCGGATTGTTGAAAGGAAAAGCCTAATGGAATGGTCTGACTACTGGGTTTGGTTCGCTGCAGCCCTGGTGCTGGGTATCCTTGAGATACTGGCGCCCGGATACATCCTGCTGGGCTTTGCGCTATCGGCAGGGGTCGTAGGTGTGATCTTTGCCCTGGGCGGCCCATTTGCCGCTTATCTGACGGGATCAATGCCCATCACGCTGGTTCTCTTTGCAGCGGTCGCATTATGCCTTTGGCTGGTAATGCGTCGCGTGTTCGGACTGCGGTCCGGACAGGTGAAGAATTTCGATCACGATATCAACGAGAACTGATCTCAAACTCATATTCTGCGGTTAAGCCGGCGGGGTCGAAAGACAGCGCCGGCTTTTCTGATTCTGGATCTGGTCGGCTCACGACACCCCCTATAATGCCCCTTTGGTGGATTTGTTTCATGGGTTTCACGGTCTGTGATCGGGTTCTCACGGGGGTGTGAGCCTGTTTGCCGGGATGGGGATGTATCTGTGCGTGAATGCGCAGAACTACGATGTTTTTCGATAAAACGCGCATTGAGACACGCAAACTTCTCCCCCATATTCATCTCATCAAACGGGCAACAGCCCATCACACACAAACAAATCCTAACGGAGTACGAACAATGAAAACCCTGATCGCAACAGCCATCGCCCTGACCCTTACAGCCCCTGCTTTCGCAGACACATCTGCCGCTCAAGCGCATTTCGCCCTCGGAAATGACAGCCCGGCAGAGCGCATCATCGGCGACACATCCACCGGCAACCCAGAAGCCGCTCTGGCGAAATTCCGCGCCGTCAAAGACTCAGCCGCAGAGCGCGCTGGTGCCGTCAACCTCAACAACGACGTCACCGTCAGCCGCAACGTGCAAGCCTTCTTCGCACTGGGCAACGACAGCGCTGCTGAGCGTGTTGTAAAGTAAAAAACCTCCCGCCACTCACGGTAACAAGGGTCGCCTTCGGGCGGCCCTTTTTTTTGCGCAACCGCTACGGGCCTAACAAAGGGGTGGATCAAAAATATTCATTTATTTCAACAGTCTCACGCAGAAATTCGGAGTCTTCACGCGGGCGTCAGAACGCCCTCAGATATGCACGAAGTGCTGTGCGTAAACGCACCAAAATCGGCTATTTTTCACGCCGCCGTGTTTTGAAGTGAGCGATTGCCGATGCCATATCTATCTCATCGAAAGGGCAAAACGCCCAAACACAAAAACAAATATCTACGGAGTACACACAATGAAAACCCTTATCGCAGCCGCCATCGCACTGACAGTCGCAGCACCAGCATTTGCAGATGTCTCAAACGCCAAAGCATTCCTTGCATTGGGCAATGACAGCGCAGCAGAGCGTATTGTAGGCGACACATCCACTGGCAACCCTGAAGCAGCTCTTCAGAAGTTCCTGTCGGTCAAAGACTCGGCCGCTGAGCGCAATGGCTCGGTCGACCTGAGCAGCGATGTCATGGTCAGCCGCAACGTCCAGTCTTTCTTCGCACTGGGTAACGAAAGTGCAGCTGAGCGCGTTGTCCGCTAAGACGCCGCACACCCTCAAGTTAAAAGGCCGTCCCTTGGGGCGGCCTTTTTCATTTCAGGGTGGTCAATATTGCTTCGCAGGCCTCGCGCGGGTTTGCAGCCTGCCAAATCGGACGACCGACCACAATGTGATCTGCCCCATCTGCAATCGCCGAGGCAGGGGTCGCAACGCGCTTCTGATCTCCCAGGTCAGCGCCAGCGGGGCGCACACCGGGCGTGACAATCAGACGTCCCTCGCTTTCGCGCAACGCACGGATCAAACCTGCTTCTTGTGGTGAGGCAATCACACCATCCGCGCCCGCCTCGAAGGCCTTCCCGGCCCGCTCAACCACCAGATCCTGAACATTGCCAGCTTTCAAAAGGCTTGCATCGAGGTCGCCACGATCGAGCGACGTCAGAATCGTGACGCCCAGAATTTTCAGGCTTGAACCAGCGGCGCCTTGCTTGGCTGCGCGGATGACATGCGGATCACCGTGCACAGTCAGAAAATCCAGATCAAACTGCGCAAGACCGCGCACGGCAGCTTCTACCGTCGCGCCGATATCAAACAGCTTCATATCTAGGAAAATGCGCTTGCCGTGATCCTGCTTGAGCTCATTGGCCAGGGCCAACCCACCGCCGGTCAACATTCCCAACCCGATCTTGTAGAACGAGACGCTGTCGCCCAGACGATCTGCCAGATTGAGGCCTTGAAGAGCATTCGGCACATCAAGTGCCACGATCAGTCGGTCATCAGCCATGAAAAATCCCCGCGAAGCTGCCTGTTATCTTCAGACGTCATCGCGGGGAGAGGGGGTGCAGTCAAGCACTGCGAGGGAAACTGGAGTTAAGCGGCGCGGTTTTGGCGCCCAAGGTCGAAAGAGGAGAGCATTGCGCGCGCCATATCGCTGACAGAGGTTGCAGCGCTGCTACCGGCGCGTCTTTTCTGTGCGACCAGGCGGCCTGTTCCTGCACGGCGGCGAGCTTTGGCCTGAACCACCAGATCGCGCGAGACGCGTTCGAACTCTGTCGAAATCGGCCGGGAAATGGCGCTGGGGTAGGTTCTGGTCTCACCACCTTCGTGGAACACCACCAAGGCTTCAAACTGGCCGGTTGCGGCGTTGAAATGCAAGTTGCGGACTTCGGTCGTATATCTGCTCATGTTCGACCTCCTTTTCACGTTAACTACGGACAAAGATAATGGTTCCGTCGAAAATTGAAGCGCCTGATACGCGAATGTGAGTCCGATTGAGTTTGCGTGAGTGTGACATTTTTGCCGGATCGGTCTTGCGCGGGCGCGGTGCCGAACCCACATAACGATCAAGGTTTGACACCTCACCGTGCTGCAGAGCGGGCGGTGGACCGTCAAAGGCTTATTAGAAAGGATAAGAGATGAATTTGGAGAAATTCACCGAACGGTCGCGTGGCTTCATTCAGGCTGCACAGACCATCGCAATGCGCGAAACTCATCAGAGCCTGACACCATTACATTTGCTCAAAGCGCTGATGGATGATGACCAGGGCCTCGCCAGCAATTTGATTGACCGCTCGGGCGGGTCATCCACTCGGGTACGCGACGCGCTCGATGCAGCGCTTGGAAAGCTGCCGAAAGTTACCGGCGACGCAGGACAGGTCTATCTGGATCAGCAAACCTCGCGCGTTCTGGACGAAGCCGAGAAAATTGCCAAAAAAGCAGGTGACAGCTTTGTGCCGGTTGAGCGCATCCTGACCGCTTTGGCGATGGTGCGTTCAAAGGCGAAGGACGCGCTGGACGCCGGCGCGGTTTCCGCACAGAATTTGAATGGCGCGATCAACGACATTCGCAAGGGCCGGACGGCCGACAGCGCCTCTGCTGAGGACGGTTACGACGCGCTGAAAAAATATGCGCGCGACCTGACCGAAGCCGCGGAGCAGGGCAAGATTGACCCCATCATTGGCCGTGATGAGGAAATTCGTCGGGCCATGCAGGTGCTGAGCCGCCGAACCAAGAACAACCCGGTCCTTATCGGGGAGCCGGGCGTTGGTAAAACCGCAATTGCCGAAGGTTTGGCATTGCGGATCGTCAATGGCGATGTGCCAGAGAGCCTGCGCAACAAAAAGCTCATGGCCTTGGACATGGGCGCATTGATTGCGGGTGCAAAATATCGCGGCGAGTTTGAAGAACGCCTGAAGGCCATCCTGACGGAGGTGACGGAAGCGGCAGGCGAGATCATTCTGTTCATCGATGAGATGCATACACTTGTGGGTGCCGGCAAATCCGAAGGTGCGATGGATGCATCAAACCTTCTGAAACCGGCGCTCGCCCGGGGTGAACTGCATTGTGTCGGTGCGACCACGTTGGATGAGTATCGCAAGCATGTGGAAAAAGACGCGGCCTTGGCGCGGCGTTTCCAGCCTGTGATGATCGCGGAGCCGACCGAGGAAGATACGGTATCGATCCTGCGGGGCATCAAGGAGAAGTATGAGTTGCATCACGGCGTGCGGATTTCCGACAGTGCCCTGGTCGCGGCTGCGCAACTGAGCCACCGTTATATCACTGACCGTTTCCTGCCGGACAAAGCCATCGACCTGATGGACGAGGCGGCCTCACGTCTTCGGATGGAGGTCGACAGCAAGCCGGAAGAGCTCGACGCGTTGGATCGCCAGATCCTGCAACTTCAGATCGAAGCGGCAGCGCTTGAAAAGGAAGACGACGCGGCTTCAGCGGATCGGCTCAAAACACTCCAAAAGGAGCTTGGTGATCTGCAGGAGAAATCCTCGGAGATGACGGCGAAGTGGCAATCCGAGCGCGATAAACTCGAAGGTGCACGCGACCTGAAGGAGAAGCTCGACAAAGCGCGGGCCGAACTGGATATCGCGAAACGAGAGGGCAATCTGGCCAAGGCGGGAGAGCTGTCTTACGGCGTGATCCCCGAGCTTGAGAAAAAGCTGGCGGACGCCGAGGCATCGGAAAACGACATCATGGTCGCCGAAGCCGTGCGTCCTGAGCAGATCGCAAGCGTGGTTGAGCGTTGGACGGGGATTCCGACCTCAAAGATGCTCGAAGGCGAGCGCGAAAAGCTGCTGCGGATGGAAGAAGAGATTGGCCGACGGGTCATCGGGCAAAACCTGGCGGTCAAGTCAGTGGCCAACGCCGTGCGTCGTGCAAGGGCTGGCCTCAATGATGAAAACCGTCCGCTGGGCTCGTTTCTGTTCCTCGGGCCAACCGGCGTGGGTAAAACAGAACTGACCAAGGCTGTGGCTGAATTCCTCTTTGACGATGACAGCGCCATGGTGCGTATCGACATGTCGGAGTTCATGGAGAAGCACGCGGTCGCCCGTCTGATCGGCGCCCCTCCGGGCTATGTCGGGTATGACGAAGGTGGTGTTCTGACCGAAGCTGTGCGGCGGCGCCCATATCAGGTCGTGCTGTTCGACGAGGTCGAGAAGGCGCATCCGGATGTCTTCAACGTGCTGCTGCAGGTGCTCGATGATGGTGTTCTGACCGACGGTCAGGGCCGGACGGTCGACTTCAAGCAAACGCTGATTGTTCTGACGTCAAACCTTGGGGCGCAATCCCTGAGCCAGTTGCCGGACGGCGCAGATGCGTCCGATGCAAAACGCGACGTTATGGATGCCGTGCGGGCGCACTTCCGACCCGAATTCCTCAACCGTCTGGACGAGACGATAATCTTTGATCGTCTGGCACGCGAGGATATGGCCGGTATCGTCGACATTCAATTGCGGCGCCTGACCAAACGTCTGGCTCACCGCAAGATCACGCTTGATCTGGACGAAGGCGCACTGAAGTGGCTGGCGGATGAAGGCTATGATCCTGTCTTCGGTGCGCGTCCATTGAAGCGCGCCATTCAGAGGGCCTTGCAGGATCCTCTGGCCGAGATGATCCTCGCCGGAGAGGTGATGGATGGCGCAACTGTTGAGGTGAGCGCTGGCGCTGACGGACTATTGGTCGGCGACCGTGTCTCGGCGTCAAACAGGCAACCGCCTGAGGATGCCGTAGTTCACTAATCCAATAAGACTGAAAAGCCCGCGCAGATCATTCTCGCGGGCTTTTTCTATCTATGACTATCGAGGTCGCGATACGGCGAACGTCTTTCCGGATTTCACCAGCAATGTGCCATCTTCCAGTTGCACAATTCCCTGTTCTGCCTGCAGCACGCTCAGATCAGAGCCCGCGGCTGCCTTGGGGATAGGTTTGTGCGCATAGTCGAACGTGAATTCATCCGGCCCGTCTTCCCAGAACTGGGCCAGAACCACTGGTTGGGCAGGCGCATTGGTCCTCCGTGCCGCAGGAACCTGAACTGGCTTGGGTTGCGGAGCAGGCGCTTCAACCCGACCTGTTTGTCTGAGGATCGACATCAACCGCGCGCGCTTTTGCGAGAGCGCCTCAGCGGCCTCTGGCGACCGGCTTGGTTTTTCATAAGACATGGGGTCGTCTTCATACTCCTCCTCCGGGAACGGAGCAGGTGTTTTGAAAGCTGTGTCCTCTGGGAAAAACCTGGTCATGCGACGGCCACTCGTTTCCACTGATACTTTCTGAAGAGCATTTTGCGGCTGGGCGGACAGTACGGCGAAATTAGTGATTTGTTAAGGAGATATTGAGTGAGGGGCACGTGAAGCCCGATCCACAACGGAAAACGGGGCAGCTTTCGCTACCCCGTTTAAGTTTCACTGAAGTGCAGGGCTTAGCCTGCTGGCATGATCACTTTGTCGATCACATGGATCACGCCGTTGGAGGCGTCCACGTCGGCTGTCACGATATTTGCGTCATTCACCATCGGGCCATTGTCGAGATCAATGGTGATCTCCTCGCCCTGCACGGTTTCGGCCGTCATATCGTCTTTCAAATCGCTCGACATCACTTCACCGGGGATCACGTGATAGGTCAGGATCGAGGCGAGCTGCTCCTTGTTTTCCGGTTTCAGAAGGTCCTCCACCGTGCCTTCAGGCAAGGCTGCGAAGGCCTCGTCGGTCGGTGCGAATACTGTAAATGGCCCGTCACCTTTCAGCGTATCGACCAGACCTGCCGCGGTTGCTGCGGTCAGAAGGGTTTCAAAGCTGCCTGCGTTTTTGGCGGTGTCGACAATGTCTTTGCCGTATGAGCCTGCGTAAGCGGGAGCGGCCAGAGCGGCCATGGTGCCAAAGGCGAAGATGGTCTTGCGAAACATGTTGGTCTCTCCTCAGATTTAAACGATGACGCTTATGCGCCGTGGTTCAGAAATGGGGTCATCGAACAACAAAACAATTCGCGAAATCTTGCCAGCGCTCCGGTCCGTCGCATTGACGAAATCGGGTGGCAGACTAAGCCGCTCTTGCTCTGGGATTTCAACTAACAAATCATTTATTTTTCGTTATCTCAAACGTTGAAAATCGGGGGGCGTCAGGTGCTTTTTCTTTACATCCTGAACGGCGTTGGGGAAGTAAGGAGGCAACTTAGGTGGGAGCAGACATGATGTACGATTGGGCAGGCTGGGCCATTCAGGTGATGGCGTTCTCGTTCATACTGGTTCTGGGGATCCTGGTCCTCGTGGCGTTGATCTTCTTCGTCATTGATCGCTCGCAGCATGAGGATGCGATCCGGCGCAACTATCCCGTCATCGGGCGGTTTCGCCATCTGTTCACCGAATTGGGCGAGTTTTTCCGGCAATATTTTTTCGCGATGGATCGTGAAGAGTTGCCGTTCAACCGGGCCCAACGCGATTGGGTGAAGCGGGCAAGCACCGATGCGGGCAACACCGTTGCCTTTGGCTCGACCCGGAATCTGAATGTTGTCGGGACACCAATCTTCGTGAATTCCGCCTTTCCACCGTTGGACAACCAGTTTGCAACAGCCGCACCTATGGTCATCGGGCCCGGTGCCCCCCAACCCTTTACCGCCCAGTCTTTCTTCAATTTGTCAGGAATGAGCTTCGGCGCGATTTCCAAACCCGCCGTGCAGGCCCTTAGTCGTGGGTGCAAGGAGGCTGGCGTCTGGATGAACACGGGCGAGGGTGGTTTGAGCCCCTATCATCTGGAAGGCGGCGCAGACATCGTCTTTCAGATCGGGACGGCCAAGTACGGTGTCAGAACAGAAGACGGAAAGCTGGACGACAATAAGTTGCGCGCCATTGCAGCCCACGAACAGGTCAAGATGTTCGAGTTGAAACTGGCGCAGGGGGCGAAGCCGGGCAAGGGCGGCATTCTTCCGGGCGCAAAGATCACCGCCGAGATCGCCGAGATACGCGGCATTGCGCAGGGTCAGGACTCGATCTCTCCGAACCGGCATCTGGAAGTGGATAATTTCGGCGACTTGCTGACATTGCTCGCCCATATCAAGGAGGTCACAGGCAAGCCCGTCGGCATCAAAACGGTGATGGGAACACCCGATGCATTTCGGCCGCTTTTCGAGGAGATCAACAAGCGCGGACCACAATCTGCGCCGGACTTTATCACCATCGACGGGGGCGAAGGCGGGACGGGCGCATCCCCCCTGCCGCTGATGGATCTGGTTGGCATGTCGATCCGCGAAGCCCTGCCTGAGCTGGCCGCGCTGTTGCGTGAATACGGTTTGAAAGAACGAATTCGTCTGATCGCATCGGGCAAGCTGATGGTGCCGGGCGATGTGGCGTGGGCGTTGGCCGCTGGGGCTGACTTTGTTACTTCAGCTCGCGGGTTCATGTTCTCTCTCGGCTGTATCCAGGCGATGAAATGCAACAAGAACACTTGCCCGACCGGGATCACGACGCATAATCCGCGGTTCCAGCAGGGTCTTGTCCCCGAGGACAAGTATAAGAAGGTCGCAAAATACGCGAAGAACATCGTGAAGGAGGTCGAGACGATCTCGCATTCTGTCGGGGTCGCCGAGCCGCGCCTGCTGCGCCGCGAACATGTGCGGATCATGCAGGACAATGGGCGGTCTGTGGGGCTCGACCAGCTTTACCCGGCTTGAGAGCACCCACATCGCCGCAAATAGATCACCTTGAAACTGAGCGACTGGCGGTAATACCTGTACCAGACACACGACAACGGCGCGGATCACCAAAATGATTATCGAAGATATTATAGATCTGGACGCCCATCCGATCACCGACCCGTCCTTTAGGGCAGCGTGTCTTTCTACTTTAGACGACACGGGCGTTCTGGTGCTTGAGGGCTTTCTTCGCCCGGCAGCGCTTGCCGCGGTTTTGAGCGAAAGTCGCGCAGGACAGGATCAGGCGTATTTTTGCACGCAAACACACTCGGTTTATCTGACACCGCATGATCCCACCTTTCCGGATGATCACCCGGCCAATCGCAAGGTCGTCTCGTCGAAGGGGTGCATCTGTGATGATCTGGTGGCCGCAGACTCGCCGCTTCGCACGCTCTACGACGACCAGACCTTTCGGGCGTTTGTGTCAGGTGTAACTGGTCAGCCGGAATTACACCCTTACGCAGACCCGCTGTCGTCGATCAACATTCACTATGCCAATCGAGGTCAGGAACTGGGATGGCATTTTGACAACTCGTCCTTCGCCATCACGCTCCTTATTCAGAAACCTGACGCCGGGAGCCGGTTTGAATATATCAAAGGTCTCCGCGATGCCGAGGCGGGTGACATGAACTACGACGGCGTGAGAGCGCTGTTGGATGGGGCGGTAGAGCCGAAAGTCTTGTCGATGGACCCCGGCACACTTGTCTTGTTCCGCGGACGCAACTCCATCCATCGCGTGTCGCCCAACGAAAGTGACACGACCAGAATGCTCGCGGTGCTGGCGTATAATACTGAGGCGGGTGTGGAACTGTCTGAAAGTGCAAGACTGACCTTTTACGGTCGTCTGAACTGACAAGGTAGCGGCGCTGGCTAGCTTCGAAAGCATCATACCGCATCATTGAACCAAGGCGATTGTGACCGGTCCATTACTATGTGAGGGTGCCGCAGCAATCTTCGATTGGCCTCCACGATGTCCAGCAATCCGATATCTTCGCTTTTCCCGTTTCTGTTGCTGTTGTTCTCAGGCGTTCTTTGCAGCGCAATGATCGTGCCTTTCATGGCGTTCTTTCTGGTCACGGGCCTCGGACAGGAGCCGTGGATCATAAGTGTCTACTCCGTTCTTCTGGTCGGATTGACGGTGACTGTTAACCGGCAGCTTGCAAAGCGCATCGATAGTGGCCGCCGTGTTTTTCCCCTCGTCGGAATTGCTGCTGCAAGCTACCTGACCGCAACGCTGGCGCTTTCGATCGCGCCCGCGCTCTGGACTGTTTTGACGATCGGCATCGTCGGGTTTGGACTGAGCTCCAGCGCAACCTCGACAATGTTCAGTCTCGGCGGCGCTTTGGCCGAGCGGCAAGGCGTGGATCGAAGCCGGTTCAATGCCTATATGCGCGCAACATCTTCAACAGCATGGATGATGGGCCCTGCGCTTACCTTTATTATTGCCGACCTTCTCAGCCCGAGCGCGGTTTTCAAGTTCTGTCTGATCGGTGCGCTTGTCTGGCTGGGCCTGTGGTGGCGCGTCTTGCCCAAAGATATCACTGCCAAGTCCACAGCAACGCCGATGCCGCTGTCAGATCAAAGGCGGGCCACAACCGGCTTATGGGCGGCGGCCGTCTTTATCTTCTGCCTGTCCTCGGCCCATTCTCTGACGTTCACCGCATTGCCCTTGTTCTATGTGACCGAGGTGGGGCTGCCCGGCTATGCCCCGGGCGTTGCGTTTAGTGTGAAGACCTTCGTCGAGGTTTTCGCCATCTTCGCAACT
Organism: uncultured Litoreibacter sp.; assembly: GCA_947504205.1. Classification (GTDB taxonomy): domain Bacteria; phylum Pseudomonadota; class Alphaproteobacteria; order Rhodobacterales; family Rhodobacteraceae; genus Litoreibacter. Next base: position 842,426 of record CANNGL010000002.1, on the reverse strand, counting down.
CCGTTCCTGATTGCGCGTTTCGGTTTGCGTCAGTCGTTGTTTGCAACCTCTCTGCTTGCGGTGATCGCCATTCTTGTTCTGGCGTCGGTTTCCTCCTTCCCGCAGATGGTGTTCGGTGCCGCTCTCGAAGGCCTGTATTACGGGTTCTATGCCAGCCTGGGCATCAGCTATATCCAATCCTTCGCAACCGATCGCCCCGCGCAGGCAACGGCGATCTACTGGAATACCCTTATGATCAGCGGGCTGCTTGCAGGCCCCGCTGTGGGCTTCATCGCGCAGGTCTACGATTTCCACACGGTCATTCTGGTGGCATCTGCTGTTGCGGCCGGCGCTGCCATGCTTTTGCTCGCCGGGTCTCGTTTTCATTCAGGCCAGCCAGAGACCTGAGCACTAGTCGCGGTTGCGATCATCGCTCACTTGATTTGAACGATTTCGTGAGGTGGGCCGTTTTGGTTTTCCGATTTGGAACGATTACGTGCTAGCACGAACGCGCAAAAGCGAGGACACTCATGGCCAACCGTTTCAAATCCGATCTCACATGGGGTGATGTCACCCCGGAAACTGCCTTTCTGAATCGTCGGGCCTTCATGGCCGGTGCAACAGCATTGGGCGCGGGGTCTATCATGTCCCCTGCCTTGGCGGCATCGCAGTATTCAACGGATGAAGAACCAAATACGTTCGAGCAGATTACCTCGTACAACAACTTCTACGAGTTCGGGACCGGCAAGACGGACCCGGCTGAAAACGCACATGCGCTGACCACAAACCCATGGCCGATTGAAATCGGCGGCCTGGTTGAAAAGCCGGGCACCTATGAGTTTGAAGATCTCAAGAAAGAGATGACGATCGAAGAGCGTATCTACCGCTTCCGCTGTGTCGAAGCGTGGTCGATGGTCGTGCCGTGGAACGGGTTCGAGTTGGCGGATCTTCTGGACATGGTCGGCGTGAAGCCCGAAGCGAAATACGTCTACTTCGAAACACTCGTTCGACCTGATGAAATGATCGGCCAGAACTGGAATACCGTGCCGTGGCCCTATCGCGAAGGTCTGCGCCTTGATGAGGCGATGCACCCGCTGACGCTGGTGGCCACGGGCATCTATGGAAAAGACATGCCCAATCAGAACGGCGCGCCCCTGCGTCTTGTCGTGCCTTGGAAATACGGCTTCAAATCAATCAAGAGCATTGTGAAGATCGAGTTGACCGACAAGCAGCCGGAGACAAGCTGGAACATGATCAATGCGCGTGAGTATGGCTTCTATAGTAATGTGAACCCGGAAGTGGATCACCCGCGTTGGAGCCAGGCCTCGGAGCGACGCTTGGGTGGCGGTTTGTTTGCCAAGCGCATCCCGACGCTGATGTTCAACGGCTACGAAGAAGAAGTTGCGAGCCTTTACGAAGGTATGGACCTGCGCAAGAACTACTGATGGGTGGCAAGACACTATTCCGGATTGGCGCTGTTGGAACGGTGATCGCGGCAATCTGCTGCTTCACACCGGTTCTCCCAATTGTTCTCGGCGCAATCGGACTGGGTGGTTTGACGGGTTTGATCTATTCTGATGCTGTTCTAATCCCGGTTCTTCTTCTCTTTCTGGCGCTTGGAGGGTTTGGTCTATGGCTGACACGGCGGCAAAACTAGAGTCCCGGCTGACATGCCCGAGTTGCGGTCACTCAAAGACCGAAACGATGCCGACCGATGCCTGCCAGTTCTTCTATGATTGTTCTGGTTGCGGAACCGTTCTGAGGCCAAAATCCGGCGATTGTTGCGTCTACTGCTCTTATGGCAATACACCTTGTCCACCCGTTCAAACCGGAGAAGGGTGCTGCGCCTGACCAGATGATTGATCGATCCACCATAAACGGTGCCGTGCGGCGCATTCCGAAATGGCCGCTGTATCTGATCAGTGTCATCCCGGTTGTCGCGTTGTTTTATGCCGGTGCGACCGGGCAACTGGGTGTCGACCCAATCAAAGAGATAGAGCACGAGCTGGGAGAGCTGGCACTTCAGGTCTTCATCGCTTCTCTATGTATCACGCCACTCTGTCGCCTGATGCGGATAAACCTGATCAAGTTCCGCAGACCACTCGGGCTGATCACCTTCTTCTATGTCCTGCTCCACCTGCTGGTTTGGGTCGTGCTGGATATGTCGCTGTTGTGGGGCCAGATGTGGGCGGACATTCTCAAGCGTCCCTACATCACGATTGGAATGGTGGGCTTTGTGCTTCTCATCCCACTGGCGGTGACATCGAATGACTGGTCCATCAAAAAGCTTGGGGCTGCTGGTTGGCAGAAGCTCCATATCCTGACCTACCCGGCAGTCCTGCTGGCAGTGATCCATAATGTAATGGTCCAGAAGGTCTGGGAGGCCGAAGCTTTGATCTATCTCGGCGTGGTTTTGGTGCTTTTGGCCTATCGCTATCGCCGATTCC